>NZ_BAFT02000057.1 GCF_000308475.2 Nocardia brasiliensis NBRC 14402 | reverse complement strand
GGGAAATCCGCGTCGCGCAGGACGTCCAGCGGCGGCGCCGCTTCATCGGGCGGGCGCGCGCCCTGCAGCTGCCGCATTCCGGCCACCAGGACCGGCGGGATCGACGCGCCCGGCATGGCGGGGACACCGACGACCTCGAAGAACTGCCGCAACGCGATCTCGGGCGCGCGGTCGACCCGTTCGATCAGCTCGCGGGTGGCCGCGCTCATCGCGTCGACCTCCGGATTCCCGCGTGCGACGCGGTAGAGCGGGGGCTCGACGACGGTCAGCGACCGGACATTCTCGGGTCGTTGCGCGGCGGCGTACATCGCGACGATCCCGCCGTAGGACAGCCCGACGAGATGAACCGGCCGGTCGAGCAGCTGGGCCGCGAGCAATCGCGCTTCCGGCTCGAAATCCTGCCTGGCATAAGGTGTTTCACCATGGCCAGGGCGATCCGGGGCGAGCAGTGTCCAGCGGCTGGTCAACGGGCGCTGGGCGCGCCAGGTTTCGCGGCCGCCGAGAATACTGCCGTGCACCAGGACCACCGGCGGCCCGTCGCCCCAGCGGTGCACGTGCAGCCGGATATCGGAATTCGGTGCGTCCATCATCGACCTCCTGCGCTGACTGTATCGATCGTCACCGCGGTGCGGGCGGCAGGCACTTGGTCCGGTTGACCTCGGCCAGGTGCAGGCTCGCCCGGGCGAGGTCGGGCCCGACCGATTCGATGGTGGCCTCCCCCTTGGCGATGGCGCGGTAGCTCGCACCGATCGTGCCGAGGTCGCCGGCCGCTTCGGCGGGCGCGATCGCCTTCAGCTGGTCGAATTGGTCGGCGGCCCTGGCGTATTCCTCCGGCTCGAGCTCCGCCTTTGTGCTCAGCTCCCGGGTGCTGCGCGACAGCTCCACTGTCGCCTGGCAGTAGTCGCCGGGCAGCGCACCCGCGGATGCCGCTGCGGCGCTGGTGGTTCCGGCGACCGTGCCGGGGCTCGCGGCGCTGCCGCTGTCGTCGGAGCAACCCGCGCCCGCCGCCAGGACGAGTGCGGCCAATGCGAGAGGGCAGAGTGTGCGGCGGTTCATGGACGGTTCCTCCGGGAGTGGACAGCGGATGCTGTCACCGATACTTCGGGCCGGACGTCTCACCGGCCTTTCACTCGCATCTCAGCAGATGCACCGTCGCGGCTCAGCACCGGTCGAGTAGCTGCCGCAGCACCGCCGCGAGGCGCTCGGCCGGTTGCACCACCAATTCCCTGCTGCGCCAGGCGATGATCTGGTCGGGACGGACGAGGACCGCGCCGGTAGCGTCGATGCCTGCCCGCGACGGCCACTCCGGCACTTCGATCACGGTGGCCGGCAACGGGATTCCCAAATCTTCCGCAGCGCGCTCGGCTGCCTGCGCCCACACCCCGCCCTCGGGGCCGGCGAGCAGCACGAAATTCGCGCCGACGAGGTCCAGCGTCGAGCGTTGTGCGCCGATCCAGAGATGCGGGAGTCGCGAACCCGGGGTGCCGTCCAGCACCAGCGCCACGTCCTCGGTGTCCGGCAGACGCGGATCGGGGTCGATCACGGCCGACGAAGCGTAGCGGTAACCGAGCTGCACCACCGGAGCGGCGGCCATGCCGACGGCGGTCCGCGCTGGTCCGGCCGTGGGGCTGGTATCCCAGTGCAATCGCGGGTGAGCCACCCGCAGCAGCGCCTGCGTCAAGGTGTCGGACGCGATCGATCGGCGCTCGGTCGCGTAGGTCGCCAGCAGGCCGGGTCCGGCTTGCCCGCGCAGCACCGCGGCCAGCTTCCATGCGAGATTGTGCGCGTCGGCCGCGCCGGTGTTCAACCCGAACGCGCCCTGCGGCGGCACCGCGTGCGCCGCATCGCCGACGAGGAAGATCCGGCCCACCTGGAACTCGTCGGCGAGTAGACCCCGTGCGCGCCAAGGTAACCGGCTCAGTAGCTCGAGTTCCAACGCCGGGTCGCCGACGGCCGTGCGGATCAGCGCCCGGCAGTGTTCCTCGGTGAAATCTTCGGCCGACTGACCGTCCTCCGGGCGGTAATCGGTATGGAAGATCCAGTCTTTCGCGCCGTCGACCGTGACGAACATGCCCGGCGCCGGACCGGTGACGTCGCAGGTGGTGAAGTGCCGACCGCGCGTGTAGGGCGCCAAATCGGCCCGGAAAAGCATGCTCATCTTCGGATTGCCCAGCGCCCCGGGGCCGGTCGTGCCGATACCGAGTGCGTCGCGGATGCCGCTGCGGACGCCGTCGGCGGCGATCAAGTACTCGGCCCGGACAGTCGTGCCGTCGTCCAGCTGTGCGGTGACGCCGGACTCGTCCTGCTCAACCGACCCCACCCGGGTCGAATACCGCAGGGCGGCGCCGTATTCCATCGCGGCGGGGGCGAGCACCGAGTCCAGCCGATCCTGCGCGCAGATGCCGCGGATCATCGCCGGACCGATCTGACCGGGGCCCCACCCGGTCCAGGTGGGCGGAGCAGCCGGGCCGTCCGGCAGTTGCACCTCGGCAAGCGTCGGACCGGAGAGCTTGCCGAGGCTGCCGCCCGACATGTCCACCGCGAGCGCGTCGACGGCATCGGCGAGCCCCGCCTGACGCAAAAACTCCATGGTGCGCGGCCCGAGCCCGGTGGCGCGGGGATGGATCGATAGTTCCGCGGCCTGCTCGACCACGAGGGCGGCGATGCCACGCTGTGCCAGGAACAACGCCGCGAACAGCCCGACCGATCCACCACCCACGATCAGCACAGGAACTCTAGTGTCAGGCATCCGCATTCCTTCTGGCTACATCGTTCTCATTATGGCTACACTGTAGCCATATGATGAATCCCCCGCCGCCGCCCGCTCTGGTCTGGACCAAGGAGCAGCGTGCCCCCAGCCGCCGCGCCCCGAGCGTGGACCGCATCGTGCACACCGCCGTCGACATCGCCGATCGCGAGGGCCTCGACGCGGTGTCCATGCGCCGGGTCGCCACCGCGCTCGCCTCCGGCACCGCGTCGCTGTACCGCTATGTGGCGGGGCGCGACGATCTGCTCGACCTGATGATCGACGCGGCGCACGGCGCGGCGCCGATGCCCGCGCTCACCGGCGACTGGCGCACCGACCTGCGCGCCGTGGCCGAGCACACCCGCGCGACCCTGATCCGGCATCCGTGGCTCGGCACCGAACTCACCGGCAGGCCCGCACTCGGCGCGAATTCGCTACGCCTGCACGACATCGCACTCACGGCGGCCGGGTCGTTCACCCGCGACATCACCCTCGCGTCGGCCGTCGTCGACACCGTCCAGGCCTACGTCTTCGGTGCGGTGGCCCAGCAGCTGGCGGAGGAAAAGGCCCAGCGCCGCACGGGACTCACCGAGGCGCAGTGGCAGCAGTCGGTCGCGCCCTATATTCGCGGTGTGCTCGACAGCGGCGACTACCCCGAGTTCGCCAGACGGGTGCGCGAGGCGGCCGATCCCGATGCGGCGCAGCGCTTCGCGTTCGGGCTGGAGTGCGTGCTGGACGGGATCGCCGCCCGCCGACCGGATCAGTTGTAGGACTTGCCGACTCCGTCGAGCAGCCGCTCCAACGTGTCGAAGGTGGGCGTGGTGATCACATCGGCCAGGTCCGGCGCGACCCGCACATTGTGCTCCGCGGCTACCGCGGCGAACTGGTCGCCGGCACCGGTACGGAAGCCGTGTTCGGCGGCCAGTCGCTGCAAGTCGGGATCGGTGGCCAGCAGGCGCCCGATCCGGTCGCCCGGCTCGCCGAAGGGCACCAGCGTGTGCCGGGACAGGATGGTCGGCGTCGGGTACAGCATCGTCATCTCGGGCTTCAGCAGCCCGCGCACCGCGGCGTCGACGAACTGCGCCTCGTACATCCAGACCAGCGGTGTCGGCCCCATCCCGGTCGCGAGATAGGTCTCGAACGGCCCCTCGCTACTGCTCTGGGTGTACCCCTGGCCGACGAAAAGCCTTGCCACCGTGGGCAAGATGTTCTCCTCGGCGGTGCTGCCCTGCACGATGGTGTTGTTGTTCGCGACGTAGCCCGCGATGGCGAGGTACATCGCGGCCGAGTTGGAGCTGCGCGGATCGGTCGTGGAGATGAGCACGTTCTTGCTCGTGGGGTAGACGTCGTTCGCGGCGAGCTGATCCCACCGCGTGTTGTTGCCGACCATCCGCAGGTAGGGACCCATGTCGAAGGTCGGTACCGGACCCTGATGCACCACACCGGATTTCGCCAGCAGGTCGGCGATCGGCGTGAACGTCGCGACGGCCAGCGGCGAGGCGAACGGGATGTACTTCGTGTTCACGTTGCGCTGCCGCTGGATTCGCTCGGCGGCCTGCTCGCTGGACGGAAAGGCGAAGTCGTACTGCGCCAGATCCACCGACGTGGCGATCTGGCGCGACCCCGCCGAATCCACCTCCGCCTTCAGTCCGTGGCGTGCGAGCGCGTCGATCACCTTCGGGTCCTGGAAGAACGACATCTTCTCCGATCCGACCACGCCGCGCACCACCGCGAGCGGGGCCGCCGGCGTGGCGGTCGTCGACGGCGAGTTCGGCTGCCGCACTGCCAATGCCACGGCGACGACGGTCACCACGACCAGCGCGGCCACCACCGCGCCGACCACGGCGGGCACGAAACGTTTACTCGCCGATTACGGTTCACGCAGGTCGCCGGATTCCCCGACCTCGGGCGAAACGGCGCGGTGCGCGGCAGTTCCCTTGCGCATCTTCACTTTTCCCGCCGACGGGGCCGGTGTCGGCGCGCCCGTCTCGGGCACCAGCTGCCGGCGCGCGAACCGCTCGACCAGAATCGGCACGAACTGGCGTACCGGATGTCCGTCGAACCGCCTCCGTCCCGCCCCGACCACGGCTTCGATGTGCTCGGCCGAGTATGTGCCACCGAAGTTTTCGACCAACCGCTCCGTCATCTGACGGATCGCCTGTTCCTCCCGAACAGTGTCGGCAACCACCACAAATCTCCTCGGCCCGTCCATCGGATCACGTCTCGCGACGGCCCGCCCGGTCTGTCGCGCCGGCCAACCCTAGCCGCAACCGCGCCATGGAAAAGGCGGCCGAACGGGCCCGCCCGCAGAAATTCAGGACAACCTCGCCGGGCCGCCATCCCCCGTTGCACTCGCGTTTGCCGAGTCGGCCCGCGCGCGAGCATGCGCCGAACGGCTATCGTCGGCAGCAGTCGCGGAACAAGGAGATGCTCATGGGTCGGACCGCAGTTGTCACCGGTGCTTCGTCCGGAATCGGGAAGGCGACCGCCGCGGCGTTGGTGACGCGCGGCTATCGCGTGATCGGGACCAGTCGCAAGCCCGAAGGGATCGAGCCCGACGCGCAGGTGCCGGGGGTGGAGTATCGCGCCCTCGACCTCACCGACAACGCCTCGATCGAGGCGTTCGTCGCGGGGCTCGGCGAGGTCGACGTCCTGGTCAACAATGCGGGCGAGAGCCAGGCGGGGCCGCTGGCCGAGCTGCCGGCGGACGCGGTGGAGCGACTGTTCCGGTTGAACGTGCTGGGGCCGGTCGCACTCACCCAGGCCGTGCTGCCCGGTATGCGCGAGCGCCGCTACGGCCGGGTGGTGATGGTCGGTTCGATGATCGCCAGCTTCCCGATGCCGTACCGCTCGTCCTACGGCGCGACCAAAGCGGCGCTGAAGGGCTTCGCGGTGGCGGCGCGCTTCGAGGAGTCACCGTTCGGCGTGTGGCTCACCACCGTCGAGCCGGGCCAGATCAACACCGGGCTGCGTGAACGACGGACCAAATACCTCGACGAGGGGTCGCCGCATACCGCCGACTTCACCCGTTTCATCGCGAAACTCGATGAGGCCCAAGGGAAAGGGATCACCGCGGACAAGGTCGCGGACACCATTGTGCGGGCGATCGAAGCCGATCGCCCGCAACCGCTCTACGCCGTGGGCAGCAACGCGCCCGTCATGTTCGGGGTCCGGCGACTGCTACCGCGCACGGTGCTGGAGCGACTGATCGCCCGCGTGCACGGCCTGTCGCGGTAACCCGCCGCGCTCAGTCCGCCAGCTGCGCCTGCCACATCCAGTGCAGTTGCTCCAGCCGGGCGGCGAAGCCGATGAACAGATCCTGGGTCACCGGGTCGGCCTTCTCGGTCGTTTCGATCCGCTCGCGCAGCCGGGTGATCACCGCCGCGAGGTTCGCCACGACCTGGTTGATGACCTCGGTGTCCTGCTGCCAGCCGTCGGGGAAGCCCGCCGCGCCCGACTCCTTGGCGACGGTCTCGGCCCGGCCGTCCGGGCTGACGCCGATCGCGGTGGCCCGCTCGGCCGCGGCGTCGGTGAAGTCGCGCGCCGCCGTCACCAATTCGTCCAGCGCCAAGTGCACCGACCGGAAGTTTCGCCCGACCACGTTCCAGTGCGCCTGCTTCGCGATCAGGGACAGATCGATCAGATCGACCACCGTGGCGCGCAGCGTCTCTCCCGTGATCTTCTGCTGTTCCGGGTCGAGGGTGCTGGTGATGGGCTGAGTCATCGTTCACGCCTTTCTTGTCGGAGCCATGTCACCGACTGCCTACCCCGATCCGCGGCGCTGAATCCCCCGTTCACCAGTGACGCGCGCCATGTGACTCGAGTCGCGCGGCGTGCTCGGCGAGGATCCCGGCCGCGCCGGCCGGTGGCGTCTGTTTGCGCCAGATCGCCCGGAACTTCCTGCTCAGCACCACCGGCCCGGCCACGCACACCTCGACGAGGGCCCCGCTGGCCAGATCACCGGCCGCGATCAACCGGCTCAGCACCGCGGGCGCGACGGCCGAGCGCGCGGCGGCGCAGATCGCGACCGCCGACCCCAGTTCCGCCGCGGGCCGGGCGGGCTGGCACTCCGCGCCGAGGATCTCCCACACCGTGTCTCTGGTGCCCGAGCCCTGTTCGCGCCACAGCAGCGGCGTCGTCGCCAGCTCGCGCAGCGTCACCGGTTTCCGGCGGCGCGCCCACGGGTGCGACTGCCCCACGACGACCACCAGTTCGTCCGCGCCGAGCACCCGGCTGCCGAGACCGGGCGGCGGATGCGGCCCCTCCACGAAGCCGATATCGGCCACCCCGTCACGAACCAGCGCCTCGACGTGCCTGGTGTTGTCCACCTCCAGCGATACCGCCACCTCGGGGCAGCTGACACGTAACGCGTTGAGCCACTGCGGAATCCGATGATCCGCGATGGTCTTCGAGGCGGCGACCCGCAAACGCGGCACCTCCGCCGCATGCAGCGCCGCCACCCCCGCGTTGAAGGACCGCGCGGCCTCCAGCACCAGCCGGGCGTGCGCCACCACCGAGCGCCCGGCCTCGGTCAGCTCCGACCCGGTGGGTCCGCGATCCAGCAGCCGCAACCGCAACCGCCGCTCCAACGCGCTGACCCGCATACTCGCCGCGGGCTGACTGATCCCGTGCTGCCGCGCCGCGGCCCCCAGACTGCCCAGTTCCGCCACGGACACCAGCAGATCCAGCACGTCCAACTCTGGTGTCCCCGGCGGTAGCCTCATAACCATCGATTATGTGTGACGACGACCACTCCGACATCCCCACAACCGCCCACACCCCCATCAGCCGCGCTTATCAGCTCCGGTTATGAGGTAGTGCCGGATCGGTGGGTACTGCGAATTCCCGGGCGGATCGAATGTTGTAGGGGTGACGCGCTTTAGACGGTTCGGGCCGGGTTTGCTGCTGGCGGCGGGGATAGCGACGGTGGCCACCCTGCTCGGCCGGCTGGTGCCGGTGATCGGCGCTCCCGTGCTCGCGCTGGTCATCGGCGCGGTGGTCAGCGCCCTCGGCCGGGAGTCGGTTTCGGATACGGGCCGGTTCGGAGCGGGCTTGATCGCGACCAGGAAGCGGCTGCTCGGGGCCGCGATCGTACTACTGGGCCTTGGGCTGCCGGTGGGATCGGTGCTGACGGTCGGGCGGGACACCGCAGTGGTCCTGATCGGTACCCTGGTGGTGGGTGCCGTGGCGGCCGCCGTCATCGGGAGAATGCTTGCGCTGGAACGGGAATCGGCGACGCTGGTGGCGGTCGGCACGACGATCTGCGGCGCTTCGGCGATCGCGGCGGCGACAGCGGTGCTGAAACCACACCGGGATCGGGTGGCGTACGCGCTCGGCACCATCTTCGTCTTCAATGTCGTTGCCGTGCTGGCCTATCCGCCGCTGGGCCGCTTGCTCGGCCTGTCCCAGGAAGCGTTCGGGCTGTGGGCGGGCACCGCGATCAACGACACCTCGTCGGTGCTGGCGGCCGGGGTGATGTTCGGACCCGCCGCCGCGCACTTCGCGGTGATCGTGAAGCTCGTCCGCAGCCTGATGATCGTGCCGATGTGCCTGGGGCTGTATTTCACCAAGCGCCGCACCGATACCGACGCGAGTGCCAAAAGCACCGTCCTGCACTCTTTTCCACTGTTCGTGCTGCTGTTCCTCGTCGCTTCCGTGGTCGCCGGACTCGGCGTGCTGCCCGGCGTGGCGGCTCCGGCGCTCGCCCACCTCAGCGCGTGGCTGATCGCCGCGGTCCTCGCCTCGATCGGCACCTCGCTCACCTGGCGGCAGCTGCGCAGCGCCGGAACACGTCCACTGCTGTTCGGCGGGCTGCTCGCGGTGATCCTCGGCGTCTCCAGCCTCGCCCTGCAACTCGCCACCGGGTGGTGGTGAGTGCGTTCGTGGACAGACATTCCGGCGCAAGGCGCCGACCTCCCGGCGAACGCCTAGCCCGCCTGCCGACCGTCCACGGCGGCAACGCTTTCGGCCAGTCGATCGGCCTCGTCGAGATGATCGCGCAGGCCGAGGTATTCCCAGCGCTGCAAGGCCAGCGGCACGTTCCCTTCACGCCACAGCCTGTCGTGGAAGGCCTTCAGCTCGAATTCATCGCCCAGCTCGCGCACCGCAGTGCTGAGCAGATCCTGGATCTGCAATTTGCCGATCTGGTAGCTGAGCGCCTGTCCCGGGAATCCGGCGAAGAACACGGCTTCGTCCCACGCGGTCTCGCGGTCCACCGGCACATCGATCGCGAGGCGGTCGGCCGTCTCCTCGATGGACAGCTCGCCCAGCGCGAGGGCGATATCCACTTCGACCCGTAAAGCCCGCAGCCGCATGGCATTCACCACGAAGATCGCGCTGGCCGGCGCCTCGTCGAACAGGCCGGACTGCAGCATCAGTTCTTCGTAGTAGAACGCGATGCCCTCGTTGGGCACCGAGTCGTAGAACCAGCGCCGAGCCGGATTGTCGTGCCGCCAGCCGAACGCGACCTGCTGCGCGTGCGCCCCCTCGTGCACGATCGCGGTGCGGGCGTCGAAGGCCGCGGCCTGATCGAAGTAAGGCAGATCCGGTGCCGGGTCGGGGATGTAGCGCAGGGCGTCCTCGTCCCGGCGGGACGGCCCGGTCAGGTCGTCGGTGACACCGAGCCAGGTGAGCGGTGCGAGATACGGCGGCAACGGGGCGAATCGATAGTGCCGCAACGACTCCGGCTGACCGAGCAGGCCAAGTCCGTCCGCGAACTCGCGCACCGCCAGTTCATCCCTGTGCTGCCGTTCGACGTGCTCGTGCGCGTCGGCGGGCAGCGGCGGACTCGGCGCATCCCGGTAGCGGGTGCGCAGCGCCGTCTCGGTCGCGACCGCCCGGTGCCATTCCTGGCGACCCATCGCCCGCAGCTGCTGCGCCGAATACGGCAGCAGCGCCACATTGTGCAGGTAGTACGCCAGCGCCGCCGGCCCGACCGGCTCGGTCTCGCCCAGCTCGGGCAGCCGCTCCGCCAGCCAATCACGATAGGCCGCAACGGCATCGGTGGCGACGCGGGTCGCGGCGGGCAGTTCGGCGGCGTACTCGGCGGGCAGGAACGGAATCAGCGCGGTCAGCGCCGCTTCGACCGAACCGGCCGACTCGTCGAGCAGGCGCACCGCGCTGCGGGCGAAGGGAGCGCTCGCATGCTCGGCGAGATTCGCTCTGGCCTGTTCGAGCACCAGCGGCACGTGCCGCAGCAACGCGCTGATCGAGGCGGCCCGCGCGCCGTCGAACGGCGGCGGCGCCAGCAGGGCCGCATAGACGGCGCCGAGACTCTGTTGTACATAGAAACCGGGATTGCGTTCCCAGCCGCGGATCAGATCCAGCTCCCAGTGCACCTTCGCCAGTGCCGAACCGAGCAGCCTGCCGTCGACCTGCACCGCGACCGGCTCGTCGGACAGGTCGAGCGCGGCATGCCTGCGGGCGAACTCGGCGAGCACCGTCCGGCGTTCCGCGACGGCCGCCGCGGACCAGTCGGGCAACCAGCCCGCGGGACGTTCCACCCGGGGCAGGTCGTCGCTCGAATCGGGCGCCGTCGCGGTCCGCCAGTTCCAGAACTCTTCGGCAAGCTTCGCTAGACCCATATCCGCACAATACAATTCGGCTCCGACAGGTGGCGCCGAAGCGGACTCCGCTACCGCGCGGCATCCCCCACATAGCGACGCCAGCACGACTCGAGCTCAGCGACCATATCGATCGTCGGGTCGATCAACCAGCGCGCCTGCAAACCGTCGGCAAGCGCGAAGAACATGGTGGCCGCGGCCTCGGTGTCGATCTCGGTGGACAGGGTGCCCGCCTGCTGCATCGCGCGCAGCGCCCCCGCGAACCCCGCGGTGCCGAAGCGGTACCGCTCGAGCATGTAGTCGTGCGCCGGGTGGCGCGGGTCCGCGGCGGCGGCCTGCATGTGGGTGAACAGCTCGATCAGACCCGGCACCTGTGTGTTCCGCCGGATCACCGCCACGAAGGCCTCCGGCGCGGCGCCGCTCATCGCCAGCAGATCGAGTTCGTCGCGCTTGCGCAACACCGCAACGAACAACTCCTCTTTCGAGCCGAAATAGTGCAGCAGGCCACCCTGGCTCAACCCGACCGCGTCGGCCAATTCGGCGACGGAGGTGGCCAGGTAGCCCCGCTCGGCGATGGTGCGCAGCGCGGCGTCGAGGATCTGCTCGCGCCGTTCGATACCTTTGCCGTAGGGGCCCCGTTTCGCCACCGAGCCAGTGTAGTCAGCCGCCGGGCAATCTTGTCATCCAAAACCGAGCGCTGTACGGTTTTCGTAACGGACCGTCCGCGACCACCGAAAAGGGCGGCGGTCACCTCTACGAACGGGAGCACACCACCCGATGCGACTCCGTCTGCGCAGCCTCGGCTTGGCCGCCGTCGCCGCCGCCACGCTCATCCAGGGACTGCCCGCCACCGCCGCCGCGCGGCCGGAGCCGCCCACGCAGGTCGCGCCGCTGGGTCCGGACTTCCTGTGGGGCGTCGCCGCCTCCGGCTACCAATCCGAAGGCCATGCGCCGGACAGCAATTGGCGCCGTTACGTGGAGGCCGGCAAAACGGAGGACCCGTACGGGAATTCGGTCGACTTCTACAACCGCTACGCCGCCGACATCGACCTGGCCGCCGATCTCGGTACCCGGGTGTTCCGGATCAGCGTGGAATGGGCCAGGGTGCAGCCGGAGCCAGGTGTGTGGTCGGCCGAGGGATTCCGCTTCTACGACAACGTGATCGCGAAGATCGAGGCGGCGGGGATGCGGCCGATGATCACCCTCGATCACTGGGTGTTCCCCGGCTGGGAGGTGGATCGCGGCGGCTGGCACAACCCGGGCATGGTCGAGGATTGGCTGGCCAACGCACGTACGGTGGTGGATCGCTACGCCGCCGCCGACCCGCTCTGGGTGACTTTCAACGAGCCGACCTTCTACGGGCTCAACGAATTACGACACGGGGGGATCCCGGCCGTCGACGTGCCGGGCATGCAGAACCGGCTGGCACAGGCGCACAACGCCATCTACGACCACATTCACCGGGTGCAGCCGGGCGCGCTGGTCACCAGCAATGTCGCCTACATTCCCGGCGGCGAGGACGCGATCAACAAGCCGTTCGTCGATCAGGTCGCCGCACGGCTCGACTACATCGGGATCGATTACTACTACGGCAGCTCGCCCGACACCGTGACCTCGATGGCGCAGAACCTCACCCGGCTCTGGCAGAACCCGCTGCAACCCGAGGGCATCTACTATGCCCTGCAGCACTATTCGCGCGCCTTCCCCGGCAAGCCGCTCTATATCGTGGAAAACGGCATGCCCACCGAGAACGGGCTGCCCCGTCCCGACGGCTATGCCCGCGGCGACGATCTGCGCGACACGATCTACTGGATCCAGCGGGCCCGGGCCGACGGCATGAACATCATGGGCTACAACTACTGGAGTCTCACCGACAACTACGAGTGGGGCAGCTACACACCGCGGTTCGGCCTCTACACCGTAGACGTGCTGACCGATCCGAGCCTCACCCGCAAGCCCACCGACGCCGTCGCCGCCTACACCCGCATCACCCGCGAGGGCGGTGTCCCGGCCGACTACCGGCCGACCCGCGCTCCCCAGCCGTGCTCGCTGGTCGATCCGCCCGCCAGCTGCACCGATCCGGTCACCGTACCGCGCTGAACGACCGCATGATTCGCCGACGAAACCGCGAAACCTATCGCACAGAGGAGATTTCGATGAAGGCGACGTGGCGCAGGGTGCTGCTGGCAGGCCTCGTGTGCGGACTCTGCGCGGCCGGCGCACCATCGGCTCAGGCCCTCGCCGATCCGGTCGGCTCGGGCAGCGCGGTGCTCGGCAAGGACCCGGACGGCAGCATCCCGCCCGCAGGGTCGGACGACTGGTCCTGCCTGCCCACCCGGGCCCATCCCCGGCCGGTCGTGCTGGTGCACGGCACCTGGGGCAATCAGAACGACTGGGACGTGCTCGCGCCGCGGCTGAAAGCCGCAGGCTACTGCGTCTTTTCGCTCAATTACGGCCGCGATACGTCGAGTGTGCTCGGGGCGCTGCCGGGAATGTACGCCACCGGCGACATTCCCGCCTCGGCCGGTGAACTCGCCACCTTCGTCGACCGGGTCCGCGCCGCCACCGGCGCGGCGCGGGTCGACCTCGTCGGTCATTCGCAGGGCGCACTCGTTTCTCGCCAATATGTGCGCTTCGGTGGCGGCGCCGACAAGGTCGCGCACCTGGTCTCGCTCGCGGGCACCAATCACGGTTCGACGATGCGCGGCGTCGCGACCCAGCTCCCGCCGGGCGTCGCGGCGGCCTTCCCCACGGTGCTGGCACCGGTCGCCGGAATCGCCGCGGCACAACAACTCGTCGGCAGCGACTTCCTGCGCACCCTCAATGCGGACGGCGACACCGAGCCGGGCATCGATTACACGGTGATTGCCAGCACCCGCGACGATGCCTCCACCCCACCGGAAGCCACCTTCTTGCAGGCGGGTCCGGGTGCGACGGTCGACAATGTCTGGGTCCAGGACTTCTGCCCCACCGACGTTTTCGACCACGGCACGCTGCCGCAGTCGCCGACCGTCGGCTATCTCGTCGAACGCGCACTCGATCCCGGCTACACCGGTGTCGCGTGCGAATAGCCCGGTGCGACAAGGACGGGCGGTAAGGCTGTCGCCTTACCGCCCGTCGCGTTTCGGCGCGCGCTAAGCGCGTTCGCGGACCAGCCGTGCGTCCGGATCCTCATCCGACGCGGCCACGGCCGTTGTCGCACCCGGCTCTGTCTCTTCCAGCACCGCCTCGCCGCGGGCGACCATGCCCGCCTCGTCGGACAGCTTCAGCTGCGGAATGAACAGGGCCAGCACGAAAATGACGATCGCGCCCGGGATGAGGTACCAGAAGCCCGGTACCAAGGCGTTCACGTAGGCGCCCACGATCGCGTCGTGCAGGTCCGCGGGCAGGTTCTTGACCACCGACGGCACCAGCCCGCTCGGGTCGAGTTTCGCCGCCAGCACCTCGGGCCCGTGCGACATGAACGCGTCGGTGAGACCCTCGGTCAATCGGCTGGTGAAGATCGAGCCGAAGATCGCGACGCCGATCGCGCCACCCATCTCGCGGAAGTAGTTGTTGGCGCTGGTCGCGGTCCCGATCTGGTCCGGCGACACCGCGTTCTGCACGACGAGCACGATGATCTGCATGATCAGGCCGAGCCCGGCGCCGATCACGAACAGCATGGCCGAGACGAGCCACATCTCGGTGTTCGCGTCCAGCCTGGTCAGCCACAGCATGCCGAGCAGCATGGTCAGCGCGCCGAGCGGCGGGTACACCCGGTACTTGCCGGTCTTGGTGATCGCGGTCATCGACCCCATCAGGGTGATCATCATGCCCGCCATCATCGGGATCAGCAGCAGGCCCGAGACCGAAGCCGAAGCGCCGGTGGCCATTTGCAGATACGTCGGGATGAACCCGATCGCCGCGAACATGACCAGACCGACCAGCAGGCCGATCGCGGAGGTCAGCACGAAGGTGCGGTTGCGGAACAGCCACAACGGCAGCATGGGTTCCTCGGCCCGGGCCTCCACCATGACGAACGCGGCCACCACGATCACCAGCGCGGCGATCATCGACACGATCGTCGCCGAGCCCCACGCGTACTGCTTGCCGCCCCAGTCGGTGATCAGGATCAGCAGCGTGGTCGCGGCCGACATCAGCAGCACACCGAGGTAGTCCGGCTTGGTCTTGGGCCGGTGGCTGGGCACGCTCAGGTAGCGGAAGGCGATGACCAGGGCCGCGATGCCGATCGGCACGTTGATCCAGAAGCACCAGCGCCAGCCGAGGGTGTCGGCGAAGAAGCCGCCGAGCAGCGGGCCGGCCACCGAGGTGATACCGAAGACGGCACCCATCGGCGCCATGTACTTGCCGCGGTCCTTGGCGGGCACCACGTCGGCGATGATGGCTTGCGCCAGAATCATCAAACCGCCACCGCCGACACCTTGCAGGCCGCGGAAGACGATGAATTCCCAGAAACTTGTCGAAGCCGCGGCGCCGACCGACGCGGCAGTGAAGGCGGTCACCGCAAACAGGAACAGCCAGCGCCTGCCGAACATGTCGCCGAATTTTCCGTAGATCGGCATCACGATGGTGGTGGCGAGCAGGTACGAGGTCGCGGTCCAGGCCATGTGCGAGACACCGCCGAGCTCGCCGACGATGGTCGGCATGGCGGTGCCGACGATCATCTGATCGAGGCTGGCCAGGAACATGCCCGCGATGAGCGCGGAGAAGATGAGCCAGATTCTCTTCTGGGTCAAAACAATCGGGGTTGGCGGCGAATCGGCCGTCGAGGTCATCGGTCGCGTCTCCTTGTTCTGTCATCAGGCTGGTCGAACAGCCGGGCGGCCATCGCACAGTGGTCTGCCACGGCCGCTTTGAACGACCGGGACGTATCGGCGGCGGCGGACAACACCGCCCGGGTGGTGATGGTGGTCATGACTCCCGCTGCGAGCGCGGCGAATTCGGGCGCCACCGGCTCGCCCGACCGGGCGGTGAGCAGGTCGCGGACCATCGCCTCCTGCTGCACACCCGCGGCCATGAAGGACGCGACCACCCGCGGCTCGGCCTTGATGATCGCGATGACCAGCGAGATGGCTTCGCGCACTTCCTCTTCCGGCTCGATCGCGGAGGAGAACAGCCAGGTCAGGTCCGCCATCAGCACACCGGTCGGCCCACCGGCGACGAACTCGGCCCGGGCCGCGGGCGTGCCGATCTCCTCGACGGGCCCGACGATCGCGTCGAGCTTCGTGTCGTAGTAGTTGAAGAACGTGCGCGGCGAGACCCCGACGGCTTTCGCGATGTCTTCGACGGTGGTCGCGTCCACCCCGTGCTCGACGGCCAGGCGCCGTGCGGCCATGCAGAGATCGAGCCTGGTCTTGCGCTTCTTCTGTTCGCGCAGGCCGAGCGGCGGTTCGGTGCTCGCGGGGGACGACATGGCCGAAAATTTAGCACAAACTGCAAAATTTCAGATAGTGCAATATTGCGTGACCTCGCTCACCCGGACCTCGCTCACCCGGCCTGGCGGATACCGGGCGTGGCCGGGTGCGGCCCGACGCAACCGAGGACGAAACAGCCGGGCGGCCAGTCCCCGAAGGGCGGCGCGAGCGGTGCGCCGAGACATTCGAGCGGGCCACAGCCCGGGTACGCGTACGGCCCGATACCGAGCGCGCCGAGAGTCGCGTCCGGATTCGAGATCATCGGATCGGCGAGACTGATATCCGGTTGTGGCACATAGGGTCCCGGGTCGGGCAGCGCCGGCGTCCGGAAGGCCGCGATGATGCCGCGGAGCACGTCGTGCGGAAAGCTCACCGCACTACCGGGGACGGTCACACCGGTCCAGGTGACCAGCAACCCGAGGCTCGGGACGATGAAGTTGTCCTGGCGCATCATCCCCGACATCTTCACCGCGTCCGGCGGCAAGCCGGGCAGTTCCGCGGTGCAGCCGGGCCCGTTGACGACAAAGAGAAATCCATAGCATTGATTGGCCGGCGTCGGCCGCGACGCCTGTTCGAGGTAGTCGGCGGAGATCACCTGATCGCCTTGCCAGGCACCGTGATTCAGCACCAGCAGGCCGAGCTTGACGAAATCGTCCGGCGGCATGATCAGATGCGCGTACCCGTAGGTGTTGCCACTGCGGTCGCGGCCCAGTGATAGTCGGTGCGACGAATGCCCAACGGATCGAACAGGTTTCGTTGCGCGTAGTCCTGGAAGTCGAGGCCGGCCGCCTGCTGCACCACAGCGACGAGCAGATCGACGGCGCGCTGACTGTAGCGCCACACCGTGCCCTGCGGACTCTCGATCGGCATCGCCATGGCCTGCGCCACCGCGTTCGGATCGAGTTGTGCCAGGCCGGTGATGCCCTCGGAGGCCACCGCGACGCGCAAGCCCGAGGTCTCGGTGAGCAGGCTCCGGACGGTGATCGCCCGGTGCGCGTCGTCACCGAGCCCGGGCGGCAGATAGCGGCCGATCGGGTCGTCGAGCCGGATGCGCCCCTGGTCCACGGCGATTCCCGCGACCAGCGACACCACGCTCTTCGTACTGCTCCACAGGTTCCACGCCACACCACCGGTCTGCTCGTTGTTCGGCCCCGCGGCGATCAGGCAGTTGTTGCGGAATACCTGAACATTGCGCCGTGTCGGGTCCGCGGCGAAGGCGACCGCTCGCCGAAGCGCGTCCGCGTCGAGCCCGACCTCCTCCGGCGTCGCGGTGGCCGGCTTCCTGCCGTCCGCGACCGCACAGTGCTTCAGCGCATCGGGTGCGGCGTACGCTGCGCCACAACCGATTTCGGCACCGGTGAGCACGGCGGCAACGACACTCACCACCAGCAGCGCACTCCGCAGCGAACAAAGCATCGCACTCCCCACCCTCCGACAGGTTCTGGTGGGCACATCGGGCAGGCGCCGGGCGTCGTTTCCGTTCGGGCTGCCCCGACTTGTCGGGGCGAGCACAGCCGAGTCCACCCAATCTACTGCTGAATTGCGTATCTGATCATGGTGTTTCTCCACACAGGGACAATCATGCTGGTCATAAGCTTGTTCTCAGCTTCTTTACCTACTGTTTAACTCAGTAGATCAGCAGAGAGGCAACGACGCCATGCAGCGACTCCCCCAGCGGTCGACCAGTAACCGGCAGCCCTTCCGACGTGCCACCGCGCTCACCCTGATCGTCGGATTCTTCGGCACCGCAACGGTGCTCACATCCGGTATCGCCACCGCGGCCGTCGACAACGCGCCGGGCCGTGACACCTCCGGCGCACACCACACCGACCCCCAGGGCTTCCACCACACCGACACCAACCCGTTGCGTCAGAACGAACACCAGCGGGCGCAACGTGAGTACTGGGACAAGCAGCGGCCCGAGACCGCACCCGGTAGCGGCGGCGGGGGCGGCACCACCACGACCTGGTCCTCCGTGCCGCGACCGGACGGCGAGGGCTGGGTGGTGTGCAAACCCACGGCCAGCTGGTGCTGAGCGACCGGAAAATGCTGTCGCGCTTGCCTTATCGACCGCAATCCAGTGACCTCGCGACCGGTCGAAGACAGAGGGAGACATCGATGAACACCACGACGACAACGAGAGCCGCTGTCCTCGGACACACCTCGATCGCACTGCTCGCGGCGGCCGCCGTCGCGGGCGGGCTGGTCGTCGGCGCGGGCAACGCCGCGGCCGGCACCGCGGGCGCGGGGGTGCACTGCCTGTGGGCGGGCACCAGCCATCCGCAGGGCGCGACCGTGGTGGCCGGAGGCCAGAGCTTCCGCTGCGAGACCGACCGCGGCGCGGCGTCCTGGTCCCGCGGCCCCGCCGACAACCGGCCGAGCACGGTCCCCAACCCGGGCGCGTACACCAGGCCCGCGGGCCTGTTCAGCCCGGGCGCGCGGCAGCCGGGCACCGAGTACAACGACTACTGCGTCGGCAGCCAGCTCATCGAGGGCAACGAGGATATCTACCAGGTCGTCGCCGCCCGCGACGGATCGCTGCAGTGGAAGGCCGCCGGCCCGATCTCGCAATGGAAATTCGACCCGGTCACCCCGCGTCCCGGCCCGTCCTCGCGATCGGTGAGCCTCTGCATCGACGGCAACCTGACCTGAGCGGACCCGCTAGAGACGGGCGGCCGCGTCGCCGATCGCCTCATCGAGGATGGACAGACCAAGGGTCAGTTCCGCCTCCGAGGCGGTCAGCGGCGGAGCGATCCGGAAAACGCCGCCCATTCCGGGCAACTGCACGATGTTCATGTGCAGGCCGAGTTCCAGGCAGCGGCGCGTGACGAGCGCACCGAGTTCGTCCGAGCCCCTTTTGGTTTCGCGATCGACGACGAGTTCGAGCCCGGCGAGCAGCCCGCGCCCGCGGATATCCCCGACGACGCTGTGCCGCTCGGCGATTCGCTCCAGGCCGCGGCGCAGGAACCCGCCGAGTTCGGCGGCGCGCTCGTCGAGCCGATCCCGGATGAGCACGTCGAGCACGGTATTGCCCACCGCGGCCACCAGCGGATCGGAAACATGCGTGGTGAAGAACAGGAACCCGCGCTCGTGCGCGGCCTGCTCGATATCGGCGCTGGTGAGCACCGCGGCCAGCGGCAGGCCCGCGCCGAGTGTCTTGGACAGGGTGATGATGTCGGGCACCACACCGTCGCGTTCGAACGCGTACCAGTTGCCGGTGCGGCACAACCCGGTCTGCGCTTCGTCGAGGATCAGCAGCATGCCGCGCTCCCGGCACAGGTCACGCAGCCGGGCGAAGTAGCCGAGCGGCGGTTCGATCACGCCGCCGGAGCTGAGAATCGGCTCGACCAGACAGGCGGCCAGGCTGCCCACCGACTGCGCGTCGATCAGGTCGAAGGCGAAGTCGAGCTGTCTGCGCCAGTCGAGTTCACCCTCGGCCGTGGTGAAATCGGGCCGGTAGGCATGCGGGGCGGGGATGGCGAAATTGCCGGGTGCGGCCGGGCCGTAGCCTTTGCGTCCCGCGCTGTAGGTCGCGCCCGCCGCGGCCTGGGTCATGCCGTGCCACGAGCGGGCGAACGAGACGATCTCGTGCTTCCCGGTGACCAGCTTGGCCATCCGGATCGCGGCCTCGTTCGATTCGGCGCCCGTGGTCAGCAGCAACGCTTTGGTCAGCGGCTCGGGCAGCGTGCCCGCCAGCCTGCGGGCCAGGTCGACGACCGGGCGACTCAGCATGCCGCTGAACAGGTGATCCAGCTCGCCCACCTGCCGCCGGACCGTCTCGACGATCTCCGGATGTGCGTGCCCGAGAATCGCGCTCATCTGACCGGACGTGAAATCCAGGATCTCCCTGCCGCTTTCGGTGTACAGGAAGCTGCCGGCGGCCCGCGTGATGATCTCCGGGCTGAAGGGGCTCGCACCCGCGTAGCGCACGAGATGACGGTCGGCATCGCGCCAGAATTCGGTCGCGGACAGTGGCGCGGCGGTGGAGGAAGCCATGCACCGACGGTAAGGCCGCCCGAGCGACACGTCCATCTCACAATTCCGGCTGTGCTGTACGGCAGCGCCGAACAACAATGGACCCATGCTCAACCCGTGGCGACTGCGCCTGCTCAGCCAGCTGGACACTCTCGGCACCGTGCGCGCGGTGGCGCAGGCGGCGAATCTGAGCCCGTCCAGCGTTTCCCAGCAACTCGCGGTGCTCGAGGCCGAGACCCGGACCCGGCTGCTGGAACGCACCGGCCGCCGGGTCCGGCTCACCCCGGCGGGACTGCTGCTCGCGCGCCGTGCCCGCGCGCTGCTCGACCACATGGGCACCGTCGAAGCCGAACTGCATGGCCTCGGCGACGAGCCGGTCGGCTTGATCCGGCTCGGCGCCTTCCAAAGCGCGATCCATTCCCGCTGCGTGCCCGCGGTGCGCCGGCTCGCGGTCTCCCATCCGCACCTCGAGGTGGAACTGCACGAGCTGGAACCGCACGAGAGCATGCGCGCGCTGCGCGTCGGCGACGCCGATATCATCATCACCACAACGGATTTCGTTGAGCAGCCACTCGGCCCGGACATCGACATCGTGCCCCTGGCGACCGATCCGATCGTGCTCGTGCTCCCGCCGGGCCGGTCCGCGCGCGGGCCCGCCGATCTCGCGGCCTATGCCGACGAACCGTGGGCCTTCGATATGCCGAAGTCGTATATGGCGAACCTGGCAACTCGGCTCTGCCGCGAATCCGGCTTCGAACCCCGCGTCGTGTGCCGCTTCAGCAACTATCTGATGACGCTGCAGCATGTCGAAGCCGGACTGTCGATCGCCCTGCTGCCCGGCCTCGCCGTCGACCCGCGTTACCGCGTCACCACCCGGGAGTTGAGCAGCCCGGTGACCCGGACGATCACGGCGGTCATCCGGCGCGGCGCGCCACCCCGATCCGCGGTGCACACCGTGCTCGCGGCCCTGCGCAGCGCCGGAGAACTGCCGGTCAGCGACGCATCCACCGAACGAGAAAACACCGCGCAAAATAGCTGATTTTCAACTCTCGAATATTTAGTTATCGTTTCGTTATTATTTTAATGTGTGTCCTTATGCACATTCGTCGATTTATGTCCAATGATGGTAAATCGGATCCGCTTGGACACAGATCACCGTGATGTTCTCGAATGTATTCGAAGACTTTGGTGCAGTCCGGTTTCGCCATCAGATGCGGCGTCGCGCGACCCGCCAGAGCCTTCGAGACGACCATCGGAGGACTTGATCATGGCATCGCAGACCGACGACGTCCGAACTACCCGCTTCCTGCGCCGAGTGCTCTGGTGGGCACTGGCCGCAGGCGTGACCCTCGCAGGCGCACTCGCCGCACTGCTGGTCACCTCCGGAACGGCAACGGCACAACCGATCACCGTGCCGGGCATCGGCACCGTGCAGGTGCCGGACGAATTACCCCTTCCCGCAGGCCTTCCCGGAGACCCGGCACCGCAGCCGCAGAGCGCGCCGATCGCAGCTCCCGCGCCGACCGAGTTCTCCGCGTTCGGCATCGAATTCACGCTGCCGGAGATCCCCGGATTCGAATACCCCAGCCTAGCAGGCGTTCCCGGCATCACCATGCCGAATCAGCCGCTGTTGCACGAGACTCCGCTGAAGTCGCCCGGCGAGGTCGCGGTGGAGGCCGCCCGCACCAAGCTCGGCGCAGACTACGGCGCGTCCGCGGGACCCGACTCGTTCGACTGCTCGGGCCTGGTCCAGTGGTCCTACGAGCAAGCCGGTGTCGACGTGCCACGCACCAGCTACGACCAGCTCGCCGCCGGAACCCCGGTCTCGCGGGACGAATTGCAGCCCGGCGATCTGGTGTCGTTCTACGGCGGCGGCCACTCCGCGCTGTACGCCGGTGACGGCAAGGTCATCCACGCCTCGACCTACGGCACCGGTGTCACCGAATCCTCGATGGACACCATGCCGTTCGCCGGTGCTTGCCGCTTCCGCGACTAGCGCACCCTGGTAACCGTTCAGCGGTTGCGCTGGACACGGGCGATGCGGCGGTCCATCACCCAGGCCAGCAGTCCGGGGGCCGCACCCGCGAGCCAGCGCGTCAGGCGGGCGGCCGGTGAGGGCACGACGGTGGCGCGACCGCGTGCCGCGCCGATCAGCAGGGCATACGCGACTTCGCCTGCGCTGATGGGTGTTCCGGCGCTGAGCGCCCGCAGCTCCGGCGGCTTGGTCGCCGCCTCGGCGGCCAGCTGTGGGGTGTCGACATCGGGCGGCAGGACGACGGTGACGGTGATGCCACGCGGTTTGAGTTCTTGGCGCAGTACCTCACACAGCCCACGCACGGCGAACTTGCTGGGACTGTATGCGCCGTAACCGAAACAGGGCAGCACGCCCGCCAGCGACGAGATGACCGTGATGCTGCCCCCGGTGCTTGCGTCGAGATCGGGCAGCGCCGCCCGGATCGCATGCAGCGCACCGAAGTAGTTGACCTCCATATGTTTGGTGAAGTCGGCATCGTCGAGCCGGTCGAAATAATCCGGCTTCGCGATACCCGCGCACACGATCACCGCGCCGATCGCACCGTGCCGCGCGCGTGCCGCGTCCACTGCGGCGCCGACCTGCTCCTTGCGCGTGACGTCGGCGGCGAACACCGCCAGTGGCCGGTCCCCGTGGTCCGCTTCATCGGAAAGTCGTCGCAGGGCACGGTCTTCGAGCGCGACGACGCTCACCTTGGCGCCCATGGCCAAGGCCAGTTCGGTCACCTCGAGTCCGATGCCGCTACTGCCGCCGGTCACCACCACGTGGCGTCCGGCCCAGTAGGCCGTCACCTCGGCGGGCAGGGCGGGGCGCACGCGGGTCGATTCGGTCGATAGCGAGATGCTCATGGCGGGCACTTCCTTTCGTCACGCCCCATGCTGCGGGGCGGACGTCAGAAGAATGCGAGGCGAGCGGCAAAGCCAGGTAAGAACTCGAGTGCCTCAGGCGTCTTCGGCAGGCTCGTCCGCAGCCCGCGGGGCCGTGCCGGACAACCGGACCACACCGGCCTCCAGATCTACGTCGACGCGGGGGCGGTGCCCTTGCCCGGCACTGTCTTCGCTGCCCTCGTCGGCCAGCTTCTGGCCCGGAAACAGTTCTCCCATGACACCCACGAATCCACGATAGCGCGTCAGCGCTGTGCGTCGGGAGTGGTCAGGGCATCGATTACAGCTGACAGGGCCCGAGTGCGGGGTTTGTCCCGGCGCAGGACCAAAGCGATGGTCCGGTGCAGGGGCGGAGTCAGCGAACGGGCCGTCAAGCGCCCGTCGTCGCGAGCGGGCAATGCCATGCGCGGCAGAATCGCGTAGCCGAGGCCGGCGGCGACCAATTCCTTGATCGCGGCCACACTGCCCAATTCCATCACCGGCTTGACGGTGTGTCCCGCGGCGGCGAACCATCGATCGACGAGTCGGCGTGTGTTACCGCCGGGATCGAACAGCACCAGCGGCCGGGACGCGAGCGCGGCGGCTGTGGTCCTGGCCGGCGGCGCGGCGGCGTCCGGGGCCGCGACCAGCACGAATTCGTCCTGCCGGACCGGGGTCACCTCGAAGGCCCGGCCGGGAATGGGCATGGTGAGCAAGCCCAGGTCGATGCGGTTCTCCGCGAGCAGGTGCAGCAGAGTGTCGGTGTTACCGGTGTGCACGATGAGGTCGAGCGCCGGGAACCGGCCCCGCAACCCGCGCAGGACCGGCGGCAGCAGGTACACGCACGCGGTCTCGCCGGTACCGAGCCGGACTCGCCCGGCAGTGCCCGCCGTGTAGTGCGCGAGGCTGTCCTCCGCGACCGACACCGCGTCTTCGATCCGTGCCGCATGCGCCAGCAGTTCGGCCCCGGCCGCGGTCGGGCGCACCTGTCGGCCCACCCGCTCCAGCAGAGTTACGCCCAAACGGTTTTCGAGTTGCCGCAGGCGCAGGCTGACGGCCGGCTGGGTGATGCCCAACCGTTGCGCCGCACGCGAAAAACTGCCGCACTCGACGACTTGCACGAACGTGCGCAGCTGATCGAGGTCCAGCGCGCCCATACCCAAGCCCCTCTTATGTCCTGTATCAGCGGCATCAGCACTGCTTATCGTCGAACCACAGTGTCATCGAGCCGGAGGGATCATGGACGCGAAGTTGCGAAAGGCGGTGCGCTGCCTCGGCATTTCCCAGCTGGTCTGCTGGGGCGTCACCTACTACCTCGTGGGCATCTTCGGCGGCAGCATCGGTGCGGATCTGGGCTGGAGCGAACCCCGGGTCCAGGGCGGGTTTTCGGTGGCGCTGCTGGTGATGGGCTGCGCTTCGCCGCTGGTCGGCCGCTGCATCGACCGGTTCGGCGGCAGGCCCGTCCTCGCGACCGGTTCGGTGCTGGCGGGGCTGGGCTGCGCGGGTGTCGCCACGACGAGCAGTGTTGGCTGGTACTACCTTTCGTGGATCGTGCTGGGCGCGGCCATGCGGTGCACGCTCTACGATGCCGCGTTCGCGACGCTGGCCCGCCTCGGCGGTGGACACGCGAAACGGCCGATGTCGCAGATCACGCTGCTGGGCGGATTGGCGTCCACGGTGTTCTGGCCGATCGGTCACGGGCTGGCCGAGGCCCTGGGCTGGCGCGGAGCGGTGCTCGTCTATGCCGGGTTCGCGCTGTCGACCTTGCCCATGCATCTCGCGATACCGCGCCACCGGCCGCTGCCGGTCGAAACCCGCGCTCCCGCAACCGCACCCGTTGCCGCCGCACGCGATGACCGCGTCGCGGCGGTCTTGTACGCGGCGATCATGACCGGAGTGGGCTTTCTGGCCTCGGGACTGTCCGCCCACCTGATCGGCATACTCACCGGCCTCGGCCTGGCGGTCGGCACCGCGGTGTGGGTGTCGACCCTGCGCGGCATCGCCCAGTCCGCGGCCCGGCTCGGTGACGTGTTGTTCGGACGCAGCTTGGCCGCACCGGATCTGAACCTGATCTCCCTTGCGCTGCTGCTGTTCTCGTTTCTCGTCGGCTTCGGCGGCGGACGCGTGCTGCTGCTCGCCGCGGCCTGCGCCGCCCTGTACGGCGCCGGAAACGGACTGGCCACCATCACCCGCGGCACGTTGCCGTTGGCCCTGTTTCCGGCGCACGGTTACGGAGCCCGCGTCGGACGGCTGCTGCTGCCCAGCTTTCTACTCTCCGCCGCCGCACCGCTGGTCTACGCCGTCGTTCTCGAAAACTACGGGGCCACCGGCGCTTTGACGCTGTCCGCGGTGCTCTCGGCCGGGATGGTGGCCGCCGGGTTCGCGCTACGACGCAGGGCCAGGGCGATGGCCGCGAACAGTGCGACGGTGAGCCAGATGTAGGCGTTGCGGTAGAACAGGACCGGATGTCCGCGTGCGGCGTAGTCGAACACGCTCACCAGCGTCGGGTCGAGAAACGCCAGTACGCCACCGGAAACGAAGAGCGCCGTCACCACGAACACCGACGGCATGATCAGACCACCGCGGCGCAACGCCAGATCACCCAGATAGATGAGCAACGGTGCGAGCCAAACCCAATGGTGCACCCAGCTGAACGGCGACACCGCCGTCATCGTGACGCCGACACACACCACCGCGGGCAATTCACGTCCGGACAGCGACAGCCGGCGCGCCAGGTACAGACAGACCGCCGCCATCGCCGCCGCCCCGGCCAGCCACAGCACCTGGTGCGCGCCCGCGACGCCGACCGAGCGGGCGATCATGCCGCGCAGGGACTCGTTCGACAGGTTGGCGGGCTCGCCGACACGGGCCGGATCGATGAACGCGCCACCCCAGAACGTCACCGAATCCTTAGGCAGCACGGCGAAACCGACCGCCACCGTGGCGAGGAAAGCGCCTGCGGCCGTCGCGGCCGCCCGGTAGCGCCGGGTGACGAGCAGGTACAGCACGAAGAAGGCGGGGGTCAGCTTGAGGCCCGCGGCGACACCGGTCAGCACGCCCTTCCAGCGCGACGTGTCGGGCAGTGCCAGGTCCGCGATGACGAGCAGCAGCAGCAGGATGTTGATCTGCCCGAACGCCATGGTCTGCCGGATCGGCTCGCACCACAGCAGCAGCCCGCCGATCGAGGTGGCCGCGACCGCGAGCCGCAGGTCGCGCCGGTAGCCGAGCAGCGACAGCGCCGCCCAGCAGGAGCCGGCCAGCATGGCGAAGTTCCCGAACCCGCCGACCAGGGTGTACAGGTCGCCGTGCAGCCAGCGCAGCGGGACGAACAGCAGGGCGGCGAACGGCGTGTAGACGAACTCCCAGACGCCGCGGGTATTGCCGAGCAGCGGACTGTCATAGACCGAGACCCCGTGACCGACCCGGTCACCGGCGATCTGGTAGACGCTCAAATCCATCAGATGCAGCATCACCTGCCGGTGCTCCAGCACCTGCACCAGGTAATAACCACCCGCGACGAACCCGGCGACGACGATCGCCCACCACACCACCGGTGCGATAGTGCGCGGCTCGTGCTGCTCGGTCCCACCCGACGTCTCGATGTTCTCGATCGTCGATGACGACAAACTCACTCCCAGCGATCGGACTCCGTTTGCGCCACCCCACGGTAGTGGTATCCCGGCGCGCATTCCACCGCGGCCGCCTGGGTATCTCCTGGGAACATTTGTTCAAGACAGGACACCGCGACATCGGCGACAGTAGAGATATGCGCAGCTACGAGGTGGGGACCGTCCCCATGGACCGTGATGTCGAGGACGGCTGGGAGGTCGTGCATCCGACCGCCGAGGCCGCCCTCGACGGCGTGCTGATGGCCGGGTTCCGCGATCGCGCGGGCGCCGGACTGGACCTGCGGGTACTGCCCCAGCCCACCGTGGTCGTCATCATCGGCATCGGCGACACCCCGGTCACGGTGCACGGCGCGGCCGAGTCCCGGGCGCTGCCGAGCTTCGTCGCCACGTTGTCGCCCGGCCCGGCACGTATCCACGGGGATCGCGTCGAATGCGTCGAGGTGCGCCTGTCGCCGCGGGCCGCCTACGGCCTGCTCGGCGTCTCGCCGCGCGAACTGAACGGGTCCGTCACCGGACTCGGGGAGCTGTGGGGAGCGCAGGAGCGGCGGCTGCGCGAGCAACTCGCCGACGCCGCGACCTGGTCGCAGCGGCTGGCACTGACGCGGGCGTTCCTCGTGCAGCGGGGCGCGACGGCGCCGCCCATGGCGCCGGAGGTAGCGACCACGTGGGACACCATCGTCGCCCACCGGGGCCAGATCCGGGTGGACGACCTCGCCGCGTCCTGCGGTTGGAGCCGAAAGCGGTTGTGGGCCAAATTCACTGATCAGATCGGCCTGTCCCCCAAACGCGCCGCCATGCTGGTCCGTTTCGATCATGCCGCTCGCGCGCTGCGCGCGGGTGCGACCGCCGGTGAGGTGGCCGTGACCTGTGGTTACGCCGATCAACCGCACCTGAACCGGGACCTGCTCGCGCTGGCCGGCTGCACGCCGGGCGCGCTGGCCGGGCGGGTGACCTCCGCGGGCTGAGCCACGTCCCGGCTCCCATCCGTATCGCTGCGCCTTCGTACTCCGTTGTGCGCGTTGCCAACCCGAGAAGACAGGAAAACAACCATGCCCGACACCGATGTCCGAGCAACCGAAATCGCCGACCGCGACCTGATCGTACGGCTCGCCTTCGGCAGTTTCGCCGCGCAAACCCTGCGCAGCGCAATCGAATTGAAGATAGTTCCACTGCTCGGCAGCACGCCGCGGCAGGCCGCCGAGGTGGCCGCGGCGGCCGGGACCGCACCCGAACCCACGCTCCGGCTGCTGCGTGCGCTGGCCGGCTTGGGACTGCTGACCGAACACGAGCCGGGTTCATTCACCTCGACTTCCGCAGGGGCGCTGCTCGATCCGGGCAACCCGGAGTCGCTGACGTCGTTCGTCCGCATGTTCACCGACCCGGCGATCGTCCGGGCCTGGGAACATCTGGACGGCAGCATCCGCACCGGTGACATCGCGTTCGACCGGGTGTTCGGCACCGATTTCTTCAGCCATCTCGCCGAACGTCCCGAGCTGTCCGCCGAATTCAATGCGGCGATGAGCCAGGCGGTCGCGGAGACGGCTGCCGCGTTGCCGACAGCGTTCGATTTCGGCCGGTTCCGTTCGGTCACCGATGTCGGCGGTGGTGACGGCACCTTGCTCGCCGCCGTACTGGCCGCGCATCCGGGGCTGCGCGGCGTCGTCTTCGATACCGAGGAGGGTTTGGCCCAAGCACCGAAAACGTTGGCGGACAACGGTGTCGGCGACCGCTGCACGCTCGCCGCCGGCGACTTCTTCCGTGCGGTGCCGACGGGCTCGGACCTCTATCTGATCAAGAGCGTGCTGCACGATTGGACCGACGAACAGGCCGTCACCATCCTGCGGCACTGTCGCGAGGCGCTGCCGCAGGACGGTCTCGTGCTGATCGTGGAACCGGTGCTGCCCGCTGTCGTCGATCCCGCCGCCGACAGCGCCGACGGCGGGATCACCTATCTCAGCGACCTCAACATGCTGGTCAATGTCGGCGGCCGGGAACGCACCCGCGCGGATTTCGCGGACCTGTGCGCGCGGGCGGGGCTGCGGCTCACCTCGGTGACACCGCTGCTCGCGGCCGCGCCCTACTCGCTGCTCGAAGCCGTGGCCGCCGACCGCTGAGGCCAGGTCAGACGCCGGCCGCGCCGCCCTGCATGGCGATGACGAAGCCGCCCTCGCCGTTGGCGTCGGTGCCGGTGTCGAGGACCTTGTCATCCAGGAAGGCGGCGGCCTGCTGGTCGAGGAAGATTCGGGAGCCGTCGGCGTTGAGGACCTGGTCCTGAGCGCCCGGCGCCGCGGCGACCTCGAGCTGCAAGGTCTCGGCGCCGTCGGTGGTGGAGATGCGCAGGCCCGCCTCCTGCGGCGTGCCGTCGGCGGAGGTGATGGTGCGGACAACCTCGATGGCGGTGGGGGTGAGCATCAACATATGTCTGGTTCCTTCCCGCTGTCGTGCGAGTCAGCCGGTGCGGCGGACTCCGGAAACGCAGGCCGACCGTCGACATGCCACAGCGGCGGTCGGCACCGGCGTTCTCTGAGGGGTAGCCATGAGCTGTGCCCCGAAACTTCGATTCTCGAGACACCCGGCATTCCGCCTGCTCGGCGCCGCACTGTGACCCTCGCCGCACCGGCCGAGCCGACGGTCAGCGACCCGGGGCGGACCGCGCGGGCGACGCTCAGTTGACCTTCGGCTGGCTGATCACACACAGCCAGCTGCCGTCGGGCTGCCGGCGCAGCACGTCCACGGTGATCTCGCCGTTGGGCCACTGATGCGCGCTCAGTGCGATATCACCCATCACCAGCGGTTGCTGTCGCGCACCGATCTCGAAAACCGGTCCGGTGGCGAGGAATTGCGCGTAGGCCTCGCGGATCGCCGGGATGCCACTGACCACCGGACCACCGGGTATCGCGAGTACGGCGTCGGGTTCGTACAGCGCGGCCAGTCCTGCCGCGTCCCCTGCCGCCACCAGTTCGACGAACACGTCGATCACGTCCTCCGGCCGCGAAATGCCCACCCGGCTCTCGATCTCACTCATGTCCGCCAGCGTCGCAGACCCGCCGCAGGCCGCGCGAAAACCCGCACAGCCCTTGTCAACTCCGCTGAGGCACGGCCCCTCCCCGATAGCCTCTGGGCCGCGACAGGAATTTCAGCTATGTTTCAGCTACCAGAAGAACTGCCCGACTCGACGCCCGAGCATCGTTTGATCCGATCGAGGAGTGTGCATGAACATCACCGCAAAGCTGGCGGGGATCGCCGTCGCGGTCGCCGCGGCACCCCTGCTGAGCACGACATCGGCGCAGGCCGTCACCCCCGACACCGTCTACTTCAGCTACGGCGACGAGGTGGACTGCGCGATCACCGCCGACGGCATCGTCGGCTGCGATGTGACACCGAATCGCGTGCCCGCCGTCGCGGTGGGCGACACCTGGTTACCGCTGCCGGTCCCGATCAATCAGGTCATCATCGACCAGCCGGAACTACCCGCCCATCCAGGCGTCACGCCCAAGGCGTTCACCCTGCCGGGCGGAAATCCCCCGATGAGCGAGGTCAAGACCGGTGCAGGCTACGCCAGTATCGAGGTCGCGCACGGCGGCGCAACCTGCGTCGCGACCGGCGGGCACTACTCGGGCCCCGGCCTTTCCTGCACCGCGAAAGGCCACGCCTTCTCGCTCTACGCCACCGGCGGCGGCTTCCGGTCCGGCGTCCTCATGAGTTGAAGCACGACGGGTCAGCTGTCACGTAACGGTTAGTGTTTCGAAACTGCTGAGATTTCGTATTTGCTAGCATCCGAAAATGACCGTGCCGCTCGGGCGTCGTGCGCGTAAGAAGGCCGCGACCCGCCAGAATATCGCCGATACCGCGCTGCGACTGTTCTCCGAGCGCGGGTACGACGCGGTCGGCATCCGGGACGTGGCGGCCGAGGCCGATGTGGCCGTCACGACCCTCTTCTCACACTTCGCCTCGAAAGAGGCCTTGGTCTTCGAGCGGGACGACGACTTCGAGCAGCGCCTGCTGCAGGCGGCCACCAACCGGCCGGCGGGCGAAACGCTCATGCACGCGCTGCGTCGCGAAATCCACGCCCTGGTGCAGCACTGCACCGGGCCGGACGTCGCGCTCATCTGGAAGATGATCGACGACTCGGCCGCCCTGCGGGAGTATGAGAAAACGATGCGGCTGCGGCACGCGGAGTCGCTGGCCACCGCCATCGCCACCGACCTCGGCCTGTCCCGGACGCCGGTGGCCTGCCGGACCATCGCCAGGTTCGTGATCGACGCCTATTCCGTGGCCCGTGAGGCGCCCGATCCGGCCGCCGCGGTGGACGAGATCTTCCAGATGATCGAGGCCGCCTGGAGCGTCGCCGAATTCAGCTGAGCCGGTGCCACAGCGCCAGTTCGGAGTGCAGGTCGCGCAGGGCGGCATGCACCGATCGGTAACTCTCGTACAGGCCACGCAACCGACCCACCGGAGCCGCCGGAGCGAACGACCGGTCCACCGCGACCGCCGCGCGCGCCGCCGCGGTCACGTCCGGGTAGATGCCCGCGCCTACGGCACCCAGCAGAGCCGCGCCCAACGCCGCGCTGTCGGGTACCCGCAATCGTTCGACCGGACGCTCCAGCACGTCGGCGTGGATCTGCCCCCATAACGCGCTGCGCGCCCCACCACCCGAGAACGTCACGCTGGGAATCTCGAATCCGCAGGCGGTCTCGACGGATTCGAGCACGTGCCGGGCGGACATCGCGACCCCGTGCAGCACCGCGAGCGACATATCCGCCGTCGTTGTCGCCGAACTCATCCCGAGAAAGCTCGCGCGAACCTCGGCGTCCCACAACGGCGCCCGTTCACCCGCCAGATAGGGCGTGAAGAGCACGCCGGGCGCGCCCGCTGCGGCCGATTCGAAGACTTCCGCCGTACTCAGCCCGGACACCTGGCTCCACCAGCGCACGGCGTCCCCGCCCGCCTGTGTCGGCCCGGCATGGACATACAGTCCGGAGCGCGGCGGGAAGGTGACGATCCCGCCCGCCGGGTGCGCCTGCGCGGCAGCCCCCGCGACGACCAATGACGTTCCGCACGAGACCATTCCGCGCCCAGGCTCGGTGGTACGGGTGCCGAACACCGCACTGTAGGCGTCCATCGTGCCCACCACCACGTCCGCGCCGTCGACCCGTCCCACCGTGGCCTCCGGAGCCAGGATCTCCGGCAACCGCTCTTCGAGTCCGTCGACGAGCGCCACCGCCTCGGCCAGATATCCGTCCGGCCCGGCCACCCGTACCGCCGCCAGCAGATCCGTCGCGACCCGCCCGGTCAGTTTCGCGGCGACGAAATCCTTGGGCCCCAGCACCCAGCGCGTCCGCGCCCACAGGTCCGGGTCGGTGCGCGCGAACCATTGCGCCCGCGCGCCGACGAACGACGCGTCGAGGGTGATCGCGGATCCCCAGATCCGCACCTTGTCCGCATCGTCGAAGCGGGCGTCGAATTCCCGGGCGATCTCGGCACAGCGCTGGTCCTGCCAGATGATCGCCGGTGCCAGCGGCGTCAGCCGATCATCCACGCACACATGGGTATTGACCTGACTGGCCAGCCCGATCGCCCGCACCGCACCCGCGGGCACCGCCGACAGCACGGCACGCATCCCGTCGACACAGCCCCGCCACCAGTCCATCGGATCCTGTTCGGCCCAGCCGGGTTTCGGCCTGCTGATCGGGTACGGCGTCGTATGCGCCGCCACCTGCGCTCCGGCCGCGGTGAACGCGACCACTTTCACCGCAGTAGTACCGATGTCGATGCCGAGCAACAACGCACCCGACGTTCCGGTCTCCGCTACCGCAGTGCTCATCCCCGCAGTCTCGCAGAGCGCGCGGATGCCGTGTGCAATCGGCAGCGCCTGCTGACCGCGGCGCGGGCGTCGATCGCGGAGGTGGGGGTCGACAAGGTCACCATAAACGGCGTGGGCGCCCGTTTATCGACAAGGCTGTTGGGTAGCTGCCCGATATGGGCTTATCGACACGTCATCTGAGTCCGAGCTGGTGGATCGAAGCGCCCATGACCGCGGTGTCCGGGGCCTTGCGGCGCAACGGATTGCAGGCGGCCGGCATGGTGGGTCAGCTCGCCGTCGCGCCGCTGCAGGCGGTGCAGACCGTGACCGACAAGGTGGCCGACACCGGCCGGCTGCGCGACGAGCTGGCGACTCTGGTCGATCCGCATCCGAAGCGCAGCCAACGACGGGTGGCGGTGCACGACGACCGCGCCACCATCGAAGTACGCGGACTGGACAGCGCCAAAGCAGGCACCGTCGCGCGGACCCTGGACCGGCAGTTGCGGGGGCTCACGGGTGTGCGCTGGTGGCAGGTGAACGCGGTGACCGGCCGCGTGGTCGCCACCCTCGCCCGCGGCGCGGCGGACCTGCCGGAACTGCTCGCCGCGGTGGAACGGGTCGAACGGGCCACCGAGGTCGCCGGCCACGACTGGGATCGCGCTCGCGACCACCCGGCGGACCGGGAACCGCTGCTGGCGGCCGGTATTCAGGTGGCGGGTGAGATATGCGCGATCGCGATCTCGATGGCGGGAGTCGCGCCGCCACTGCGCCCACCCTTGCGCGCGGCGCGCGCCCTGGCCTCGATCGCCGAGACCCAGCCCCGCGTCCGTGGCCGGCTCGAGCAATGGCTGGGGCGGACCCGAACCGATCTCGCGTTGACCCTCGTCTCGGCGGTCGGCACCGCCCTCGGCGAGCGCGCGACCGACGGGATACCCACGCTGCTGCTCGACACGGCCCAACGCGCACTGCTGCTGGCGGAAGCGATCACGCGCCGCAGCACCTGGCAGAGCTGGGAAGCCGAACTCGTCAACCGCGATCATCCCGGTGTCGCCGAGCCGTTGCCGCCGTATGCGCGCCCGGCCGACCTGCCACCGGGCCCGATCGAGCAGGTCGCCGACGAGACCGGCTCGGCGACTTTGCTCGGCGCCGCCGCCATGGCCACGCTCGGCGATACCGGTGACGCCGTCAACGCGCTCGTGCTCGGTGCGCCGAAAGCCGCGCGCGGCTGCCGCGAGGCGTACGCCGCGACGGTCACCATGCAGTTGGCCCGCGCGGGTGTATTGACGCTCGACCCGATGGCGTGGCGTCGGCTCGACCGGGTCACCGCGCTGCTCATCGAGGGCGAGACCTTGCTCACCGAACGCCGAGTGGTGCTCGATGCCGAGTCCACCGACCCGGACTGGTCGATCGTGGACGTATGGAGTGCCGCGCAGCGCTTGCTGTGGTCGCCACCGAAAGACAGCGGCCCGCCCACGCGATCCGGGTCGGCGGATTCCGCCGCGGCACGCCTGGTGCACCCGAAGAGCGGGACGCCGGATCGCGGTGCCACCGTCCGTCCGGCGCGCCGGGAGTTGCGCGTGGGCGATCGCTGTGTCGGGCGGGTACGCGTCGGCCGTGAGCCCGACCCGCAAGCGCATGCCCTGCTGAGCATGGCGCGCCGCGCCGGGCTCCGCGTGACACTCGCAGCGAACGGGGACGCGGCCGAATTGCGTTCGCTCGTAGACGAATTCGTGCCCTCCAGCGCCTCGCTGAGCAAGCGGGTGCACGAGTTGCAAGGCGACGGCCACGTGGTCGCCGTGCTCGGCTCCCACTCGTACAAGGCGCTCGCGCGGGCCGATGTGGCCATCGGGCTGCTCGACCTCGCGCATCCGCGCAACCAAGCACCCTGGACCGCGGATGCTTTGTGCCGCAACCTGAGTCAAGTCCAGCGGGTGGTGGCGACCATCCCGCCCGCCCGTCAGGTCAGCGCGCGCGGCCGATCGCTGGCACTGTCGGCGTCGGCACTCAGCGGGCTGCTGCTGGCGGTGTCGCCCCGATCGCGCACCTCCCCCATGGCGGGCGCGCATTTCCTCGGTCTCGTGCACGGCTCGTTCACCGCGGTCCGCGCACTGCGCACACCGGTGCCGCCGTCCCCGCCGGTCCTGTTGCCCTGGCACGCACTGCAACCCGAAGAGGCACTGGCCAGGTTGCCGCACCCGACACCGGTGGCCGACCGCGCACCGGCCGCACCCGGTGCGCCGGCCGGCGGCGTGGCCCGCACGACCACCTTTCTGCGGCATCTGCGCACCGAACTGGCCGACCCGTTGACCCCGATCCTCAGCGTGGGCGCCGTCGCCACGGCAATCCTCGGTTCACCGTCCGACGCGATACTGCTCTCCTCGGTGCTCGCGGTGAATGCCGTCGTGTCCGCGCGGCAGCGGCAACGCGCGGAGTCAGCGCTGCATACCCTGCTCGATTCGGAAAGCCTCACCGCCCGGGTGCTCGACCGGGACGAGGCGCGCGCCGCGGCAGTCGGCGAAACCCGTTTGCTCGCCGGGCAACTCGAGGTCGGCGATGTACTCGTCCTCCGCGCGGGCGAGGTGGTGCCCGCCGATGCGCGGCTGCTCGAGGTCGACGATCTCGAAATGGACGAGTCCGGGCTCACCGGTGAATCGGTCACGGTGCAGAAGCAACGGACGGCCACGCCGGGCGCGGCGCCGGGCGACCGGGCCTGCATGGTCTACGAAGGCAGCACGGTGGTGAACGGTGCCGGGCGCGCCGTCGTCGTCGCGGTCGGCGCCAACACCCAGGTCGGCCGGGCGAGTGCGGGTGTGCAAGCACCCGAAAAAGGCGGTGTACAAGCGCAATTGCGCGAACTGACCGACCGGGCGCTGCCACTCACCTTGACCGGCGGGGCCATTGTCAGCGCGCTCGGCGGGATCCGCGGCCGCACGCTGCGGGGCGCGATCGCGGACGGGGTGGCCGTGGCCGTCTCGGCGGTACCGGAAGGACTTCCGCTGGTGGCCACCGTCGCGCAATTGGCGGCCGCGCGGCGGCTTTCACGCTACGGGGTGCTGGTGCGGGCGAGCCGCACCGTCGAAGCGCTCGGGCGGGTGGACACCCTCTGCTTCGACAAGACCGGCACCCTGACCGAGGGTCGTTTGCGCTTGACCAAGCTCGCCGATCTCCAAGCACTATGGGATGCCGGGTCCGAAGCCGAGGCCGCCCGCCGGCTGTTGCGCGCCGCGGCCCGGGCCTGTCCTGATGCGAGCGCGGGGCCGGTCACCCATGCGACCGACCGCGCGGTCCTGGCGGCCGCGGCAGCCATCGACGACGGCAGCTGGCAGCCGATCGATGAGATCCCGTTCGACTCGAACCGCGGTTATGCCGCGGCGCTCGGAAACACCACGCGCCGTTTGCGATTGGTGGTCAAAGGCGCGCCCGAGGTGGTGCTGCCGCGCTGCACTCGGGTGCATGCGGACCAGAGCAGGCCGTTCTCCGGAGAGCTGCGGGCGCAGGCCGACGCGGCGGTACGCGATCTCGCCGAGCAGGGGTTGCGGGTCCTGGCCGTCGCCCACCGCGACCTGTCCGCCGCACCCGACGAGGTCGAGGACGCGGTCGGCGAACTCACCCTGCTCGGGTTCCTCGGCATCGCCGACACCCCGCGTCCGCAGGCGCGCCCACTGGTCACCGCCTTGCAGGACAACGAGATCAGCGTCCGGATGATCACCGGTGACCATCCGGTGACCGCCGTTGCCGCGGCGCGGCAGCTGGGCATCGCCGTCGAAACCGTGGTCACCGGCGCGGATCTGGACCGTTGCGACGAGACCGCGCGAGCGGAATTGATCGAGCGCAGCACCGTTTTCGCCAGAGTCGACCCGGAGCAGAAGGTCCGGATCGTCACCGCGCTGCGCCGCAACGGCCACGTCGTCGGCATGACCGGCGACGGCAGCAACGACGCCGCCGCGATCCGCAGCGCCGACATCGGAATCGGTTTGGCCGCACAGGGTTCCACCGCCGCCCGCAATGCCGCCGACCTGGTGCTGACCGACCCGGACCCGACCGCGATACTGCACGCGATGGTGGAAGGGCGCGGGATGTGGCGGCGCATCACCGACGCCGTCGGTGTACTGGTCGGCGGCAACGCGGGCGAAGTCGCGTTCACCCTCTTCGGTACCGCCGTCGGCGGCCGCGGTCCGCTCGGCACGCGCCAATTCCTGCTGGTCAACATGCTCACCGACATGTTCCCCGCGCTGGCCCTCGCGCTGGCGCCGGACCACCGCGACGTCGACCCTGACGACACCAGCGCCGCGGTGCGGACCCGGTCGGCACAGCTCGCCGAAATCCCCAGGGCCAGTATCGGTGACGATCTGACCCGGATGATCGCGACCCGCGGCATCGCCACGGCCAGTGGCGCCTCGCTCGCGTGGACGATCGGCCGCTACACCCCGGGCAGCGAACGCCGGGCCGCCACCATCGGACTGGTCGCGCTCATCGGCACACAGCTCGGGCAGACACTGGTCTCCGGGTACCACAGCCCCCTGGTCTGGTTGACCACTGCCGCCAGCGCGGGCGTCCTCGGCGCCGTCGTGATGACGCCAGGCCTCTGCACCTACTTCGGCTGTACGCCGCTGGGACCGTTCGGCTGGACCATCGCGACCGGCTCCGCCGCCGCGGCGACCCTGGGCGCAACCCTGCTACCTGCGCTGTTACCCGGCGCGGACCGCCGCTGCGCCGCGGCCAACGAGAACGACGATGTTGCGGCGACGGCTCGACCGCGGTTTCGGACCCACCCCTCCGGGTAACGACTACTCGCCGCGGCGCTGCCGCGGTGAACCACTCCATCGAGATCGACGACGATCAAAAAGGAGAGGATCCACATGTCTTTACCGAAGCTCGGTATTTTCGCTGCCAGCGCAGCCGTACTCATCGCACCGCTGGTCGTGGCGCAACCAGCCACGGCGCAACCGATCGGCGGCTGGTGCCCGGCGAGCACGATGACCTTCGACATCAATCCGCTCGGTATGAACACCGTGCCGGCGCGGGCCGGTTTCAACGCCGATATCGGCGGTTGCACCGGCACACCCAGCTCCGACGTCGCCTTCCGCAGCCAGTTCACCGGCAACGCCAGTTGCAACGACGCTCTCGGTCACCTCGAAGGCACCTTGCAGTGGGCCAACGGGGAAACCAGCCGTGTCGCGGGACAGTGGCATGTGCCGGGCGGTAACCCCGCGGCCGCCGCCACCAACGTCCTCAACATCATGGACGGACCGGGCGCGGGCGGGCGATTGCACGTAGACCAGGGGCCGGTGGACAGTCAGCCGCTGGTCGGCGCGTGCCTGAACGGGACGATGCAGAACGGTCGCATCCCGGTCAGCAGTTTGCATTTCAATTGATTTACGATCCAGAAAGCGATGTCGTTGAAATGCGAGCCGGTCGGGTCGGCTAGGCGCGCACCGACTCCCGCGCCGACCGGTACGTCGTAGACCGGGCGCATTATCGACGCCCCGCGTCCGACCGCGCGGTCGACGGCCTGCTGCGCGTCCGGCACCGAATCAGCCGTTGCACCTGCGCGATCTTTCCGACGACGGCTCGACCAACAGGGTGACGTATCACCCAGGAAATCATCGAGCGCGGCGTCTGATCCGCGGAAACGCCGGACGCCGGGTCGAAACCGCTGGGGAGCGGAATCGACCCGGCGTCCGGGTGGGGCGAGTGTCAGGTCGCCGACTCGAGGGCGGCGGCGGCCTTCACTGCGAATCGCCGATTATCAGGGCAGCACCTGCGGGATCACGGCCGGTGCGACGGCACCGAGGATCGCGCCGATCACCGCGGCGAACACCACGTAGCTGATGCCGCTGGCAACGATGCAGGCGAAGTAGCCGATGACGAAGACGATGATGGCGGGAATGCACAAGATCGCGGCGATGCCGAGACCGGTGAGCGCGCCGGCCGCGAGACCGTTGGCAACCGGGTCGTGGTTCTGCGCATCCGGGTTGGTCGCGATGGGCTTCAGGTCGCCGGCGGCGACCGTCTTCACCTCACCCTCGACCTCCTTGGTCACCTGCGGGGTGACGACCAGGGTCTTCCCGTCCGGGGAGATCTGCGGCGCCAGCGAAATCGTGTTGCCCGCAGCCGTCTTCATCGTCATCGGGAACTCGGTGACCTTCGCACCCGACGCGGATTCCACGTTCACCGCCGACGAATCCGCGGTCAAGGTGAACTTGCCGCTGTTCAGCTCGGTGGAGATGGACTTGAGGTCAGGGGCCGTCGTGGTCTTGAACTCGACACCCTGCTCGTTGCCGGTCGCCGTCAGGCTGTCGGCCCACCGCGTCTGCTGCGCGGTGTAGTCGGTCGCCGACGCGGTACCCGCGCTGGCGAGCGTAGCCACTACCGCGAAGGGCAGGACCGCAGCGGCAAGAACCTGGCGACCCGCGCGCGTGACACTCTTATAGAACATGTATTTCTCTCCCGCCCCCGATCACCACGGAACGCCCTGTCCCCCAGTCGAATCGAAGCGTTGATCTAGATCGAACGAGTTATTCATATCCGACGATCCGCACAAAACCGAAAAATGTGACGAGCGCCACGTTTGAGCCCTCTCGCGGCCCCCTACTTTCCGGGGCACGGCCCGTCGAATGGGCCGCTATGAGCGTGGTCGAAGGCCCCCCACAAGCCCGCCCCGCACCCGACGCGAATCATGCACCTTGAGCCACGCACAACGAGTACTTGCAGCTGAAATCCGAAGACCCCGGCCCACCGGACCACATGCCCACTGCAGTGCCGGGGAATGGTTTCGCCGGCGTGTTCTGCGGTATGCGAGGAGTGCTGCACGATTCCGTCGGGAGTTGTGCGTGGATTCAAGGAGGATGTCGTGGCTGACAAGAACTATCGCTCAGCAGAGACGGGCGAATACGTCACCGAGGAGACCGCGGCCGAGAATCCCAGGACAACCCTGGGTGAGAACGAACCGCACGAAGGCAGTAACCGCCGGGATCGTTCGGCGATCACGGGGAACTTCGTCGAGCCGGAGACAAGTAGACGGCATCCAGACACCACCGTCACCGAAAACGGCTGATCCATTCAGTACCGAGTTGGCTCCTTGGAACCGGGCTGGGCGGTGGCAACACCTGTTTTCGGGCGTGGCGGTTGATCGGAGCCGATTTGTCAGCGCAGTCGCCGGCATCCCGGCTCGGGATGCTCGACGTATCACGCTGACTGCGGAATTTCGCCCGCTTCTGTGCTCTATCTCTCTGCGGCGCAGGTGTGTTCGAACGAACGCGCCCGAACTGTCTGATTGGTCTGCGGTCCGAAGGGAAATCCGGGAGCAGTTGTTCGAGCGAGGTGGTCGGTGAGGAGTTGCGGTGTCAGCTGGTGTGCTGGAAGCGGGTGGGTGGGGGCTGCTGGCCGGCTCAGCTCTGTTGATCGGAGCGGTCGTTGGCTACCTCGGCCGCATCCCCACCCGCATGGTCGCCGCGATCATGGCTTTCGGCAGCGGCGTGCTGCTCTCGGCGGTGTCGTTCGAATTGATCGCCGAAGCCCACGACCAGGGCGGCATGGTGCCCACCGCCCTTGGTGCCGTGAGCGGCGCAGTCATCTATACCGGCGCGAACCTCGTCCTGGCGGCCCGCGGCGCGCGGCATCGCAAGCGCTCGGGTGGCCAGCAACCGTCGGAAACCGACCAGGCCGGTTCCGGTACCGCGATCGCCTTGGGCGCTTTACTCGACGGGATTCCCGAGTCGATCGTGATCGGGACCAGTCTGCTCGGCGGTGGCACGGTCAGCGCCGTCACTGTCGCCGCGGTATTCATCAGCAATGTCCCCGAAGGACTTTCGAGCGCCTCCGGAATGCGCCGTGCTCGACGCGGCCGCACCTACGTCTTCGGGCTCTGGGGAGCGATCGCACTCGTCAGCGCAGTCGCGGCCATGCTCGGCTACGGACTGCTCGGCGGGGCACCACCCGCACTCCTGGCCGCGATCACCGCCCTCGCCGGCGGCGCCATCCTGACCATGATCGCCGACACGATGATTCCCGAGGCCTTCGAGGACGCACAGCTGTGGATCGGACCCATCACCGTGGCCGGATTCCTGACCGCGTTCGCGCTGTCTCATCTCGGGCATTGACGCTGCCCGCATTTGGAGCAGCGGGCTCCGTGAACGGTTTCATGTGTACCCGAAATGGCTTGCACAACCGCCAAGAAACCTTTGCCGTCCAGGGTGGCTTCGCGAAATATGAACTGCGTCGGAGTCATTGAGTGCTTTCGTGAGCTGTGGTCTGCGACGGTCGCAGGCGGTTGCGTAGCCGCGGACTGTGGTTTCCGTAGTCGGGGTCGTTGAGTGGCGCGGTCAGGAAGTCGGCGGGGTGGAGTCGGCGCCCCAGTCGTGATTCGAGGCAGCCGATACACGCGATGCTTTCTGCACCCAGCGCGCCGGCCTGCCAGACGGCGTCGTGCACGGTGTACCACTCGTCGGGCCCGTCGCATGGCGCGGTCGGCAATCCGCAGTCGTGGCAAGGGAACTCGTCGCGACGGCGGTGTGGCAGAACAGCGAAGCCGCTCGGCCACAACCTTCGCCAGCTCTTGATCTGCGAGACCAGCTGGGCCGCAGTGCTGGTCACGCGCTGACGCGCCGGCGTACCGCGCCCTTCTTGATGCAGGAGGTGCACACCTTCAACCGCACGGGCGTGCCGTCCTGCACCGCGCGCACGGGCTGGATGTTGGGGTTGAAGCGGCGGCTCGTGCGGCCCTTGACGTAGCGCTGTTGGGCTCGCCGTCCCGCGCGCGCCACCTTCTTGCCGAAGCTCGGCTTCTTGCCGCAGACGTCGCACTGGGCTGACATGCTCTCTCCTGTTCTCCGACAGCGATTCTCGCGCCGCCGGTGGGATCTCGTTTCGGTTGATGGACAGTGTCGGCGAGCAATCGCGAACACTGCGAAGCGTTTTGACCGCCTTGTTGCCGAGGCCCTGGCCATTGACCTGCGGGAATCACACCCTCTGGCCTGATGCGATCGGTGCAGATCGCACGGCGGAGCGTGCAGGTTGCACGATGTTCAGATCCATCCGTGGCGGGCTGCGGTGCGCAGGGTCTCGATGCGGTTGCGGGTACCCAGCTTGCGGTTGATGGCGGCCAGGTTGTTGCGCACCGTGCCCGCCGAAAGATGCAGTGCCGCAGCGATTTCGTCGGGCCTGTGCCCCTGGGAGATCAAGCGAAGGATGTCGATGTCCCGGGTGCTCAGCGGGTTGGCAGGGCCGCGCAAAGCCGCCGCGACCGCCTGCGGTTCCAGCACCGATTCACCGTGCGCCACCCGGCGCACGGTATCGGTCAACGCAGCGATCGAAGCGCCGGTGCTGAGCAGCCCCTCCACCCGCGCGTCCAATGCGGAACGGAGCAGGTCGGGCCGATGCGGTGCCATCACGATGACGACGCGGCAGTCGGGCAGCGCCGCTTTCAATTGTGTTGCGGCGGAAATCCCGTCCACCCCGGCGAGATTCGCATCCAGCAGGGCCAGGTTCGGGCGGGCGCGCAGGGCACTGGGCACCACATCGGCGCCCAGCGACACCTGCGCGACCACCTCCACGCCGGACTCGCCGGCCAGGATGGTGGCCAGCGCTTCCCGGGGCAGCCGAAGGCTCCCGGCGATCAGCACTCGAATCATTGATTCGTTCCTCTTCGAAGAGCGCCGAACAGGTTGAGTGTGTTGATGTTTCGCGCGCCACGTCGTCACGCCGAGTGCGACGACGTCAGCCTCGCATCTGCCGACGAGGCAGCTCAGCGGTCAGCACGACGAGCGCGACGAGCATGGCCCGCCGCGCCGATAAAACCGCGAGCGGTGTCGAGTCTCCGCGGACACGGAAAACCTCCTGTTCTGACAGTTGGGTATGGCGACTCGGACAGGCCGGGGCCACGTACGCAACTGCGCACAGGAGTGGAAAGGTACGACAAAGCCCAGGCCAACTGGAAAAGCCGTCCACGACACGACCGGAGCACACATGAGCGGCTCACGGGGTCAGTGCCGGAACAAGCGGCTACTCGGCCTGGGGGATAAGTCATCACCTCGGAACTCGATCGGTACGAAACGCGCCACGCGTCCCGTAGAACTTCGCAGAACTATTGCGTCCGGGCCGAATGGGCCGCCCACGCATAGTCCTGCTGTCATCAGGCTAGGTATATTCGTACCTCACGACAAGCTCATTTTCGGGGGCGTGAGCCACGACCAGACCGCCGAGGCGCTGGCGGGCTGCTTCACCACCGAACGATCCGTGACCACCGTCCAGCTCGAGCTATATGTGGCCGCCATCCGCCGACAGGCACTGCGCTCGATCGCGAACCGCTTCACCGCGGCCACCCGCGCAATGTACACCTACTACACCGGCCCCGCCGAACTGCTCACCGACGCCGCCCAAGGCATGACATTGCGCGGCATCGCGTCAGACTTTCCACCCACCCGAGACCGAATCAGAACACAGCTCTTGCGATGCCTGCTGCGATGAATCAGGTTCGACCCGAAGCAGTTTGATCGCCCAGGGCTAACCCGTTGCGATCAGCGCTCATTCGCCCAACCTTGATTGATCCGCTCGAAGTAGGCATCATCGGCGGCCTGGATCTCCTCCTCGGACATCGACCGCTTGGGTTCTTCGGACGTAGTCTCCGCCGTACCCAGTAATTCCTGGAGTGGGCCGCGGAGGCGAGGATCGGCTGTCCGGGTGATCTTTTCGGTTGCCGCCTTGACGTCGGCTCGCGCCTGCTGGTGGCAGTCGAGCAGAGCGGCGGCAAGTTGAGTGCTGGTCCAACGCATCGCAGCGGGCGCGATCTGCAAGTCAGTGATGTCGCCCTGGGCGTTGACCTCGACAGTGATGCCGCGGACTGCACCGCGTCCGACAACCCTAGCGGCGGACGTCGCGAGTTTGTCTGCGCTGCGGCGAATCTCGGCGAGTTCTTGCCGCAGTTGCTGTTCCCATTTCTGCAGATCCGTCATGACCAACCCAACTTCTTGCGTATCTGCTGCACGATCTCGGGTACCGGTCGACGTTGGTCGTTGCGAGGCTTCTCCTGGCCTGTGTACACGCGGTGGTAGTGGGCGAGGTTTGGTCCTAGGAGCTGGACGATCGCGGGATTGTCGTAGACGTTTTCGACGAACGACACCGCGATCAGTTCCGATACCGGACCTCCATTGTCCTCCCAAGCCGCTTCGAGTCGTGCGAAGAACGGCGCCAGGCGCGATCGCGGATTGGGGCTGTCACGCACGACCTGCCCTACCCAGCGCGCGATATCGCCCATCAGTACGGTCGGGAGAAGCTCGTCATTGTCACGGATGTGCTCGGCGATAAGTGGCTGGATCTCGGGTTCCAGAGCAGCAAGCTCGTCGATAAAGCGAGCTTGCGCAGGCACCAATGTCCTCGTCCACGTGTAGAGCATGTCCAGTATTTCTTTGTCGGTCCGGTCATCCATGATTAGCCATCACTTTCCCGCCAATGCGTCCATGAGGTTCGTCAGTTCCCGGATCGCGACAGCCCGATCCGCAGGGTCGGTGTTCGCCTTGTTCATCAACCAGTTCGCGAGTCCTCGTTGCACTTCCATCGCCTTCTGCAGATGCCATTTGCCTTCGGTGGGAACCAAGTTTCGGAACTCGTTGCGGACGGCATCCGCTGTGGTGCCATCGCCCACCCGGTCCGGGTTGTTCGCCCCCTTGTAGAGGTCGTCGAGGAAGTTCTGCAGCTTTCGGTCGTTCACGGTCGGTTTGACTGCAGCTGGTTTGGGCGGCAGTTCAGGCAGCCCTCCACCGGAATCGGACCTCCACCACTTGGTTTTGGCCTTCTCCAGCCATTCCCCCAGCTTGGTCAATATCGGTTTCAGCTTGCCGGTGACCGCCGATCCGATACGGCTGGCGATGGCGGCGACCTTGGTCACGAGACGGTCGATGATCCGGCCGATACGGGCGGCATAGACGCCGATGCGAGCGATGACCGCGCCGTTGCCGAGTTCGGACAGTCCGCCGGTGAACGGAACCAGAACGGCCATGCCCGCTTCCACCGCAGCGGTCTCGATGAGCATCTTCTTCAGCTCATCGAGGATCTCGCTGTGCGCGTCGTCGAGGTGCTGGGCATAGTCCGCGCACGAATCACCGATCTCGCGGTACGCCGCCTGCAGCTCCATGAAGTTGTAGGAAGTCTCGCTGCAGGCGGCGACCGCGGCGGGGATCTCGGCCGACTGCTGGTTCTCCAGCAAGCCGACCGTATTGGGGAACCGGCCGGTGGCGGTGTCCAATGCCTCCGCCGCGGCGTACCAGACATCTTTGGCCGCGCGCAGTTGGTCTTGGTGGCCGTTCGGCCACACCAGACCCGAAACCGATTTGATCAATGACCAGCCGAACGGCTCCGGCCCGCCACCGCCACCCGCCGAGGGGACCCGGATCGCCAGGCATGGATCGAACCCGACAGCGGGTGTCGGGGGCGGCTCGACACCGTTGGCCGCCGCTTCGGCCACAGCGTGGTTGTGAGCACCGGCCGCGATCAGATCGCTGGTGCGGGCGCAGGTCGACACCAGCTTCGACGAGGTCTGCAACGCGGCATCGACAGCCTCGTCATAAGACTTGGCCCACTGCTCGCCGGCAGTATCGCTGCCGCCCATGCCGCCGTACCCGGCCAACGTGGTCAGCAGCGCACTGTGTACTTCGCTGGCGTCGTCGCGAATGAATCCCATGCCTTCGCTGGCCGATCGGTAGTCCTCGCCGCGACAGACGATGATCGGGAAACTTGCCGGAGGGCTCATGGCCACATCTCGGCATTGGTTTGCACAGCGCCGGTGTAGTTGGTGTGCGCTTTGCGTGCGACGTCGCGCAGTTCGTCGAGATTCTCTCGCATCTCCGCCGCACCCGCCAGCCACCGGTCGTGGGCAACGCGCTGCGCCTGTGCCGCCTGACTCGACCAGGACAGATGCAGTTCAGCGACGAGTTGATCGACTTCCCGCAGCCATCCTTCGACATCGGCACCGAATTTCGCCATTGCCGTGACCGCTTCGTCGAGCTGCGCCAGATTCACCCGGTAGCTGTAGTCGTCCACCATCGGCTACACCTGCTCGCCTGCACGAGTGATCGCGTCACGGTTGTCCCGGTCACGCGTTTCGTATCGGTGCGCGGCGTCGACCAGATTCGCCGCCGCACTTTCGAGAGCCGAGACGATGTCGTCGGCGCCTTGCTTCCACTCCACCCACGATTCGTCGTAGGCCGAAGCAGCCCTGCCCTGCCAACCATCGACCAGTAGTTCCTTACCGACCGTTGTGTCGAGCCGGGCCACCCCGTCCCGGATTGTTTGCGCCTTCTCCATGATGACTCGCGCCACACCACGGAGCCGATCCGGCTCCACCTGAAGCTCATCCGACATGCAGTCTCCCCTCACCGCGCAGTCAACCGGTGTATTGCGTAACTATAAGACGCGTGAAGGTCAGCGCGGCTTAGATAGGTGTCGCGCCTTGCGGGTCTACCCGCCTGTCGACCCAGCCGATTGATGGCACAGGGGGCACGAGCGAATTCGTTGGCTCATGCGTGGGATATCGCTCGACCCCGAGATCGGACTGGAGGGAAGCTTCCCTCGACGTCGAAGCCCGGCAACAGCTACATCCCGGTCGATCCAACGAACAACGGATCCGGGAAGGACTGCGCCCAGGGCTTTGAGATGGTAGCCGCATCCGCGGTGCGGACATTCGTGTTTGCCCGCCACCGTCATATGTTGGGCAGGAACCACAAGCCTTGTGCCTGGCAGGATTTCCCACCGAGCGCGCCAAGTTCCACAGAGGGCGAAAATCTAAGGCATGACTGGGCTCTCACTGACGACTGAGCGACGTACGGAGTTGACCGCGCTGCTGGACGACGAGCAGCGGTTGCGGCGGGAGTATCCGAAAGTTTCGGAGTACTTGGAGACGGCACCGATGTTGGCGGGGACAGGCGACCCGACTGCGGATGCGGCGTTCGACCTGAGGCTCGTGCACTACATGACAGGCGGCCCGTCGGCGTCGAGAAATCCGTACTGGGACATCGTTGCGCCTTCCATTTCCGAGGACGCTGAGCGTCAGGTGGTGAACGGCGGACGGGAGAAGGGCAGTGCCCGTTTGGCTTTCGCGCAGACGATCTTACAGGCCGCGTACGCGTATGCGGTGCCGTCGCCGGCGACGATCGAGTGGATCGGGCAGTTCAGTGGCGGTCGGAAGGTGCTGGAGCTGGGTGCCGGGCGGGGCTACTGGGCGGGACAGCTGGCTGCCGGTGGCGTCGATGTGGCGGCTTTCGATGTGGAACCGCCGGACAGCACGTCGAACGTGTCGTTTCCTGGCGCGGCTGGGCAGTTGGATGTGTGGCATCCGGTTGGTGGTTCAGCGGAGTTCGATTCAGCACTCGAGGGTGAGTCGGTGTTGTTCCTGTGCTGGCCGCCGGGGTGGGGTGATTCGATGGCGTCGACGGCCTTGCGGGAGTTCGAGCGCCGCGGCGGAACTCGCTTGGTATTTATAGGCGAGCCGAAGGGCGGCAAGACTGGTGATGATGCCTTCTTCGACCGACTGACGGAGGGCTGGGAGCTGGAATCGCAAGATGCGCACTATGTCTCGTGGTGGAACTTGGGCGACGTCGCGCAGGGCTGGGTTTTGCGGGGATAACTGTCCTCTTCGGCCTGGCCGGTCACGTCCTGCTCGACCGGGAACGACTCGAGGTTGGCGAACGCAATGAACTGCCGTGCCGGCGCGGACCTCACCTAATGATTTCTACTGCACGACAGCTGATCTCATCCAATGCCGATTCGAAGCAACTCAGCACGGTACGGTGTCGAGGTTGTCATCGACACTACGCCGTTCTGACCAGCGACCAGGAGGTCGAGTGTTCGAGTACCACGGCTGGCTCACCGTTCAATACGACGTCGAGGACGACAACCACGCCCAAATCGAATCGACATACCAGGACGTGGAAGCTCGACTCGACGCCTTCGATACCGGTAGCGGTCTCGTCGACCTCCGGCGCGTCAATGGGAAAATTCAACTTCATTTCGCTGGATACACGAACCACCCGCACTGGAGCGTACTGGACGGCTTCAAAGAAATCGGCAGCATAGCGCCAGGATCTTTCGGCACCCTTTGGCTGAGAAATGATGAAGACCCGAAACTCTACAACGAGTTCCAGATTTTTGTCATGTGCCGCGGGCAAACATCAACGCGGAACGACACCCTGCTGTCTCCCTGCGTTCCACTGATCGAGAACCAAGACGAATAAATCTGGCGCGCCGTTACCTGCAACTCGAGGGTTCGATTTCCTTCGATGCCCCGTGGCCATTGAGCGAAGGAGTTCTCTTGCGCGGACGTTGGTGAACGGGTGGTTGTCGGGCCGGAGCCGGGTAGTTGATGGCGAGCCAGGAGAGGCCTCCCGCCCGCCGAGCAGCGTTGCCGAATCGGTTGATGGAGGTCGATTCCGAGAGGTCTTCCTCTTTACGAAGCGACCGATCGACCCCACGACCGGGTGTGAGGAGTTCGCGTGCCACTCACGCAGCCATTCTCCACTACGCGATCCGGGCCAACGAGATCCTGCTGCTGGGAGGACGACTCGGTCCGCCAACCGAAAACCTCCGACCGAGCCTCACGCCAATGGCCATTGAGCGATCGACACCACGTCTTCACCACAGCAGAAAGATCGCCGCCATACCCGCGACGTAGCCGACGATCACCGCAGCTACCCCACCGAGCACCACCACAAGCCAAGACTTGCCGCGCCACCAGAGCGTCACCATTACGAGGATGGTGAGGACGAGGATTCCGATGAGCAAAGCGACGGCAGGGGCATGATCAGAGTGCATAGCGTAGCCAGGCGCGTGATTGATCTCCACGCTGGTCGACATCGACCCTCCGGTGGCCGATGTTTCACCGAGCGCGCCGGCGCGGCACAGATCGACTCGATACCCTGCACAAGACCACTGCTTTCGCGGCAGCCTCGGCGTTCGGTGATGAATGATCGCCCCGACCCGCGAACCGCCATCGACCTGAAAGGATCTGGATTTCGCTGGGCGCATCGGCCGACGTTCGGGCTAGTTCGGCAACGGATCCCTGAGGGTGCTCACTGCCGAGTAAGCGCGATATGCGGCATGAGCGCGCGGTCCCGCTCTCAGCTCGACATCAGGTGCTCCAGCGACTGAAAGGCCGCCCTCGAACGGTCCGCCGCGTCACCGAAACTCAGCAGCTGCGCGCACACCGCGGTCGACATCACAGTGCGCGGCAACTGGACCGAAAGCGGCGCGCAGGTGCCCGGCAGTCAAATGACGGCCAGCCGTCCACAAAGCCTCGAGGGCTGCGTCATCGGGCTCGAAATCCTCGAGAGCCGCCCGGTCGGGTTCGAGTCCCTCGTCATCCTCGTCGAGGACGCTCTGTGCGGCATCCATAAGGATTTCTCGGACAAAATCCCCAACATCCGGCATCGCCCCGGCGAACCCGTCGTCGACATCGTAATCAACACGACGCCAATGGCTTCCATCGAACCCGTAGGTGAAGGATATGACCGGTGCCCAACTTGCCGGGTCGTTGTCGAGATCATCGATCACGCTCCGCCACCAGTCCGGCACCCCTGCGAGCACATCGATCTCCTCGACACCGTCCATGCTTTCGCGAAAGTAAGTCCGGGAGAACTCGAGGTCACGCCCGCACAACACCGCTCGGTTTTCCGGCAGCAGCACCAGTTCCGCCCAGTTACCGCCGCCGTCGTCATAGTGGGCGAACCGGTACCGCGCCCTCAGCTCCTTTACCTCTACCGAGCTTCCGTCGCGAGCTGCACTATCGACAGCCGCGCAGACCGCCCAGTCATCCCACAGCAGCTGTGGGTCCGGCAGGTCGACAGTCGTGAATCCCACAATGCTCCAATCGATAAGCAAGACAGCCCTCGATTCGGGAGACTAGCCGCACATACCGACAGTGCATGCCCCTCCCGAGTAGACAGGCCATCCTCCAGCGTCGTGAGCCGCTGCAAGCCTTCCATGAATCGCGTGATAGCTGTGCACATCGGCGGCCGAGACGCTCGACTGAGACCGCCTGACACGGTGGACCGACGGTGATCCGAAGCACGAGTTCACCAACAACCGCCTCGCGCGAAATCACCTCGATGTCATGACACCTCAGGTCGAGTTTGCTCCGAGGGAATCGGGGGTGAATACATAGCGGGTGAACCAGCGCGGTATCTGACGTTGCAGTGCCAGGTCACCGTGCACCTGGACTCCGGGCTGTCGAAGCAGTTGCGACCAGGAGAGATTCCCGAGCCACCATTCGGTTGTCGCTCGGGTGGGTGTGGTGAGCCAGATGTCGATAGGCGCGCCGGTGTCGTCTCGGCACAGGTCCACGCCGGCCCGATCCAGATGTAGCCAGAACCTGCGGTCGGAGGCCGGTCTGTCGGTGAATTCGATGGCGACCACGACTCGGCGGTCGGGCAGCGCGGCGGTATCGACGCGTCGGCGCATGTCCCAGGTGAGGGCGGCGGTGTCGAGATCGTCCTCGGTCAAGGCGGCGCTGTCGGTCGTGATCGCCCATCTGGCCAACTCGCGGACCACCGGGGCGAGCGCGGCGCCGGCGTCGGTGAGGCGATAACCCTCGACGACTCCGGCGGCGCGCAGCGTCCGCAGCCGCGCCGACAGGGTTGCCCGGGGAATCCGCGGCAGCCCTCGGGACAGGTCACCGAAGCTCGACGCGCCGAGCAGCAGTTCACGAACGATCAACAGCGTCCAACGCTCACCGAGCACATCCAGTGCCCGCGCCACGGCGCAGAACTGTCCGTAACCACCCATACCCGCAGCGTACGTGCCGCATGGCGGCGTGCACGGTTCAAGAATTGAACTTCCGGCGCCGCGGCGATGCGCCGATGATCGACAACGTCGGTGTACGCCTCGGGAAGGGCGAGTAATCCATGGAAATCGGCTCCAGTGTGCTGACGGCGATCGGCCGCACACCGCTTGTGCGACTGCAGCGGGTGGTGCCCGCGGACTGCGCGACCATTCTGGTGAAGGTCGAAGGACACAACCCGACCGGCAGCATGAAAGACCGGATGGCACAGGCCATGATTGCCGCTGCCGAGGCCGATGGCCGGCTACAGCCTGGCGGCACCGTCGTCGAATACACCGGCGGCAGTACCGGTGCCGCGCTGGCCCTGGTCTGCGCGGTGCGCGGATACCGGCTGCGGATCGTCAGTTCGGCAGTGTTCAGCGAGGACAAGCTGATCCAGATGGCCGCGCTGGATGCCGAACTCACCCTGATTCCGAGTGCGAACGGACAGATCACCAAGCAGCTGATCCACGAAATGATCGATACCGCAGCCGAATTCGGCCGCCGACCCGATACCCACTGGACCGATCAGCTCACCAACACGGCCAGCATCGCTGGTTATCACTCCTTGGGCGAAGAGATTTGGGAACAAACGGCTGGCCGCGTCGACGGCTTCGTCCAAGCAGTCGGCACCGCAGCATCGCTGCGCGGGGCGACCACACCGCTGCGACAACACAATCCGCGCCTGCAGGTGGTCGCGGTCGAGCCGGCCGAATCGGCGGTGCTCTCCGGCGGGAACCCCGGCGCGCATCTCATCGAAGGCATCGGCATCGGTTATGAACCCCCGATGTGGGATCCCGACCTCCCTGATGAGATCAGCCCCGTGCCAACCGCTGAGGCCGAAGCCATGGCACGGCGACTCGCGAAGGAAGAAGCGCTTTTCACCGGAACGTCCTCCGGCGCAAACATTGTCGCGGCGATCGAACTCGGCCGTCGACTCGGTCCCGACGCCACCATCGCTGTGGACTCCGGCCTGAAATACCTGAGCACCACTGTGTTCCGGGCGAGCCGACCCTGAAACACTCGACCCAGCGCTGCGGCACGTCCGCGCCGGGGCACGTTCCCCGCAGACCAACGGGGTGATCGAGCGGTTCTTCGGGACTACAACACCCTTCGACCTCATCAAGCGCTCGGAGACCGGACTCCAAGATCGCCTATCTCGACGATCAATCTGGCTGAGACCACACGATATGCGGCATGAGCGTGCACTCAGTTGTGCGAGCCGACTGCCCGAATGCCTCGAACGGTGACCACGGGTGAACTGCAGTTGATATGCGACCCCCGCTCGTCCTTTAGGAGGACGGGGACACAAGGTCGGCTCCACGACGATGGGACAGAAGTCGAACCGAGAGGAACCGATGACTGTCACCCTTGTTGCGGCGTTGGTCGCACTGGCGCTTGTCGACAGCACCAGTTTCGGCACGCTGCTCATCCCGATCTGGTTGCTATTGGCTCCAGGACGGCTGCGGGCCGGGCGAATCGCGGTCTACCTCGCAACGGTCGCGACGTTCTACCTCGGTGTCGGAATCCTGCTGGTGCTCGGCGCGGACGCGGCGCTGGAGGCGGTGGGTAGCATCGACATTCCGCCAGTGCCGCTTCGGATCGGGCAGCTGGTCCTCGGCGCACTCGTCATCGCGCTGAGCTATCGGCTCGAGGCCAGGGCCGCACAGCGCGCCGGCCGTCCCGGCAACATCCAACTCTGGCGGTCCAGGACGATGTCGGGCACCGGCAGTGCGGGAAGCCTCATGAAACTCGCGCTCGTCGCGGCCGCGCTGGAAGTCGCCACCATGCTGCCCTACCTCGCCGCGGTCGGCCTGCTCGCCAACGCCGATCTCGCCTGGCACCTGATCGGTATCACGCTGGCCGGCTACTGCATCGTCATGACCCTGCCCGCCATCGCCTTAGCCCTGGCCCGTTTCGCCCTGCACCAGCGGGTCGATCCATTCCTGCAACGAATCAACGAATGGCTGAGCCGCAACAGCGCCAAAGCTCTCGGATGGACCGTGGGCGGTATCGGTATCGGCATCATTCTCAATGCCGCGATCGCCCTGGTCGTTGCTCCGACATGATCTGGCCTTCCCCTCGAACAAGGAAGCGAGAACTCCCGGCCAGATATCCTCAATTCGGCATTTCGGTGCTACTTCGCCTTCGACGGACAGGATCGCATCCACGAGCCCCTTCCCCGGCTCATCTCTCTCGAGACAAACTCCAGCCAGCGCGTGTCAAGGCAGTTCCGATCGCGATCCCGAGAGCCAACGGCGCAGCGAGCAACAGTAAATACAGCCAACTGCCGACAACCGGGTAGTAGACATCGGTGACGACACCCGACGACTGAGACGAGCCATAGAAGTCCGCACCGACTTCGACTTCTACCCGCGGACGCGACAGCATCCACCAAAGCTGAAACGTCGCTACGGCAATCATCCCGCTGAACAGTCCGAGAGCGCCGAACATCTTGACCACCATCAAACACCCACCCGCGTTGACCCGCCGCAAGATCCACAGCGAATGTACTTCACTCAGTGGGAGTCAGCCTGGGCAGCGGCGCCGATCCGTAACCAGCATTACAGGATGCTTCGGTCAGCGTGTGTCCCAGGTTTTTCTTGAAACCGAGCTTACGTAGCCAATCACCAAAGACGTGCTCCTCGGTCAGTCGACCGGGCATGTCACAAAATATGCAGGTCTTCTTGTCAGCTGCTGTCTGACGACGAGAAGGCTGCGGTCGGTGGTCCATTGACGAGCAAAGGTAGTCGAACGCACCCCAACAGTCATCAGCTTTGATGGCTGACCGCTTGCTCTATGGCACCTTCACGGGCAGCGGTGGACCGAGGACTCCGTCCCGAGCGTAATTCTGATAGCCCGGCACCACCCGCGTCGCAACTCGGTAGACGAGTGTGTTCGGCAAAGCGACTAGATCGGTTTCGGCAGAGCCGTCACGAATACCGCAGTCCGGGACGGTTTTTGCTGTGCCCCCAAGACTTGGGGCGATCTCGCGTGCATGTGCTGCGGTATCTTCCATGCGATCGCCGCACCCTGGTCGGCGCGCAGAGGAAGCACGCCACATGTTCAGCAAATTCTTTGCGGCCGCAGCGCTTTCGGTGAGTGCCGCCGTCGTTTTTGCGGCGCCGCCCGCCGCCGCCGACCCGGTCAACTGGGGCGCCGGTTCCCTCAGTGTGTGGGGCAACGTCTACGCGTTTTCGGTCAACCACCCGACCGAAGCCGACGCCATCCGAGCCGCCGACCGTGCGTGCAAGGGTCAAGGCATCATCGACTGCCGGATGATGGTGACGTTCGCGAACGGCTGTGGTGCAGTCGTGACGAGTCCGCTCTCGATCGTCGCGGGGTTCCCGATCGTGGGCTTCGGTAAGGGGGCGACGCCGGGTGAGGCATTCGCAGACGCCACCCGCAACCTGCCCACCGGCACCGGAAGCGTCGGCGCGTTCAATCGCGAACATGCCTGCACCCAGCCGTGATCTGGTTCCAGTACGGTCCTCGGCAAGAGCGGATACTCGTACGCTGAGATGCTGTTGTGGTGTGATCCGGCCTGGGCGTGCACTATTCGCTCTAACGAGGGGAAACCCCCTGGGATCAGCCGAAAGTGCACGCCCGGACCAGGGCTACTCCTGACCGGTTCGAACAGCGCGGCACGCGTCTCACACCGGCAACCCACTGCCGCGTCGGCGCACGCTTGGCCTGAGCCGGTGCCTGCGGTCTACTCGGTCGGCGCTGGACGGGCTGGTTTCGGCGCGGGGACTCGGCCACCGATCGTTGTGTAGACGGACACGGCGCCGGACAGAGCGAGGAAGCCGAGGGCCAGGCCGACCATGCCGAACCCATGGGCGTACTGCAAGTATTGCGGGGAATGGCGGCCGGAGTCGTCCACGCCGAGTAGGCGGCCGGCCGGAGACTGCCAGCTGCGGAATGCGTCGCCGTCTCCGGCGAACCAGCAGAAGAGCGTCAAGCCCAGAGCGTACGCCCACAGCAGCAGCAAGATGCCGACTCGGGTGAATTGCCTCGCTTCGGCGAAAGTACTTGTGGGGGAGAGCATTCCGCGTGCCATCCAGGCCAGCAGGCCGAAGTTCAGCAGCCACACCGGGGCGCCGAGGACGAAGACGAAGGCGAATATCCAGCCGCGCCCTGTCAGGAACCGGGCAAGGATGTCCACCGCCTGGATCACCGGGATCGCGACCGTGGTCACGACGACCCACCTTCTCATTCGATCCATCACCGCAGCCCTCTCGGATTTCGACTCGCGGTGTTGAGTGTTCATCGGATCGAGGTGCGGATCATGAGTATTCCTACCCGGAAGACCGCAGTGGTTCCACGGCAGCCGCGCGGGGCGTTTCGGGCGGTGCCTGTCGGACGCGATCCGCCCGGCTTCCGGCCGCGATGGTCGAGTCCGCAGAAGGCGACCGGCCCGTGCCGCGTAGCGGCGTAAGCCGCTGTGCCGCCCCCGCTTTCGGGGGCAGGCATTTCGAGGTCTGTCGGGCGGAACGGTCGTCTCGGTAGCTTCGCTGCGCTGGCCGATCCCCTCCCCGGCCGCCGAAAAGGAATTGTGATGCGCACCAAGCTTCGTATCGGTCTGCTCGCCGGTGTACTCCTGATGGCACCCTTGGCGACCGCGATCCCGGCCTCCGCCGCCGGACTGCCGCTGCAGTCCACCGAGCAGGCGGATCAGGTGGCCTCCCCCGGCTGCCCCGGTGGCGCGGCGCACTGGAGTTGTCTGCTGGAATCGCTGTCCGCCAGCGGCTCCAAGGGCAAGTAGCACCTGCCACGCGGCCGTCGTACGCGAGCTCACCTGGCACCCAACACTGTTTCGACGAACGGATTGCCGTGGAAGACCAGAAGGACATCGTCGCACTCACAAAAATCCTGCCGCGAGGTCTAGGTGCGGACGAGGAGATCGACTGGTCTGCCGCTGAGTTGCGATGGGGCACACGGTTCCCAGGTGACTATATGGCGTTCATGTCCGTCTATGGCGCCGGCGAGCTCGTCACTGCCGACGAGTTCGCCGGTCTGGCTATCCTCATGCCTTTGCCCAAGAAGAGCCGATTTCTGGACGATCAAACATTCGAGGCCGAGACCGAGAACGCCCGTGACACTTGGGAAATGCTGGGCGGCCAGGATGGCCTCGACATCGACCCGCAGGACATTCTCGCCTGGGGTGTCACATCGGGTCCCGATATCCTGTGCTGGCTGACGACCGACCCCGACCCCGACCGGTGGCCGGTTCTGGTCTGCGGGCGGCACACCGACACAAGCTTCACCCTCTTCCCCTGCAACATGGTCGAATTCCTCCGCAGGCTGATCCTCGACGAGCACGACCTCTACCCCCTCAGCACCGATATGCGAGGCCGTTCGCTGCGCTACCTGCACAGGCTGGAAAGGGAACAACGTTGAGGCCGCGCACCGGCATGCGCGCGACGGTGGAGTACACGCCCACGAAGTGCCTTGGCCGACCGAGCCGCTATCGCTTACCCGCGCGAACCCAGAAACGACAACGGAGCGCTGCAGACACACACGGTGAGCATCTGCTCGGTGCCCCCAGCACCGCGAATCGCGACCTCACTGCACCAGTCTGATTCCGGTACGGCAGTACCCAACCGGCCCGCCACACGGCCGGGTTTGTCAGCAGTCATCGTGACGGATCGTCGCGTTGCCATTCGGAGAACCCGACCAGCAGGATTGGAACGCGTTCTCGCATTGCTTGGCGAGCAGTTCGCGTTCTGCGGGTGGGGATTCGTCGAAACGCCGGCAACCCCGGTCAAGGTCTTTGAGGCAGACGTCACGAACGGTCCACCGCCGTTAAGCCGATCGTTACCGGGCGTGGGTCAGATCAAGTCGACGCGTGCGTGTTCGATCAGGGCGAGCATCAACTCGAAGGCTCCGTCCGCCCGGTCGCGGTCGCCGGTGGTCATCAGGTCGATCTGTAACCCGCGAATCTGGGCCAGCACGAATGTCGCAAGTTCAGGCGCGATTTCGGGGGGACATCCGAAACGGATCAGGGGTTGCGCGATGAGCGTGATCCAGTTCGTGATCAGCGTCTCGGGCAAGGTGGTGTCGCGAGTGTCCGAATAGCCCACGGCGGCAGCCAATTCGAACAGCACCCGGAATTGCCGCATCTCCCGCGGCTGGCACAGGCGGCGCCAGATCCCGCGCAGCACCTCGATTCCCGACGCATCGCCGCTCAGTTCCACTGAGAGCAAGCGCGTTTCGAAATCCGCCCGAATGCAGCCCAGCACTTCGGCGATGAGCGCCTCTTTCGTCTGAAAGTGCCGGATCAGCGTCCCATGACTGACCCCAAGCGCGGTCGCCAGCGGGCGCAACGACAGATCTGCGACACCGTGGTCGAGCACATACTCCGTCGCCGCAGTCAGCAACTCGGGACGACGATGCTGGTAGCGGAGCTTGCGGCCGTCGATTCGAGGTTCGCTCATCGCCAGTCATCGTAGCTGGTCAACCGCCGATTCCCGGATAGGCGGACCGGTCGGTTGCGTAACCGACTGGACCTGCTATCGTCGAGCTACCTGCTGATCACGCTCTAGGAGCGCCTATGCGGTACGACGAATATCGAGCCCACGACGCGATCGGCCTCGCGCACCTCGTCGCCGACAAACAGCTCCACCCCACGGATCTACTCGCGGCCGCACTCGCCCGCTGTGAACAGGTCGACCCGGCCCTGAACGCGGTGAGCCTGCTCATGGCCGAGGTCGGCCGTGCTACCGCGGCGAATCCGATCGAGGGCGCTTTCGCCGGGGTCCCGTTCCTCATCAAAGATTTGTCGCAGGATTACGCCGGCTATCCGACGGCTTCGGGAACCCGCGCGCTACAGAAATTTCCGGCCGGCAACCACAGCATCATGGTGCGCCGCTGGATCGAGGCCGGACTGGTGATCTTCGGCAAGACCACCGTTCCCGAGCTAGGGATCAAGCCCGTCACCGAGACCTCGGCCTACGGCGCCACCCGCAACCCGTGGGACCTGCACCGCTCTCCCGGCGGCTCGTCGGGTGGCTCGGCCACCGCGGTAGCCGCGGGCATCGTGCCCGTAGCAGGCGGCAACGACGGCGGCGGCTCGATCCGGATCCCGGCCGCCTGGACCGGACTGTTCGGGCTCAAACCCGGCCGCGGGCTGCTGCCGTGCGGTACCAAGGGAGGCGATTACCTGCACGGCCTCGCGACCGAGGGAGTCCTGTCCCGCAGCGTCCGCGACACCGCCGCCATGCTCGACATTCTCGCCGGACCGGATCCCGGTGCCCGGTACCGCCACGACGGCCCCGGCTGTGTCTTCGCCGACGCGGTGACCGAACCACCCCGCCGACTGCGCATCGGCGTCGCATCCGAATCCCCGATCGGCACCACGGTGCACAGCGAAGCGGTACGCGCGACCGAACACACCGCAGCCCTGCTGGAATCACTGGGGCACCACATCGACTACACGGCACCCGAATTCGACGGCCGAGCGCTGGCGGCCGACTTCACCACGATCTGGAGCGCACACGTCGCCGCCGATGTCGCCCAGATTCGCCGGCGCACCGGCGCGGCCGAACGAGACTTCGCCTTCGACACACGCGTATTGGCCGCCGCCGGGCGAACCACCCCGGCCCACGAGCTGGTCGCCGCCTACGAACGCTGGAACGACTACACCCGAGCCCTCGCCGATTTCCACGAGAAATACGACCTGCTCCTCACCCCCACCGTCGCCGAACCCGCACCACGGATCGGCCAACTCGAGACCCCGCCAGCGCTCAAGCTCATCGCCGCCCCACTGCTGACAGTCGGCGCCGGCCGCCCGATCACCCACAACAAGATCTTCCGCGACCACGTGATCGCCAACCTCGCGGTCGTCCCGTTCACCCAGTTGGCCAATATCACCGGCCGGCCCGCCATGAACGTCCCCCTCTACCGCACCCCCGACGGGCTCCCGCTCGGCACCCAACTCATCGGCGGCCCCGGTAGCGAATACCTACTCCTGCAACTCGCCGCCCAACTGGAAATCGCAAGTCCCTGGGCGCATCTCGAACCGCCGGAGCCCGTACTCGACACACCCGCAGCATCTGCCAGGTGACATCACCGAGCAACCAGCACAAGGAGAATCGGATGTCTTCGTCGAACAAACAGCTCACGCCGGGCCCGGCGGTATTCCGCAAACGCTTCTACACCCTGCCTCGACTCCTCGCCGACGTACGGGTTCTGCTCAGCCGCCGCGCCGACGCACGCGCGATCTTCGGCGAGCAACGCCTGGACCCACAGTTGTGTGAAGAGGTGATGCTGGCAGTGTCCACAGCCAACGCCTGCGCCTTCTGCACCTACATTCATCAAGAGACCGCCCTGGCCGCCGGAACCGGAATCCGTGAACTGGCCGAGTTCGCGGGCATGGATCCCGACACCATCGACGAAGACCACGCGATCGCCGTCATGTGGGCGCAGAGTCGCGCCGAGGCCGGGCTCGGCACCGCGGGCGAGCATCTCGAACGAACCCTGGCGACCCGGTTCACCGATCAGCAACGCCGCGACCTGGACACCGTTATCCGCACGACTACGTTGTCGAATCTGGCAGGCAACACCCTCGAGGCCCTCATCCGCCGCCGTCAAGGCCGAAAAGTCCCCGGCAGCAGGCTATTCGACGAACTCATCATCGGCAGCGCGTACATCCTGGGATCGATCGCTCCAGGCCTACGCACCGCACGGATGCGGGGCAAGTCGGTGTGCCAGGCAGCGCGGGAAGCCACCACGGCGATTCGCATGAGCGCGGCAGCATGAGTTGACGGCTATGGTCATACACCCGCGCCGCCGCCCTGCATCCACCCGCCTCGGCCCGCATCGGGTTCATCGGATCGGCGCTGCGAGGTCGAGTGCCGGGTTTCGGTCGAAGAAGCCCGATGTGAGCGACGCCGCCGACCTCGGCCACTATACGAATACACGGACAACAGTCCCGACGCCTCGACCACCACTAGTCGAGGCAGTCCCGCAGCAGATCGCAACAGGTGTGGTGCCGGTGGTTTCAGGATCTGGCGCACTTTTCGCGACGAAAGATGTTGTGCCGCAGCGCCGCAGGCCTGCCGGTGTCCGGGGGTCATTTGCCGATCGGGCGAGTGGGTGCTTCGGAGTCGTCGGTGTGAAAGGTTCGAGGTGGCCGCGGGAGTCGGTGCCCACGAGGTTGTCCGATCCTCGGTAGAGAGTTGTGGGAGATCGGTTTACTCATCGTTGGTCGCACGTCGCCGACTGTGGTGAGTTGTTCGGTGACTGGATCGGTGATGGGGGTGGTTTCGACCAGGTCGACGACTTCGCCGCCGGGATGTTCGTGTTCGAGGATGGGTTCACCGAGGCCGATCTTCTGTTGGATCTTCTTCAGCCAGGGAGGTGCCCACCAGCAGTCGTCGCCGAGCAGCTTCATCGTGGCCGGCACGAGCAGCATGCGCAGGATGGTGGCGTCGATGAACAGTGCGGCGATCATGCCGTAGGCCATGTACTGCATCATCACCAGATCGGAGAATGCGAACGCACCGGTCACGACGAGCAGGATCAGCGCGGCTGCGGTGATGATGCGCCCGGTATGGGCGGTCCCGATGCGCACCGCCTCGGTGGTGGAAGCGCCTTGTGCTCGTGCTTCGACCATTCTCGACAGCAGGAAGACCTCGTAGTCGGTGGACAAGCCGTAGATGATCGCGATGATCAGTACCAGTACTGGTGCCATGATCGGTTGCGGGGTGAAGTTGAGCAGTCCTGCGCCGTGCCCGTCGATGAAGATCCAGGTCAAAATGCCCAGCGTCGAACCCAATCCGAGCGCGCTCATCAAAGCAGCCTTGATAGGGAGCACCAGGGAGCCGAAAGTCAGGAACATCAACAGGGTGGTGACGAATAGGACGAGCACCACCATGAACGGTATGCGAACCAGCAGGGCATCGATGCTGTCTTTCTGCATCGCGGGCAGCCCTCCGACCAGCATCCTCACCCCGTCCGGCAGTTCGAGGGACCGTAGGTAGTCGATCGTCTTGCCTGCGTCGTTGATGTCGACCACGCTTGCTTTGGTGCGGTAGACCTCAGGTCGATCGTTGGCGCGTGACGGTACTTCGAAGGGGGTGGTGAGCCCGGGCGCTTGGTTGGCTTGTTTCCACGCTGCCCCCACCGCGTTGCTGTCACCGGAGACGAAGACGAGCTCGAGCGGGTCGGATCTGCGCATCGGGAAGTAGGTATCGATCTGTTCTTTGGCCTGGCGGACCTCATCGTCAGGGGGCAGATACTTTTCGCTGAGCCCACCGAAGAGCAGATTCTGCACCGGCAGGATCAGCAGAACCAGTGCGATGCAGATCGAGATGGTGATCTTTATCGGGTGCTTCATCACCCAGACCGTCATACGGCCCCAGAAGCTGTTCTCGATCTCCTCGGCGGTCTTGGTCCTGCGGAACCGTTTGAGCCCCAATGCGTCTACTCGTTTACCGAGGACAGCGAGGATCGCGGGCAGCACGGTGATTGCGGTGAGCGCGGCCAGTGTCACTGTGGTGATAGCGCCGTAGGCCATGGATTTGAGGAAGCCCTGGGGGAACAGCAGCATGCCGCCGAGGCTGGCGATGATCATCGTCGCCGAGAACACCACGGTGCGGCCCGCGGTCATCACCGAGCGGCGGACCGCTGCGCTCGTGTCATAGCCTTCGGCGATCTCTTCGCGGAATCTGCTCACGATGAACAGCCCGTAGTCGATCGCGAGACCCAGCCCGATCAGCGTCACGACCGAGGATACGAAGGAGTTGACCTCGGTGAAGTTGGTGAAGATCCGCATGATGCCCATCGAGCCGATCATCGTCAGGACGCCGATGGTCAAGGGCAAGGCTGCGGCGACGATCCCGCCGAAGATGAAGAACAGCAACAACCCCACCGCAGGCAGCGCGATGACTTCCATCCGGCGGATATCGTCGGACATCCGATCGTTCAAAGTTCCTGCGATCGCTTGTATCCCGCTGACCTGCACCTCGACACCAGGGATAGCGAAGACGTCTTTCACCTTGCGATAGTTGCGCACCATCTCGGTGTCGGTATCGCCGCGAATGGCGATCAACGCGATCGCATGCCTGCGGTCCTTGGTCGCCGCGACCGAGCCGCTGGCCTTGCCGGTCTCGGTCCGCCAATACGCGGCGTTGATCCCAGTGATCTGGTCGGGATAGTCGCGCGGCAGGCTATTGAGATGATCGGTGACCGTGCCGGCGAACTCCGGATCATCGACCGTCTTACCCTCCGGCGCGGTAAAAAGCAGCGCCACGTCGACGTCATGGTTGCGACCGAACGCCTCATCGGCTAGTCGCCCGGCTTGCGAGGACTCCGATCCGGGGTCGAACAGACCACCGGAGGCCAGATGATCCTCCAACCCGAATCCGTATGCACCCAACGCCAACAGCCCCGCTACCGCGACACCGATGACCCCGAACCGCAGCCGATAAACCAGATCCCCCCACCACGTGAACAACCTAAGCCGCCTCCGGTCTGGACTCGCACTCGGTCACGGGAGTGTCAAACATGCACGCGCACAACCGAATCACATCCAGTCGAAGACCGGCCAGCGGTATCGGCGGCTCATCTGCGCACCGGGCCGATCCCCTCGATTGTTCGCCAGTACCCGATGTCATCATTGGACCCCTTCACCTCGTCCCCGCTCGATGTGACTACGAATCAAACGTACCGACCCGTTACGATCCCCCAAGAGCGGAAAGATCGAGACCGCACATTCATCGTGGTGCAACCCCGTCGGGGTTGGTCAGCTCGTTGGAGGTCGGATACAGCAGAAACGAGCTCGGGCCACCCAGTTCGTTGTACTTGTCGCGGATCGCGCCACACACCTCATACGGCGCAGGCCAATACACCTGGCACCCCTCCGCGGCACGCGCCGTACGTTGCTGCGGGCGAGCCGCGAGCGCCGCCTCCATCGTCTCGGCCTTATCAGCTTGTGCCTTGGTGAATCCGTCCGGGATCTGCTGGCAGTCCGAGCGCATCCGCCCTGGCACCACAGTTGACTGCGGATTGCTGGTCGGCTCCCACTTCTCCGGCGCCTGCACCCGGGTACCCGGAGTACACCCCGAGCTCGCCGGCGAGGTGTTCGACGGCGGGGGTGTGGTCGTGACTGCAGGCGCCGACGTCGTCGGCGAGGGTAAAGGTGTTGTGGGCGAGGACGGTTGCGGCGCGCGGGTAGTCGGCAGCGGGGTCTTTCCCGGTGATGACGAAGGTGTTGCCGGTGTGCTGCTCGGCGGCGTTGACGACGATGATGGAGGCGGCGGGCTGGCGGTAGGGTCCGCGGTCCCGGATTGCGCCCCCGCCATCAGTAGAAGCACCGCGACGCCAGCCATCCCAGCACGCAACGGAATTCGATGACCTAGTCGTTGCTGCCAACGACTAGACACACATGAACGCCTCACAACTGCCCCCTCCGCAATCGAATAGCCAGTTCATTGCTGATGTGGGATCAGAGTCTCACACCGTTCCGTCGCTGTCACCAGGTGATCGCAACTGGGGATCTAACTCGGACCTCGCCTCTACAAACCCAGCGTGGACCTGCCGAACGACCTACCGATCCGCCCTGATGGACGAGCGGGATGGCCTACAAAGATCCTCAAGGGCATCGCCACGGGCGAGCACACCGAGCGCAGCCTGATCCTGGACCTGGCACTCGCGCTGGCCGAGGACCGGCGCCGCGACATCTCCCGCAAGACCCGCGACGGCCTGGAATCCGCGCGCCGCCAAGGCCGCACTGGCGGGCGGCCCCGGGTCGTTGACGACGACAACGCCGCGCCATCCTCGCCGGCCGCACCGAAGGCCAGTCCCTGCGTGAGATCTCCCGCGGCGTCGGCGTCAGCCTCGCCGTCGTCCACGGAGAGGTCACCGCCGCCCAGCTCGGACCCAGTGACCACTGACCCCGGGGGGCCACACCGGGCCGACGCCCGAGCGTCCGACGTTGCCTCGAACGTTCGTTGGGTTCTATCCGCCATCCGGTGGCGCTGATGGGTATGAATATGGTGGGAGCTGCCTGCGGGCTCGGGTTTCGTATTCAGGGGTGCGGGATTTGGGCGGAGGCGATCCACCAGACAGCCTCCGGTCCGCTCATGCTCAGTGGGTGACATCCGAACCTGGACGCTGCAGGCTTGGATCGGTGTCCGAGGGCGCGAAGCTTTGCCGCCGTGGGGCCACAAGGAATGCCGCGGCGGCCGCGCAGGTCATGCCGAGGATGATCGCCCGGAAGGGCGCGGCGGCGACGAGCCCGGAACCGATGGCGATGAACAGGGTTTGGGGCAGCATCATGAGCATGTTCGCCGCAGCCATCACCCGCCCACGCTGCGCTGACGGTGCCACGTCCTGCAGGTAGGTCATGACGCTGACGGACAGCAGCGCGAACGCCCCACCGAGTGCGATGCAGGCGAACACGACGACCGGTGTCGAGGGGACCGCGAACAGGATGGTGGATGCCGCGCAGCCAGCGGCGGCCATTTTCATCGCCGCCAGGGGTCCCAGGCGGCCGACGAGGCGGCCGGTGAGCGCGCCCAGCACCGCGGCGCCGATGCCTTGGGTGAATAGCAGGACGCTGACGAACGCGGCGGGCTTGTCCAGCCCTAGGGTAACGACCTGGAAGATGACCGGCTCGAATACACCGATCGCCGCAAACAAGATCGCCAGCGCGAGGGAGGTCCGCAGCATCACAGTTGTGGACAGCAGGAACCGCAGGCCCGCAAGCGATTCGGTGAACAGATTCTGGCTGGGCGGAGCCTCGCGGTCGGGTTCGGGCAGAAACCACAGCAGCGCCGCGGAAAGCGCGAAGCTGGCGATGTCGATGAGGATGACGGTGGTGGCGCCGTGCCAGGAGTACAGGCCTGCACCGATCAGCGGGCCGATGATCGTCATCACCTGGCCGCTGCTGACGATGATCGCGTTGGCGCGCGGGCGGACCGGCGCAGGCAACATGTCGGCGAGCAGAGCGCCGCGGGCGGCGTTGAACACCGCACCGCCAGCGCCGTAGCAGATGGTGACGGCGAACACGATCCACACCTGGCTTGCCGAGCCGACCAGCAGCAGCGGCAACAGGTAGACCGCGCCGGCGGCTTGGGCGGTGATGCTGACAGTGCGGCGAGAGAACCGGTCGACCAGCCACCCGGTCAGCGGGGCGGCCAGGACGGGGAGTCCGTAGGCAAAGAACACCAGCCCAGCCAGGGCCGAGCTGCCGGTGAGTTCCTTGACCCAGATGCCGAGCACCAACGCCAGCACTCGGTCACCGAACAGCGACACCAACTGCCCGCCGAGCAGCAGCCGGAACTCCACCAGCCGCCACGGCGACATCGCCGCAGCGGATTCGTTGTTCGCATCGAGTGCATTCATGCAGTCGTTCGCCAATCGGAGACGGTCAGCAGAGCCTGGTCGGGGTCGATGTTCGCGCGGAGCGTGTGCGGGCGGGAATCGGCTGTACGGCTTGCCATCCTCTGCGCTAGCCGCGCGAGGAGGGTCGCGTCGTCGTCATCGCTCGACGGTAACCCAATCTCGGTGAGTGCTCGGTCGATGACGAGGTCGAAATGGCGCTTCACCGAGACGGTGTCGAGGCGGTTCACCCCGAGGGTCAGGTGCAGGGAGTGGTGGTCGGTTCCGGCGGAGGCCCGGTGCGCGGCGCCGCGGGGCAGGTACAGGAATTCACCGGCGCGCAGGGTGTGCGGGTGCAGCGGCTGCGCGAGGGAATCGGCGGCGCCTTCGGTCCATGCCCCGGCGGGAGTACGCTGTTCGGTTTCCCAGCTCTTGGTGCCCTCGAGCTGGAGGATCAGCAGGTCCTGGCAATCGCGGTGCAGCGGCAACGCTTGCGCGCCCGGGGGAGAGAGGAAAGCTCCCGCCTCCACGTACGTGGCGTCGAAGGACTGGCTGACCTGGTGGCACAGCCGCGCGACGGGCGGATACCACTCTTCCAGGCGGTTGAGCACGATCGTGGCGCCCTGCCGGTAGAGCTCGGCGGTGCGTGCGGGGTCGATGAAGCCGGGGACCGGGGTGGTGCCGGCGTCGCGGGATCGGATGTAGCTGCCGACCGGGATCGTCGTGCCTGTGCGGCTGAGTTTGATGTAGGGGAACCGGACCGCGCTGCACAGCAGTATCTGTTCGATGTCGCGGGTGGTGAGCACGGTGGCAGTGCGCGGATCGGCGATGGTTCCGGTGGCGCGTTCCTGCTGCCAGTGCGCCGATCGGAACGTGTCGGGGTCGGTGACGATCGTCGCGAGCCCGTGGTCGATCGTGTCGGTCATGTGGCACTCCCGGGCAGATAGGGTGCACGTCGGCGGATCACGCGCTCGGTGATCGCGGTGACGATGTGCATGCTGACGGTTTTCTGGTCGGCGCGCGCCTCATACCACATCCAATTGAAGACCGGGTTGACCTCGAGGAACACGGCCCGGTCCTCGTCGAGGAAGGCGTCGATGGCGCACAAGTCAAGCCCGCATGCCGAGGCCAGCGCGAGAAACTTCTCCTGATGGCGAGGCGGTAGATCGTAGGAGGTCACGCGCACGGTGGAGGGGGCGCGCCAGCGATCGCCGCTATCGGAGTGCGACACGCGATAGGCGACAACGGCGTCATCGACCACGTACACGCGGACCTCGGTGCTCGAGCGGACGCGAGCCTGCGCCACGACCGGTGCCAGCTGTTGTGGCAGCGGGCGGTGGTCGAGTTCGAGGGTCACCGGACTGACCGTGTAGAGCGTTCCCGGGGCAGGCTCGATATTGTGTGTCGACACCGTTTTTATAATTGTCGACCCGCAGACGTTATCGAATGTATTCGTGATCCGAGTCGCGGGGATTTCGAACCCACATCGCTTGGCGGTCAGCAATTGCGTGACGGCGTCGATACTCTCCGGTGTCGCACCAGAGTTCAATATTTTACCGTCGAAAACGACGCGTAGAATATCGATGAAGGCGCGCCATTCATTGCGCACGAATTCATGCGTCACCGCATCGTCGGCGATGCCGGTGGCTGCCGGTGAGAAGTACCGCAGGAGCACGACGTGCGGGTCGACCGGCTGGCCGTCGAGCAGGAGCGCGGGTCTTGCGTCAGCGAGGCTGACCTCCAGAGCGGGAGGGTGGTCGATCTCGACACGATGGACCGCGACGCCGACCGCGCGCAGTGCCATGACGAGGAAGTCCGCCTCCCGATCGGCGGCCCGGGTCAGGATGAGGACGTCGACCCGGCCCGGTAGAGGCTCTGCAGCGGCATGTCGTGTGCGGGTGGTCGCCGGTGCGTGTGCGGTGAGCTCCTGGTCGAGCAGGCGTAGTTCGTGGCTGACGGTCATGGTTCGACCTGGATGGGAAGGAGGTGGGTGCGACCAGCCGGCCGCATCCCACCTCTCCGATCCCAGGTGCTTAGAAGCCGAACTTCGGATCGGGGCCCAGGAAGTCCTCGAGGGCCAGGAATTCGTCGAGCATTCCGAGAACGACTTTATCCGACTGAATGGACATTGCATTTCCTTTCATTTGGGTTACCATTTCATGGACGGAGAGCGTGTTCGAGACGAACGACGACGTTCGCTCTTTTACGCGCTCCAGCAAGGGGCCTCGAGCAGACGCACTGCTATTTCGCGCCGGAGAACAGCGGTTGCAATATCGTGTTGCCGGTGATGTCCGACAGTTCAGGGTGATCGCCTTTCGGGGTGTCTCCGGACAGGATGTTGCGGAGGTGATCTCGCGACTCGAGGCGGATGTGGGGGAGATGACCCGCCGCGGACAGATCGACCAGCAGTCGTGTCGCGGCGTCGGCGGGTGTCTCGGTCTCGAACTCCCGGCCCAGATGCGTCAAGATGTCCTCGGACCGCGACAGGTTCAGCATCAAGGCGACGAAGAACTGCTGGTCGTTCGAGGTGACCTTGGGCAGCAGCAATCGTGTCTTCAACCGTCGCAGCTCTTCTCGTGACACTGCGGCCAGGTCCTCGGCGAACTCCGGATGCAGTTCCGCGGCCCGGGCGAGGGATCGTTCGTACAGATCGGGGTCACGCACCACGGCCGGCATCTTCAGGAAATCCAGGGTTTCGGCCACACTCGGGTGGGCTGGCCACAGCGATTCCACTCCTTGGCGCAGCAGATGCGGGGATCCGGTGCGTGCCAGCACTTCGACCAGGCGGCGCTGGCGTGTGCGCCGATCGCGATCCAGTGTGGGATCCACCGCGACGCAGGGGGGAAGGTAGTTCAACTGCGCACCGCTGTCTCGATCCTGGTGGGTGCGGATCACCATGGTCACGGTCGGGTGCGTGATGTGGAAGTTGGCATGGATGAAGCGAGGGCCGGCGTGGATCCGCCGTACAGCGCCCTCCTCGAGGATCTCTGAGCCGCGCAGCCGCAGATCGCCGATCAGCAGCTCGTCCTGCACCGCGGTGCGCGGCGCGAATTCATACTCGACGTGGACGCTGCGACCACGAAGCACTGCGAATGCGCCGCTGAAGGAGTGCTGGTGGATGCTCGTGGAGCCGCCGAGCCACACCAGGACTTCGATGCGGAAGCGGTCGTTGGAGAAGATCCGTACGTCGAAGTCGGAGAACTTGTAGGACAGGTCGAGATATTGGTGGTGGCGGATCAGCAGATCGCTGAGGTCCATCGCGGGTGCCCGTGCGGCGGCGGCCTCGGCGATCTCGGGGAAGACCTCCGGGTCGTAGTTGCGTCGCTGCCAGGCGTCGTCGATCTGGTCGCCGATCCGTGAGAACGTGCTCGCGTAGTCCGCGACGGCGGTCACTGCGGTGCTATTCAAGGCCCCACCCTTCCGCTTGCTGGGAACGGCATCGCGCCGGGTAGGGACTATCGTCCGGCGGCGGCACTCGACGTGGTGAGCGTCGCGACCGATCTCGGTGGAGCCTCTTGCATGCTGGGTGGGTCCTCTGGTATAAGGCTCAGTCGAGCCGGGCTTCGACCAGCAGGAACAGCGGGCGCTGGAACCGCTTCCGCCACGCCGGATCCTCGGCCAGCTGCGCCGATGTCGGCCGCGGCTCCCGCATCCCGGTGATCACGAACCCGGCCGCGGTGACCATGCCGATGTACTGCTCGAGGGAATAGAGCTTCTGCACCGAGGCCGCGGGGGAGACCTTGGACGCCACGTCGAAATGCTGCTCCACGATCCGCCCGTGGAAGTAGTCCTCGACCGGCACCGCGCCGGTCGAGGAAGGGCTTCGTTCGGCGCGAGCACTGTAGAAGCATGGGTGCTGTCCGAGCAGGATCAACCGGCCCCGGCGGCGCAACAGACGCGCGAACTCGTGGTAGCGCGCGCCGGCATCGGTCAGGGCGTGCGGGAGCCGGTTCGCGACGACGACATCGACGCTGGCGTCGGGCAGCGGGACCCGGGCGACGTCGGCGTGTATGAAGCGGCATCGCGGCGTTGCGGCCTGCTCGGCGGCGTCGACGAAAGCACGGCAGGTGTCAACGCCCACCACACTGCTGGCCCCCAGATCGCTCAACCTGCGCGCCAGATACCCTTCCCCGCACCCGGCATCCAGCACGTCCAGGCCGGTGACCGGCGCGACGGCGTCCAGGAGCGCGGGATCGGTGATCTGGGTCTGATAGGGGTCGGCCTCCGCGCGGATCATCGAGATCCAGTACTCGGCGTTGAGGTCGTAGGCTCGCGTAATCGGCCCGTCACCGAGCATGCGAAGACGTCCTTTCTCCCTGGGCGCTCAGCCCTTGAGTCGTCGGTACAGTGCGCCGGCGTCATCGCGCAGCCTAGGATCCTCGATCCCTGCCGACAAACGCTCCTTGAAGACGGTGGCCAGGCGCGATCGCATCGCGGGTGATGGCGGCTGGATCGCCGCCAGTGTTGGCAGAGCGGTGGTGATCAGGTAACCAAGATAGGCGTCGTTGAGGGTGGCGGCGTCGTGGACCAGCGCCGCGTAGATCCGGGGTGTTACCGCGGGCAGGGAGAAGTCGGCCGGCAATCGTTGGCCGCTGTCGAAGGTGAGCAACGACCAGCCTTCGTTGCGCACCACCGTCGGGTTGGCCTGGACCTCATGGTGATATCGGTGGACCACGTCGAGATCGTCGTCACGAAGTACGGCGCCGATGGTCAAGCTGCGGCGGACGAAGGCCGCGCGGATGTCTCGCGGTGGCCCCTCCGTCGCCCCGGTATCGGCCGCACCGTACTTGGCGATCTTATGAGCGAGGACGCCATGACCGACCATGTCCGCCACCGAGGTTGTCGACGGCTGCTCGGCCAGCCACATCCCGCAGGCATCGACGAGCATCGTCCCGCCAGCCTCGGCCAACGCATCGGGGCCGGTCGCGAACACCGCATCGATGAACCGGTCGTGGCCCAGACTCCACCCCAGGGCCAAACGCCGCCGCAGATCGGCCGCGTGTCCGTTGACCACTGCGGCGGCCACACCGAGCGCATTGCTCAACGCGGCGACATCCGGACCATCGACACGCGCAGGCAAACGAACAGAGACTCCCGAAGTGGCGAGCACACGCAAGTGCTGCTCGACTCGCGAGGTGAACCCCCGACCCTCCACGTACACCGACAACGCCGGCACGACATCGAGTAACAGCTGCAGCGTCGCGCCCGTCGACCGCGTCACCCAGGACGGGTCCTTCCATAACCGGTTGAGCGTCGTCGACGGGATCTCTGTCAACGCCACGACATCCGAGAAACCCAACCCCGCACGTTGAGCAAGGTCACGCAGTGCGACCGGCTCCACCGGAAACAGCAACCTCGCTTCCGATGAGCCTCGCTCGACTATCGGTCCGCGCGGACTGTGGTGAGGTCCATGCTCCTGCATAGTGCCCCCGAACGTTTGCAGTGTCGTCCACTGCCGAGTCGACCTGATTACAAGGCAGTCGGCAACTCATGCGCATCGAAAGGTGCTGTAGTTCATGTCACAGTCAGCCGAACTGCTGGTGCCGACAAAGGTTGTGGAAGGCGATTCCGGGCACAGGCGACCGTGCGGCAACGCATCGGCGCCTGCAATCCCCGACCCACGCGAAAACGATGAGGACTCTGCCGCTCCTCGGTCACTTCATCGAACCCTGACCACCTTCCCCAACGCAGAGGCACCGCGCGCAGGCGATTTCGGCCTGGGTCGGTTCCAGCGCGGTTGGTGACCACGACACCACCGGCGGTGAGGAGCCGAACTTTCCAGCCGGGCCATCGAACGATGCTCGCTGGGCTTGTCGGTGGCTTTCTGCGACCATGTGCTCGTGGCGCTGGAGGCTGAGTATCGTTGAGGCAGTTTGGGGATGGCGAGGACTACGCGGGGGTTCAGGGATGACAGACAAGTCCACAGCCGAGATTGGGCTGGTGCCGGCCGATGTCACCGACGCGGGGCAGTACGTCCAACAGACCGCTCAGGCGCTCATCGATGGTGTCCGCTCGGCTGATACGGAAGTTGCCGGGCTGATGTCGAGTTGGTCGGGTGCGGCCGCCGACGCCTATCTGGCGGGGTGGGAGGAGACCCGCACTGGCGCGCTCGAGGTGCTCCGGGCACTGCACGATGTCGGCGCGCTGCTGGGAGTCTACGTCGCCGAGATCGATGCCAGCGACACTCGCCGCGCGGAAACTCTTGCCGTGCAATCGAGTTCGCTGGATCTGCCGTGAGCGGCGGGCAGAGTTACACGGTGGACCTGGTCCACCTGGACGCGGTGACCGCTCGTATTGCCGGTCTGCAGGGGTTCGTCGAGGACTCGCTGAACGGCGTCGATCAGCGAGTCGCCGCCATACACCGCGAGTGGAGTGGCGCCGCGGCGACCGCACACGCCGAAGCGCACGCGAAATGGCAGACCGGGGCCACCGACGTGCGTGAGGGTATCGCCGCCATGCGTGCGGCCGCGGCGACAGCGCACACCGCTTACAGCGACGGTATTGCCGCGAACTTGCGCATGTTCGGGCGGTGAACGACCCCTCATGACCCAGCTGAAAATCGAGACCGACGTCTACTATCAAGCCGCCACCGCGCTGGCGGGCGGGGCACAGGCGTGGTTTGCGGCGATCGAGTCCCAGTGGAAGACCTCGCTGTGGAACTGCGCCAACATGTGCGGTTCCTACGAGGAGGCCCGCGCCTGGGCCACCACGTACGACTCCCGCACCGGTGAGGTGCTGCGGCTGGCGACCGACGTCGCCGAGGCGGCCCTGAACTACGCGCGTCTGCTTCAGGAGGCCGGATACATCTACGCGGTGGCCGAGCACACCGCCACCAAGGACGCCGGGCCCGTGCCCGCCCGCCCACCCGCCATCCCCGCGTGGGTGGGTGCATGCCCATTCCCGCTGCCCTCCGCCGGTGGCGACGGTCAAGGGCTGGTCGCCTCCGGGCTGGGACTGGTGGAGAAGATAGGGCTGACCGTGCCCGACGGCGACACCACCAAGCTGCAGAACGCCGCCAACGGCTGGGCCGCGGTCGCGGCCGCTGGCGACATCGCGGGATTTCCCGATCTGCTGCGCCGCGTCGCAGGCGAATTCGACAACCAGATCACCGCGCCCGAGGTCGCCTTCATCGCTCACGATCTCGACATCCTGGCCGGGTCGTCGGCGAACACGATCGCCGCGTGTGCAGAGTTGTCGCGTTCGTGCACCGAGCACCGGGCCGGACTCGACGATCTACGCCGCGAGCTGAGCGACACGCTCGCCGAGTTGCGCGACGAACTACTCAAAGAACTCGCGATCACCGCCGGGATATCCATCGTGGCCTCAGCGGTGACCTTCGGTGCCGGTGCCGCGCTCGGTGCGGCGCGGGCCGCGCAGATCGCCGCGAAGTTCTCCGCGCCACTGCGCGCGATCATCGTGCTGTGGAAGACCAAGCGCATGGCGCGCTCGGTCAAAACCGAAACCTCCCTGGCCCAGCATGCCAAGGAACTGCGCCGCATCAAGGAAATGGGCACCGATGCCGCGAAAGCCCCTGCCGCGGCGCCTCGGGCACTGAATCAGGTCGACCGCGACGCGATCGCCGACTACACCGGCTCCGCGCATCAGCAACTCAACGGGTGGTTACGCCACGGTGACGACCTCCCGCCAGTGGTGCAAGACCGTGTGCGGGAACTGAATTCGGCGCTGGACAAACTGCCCGACCACCAAGGGCCGGTCACTCGGATCACCGACCTGCCTCCTGACGTGCTCGCCCGCTATCGGCCGGGTACACCGCAGAATCCGGTCACGGTCACCGAGGACGCGTTCACCAGCTCCACACCGCGGGGATTCCCCACCGAGCGCGACGGCGCGGTCGAGATGCGCATCCTGTCCCAGACCGGCAAGGACATCACCCCCTATTCCGCACCCGGCAATGCTGAGGTGGTGTTCAAGTCCGGCACCAAATTCGACGTAATCGACCGCGTCGACGACTTCGTGTCCGGGCGCACGATTATCACGATGGTCGAGCGCGTCTCCTAATCGAAAGGCATTCCTTGTGAGCGGCGACAATGACAACGAAACACCGGTCCGTATCGCCGGTAAGACCTTCACCCGAGGGCTCCCGCCCCTAGACCCCGACCTGATCGCACAGGCCATGGCCATGTCCGCCGAGATGGACCGCGAGCGAGCCGCGATGCCAGCCGGTCCGGCACCCTCCGAGCCTGGCACGGCACTGCCGGAGCGGTTCCACGACGACTGCCTCGGTACCGAATACGAGCCGTGGTACCGCGACCTCCAAGCCAAGCGCGCCCGGGAGCGCCAGCAGCACAACGACTCCGGAGAGTAGCCCCGACCTACCACCACCACGGCGAAACACGAAGGGAACCGGATGCTCCGTCGGTGAGGTCGGCGGACCGGGCAGGTGTCGGGGTGGGTGCCGCGGCCGACGGCGACCTCGCGGGCTCCGGTCTTGCCGTACCAGATGGTGACCACGATGCCCTCGTCCTCGGTAGTGAGGTCGCCGACGTCGAGGTGGGCGAGTTCGGGGTCGCCGTAGTATCGGCCGAATTTCGGGCGGATATGGCATAACCCGCTGGTAGAGGGCGGGTTCTGCGCGCTGGGTGCTGGTCAGGCCGGGGGATTATTGGGTGATGCGGTCGCGGTAGATCCGGTATGCCTTGCGGTCGGCGGCCGCGGTGCTGCGTGCGAGGGGTTCGGCGGCGGCCAGCAGTGCCTGGTGGATGTGTGGTGGTGCGGTGACGTGCAGGCTGTAGCCCTGGCCTCGCCGTATCTGCCGGCCGTCGCGTAGGGCGTGGCGTGGCGAAGTCTTTCCGCCACCCCAATCCCACCAAAGCTACGAAAGGGCACACCAAGACTCGGCTGGAGCCCGATGGGACACGAGCTGGAACCGTGACTCAGATCGCGCTCTGGCGATACCACGAGGGTTTGGGCTACGAAACGATTGCCGAACGCTTGAACACCGATCCAACCAGGTATCCACCACCAGAGCCCCCTGGCAAGGAACGTTGTACGACGAGCTGGCGGCTCGCCGGCAATCCCGACGCGGTTCTCGTGAGGGCCATGAGAAGAACACCCACCCAAAAACCAAGCGGACCTACGTGTTCCGGGGCATGCTCTTGCACGGATGCAACAGGCGGATGTTCGGCACCACACGCCACGGTGACACTTACTACCTCTGCTGGCCGACCGGCAACAATCGAGGACGTCCCGACAAGTACGCGGGACACCCGAAAACGGTGTACATCCGTGAGGATGCCGTTCTTGACGCCGTTTCCAAATTCTTCGCCGACCGCGTCTTCGGCGAACAACGCCGCGACCTTCTAGCAGCCGATCTCACTGAAGTCGACGACCGTGCAGCACGACAACGACATACCGAGCAACAAAGGCTCCAGCGCATCATCGAGGACATCGCACGACGCCAGGACGCCGTGCTACGGCAAGCTCAGGACGGCGAGCCAGACGACGCCTTCACGAAGGCCCTGCGCGGCACCTTCAACGACCTGGAGACCCAAAAGGCCAACGCCGTAGCCACCATTGCCCTACTCGACACCACCGACCCCGCCACGCCACATCGAGCCGCCCCCGCAGACACCGCGCTGCTCGATGCACTGCCCTACCTGACCCTCAACCTCGTCAAAGCCCCAGAGCCGCTGCTGCGAAGGCTGTTCGAAGTCACGCAACTCAACATCCGCCTCCACGACGACGGCGACCGCGTCACCATCACCATCAAGCTGCCCGAAGACGGGCTGCCCCAGGTCGCAGGAGCGGTGGCGGCTATAGCCAACGAGAACACCGAGCAGGAGCCACCTCCGCAGGCCACGGGCAGCAGTAATTGTGTCGATGCTGTCTGTGCCCCCAGTCGGACTCGAACCGACACTGGGCGGATTTTAAGTCCGCTGCCTCTGCCAATTGGGCTATGGGGGCCGTCCGGGACAGACTACCGAGTCGTACGGTTGTACCGGAATTCTGAGGGTTGAAGATGGGCAAATTGTCGAGTATGGGGACGGAGAAGTCGGGCAGTTGACCAAGGGCGTGCCGACCGGTTGCTCTGAAAAGGCATGGTTGCGAACCGGTTTGGGGGGGCGGCACGAAAGCGGGTCAGCGGGGTCGGTGCGGGCGGGTGCTGTCCAGTGGGCTTACCGACGCGCCGGTAAGGGGATGCGGGCGAGGTCGGTGGCGATGTGGATCAGGCCGGAGAAGTGGGCTCGGGCCTCGGCCAGATGGACGGACAGGTCACGGTAGCGCTGGGAGAAGTGGGTGAGCACCAGGGTGTGCGCGCCCGCCGCGGCGGCGACCCGGGCGGCCTGGCCTGCGGTGAGGTGGCCGTATTCGGCGGCGAGCCGCGCGTCGGCGTCGAGGAAGGTGGCCTCGATGACGAGCATGTCGGTGTCGGCGGCGAGCTCGTAGACGCCGTCGCAGAGCCCGGTGTCCATCACGAAGGCGAAGCTCTGACCCCGGCGCGGCTCGCTGGCCTCGTCGAGAGTCACGGTGCGCCCGGCCGATTCGATGCTGCCCTGCTGTTGCAGCCGCGCGATGACGGGTCCGCGCAGCCCGAGGTGCTGGAGTCGAGCGGGCAGAATGCGCCGGCCGTCCGGCTCGGTGAGCCGATAGCCGAAGGTGTCGACGGGGTGCGCGAGCGGCACCGCCGTGACCGCGAAGGGCGCGCCGGGAAAGTCGACGGCACCGGCCCGTTCGATCGGACGCGGCCGCAACTCGGCCCGGTGATAGTAGGAGGTGGCGTTGACGAGACGGTCGTAATACTCGGTCCCGGAGGCAGGGAAGCACACGTCCACCGGATGCGGCACCCGGTCGAGATTGATTCGCTGCACCACCCCGGCCAGCCCGAGGCTGTGATCACCGTGGAAGTGCGTGATCGCGATCCGGGTGAGGTCGGTGGCCGAGACACCGGCGTAGGTCATCTGCCGCTGCGTCCCCTCGCCCGGGTCGAACAGCACCCCTTCGTCGTCCCAGCGCAGCAGATACCCGTTGTGATTGCGCTGCTTCGTCGGCACCTGGCTGGCGGTACCGAGCACTACGAGCTCCCGCTGCGACACCCGTGTCACGCTACTTGTTCGCCAGTCGTGGAGTGGCACGGGCGCGGCGCCCGTGCCACTCGGCGGACTATTCGGCAGGCGGGTTGCCGAGCAGGGAGTGCCTGCGGCTGTAGGCGAAATAGATGACGAAGCCCAGCGCCATCCAGACGAGGAACCGCAGCCAGGTCTCCACGGACAGGTTCAGCATCAGCCACAGGCAGGCCAGCACGGCGAGCACCGGGATCACCGGAACCAGCGGGACGCGGAAGCCGCGCGGCAGGTCGGGCCGGGTGCGCCGCAGCACGAGCACGCCGATCGAGACCAGCACGAACGCGAACAGCGTGCCGATGTTGACCATTTCCTCGAGTGTGCCGAAGTCGACGAAGCCGGCCAGCACCGCGCAGACCACGCCGACGATCGCGGTGATCCGCACCGGCGTGCCCTTGCTGCCGGTGTGCGCCAGCTTGCGCGGCATCAGTCCGTCGCGCGACATCGCGAACAGCACGCGGGTCTGCCCGAGGAACATCACCATGACCACGGTGGTGAGCCCGGCGAGGGCGCCGACGGAGATGATGTTCTTCACCCAGGTATCGCCGTGGATCGCGAAAGCCGTTGCCAGGGTGGCGTTCTCACCGGACAGCTCGGTGTAGGACACCATGCCGGTGAGCACCAGCGAGACCGCGACGTAGAGGATGGTGACGATGAGCAGCGAGCCGAGGATGCCGCGCGGCACCGCCTTCTGCGGGTTCTTGGTTTCTTCGGCGGTGGTCGCGACGACGTCGAAACCGATGAACGCGAAGAACACCAGGCTGGCCGCGGCGAGCAGGCCGTACCAGCCGAACGTGCTGTGCCCGGCGCCGGTCAGGAAGGAGAACAGCGACTGGCGCAGGCCCTCGCCCTCCGCCCCCGGCTGGGACGGCGGCACGTAAGGCGTCAGGTTCTCCGACTTGAAGTAGGTGACGCCGACGATCAGCACCAGCGCGATCACGCTCAGCTTGATCGCGACCGCCACGGCCGACACCCGGGACGAGACCTTGGTCCCGGTGGCGAGCAGCACGCCGAGCACCGCGATCAGCAGCACGGCGCCCCAGTCGAACGACACCGAACCGAGGTGCACGATCGGCGTCGTGCCCATTACCTCGCCGAGGTACTGCGACCAGCCCTTGGCCACCACCGAGGTGGCGAGCGCGAACTCGAGGATCAGGTCCCAGCCGATGATCCATGCGACGAGTTCACCGAAGGTGGCGTAGGAGAAGGTGTACGCGCTGCCCGCCACCGGCACCGTCGAGGCGAACTCGGCGTAGCAGAGCGCGGTGAGACCGCAGGCGATCGCCGCGAAGACGAACGCCAGCGACACCGACGGTCCGGCGACGTTGCCCGCGGTCCGCGCGGTGAGGGTGAAGATGCCCGCGCCGATCACCACCGCCACGCCGAAGACGGTGAGGTCCCATGCGGTCAGGTCCTTGCGGAGCTTGGAGTCGGGCTCGTCGGTGTCCTTGATCGATTGCTCGACGGATTTGGTCCGGAACAGGCCACCCCATCTGGCCTGCTGTCCGATTGCGCCGTCCGGCTTGCGGATCGCCACACGTTCTCCTCTACCTCTGGTCTTACTGTCTAGCTGGTTCTATGCCCGCTCGGGGCTAGTGCACGCCTGCCATGTGCCGACTGATCCGCGGCGCGATGGCGGCCACGATGACTCCGGCGCACACCGCGACGGCGCCGATGATGCCGAAGTAGGCGACTTCGTGGTCTTGGTCATAGAACCGAGCCAAAGTACCCGACATGGATGTACCGATGCCAACCGAGAAAAAGTACAGCGCCATCATCTGGGCCCGGAAAGCTTCCGGTGCGAGCTGGGTGGTGACCGCAAGTCCGATCGGTGAGAGCAGCAGCTCCGAGACGGCGAAGCCGCCCATGACGACGAGCACGAGCAGCGCGGGCACCGTCGCGCCGCTGAAACCGGCCAGCGGCACGAACAACAGGAACGCCAGGCCCATGCCGATCACGCCGAGCGCGAACTTGCGCGGCGTGCTCGGGGCGCGGGAACCGAGCTTGGTCCACAGGATGGCGAACAGCGGCGACAGGGTGATGATCCAGACCGGCTCGACCGAACCGATCCAGTTCGAGGGAGCGGTCCAGCCGAAGATGCTCCAGTTCATCCGTTCGTCGGAGTACACCGCGAGCACCGTGAAGATCTGCTGGAACAGCGACCAGAACACCGCGTTGGCGATGAACAGCGGAATGAACGCGCGCACCCGGCTGCGCTCGACCGGTGTCACCTTGGCGTGGGTCAGCATGACCACGAAGTAGACGACCGAGGCCACGGCGATCACGATGGTGGTCGCGTCGGGCAGGTTGTCCAGCGTCACCAGGCCGGTCGCCCACACCACCGCGACGATCACCGCGGCGCCGGCCACCGCACCGAGTACCGGGGCGATCGCGTTGCGCGGCAACGGGTTCGGCACCTCACGGCCGTGCGTGCCGAGGTTGCGCCGGAACACCACGTACTGGACCAGACCCAGGGTCATGCCGATCGCGGCGGCGCCGAATCCGTAGTGGAAACCCAGGCGGGTCTGCAGCACACCGGTGAGCAGCGGGCCGATGAACGCGCCGAGGTTGATGCCGAGGTAGAACAGCGTGAATCCGCCGTCCGCGCGGGCATCACCCTTCGGATACAGCGTGCCGAGCAGCGAGGACGCGTTGGCTTTCAGCGCGCCGCTGCCCAGCGCGACCAGCACCAGGCCCACACCGACGCCGGTCAGTCCCGGCAGCACCGCCAGCGCGAGATGCCCCGCGACCACCACGACGCCGCCGTAGAAGACCGTCCGCTCCATGCCCAGTACCCGGTCGGCGATCCAGCCGCCCAGCACGGTGGACAGATAGACCAGCCCGCCGTAGGCGCCGACGATGCCGACTCCGGTGCTCTTCGCGAGCCCGAGCCCGCCTTCGGTCGTGGAGTAGTACAGGTAGTAGCCGAGGATGGTGACCATCCCGTAGTAGGAGAATCGCTCCCAGAGCTCCACGCCGAACAAGTTCGTCAAGCCGATCGGGTGACCGAAGACTGTTCGTCCCGGGGTCACCTGTTCGGCGGTTGTTGCTTCCGACATCCTCCGACCATCCCATGTTTGAGGCGAATTGTGGGCATCCACACACGAAATTCACCATCCCCAGTCGAACATCGAGGTGTCGTCGCCGTGTTATGCCGAATTTGTATCGCTCAATCCTGCAATGATCAGAATCGAAGCGCATTCTGATAGTAGATCCCACGAAGACGCGGGCCCGCCCCGCCGTCGTTTTCCGCCGCCGCCACTGGGCATGCCGGAACCAGCGGGGCACGATGGCGAGTAGCGCCCGGCCCGCCCCGACGACGAAAGTGACGTGCAGATGGAACCTGTCGAGATCACAGTGTCCGCCTCGGCCGAGGACACGTTCGCGGTACTGGCCGACGGCTGGCTGTACGCACTCTGGGTGGTCGGCGCCTCGCATATCCGCAATGTCGATCCGGGGTGGCCCGCGGTCGGCACCCGCATACATCACAGCGTCGGCCCCTGGCCGCTGACCATGTCCGACACCACCAAGGTCCGCGACGTCGATCCGCCGCGGATGATCGAGCTCGAGGCGAGGCTGTGGCCGGCCGGCTCGGCCTGGATTCGGTTGGAACTGACCGAGATCGGCCCCGACCGCACCCGGATCAGCATGGCCGAACGGGCGATCAGCGGCCCGGCCGCGTTGATTCCCGGCGCCGTCCAGGCGCTGGGACTGGTTCCGCGCAACAAGGAATCGCTGTCCCGGCTCGCCGACCTCGTGGTCGGCCGGGCACGCGAAAACGACCGGAAGACCTAGACCTGGCTCAGGCGATCGAGAGGGCGATCCCGTCGAGGATGTCGTGCTCGCTCACGACGAGCTCGGAAATGCTTGCGCGACGGGACAGTTCGTCGGCCAGGACCTCGGCGATGACGGCACCGCCGCCGATCACGTCGACCCGGCCCGGATGCATGGGGCCCAAGGCGGCGCGCTCGTCGTGTGTCATCCCGATCAGCCGATCACACACGGCGCGTAGGTCATTCAGTTCGAGGCGGGTGAGATGCACTCGCTCCGAATCGTATTCGGGGAGGTCTAGCGCCACGGCGGCGATCGTGGTCATGGTGCCCGCCACGCCCACCCAGGTGTGCGCACCCTCGATCGGCACCCGGGCGAAGGCTTCCGCCAACCGTTCGGCCGCGAATTCCCGTGCCGCGCCGACCTGTTCGGCGGTGGGCGGATTGCCGGGCAGACAGCGTTCGGTGATCCGGACACAGCCGATATCGGCCGAGAACGCCGCCTGCACCCCCGCGCTGTCGCCGAACACCAGCTCGGTCGAACCGCCGCCGAGATCGACGACCACGAACGGCCCTGCGGCGCTGGAGAGCTCGCCGATGGCGCCGCGGAACGAAAGGCGGGCCTCCTCGTCGCCGGTGATCACCTCGGCCTCCGCGCCGGGCACCACGGTGCCGAGTTCGGCTCGGGCCATGGCGAAGAAGTCTTCCCGGTTCGCCGCGTCCCTGGTGGCGGAGGTGGCCACCATCCGCACCCGGCCGACGCCCGCCTCGCGCATCAACGTCGCGTAGTCCGCGAGCGCGACCCGGGTTCGCTCGATCGCCTCCGGTGCCAGCGCACCGGTCGCGTCGACGCCCTGCCCCAGCCGCACGATGCGCATCTCGCGGTGCACATCGGCCAGCCGTCCGTCGCCGAGTACATCGGCGATCAACAGTCGGATGGAGTTGGTGCCGCAATCGACAGCGGCTACCCGATCGGTCATGCTCGCGCCCCGTCTTCCTGGCTGCCCGCGCGCTCGTACTTCGGCCAGTCGGCCGGAATCGCGGTGCCGCGCAATCCGTTGTCGGCGGCCAGCGCCACCGCCTCGTCGCCGAACGGGTTCACGCCCGGCCCCTTGGCCAGCGCGTGCGCGATCAGCACGTGCAAGCATTTCACTCGCTCCGGCATCCCGCCGCCGGTGAAATCGGTACCGAGCGACTCGATCTCGTCGCGCTCGGCCAGATAGCTCTCGTGTGCGGCGCGGTAGGCGGCGGCCAGCGCCGGGTCGGTGCCGAGGCGCTCGGTCATCTCCCGCATCACGCCCGCGGATTCCTGCCTGCTCGCCTCCGCGGTGAGCCGCGGGTCGGTCAGGTAGTAGAGGGTCGGAAACGGCGTGCCGTCGGGCAGCCGCGGCGCGGTTTTCACGACGGCCGGGATCCCGTCCGGGGTGCGATAGGCCACGGCGAGCACGCCGCGTGGTTCGCGGCCGAGCTGGCGGGCGATGATCGCGAGATCCTGGTCGTTCGGTGCTGTCACCTGGGTCCTTCCGGTCCTGGCGGGGGCGCGGCGGGCGGTCCCGGCGGCGGCGCCGGAGCGGCCTCGGGAACGGGTTGCGGTTCGGAAATGCTGTGCCACAGTTCGGTGTACCAGGGATCAGGTTCCTTGGACTTGGTCACCGCGGTGGGCGGGGCCGCGGCTTCCATGCCGGGCACCTGCACGATGTAGGGGGTTTCGCCGGGCAGTACCAGCCGCAGCCGGTCGCGGGCCTCGGACCGGATGTAGGCCGGATCCTGTTGCTGCGCACGGCGATCGCGCAGTCGCGCCAGATCGGCCTCCAATTCCCTGCGCTGCTGCGCCAATTGGGCGGCCTCGGCCCGCTGGGTGAAGTACGTGCGCATCGGCACGGCCAGGGTCAGCGCCAGCGCGCACACCACGATCGCCAGCACCACCGCTTTGCCGGTGGATAGGCCGAGGATGGTGCGTTCATGCTTGTCCGCGCCGTGTTCGGCGGCGCGGGCCGCCACCTTCTTCGGCTTCGCCGACTTGTCGTCGGAGCGCCGGCGCGCGGCCCGTTTGGCCGCGGCAGGCCGGGCCGCCGTTTCGGTGTCGGACCCGGCCTTGGGCCGCGAGCGGGCGGCACGCGACGTGCGGCGGTCCCCACGCCCGGCTGGACTGGTTCCACGCGCACGTCGCTCCGTCATAGCGAACCCCTGTGTGACTAACCCTCGAAGGCGAAACGCGGGAACGCGGCGTCCCCGGCGTAGCGGGCCGAATCGCCCAGCGCATCCTCGATGCGCAGCAGCTGGTTGTACTTGGCGACCCGCTCGCTGCGCGCCGGGGCACCGGTCTTGATCTGGCCGCTGCCGACCGCGACCGCGAGGTCGGCGATGGTGGTGTCCTCGGTCTCGCCGGACCGGTGGCTCATCATCGTCTTGTAGTTGTTGCGGTGCGCGAGCTCCACCGCGTCCAATGTCTCGGTGAGCGTGCCGATCTGGTTCACCTTCACCAGCAGCGCGTTCGCGGCGCCGCGGGCGATGCCCTCTTCGAGGCGCTCCGGGTTGGTGACGAACAGGTCGTCGCCGACGATCTGGATCTTGTCGCCGATCTCGTCGGTGAGCGCGACCCAGCCGTCCCAATCGTCTTCCGACAGCGGGTCTTCGATGGAGACCAGCGGGTAGGCGCCGAGCAGTTCGGCGTAGAACGCGGTCATCTCCGCGGCGCTGCGTACGCTGCCCTCGAACTTGTAACCGCTACCCGCGGTGTAGAACTCGGTGGCGGCGACATCGAGCGCCAGCGCCACATCGGTGCCGAGCTTCAGGCCGGTCTTGCCGATGGCGGAGCTGATCAGGTCGAGCGCCTCACGGGTGCCCGCCACGTCGGGCGCGAAGCCGCCCTCGTCGCCGAGGCCGGTGGCCAGGCCCTTGGCCTTCAGTTCGGCCTTCAGCGCGTGGTACACCTCGGCACCCCAGCGCAGCGCCTCCTTGAAGGTGGGCGCGCCGATCGGGGCGACCATGAATTCCTGGACGTCGACGCTGGTGTCGGCGTGCGCGCCACCGTTGAGGATGTTCATCATCGGCACGGGGAGCACATGCGCGTTCGGGCCACCGAGGTAGCGGAACAGCTCCAGGCCCGAGGACTCGGCGGCGGCACGGGCCACCGCCAGCGAGACGCCGAGCAGCGCGTTCGCACCGAGACGGGACTTGTCCGGGGTGCCGTCCAGGTCGAGCAGGACCTGGTCCACGGTGCGCTGCTCGACCGCGTCCAGGCCGATCACGGCCGGCGCGATCTCGTCGAGCACACCCTCGACCGCCTTGCGCACGCCCTTGCCGCCGTAGCGGTCACCACCGTCACGCAGTTCCACGGCCTCGTGTTCGCCGGTGGACGCGCCGGAGGGCACCGCCGCCCGGGTCAAGGTGCCGTCGTCGAGGGCGATCTCGACCTCGACAGTGGGGTTTCCGCGAGAATCCAGGATCTCACGAGCTCCGACCTGTTCGATGATGGCCACGAAAACGACACTCCTTCGGCTACAGGCACGGTAGGTCTCAGGGGAATTGCCGTGCGCTGCGAGCCTAGCGTCCGGCGCGCTGGGCGGGTAACCGGCACTCCGATGGACCAGGTCACACCCGCCGGCCGACGCTGTAGGCCGCGGCCCGGTCGCGCACGGTGAGCAGATAACTGGTGGACTGGTTGTAGGTGAGCAGCGCTTGCTGCCAGCCGTGCTCGGAGGTGAGATCGCCGCCGCTGGCGCACAGGTAGCGGGCTGCGGTGAGCGCCGCGTCGTCGATGTTCTGCGGATCGGCCACTCCGTCGCCGTTGGCGTCGACACCCCAGCGCTTCCAGGTTTCCGGAATGAACTGCAGCGGGCCGATCGCGCGATCGAACTCCGGATCGCCGTCCATCTTGCCGCCGTCGGTGTCCTTGACCAGGGCGACGCCGGGCGCACCGTCCAGCGGGATGCCGATGATCGGCGGCCGGACCACGCCATCGGCGTCGATGCGCGAACCGCGATGGGTGCCGTGCTTGCTCTCCACACTCGCGATGCCCGCGAGGGTGGTCCAGGCGATGCCGCACTCCGGCTTCGACCGCGCGAGCACCGCCGCGGCATAGCCGTACGCCTCCAGCGCCACCGGCGGGATCGCCATCCGGTCCGCCTGCTCCTCGGCCCACCCGCGCAGTTGTAGCGCGGTGCGGCCGGGGCCGTCGATATCGATCAGCGGCAGCGGTGTGCCGGGGCCGGGCGGAATGCCCTCGGGGATCGGGGTGAGATCACGATCGATCCCACAACCGGCGAGCACGAGGGTCACCATGGCGGCGACCACAGCGCCGGTCTTCTTCAGGAGCACCCCATCCATCATCCAGATCTGGCGGAGCAAGTCGAGGAATCGCCTGGTCATCGAGTTTCTGCGCCGACGCTTCCGTGCGGTGCACACAGACCGGGCCGGGAGCGCGGTCAGCGCAGCAGGTCTCGGGTGGCCTGATGGGCCGGGGCGCCCAGGACCGTCGCCGTCTCGCCGGACTCGACTATCCGGCCGTGGTCGAGCACCACCAGGCGCGGGCAGTGCGCGGTGACCAACGCCATGTCGTGACTGATCACCAACAGCCCCATGGCGCGCTCGGCCCGGATCCGATCCAGCAGCGCCATGAGTGCGGCCGCGGTCGCGTGATCCAGCGCCGAGGTGATCTCGTCGCAGAGCAGCACCGCGGGTTCGGCGGCGAGCGCCCGGGCCACCGCGACCCGTTGGCGCTGGCCGCCGGAGAGCTGGTGTGGATAGCGTTGCGCCAGTTCCGGTGCCAGTTCGACCGCGGCCAGCAGCTCCGTGACATGCTGCGCCACTTGACGTCTCGGCACCCGGCCGATCCGACGCAGCGGCCTGCCCAGGGTTTGCGCGACCGTGCGCCGCGGATTCAGCGCGGATCGCGGATTCTGCGTGACCAGCTGAATGCCCTTGCTGCCGAGTGATTTCCGCGCGCCGTGGGCGAGCGGCAGTGACTCGCCGTGCAGCTCGAGCGTGCCTGTCGCCGTCCGATGCAGCCCCGCGATCACCCGTGCCAGCGTGGTCTTCCCGGCCCCCGAGGCCCCGACGACCGCCAGCGCCGCACCGGTCGCCAACTCGACATCGATGCCCGTCAGCACCTCCCGTCCGGCTATCGCGGCGGTGATTTCGTTGCCGCGCAACAACAACGGCTTCGAACCAGGCCCAACGCGATCCGGTGCGGGCACTTCGAGTACCTCGGCCGGCTCTGGGGTTGTGCTGGGAGAGAACAGGACTTCCGTGACGGGACGGTCCGGGCTACCGAAGGTGGTGACGACGCTGCCGAGTTCGATCACCTGGTCGGCGACGGCATGGATGGTGGCGGTGTCGTGACCGGAGAGCAGGACGGCGACGGAGCGGTCGGCGGCGACCTCGGTCAGCAGCCGGGCGATGTCGGTGCGCAGGGCGCCGTGCAGGCCGGCGAGCGGTTCGTCGAGGATCAGCACGTCGGTGTGCCGGATCAGAGCGCGGGCCAAGGCAACTCGGCGTTGCTGACCGCCGGAGAGTTCGGCCGCCCTGCGCCGCAGGTGTTCCGGGGACAGGCCGACGAGTTCCAGCGTTTCGACCAGGTAGTCGCGCGTGGCGTGCGGGGCTACCTCGTGCAGCAGCCCGTGTACGCGCATCAGCGGGTTGAGCGCGGATCCCGGATCCTGCCCGACGTAGGCCACGTGCGTCCGCCGGAACCGCTGCAATGCCGCGGCAGGCAGGGCGAACACCTCGTGACCGGCCACCACGACCGAGCCGGATCGCCAGGCACCGCGTGGCAGATCCCCGAGCAGAGCGCGCATCAATGTGGTCTTGCCCGCGCCGGAAGGTCCGGTCAGCGCCGCTACGCTGCCCGCCTCGATCCGGAAGTCCAGTGGTCCGAACAACTCCTGGCCGTTCGGGCCGTGCACCGCCAAACCCTCGACCAGCACCGGGCAGCTCGGCACCGCAGGACGGTCGGTCGACTCCGCCGCGCTACGGCTGTCGCCATCGACTCCGAGACCACCGTCGAGCACCGAATCCCGCACGGCGGCTTTATGTCCCCGCTCAGCCATGAGTCCGCCCCTTCCAGTACGCATCGGCGCGCGGTTCCGTGGCACCACAGTTCCACCGGCAAGCGCTCATGTGTCCTGACCTTTCCCGAACGCCGAAACGGCGAGGTTCACGCTCACCGCGAGGATGGCGATCGCGAGACTCGGCGCGAGGACGGACCAGGGATTCAGCAGCATGCCCGCGGCGTTCTCGCGCACCATCACCGACCAGTTGCTCGCGCCGAGGGTGGTGGGAAGCTGCAGGAAGGAGGCGGTGCTGACGAGGTAGACGGCTTCGACGAAACGCAGGCCGAGCTGTGCCGCGATCACTTCCCGCAGGTTGGGCAGCACCTCCCGGAAAACCAAGTGCCCCAGAGTTTCTCCGCTGGCCTGCGCGACTTCGACATAGCCGGAAGCGGCGACCCCGGCGGCCGCGGCGGCGAAAACCCTTGCGCAGTACGGCGTGCCGAACAGCAGAGCGACGACGAGCAGGCCGTAGGCCCCCGCGTCCGGCCACGAGGTGAGCACGAGCAGGGTGCCGAGCACGGCGGGCAGCAGCATGACGAAATCGGTCGCGCGTTCGATCAGCGTGCCGATCCCCGGCCGCAGGGCTGCCACCGTGCCGAGCACACAGGACAGCGCGGTCACCGCTACCGCGATCACCGCGGCGAGCAGCAGCAGACCCCAACCGCCATAGAGCAATTGGCTCAGCACGTCGCGGCCGATCCGATCGGTGCCGAGCCAGGCGTCCCCGGACGGATCGCCGAACGGAATACCCACCGGCGCTTGCGCGGCGTGCGGCGCGAACGCCGGACCCAGTACCGCGAGCACCGACACCAGCACCGCGGGCAGCACGGTGAGCAGCCGCAGCAGCTTCGCCCGGCGGGGGCTGCGGCCGGTGGAAATCCCTGAGGTGGACGGCTCTTTCATCGACTCCCCCGCAACGACCACGCGCGGATCCCGTCGGCCACCGCGAGCACGCACATGATGACCACGCCGGACAACGCCACCACCGCGGCGACCATCGACACGTCCCGGTCGGCGACCGAGCCGGCGAGCACCGCGCCGAGACCCGGGTAGTTGAAGATGGTCTCGACCACCAGCGCGCCGCCGAGCACCATGCCGACGGTGGTCGCGAAGCTCGCCACGATCGTCGGCAGGGCGAACGGCAGCACGTGGCGCAGCAGCACCGCCCGGGTGCCGATCCCGTCCAGCACCGCGCTTTCCACGTGCGGTGCCCGCGCGGCCTCGACCAGCGCGGCCCGCACGACCCGGGTGTTCCAGCCGATCTGCGGGATCGCCAGCGCGAGCACCGGCAGCACCAGCATGTCGGCCCGCACCGGAAATCCGGACCGGCCCGTGACGGTCACGGCGGGCAACCAGCCGAGGGCCAGCGCGAAGATCAGGATCAACAGTGTCGCGAGGACGAACTCCGGTATCGCGGCCGCCGTCGTGGTGGCGGGCTGCAGTGCGCGTACGAAGGTCCGCCGTGCCAGCTCCGCACAGTGCCGAAGCAATACAGCGCACCTTCCGATCAGCCCGCCGCGGCGGGTCGAGGCGGCATTTCCGTGCCGTTCCGGCGTATCGGTCGCCGCCCCAGGACCGGCCGCCGGCCCGAACGCGCTCGGGCGCAACGGGTTCAGGGCAGCACTCTGCCGCGTCGCCCACCACGCGCCGAGCAGCAGTGACACGATCACCGTGGCCACCAGCGCGAGCCCGCCGAGCAGCAGCGTCGGCGGAAACTTGTCGGCGAGCAGCTCGTTGATCGAGCGGCCGCGCGCGGTATGGCCGAAATCGCCGGTGGCGACACCGACGATCCAGTCCCAGAAACGGGCTGGCAGTGGCCGATCCAGTCCCAGTTCGTGTTCCTTCGCCGCGACCAGCTCCGGTGTCGCGTCCCGGCCGAGCACCGCCCGTGCCGTGTTGCCGGGCAGCAGGTCTACCACCACGAAAACCGTGGCGAGCAGTGCGACCAACAGGACGATCCGGCGCACGAACAGGCGGGCGAACGACATCACCCTGCCAGCCAGGCTCGTTCCAGCTGTACCCGGGCATAGCCGCCGAGCGTGGGCAGGTCGTTGACCCGGGCGGCGGCGATATCGATGCCATCGGCCATCCCCCAGACCAGGTAGCCGCCGCGGTCGTACTCGATCTGCTGGAGCTCACGGCTGGCCCGCGCGTACTCCGAGTCACTCGGCGCGGCCAAGGCTTTCGCGGTGGCGGCGTCGAACGCGGCGTCCTTGAAGTCGGTTTCGTTGCGATTGGAACCGCTGGACATCAATTGCTTCGCGAAGAACAACGCGGAATCGTTGGTACCCCAGGACACGGTGTACAGCGGCGCCTTCAGCCAGGTCTGGTCGTAGAAGGCATTCGACTCCTGCGTGACCACGTCGAGGCGGACGCCGATCTCGGCCAGCTGGGTCGCGATCACCTTCGCCGACTCCACTTCACCGGGCGCCTCGGCCTTGGTCACCAGCGGATAGGTACGGCCGGTGTCGAACGCGGCCTCGCGCAGCAGCGTCTTCGCCCGTTCGATGTCCCGGCCGCGCTGCGCGATCGACTTGTCGTACACCGGGTCGGCGGTGCCGAGAATGTCGTTGGCGACCGTGCCGTAGCCCGAATGCACCTGCGTCACCAGCGCATTGCGGTCCACCCCGAGCCGCAGCGCGGTCCGCACCCGCGCGTCGGCGAACGGACCGTCCGAGCAGCGCATCGCCACACCGAGCATGGTGTCGTTCGCGCGCCGCACCACTTTCAGGTCACCGCGGCCCTCGGCGGTCCGGCCCGCGATCGCGCCGACATTGGACGCGAGATCGATCTGGCCGCCGAGCACCGCGTTGCCCAGCGCCGTCACGCTTTCGAACATGGTGACCTCGATGGCGTCGAGCAGCGGTGCGGGGCCGTGCCAGCGCTCGTTGCGCACCAGGCGGGCGTTGCCGTTCTGGTAGGACTCCAGCCGGAACGGCCCGGTGCCAACGGCATTGGTGAAGTCGGTGGTGTTCTTCTTGACCGTGAACGTCATCAACCGGACGAGCAGCGGCAGCTGGGTGTTCGGCTCGGGAACGGCGAGCACCACCCGGTTGGGGCCGTCGGCAGTGATATCCGCCACGGCGACAGGCATTTTCGAGGCGCCGCCGACCGTGCGCAGCCGTTGCAACGACCACACCACATCGTCGGCGGTGACCGGTGTGCCGTCGTGGAAGGTGGCGCCGTCGGCGACAGTGAACGTCCAGCGACGACGTTCCGCGTCGGATTCCCACTTGGTGGCCAACCGTGGCAACACATTCGGATCGCGGCCCGGCACGGTCAGCGCGTCGTACACCAGCGAGGTGATGAGGAAGTCGCTGTCGTTGCTGAGGTTGGCGTGCGGGTCGCGCTGGATCCGCGCCGCGACGCCCAGGGCGCCGACCCGTAGGGTGCCGCCACGCTGCACCGATCCGGTTCCGCCACGATCGTCCGAGCACGCAGCGACGAGCAGTACCGCGCCCACCCCGAGTCCCGACCTGATCAGCTGCCTGCGGTTCAATCCCATTGCGCTGCCTTCTTCCTCGTGATCCCCGTGCCCTAGCACAAAATGCGGACACAGGCGAGGACAGGCTAGCCTAAACGTCGCCACCCCTCATCGGTACCCGGCCGCAGTGGCAGCGAATCGGCCGATCGATCACCGGCTTCGAATCAGCAAACGCAATCTCCCGACGGAGCCATAGACTTTTGCTATCTTTCTACAACTCGCTTAGGTAAGCCTTGCTTAACGGAGTGCGAGCGGCTAGCTTCGCAGGGCGACGTCAGTTCTGCTCTTTTCAACGATGCGAAGAAGGGATTCCCTCGGTGAAAGGCGTTCTCTCCGAACGTAAGACGCTTCACCCGCAGGATATCGAACGCCGCGAGTTCCCCGCCGCCGCAGGGCGTGCGGTGCGCGAGCTTGCGCGAGAGATATCTACCACACTCGACGCGGCCCGCACCAGCCCCGCCGCGACGGCCCGCACGCTGACCGATCCGGCGCTCATCGCGCAGATCGACGCGCGGGTCGGCGAGTTACCCACCGAGGTTCGACAGGCCATGCGACCGCCCGCGACGGCCGCGGGCGCGACCATCGTGAGCAGGCTGCCCCTGACCGACGACGAACTCGGCCCCACGCCGCCGAGCTGGCGCGAGGCCGCGGAGTGGAGCGGTTCGGCGGCACGGCGCGCGCATTCCTTCGAACTCGATCTCGCGATGCTGCTGCTGGCCCGGGCCGCGGGCGAGCCGTTCGGCTGGCACGGTCAGCAGGGCGGACGGCTGGTCAACAACATCCTGCCCTCCCCCGGTCACGAGCACGAGCAGTCGGGCGCGAGCAGTAAGACACTGCTCAGCCCGCATTCCGAGGACGCCTTCCACCCGGGGCGCGCCAACCTGCTGATGCTCGGCTGCCTGCGCAATCCCGACCTGGTGGGCACCACGGTGTCCTCGGTGCGCCGGGTCGAACTCAGCGCCGCGCAGCGGCGACTGCTCAGCGCGCCGGTGCTGCCGATCCTGCCCGACGTCTCCTATGGCACGGGGCACGAACGGTATTCGGCTCCGCCCCTGCCCACGCTCTGGAGCAGCGCGGGCCCGGACGAGACCACACTGCGTTACGACCCGGCTTACACCCCGCTCGACGACGCCGACCCGGCGTTCCGCGCCGCCTATGCCAGGCTCACCGCAGAGTTGGAGCGGGTCTGCGTCACGGCCGCGCTCTCGCCCGGTGAGCTGCTGCTGGTGGACAACGATGTCGCCGTGCACGGCCGGGTTCCGTTCACCGCGCGCTACGACGGCACCGACCGGTGGCTCAAGCGGGTGAACGTTCGCCTGCCGGAACGACCGCGCCGACCCGAAGAGACCGACGAGAATGGTTATGGGCAACGGATCGTCGCCCCGTTCCGAGCAGCAGGCAGTCCCGCGTTCGTGTCCGGTGGCCACGCGCCGGCCCGTACGGACGGATGCCGGGCGCAGAACCCGGCGGGCACAGAGCGGGATGCAGCACATGATCGAGGATCCGTTGAACACACGTGACCGCAGCACACCCTTACGGGTGTTGAGCCGCAGCGACCTGGCCGGCGTGCCGATCACGCCCGGCGAGGTGGTGCGCGCGGTGGAGGACGCGTATCTCGCGTTCGCCGCGGGCGATTCGGACAATCCGCGCAAGCTGAGTGTGGCCAACCCGGACGGCTGGTCGGTGTCGTACGCGATGCTCGGCCGCGACGGCCGCCGCCGGGTGGTCGCCATGAAGACGTCCTACAAGTTCGATCCGGGACACGACCGCAGCACCAAGCGCTACTACACCACCATCACGCTCTACGACGACAGCACCGGCGCGCCGATCGCGCTGATGGACTGCTCCCGGGTCGGCGCGCTGCGCACCCCGGCGGTCTCGGCGCTGCTCGTCCGTGAGACCGTGCGCCGCGGCGCGGAGAGCGTGCTGCTGATCGGCACCGGAACCCAGGGCCGAAACGCCCTGCCGCACTTGCTCGCCGCGAATCCGCAGCTGCGCAAGCTGATGCTGTACGGCACCCATCCGGAGGGACTCGACGCGGTGCACCGGCACCTCGCCGAGTACTACCCGCACGCACTGCTGGAAACGGTCGAGGATCCGCGGGTGGCCGCGGCCACCGCCGACGTGGTGCTGGCCACCGCGGGCCCCGGCACCGAGGTCGCGCTCGAATCCGCCGATCTGGCACCGGGTTCGACGGTGGTTCTGGTCGGCTACGGACTGGCGCCCTCGACGCTGATCGAGGCCGATCGGGTGGTCGCCACCAGCGCCGAGCAGATGGCGTTGACCGGAACCGACATGGTCGGTCCGGACGGCAGGCTGCGCTCGGTGGACGCCGAACTGCCGCAGATCTTGAGCCGCCGCGCGGTCGGGCGCCGCTCCGACGACGAGCGCATCTTCGTCTACAACAGCGGACTGGTGCTCACCGATATCGCGGTCGCGCATGCCCTCGCGGAGCGTGCCATCGAGGAAGGCCGGGGCACGGAGGTACCGCTGTGGGATTGACGGTCGTGCCGACGCACAGCGCGACGCCGCTGCCCGCGCACTCGGACCCCTGGGAGCGTCGCGCGCTCGCCGATCCGAACCTGCTCGGCGACATCGCCTTTGCCGTCGGCGGCCCGTTCCACGTCATGTATCCGCCGCGCGTCGCCCGCAATATCGCGAGCTTCCGCGCGGCCTTCACCCGGGCCGGGGTCGACGGCGTCGTCTACTACGGCAAGAAGGCGAACAAGTCCGCCGCGGTGGTCCGCGCCTGCGCCGAACACGGTGCGGGCGTGGATGTCGCCAGCGTCGGTGAGCTGACCGCCGCACTGGCACAGGGCGTTCGCGGTGACGAGCTGATGGTGACCGGGCCCGCGAAGGCCGACGAGCTGCTCTGGCTCGCCACCCGGCACGGCGCGCTGATCGCCGTCGACGATCTCGGTGAGCTCGATCGCCTTGCCGCACTGGGCAGCTCGGCACTGCCCGCCCGGATCCTGCTGCGCGTGCTCCCGCCCGCGTCGTCCAGCCGATTCGGCCTGACCGATGCCGAAATCACCACCGCGCTCGCCGTTCTCGACGGCTGCGGCACAGTGCGACTGGAAGGCTTCAGCTTTCATCTCTCCGGCTACGACGCGGTCGCGCGGGCGGAGCTGGCGACGACGACGATCGCCCGCTGCCTGCACGCGCGCTCGCTCGGCCACCCCGCCACCACGCTGTCGATCGGCGGCGGATTCGGCGTCGACTACGTCCCGGCGGCGCAGTGGGCCGAGTTCAGCGACCGGGCCGACCGTTCGTGGTTCCACTCCGGCAAGACATTCGATTCGTACTACCCGTATCACTTCCCCGTGCCGGGCGCGGACATGCTCACGGCGATCCTGGCGCACGACGGGCTAGCGCAACGACTGCGCGACAACGCGATTCGCCTCGCCGTCGAACCCGGCCGGGCGCTGCTGGCCCATGCCGGTTTCACCGTCTTCCGCGTGCAGGGCAGCAAGACCAGGTACACCGATGGCGCGCCGTATCGGCTGCTCACGGTAGACGGCACCAGCCTCAGCCTGTCCGAGCAGTGGTTCGACAGCGAATACCTGCCCGACCCGGTGCTGTGGCCGGAACTGCCCGGCATGCCGACGCCGACCAGCGTCGGCGCGGCCACCTGCCTCGATTCGGACATGCTCAGCTGGCGGCGGATTCCGCTGCCGCGCGCCGCCGAGGTCGGTGATCTCTTGATCTACCCGAACACCGCCGGGTATCAAATGGACTCGAACGAGTCCGCCTTTCACGACCTGCCGATACCGCCCAAGGTCGTGCTGCACGACGCGCCCGGCGACCGGTTCCGCTGGACGCTCGACGGCTGACCCCATTACCCAGACCCGAACGAGGAGAACATCCCATGCCGCTCGTCACGCGCGTGACGGATCTGATCGGCCGCACACCGCTGTTCGAACTGGCGGCGACCTCGACCGGCACCCGGCTGCTGCTCAAACTCGAACAGTTCAATCCGACCGGCGCGGCGAAGATCAGAATGGCGCGCGAGATGGTGCTCGATGCCGAGCGTCGCGGGTTGCTGGCCAGTGGCGGGCATATCATCGAGTCGACATCCGGGAATACCGGGCTCGGCCTCGCGGTAGTTGCTGCCGAACGTGGGTATCGCTTCACCGCAGTGGTCGATCATCACGCATGTAAGGACAAGCTGCGCGCTATGCGAGCAATGGGTGCGGAACTGGTGTACGTCGCCGACGACGGCGACGACAATTTGGCCACCTCGGCGCGAGAGGACCTCGCCGAGGCGATGGCGGCCGAGCGGCCGGACGCGTACTTCACCGAACAGCACAACAACGACGCCAACGCGGTCGGCTACTACGCGGTCGCCGAAGAATTGCTGGAGGATGTCGAGCGGGTCGACATCCTGCTCTCCTCGGTGGGCACCGGCGGTTCGCTGTTCGGCACCGCGACCCGGCTGCGCCAACTCGGCAGGCCCGCCCATGTGATCGGCGTCGAGCCGGTCGGATCGATCGCCTTCGGCGGCGAAGGCGGCCCGTACTGGCAGTCCGGCACCGGGACCCCGCCCGGCGCCACGATCGGTACCGCGGTGGACTATTCGCAGTTGGACGAGGGCGTCAAGGTCACCGATGTGGCGGCCTTCGCGACCGCGCGGGCCGTCGCGGCCGAGCTGGGCCTGATGATCGGCGGCTCGGCGGGCGGCTCGGTGCACGCCGCGCTCACCCGGCTCGAGGAGTTCCCCGCGGGCTCGACCGTCGTCACCATCGTGTGCGACGGCGGCGAGAAGTACCTGGACACCGTGTTCGACGACGCCTGGATGGCCGAGCGCGACCTGCTCGATCCCGCCGCCGAAACCGAAGTGCGCCGACTGTTGCACCGCTACACCCCGGCGTCGCGGCGCACCGAACTGGTCGAGGCGCGGTGATGCTGCTGTCGGGCTACCGGGCCGACAGTCGTCGGCTCACCGCTCTCGCCACGCCGATCGCGATGACGCAGCTGGCGCAGATCGCGGTGTCCACCACCAACATCGCGCTGATGGGCACGCTCGGCGTGCAGGCCGTCGCCGCGGGCGGACTGGCCTTCGCGCTGTTCAACCAGATCCGCACCATGTGCGTCGGGCTGATCACCGCCAGCGGCAACCAGATCGCGACCGCGGTGAGCGCGGCGGGCAAGCGCGGCGAATCCCCCGATCGCGAGATCAGGGACGTGCTGCGGTCGAGCTTCCTGATCGCGACCATCGCCGGAATCGCCGGTGGCGCGGTGCTGATCGGACTCGGCTGGGCGTTGCAGTGGCTCGGTCAGGATGCCGGCGTGCTCGCGGATGCCCGGCCCCTGATGGTGGCGCTGGCCCCGGGCCTGTTGCCCTGCCTGTGGTTTCAAGCCTTGCGCCAATACACGGTCGGCATGCAACGCCCGCAGGCGCTGCTGCTGGTGACCCTCGGTTCGGTGGTGCTGAACCTGGTCCTCGCGCTCGGCTTCATCCACGGCCGCGCCGGGCTGCCCCAGCTGGGCATCACCGGTATCGGGGTGGCCACGTCGCTGGTCTTCCTGATCACCTTCGGCGTGTTCTGGGCGATGGTCCGCCGCGACGCGAAACTCGGTGCCACGCTGCCACTTCGGCCGTGGCCGGTGCGGCGCTCGACCGTGCTGGCCGAGCTGAAGCTCGGCGCGCCGATCGCGCTCACCTACGGCTCGGAGGCGGGCATGTTCTCCGTGCTCGCCCTGGTGATGGGCAGCATCGGACCGGCGGCGCTGGCCGCGCACAACGTCGTGTACCAGATCATCTACATCGTGTTCCAGGTCGCCATCGGTGTCTCGCATGGCGCCTCGATCCTGGTCAGCCACGCCGTAACGCGGGACGAGTACCCGCACGCGCGCGCCCTGGCCTGGCTCGCGCTGCGTCACGTCGCGGTCGTCGCGGTGCTCACCGGCGCGGTCTACGTGATCGCGCCCGACTTCGTGCTGCGGCCCTTCCTGAGTTCCGAGGACACCAGCACCGTGCAGATCGCGCACACGCTGCTGCTGATCGGCATCGTGCTGCAGTTCTTCGACGCGGCACAGAACATCGGCACCGGGCTGCTCCGCGGACTCAAGGAGACCAACGCGGGCTTCCGGCTCTCGCTGATCGGCTACTGGGGCGTAGGCCTGCCGGTGGCGCTGCTGCTGGCCTACCCGGCCGGGCTCGGCGCCGCAGGCGTCTGGTGGGGCCTCACCGCGGGTCTGGCCACCACCGCGATCCTGATGCTGCGCCGCTATTTCGCCCTGCTCGACGGGCGCGAGCGCGACCGTCGTCAGGTGGTGCCGGAGGCCACCGAACGGCTCATCAGCCCTAGCTGAGACACGACTCGGACCCGGTGCCCGCGGCAGGCCGCGCCGCGCACCGGGTCCGAGCGCAACGTCAGATATTGACGCCGTAGTCGCGGGCGATACCCGCGAGGCCAGAGGCGTATCCCTGGCCGATGGCGCGGAACTTCCATTCGTTGCCGTGGCGGTACAGCTCGCCGAAGACCATCGCGGTCTCGGTCGAGGCGTCCTCGGTCAGGTCGTAGCGCGCGAGTTCGATACCGGTCGCCGCGTCCACCACGCGGATGAACGCGTTGCGGATCTGACCGAACGACTGGCCACGCGCGTCGGCGTCGTGGATCGACACCGGGAAGAAGATATTGGTGATGGTCGGCGGGGTCGCGCTCAGATCGACGTTGATCACCTCGTCGTCGCCCTCGCCCTCGCCGGTGAGGTTGTCGCCGGTGTGCTCGATCGAGCCCTCCGGCGAGCGCAGGTTGTTGTAGAACACGAAGTGCTGATCGGACAGCACCTTCAGATTCTGCCCGGTGGCCAGCGCGCTCGCGTCCAGGTCGTAATCCGCACCGGTGGTGGTGCGCACGTCCCACCCCAGACCCACGGCTACCTTGCTGAGGTTGGCTGCCTGCTTGGACAGCGAAACGTTGCCGCCCTTCGCCAGTGTGACGCTCATTCAACCGCCTTCGTTCTCGACTGTGGATACCCCGAACCGGTTGGGCCGGTTCAGTTCTGGTGGTCCGCCCAGGCGCGCAGCGTGGACACCCGGCCCTCCAGGGCATGCAGTTCGCTCGGATCGAGCACGTTGCGCTGGATGCCCTTGTCGACCTCGAAGGCCGACTGCCGATGGTCGTCGATCGCGTCGACGTCGATACGCACCGCCGCGTAGTCCGCGGCATCGGGCATCTGCTCCGCGACCACCTTCGCGGTGCCCCTGGCACACAGCGCGACATTACCGCCGCCGAGGATCAGCAGCGCCACCTGCGGGCGTTCCCGCAGCCGGGCCAGCGACCCGCGATCGAACTTGAGGCTGATCAGAATTCGCCGATCGCCCGCGCGGACCGGCCAGGACACGGGGATCGCGTGCGGCGCCGGATCGGTGGTCACCAGCACGGCGATAGTTTCTCTCGGCCACTGGGGTAGCACGTCCAACTCGGGATGATCAGCGTGATCTGTCGAGTGGTCTTGACGTTGCGCAGGGCTCGCTCCGGCCGCCATCTTCGTCACCTCATGGATCGTCACGCGCGACGGGCTGTGCCGCGCTTGCCTAGCCAGTCTAAAGTGCTGGGCCACTTGCTCGCTGGCGCTGCCCCCGATGTCCGGCGGATCTCAGCGGACTATCAGGCCGAGGTGAGGGTAGGTATCGCTAACCCGGACGCCCATGCGCGCGCCATCTCCTTCGCCCGGATATCGGTGGACGCGTCGTGGCGCGCGTGCTCACCGAACTGGGTCGCGCCACGCGCGATCAGCCGCTGCGCGGCGATCTCACCGCCGCGGTTGAAGGTGTCGCCGTAGACGCTGTCGCCGAGGCCGAACACCGCGAAGCGCAGGCCGGTCAGATCCGGCGCACTCGCGTCGAGCTGGTCGAAGAACGGTTCCGCGCCGGTCGGCAGATCGCCGTCGCCATAGGTGGAGCACACGATGATGTGCACATCGCGCGCATCCAGATCCTCGACGGCGAATTCGGCCATGTCGTAGACGGACACGTCGTACGACGAGAGCTCGTCGGCGACGCTGTCCGCGACGGCCTCGGCCGTGCCCATCTCGGATCCGAACAGAATGACGACGCGCACCGGCCGTGCTCCCTTCTCACAGGTTCCCAAGGTTGGTGAGGCTATCCTAATTAAGCTCGGCTACAGTCGCCAGCCTTTCGCCACCCGAGCCGGACCGACATGACGACGATCACGGTGAGCGCACCCCGGCAGCCACCGGAAATCGAGCTGCCCGCGCGAAACCGGCACCTACGCCGCAACACTGCGGCAGCGCGGGCGGTCAGTGGCAGCGGAGCGGCAGCAGGTGGGACGGGATGTCCCGATTGACGAAATGTCACCTTGGATGCATCATTCGTACAGCTCCCATTGTTGTCTGGGACATCTTTCTTCGCCGGCCGATGACTGTCCGGCCCAGCGTGCTGAATCCCGTGCGCACGCTCGGTCGTTCTCGCCGCAGCGGCACGGATCCAGCGCATCCATCTGTGACGCTTTGCGTTCTGCCGTGAGTGAGGTGAAAACGAAATGGTTTACCGCTCGTCTACATACCGCGTGATCAATTCGTCCCTGCGCTACGGCCTGGTCCCCCACTTCTGAATGCGACCGCGCCCGGGCGCGGTACTCCCCCAGCCGAAGTCACGATTTCGGTGGGGACGCCGCTCGGCTCCGGCGCGGTGCCTAGATATCGAACTCAGGCAGTGCAGCAAGAAGTGGAGAAAACTGATGATGGACATGGGGGCAGTGAATTCCGGAGCGATCGAGATGGCGACCCTGCCGTCGGCGGGCAATCTCGTCGTATCCGAGGCGATGATCGAGGATCTGGGCTACCTGCGCTCGGAACTCGCGGCGGCCGAGGTGCCGTTCCTGCTGATCCGCGATCGCGGACACCGGCTGATCCTGGCCGCGGACGCGGCGCACCACCTGATGGTGCGCCGGGTGACGGCGGCCGCGATGGCCGCCGGGTTCGCCTGTGCCGAGTTGCGGCACAACGTTTTCCGGCTCGGTCGCGACGGCGACCCGGCCCATCACGTCGAACTGGAGCTGTGGGACTACCACGGTGACACGGTCGAGTGCCCGCGTCCGAACGCGTTGACCCGCAACGTCTTCGACCTCGCCGATGTCGAGCAGACCCAGGTGCTGCTGTTCGACCGCACCTGGCCGACCCTGGTCGACATGTTCGCCGCGCAGGCGGACGACGTGAATTTCGACATCGACCTGGTGTTCTCCTGGGTCGACGGCTCCGACCCGGAGTTCCGGGCCCGGCGCGCGGGCCTGCTCGCGCAGGTCGTCGTCGGCGAGGGCGACGACGCGGACGCGCGGATCCGCCAGATCGACGAGCTGAAATACGCACTGCGGTCGGTATACAAGAACGCGCCGTGGATCCGGCGGATCTTCATCGCCACCGATTCCGCTGTGCCGCAATGGCTGAGCGACCACCCGAAGGTGACGATTGTCCGTGCGCTGGACCACTTTTCGGACACCAGCGCGCTGCCCGTCTTCAATTCCCATGCGGTGGAATGCCAGTTGCAGCACATCGAGGGGCTCAGCGAGCATTTCCTGTACTCCAACGACGACATGTTCTTCGCGCGTCCGGTCCGGCCGTCGATGTTCTTCACCGCGGGCGGGGTGAGCCGATTCATCGAGGCGGACACCAGGATCGGGCCCGGCCGCAACAACGAGCGGCGCAGCGGTTTCGAGAATGCCGCACGGGTGAACCGGGAACTGCTCGCGGCCCGCTTCGGCCACGTGATCACCCGGCACCTGGAACACACACCGGTTCCGTTGCGGCGCAGCGTATTACTGGAAATGGAAGCGGAGTTCGGCGCGGATTTCGCGCGCACCAGGGCCAGCCGGTTCCGCGCCGCCACCGATATCTCGGTGACCAACTCGCTCTACCACTACTACGCGCTGCTCACCGGGCGCGCGGTGCCGCAGGAAACGGCGCGGATGCGCTACGTCGACACCACCAGCCACCAGGGACTCGCCCTGCTGGACGGGATCGAACGCCGACGCGATGTCGACTTCTTCTGCCTCAACGACGGCAGCTTCCCCGAGATCAGCGAGGCCGAGCGGGTGCGTGCGGTATCGGAATTCCTGAACCGGTACTTCCCGGAGCCCGCGCCGTGGGAGCGGCTCAGCGCACCGTCTCGTCATCCGATTCCGGAGTCGTCGCCCGGCGCCGCATGACATGCGGGATGCGCGCGGCGGGCGGAATCACGATGCCCTGCGCCGCGAGCCGCGCGCCGGCCTCGTCCGCGCTCGACGGTGACCCCACCGTCGGGCCGCGGTCGATCGGCACCACCGAGTGCACCACGGTGTCCGGGTAGATGTGCACGTAGTTGAAGGCCTGCGCGCCGTCGCGACCACGCAGGCCGCCCTGCTCCACGCCCAGGTCCTGGCTGTAGCAGGTGGCCGATGCCACCGAGACCGGGATGCCCGCGAACGTGGCGCTGGTGGAGAAGTGCAGGTGCCCGGCCAGGATCGCGCGCACGTCGCTGCCGTCCAGCACGTCGGCCAGCCGGCGCTGATCGCGCAGCTCCACGGTGACGGCGAGATCGAGCACGCACGGGACAGGCGGGTGGTGCATCGCCAGGATGGTGCCGAACGGCGCGGGCTCGGCCAGCACCGAACGCAGCCAGGCCAGCTGGTCGTCGGTGATCTCGCCGTAGTGGTGCCCCGGCACCGAGGTGTCCAGGGCGATGATGCGCAGGCCGTCGATCAGGTGCACGCGGTCCAGCGGAGCGGTGGAAGGTCGTTCCCCCAGCAGCTTGCGGCGCAGCGTGCCGCGGTCGTCGTGGTTGCCGGTCACCCACACGATGGGCGCGGGCAAACTCCGCGCGAACGGCTCGACCAACGCCTTGAGCTTGTCGTACGCGCCGGGTTCGCCGCGATCGGTGAGGTCGCCGGTGAACACGATCGCGGTCGGCCGGATCCGGCTGGCCGCGGCCTGCTCGAGCAGCTGGCGTAACCGCACGTCGGCGTCGACGTCGCCGTACAAATCGCCGTCACCGGCGATCAAATGGGTGTCGCTGAAATGGAACAACACATGATCGGGTCGCGGGTGCTCCGCGACTCTGCTGATGTGCACCGGACCGAACGTCCTCCCCGGCGGTTAGCCCGCCATTGGCTTCGGATTCCACCGCCACAATAGCGAATGACTACCGACAGGTTTCCCGCCGGACGGTGACGACATGCTTGCGGGAAGGTGAGAATTTCATGTCGAATCCCGTCGCAGGCGCCTACCAACCATTCGCGGACGAAGGGGCGCGCGTTATCGCCGGCCGAGCGCGTCGGCGGCGCGCATGGCGTCCAGGACCATCGCGGCATCGACCTCGAACGGCTCGTTGTGCATCGTCTCGCCGGGGGCCGTGGCCCGCGTCGCGATCGCGGACAGCGTGCTCGGCTGGGCGTCGGCCAAACCGACCGCGGCCAGGGTGGTCGGCAGGCCGACAGCGGCGCAGAAATCGAGCACCGTGTCGATCTCGCCGCTCGGCGCGCCCTCCAGCACCAGCTGGGTGAGCACGCCGAAGGCGACCTTCTCACCGTGCAGGTACGCGTGGGTCTGCGGGGCTGCGGTCAACCCGTTGTGCACCGCATGGGCCGCGGCCAGTCCCGAGGACTCGAAACCCAGACCGGACAACAAGGTATTGGCCTCGACGATCCGTTCCAGCGCCGGCGTGACGGCCTGCTCGCGCACCGCCGCCAGGGCTTGGCGGCCCTCGGCGAGCAGCGTGCGGTAGCAGAGCTCGGCCAGCGCGGTGGCGCTGCGGGTGGACGCACCCCCGCGCATGTTGCGCACCCGAGCTGCGGTACAGGTCCGGGCCTCGAACCAGGTGGCGAGCGCGTCGCCCATGCCGGCGGCGAGCAGCCGCGCCGGCGCCTGCGCGATGACCGAGGTGTCCACCAGCACCAGTGCCGGATTGCGCCGCACCAGCTGGTACGTCTCGACTTCGCCTGCGGCGGTGTAGATCACCGACAGCGCGCTGCACGGCGCGTCACTCGAGGCGGTGGTGGGGCAGCTGATCATCGGCAGGCGCAGGTCGTCGGCCACGGCCCGCGCCGAATCCAGCACCTTGCCGCCGCCGGCCCCGAGCACGACGGTGCAGCCGCTCGCCCGCACCGCCGCGGTGATCTGCGCGATCTCCGCCCTGGTGCAGTCACCGCTCGAAACATGCACGGAATAGCCGATTTTCGCGTCCTTCAGCGATTGTTCCCAGGTGTCGGCCAGCAGGCGCCGCGCACTGCCGCCCGCCACGATCAGCACCGGCCCGTCGAGCCCCAGCCTCGTCATCTCCGCTCCCAGGGCGGCGGTCGCGTCGCGCCCCTGCACGTAGTGCCCGGGTGAAGAGAACACACTCAGCATCTGTCGACCTCCCGTTCACCGGGCACACCGCCCTCCTGCGGGACCCGCTGGGCCAACGCTACGCCGAATCCCGGCTGGATCCCCGCGGCCGATACACCGGCAGCGAGACCGCTGTCCCGGCTGCCTGGCAGCTAACCGGTCCAGTACTTCCGCCAGTCGGCCGCCGCGAGCGGGGCGCGTTCGTCGCGGGCGAGTTCGGCCGCGTCCTCGGTGGCGCGGATGGCGGCGGCGAAGTCGAGGGTGGCTTTGCGCAGGCGCTCTTCGGCGCTGTCGGGGCCGCCCAGCTGCACGACGGTGAGCTCGGCCGGGACGAGGTCTTCGGGCAGACCGGCTTTGGTGCTGCGCCCGCGCACCTTCTCGGCCAGCGCGAGGGCGGGCTGGGCCAGCGCGATGCCGTCGAGGCAGGAGCGCCGGGCCTTCTCCGCGGACTTGCGCTCCTCCCACGCCGATTCCTGGGCGGCGATCTTCTCTTCGAGCGTGGTGCCGGCGGCGAACTCGGGCTCACGCAGCGAGGGGCTGCGATGGACGAGCTTGGCGACCAGCGCCGCGGCCACGTCGTCGACCGTGAATTCGCCTGCGGCCTCGGCGATCCGGGAGTGGAACAGCACCTGGAGCAGCAGGTCGCCCAGCTCCTCCTTGATGGTCTCGGCGTCGCCGTGCTGGATGGCGTCGAGGAGTTCGTAGGTCTCCTCGAGCAGGTACGGACGCAGCGAATCGTGGGTCTGGGTTACCTCCCAGCCACCGAAATGCCAGAGCCGGTCCATCACCTCGACCGCGCCGGACAAGCCCGCGGCGATCACCTCGGTGTCCTCGCGCGGGATCCCGTCCGGGTCGCTGCCGGGCGACCTGCTGGCGGCGGCATGCCGCGCGGCCCGCAGCACGGCCTCGTCGCGGTCGGTCATCGGGCGGCCGTCGCCTCGGTGGCGGTGGTGAGATCGACCGCGCCCTGGGCCTTTCCGTCCAAGGCGAGCAGCAGGTCGGCGACGTACTGCAGCAGCACGACATCGCGCACCCGTTCGGCGCCGACACTGTCCTCGACCCGCGGCAGCGGTAGCGAGATCACGCCGCTCGCCGCGCGATACCCGGCGCTCGGGTAGATCCGCTTGAGGCGCATCTGCTTGGAATCGGGCAGATGCAGCGGCGAGATCTTCAAGGTCGTTCCGGTGACCGCGATTTCGGTGACCTCGTACTCGCGGGCCAGCAGCCGCAGCTTCGCCACCGAGACCAGGCGCCCGACCTCCACCGGCAGCGGGCCGTACCGGTCGACGAGTTCCTCGACGACCGAGGCCAGGGTCGAATCATCCTGTGCCGAGGCGAGTTTGCGGTACGCCTCGAGCCGCAGGCGGTCGCTGGCGATGTAGTCCGGCGGAATGTGCGCGTCGACGGGCAGGTCGATCCGGACTTCCTTCGGCTCCTCGGTGACGATCGGCTTACCGTCCGCGGCGGCCCGGTACGCCTCGACCGCCTCGCCGACCAGGCGGACGTACAGGTCGAAGCCGACGCCCGCGACGTGACCCGACTGCTCGGCGCCGAGCACGTTGCCAGCGCCCCGGATCTCCAGGTCCTTCATCGCCACCGCCATGCCCGCGCCGAGGTCGGAATTCTGCGCGATGGTGGCCAGCCGGTCGTAGGCGGTTTCGGTGAGCGGCTTCTCCGGCGGGTACAGGAAGTAGGCGTAGCCGCGCTCCCGGCTGCGCCCGACCCGGCCGCGCAGCTGATGCAGCTGCGAAAGGCCCAGTGCGTCGGCGCGTTCCACGATCAGGGTGTTGGCGTTGGAGATGTCCAGGCCGGTCTCGATGATGGTGGTGCAGATGAGCACGTCGAATTCGCGCTCCCAGAAACCGGCGACGGTGGATTCGAGCGCGTCCTCGTTCATCTGACCGTGTGCGACCGCGACCCGCGCCTCCGGCACCAGATCCCGAATCCGCTTGGCCGCCTTGTCGATCGAGGACACGCGGTTGTGCACGTAGAAGACCTGACCGTCCCGCAGCAGCTCGCGCCGGATCGCCGCGGTCACCTGCTTGTCGTTGTACCCGCCGACATAGGTGAGCACCGGATGCCGTTCCTCGGGCGGGGTGAGGATGGTCGACATCTCCCGGATGCCCGCCAGGCTCATCTCCAGGGTGCGCGGAATCGGCGTCGCCGACATGGTGAGCACGTCGACGTGGGTGCGCAGGGCCTTGATGTGCTCCTTGTGCTCGACGCCGAACCGCTGTTCCTCGTCGACCACCACCAGCCCGAGGTCCTTCCAGCGCACGCCGGTCTGGAGCAAGCGGTGCGTACCCACCACGATGTCGACGCTGCCGTCGGCCATACCCTCCATGACCGCGCGCGCATCGGCCGGGTCGGTGAAGCGGGACAGGCCCTTCACGGTGATCGGGAAACCCGCGACGCGCTCGGTGAAGGTTTGCAGATGTTGTTGCGCCAGCAGCGTTGTCGGCACCAGCACGACCACCTGCTTGCCGTCCTGCACCGCCTTGAACGCGGCACGCACCGCGATCTCGGTTTTGCCGTAGCCGACGTCGCCGCACACCACCCGGTCCATCGGAACCGGCTTCTCCATATCGGATTTGACCTCGGCGATGGCGGTCATCTGATCGACGGTCTCGGTGAACGCGAACGCGTCCTCCATCTCCTGCTGCCACGGGGTGTCCGGCCCGAAGGCGTGCCCCGGCGCGGCCTGGCGGGCCGCGTAGAGCTGCACCAGCTCACCGGCGATCTCGCGAACCGCCTTGCGCGCCTTGCGTTTCGTGTTCGCCCAGTCCGAGCCGCCCAGCTTGGACAGGCTCGGCATCTCACCGCCGACATAGCGGGAGAGCTGATCGAGCGACTCCATCGGCACGAACAACCGGTCGCCCGGCTGACCGCGCTTGCCCGGCGCGTACTCGATGACGAGGTACTCCCGCCGGGCGCCGCCGACGGTGCGTTCGATCATCTCGACGAACCGGCCGATTCCGTGCTGGTCGTGCACCACCATGTCGCCCGCGTTCAACGCCAGCGGGTCGACCTGGTTGCGCCGCTTGGCGGGCAGTCGCTTGCCTTCGCCGGGTGCGGTGACCCGATTGCCGGTGAGATCGGACTCGGCCACCACGACGAGTCCGGCGTCGTCGAAGATCAGGCCGTCGTGCAACGAACCACACAGCACGCCGACCAGCCCCGGCGCGGGCTCGGCACCGGGGTCCAGCGCCGCGGCGGGCACGTCGGCGTCGGCGAGGCGTTCCAGAATGCGTTGCGCCGTACCGTGTCCGGCCACCACTACCACCGCGCGGCCGCCGGTGGACACGTGCGCGCGCAACGAGGCGAAGATGGTCGCGACGAGTTCGTCGGAACCGCGCGCGGCGGGCCCGGCCAGCACCGGCAGCACCACCTCGGCGGGGTCGCCGGAGGTGAGCGGGGTGAGCGTCCACCACGGCAGCTCCTGCTGATCGGCGCTCTCGTGCACGGTGGACAGCGGGCGGTAACCGGAGGCGGCCAGATCGAGGCCGTGCGCGCCCAGCGGCGCGGCCGCCCCGAACGACGCCGCGGTCCACGACGCTTCCAGGAACTCCTCGCCGGTGCGCACCAGATCGGCGGCGCGGGTGCGGATCTTCTCCGGATCACACAGCAGGACATGGGTACCCGCGGGCAGCACCTCGGTGAGCAGGCAAAGCTCACCGGGTTGCAGCACCGGGAGCAGCGCCTCCATGCCGTCCACCGGGACGCCCTGGGCCAGCTTCTCGAGCATTTCGACCAGGGCGGCGTCGGCCGCGTTGGCGACCGCGACCTCGGCCGCCCGCGCGCGCACCGCGTCGGTGAGCAGCAGTTCGCGGCACGGCGGCGCGACGACGACCTCGACCGGCACCTCGCTCAGCGAGCGCTGGTCGGCGACCGCGAACGGGCGCAGCTCGGTGATCTCATCGCCCCAGAACTCCACGCGCACCGGATGATCCGCGGTCGGTGGGAAGAGATCGAGGATGCCGCCGCGCACCGCGAACTCGCCGCGCTTGCCGACCATGTCGACCCGGCTGTACGCGAATTCGACCAGGCGCGTGAGCAATTCGTCGAAGTCCAGTTCGGCGCCGACGCGCAGCACGACCGGTTCGATATCGCCGAGCCCGCCGGCCATCGGCTGCATCAGCGAGCGCACGGTGGTCACCACCACGCGCAGCGGCTCGGGGAAGATCGGGTCGTCGGGGTGGGCCAGCCTGCGCAGCACCTCGAGCCTGCGCCCGACCGTATCCGCGCCCGGCGAGAGCCGCTCGTGCGGCAGGGTTTCCCAGGAGGGGAACTGCGCGACCGTATCGCCCAGCATCTCGGCCAGCTCCACGGTCAGATCATCGGCCTCGCGCCCGTTCGCCGTGACCACCACCAGCGGCCGCTTCGCCGCGATCGTCGCGGCGACGAACGGGCGTACCGCGGACGGGGCCACCAGCTCGACCGACGACTTGCCGACCAGCTCGGTGACGGTCTGCAACGCGGCATCCGCACCGGCGACCGCCGCCAGTCCGGCCAGCGGTGGACGATGGGTCGACATGAACAACTCCTGAGCTCAAGCTGCGGTTTCGAGCGGCCAGGGCAAAGTTTAGCTGCCCGCCTCTCCGCGAATTCAGGCCAGACCCAGGTGCTACGACCGCGGCGCCGGCGGCCGGCGGCCGGTTGGTCGCCGAGTCAGCCCGTACCCGACGAGTTACCGATGTACGCGGCAGATCAGTCGTCCTGACGGCAAGTCAGTCGTGCAACGGGCAAACCGTCGAAGGTTCAGGGCACGTAGCGGCGCAGGCGCCGGGCGGCGAACTCGCGGAAGTAGGCGAGCTTTTCGGCCGGGACGATCGAGGGGAGCAGGAAGTACCAGACGCGTTCCATGCGGGTCGCCATCTGGTCGATGGACTCGGTGCCGACGGCGATGATGTGCACGCCCGCGGTCATCTCCTGCAACAGCATGCCGATCACCTCGGCATCGAGCTCCGGCTGCAAATCGCCCTGGGCGATAGCTCTTTCGGAGAGGACGCGGTAGGTGTCGCCCCAGGTCTTGGCGATGTTGTCGCCCTGGGCGCCGCGGTAGTCGCCGATCTGATGGGTCAGCTTGAGCATCGCGCCGACCATCGGATCGTTCATCGACAGATCCGCGACCACGTAGGTGATCCCGATGCACGCCTCCAACGCGGGCACCCGGGGGTCGAAGAAACCCTGGCACGAGCTGACCAGCCGCTCGTTGCCCTGATCGACCACCGCGCGCGCCAGCTCTTCCTTCGAGCCGAAGTGAAAGTACAAGGCGCCCTTGGTCACATTGGACTGCGCGATGATCTCGCTCAGACTCGCGTTCGCGTAACCCAAGCGCAGAAAGACATCGGCAGCGCCCGCAAGAACGGAGTCGCGGGTGATCTCCGCGCGCGCTTGCCTAGCCATCAGATCCGCCTGTCATCCTAAAAACCAGCCATCCTGAAGTAGACCGACATCACGAAGTAGACCGACTTACCGCCCGAACAGCACCCAAAGGATGGGTGAACCGTACCACCAGCCGGGCCCTCGGCAGTCAATTCGAGCATTCGACCGGACCCGCTTCGCAATTCGCTGGTTAACAACCTGCGCTCACCCGCCCCGCAGGCTCCGCAAGCTCCACCTGCTGCCATCCCCGTGAGTCACTCCTCGACACCGGTGCGCCACTCCGAGCTGAGATGCGGGTCGGCCTCCAGATGGCTCAGCCCGTTCCAGCACAGATTCACCAGATGTACGGCGACAACCTCTTTCGAGGGTTTGCGCTCGTCCAGCCACCAGGTTGCGGCGGTGGCCACCTGCCCGACCAGCGCCTGGGCGTAGAGCGTGGCCAGGCTGGTGTCGAAACCGCGGCGCTCGAAATCTCCGGCGAGGATGTGCGCCACCTGGTTCACCGCCTCGTTGAGCAGGCTGGAGTAGCGACCCTCGGCATTGCCCGCGGGCTGATCGCGCACCAGGATCCGGAAACCGTCGGTACGTTCCTCGATATAGGTCAGCAGCGCGAGCGCGACCTGTTCGAGGCGGACCCGGGACCGGTTCTGGGTGAGCGAGGACACGATCATGTCCAGCAGCATGGACATCTCACGATCCACCACGACGGCGTACAACCCCTCTTTGCCGCCGAAGTGTTCGTACACCACGGGTTTGGAGACCTGTGCGCGCTGCGCGATCTCCTCGATCGAGGTGGCGTCGTAACCGCGTTCGGCGAACAGCGCGCGACCGATCTCGATCAGCTGCTGCCTGCGCTGGGTACCTGTCATCCGCGGACGCGGCGCCCGCTGCGTCTCGCTCCCCGACATCGCCACTCCGCCTCCCTTCGCTGCCGAACTCCGGTGACCTAACTGTTCCAGACAGCTCGCCGCTTCGCCCGCTCTCCCCCGCAACTGCGCGTTTTCCGTGCCCGCTCGAGCTGAATGTGCCTGGTGGGTAACCTCGATCCGGAGCAGCTCGCCGGCCGCGCCGGGTGATCGCCGCCCGACTCGGCGTCCGGCGTCGAACTCGGCATTCGCCGAGATGCGGAACAATATGCGAGGATCTTCCTCGTGCCGTGGTACAGCGGCGGGTGTTTCCCGATCCGCCGATGTGACAATCCGCCGTGGTGTAATGGCAGCACCTCTGATTTTGGTTCAGATAGTTCAGGTTCGAGTCCTGGCGGCGGAGCTCGGCAGCACGATGACTATCGTTGGCCCCGCCCATCAGCGCCCAGCGCAGCAGATCCCAGCACGATGAGCGCCCTAGCACGATGAGCAGAGCCCAGCACGATGACAGGCAGCGTAGGGAGATCCATGCCACAGCAGACCGCCGTCGTCGTTCTCGCAGCCGGTGCCGGGACACGAATGCGGTCGAAGACCCCCAAGGTGCTGCATTCGCTGGCCGGTCGGAGCATGCTCGCGCACGCGCTGCATGCGGCGAACGAGATCGACCCCGCATACCTGATCACCGTGGTCGGCCACGACCGTGAACAGGTGGGCGCCGCGGTGGCCGCGGTCGCCGACGATCTCGGTCGCGAGATCACCCCCGCCATCCAGGAGCAGCAGCTCGGCACCGGGCACGCGGTGCAGTGCGCACTGGCCGCGCTGCCCGTCGGCTTCACCGGCGACCTGCTCGTCACCTCCGCCGACGTGCCGCTGCTGGACGGGCACACCCTGTCCGCGCTGCTCGACGAGCACCGCAGCTACGCCGAGCGTTCCGCGGTCACCGTGCTGACCTTCGTGCCGGACGATCCGAACGGCTACGGCCGCATCGTCCGGGACAGCAACGGTCAGGTCGTCGAGATCGTCGAGCACGCCGACGCCACCCCCGAGCAGGCCGCGATCACCGAGGTCAACTCCGGCATCTACGCCTTCGACGCGGCAGTGCTGCGCACCATGATCAGCCGGTTGTCCACCGCGAACGCCCAGCACGAGCTCTACCTGACCGACGTGCTGCGGCTGGCCCGCGAGGCCGGTCATCCGGTGCACGGCGCCCGCCTGGTCGACGCCGCCAAGGTGACCGGCGTCAACGACCGGGTCCAGCTGGCAGGTGCGACGAGCACGCTCAACCGCTACATCCTGGAGCGGCACATGCGCGCCGGCGTCACCATCGTCGATCCCAACTCGACCTGGGTGGACGCGAACGTGCGGATCGGCCGCGACGCCATCCTGCGTCCCGGCGTGCAACTGCTCGGCGACACCGTGATCGGTGAAGACGCCGAGATCGGCCCGGACAGCACGCTCACCGATGTGGTGGTGGGCGACGGCGCGCGGGTCGTGCGCACGCACGGGGAGGGCGCGATGATCGGCCCGGGTGCGGCCATCGGCCCGTTCAGTTACCTGCGCCCGGGCACCGTGGTGGGCAATGCGGGCAAGCTCGGCGCCTTCGTGGAGACCAAGAACGCCTCGATCGGCGCGCACTCGAAGGTGCCGCATCTGACCTACGTCGGGGACGCCACCATCGGGGAACACAGCAACATCGGCGCGTCCAGTGTGTTCGTGAACTACGACGGAGTGAGCAAGCATCACACCACCGTCGGGTCGCATGTGCGAACGGGAAGTGACACGATGTTCGTCGCCCCGGTAACGGTGGGTGACGGGGCGTATACGGCGGCGGGTACTGTACTGCGCAGAAGCGTTCCGCCCGGCGCACTCGCGATATCCGGCGGGCCGCAGAAGAACATCGAGGGCTGGGTGCAACGGCACCGTCCCGGGACGGCCGCGGCGCGCGCGGCGGCAGAAGCCAACGCCGCCACAGAGAATTCCGGTCAGGCAATCGAGCAAAAGGATGGCAAACAGCAGTGACCGCGTCATGGATCGACAACCAGAAGAACCTGATGCTCTTCTCGGGACGCGCTCATCCTGAGCTGGCCGAGCAGGTCGCCAAGGAACTCGACGTCCACGTCACCCCGCAGACCGCCCGCGACTTCGCCAATGGTGAGATCTTCGTCCGCTTCGAGGAGTCGGTGCGCGGCTCCGACGCGTTCGTGCTGCAGAGCTTCCCCGCGCCGCTCAACCAGTGGTTGATGGAACAGCTCATCATGATCGACGCGCTCAAGCGCGGTTCGGCCAAGCGGATCACCGCGGTACTGCCGTTCTACCCGTACGCCCGCCAGGACAAGAAGCACCGCGGCCGCGAACCGATCTCGGCTCGCCTGGTCGCCGACCTGCTCAAGACCGCGGGCGCGGACCGGATCATCACCGTCGACCTGCACACCGACCAGATCCAGGGCTTCTTCGACGGCCCGGTCGATCACATGCACGCGCAGCTGCAGCTCGCCGAGTACGTGCGCACGAACTACTCGCTCGACAACATCACCGTGGTCTCGCCCGACTCCGGCCGTGTCCGCGTCGCGGAGAAGTGGGCCGACTCGCTCGGCGGCTCGCCGCTGGCGTTCATCCACAAGACCCGCGACCCGCTGGTGCCGAACCAGGTGAAGTCGAACCGTGTGGTCGGTGAGGTCGAAGGCCGCACCTGCATCCTGATCGACGACATGATCGACACCGGTGGCACCATCGCGGGCGCGGTGAAGGTGCTCAAGGATGCGGGCGCCGGTGACGTCGTCATCGCCGCGACGCACGGCGTGCTGAGCAACCCGGCCGCCGAGCGCCTCGCCGCCTGCGGTGCCAAGGAAGTCGTGGTCACCAACACGCTGCCGATCACCGAAGAGAAGAAGTTCCCGCAGCTGACCGTGCTGTCCATCGCCCCGCTGCTGGCCCGCACCATCCGTGAGGTCTTCGAAAACGGCTCGGTAACGGGCCTTTTCAACGGAAACGCTTGACCGCCTCTCCGCGTATTCAGGCCAGATCCAGGCGCTGCCTCGGTTTCAATCGGCGACCGGCGGTGATGTGGTCGATTCGTTGGCCCGTGCCCGACGAGTTACCCATGTACACCCGAGATCAGGCAGCACGGAAGTAGGTCGAAAAGGTGGCCCCGGTCGATGTCCCCGGGGCCACCTTTTGTGTCCTGCTTCAGGGTCTGAACCCGATCCGCGAGGATACTGGTTGGTATGGACCGTGAACCGCTGGATACCGATATGGGCGATGACGATCAGGCCGACGAGATCCGCGAGTACGAGCGCAATATCGAGGATCCGCCGGACGAGCTGCGGATTCGCTACCGCGAGAACGACGACGACGGCAGGCTCGGGATCGGCGACGAGCTGAGCCAGGAGTGGACCGCGCGCGGGCAGCGCGCCGAGGACGCGGCTGAAGACGACCGGCCCGGCGAGGTAGCGGCCGTGGAAATCGTCGACGACGCCGACCTCTGACCGGCGAGCACGGGACCGAGCGGTCCGCGACGCGCGGCACCGCTCGGCGCAATCGGCGATGACCGTCGGTCGGTCGTGGTACGCATAACGGAGTATTCGGACCAACCGGCCCGCTGACCGCGCGTAGCCGCCGCGTTGACGACGGCACGCGAAAGGCGGCGACCGGACGTCACGAGGAGGGCGCGATGAGCACGCCACACGATCCGAAACCGACCGGCGCCGCCCCGGAACCGGCCGATTCCTCGCCCGACGCGTCCGCGTCGAACGCGACGGGTCCGTCCGCGGCGAGTGCCGTCCCGCCGACCGACGCCGGCCCGACGCCATCATCGAGCGGTGCGTCTTCCCCGAGTTTGTCGAAAGACGTTGGCACGCCGGAACCTTCGGCACAGCCGTACACCCCGCCGGAATCCCCGCCCGGTGCATGGTGGCAACCGACCGACGCGCCCGCCGGGCCTCTGGGCGGGCAACCCGGTGGATCGGTACCAGCCGATCCACCGTCCTGGGGCGGCGGCCCGTCCCAGGATCAACCCGCGTGGGGTTCGGCACAACCGTCCTGGAGCGGCAACCAACCGCCGACCGGTGGTGGGCAGCAACCCGCCTGGGGCACGGCACCCGGCACGCCGTCCGGCGGGCAATCGTGGAACCCACCGCAGAGCGAGCAGCAGCCCTGGAGCGCGCAGCAGCAGCCGTATCCGGCGTATCCGGGGAGCGGACCACCGCAGGACGCGACGGGCGGCCCGCCGCAGTACCCGCAGGGCGGCATCTACAACTACCCGCAACCCGGCGGGCCACAGCCGGGCGGCTACGGCAATTACCCGCAGCAGGGTTACCAGCCCTACGGCACCCCGCCGCCGCGGTCCGGGTCGCAGGTGTTCTCCATCGTCGGGTTCGTCTGCGCAGTCATCTCGGTGTTGTTCTGCCCCATCCTGTTCGGACCGGCGGGCATCATTCTCGGCATCATCGGTCACACCAAGGGCGAGCCGCTGGGCAAATGGGCGGCGATCGCGGCGGGCGTCGGCATGGTCATCGGCTTCCTGGTGGGGTTCCTGCTCTTCAACGGAGACCTGACCACGTAAATTGCTCTGCATGAGCGAGGCGCGGTCATGAGCGGGTTCGGCGGGTTCCCTTTGGCGGGCCTGGATTTCTACGAGGACCTGGAGGCCGATAATTCCAAGGCCTTCTGGAATGCGCACAAAGAGGTGTACGAGACGTCGGTGAAGGCGCCGATGCTGGCGCTGACCACCGAACTGGAGCCGGCCTTCGGGGCGGCCAAGATCTTCCGGCCCTACCGGGACGTGCGCTTCGCCAAGGACAAGACCCCGTACAAGAACCACCAGGGCGCGTATGTGTCCGTGGCGCCGAGCACCGGCTGGTACGTGCAGATCGGCGCCGCGGGACTGTACGTCGCGGGCGGCTTCTACGGCGGCTCGTCCGAGCAGGTCGCCCAGTTGCGCAGCACGATCGATCACGAGGTCCGCGGACCAGAGCTGGAGAAGATCCTGGCGAAGCTGGTCAAGGCGGGTTACACGATCGGCGGCGAGCAGCTCAAGACCAAGCCGAAGGGCTACGACGCCGACCATCCGCGCATCGGCCTGCTCCGGCACAAAGCCCTGATCTGCCACCGCGAGTTCGGCGCGCCGCCGTGGCTGGACAAGCCGCGCGCGGCCAAGGAGATCCGCACCGCCTGGGAGACGATGCGGCCCCTGGTCGACTGGCTCGGCGCGGTGGTGTCCGGCGCGACTACCCGGTCCCCGTTGCTGTCCTGATCACTCGCGGGCCGCGAGGAACAGCGCGAAGCGATCGTCCGGATCGGTCCACACCTGTTCGGTGGCGAACCCGGCGCTGCCCAGTTCCGCGGTGAGCCCGTCGATGCGGAACTTCGCCGAGATCTCGGTGCGCAACTGCTCGCCGGCGGCGAAGCGGAGGGTGAGATCCAGGTCGCGGACCGTGACCGTCATGTCTTCGGTAGCGGCCAAACGCATTTCGATCCATTCGTGTTCGGCATCCCACAGCGCGATGTGCTCGAACTTCTCCGGTGCGAAGTCGGCATCGAGCCGGGAGTTCAAGACGTGCAGCACGTTCCGATTGAATTCGGCGGTGACACCGGCCGCGTCGTCGTAGGCCGGGACCAGCACGGCCGGATCGATGACCAGTCCGGCGCCGAGCAGCAACTGCTCCCCCGGTTCGAGCACCTCGTAGATGCTGCGGAGGAATTCGGCACGCTCGGCCGGGACCAGGTTACCGATGGTGCCGCCGAGGAAGGCGATCATCCGGCGGCCACCGCCGGGCAGGTTGTGCAGCGTATCGGTGAAATCGCTGACCACACCGTGCACGGCGAGGCCGGGGAAATCCGCCGCGATCTCGTCCGCCGCCCCGCGCAGCGCCGCAGCCGAGACATCCTGTGGCACATACGTCTTCAGCGGACTCCCGGTGGTCAACGCGGTGAGCAGCAGCCGGGTCTTGGCGGCCGAGCCCGCGCCCAGTTCGACGAGCACCTCGGCCTGGGCCACCCTGGCGATTTCGCCGACCACCCGCTCCAGCAGCGCGCGTTCGGTCCGCGTCGGGTAGTACTCCGGCAGTTCGGTGATCTGCTCGAACAGCTCACTGCCGCGCGCGTCGTAGAACCACTTGGGCGGCAACCACTTCGGGTCGGCGGTGAGCCCGAGGCGGGCATCGGTGCGCAACGCGGTGGTGAGGTCGTCGTCGGATAGGTGGATCTCCAGCGTCGGTGCGGTCATCGCGAAAGGCCTTTCGTGCCGTCGAGCAGGGGGGTGATGGACAGGTGGCCCGGGCGCGCGGTCACCAGGCTGTGGTCGGGGATCGACTGCCACCGCGGGTCGTCGTCGTACGGTTCGGAGGACAGCACCGCCGCGGTGTCGGTCACCAGGGCGGACAGGGAGTGGTAGACCGTGCTGGCCCACAGGGTTTCGCCGTCGGAGAGCAACAGGTTGAGCCGGGCGTCCGGCACGTGCTTGCGCACCGCGGTCACCAGCAGGCCGAGCGCCGCTGCCGGCGTCTCGGCGAATCCACCGGGCTGGGTCCCGGCGAGCAACTGCTGCAACAACACCCAGAGCGTCGCCGCATCGGTGGGCGCTTCCGCGTCGAGCAAGCGGATCGTCTCGAACAGCCGGGTCGCGCCGAATTGCGTGGCAGCGACGTCCAGATCGGACGACACCGCGGTGAGCGCGCGCCGCCAGTCCGGCACTTTGCCGTTGTGGCTGAACGCCCACCGGTCCCAGGTGAACGGCGCGCAAGCCGCCCGCTCGATCGGCATGCCGACCGTCGCGGACCGGATCGAGCCGAGCACCGCTGTCGAATACAGTTGCGGCAGCACCTCTTCCACGGCGGGGTCGGTCCAGATCGGCGCGGCATTGCGGTACCGGCTGACGGCCGGCGCCCCGTTTTCGGCGGCCCGCCACCACGCGACACCGAACCCGTCGGCGTTGATCGCACCGCCACCGCGCATCTCGCGCGGGGCCCACGCCTGCGTGCGCAGCGAATGGCTACCGCGCGTGAGCATTTCGCCGACGCTGACCGCCGGGCCGAGGTAACCGAGGTGCCGGCACATCAGCGACCACCGTCCGCCGGCCGTGCCGCGCTCACGCGCCTTCCCCGGCGCGCAGATCGCGGGCCAGCCGGAAACCGGCGAAGATCTGCCGCCGGATCGGGTGGTCCCAGTTGCGGAAAGTGCTGCGGCAGGCCACCGGATCGGTGCCGAACGAGCCGCCGCGCAGCACCCGGTAGTCACCGCCGAAGAAGACCTCGGAGTACTCCCGATAGGGGAACGCGCGGAACCCCGGATACAGGTCGAAACCCGAGGACGTCCATTCCCAGACGTCACCGATCAGCTGATGCACCCCGGCGGGCGTCGCGCCCGCGGGGTAGGCGCCGACGTCGGCCGGTTCCAGGTGGCGCTGACCGAGATTCGCGGTGTGCTCGTCGGGTTCGGTATCGCCCCAGGGGAATCGGCGTTCGGTGCCGGTGGCCGGGTCGTACCGGGCGGCCTTCTCCCATTCCGCCTCGGTCGGCAGGCGTTTGCCCGCCCAGTTCGCGTAGGCCTCGGCCTCGAACCAGCACACGTGCACCACCGGCTGGTGCGGTCGCAACGGCGTCATCACGCCGAACACGCGCCGCCACCAGTGCCCGGCCGGATCGCGCTCCCAGAACTGCGGCGCGGTCAATTCCGCGTCCTGGCGATGGGCCCAGCCCCGGGCCGACCACAGCTCGGGACGGTCGTAGCCGCCGTCGTCGAGGAAGGCGAGGTACTGCTCGTTGGTCACCGGGGCCGCGTCGATCGCGAAGCCGGGCAACTGAATCCGGTGCGCGGGGCGCTCGTTGTCCAGGGCCCACGGGTCGGTATCGGTGCCCATGGTGAATTCGCCTGCGGGCACGACGACCTCACCGCCGACGGGAGCGGCGACAGTGGGCACCGCGCGCGCTCGCAGCACCGGCGCGCCGGTGCGCAGCTGATGGGTGGCCAGCATGGTCTCGTCGTGCTGCTGCTCGTGCTGGGCGATCATGCCGAACGCGAAGCCGCCGTCCACCAGCGGCGAACCGCGTAAGTCGCTGCGGTCCAGCACATCCCACACCTTGTCGCGCACGGTGCCGACGTAGTCGCGCGCCTGCGCCGGATCCAGCAGCGGCAGCGTGGGGCGATTCGCCCTCGCGTGTTTGAACGCGTCGTAGAGCTCGTCGATATCGGCGCGGACGGCGTCGCGACCGCCGACATCGCGGACCAGCCACAGTTCTTCCTGGTTGCCGATGTGCGCGAGGTCCCACACCAGCGGGCTCATCAATCGCGAATGCTGTGCCACCAGTTCGGCTTCGTCGATGCAGTCGGTCAGGGTGAGGGTGCGGCGCCGGGCCCGGGCGAGCACCTCGGCGATTCGATCGCGTAGTCGTTCGGTGCCGGAATTGTCGGCGGAGGGCAGGTAATGGACGGTCACGGTAGGTCTCCGGGGTTGGTTCCTGGCGGCTGCGCGCAGGCAGCGGTGCGGCCGGGCGCGCGCATGCGCGGGGCCACGCGGGCCCCGCTCTGGTCGGGAGTCGGGTGCGTGGGGGCGGGCGGCGGCAGGCCGCCCACCGGGCCGCCGTGTCGCGGACACGTCCGGATCACCGGGGTGCTCCTCGACCGCCTACCTCTGTGCTGACCGCGGCGTCCGCCGCGGTGGGTGGGCGGCCGCTGCGACATCGTCGCGCGGCGAGTTCGATCAGCCGGGCGGCCTCGGTGCTGCGCGCGTTGGCCGCGGCAAGAGTGAGCAGTTCGACGGCCACCGACCGGATGTCGGGATCGGCCAGGCCGTATCGGGCCGCGTCGAGCCAATGTCCGGCCAGCGGCGCGGCGACCGCGGTCGCCGCCGCCACCACGGTTTCGGCGGACATCAGCGCGTCGACGACGTGGATCGGCACGGCCCAGGCGTCACCGGGCTGCGCGTCGAGGTAGCGGACCTCCAGGTACCCGGAGGCACGGACCGGCGGGAAGAGCGTGGTGAGGTGATAGTCGAGATCGTCGCGGCCGGGCCTGCGGCCCACCTCGTCGTCCAAGGCGCCGGAGAGCCAGTCGGCGAAGGTCGCGCCGGGCGGCGGCAACCAGCCGGTGTCGGTGCGGTGGCCGTCGGCGGCGGGCACGTCGTCGTCGGGTCTTCGGACGCACAGCAGCGGCACGTCCAGCGCCCATCTGCTGTAGCCGCGGATCGGATCGGCCCAATCCATCAGCGGGGGCCGGGTCCTGCCGTTGTCCAGGCGCAGCCAGGCCCGCATGCGCTGCGAGGCCCAGTCACCCGGCGGCGCACCGCGCAACGTGGGCGAGCAGGCGAAGGCGGCCAGCAACGCCGGACCGACGGCATACAGTGCCGTCCAGCGGGCGGCGATCTCCGCCCGATCGGCGCCGGCGTCCACCGCGACCTGGGTCGCCGCGGTATTGCACATCATGAGTTTGCCGTAGGGGCCGATCCCGCTGAACGTCTGTTCCATGGCGCGATAGCGCGGCAGCTGGAGTAGGCGTTTGGGTCTGCGGTCCGCGTCGGCGGCAACGGAAACGGTCCGGATGGACCGGGATTCGAGGAGTTCCCGCAATCGGCGGGCATCGTCGCGAAGCGAAAGACACAGCTGCGCGGCATCAGCGAACGGTGCGCTGGACAATTCGATCTGACCGCCGGGTTCGATGGTGACCCGGCTGCCCCCTGGCAACGCTAGCGCCGGAGAATCGGGGGCGATGGACCGTGGTGCGTAAGGTCCGAGGGCATCCGCAAGGGCAGTCAGCTGCGGACGCGGGGCGGCCGAGGGGCCTGACGTCGAACACTCACCCTGAACGGTGAGCCATTCCAGTTCGGCGCCGATCAGCGCGGGTGGTCCCTGCTTGAAGCAGACACCGCCGATATAGGCCTCGGCGGCGGCTCGCGAACCGAGTTCCGGATCGTGGCTTACGCGGCTGACCAGCTCCGAGTGTTCCAGCGTGACCGCCATACCAACCTCCAGTGTGGATCCGAGCGCTGTGGTTTCGTGTCCGCCGTTGTGCTGTTATCGCGACGTTGTGGTGTCGTGCCCCGCGCGTTGCGATCTCTCCAGAGTAGCGAGGGGCACCGACAAGAATCTGACGGAAATCTGAATACGGCGCCCACCAGGCCCCGCGGTGACGCCAACTACTGTCGCAGGCATGCTGGATCACGATCGCGTCCGAGCCGATACACCCGGTTGCGCCACCGGCGCCGAACCGGGGCAGGTCTTCCTCGACAGTGCCGGCTCGTCGCTGCCGCCGCGGGTCGTCCTGGACACCGTCATCGCCCATCTCCGGCGCGAATCCGAGATCGGTGGCTACCGTGCGGCGAACGAACGGCTCGACGATCTCGCGGACGTGAAAACCGCGATCGGCGCGCTCATCAATGCCGCACCGGCCAGTATCGCGTTGAGCGACAGCGCATCTCGTTCCTGGGCCGACTTCTTCTACGCGATCCCGCTGGCCCCGGGCGATCGCATCCTGATCTCCGAGGCCGACTACGCGAGCAACGCCATCGCGGCATTGCAGCGCGCCCGCGCGAGCGGGGCCACGGTCGAGACGATCCCCAGCGACCACACCGGGCAGATCGATCTCGACGCGCTGACCGCACTGGTGGACGAGCGGGTGCGGCTGGTCTCGCTGCTGCACGTGCCCACCAACGGCGGCCTGGTCAACCCGGTCGCCGAGGCCACCCGGATCGCGCGCTCGGTGGGTGCGCTGGTGCTGCTGGACGCCTGCCAGTCGACCGGGCAGCTACCGATCGACGTCACCGCGTGGGACGTGGACGCGCTCTCGGCCACCGGGCGCAAATGGCTGCGCGGCCCGCGCGGCACCGGATTCCTTTATGTCCGACCGGAATTGGCCACCTCCCTGGAACCACAGCGCCTCGACCTGCACAGTGCGCAGTGGTCCGGCCCGGACGAATACCGGCTCGCACCCGACGCGAGCCGTTTCGAGTTCTGGGAGTGCGATGTCGCCGCGCGACTCGGCCTCGGCGCCGCCGTGCGCTATCTACTCGAACTCGGTCCCGAGAACGTGTACGCAGCCGTCGCCGAACGCTCGGCGTATCTGCGCAAGGCGTTGCCGGAAATTCCCGGAGTCACGGTGCGCGACATCGGCATTCGGCACAGCGGCACGGTGTCGTTCACCGTCGACGGCCACGAGCCGATCGCCGTGCGCGACCGGCTCGCCGAGCGCGACATCACCGTGACGGTGAGCCACGCCGGTTCCACCCTGCTGGACATGACCGCGCGCGGACTGACCTCCGTTGTCCGCGCGTCCCCGCACTGCTTCGTCGGCTTCGCCGAGCTGGACAGGTTCGTCGCCGCGGTCGCCGACCTGTAGTCGGCGGCTCGGCGGCCTTGCGCCGCAACGATGTTCAGGACAGGTGCAGATCCAGCGCGCGGTCGACCAGTGCGCGCACGTCGACCGTCGGGCCCACCAGCGCCAGACTGCGATTGGCCCGCAGCGCGGCGATCCCGTGCAGATTGGTCCACAGCGCGATCGCCCGCTGCGCCGGATCGGCCGCACCGGGCCCGGCCGCACCGACCAGCGCCGCGAACCGCCCGTACAGCGGCAGCGTGGTCCCGCGCAGGTTCTCACCGGAGCCCTCGAGCAAGTCGTGCCGGAACATCAGGGTGAACATCTCCGGCCGCTCGCCCGCGAACTCCACGTAGGCCACGCTCATCCGGGCCAGCCGCGCGCGCGGCGGCGCGGTGTCCACGTCCACGGCCGCGAAGCGGTCGATGAGATCGGCGAAGCCGCGGGCCGCGACGGCCGCCAGCAATGCGCGGTGAGTCGGGAAATGCCGGCGCGGTGCCCCATGTGAGACACCGGCCGCCCGCGTGATCGCCCGAAGTCCCAATTGCGCCGCACCCACCTCTTCGAGCAGGTCGACACCCGCGTCGACCAGGCGTTCACGCAGCGGCTGAGTCTCGACCATGCAGACATTGTCTACGAACCGCATCAATTCTCCTCACGCCGGGCGTAGACACTGTCTACTATCGTGCGGTAGACAATGTCTACCAAATCTTTCTGGAGGTCTTCGTGTGGTACTGGCTCTTCAAGTACGTCTTGCTCGGCCCCGTCTTGCGGGTGCTGGGTAGACCCGAAATCGAAGGGCTGGACCAGGTTCCGCGCACCGGGCCGGTGATCATCGCGGCCAACCACCTCGCGGTGATCGACTCGCTGTACCTGGCCCTCGTGCTGCCGCGGCGCGCCACGTTCCTGGCCAAGCAGGAGTACTTCACCGGTACCGGCCTGCGCGGGCGCTTCCAGCGCTGGTTCTTCTCGGTCTCCGGACAGGTGCCGGTGAACCGGACCGGCGGCAGCGCCGCGGCCGACGCGCTGGCGGCCGCGACCAGGATCCTGGAATCCGGCGGCGTCTGGGCGATTCATCCCGAGGGCACCCGCTCCCCGGACGGGCGCATCTACCGCGGTCGCACCGGCACCCTGCGGGTCGCGATGGCGACCGGCGCGCCGGTGATCCCGGTCGTGCTCTCCGGCACCGATCGCGTCAACCCCCGTGGCGCCCGGCTCCCCCGCTTCGGCAAGGTGCGGATCAGCTTCGGCGCCCCGCGCTACTACCTGCCCGCCGACCAGCACCGTGCCGCGCGTACCGCGACCGACGAGTTGATGCGGGAAATGGCCGCACGCTCCGGCCGGCACTACGTCGACCGGTACGCCGCCACCTTCCGCTGAGCCCGCACGCCGACCCGCGACACTCCAGCAACCGCCGACACGCTGGAAAAGGGTTAACGCCACGCGGGAATGGCGGGATAGTGGAGTGCAGGCCGGCAGGCGGCCGGAGCCGGTGACGAGGGAGTAGACGTTGAGCAGGTTCACCGACGAGATGTATGCGACGGCGCAGGCGTCGAGCCGGGGGCTGGTGACCGGTGAACCGGAGGCACCGCTGCGCCGGAGCTGGGGCGAGATCCATCGGATCGCCAGGCGGATGGCCGGCGGCCTCGCGGCGGCGGGCATCGGGCACGGGGACGCCGTCGGTGTGCTCGCGGGGATGCCGGTCGACATCGCCCCTGCCTGCCAGGCGATCTGGATGCGCGGCGCGTCGATCACCATGCTGCACCAGCCGACCCCGCGCACCGATCTGGTCGTCTGGGCCCGCGACACCGAAACCGTGCTGACCATGATCGAGGCGCGCGCGGTAGTGCTCGGCGCGCCGTTCGAGGCGGCCGAGCCGATCCTGCGCGAACGCGGCATCACCGTGGTGCGCATCGATCAGCTGCACGACGGCACCGACACCGATCCGGTGCCGACCACCGAGGACGATATCGCGTTGCAGCAGTTGACCTCCGGTTCCACCGGGTCGCCCAAGGCGGTGCGGATCACGCACGGCAACTTCTTCGTGAACGCCTACGCCATGTTCGACCGGGTGAAATTCCAGCTCGACGACGACGTGATGATCAGCTGGCTGCCGCTGTTCCACGACATGGGCATGGTCGGATTCCTCAGCGTCCCCATGCAAATCGGCGCCGAGGTGGTCTGCGTGACGCCGATCGACTTCCTCAAGCGCCCGCTGCTGTGGGCCGAGCTGATCACCAAGTACCGCGGAACGGTCACCGCCGCACCGAATTTCGCGTACTCGTTACTCGCGCGCAGGCTCAAGCAGGCCGACGACGGCGGGCTCGATCTCAGCAGCGTGCGCTACATGTGGAACGGCGCGGAACCGGTCGACCCGGACACGATGGAGGCGCTGGCCGCCGCCGGTAAACGCTTCGGGCTCAACCCGATGGCGCTCACGCCGGTGTACGGCATGGCGGAAACCACGCTCGCCGTGTCGATTCCGGATCCGGGCCTGGGTCAGGTCGTCGACGTCATCGACGCCGACCTGCTGGAGGCGCTCGGCAAAGCGGTGCCGGTGCCCGACGAACACGCCCACCACGGCAACGTGCGCAGGCTGCCGACGCTGGGCTACCTGGTCGATCATCTGGAGGGCCGGGTGGTCGACGCCGAACGTCAGCCGCTGCCGTCCCGTTCCGTCGGCGTCATCGAATTACGCGGCCCGGCAGTCACTTCCGGCTATGTCACGGTCGATGGCTTCCGGCCCGCACAGGACGCCGCGGGCTGGCTGGACACCGGCGACATCGGTTACTTCACCGACGAGGGCCTGATCGTGGTGTGCGGCCGGATCAAGGACGTCGTCATCATGGGCGGGCGCAACATCTACCCCACCGATATCGAACGCGCCGCCACCCGGGTGGCCGGTGTGCGTCCGGGCAACGCGGTGGCGGTGCGGTTGGACGCCGGGCAGAAGCGGGAGAGCTTCGCCGTGGTGGTGGAGAGCAACGACTACCAGAATGCCGAAGAGGTCAAGCGGATCGAACGCGAGATCGTGCACGCGGTGTTCTCCGAGGTCGGCGCCCGCCCGCGCACCGTCGCCGTGCTCGGCCCCGGCGCACTGCCCAAGACGTCGTCGGGCAAACTGCGCCGCGCCGCGACCGCGGTCCATCTGCGCTGAGGCCCGCTACCGGCCGACGATCGAACAGCGTTGGCGGCGTGGGGAATTCGCGCCGCCGACCTCAGTGCACGCGGTTCTGCGCGGCTTCCAGGCCGACCCGGAGCAGCAGCTCGACGGCGTCGGCGGCCTGCTCGACGATCACCGGAATCTCCTTGCGCTCCGGCGTCGCGAACGGCTTGAGCACGTAATCGGCGGGGTCCTGGCGCCCCGGCGGCCGGCCGATGCCGATCCGAGTGCGCAGATAGTCCTTGGTGGTCAGCGCGCTGGAGACGGAACGAAGGCCGTTGTGGCCGCCCTCGCCACCGCCGCGCTTGAGCCGGATCTCGCCGAACGGGAGGTCGAGCTCGTCGTGCACGACGATCACCTCGGTGGGCGGCACGGAGAAGAACTTCGCCAGCGCCGCGACCGGCCGGCCGGACAGATTCATGAAGGTCCGCGGCTTGGCGATGAGCACCTGGCGCCCGTCGAGCCGAGCCTGCAACAGGTCGGCGCCGGACTTCTTGTGCACACCGAAACGGCCGCCGACGCGCTCCGCGAGCACGTCGGCGACCAGGAACCCCACGTTGTGCCGGGTGCGCTCGTATTCGGTTCCGGGGTTACCCAGTCCGACCACGAGCGCGGGCCCGGTCACGGAGTCGGTCATCGAATGACCTGATCCAGCAGTACTTACTCGGCGCTCGCGGCTTCGCCCTCGGCCTCGTCGCCGTCCTCGGCCTCGGCCTGCGGCGCGGCGATGACGTTGACGATCAGGGTCTCCGCGTCGACGTTCAGGGTGACGCCCTTGGGCAGCGTGAGCTCGCCCGCGTTGATCTGCGTGCCCGCCTCGACACCCTCGACCGAGACCTCGATGGACTCGGGGATGTTCAGCGCGTCGGCCTCGATGGAGATGGTGGTGGCGTCCTGGGTGACCAGGGTGCCCGCGGCGGCCTCACCGGTGATGACGACGTTGACGTCGGCGTTGACCTTCTCGCCCTTCTTGACGATGAGCAGGTCGGCGTGCTCGATGTAGCGGCGGATCGGGTGCACCACAACGGATTTGGTCAGCGCGAGCTGCTTCTTGCCGTCGATCACCAGGTTCAGCACCGCGTTGGTGCCGTGCTCGCGCAGGATCGCGGAGAAGGCCTGGGCGTTGACCGACAGGTGCTGCGGGTCGGCCTGGTGGCCGTACAGCACGGCGGGCACGTTGCCGGCCCGGCGGGTACGGCGGGCGGCGCCCTTGCCGAACTCGGTACGGACGGCGGCTTCGAGAAGGTTGGCGTCGGACATGACTGGATCTACTCCCTACGGCGGTTCCGGGCTGTCAACAGTGCGCCAGGGACTGTTCTCCGCCCTGGCTTGGTTGGTCTACTCGTCGGGGCAAGAGGATGCGAACGAGGACGGCCGGAAGCCGCGCCGCGTCGATCACGGTGAACGCAAAATCAGGTCTGCGGTCACCCTCGCCGAGACAACCCGAACACCATACCGCAAGGGTTATGTACAGACGGAATCGGGTGACCCGGGCGGTTCCGGGACGCGGGTCGCGTCGCGACCGACCCGATCGCGTAGATTGGACCGGTTGCCGATCAGGTCGTCTGTGAAAGGTTGTTCCGTTGACCGCCTCCCCCGAGGGTCTCCCCGCCGAGGTTTCCCGACGGCGCACGTTCGCGGTGATCTCACACCCCGACGCCGGTAAGTCGACGCTCACCGAAGCGCTCGCGCTGCACGCCAGGATGATCTCCGAGGCGGGTGCGATCCACGGCAAGGCGGGCCGCCGCTCCACCGTCTCGGACTGGATGGAGATGGAGAAGGCGCGCGGCATCTCGGTCAGTTCGACCGCGCTGCAGTTCAACTACCGCGCCGAGGGCGCCGACGAGGACAGCGTGATCAACCTCGTCGATACCCCCGGCCACTCCGACTTCTCCGAGGACACCTATCGGGTGCTCACCGCCGTCGACGCCGCGGTGATGCTGATCGACGCCGCGAAGGGCCTGGAGCCGCAGACGCTCAAGCTGTTCCAGGTGTGCCGCCACCGCGGTATCCCGGTCATCACCGTGATCAACAAGTGGGACCGCCCCGGCCAGGCGCCGCTGGAACTGCTCGACGAGATCAACGAACGGATCGGGCTCACCCCGACGCCCCTGTTCCTCCCGGTCGGCATCGCGGGCGACTTCCGCGGACTGCTGCGCCGCGGCGAAGAAGGCGCGCCGCGCGAATACATCCACTTCACCCGCACCGCGGGCGGCGCGACCATCGCGCCGGAGGAGTCGCTGACCCCCGCCCAGGCCGAGGCCCGCGAGGGCGAGGCGTGGACGACCGCGGTCGAGGAGAGCGAACTGCTCTCGGCCACCGGCCAGGACCACGATCAGGAACTGTTCCTCGCCGGCCAGACCTCCCCGGTCATCTACGCCTCGGCGATGTTGAACTTCGGTGTGCGCCAGCTGCTGGAGACGCTGGTCTCGCTGGCGCCCGCTCCCGGCGCGCGCGCCGATGTGAACGGCAAGGAGCGCGCGACCACCGAACCGTTCAGCGCCGTGGTGTTCAAGGTGCAGGCCGGTATGGACGCCGCGCACCGGGACCGGCTCGCCTTCATGCGCATCGTGTCGGGTGAATTCGAGCGCGGCATGGTGGTGACGCACGCGCAGACCGGCCGCCCGTTCGCGACGAAATACGCGTTGACCGTGTTCGGCCGGGAACGCACCACCGTCGACACCGCCTACCCCGGCGACGTGGTCGGCCTGGTGAACGCGACCGCGCTCGCCCCCGGCCACACGCTGTTCGTGGACAAGAAGGTGGAGTTCCCGCCGATCCCGTCCTTCGCGCCGGAGCATTTCGCCGTGCTGCGCGCGGAGAGCGCGGGCAAGTACAAGCAGTTCCGCAAGGCCATCGACCAGCTCGATTCCGAGGGCGTCGTGCAGGTGCTGCGCAACGATATTCGCGGCGACGCCTCGCCGGTGCTCGCGGCGGTCGGCCCGATGCAGTTCGAGGTGGTCACCGCCCGGATGACGACCGAGTTCAGCGTCGAGACCCGGATGGAGAACCTGCCCTACACGCTGGCCCGGCGCACCGACGCCGCCTCCGCGGACGAGCTCGGCAGGCAGCGCGGGGTAGAGGTGTTCACTCGCAGCGACGGTGCGCTGCTCGCGCTGTTCAGCGACAAGTGGCGGCTGCAGTACATCGAGAAGGAATTCCCGAAGCTGACGCTGGAGCCGCTGGTCGCGACCGCGGACTGAGCGCGCTCGGTCAGCCTGCCTCTGGCGTCGCCCCCGGATCGCGCTCGACCGCGGAGATGACGCCCTCCTCCCTGGAGATGAGTCCCCACCTGCTCGACGTGAGGCGCAGGCTCGGCAGATCGCTCAGCGACAGCACCACCTCGTAGGTGCGCTCGTAGCCGGTGTGCGAGATGCGCCAGCGCCCGTCGGCGCAGCGCACGTATTCGTCGGAGTAGAAGGCCGCACCGCGCAGCAGCATGTTGTGCCCGGGGATGAGCACGGTGTCGGCGAGATACCAGGTGCCGGTGGCGGTGTCGCCGTCGACGTCGATCTCGGGGTGATCGCAGCGATGCTCGGTGATGACGTGCGGACCGAGGGTGTTGCGCATGAAAGCCAGGAACGCGTCGCGCGATTCGAATTGCAGATATTCGCTGTAGGTGGCGGTCGCCTCGGGAATCATGGTGTCCGCGAACTCATCCCAAGATTTCGTGTCGAGGGTGCGTAGATAGCGGAACTTCAATCTGTTGATCGCGGCGATGTCGTCCATTGCCGCACCGCCTGTTCCGGAATCGCTCGGCTCGCGCCCGTCGGCCACGCCCGCCCCCGGGTCGCCGCGGCCCTGCCCGTCGGTTCCCTGCTCCATCCTTCAACAATCCCATCCGAAGCCATATGACTTCACGACTTGAAGGATTTGTACCAGATCGCTATCACTCTTCGTCGGAGATTCCGACGTAGGTCGACCTTCCGGACAGAGTCGGGACCCCGCCGGATCAGTTCGCGATGGTGAAGCAGGTGCGGCAGAAGTCCTCGCCGAATTCGGTGAGCCGCAGACTCTTGCGCACGATCTTGGGCGCGCGGCCCGCTTTCTTCAGCGCGGCCTCCACCACCGGCTGCACCTCGAGCACCATGTACCGGCTCAGCACGACCGGATCCTCGGAGATCAGGGTCAGGCCCAGCCGGTTGAGGTTGATCAGATAGGGGCGCGAACGATCCGGGTAGCGCACGCCCGCCTGCTCGGGCACCGAGGTGAGATCGCCCTGCACCAGTTCCGAGCCGATGCCGAGCGGCCGGTTGGTGCGCACGTCGACCGAGGGCTGCGGGCCGTTCTGCGCCATGAAGCGCAGGATGCGCGCCTCGTCGGGCGCCAGTTCGTCCAGGATTCGGTCGTAGGCCGGGTGCACGTCCTCGGTGAAGTAGACGTCCGCGGAGCGGGCGAGCAGCGCGTCGCCGCGCCGGCGCAGCTCGTCGGTGCTCGCCGAGCGCAGGTAGGAACCGACCGCGAGGGCTTGCTGCTGCGCGCCGCTGTGATTGCCCGGCCCGTTCGGCGTCGGCACGTAGCTGACGATCTCGCGCACCGAACCCTCGGTGACGCCGAGCGCGCTACGAGCTATGGAGCGCAACGCATTTCCGGTCCGCTCGGCGATATCGGCGGAGGATTCGCCGTCCAGCGCGGCCTGGGTGATCTCCTTGGTGACCTCGTAGGTGGTGCCGACCGCCCACTGCCCGCCGCGCACCACGGTGCCCGCCGCCAGACCCGCGGCCCGGAACACCCCGCGAATCAGCCGGGCCTCGTTGCTGATCTGCCGCTGTTCGACATCAGAGCTGCGCTCCACAGCGCGGGAACCGGCTCGAGCGATGTCCTGTCCGGTCCTGTCGTTTGCCACGTCATACTCCGATATCGCCAGGTGAACGAATCCGCCCCACAGATTACTGCCCCCTGTGTCGTTGGTCATTGTCGCGGTAGGACCGAGCAGGAGCGGCATTGCCGACAAACACTGTGACCGATATCTCGGCACGGTTCACCGCGGAGCCACCCGCGCGAGCGGATCCGGTCGGTCTCGCCACAATAGAGTCCCGATGCCGACAGGGTGCTACTTTGATGTTCCGGTGAGGCGGCGGTCACCGGAGTGTCGGCAGGAGGGTGTCGTGTTAGAGAGCGTGTTCGGAATCCACCCGACAATCCTGCTCGAGCTATTGACGATCCCACTTTTTACCGGGGTCATCGGGTACATAACCAACTGGACCGGCGTGCTGATGCTGTTCCGGCCGATCGCGTTCCATGGGGTGCGACTACCCGGACTTCGCGCGTTGTACCCCTTCCTGCCCAAACGAATTCAAGTGCTGCCGCTGCTGAGTTATGACGGGCGATTCGGCTGGCAGGGCATCGTGCCCTCGCGTGCGGACAAGATGGCGAGCATCGCCGTCGACAAGGGGCTGGCCAAACTGGGCAGCGTCGCCGACTTCTACCGCGAACTGGAGCCGGACAAGCTCGCCGAACATCTCGCGAGCATCGCCGACGAACAGATCCAGGACATCGTCGAAGAAATTCTCAAACGGGAACATCCACAGCTCTGGTACAACCTGCCGACCCAAGTCCGCGAGATGGTGCACGCGCGGGTCAAGCAGCAACTGCCGGATATTCTGCGTGAGCTCACAGATGAATTGGGCGCGAATATTGATCAACTGCTCGATGTGAAGCAGATGGTGATTCGCTACTTCCAGGCCCGGCCGCAACTGCTCAACACGCTGTTCCAGGTACTCGGCGCAAAAGAGCTGCGGTTCATGATCAACTTCGGCTTTTTCTTCGGCGCGCCGATGGGCGCGATCGTGGTCGCCGTGCTGCACCTGACCGGATGGTCGACCCTGGTCGTGTTGCCGATCGGCGGCGTGATCATCGGCTGGGTGGTCAACTGGGTCGGCATCAATATGATTTTCGCGCCCGCGTACCCGAAGTGGTGGTGCCCGTGGCGGCAGGGGCTGCTGATCAAGCGCCAGTCCGAGATCACCGACGGCTACGCCGAATTGGTGTCCAGTCAGGTGATGACCGTCGCCAACATCGGCGACGAACTGCTCAACGGTCCGCGCTCGGACCGGACCATGCAGATGCTCGAGGACACGCTGCGCCCCGCCGCGGACCGCGCGCTCGGCCCCGCCCGGCCCGCCGTCAAGTTCATGCTCGGCAGCCGCGAATACGATGCGCTGCAGTCCACGCTGACCACCGAGGCCATGACCATCGCACCGATCGCGTTCGCCGATCCGGAGTTCAACGTGCGCCAGGGCAGGCATATCAACCAGTACATCGCCAAGCAGATGGCGGCGCTGAAGCCGCCGGACTTCGTGGACATGCTGCGCTCGGCCATCAAACAAGATGAGTGGCTGCTTTTTCTGCATGGCGGCGTGTTGGGACTCTTCGCCGGATACGCTCATATCCTGATCTTCGGAACAGGAGTGGCGACCACATGGCTGTAGCGAAACCCGGCCCCGGCGACGATGCCGGGGCCGTCGAGCACCATCCCGAGGGCGCCCCGGCGTCCACGGAACTCGCGCGACGGCCGGACAGCGAGGTCTTACGCCGCCCCGAATCCCCTTCGCGCGTCTCCTATCCCGTGGCCACCGCGCGTGCGGCCACCGGCGTCGCACGGGTCACCTGGAGCGCGCTGACCGGTATGACCGCGTGGAGCGTCGGCACCGCGGTCGGCGTCGGCGCGACCGTCGTCCAGCGCAGCATTCAGGGCGTGCCGCCGCGAGAAGTGCTGGCCGAGGCCGAATCCGAGGTGCGCGACCGGGTGCGCCGCGCGCTCGGGCTGCCGGAGGCGCCGAACGAGCCTGCCGGACAACCCGTTCCGACGCTGCGCGAGCAGGGCGCGGCGCTGCTGCGCCTGTCGGCGAGCACGCACGGCGAGGACGAGAACCATCCGGCCTTCGCGGGCATGCTCGCCGAGCTGACCCCCGACGAGGCCCGCATCCTGCGCTTCCTGCACATGGACGGCCCGCAACCGTCGATCGACATCCGCACCGGCCGCCCGCGGCTCGGCGCGGAACGACTCGGCTCCATGCTGACGCTGGTCGGCGAGCAGGCCGGACTGCGCTTCCCGAACCGAATCCAGCAGTACCTGACCAATCTGCGCAGGCTCGGCTTGGTCGAACACACCCGCGAGCCGGTCGGCAATCCGAACCGCTATCAGCTGCTGGAAGCCCAGGCACCGGTGCGAGAGCTGTTGAAGCGCTCCGGATTCGGCACCAAGGTGAGCTACCGCAGCGTCGCGCTCACCGGGTTCGGCGCGGACTTCGTACGCACCTGCATTCCGGTCGTCGTGTCCGACGATCGCGCCGCCGGCCACTAGGGCCTGACCCGGGCACCGCCGCGCAACAGCTGTGACTGCTGCGCGGGGGTGTGCGAGATCGGTGCCGCCGGGCTAAACGTCCTCCGCCAGCTCCATCCAGCGTTCCTCGGCGGCTTCCTTGTCCGCCACCACCTGCTTGAGTTCGGCGTTGAGCGTGACGAGCTTGTCCGGGTCGATGGCGGCGTCGGCGAGCGCGGTGTGCAGGCGCTGCTCGCGTTCGTCGAATTTCTCGATGGCGCGCTCCAGCCGGGACAGCTCCTTGCGGGCGGCACGCTGAGCGGCGGCGTCGGTCACCGGCCCGGTCGGCTTGTCGGCCGCGCGCGTGGCGCTCTGCCCTTGTGCCGCACGCTTTTTCAGATACTCGTCGATGCCGCCGGGCAGGTTGGTGAGTTTGCCGTCGCCGAACAGCGCCCAGGTCGTATCGCAGATGCGCTCGATCAGATAGCGGTCGTGACTGATCACCACGAGGGTGCCTGCCCAGTTGTCGAGCAGGTCTTCCAGCTGCTGCAGGGTGTCGATGTCCAGGTCGTTGGTCGGCTCGTCGAGCAGCAGCACGTTCGGCTCGGCCATCAGGATGCGGGTCAATTGCAGCCTGCGCCGCTCACCGCCGGAGAGGTCACCGACCGGGGTGCGCTGGCGCGCCGGGCTGAAGCCGAGTCGCTCGGCCAGCTGACCGGCCGAGATCTCCTTGTCGCCCAGCATGATTCGCTGCGCGACCTGCTGCACCGCCTCTAGCACCCGCATATCGGTCGGCAGATCGTCGAGTTCCTGCCGCAGCCAGCCGATCTGCACCGTCTGACCCTGAATCCGCTTGCCCGCGGCCGGTTCGGTGTCCCCGGCCAGGGTGCGCAGCAGCGTCGTCTTGCCGGAACCGTTCACCCCGACCAGACCGACCCGCTCGCCCGGCGCGAGCCGCCAGGTCAAGTCGCGCACCAACTCCCGGCCGTCCGGCGTGGTGAGGGTGGTGTCCTCGAGCTCGATGACGACGCGGCCGAGGCGCTTGCGGGCGAACGCGGCCAGCGAGACGCTGTCGCGCGGCGGCGGCACATCGGCGATCAACGCCTCGGCCGCCTCCACCCGGTAGCGCGGCTTGGAGGTCCGGGCCTTCGCGCCACGGCGCAGCCAGGCCAGTTCCTTGCGCGCCAGATTGCTGCGCCGCGCCTCGCTGGCATCGGCCTGCCTGGCCCGTTCGGCGCGGGCGAAAATCCAGTCGCCGTAGCCGCCCTCGTAGCTTTCGACCTTGCCGCCGACCACCTCCCAGGTGTCGGTGGCGACGGTGTCGAGGAACCAGCGATCGTGGGTCACCACGACCAGCGCGCTGCGGCGTTCGAGCAGATGCGCGGCCAGCCACTGCACGCCTTCGACGTCGAGGTGGTTGGTCGGTTCGTCGAGCACGAGCAGGTCGAGGTCACGGACCAGGGCGGCGGCCAGCGCGACGCGGCGCCGCTCCCCGCCGGAAAGGTTGTCGATCGAGGTCTGCAGGCCGAGCCCGGCGATGCCGATGCCCTCCAGCACCGAGCGGATTCGCGGATTCGCGGCCCACTCGTGTTCGGCGACCTCGTCCGGCCCGCCCGCTACCCCGTTCAAGTCGTCGGCCAGTCCCGCCAGCACGACCGACCCGACCGTCGCCCCCGCGGGCAGCACGCCGCGCTGCGTCACCACCGCGAGGCGCAGCCCGCCGACCCGGCTGACCCGGCCGCTGTCCGGCGGCTCGAGGCCGGTGAGCACCTCGAGCAAGGTGGTCTTGCCACCGCCGTTCAGACCGACGACCCCGATGCGCTCGCCCGCGTGCACGCCGAGTGACACGTTGTCGAGCAGCGGGGTGATCCCGAAGCTCTTGGAGACTTGCTCAAGGTTGATCAGGTTGGACATGGATCCTTCCGGGCTGCGCGGGGGCGGGACTGATACCGCCCTGAGCCAGGGTACTGAGCGCGTCCGCACGGGCCTCGACCAGCTGAGCGGTCCACGGGGTTGCGCAACGAACGGCGTTCGCCTAAATTCTTTGGTACGAACATCGTTCGTCACGAACAAAGTTAGTTCAATTAGGGCTCCCCGGAAGTACAGCCGCAGATGGGAGCCCCGCCTCGCAAGGTGAGGTGTGCGAGGGCGGCTCGATCCATTCGCGTTCCCTCCTGGAGGTTCTCCCATGCATGTCGGTCTCGGCCTGCCCATTTCCGATCCCGCAGCACTGCTCGACTGGGCCAGGCGCGCCGACGCCGGCCCGTTCAGCACGCTCGGCCTGCTCGATCGGCTCGTCTACGACAATCCGGAACCCCTCGTCGCACTGGCCGCGCTCGCCGGCGCCACCAACCGCATCAAGCTGCAGACCGAGGTGCTCATCGCGCCACTGCGCGAGCCCGCGCTGCTCGCCAAACAGGCGGCCACCCTCGATCGCATGTCCGGCGGCCGCTTCGTGCTCGGCCTCGGCGTCGGCGGTCGCGCGGACGACCACCTCGCCTCCGGCACCGACCTGCGTACGCGCGGCCGCCGCCTGGACGAACAGCTGGAGGTGCTGCGCCGCGTCTGGTCCGGCGCACCCTACGGCGCCGACTGCGGCCCGATCGGGCCCGCCCCGTCACGTCCCGACGGACCCGAACTGCTCTTCGGCGGCTTCCAACCCGCCGCGCTCGACCGCGTAGGTCGCTGGGGTGGCGGACTTCTCGCCGCCGCCGCGCCGTCCTGGGCCGGTGGCCTCTTCGACACCGCCCGGCGCTCCTGGACCGAGCACGGCCGCCCCGGCGCGCCGCGCATCGTCGCCCAGGTCAACGTCGCACTCGGCGATCGGCACCTGATCGATGCCGCCCGTGCCGCCATGGGCGCCTACTACGAATTCAGCGGTCGCGCCGACTACATGGTCGACGGCATGCTCACCACCCCCGACGACATTCGCTCGGCGATCAAGCAATTCGCGGATCTGGGCGCCGACGAGGTCATGCTCTATTGCTACGGCGACGACGCCGACCAGATCGACCGGCTCGCCGACGTGATCGCCTGATCAGTGCTTTCCGGGCGGCTCACTGTTGAGCACCCGGGCACCCGCGACCGGCCCGCTGGCGGTGCGCACGCTGCGGCACACACCCGCGCCGGCCAGTTCGGCCGCCACCGCCACCGCGGATTCCTCGCTCGCGCAAAGGAATGCGCAGGTGGGTCCGGAGCCGGAGACCAAGCCCGCCAGCGCGCCGGCATCGACGCCGGCGCGCAGCGTACGCCGCAACTCCGGCTGCAACGACAGCGCCGCCGCCTGCAGGTCGTTACCCAGCAGCGGGGCGAGCTGTTTCGGATCGCCGAAGGCCAAGGCCTGCATCAACTGCTGGGGTTCACCGAGCCGCGGCGGGGTGCCGTTGGCGCGCAGCCGGTCCAGTTCGGCGAACACCGCTGGCGTGGACAAACCGACCTTGGCCAGGGCGAGCACCCAGTGAAACGTGTTGCGGGACAGCACCGGAAGCAGGCGCTCGCCGCGTCCGGTGCCGAGCGCGGTACCACCGTGCAGTGCGAACGGGACGTCGCTGCCGAGTTCGGCGGCGAGCGCGGCCAGTTCCTCGCGGCCCAGCCCGAGGTCCCACAGCTCGTTGAGGCCGACCAGGGTCGCGGCGGCGTCGGCGCTACCACCCGCCATGCCGCCGGCCACCGGAATGCCCTTGGCGATGGCGATTTCCACCAGCGGCGCCCGGCCCGCCAGATGCGCGAGGCGAACCGCCGCTTTCCACACCAGATTGGTGCGGTCGGTCGGCACCTCCGCGGCGCCCTCACCGGAGACCCGCACCGCGAGCGAGGCCGCGGGGGCGATCTCCAGATCATCGCTGAGCGACAGCGCCTGGAAGACCGTCGTCAGATCGTGAAAGCCGTCCGCGCGCAGGTCACCGACGCCGAGATGGAGGTTCACCTTGGACGGTGCCCGCACGGTGATGGGACTGGGGACAACTGACAGCACGATGCCCTAGCGTAACGGGTGGGCTCGGCGGTTGCTCGCGTCGATATGCGCCTTTCACCCGATGTGAATCTTTCGGTTACGGCAACCCGCCGCCGGGGCCGTCTATCCAGCGATCAACGCTCCGGCAACCCTCGGGTCGCGGCGCGGAACGAAGCCTTGCCACCAATACCCCTTGGGGGTATGTTCGAACTGTCGGGGTACCCCCGGCCCGTATGATCGACCTAAGCGAAGGAGTCGGAGATGCCCAGTTCCACCTACACCGTCACGGGGATGACCTGCGGGCACTGCGTGAGCTCCGTCAAGACGGAGATCGGCAAGATCGACGGCGTCACGAGCGTCGACGTGGATCTCGCCAGCGGCGCGGTCACGGTCGCGAGCACCGCGCCGATCGCGGACACCGATATCGCCGCCGCCGTGGACGAGGCAGGTTACGAAGTCGCCGTCTGACCGCGCGGCTCGGCCGAAACCGGCCGGTCCCCTGGGTTTTTCGGACACCGAGAGCCGGACGGCACCCCGCCGTCCGGCTTCTGTGTGCAGGCACTGATATGGCGTATTCCGTAGTGTGCCCACACGAATCATCCACAGGCTCATCCACATCCGGCGGAGGGTCGCGCCGGTGCCGTGGCCACCTCCCGGCAGGCCAGCGGTCAAGATCAGCTTGCACCCGCGCTGAGCTGTAGTTCTCGCGTTACGCGGATCGATAAGGCAGCCAATCGAATCGGCCGCGAGCCCGGGCCGCAACCCCCGGCCCGCACGGTGTCAAACCTGAGTTATCCACAATCCACATCGCCGAATGGGTTGGCAACGCGGGGAAACCGACCAGTCCGGCGAACGAGTCAGGCTTGCGCGGCCAGCCGGACGAAAGCCGCGGTATCCAGCGTCTCACCGCGCGCCGTCGGCGCGATGCCCGCGGCGACCAAGCGCCGCTCGGCTTCGGCGGGCGAGCCCGCCCAGCCGGAAAGGGCCGCGCGCAGCGTCTTTCGCCGTTGCGCGAAAGCGGCGTCGACCACTTCGAACACGCGGCGACGATGCTCGGCATCGATCGGCCACGGCGGTTCGGCGTAGCGCTCGACCCGGACCAGACCCGAATCGACCCGCGGCACCGGCCAGAAAACCTGCGTGCCGACCGCACCCGCGCGCCGGACCTTGCCGAAGAAGCCCGCCTTCACACTGGGTACGCCGTAGACCCGGCTGCCCGGCTCGGCGGCGAGCCGGTCGGCCACCTCCGCCTGCACCATCACCAAAGAGACCGCGAGGCTGGGCAATTCGGCCAACAGGTGCAGCAGTACCGGCACCGCGACGTTGTACGGCAGGTTCGCCACCAGCGCGGTCGGCGTCGCGGGCAGATCCGCGGCCGCCACGCGCAACGCGTCCGCCGGCACCACCGACAGCCGGTCGGCCAGGGCCGGCGCCCGGTCGGCGACGGTCACCGGCAGGTGGCGCGCGAGCACCGGGTCGATCTCGACCGCGACCACCGAATCCACCACATCGAGCAGGGCCAGCGTCAGCGAACCCAGTCCGGGCCCGACCTCGAGCACCACGTCGTCACGCCCGACCCCGGCCGCCGTGACGATGCGCCGCACGGTGTTCGCGTCGTGCACGAAGTTCTGCCCGAGCTGCTTGGTCGGCCGCACGCCGAGTCGCTCGGCCAGCACCCGCACCTCGGCGGGGCCCAGCAGGGCGGCACTCCCACGACCAGCAATTTCGGCTTCGGACACCCAGAGAACCTATCAACCCCGCCGCGGCGTTCCTACCGCTCGGCCGGGCTCGCCTTGATGCGGTCCAGGAACGCGTCGATGGCGCTCTGCATGGCGGGGTTGATCTGGGTGTGCTTGCCGGTGCCGAGGACGGTCTGGAAGTCGACGCCGTTGGCGGCGAACTGCGCGGCCAGCGCGCCGTGCAGCGGGGCGGGCACGACGGTGTCGGTGACGTTGAGCAGCAACAGGATCGGCGCGTTGTATCCGGTGGTGGGCACGGTCAGGTACTCGTTCAGCGCGGACCGGATGGGCTCGGTGGCGAGCGACTCGTCGAGCAGATCGGCGACGCCGAGCCCGCGCACCCGGTCCCCGATGCGGTCCAGGCACAGGGTGCCGACGCTGTCCAGCACGGCGCGGCCCTGCGGGGTGAGGTACTGATCGACGCGCACGTCGGGGTGCGCGGCGCGCAGGCCCGCCAGGATGCTGACGAAGAAGCTCATCGCGCCGTCGGCGTCGGGCAGCGGGGGCACCAGCGGACCGGCGAGCGGCAGCACCTTCTCCACGTCGGATTCGGGGTCGATCGCCACGGTGCCGCGGAAATCGAGGTCCGGCGCGTAGGTCACCTGCCGGTGCGCGGTGGCCAGCGCGGCCTGGCCGCCCTGTGAGCCGCCGAAGACCGCCCAGGTGCGGGAGAGTTCGGGATGGGCCGCGCGGGCGGCGTGCAGCAGGTCGAGCGTGGCCGTCGCCTCGGTGCTGGTCTCGAGATAGGGATGCGGGCCGGTGTTGAACCGGCCGAGCCCCAGGTAATCCGGCGCGACCACCGCGAAGCCGCGGGACAGGAAGCCCTGGATCAGCGCGTCCTCTTTGGCCCGGCTCTCCGGATACGGCCGACCGGCCGGATCCGACTGGCCGCCGCAGCCCATGCCGAGCCCGGTGGTGCCGTGGTCGTAGGCGATGATCGGCCAGCCCGCCGCGGGGGCGGTGCCGCGAGGCACGAAGAGCGCGCCGCTGGCCGGCCGGGGCGTCCCGTCCGAACCGCGCATCCAGTACTCGACGATCGAACCGCCCGAGGTGCCGCGCCACCCGTCCGGCTGCGCGATCTCCGAGATCAGCGAGCCGGGGGCGGCCGCGTGGGCGGGGGCGATCTGCCCGAACAACGCGGCGCTAGCCGACAAGATCGTCACCGCGACTGCCCGCCGGCACATCTGGAGAACTCGCACCGCACACCTCACAACCCGACCCACACCGTCACCAAACCTGGACGAGTGTATAGATCAATCGGATAGTGCCAGGTCGGCGTGGCGCGGCCGCGAATCAAAAACGAATTCGCGAGTCACCGGGCGTGACCGGCGTCACCGGTCAGCTGATGCCGAGCCGGCTGGTGCAGGCGGGCCACGCGCCCCAACCCTGGCGGGCGCGAGTGACTTCGGCGATGGCGATCTGTTCCTCGCGGGTGGCGAGATCGGCGCGCGGCGCGTACTTCAAACCACCCTGACGTTCCCAGGTGCCCTGGTCGAATTGGATGCCACCGTAGTAACCGTTGCCGTTGTTGATGCTCCAGTTGCCGGTGGACTCGCAGCGGGCCAGCGCGTCCCAGATCGCGCCGTCACGCACCGGCGGCACCTCGGTGCCGGGCTTGGCGCCCTTGCGCACGGTCTTCGGCTGGGCCGTGACCGTCACCGTCGAGTTGATCGGCTTTCGGTCCACCTCGACGCCGTTGACCATGGTGACCGCGAACGTGACGTCCTGCACGCCGGGCGCGCCGGGGGTCTCCACCACCGACCGGCTCATGTTCATGGTCGGGTCTTCGATCACGTTCTCCGGCGGATCGAGCGGTAGCGTCTCGGTCCGGTTCTCGGTTCGCTTACGCGTCACCGTGATTCGCTGACCCTCGGTGAGCGGCGTGGACGCCGCGGGCTCGACGGTGTCCTGTTCGAGCAGCGGAACGCCCGCCACCGCGAGGAATTCGCCGACCGTCGGCGCCGCGAGGCGGACATCGACGAAGGAGCCGGCGCCGTCGCGCAGCGCGACCGATCGCGGCGTCGCGACCTGCAGCGCGGCGCCTTCCAGTGGCAGCTTCTCATTGCGCGCGGGGGAAACGTAGACCTCCCGGGGCAGCTCGAGTTGTTCGAGCGCCTCACCGGCGGTCAGGCCGGTGGTCCACACCTTGCGCGCCTGGCCGTCGACCTGCAGTTCGACCTCGCGGGCCCGATTGAGCGTGATGGTCGCGCCGTCACCGATCCGCGCGGCCAGCGCGGGAGCCACCTTGTCGCGCTCGGTGACGGCGAAACCCGCCGCCCGCAGCACGCCGCGCACATCGGTGGACATCGTGGTCTCGAACAGCTTCTCGCCGTCCACGACCACGGTCACGGTCTTGCGGTTCACGATCGCCAGGCCGGCCCCGACGATCAACGTCATCAGCAGCGCCGCGACCGCCGCGTACAGCAGCGGCGAACGGGACTGGTTGATCCGCGCGATCGGCCACAGCATCGCGGAGCGATCCAGTGGGACGTGGCGGTCGGGCGACGGATGGGCCATGGTCACAGCACGATAACGAAGGGGTCAGGGGTCGACAACCTAAAGTTGCTTCAGCTGGGGCTTTCAATATCACGGAGCGATATCGACACCGCAGGTTAATCACGAAACGGGGCTATCACAGTGACGTAGGACACACTTCGCATATCCAGGCCCCTTGCGGGTATCCGCGCGGGGCGGCCGGGATCCGGCGCTTCGGTCAAATGCCGTAGACGCGGCGCGCGTTGGCCGTGCTGAGCTTCGCGAGTTCCGCCGGATCCTGTTCTCGAATTTCCGCGAGCGCGCGCACGGTGTACGGCAGGCAGTACGGCTCATTGGGCGCGCCGCGAAATGGATGCGGGGTCAGATAGGGCGCGTCCGTTTCGACCAGAATTTGCTCGTCGGGCACGACCTTCGCGGCCTCACGCAACTCGTGCGCATTCTTGAAACTCACCGTGCCGGAGAAACTCAGCACATAGCCCTCGGCCACGCAGGACAGCGCCATATTCGTATCCGACGAAAAGCAGTGGAAGATCACGGTGTCCGGCGCGCCCTCGTCCAGCAGCACGGTCAGCAGATCGTGATCGGCTTCGCGATTGTGGATCATCAGCGGTTTGCGCAGCTGCTTCGCCAGATCGATGTGCCAGCGGAAGCCCTCGATCTGCGTCTCGATATCGGCACAGCCGTCCAGCTTGCCCGGCCAGTAATAGTCCAGGCCGGTCTCGCCGATCGCCACCACCCTGGGGTCCGCGCCGAGCCGTGCCAACTCCGCCTTCGCCGCGTCGTCGAGCGCGTTCGCACGCGTCGGATGCAGGGCGACCGCGGCGTACACGCGCGAATCCCAGTGCGCGGCTTGCACAGCCCATTGCGCCGCCGCCAGATCGTCGGCGACGGTCACCACCTGCCCGACGCCGACCGAGGCCGCCCGATCCACGATCGCCGCGGTCGAGGCCGCGTCGGTGGCGCCGCAGGCATCGAGGTGGGTGTGCGCGTCGATGATCGGCGCGAGCGGCTCGGGCAGGTCCGGAGCTGGGCGCTTGCCGCTCATCGGACGCCCCCGGCGACCCCGGCGACGGTGCAGTGGATGTTCACGCGAACGAGGAAGACCACGCGGATTACAGTAGACGCACCATGAGCGACGTCGACCGCCCCGCCTTCTACATCACCACGGCCATCGCGTACCCCAACGGTGCGCCGCATATCGGGCATGCGTACGAGTACATCTCGGCCGATGCCATCGCCCGGTTCAAACGTCTCGACGGGTACGACGTCTTCTTCATGACCGGCACCGACGAGCACGGCCAGAAGATGCAGCAGACGGCCGTCGCCGAGGGCATTCCGGTGCAGGAGCTCGCGGCGCGCAACTCCGATGTGTTCGAGGCGATGGACAAGACGCTCGACATCTCCTTCGACCGGTTCATCCGCACCACCGACGAGGATCACCGGGCGGCCAGCGTGGCGATCTGGGAGCGGATGCTCGCCAACGGCGACATCTACCTCGGCAACTACTCGGGCTGGTACTCGGTACGCGACGAGGCGTTCTACACCGAGGAAGAGACCACGCTGCTCGATGACGGCACCCGGATCTCCACCGAGTCGAAGACGCCGGTCACCTGGACCGAGGAATCGAACTACTTCTTCCGGCTCTCCGCCTACCAGGACAAGCTGCTCGCACTGTACGAGGAACATCCCGAATTCATCGCGCCCGCAACGCGACGCAACGAGATCGTCAGCTACGTCAAGGCGGGGCTGAAGGATCTGTCCATCTCGCGCACCACCTTCGACTGGGGTGTGCCGGTGCCGGGTCATCCCGATCACGTGATGTACGTGTGGGTGGACGCGCTCACCAACTACATCACCGGCGTCGGCTTCCCGGACACCGAATCCGCTGCATTCCAGCGGTTCTGGCCCGCCGACGTGCACATCATCGGCAAGGACATCACACGGTTCCACACCGTCTACTGGCCCGCGTTCCTGCTGTCGGCCGGGGTGCAGCTGCCGAAACGCGTTTACGTGCACGGGTTCCTGTACAACAAGGGCGAGAAGATGTCCAAGTCGGTCGGCAACGTGGTCGACCCGCTGGCGCTGGTGGAGAGCTACGGTCTGGACGCGGTGCGCTTCTTCCTGCTCCGTGAGATCTCCTACGGCCAGGACGGCAGCTACAGCCACGAGGCGATCGTCGGCCGGATCAATACGGATCTGGCCAACGAATTCGGCAATCTCGTGCAGCGCAGCACCAAGTTGGTGGCGCGGGACTGCGGCGGCGTGGTGCCGACGCCCGGCGAGTTCACCGCCGACGACCGCGCGCTGCTCGACCTCGCCAACGGGCTGCTCGACCGCTGCCGCACCGAATTCGACACTCAGCAGCTACATCTCGCGCTGGAGGCGATCTGGCTGACGCTCGGCGAGACCAACCGGTACTTCTCCGCGCAGGCGCCGTGGGCGCTGGCCAAAGCGGGTACGCCCGAGGATCTGGCGCGCGAGGCGACCGTGCTGTACGTGACGCTCGAGGTGCTGCGCATCGTCGCGATCCTGGTGCAGCCGGTGATGCCGGGTTCGGCGGGCAAGATCCTCGATCAGCTCGGCCAGTCCGAGCGCACGTTCGCCGATATCGCGACCCCTATCGCGCCCGGTGTCGCGCTGCCCGCGCCGGAACCGGTGTACCCCAAGTACATCGAGCCCAAGGAGTAACCGCGCTCTCGGCGGCCGACCCCCTACCGGTGCGTAATCGCCTGGCGCGCACCGGGATAATGCCGGGTTACGGTTACTCGTGGTCGGCCGACGAGGGAGGGCAGTTATGCGCCGGGAGTTAGCGACAGAGGCGACAGCGCGGGTGGCGGGCGGCACCGCGCGGCCGAGTTCCGGCTTCGCCGACCGGCATCGGGCGGCCCGCGACGCGGTGCTGGTCTCGCAGCGCGGACGCCTGATCGAGGCAATGGTCGAATGCGTGGACTGCAAGGGCTATCCGGCCACGACGCTCACCGATATCGTTGCCCGGGCCCGGGTTTCACGCAGCACGTTCTACGAGCACTTCGCCAACAAGGAGGAGTGTTTCGTCGAGGCGGTGCACACCGGCGTCGATATCGTGGCGAGCCGGATCGCCGAGGAACTGGCGCAGCTGGCGCCGGACGCCGACGCCGCGGCGCGGATCGAGTCGATCGTCGTCACCTTCTGCGAAACCGTGGCCACCGAACCGGATTTCGCCCGGCTGATCCTGGTCGAATCGTTCAAGGTGAACCAGCAGGCCGTCGATTACCGCGATCTCGCGGTGGATCGCTTCGCCGAGCTGTACCGGATCTTCTATCAGCAAGCGCGCCAAGCGGATCCGGCGCTGCCCGCGCTGTCCGACGAGCTGATCGCGCTCATCCCGGACGCTATCGGCGAGCGCACCCGTCGCGTCATCATCGCCCAGGGCCCGGCGCACGTCCCCGCGCTGGCCCCCTTGTTCATCGAGTTCGTCACCACGACCCTGGCGCTCTAGGACCTGTCCAGGCCCGCCCGCCGACGAGTGGCCCGGGGCCACCCGTCGGCGACAGTTCACTTCCAGCGGGCGAGCAGCCGCTCGATCTCGGTGGTGAGGGCGCGCTGCAAGAACGGGCCGAAGCTGATCCGGGCCACACCCTGATCGGCAAGCACCGCCTTGTCCGACTTGTCGGGCAACCCGACCATGCTGATCGGCAGCGGCAATTCGGCGGTGAGCCTGCGCACGTCGGCGTCTTCGCGCGCACCGGCCGGGAAGAGCACGTCGGCGCCCGCGGCGGCGGCCAGGCGCAGGCGTTCGATCGCCCGGTCCACCCGGTCGGACTCGTCGCCGTCGGCCCGGATGAACAGATCGGTCCTGGCGTTCACCACGACGTGCACACCGGCCGCGTCGGCGAACTGACGCAGGCCGTGCACGAGGTCGGCGTGCTCCTGCGGCGCGCGCAGCCGCCCGCCCTCGCTGTGCACCGTGTCCTCGATATTGAGGCCGACGGCCCCGGCTTCGAGCAGGCCCTCGATCAGCTGGGCGGGCTCGAGACCGTAGCCCGATTCCAGGTCCACCGACACCGGCACCTCGACGGCCTCGGTGATCTGGCGGACGCGGGTGAGCGACTCGGCGAAGGTCATGCCTTCGCCGTCGCTGCGACCGATCGAGTCGGCGACCGGGTGGCTGCCCACCGTGAGCGCGGAAAATCCCGCGGCCACAGCAACTTTCGCGGACCACGCATCCCAGACGGTGGGCAGGACGGCCGGATCGCCGGGGCGGTGCAGCGCGAGGAATTCCTTGGCCTTGTTCTCGAGTGAAGTCATGGGACCATCTTCGCTCAGGGCGGGGTCAAGCGGGTGATCGCGCCGGTGAAGCTGGTGACGTACAGCGCGCCCGGATCCCAGCCGGGGCCCGCACCGAAGCGGGCCGAGGTGGCGAACGGGATGCCGTCGGCGACGACACAGGTCCGGGCGGTGTCGGGATCGATGCGCAGCACCCGCCCCGCCGCGTTCAAGGCCAGGTACACGGCACCGTCGGGGCCGACGGTCAGATCGTCGGCGGCATTGAGCGGACCGAAGCCGGGCACGGTGATCCGGGCGGGTTCCGCGTCCGGCCGCGTCAGGTCGACCGCGGCCAGCGTGGTGACGGGCTCGAAGGTGGTGGAGACGAAGAGTTTGCGCCGCGTGCCGTCGTAGGCGAGGCCGTTCGTCGACGTCAGCTCGGCGACGAACGGACGCGCGCCGGTGCCGTCCGCGTCGATCCTGGTGAGCGTGTTCGGTGAGCCGAGGTCCCGGCTCACCACGAAGCCGCCGTCGGGCAGCAGGGCCAGGCCGTTGGGCGCCGTCAGCCCGCGGGCCACGGTCGCGACGGTGCCCCGATCCAGGTCCAGCGCCTCGATCGTGCCGTCGGCTCGCCCGGCGAAACCGCTGCTCAACGAGCCGCCGGTGGTGAAATACGCGGTGGCGCCGGACACTACGATGCCGCCTGGGGAACTCGCCTGTGCCAGTTCCGTGCGCGACCCGTCCGAGCCCAGTCGGCGCAGCGCTCCGCCCACGCCGGACGCGGGCACCTCGGACAGCAGCATTCCGCCGCGGCCATCGAACGCCAGGTTCTCGAGGATGCCGTATCCGGACGCCACAGTCGACGACGCCCACCGCGCACACCCTTCGGCGGGGCCGTCCTCGGCGACCGCCGAGCCCGTCGCCGCGACCGTGGCGAGCGCGACGCCCACCGCGAGCACGCTGTCGACCAGAACACGGCGCATCGCCATCGAATCGTCCTCCCCTGCAACACCGTCTGTCGCGGCCCCAACCTAGCGCCCGGTGGACGAGCGGGCGGGAGAATCCGATCCCTTTGTCAGGCTGCCGATTTCCGTGGCCGCGACCTGTCGGGTCGCACAACCGCGCCGGTCAGTCCGCGTCGTCGCGGCGCGCGGTGAGCACGGCGTCGTACAGTTCGTTGCGGGAAACGTTGTGGTCCGCGGCGATTCGGGCGCAGGCGGCCTTGAGGCGCAGGCCGTCCGCGGTCAGCGCTTCGACCTCGGCGACTAGATCGGCGGGGTCCGCCGATGTCGGTTGCGCGCCCGCGAGCACGACGGTGATCTCCCCGCGCGCGCCGTCGACGGCCCAGGCGGCGAGTTCGGCGAGGGTGCCCCGCACCACCTCCTCGTAGGTCTTGGTCAATTCCCGGCAGACAGCGGCGCGCCGGTCGGGGCCGAGCACCTCGACCGCGTCGGCCAGGCAGTCGGCGAGGCGATGCGGCGCCTCGAAGAAAACGCAGGCTCGCGATTCGGCGGCCAAGGTGCGCAACCACTCTCGCCGCTGCCCGGACTTGCGCGGTGCGAAACCGTCGAAGCAGAACCGCTCCACCGGCAGCGCGGACAGCGCCAGGGCCGTGGTGACCGCCGACGGTCCGGGCAGGCAGGTCACCGGTAGATCGCGTTCGGCGCAGGCCGCGACCAGCCGGTAGCCGGGATCGCTGACCGACGGCATGCCCGCATCGGTGACCAGCAGCACCGTGCGTCCCGCCGCAATATCGCCGAGCAGCGCCGGAATCCGCGCGGTCTCCACGTGGTCGTAGAAGCTCACCACCCGGCCGGTGATCTCCACCCCGAGCGCCTTGGCCAGCGACTTGGTTCGCCTGGTGTCCTCCGCCGCGACGATGTCGGCCGACCCGAGCGCGTCGCGCAGGCGCTGCGACGCGTCCCCGATATCGCCCATCGGCGTCGCCGCGAGCACCAGCCTGCCCGCTCCAGTCGCCTCGTCCGCCACCGTTCTCCCGTCTCACGCGTCCGCCGAACACCGAACCCGAGCAGCCTAGCCACCCGTGGCCCGCCGCTCGAAGACCCTTCTCCCGAAACGTCCCGGCGACCACACCGGCCCCGGCCGTTCGGTATGTGATCGTGACCACGCGCCGGCTACCCGCGTGCTATGTGACCAACACAGCGGCGTACTCACCGATGCGGGACCTCACGGGGCGCACAGCATACGATCGGGGCGTGACACAGGTGACCGACCAGCGCGCGACCGCACCGTTCGGGGCCGTGCCCTCCTGGTCGAGCCCCGCGCCACGGCGGCCGTCCCCCGATTTCGGGCCGACCGACACGCTGCGCGGCTGGCTGGTCACCGCGTTCCTCACCGCGATCGCCGCGGTCACCCGGTTCACCATGCTGAACTACCCGACCGACGCGGGCACCCCGGTCTTCGACGAGAAGCACTACGCACCGCAGGGCTGGCAGATGCTGACCGGCGGTTGGGTCGAGGACAACCCCGGGTACGGGCTGGTGGTGCATCCGCCGATCGGCAAGCAGCTCATCGCGATCGGCGAGGCGATATTCGGCTACAACGGCTGGGGCTGGCGTTTCGCCTCCGCGGTCGCAGGCACCGTGCTCGTGCTGCTGGTGATCCGCATCGTCCGGCGGATGGCCAGATCGACGCTGATCGGCGCGATCGCGGGCATCCTGCTGATCGCCGACGGGCTCACCTTCGTCTCCTCGCGCATCGGCATGCTGGACATCTTTTTGGCGCTGTTCGTCACCGCGGCCTTCGGTTGTCTGATCGTCGACCGGGACGAGGTGCGGGCCCGGATGGCCCGGGCAGACGCGGAGGGACGGATCGGGGTGACCCGGTGGGGTCCCCGGCTCGGCGTGCGCTGGTGGCGTTTCGGCGCGGGCGTCATGCTCGGCCTGGCCTGCGGAACGAAATGGTCCGGCGTCTATTTCATCGTGGCGTTCGGGCTGCTCAGCGTCTGCTTCGATCTGACCGCACGGCGCGCGTACGGCGTGCGTAGTCCCTGGTACGGCACCGCGCTCCGAGATATCGGGCCCGCGCTGTACGCGCTGGTGCTGGTGCCGCTGGGGCTGTACCTGGCGAGCTACTGGGCCTGGTTCACCAGCGAGACCGGTATCGATCGCTACATGGCGGGTAACCCGTCCGCACCGGCGGATCCGATCGGCACCGGCGGCTTCTGGTCGCACATCGTGCCCGACGCCCTGCGCTCGCTGTGGTATTTCAACGCCAGGGCCTTGGAATTCCATGAGGGCCTGACCAATTCGGCGGGCAACCACCACCCCTGGGAATCGAAGCCGTGGACCTGGCCGATGGGCCTGCGTCCGATGCTCTACTACTACGCCGACAACGGCGTCAGCGGTTGCGGGCAGACCCAGTGCGTCAAGGCGGTGATGCTCATCGGCACCCCCGCGATCTGGTGGCTCGCCCTCCCCATGATCGCGTGGCTGCTGTGGCGCAGCGTGGTACGCCGGGACTGGCGCTACGCGGCCGTGCTCGTCGGTTACGGCGCGGCGCTGCTGCCCTGGTTCCTGACCCTGGACCGGCAGATGTACTACTTCTACGCGGTCGCCCTCGCACCGTTCCTGGTGATGGGCATGGCCTTGGTGCTCGGCGACGTGCTGGGTCCGTCGCGGCGAATACCGGTGCCGCGCAGCCCCGTCGGCACCTACCTACCGGTGGCGCCCGACGAACGACACGCGCTCGGACTGCTCGCCGTCTGCCTGTACCTGGGCCTGGTGATCGCGAACTTCATCTGGCTGTGGCCGATCCTCACCGCGCTGCCGATCACGCCGGGCAACTGGCACGACCACCTGTGGCTGCCCAGCTGGCGCTAGGTTCGCTCACCCTTCCAGGGCGGCCTGCACATAGCGCAGCGCCGCCGCGTCGTCGAGACCGAGCCGGCGGACGGTGGCGACATAGGCCGTCGCCGCCCGTCCCGCGACATCGCGCGTCGGGTCGCCCGAGGAGGCGATGAAAGAGCCCTGCCTGCCCCGGGTTTCGACGACACCGTCGGCCTCGAGTTCGCGGTATGCGCGCGCGACCGTGTTCGGCGCCAGGCCGAGTTGCGCGGCCAGCGCCCGGACAGTGGGGATCTTCGTGCCCGCGGTCAGCACGCCCGAGCGCACCTGGGCGATGATCCCCATGCGTAACTGCTCGTACGGCGCGACCGCCGACTCATGTGACACCGTGATATTGAACATCGCTCACTCACAAGTCATCCCGGGAAAGTGGACAGGACAGGCAGCGGGGTCCGCCGCGGCCGGAACCCAATTCGGAGCCGGGGATGCGCAGCACCTCGATGCCCGCGTCCTCCAGCCGCGCGTTGGTCATCTCGTTGCGCTCGTAGGCGGCCACCACGCCCGGCGCCAGCGCGAGCGTGTTGTTGCCGTCGTCCCACTGCTCGCGCTCCGCGGTGACGCCGTCCAATCCGGTGTCGATCACCCGGAGTTTGTCGATGCCCATCGCTTTGGCCGCCGCGACCAGGAACGGGTCGGGTCCGCTCATGCTGACCCGGCCGTCGCCGTTGCGGGCGCTGTAGTCCTCGTCGCGTTGGATGGTGAACGCGCACAACGAGTCACGCACCGCGGGGTACATCACCAGGGCGTCCTGGTCGACCATCGTGCAGACGGTGTCCAGATGCATGGTCGCCCGGTTCTGCGCGATCGGGACGACCAGCACCGTATGTGCGAGATCGTCGTCGAACAGGCTGCGCGCCAACGCTTCCGCGCCCGCGGGCGTGGTGCGCTCGCCGACGCCGACCGCGACCACCCCGGGCCCGAGCAGCAGCACGTCGCCGCCCTCGATGGGTGCGGTGTGCGATTCGTAGGCGCGGCGCACGCCGAGGAAGCGGGGGTGGAACGCGTAGATCAGGTCGGTCAGCGAGGTCTCCCGGATCCGGGCGGGCAGCGCGAGCGAGGTGATCGCGACGCGCGGGCCGACCCAGAACGACGAGTCCCTGGTGAACAGCAGATTGGGCAGCGGATCGATGACGAAGTCGGCGCCGTGGTGCATCCGCCGGACCAGCGAGGTGGCGTCCGGGCCGAACGGCAGTTCATCGAAGGTCATGCCGGCCATCAGGATGTTGGCCAGGTCCCTGGCCCGCACCCCGCGCAGGAAGGCGGCGAGCTGATCGGCCAGCGAGTGGCCGAGCCTGCGCGCGTCCACGGCGGCGGAGATGCCCTGGATCCGCGCGGCGCCGCTCACCGCGAGGGTTTCGGCGAGCAGGTCGGCCAGCAGCAGCACCTCGACGCCGCGTTCGCGCAGCACCCCGGTGAACGCGTCGTGCTCCTGCTGCGCGCGCTCCACCCAGGGGATGCCGTCGAACAGCAGCTGATCGTTGTTGCGCGGGGTGAGCCTGCGCAATTCGTCGCCGGGCCGGTGCAGCAGCACCGTGCGCAGCGTGCCGACCTCGGAGGTCACCGTCAACCGCGAGCCGGGACCGTCCGGATCCAGCCCGTCCGCGTCCGAACCCTCTCCGTGCCGCGCGGGCACAGCGTCTGCTCCCATGCTCAGACCGTAGTTCGCCGCGGCCACAAGAGCACGTAATTCCGGCCTTCGTTGCGGTCTTGCCGCGTCCACAGCAAACCGGAGCCTCGCCCACCGCCGCCGGCATTAGTTGACGTATCCCCCTTATGACCAGGCCAGAAGCGGTTCGGACCAGGCGAACGGGAGGACATGCCGTTGTCCCGATTTCGCCCCAGGCACCCCTAACCTCAAGTATTGTTCAGGGGAATGGAGGAGCGTGAATGTCGACAGCCGATTGGCGTGCGAAGGAGCTGACCCCCGGGCAGCTTTCCGAGCGTAGCGGAGTAGCAGTGTCCGCGTTGCACTTCTACGAACGCGAAGGACTCATCAGCAGCCGCCGGACCAGCGGTAATCAACGCAGATACGCCCGTGAGACGCTGCGGCGCGTCGCCTTCATCCGCATTTCCCAACGAGTCGGCATCCCGCTCAGCGAAATTCGCGACGCCCTCGATCAGCTGCCGGAAGGCCGCAATCCCACTCGCCGGGACTGGGAGACCCTGTCCACCAACTGGCGCGCCGATCTCGACGACCGCATCACTCAGCTGATTCGATTGCGCGACAACCTCACCGGCTGCATCGGTTGCGGCTGCCTGTCGCTCGGCAGCTGCAAACTGGTCAACGAACACGACCGGCTCGGCACCGAGGGCCCCGGCGCCCGCGTGCTCGATGTGCAGCTCAACTGCGCCGCGCGGCCAGCAACCGGGTGAATCGGGCGCTCGCGCGCCGCATCACGAATTCGTAGGGGTACGCGAATTTCCGCGCCCACCAATAGCCGAACCGGATGTCGAAGGACGTGTAGATCAGGAACCGGTTGCGCGCCATACCGCGCAGGATCGCCTCGGCCACGTGCTCGGGTGCGACCGCGTGCTTGGTGAACGACGCGGTGAGCCGCTGGATGCGCGGTTCCTCCCGGTCGACGCCGACCAGTTCGACGCTGTGCACCAGCGGGGTGTCCACCGCGCCGGGCACCACCAGGTGCACCGCGATGCCGTGCTGATCCAGATCGAAGCGCAGCACCTCCGAGACGCCGCGGATGCCGTACTTGCCCGCGCTGTAGGCCGCGTGCCAGGGCAGCGCCAGCAGACCGGCCGCCGAGGACACGTTGACCAACGCCCCGCCCTTGGCCGCGCGCACCATGGGCGGCACGAAATTCTCGATCACGTGGATCGGGCCCATCAGATTGACGTCGACCATGCGCCGCCAGTGCTTGTGCTCGAGGTTCTCCACGGTCCCCCAGGCCGAGGTGCCCGCGACGTTCATCACGATGTCGAGGCTGCCGTGCTCGGCGTGCACCTGTTCGGCGAAGGCGGTCACGGCGTCGTAGTCGGTGATGTCGAAGGCCTTCGCGACCAGCACGACCCCGCCGTCGCGCCGGATATCGGCCACCGTCGTGTCAAGCCCGCCTGCATCGATATCGGTGAGCACCAGCTGTCCGCCCGCCGCCGCGGCGGCCTGCGCGGTGGCCCGGCCGATCCCGCTGGCAGCGCCCGTGATCAGCACTTTTGCGTCCCGCACCGTCCTGCGGCCCGATCGCCCCATACCTCGCACCACTGCGCATCCCCATCTCGAATTGCTCGAACCGGCTCACCGCAGGGTACTTGGACCGGGCTCAGCGGCCCAGTACGGCGAGCATTCCGGCCACCGCGCGCGGCCAGGTGTACTGCTCGGCACGACTGCGCGCCGCCCTTCTGCGGCCCGCGGTCGGCATCGCCAGCACCTCGGTGACCGCCTGCGCGAACGCGGAGCCGCGGTCGGCCGCCACCGCGCCGCACTCGGCGGTCAAGATGTCGGCCAGCGCCGAGGAGCGGCTCGCCACCACCGGCGTGCCCGCCGCGAGCGCCTCCAGCGCGGCCAAGCCGAACGTCTCGTGCGGCCCCGGCGCCAGCGAGACATCCGCGGTGGCAAGCAGTTTCGCGACCTCGGTGCGTTCGGAGATGAACCCGGTGAAATGCACGGCGGGCAGCCCACCGGCCAGTGCGGGCAGCGCCCGCGCCCGGCGTTCCAGGGCTTCCCGGCGCGGCCCGTCACCCGCGACCACCAGCCGCACCTCGGTACCCGTCGCGCGCAGCGCCGCGACCGCCTCGATGCTGCGCTCCACCCGCTTCTCCACCGACAATCTGCCGCAGTGCACGAGCAGCGGATGTTCCGGCACGCCGAGGTCGGCGCGCAGCCTGCCGTCGTGCCGGCGCGGGCTGAACAGCTCCAGATCCACCCCGAGCGGCACCAGTTCGACATTCCGCGCCCCGATCCGCAAGAACTCCTCGCGGGCGAATTCGGTGGTGCAGACCACGATGTCGTAATCGGCGGCGGTGCGGCCATTCGCCACGTCGGCGCAGCGCCGGGCCGCCGCGCGCGGCAGCACCTGGCCGAGCAGCCGGTCGAGCCGTTCGTGCGAAATCATCACGCCCGCCACGTCCCGGCGCCGGGCCCAGCGGCCGAAGCCGCGCAGGGTGAGCCGGTCCGACACCTCGAGCACATCGGGGCGCAGCCCGGTCAGCACATCGGCGACGCGCCGCGGATCGGCCGCGCGATAGCCGCCGGTCCACGGAATAGCCAAGGCGGGCAACGCTATCCGGACCACGCCGGTGGGCAGCAGCTCTTCCGAGCGACGTGCTCCCGGCACGATGAGCACCACCTCGTGGCCCGCCGCGACGTAGCCCTCACCGAGGTGATGCAACGCAGTGCGCAACCCACCCGAGCGCGGGCCGTAGAAGTTCGCAAGCTGAACTATGCGCACCTCGCTGATGGTGCAGCCAGTCGGGTTATCTTCGGAACCGATGCGCCCAACGCGGCATGAACAGCCGTGAAAGACCCGGCTAACCGGCTAGTTGGCCGATTCGTGCCAGACCCGGATCAGACCGTGCCCGAGCTGGACGGGCGGTACCGGCCAGAGTTCGGCCCGCACCGCGATCCAGTCGGTGCCGTCGAAACGAACCCGTAATTGCAACGCGGTGGTGTCGTCGGCCGTGGACTCGGTCAGTGCGGCGCACGCGGCCCGGAATCGCACGCTGTCGTCCGGATGCAGGCTCGGGCGTTCGATCGCCCAGCGGTCCAGCGGCGGCGCCGGCGCCGTGGTCCACTCGTAGATGAGGCCGGAGGACAGCGAGACGAAGCCGACGCCGTCGCCCGCGCGCCGCGACACCGCCCGCAGCATGGACATGTCGACATCGGGCCGGGCCGGCTCGGCGTCGGTGAATTCGTGCATCACCGCACGGATCCGGCGGGCCGCCGGATCGGCCCGCGTGACCATCTGGAAGGTGCGCACACAGTCGTCGTCACCGATCATGTCGACCTCGCTCTGGTGCCGGCCGCGCAGCGCACTCACCATCTCGAAGTAGTCGATCCGTCCCGCGAAACGCACCATGCGGCCGAAGGCTTCGGGCGGCGTCCGGATCACCCGCACGTCGGCGGGCGCCCGCGCGAAGACCAATTCCTCCAAACCCGGCCCGTGGTGGGCCAATTCGGTGTCGGCCTGCCAGTCCCACGCGGCGACCCGCGGTTGTTCGGCCGGATGCACATCTTCCGGCGCCGCCCACACCTGCACGCCGTGCACCTCGTCGAACGCGCAGCGAATGGGCACACCGAGCACGAGCAGGCCCTCCGCACAACGGGTTACGGCAACAGCGGTCTCGACGCACTCCTGCACCACCTCGGTGATGAGCTGCGGGGCAAGGGTATGCAGCTCCCGCCGGATCCGCAGCAGACTCCCCCAGTCCTTGACCTTCGCACCGTCGGCGACCAGCGTCGGCACCTCGAGCGCACCGTCGGCCGTGCGCCCCAGGGTCTCGATCAGCAGCCAATCGTGTTCAGGGCGTTGGTGGTCGGGGTCGCCGGTCATATGCCGGCCGCACCCCGGCTCGCTCGCGGCAGATCCAGGTCGAGCGGGATGCGACCCATCGCGAGATGCGCCTCCACCTCGTCGGCGGGCATCGGGCGTGCGATCAGAAAGCCTTGCGCCCGATAGCAACCGAGGCCGACCAGGGTGCGCGCGGCAACGGCCGTCTCGACTCCCTCGCCGACCACGCCGAGCCCGAACGAACCCGCAAGCCCGATAATAGATTTCACGATGGCGAGGTCGTCGGTGCTGGCGCCGAGCCGCTGCACGAAACCGCGGTCGATCTTCACCGCGTCGACCGGCAGCGCCTTCAGATGCGAGAGCGAGCTGTAACCGGTGCCGAAATCGTCGATCGCGATCTGCACGCCCATGCGCTTGAGCCCGCGCAACGTCACCTGGGTGCGGGCCAGGTCCTGCACGACCACGTGCTCGGTGATCTCGAGGCAGATCGAGCTGCCGTCGATGCCGAACAGCCGCAGGATGTCCTCGATCCGTTCCACGAAGTCGAGGCTCACCAGCTGCACCGGCGAAACATTGATCCGCATCACGACATTCGCGGCCAGGCCGCGCCGGCGCCACTCGGCGAACTGTGCGCACGCCGACCTGATCACCCAGCGGCCGAGTTCGCCGGCCAGGTTGGTCGCCTCCGCCACGGTGACGAAAGCCGCGGGCGGCAGCAGGCCCCTGGTCGGATGCATCCAGCGGACCAGCGCCTCGAGCGCGACCACCCGGCCGGTCCGCAGATCGACCTCGGGCTGATAGTGCAGCAGCAGCGAGCCGTCGGACACCGCGCCGCGCAGATTCAGCTCGACATCGTCCTGCAGCTCGAACTGGGCGCGCATGGCGTCGGTGAAGACCGCGACACCGTTGCCACCGCCCGACTTCGCCGACAGCAGCGCGTGATCGGCGCGCCGCAGCACGTCCGCGACGGTCGTCTCCCCCGGAATGCCGACGGCCACACCGATACTCGCCGCGCGGCTCACCGATTCCCCGCCCACGGTCACCCGCCGCCCGATGAGCTGCTGGATCCGGGTGCCCTCCTCCTCGGCGGCGACCGCGTCCATCGGCTTGGCGGGCACGATGACGAACTCGTCGCCGCCCAGGCGCGCGATCATGTCGTCCGGATCGAGGTGCTCGCGCAGGCGCGAGGAGAGCGTGCGGATGAAGTTGTCGCCCGCGGTGTGGCCGAGAAAATCGTTGAGCGCCTTGAGCCGGTCCAGATCGAGGAAGAACGCCGCCACCGGCCCCGGACTGCCGGGGCGCAACCGCTCGTCCATGTGCTCGAGCAGCGCGCGCCGGTTCGCGAGGCCGGTCAGGTCGTCGTGCAGCGCGATGTAGCGCAGCCGCTCCTCGGCCACCACCCGGGCCTGCAATTGCGCGAACAGCGCGGCGATCGCCTTGAGCACGTTGAGTTCCCGGGTGCTCCACTCCCGATCGCCGGTCTTGATGAAACCGAGCACGCCGGTCGACTCCCCGCGGGAGAGCAGCGGGACCGCGGCGGTGGTGACGACGGGGATGCCGGAGGCCCGCCGCATGGTCTCCTGATAGTCGGCGAACTCCGGCGTCGGCCGCGCGATCATCGGCTCGGTCGCGTGCTCGAACGCACGGAACACCGGATCGGCGCCCTCGAAGTAGACGACCTCGAGCGGGTCCGGGTCGGGCACCTGCGGCCGATGCGGCCACTCCGCGATCAGCACCGAGGCCCGCCGCTCGCGGTCGGTATGCCGGACGTAGCTGAAGTCCACGTCGAAGTACTCGACGAGCTGCGCGAGGACCCGTTCGGTCGCCTCGGCCATGGTCGTGGCGTCGACACCCATCAGCTCGGAGGCGACCTGGGTCACCAATGAGTCGAGCGTCCGCCGAGGCACCTTGTCTCCGATCACGCTATCCACGGGTGTCCACGCCCGGCACCGGACGCCGCCTGCTGTTCGCCGGGGCAGCGGCCGGATCGCTCAGGCATTGCACCAACGCCATGGTCTCATGCTCAGGTACTTCGAGTAGATCCGAGAAACGAAGCGACGCCAGTGTATCCACGGTATGCGGGAAACTCGTGGCTGGTGCGCTGGGGAGTCGCGCTTTTCGGCTGCTGTGTGCACCCATCGGCTCACCCCACCGTTCCGGGGTCGGTATCCCACGCTCCGCGACCACGCTGCCGGACTCGTATCGGCGCACCTTGCAATCCAATGGCAACCGCCCGACCAGCTCGATTATCCCACCAGATCGGATCGGCCCGGCGGTGATCTTCCGAATCGAGACCCCGCGGGAAATGGCCTGCAATCCCCCCGCTGAGACCGCCAGCAACCCGGGCCCGCGCGTGCGCGGCGCTCGCCTCGACAGCCATACCGTTCCTACTCCGTTGCTCCGCATCCGCACGCGGTCGTCGAACCGGGGTCGACATCTTCACCCGTAATTCTGCTTCTCGGACGAGTTTGCCTAGGGCAGTATCCGTCATCCGACCAGAATTGACCAGATGTCTGGTTAATCTTCCGAAAACTGGGCGCGAGCCTGTAAATCAGCCCTGGTCAGAACCCGTCTCACGGCCGAACAGCATAGCGTGTCGACCGGTCGGTTCTAGCACAGCTAACTTTCAGCAAGTTAAACCAGGATCGAGATGAACAGCTCCACCGAATCGTGGCCCTGCCAGATCTCGATCTCTTCCCGATAGGCGCGGGTGATCTCCGCGGAGGCCGTCGCGTCGTCGACCTGGGCCCACACGTCCTCGACCGGATCGTGGTAATCCCCGTTCGGCGCGAAGCGGGCGTAGACGCCCTTCGGCACCCGGACCAGCACGTCGCCGATCGGCACCGCCTCGGGTTCGCGGTAGTCGAAGCACACCACGGCGTTGTAATTGCCCGCCGGATCCGGCACGTACACCGTGTACATCGGCCGGTCGGCGCCCTTGCGGTCGCGCAGCCGATCCTTCAAGAACTCGATCAGGTCGCTGTTACTGACCTTGAAGCTCGGGCGCACCCGCGGCACCACCAGGCCGCCGTAGATCGCCTCACCACGCACCGCGATCGCGTAGGTCATGACCGCGCCTCGCCTGAACACATAATCGCCTCGATCATCGCGCGTCGACCGCCAGGTACAGCTCGATCTTGTACGCGTGCGGGTAACACTCGAAATCGCCGGTGTAGGTCCGTTTGATCTGGTTGTGTTCCTCGGCGTACGCGATCTGGGTCCAGAGGTCGGTCATCACCTGCGGGAAGTTACCGACCGAGGAGAACCGCGCATAGGTGCCGCGCGGCAGCCGGGCCACCAGATGACCACGGGTGACCTCAGCGAACGAGGCGCACTGATAGCCGACGATCTGGGTGTTGTAGGTGCCGAGCTCGCCGGTGTAGTCGGTGTACGCGCTGGCCAGCGGCCCACCGAGCTCCTGGTGCAGCACGGCCGCCCAGGCGGCCTCGAGATCGTGATCCCGCAGTTCTCCGAGCGCACGCTTGGGGCTGCGCACCGGCAACCCGGCAACCCACGTTTCGTCCCGCTCGACGATTTCAAACTGCATGGAAAGACTCTTTCGAGGTGAATCCGGGGGCGAGGCCCGCATCCGGTCGGTCAGAAAGGCCATGCTATCAACACAGACCGCGTGGTAACGATCACATGTCCGGGTCGTTATCTGTCCTCACCAACCCGCTGAACTGGACAGATGACCGGACAAAGCCGGAACCGAGGCCTTGGTTCGCCGCTGCGAATCGACCCGGGACTTCCGGCGTGCCGCCAGGTCGCGGGCCTCGCCCTGATGCCGGCGGCCTTGCCGACGCTCGGTCATGACGACGCCCCGGAATTCGTCGGCGACTACGGTGGACTGTATGTCACGTCGGGAGCGCAGGACGTCGAGCCGGCCGACAACAGCCGGTCCGTGCCTGGTGCGATGGTCCGGGTGATCGGGTGACCGACGCCTATCGCAGCATCGCCGAGCTGGACGCCGCGGTCGCCGACTGCTTCGCCTGCCCGCGGCTGGTGGCTTGGCGCGAGCAGGTGGCGCAGACCAAGCGGGCCGCGTTCCGGAACGAAACCTATTGGGGCCGCCCGGTTCCCGGCTTCGGCCCGGACGATGCCCGGCTGCTGCTGGTCGGTCTCGCGCCCGCCGCGCACGGCGGCAATCGGACCGGGCGGATGTTCACCGGCGACCGCAGCGGTGACGTGCTGTTCGCGGCGCTGCACGCAGTGGGCCTGGCCAATCAACCGACGGCGATCCATCGCGACGACGGCCTGCGCCTGTCCGGCGTCCGCGTCACCGCGCCCGTGCACTGCGCGCCGCCGGACAACAAGCCGACCCCGGACGAGCGGGACCGCTGCCGGCACTGGCTCGCCACCGAATTCGCCCTGCTCGCTCCGACCGTCCGCGCCGTCGTCGTGCTCGGCGGCTTCGGCTGGCAGGCCCTGCTCCCCGTCCTCGCCGAAGCCGGCTGGACCATCCCCCGCCCCGCCCCAAGTTCGGCCACGGCGCCCACTACCTCCTCACCCCCGCCACCCCCGCCCGCGCCCCCCTCCACCTCTTCGGCTGCTACCACGTAAGCCAGCAGAACACCTTCACCGGCCGCCTCACCCCCACCATGGTCGAAGAAGTCCTCACCGCCGCCAAATCCGCCGCCGACCTCGAATAGGCGCATTCGCCCGTTCTCGACCTGCCGAAAACCGCACCGACGAGTATAGTGATTCCTATACTCGTCGAGGTGGCAGACTCTGGTTGGGACATCTATGTGGTCGACGAGGTCCGCGATTGGATCACGCAGTTGGACGAACCCGATTACAGCCGGGTGGTGCAAGCCATCGACATCCTGGCCGATTACGGCCCCGGACTCGGGCGTCCGCTCGTCGACACGCTAACGGTTCGAAACTGCCTAACCTGAAAGAACTTCGAACCGGCACTACCCGCATTCTGTTCGCCTTCGCCCCCTGGCGATCGACCGTGCTCTTGGTCGCCGGGGACAAGGACCGCCAGTGGAGATCGTGGTATCGATCGGCAATTCCACTGGCAGAACACCGCTATGAGACCTACCTGAAAGAGCGCCGAGAGGAAATGGAGAACCCGCGATGACCGGATACTCACGCTGGCAAGACATCCGGACCGAGTTCGTCGAACGGGCCGGCGGCGAAGACACCGTCGCCGTCGGCAAAGAGGAACTGCTCGCGGAAATGATCGGGCACCGACTGGCCGAGATCCGCCGCTCCCGCGGGTTGACACAGCAACAGATCGCGGCGCGAATGGGCGTCACCAAAGGACGGATCTCCCAGATCGAACGCGGACAGATCGCGGGCTACGAACTACTGGCCCGCTACGCCGCGGCACTCGGCGGACGGCTGCGCCAGTCGATCCAATTCGACGACGGTGAAGTGGCCGCCATTGCCTGAATCCTTGTCCAGGTCCGAAGCACCGATGCCGGCCAACGGGCACGGCCTAGAGGTTTAGCCGACTGGCTGGTCGCGCTGCAGGCGTTGCCTGCGAGTGGACGGGGAATGGTCGGGTGGGCGTTTAGGGTGGGGGCGGGGCGGAGGAACGGGGGCGGCGTGGACGCCCGGAGCGGACGGAGCGGGCATGCCGAGTGATCAGATGGTGTTCTTGCTGGTGGATCTGGTGCTCATCGCGGTGGCGGCGCGGGTGCTCGGGCGACTGGCCGAGCGGCTGGGGCAGCCCGCGGTGATCGGTGAGATCACGGCGGGGATCATCGCCGGGCCGACGATTCTCGGGGCGCACCTGTCCGGGATCGTCTTTCCGCACGATATCCGTTCCTACATAGCCGCTTTCGCGAACGTCGGCGTCATGATCTTCATGTTCCTGGCCGGGTTGGAGATCGACCGCGGGTCGTTCGACGGCAACCGGCGCGCGGTGGCGAGCATCTCGCTGTCGGCCTACTTCGTGCCGTTCCTGCTGGGATGCGTTGTCGCGCTGACCGTGCTGCCCCGGCACCACGACGGCAGCCGGCTCGTGTTCGCCTTGTTCATCGGCTGCTCGCTGGCGGTCACCGCATTCCCCGTGCTGGCCCGCATCCTGTTCGACCGGGGCATGATGGGCACCCGCATCGGGCAGCTCAGCCTCGCCAGTGCCGCGATCGACGACATCCTGGCGTGGACGGTGCTGGCGTTCGTGATCGGCATGGCCAAGCCGGGCGCCGGGCAGCAGTGGCGGCTGCTGCTGTTCATCCCGCTGGTCGCCGCGATCTGGTGGATCGTGCGACCGCTGCTGGCCCGGGTCTCCAATTCCCGTGCGGCGAACCGCAACAACATGATGGTGTTCCTGGCCGTCTCCGGCGCATTGCTCTTCGGCGCGGCCACCGAATGGATCGGCCTGCACCTGATCTTCGGCGCCTTCCTCTTCGGCGTGATCTTCCCGCGCACGCACCGCCCGGTCGTGGAATCCGGTGCGCAACTGTTGAGTTCGGTCTTCCTGCCCGCCTTCTTCGTCATCGCGGGACTCCAGGTGGATCTGGGCTCGCTCGACAAGGCGGGCATCGCCGAACTGCTGGCCATCCTGCTCGCCGCACTGGCCGGGAAGCTCGGCGGCACCTACGCCGCCGCCCGATTCACCGGGATCGACAGGCGTTCGGCCGCCGGGTTGGCCAGCCTGATGAACACCAGGGGACTCACCGAATTGATCATTCTCACCATCGGATTGAGCACCGGGCTGATCGGCGTGCAGCTGTATTCGATCCTCGTGGTGATGGCGCTGGTGACGACCGCGATGACCGCCCCGCTGCTGCGCCTGTTCGGCGTGACCGGCAGGTCGGCCGAGCCCGCGCCGGCGACCGGGGATGGGGTACGGTCCGCATCATGACCGGTCGACCATCGGAAACCACGGCACCACAAGACATCTCGCAGGCCCGGGTGCCAGCCGCCTTCGTCGACGTGGACGAAACCCTGGTCCGCGAGATCACCTTCCTCTCCCTGTTCACCTTCGACGCCGAGCGCCGCGCCGATATCGACGGCCCCGCCACGCTCCGCGAGTTCTTCGCACTGCGCGAGCAGGGCATGGGCCGCGCCGAATCTCACCGCTGGTTCTACCGGCTGTGGGCGGGACGCTCGGTCGCGGAGGTCCACAGCATCGGCCGAGAGTGGTTCACCACGCGGCTCGCAACCTCCGAATTCTTCAATCCCGCAGTGCGGCAAAGCCTGCAATTGCTGGCCGGCTCCGGCACCCGAATCGTCCTGGTATCCGGCTCGTTCGACGCCGCGCTGCGCCCGATCGCGGCGGCGATCAGCGCCGACGAGATCCTGTGCACCACTTTGGCCGTCGAGAACGGTTGCTACACCGGCGAAGTCACCGCCACCATGGTCGGCGACGACAAATCGGCCGCGCTGCACGCCTATGCGGCGCGCGCGCAGATCGACCTGTCGGCCTGCGCCGCCTTCGGCGATCACCATTCCGACGCCGCCATGTTCGACCTGGTCGCCCATCCGGTGATCGTCGGCGACCGGGATCGCGCGCTCGACGACTATCCGGCCGAACGGCTTCCCGGCTGAACAGCGTTCCAGCGGAACGGCTTCGGACTCAGCGCCGGCCGCGGAAGGTACGGCGCAGGTCCGCGACCCACGCGTCCGGCACCTCCCACGGAATGAAGTGCCCGCCCTCGTCGTGCGCGGTCAGGTTGACGTGGTTGTACCACTCGGCCCGATCGCTGGCGAGCCAGCTCTGCACCCGCTGCTCCGCCGTGGTGACGCCGGGCGGGTTCTCGTGCCCGACGAAGGTGATGCCGGTGGGAGCCTCGACGACCGGGACGCGGTCGTGGTCGGGTTCCCACGGGTAGCGATTCGCGTTGGCGTAGTAGCGGATCGAGGTACCGATGGCATTGTTCACCCAGAAGATCATGGCGTGGGTGAGCAGGTCGTCCTTGCTGAAGACCTGTTCCACGTCGCCGTCGTTGGCGCTCCAGGTGACCCAGCGTTGCAGGATCCAGGCGAGCAGACCGGCGGGTGAATCGGTGAGACCGTAGGCGAGCGTGCTCGGTTGCAGCAGATGGGCCGCGAGGTGCACCGCGAAACGACGCTCGAGCGAGAGCAGCTGCCGATAGGCCGGCTCGGACAGTCCTGCCGGAATCGGTTGCCCGCCACTGAGATCCCAGGCCCGGTCGCCGCTGAACAGGGTGAGCTTCTGCCCGGAGCCGATATGGATGCCGTGCAGTTCGGCGGCATACTTGTGACCGAGCTGACCGGTGACGAGCGCGCCGACATCACACCCGGCGGCCGCGTACTTCCGGTGGCCGAGCGTCCCGGTCATCAAGGTGTGCCAGAGGTCGGCCACCTTCCAGAAGTTCATGTCGGGATGTTTCGGCAGCGGCGTGGAGAAGCCGAAGCCGGGCAGCGACGGCACGATGACGTCGAACGCGTCGGCCGGATCGCCACCGAACGCCGCGGGATCGGCCAGCGGATCGATCACTTTGGCCCAGTGCCAGAAGGTCCACGGCCAGCCGTGGGTGAGGATCAGCGGCGTCGGCGCGGGACCGACGCCGGGCTTGCGCAGGAAATGGATCGGCACGCCGTCGATCTCGACCCGATAGTGCTGGTAGGCGTTGATCGCGGCTTCGGCTTTGCGCCAGTCGAATTCGCCGATCCAGTACTCGACGAGTTCCTGCAGGTAGCGGCGGCTGACGCCGTAGCTCCAGTCGTCGTTGTGCACGTCGTCGGGCCAGCGGGTGAGCCGCAGCCGGGTTTCCAGATCGGCCAGTACGTCGTCGGCGACGTGGATCGGCGTGGGGGTCAGCGGGAACGGGTCGGTCATGAGATTCCTTCCGGGACAGGCACAGCGGCGCTCACTGCGCGTCCATGAGCACGGCCAGCCGTTCGAGTGCGGGCAGCGCGGCGGCGATGGCGCGGCGTTCCTCCGCGGACAGCGCCTCGGCCAGTTCGGCGAGACGGCGGACGCGTTCCTGATGCCGGGTCTGCACGATCCGCGCGCCGTCGGCGGTGACCGCCACGAGGGTCGCCCGGCCGTCCGCCGGGTCCGGTGTCCGCCGGACCAGCCCGTCTCGTTCCAGGCGCTGCACGAGCTGGGTGATGGCGGGCTGGGTGATCTGCTCGGACTCCTTCAACGCGGTCAGCCTCAGCGGGCCCTTGTGCGCCAGCGTGTGCAGCACCGACAGCGTGGTGAACGTGTGTTTCTCCGCGGTGGGCAGCCGGATGGACCGGCGGGTGAACTCGCCCATCACGCGGGCGAGGTTGTCGGCCAGCTCCACCAGGGCACCCATGGCGGGAAATGTATCACTGATTTATTTAAGCTGCTTATGCAATATCAGAAATGACTTGCCGACACTCTCGCGGTCAGCGGCGTCGCCGCTGGTGCGCCCTACTGTGCAGGAATGGCTAACCAGCACGGCCAGCACGAGCGGCGGCGCACGGCGAGCGAGTGGCGGGCGATGGTGCGCGCCTCGCCCTTCCTGCCCGCGATCGTGCTGGTGTTGCTGGTCGGGGCTGCGGCCGGGCTCTTCGCCGGGTCCTACACCTACGCGCTGGCCAATCCCACGCCCCGATACATCCCGATCGCCGTGGTCGGTTCCCAGCAGGACGCGCCGATGCGCGAATTCCTCGCCGAGTTGCAGCGCGCCGTGGACGATTCGCTGGACCCGCACAGCTACGCCACCGTCGCGGCGGCCCGCTCGGATGTCGAGGAGCAGCGGGTCTTCGGCGTCCTCACGACGCGGCCCGGCGGCCTTGCGCTCGAGGTCTCGGGCGCCTCGGGGCAGTCGGTGGCGCAGCTGCTGAGCGAGGCCGCAGCGTCCGCGGGCGCCGTGGCGCGGGTTCGGGTCGACGTGACCGATATCGTGCCGCTGCAGCGGGGCGATCCGCGCGGGCTGGCCATCTTCTACATCTCACTCGCCGCGGTGGTCATCGGGTTCATCGGCGCGACGCAGTTCAGCGTGCACGCCGCCGCGCTCACCCCCGCCGAACGGATCGGCTTCACCGCCGCCTATTCGCTCGTCGGCGGCTTCGCCATCGCGGCGATCGTGGACTGGGTGCTCGGCGCGCTCCGGCTGCCGTTCCTGGCGTCCTGCGGCATTCTCTCGTTGACGATGTTCACCTCCGGGATGGTGTTCACCATGTTCAACACCCTGGTCGGCCGCTGGGCGATCCTGCCGACCTGGGGTCTGATGGTGCTGCTCGGCAATCCGTCCTCCGGCGGCGCGGTCTCCTGGCCGCTGCTGCCCTCGCTGCTCGGCCATATCGGCCGCTGGCTGCCGCCCGGCGCCTCGGTGAACGCCCAGCACACCGCGGTGTATTTCCCTGCGCACCAGCACCTTTTCCCGTTTCTGGTGCTCGCGGGCTGGGCATTCGTCGCGTGCGCGGTGTTCTGGATCTGGCGCGGCCGCCACCCCGGCGGCCGTTCCCTGGTCAGTGCGCACACCGCCGGAAAATAGCTGCGCGTCCGGCCACCGTGGCAGAATCGAACCCACTATGACTGTCCTGACCAGCGCTGTTCCCGATCGGCTACCGCGCGGCCCGCACCGGCTGAGCCGCGACGAGGTGGTCACCTCGCAGCGGGATCGGTTGTGCATCGCCGCGTTGGAGGCGATCGCGGAACAGGGCTACGGGCCGACCACGATCGCCGATATCGTGCGCCGCGCCAAGGTGGCCCGGCGCACGTTCTACGGCCTGTTCGACAGCAAAGAGGAATGCTTCACCGCCGCCTTCGATTTCGTCGTCGAGGTGGTGGCGCGCGAACTCGACCGGGTGGTCGCCGAGTCCGGCGCCCGTGGTTTCCGCGACCTGGTGCGCAGCACCCTCGCCGCCTACCTCGACTTCCTCGCGGCCGAGCCCGCGGCGGCCCGCGCGCTGCATGTCGAAACCCTGGCCGCCGGACCGGGACTCACCGCGCACCGGGCGGGCGTGCAGCGGATGTTCGCCCACCGCATGCTCGCCGCGGCGCGGATCGGCGTGCGCGACGGCGATCTCGCGGCCGCCCCCGACCCGCAGCTGGTCGACGTACTGACCGGTGGCATCGACGATCGGGTGCGCGCCACCCTCATCGAATTCGGCCCGCAGGCCCTCCCCACCCTGGCGCCGGTCCTGAACCGAGCAGCCTTGGCGCTGCTGGGATCCGGCTGAGCACGCTCACCAGCCGGTATCGCCCGCAACCGGAATGTTCACCCAGCTGGGCTCGTTCGGGTCGAGCTGCAGGTGCTGCGGCTTCAGTTCGCTCTCGTTGAGCAACGGGCGCAACGGAATACTGCTCGGGAAGTTCCCCGCGAACACGTCGACGCGCAGCCGGTGACCCGGTTGCAGCACGCCGTCGGTGGCGAAGACGCCGAGGTCGACCACGGTCGGTTGCCCGGGCACGATCGGCCGGCGGCTGTCCAGGGTGAGGATCGGATACGGGTCGGTGTAGTCGCCGTTGGGCGAGCGGGTGGATTTCGCGTCGTCCACCGCGCGCAACGACGCGGTGCGCTGACCGGTACTCCACACCGTCGAACGGCCATCGGGTGCAACGTCGTTCACCGTCACGGTCCAGTAGCCGTCGGTGGCGTCGAGCACCGTGTTGAGGTGCACGGCGATCGGACCGGAGATCTGCGTCGCCTGGCGCACGGGTGCGGTCGTGAACGTCAGCGCGTTCGTCTCGCTGATCCGCGCATCCTTCGTGCAGACGTCGAAGGCGGCGATGATGCCCGCTGTACCGTGCGCCGCGTCGCGGGAGCACAGGGTGGACAGGCCCGGCGCGATGGTCACGCGCGCGGGTCCGCCCGGTGCGGCGGTGAGACTGCCGTCGTAGGCGCTGCCGGGTGCGGTGCCCGAGGACGCCGCGTCCAGATACATACGGCGGTAATCCATTCCGGGACGCGGGAACGACGGCGCGGTGGTCCAGCCGCCGCCCTGCTGCCACAGATGCACCTGGTCGTATCCGTCGATGCCGTTGTCGATGCCCTTGAGCCACTTGTCGAACCAGGCCCGCTGCAGCACGTCCAACGCCGGCGGCGCACCCGGAAGTCCCAGGCCCGCACCGGTGGTCACGTGGTAGGTGTCCCCCATGACGAGCTTCTTCTGGTCGTCCGGCACATTCACCGCATTGAAGATGCGCGGCGAGGAGTAGGTGAAGATGTCGTGCCAGCCGCCGTAGACGAAGGTCGGCACGGTGATCCGCTCCGGGTGCCCGATCCAGGCGGTGCGCAGCGCACTGTCCTCGTCGAGGATGGCCCGCATCTCCGGCTTGATCTGATCGATGCTCGGTGTCGCCAGCGCTTCGATGATGAGGTTGAAGAAGGTGAATGGATCGCGGACCCGATCGGCCAGCCAGGTCCAGTCGAACTTGCCGCCGATGATGGAGACCAGGTCGGGGATCAGCTTGGTGCCGTCGACCGCGAGCAGCCATTCGGGGATGAACCCGATGCCGAGCGCCCCACCGGGCGCGGCGACATCACGAATCAGGTCGCTACCGGGCACGATCGGGAAGATCGCGCGCAGGGCCGCCGGTTGGCGCTCGGCCGTGTGCAATTGGTTGATCGCGGAGTACGAGATGCCGCTCATGCCGATCTTGCCGTTGGACCACGGCTGGGCGGCGGCCCAGTCCACGACCTCCGCACCGTCCTGCTGTTCCCGATCGCCGAAGACCTGCCACATGCCCTGGGAGAAGCCGGTCCCGCGCACGTCGACGACCACCTGGGTGTAGCCGCTCTGCACGAGCTTGCGGTCGACGCCGAACGTCCGCGCGGCGCCGCCGGGCAGCGCTCGCATGAGATCGCTGAGACCGCTCATACCGTAGGCCGAAAGGTCGAAGCCCTGCAGAATGCGCAGCAGCGGTTCGCCCAGACCGGGCACCGCCAGCGCCGAATCCGCGATATTCGCAATGAGTTTCGTGTACGGCGTGAGATTGACAATGGTCGGCATCGGCTCGGCCACCGGTTGCCCCGACGCGTCCGCGGGCCGGTACACATTGCCTTTCAGCACGGTGCCGTCACTCATGGTGATCGGCACGTCCCAGTCGATATAGACGTTCGGATATTGTTGCGGGCCTTGATGAGTCGCGATGAATTGCGCGTCGAGCGAATCGTTTTCCGCGACCGCCGGCCCGGAGGTGAGCGATACGGCCACCCCCGCGATCACCGTGCCTGCGGTGACAATGGCGGCCAGGAACCTCGTCGGACGTCGGCGTCTGATCATCCTTCGCGAACCCTCCCACAGTGGGGAACTACTTCGTTCCCCTCAACGAGGGGTTACAGTAACGTCCGTCACTGCGACGCACAATGGTGACCGGCGGCACTTCCCGACATGTGGACACACGCCCCGATGTTCAACTCGCCGACACCAATTCCACACCCGCGTCGGCTATTTCCGGACGCGCGCGCTCAGGGTGCCGGGAAATGCTCGGCCAGGAATGCGGCGAAGGTGTGCCGGGAAATCTGCGAACCCCAATCTCCCCAGCGGAAATCGAAGATGTGCTCGCCATAAGGCACTGCGATCAAACGATTTTCGACGCCGACCCGGCGCAACCGCTCGGCCAGTTCGGCCGAGCCCCGGTACGGCGCAACGTGATCCCTGGTGCCGTGCATGATCAGGGTCGGCGGCACATTGGGTCGCACGTAGGTGACGGGCGAGGCCGCCTTGTATCGATCCGGGAATTGCTCCGGGCTGCCGCCGGTGTAGTCCGCGAGGAAGGTGTGCATCCGCGCGGGCAGTCCGCTGTCGCGCCACGCCTCCACCAGGTCCGGAATCGGATAGAAGACCGCGACCGCCTCGACCGCGGTATCGGTGACCGCACAGCTGGGCGGCACCCGGTCGTCGGCGTAGGCGCCCATCAATGCCAGGTTGCCGCCCGCCGAGCCGCCCGCGATCATGACGCGCTGCGGGTCGATGCCGTAGGTCTGCGCCTGCTGTTTGATCCAGCCCACGGCGCACTTCACATCCCCGGGTGCCTGATTCCAGGTGGCCGGCGGTGCCAGCCGGTAGTCGATGGCGAAGACGGCGTAGCCCTTGTCGTTGAGCCACCGGTGCCATTTCGGCGCCTCGCCGCGATCGCCGTGCGCCCAGCCACCACCGTGCACCCAGACCACGGCCGGACGGGGTCGCGCCGGGGTCCCGGCGGGCAACTTCACGTCGAGTTTCAGATCCTGGCCGTCGATGGTGTGGAAGACGGTGCTCAGTTCGTCCACGGGTGCGCCGACGTTCGCGCCCCCGGTGAAGTACTCGCCGAAGGACAGTTTCGCGTCATGGCGCACCGCGGTCCCCCACGCCGCCGCCAGCGGAAAGCCCGAGGCCACCACGCCGAGCAGGCAGACCAGGCCGGTCACCGCCGCCGCACGGCGCACCCCGGTGCGGCTGCGCGGCGCGAAGGCGATCAACGACAGCACGAATCCGGTGACGCCCAGCGGGATCAGGTACAGGCCGTAGTCGCTCACCACGTGCGTCAGCGCCACGAAAGGCGCGGGAATTCGCACGGCGATGATCACGTACGCGAACAACGTCAGCAACCCGGCCACCACCGCGGCCAGCGCCGTCATGATCCACCGAATGACCATTCGATCATTAACCCACGACGGCCCGCACCTGCGCGGATGGCACGCCGACCGGTCCGGGGCGGCGGTCTCGGCTCAGCAGTCCTGCCACTGGGCGATCGCGTCGGCCCACTGCCGGTTGTCGGTGAACTCGGCGAATTCGCGGCGATCGATCAATACGTAGATCTCGCCCGCCGTCGTCGTCTTCAGGATCAGCGGCTTGCCCGAGTTCAGCAGCCCGCCCATCAATCTGCCGTAGAGCGCGGTGAACTCCCGGCGCAGCGAAACGATCGCCGCCCGCGACAGCAGCAGGTCCCCGTTGTCGCTCCAATCCGCGAGGACGAGCACATCCTCGTCGAGCTCGATGCGCCCGCGGCGCGGAAACAACGCCCGCTGGCTGACCACGCCCGCCGCCTTGTCCGCGGCCGTGTGCTGCCGCAATTCGTCCACGGTGGCCGCGATGTAGCGGCCGCTCCGCAGCACAGTCGTCATTTCGAAACCTCCGGCTGGATGGCAGCGTCACCGGAATTCTGTCGCCGCGAGCGGGCGCGCCGCATCGGCCGCGCGACCGGATCGGCGTACTCCGGAGGACGGAAGTTTCCGCGCCCGGCGGTCCTCCTTACCGCCGATGACGACGGCCCGGCTCATCCGCTAGGAGTACGCGCGGCTTTACCCGGACGACCCGGCCACCTCGCGCAACGGACACCCCGGGCTCAGCGCTGCGCCGAGGCCGGGTCGATGAGAACCGCACGGGCGTAAAGGAGTTGGAAGCCCAGCCGCTGCACGTTCTGCTGCGACTTCGAGCCGGGCAGCGTGGTGACCACCGCGAGGTCGCAGCCCGCGGCGGCCGCGGCAGCCAATCGGGTCGACAGCAGCGAGGCCTGCACGCCGCGCCGCCGGAACTCGGGCAGGGTCGCGGCACCGCAGAGTTGGGCGACGCCCTCGTGCAGGCGCAGGCTCGCGGCGCCGGCCGCGGCGCCGTCGAGCCACGCGATCGAACCGGAAAAGCCGCTCGCCCCCGCCATGTCGCGCATCGCGTTCGCGAGCACCTCGCGCGGGAACGCTTCGTCGGAGCCCACGCCCTGGGTATCCGGCGCGGCGAACCCGTCGATGAAGATATCCAGCCAGCGATCGAATTCGCCGGGCCCGACCGCGCGCACCTCGACGCCCGCGGCCGGTTGCGCCGCCCGCCCGGGGGCGAGCGGCAGGCCGAGCACATTCTCGAAGCCGGTCAGCACATAGCCGCGCCGGGTGAGGCGGTCAACGACACCGGGATCGGCCAGGGTCGACACCTCGAACTGCACCGGCGCGCCGCGTTCGGCGTAAGCCCTTTCCACCGCCTCGAGCACCTCGTCGTCGAACTCGTCGCCCATGCCGACGCCGACCACCTTGTCCAGCGGTGAATACGCGCCCGCCCACACCGCGAGACCGCTGCCGATCGGTTGCCGCAGCACCCGCTCGCGCGGATCGCGCCGCGCGGCGCCCTGCGCACCCTCGGCCATCAACGACCGCTCGGCGCGCTCGATGCGGGTGGCGAGGTCGATCCCGGCGAACAGACTCAGGTCGTTGGACATGGCTGCATTCCTACCAGCACCGAGTTCGGGGGCGCGCCCGCTTTTTTCGCGACCGGCGCAATCGCGGTGGCGGCCCTGGAATTCCGTTGCCAAAATGCAGCCTTCCTCGTGTGGCGACGCGCCCGGGCTGGCGCAAGGATGTTGGTGTTCAACACGTTTCGCCCCACGAGGAGCTCTTTCAGTGTCCCAGATCAATCTCGAATTAGTCACCCAGGTGTACCACGCGTTCGGCGCGCGCGACTTTTCGGTCATCGAGCGACTTTTCGACCCCGATATCGAGATCAAGGAGGCCGCACAGTTGCCGTGGGGCGGACGGCATGTCGGGCACGAAGGCGCCAATACGTATTTCGGGACGATGCTGGCGCACATCGACGCGAATGTGGTGCCGCAGAGCATCTTCGCGGCGGGTGACGACGTGGTCATGATGGGCCGCGGGGTCGGCACGACCACCGGCGGCGACGTCGCCTTCGACGTCCCCAACATCCATGTCTGGCACCTGCGGGAGGGCCGCGTCGTCGGCTTCGACAACTACGTCGACACCCCGGCCATGCTGGCCGCGCTCGACGGCGCGGCGCACCCCAACTAGATCGCGCGCCGCGATCGACCCGCCCCGGGCTGTACCACCCGACTCGGCCCGGGCAGCGCACTCCCGTTGATCCGGGAGTACCCCACCGGCCGGCGGTTCTTCGAGAAACCGTCGGCCGGTTCGCGTTTCACGCTAAGGCAACGGCAGCGGCGGCGCGGCGGGAAAGGTGACCGGCAACGCGGTCACCGCGCGGTGGAACGGCCCAGGCCGCCAGATCAGCTCGCTCGGCGCGACCGCGAGGCCGATCTCGGGCAGCGCGTCCAGGAGTTGATCGATCGCATCCTGCGCGATGAGATAGGCCAGCGAGCTGGCCGGGCACACATGCGGTCCGGTGCCCCAGGCCAGATGAGATCGGTTGCCCGCGTACTGATTCGCGGCGATCGCAGGATCGGTGTTGCAGGCCGCCATGCTGATCACCACCGGTTGGTGCGCGGGCAACCAGATGTCGTCGATCAGGATCGGCTGCCGCGGAAAACTGATGCAGAAGTTCGCCATCGGGGGATCGTTGAACAGCACCTCGTCCAGCGCGTCGCGGGTGGACAGGCTGCCGCCGAGCACGCTACCGCCGAATCGCTCGTCGGTGAGTATCAGCAGCAGGGTGTTGACGATCAGATTCTGCTGCGGCTCGATACCCGCGCCGTACAGCGTCGCCAGCTGGTGCACCATTTCCGTATCGGTCAGCTCGGCGGGATGCTGCAACATCCGGGTGGTCACGTCGTCGCCGGGCGCGGTCCGCTTGCGCTGCGCCAATTCCAGCAGCGCGGCGACGAGCATCTTGTTTCCCCGGTCGGCGTCGACCCCTTCGAAGATCGCGGCCATTCCGGTCGCGGCCTGCTGCGCGATTTCGGCTGGACAGCCGAGCAGCGCGTTCAATACCGCGAAGGCGAGCGGAAAAGCATACTGGCGCACCAGGTCCGCCGATCCATCCGCGCAGAACGCGTTGATCAGCGGTATCGCGATCTCGGCCACCGTGTCGTGCAGACCGTATTGGTCGACCTTGTCCAGGCCCGCCGTGTTCACCTGGCGATAGCGCGCGTGCTCGGCGCCCGCGCTGCGCAACGCATTCGGGCGCCACTGCATCATCGGCAATACCGGGCAATCGGACGGAATGTTCTGCTGCCAGGCCCGCGGGTCGGCCGGAAAATGGTCCGGGTCGTTGAAGATTCGTACCGCGGTGTAATACCCGATCACCAAGGTGGCGGGTACGCCCGCCGCCAGATCCACCGGCACCAGCGATCCGTACTGCGCGCGCATCCGCCGATAGGCGCCGTGCGGATCCGCAGCGAACTCCGGTGAATACAACGAGACCCGGGGGCCGTCGGTGTCGATGGGGGAACCGTGCGGGGCTTGACCGGCCCGGCTGTCTGCGGCGGGTGGGGGCATCGTCATTGCGGAGACTCCAGGCGTTCGTACTACAAGCCTCGTGAGAGTAGGCAGCAAACTGTCCGCGCGTATCGGAAATCGCCGACAAACCACCGCTCGAAGCGTGAATCCGTTCCGGGCAGAAAGACATTGACGCACCGCCGCCGGAAACATTTCGCCCGCCACTCCGGCCGACATGTTTGCCACCGCCGCACCGCAATGGTTCTATTGGCCCGCGCCGAATGGTTTGTGGCCCGACATCTGATGACGGACTTGGCATCGAGGCAGCCGATCTGCTGAGCAGACCTGTTGTATCGGCGAAAGGAACCGTGCCTCGATGGCTGCCCGTCGGTGTCGCTGGGGTGTTGTCGCACTTGCCGTGGCCGTCGCGGTGCTGCCCGCCACCGCACCCGCGGCCGCCGACACCGGCGCGGACTGGACCACACCGCCCACCGGCGCGAACGACTGGACCTGCGTGCCCGCGGCGGCCTACCCGCAACCCGTGCTGCTGGTGCATGGCACGTGGGACAACCAGAGCGCCTGGGACACCCTCGCCCCGCAGCTGAAAGCGCATGGCGTGTGCGTGTTCTCGCTCAATTACGGGCACGCGCCCACCAGCATGCGCGGCGCGGTGCCCGGCGTGTTCGGCACCGCCGATATTCGCACCTCGGCCAAGGAGTTCGCCGCGTTCGTCGCCCGGGTCCGCGGCGCCACGGGCGCGGCGCGGGTGGATATCGTCGCCCATTCACAGGGTGGCCCGCTCGCGCGGCAATATCTGCGCTTCGAAGGCGGCGCGGACCGTGCCGACCCCGCCCGGAACAAGGTCGACCATCTCGTCACCATCGCCGCCACCCATCACGGCACCACCGCCGACGGGCTCGGCTATCTACTACCCACCGGCAGCGCCTCCGTGATGTCGGACGGCATGATCGCCCGGGTGCTCGGCACCGCCGCCGCCCAGCAGCTGGCGAGCAGCGAATTCCTGCGCACGCTGAACGCCGCGGGCGACACCGAACCCGGCATCCACTACACCGCGATCGCCACTCGGGTCGACCACGTGGTCACCCCGCCGGAAGCGACCTTCCTGCGCGCCGGCGTCGGCGCCACCGTCGACAATGTCTGGGTGCAGGACGTGTGTCCCACCGACACCTATCACCACGGCATCCTGCCGAACTCGCCCGCCGTCGCCTATTTGGTGCACAAAGCGCTCGGACTGCCGTATTCCGACGACCCGTGCCCGGCCGAACAACCGGAATAGCACAATTCCGATCCCCCCGATCCGAGGGGCGAAAACCAGACCGAGAACCCGGTTCGAACAGGCGAAACACCGTATGGACACGCCGAGAGCGGCGCGCGCATCATGATGCTACGTCCGGTGCCGTTTGTCGGGGGAACGTCAAAGGAAACCCGCACGGATTGGAAAGACCCATGTTTATCAAGAAATTGGTGGCGACCGCAGTATTCGCCATCGCGGCCACCGGAATCACCATGGCGACGGCCCACGGCGAAGCGGAATTGGCCGATATCAGCGTCAGCGCGGTGGACGGCCCGATCGGCTATACGACGACACTCGCCGCCGATCATTCCTCCGCCACGGTCACCCTGGCGTCGGGCCGGTTCGTCCTGACGCCGGACGCGGTTCAGGTGCTCGCCGACGACGGCGCCGTGGTCGGCGCGATTCCGACGACCTTGCGCGTGGAGGCGGGCCGAACCCTTTCCGTCACACCGGCTTTGGCCAGTGACACCACGTTGACTCTGACCCCGGTGGGCGGGCCTGCCCCGGTCGCGGCCAGCTCTCAGGATCTGCCGTTCATGCACACCGTCGGCGGCGGTGGCGCCATCCTGGCCGGCGCGGTGGTCGGCTGCGTGGTCGGCATCCTGATCGGGATCTGGTTCTTCCTGGTCGGCGCGATCATCGGCTGCGCCATCGGTGCCGCCATCGGCGGTTTCATCGGCGCCGTGTCGTAGCCGTTCCCTGGTCCCCACCCGCAGTCGGGTCCGGTAGTCCCGGACCCGACTGCGCTACACGCAGTATTCGCAGGCGCCACTGGCCGGCAGCTGGATGAAGCACTGCGCGCAGACCGCCGGACGCGTCGGCTGCGGCTTGACCTCTGTCTGCACGGCGGTGCTCACCGAACGACGGCCCGCCACCTTCGGCGTGAGCGGCGGCACGCCCATCTCCGCGGGCATCGCCGCGCCGTGGAATTCGTAACACTGCCACCGGGCGTACGCGGCGTGCGTCTCCAGATCGTTCGGGATCGGCAGGCCCGCGAGTTCGAGCACGTACTTGTAGGTGTCGCCGACGGTGTGATTGCGGCGCACGCACAGCGCGGTGAGCGGCGGCTCGCCCGCCTTGTGGCAGCGCCGGGCGATCTTGCGCAGGATCGCGTCCATCCAGGTGCGGGTCGGGGCCGCGGTGTGCACCCCGGACGCCTCCTGCACCCGCTCGGCCAATTCGTTCACGGTGATGAAATGTCCATACCCCGTAGCGATTTCGGAAAGTTCCGCGTGCGCGGCCAAGGCCCACGCCACTGTCGCCTCCCGCAACGACACTGCTGTGCCGTCACCCGCCCGCCATGCTCCCGCCGTCGTGGGTACCGAATTTCTGATCACCGGACCAAGTTATCGCGCCGCCCCCGGAACCGACGAATGACCTGGCAGCGCGTTGCGCACGAAGTCGGCGAGCGCGTGCCCGGCGACCGCGCCGATATCGTCCGCGTCGATGAACGCCACCCGGCCCGCGCCGGTGGCCGTGACGATCTCCCCGGCACGCACGCCCAGCGCGACACTGTGGTCACCGGTGAAGTTCTGCATGAACCAGGACGGACGCAGCACCGTCCACTCCGCCGCGGTGTCGCGTACCAGCCCGTAGAGCGCACCCAACCCGGCCGGACCGGCGGGCACGGCGGACGAGCCGAGCAGCACCACCCGCTGGACCCCCCGCGCACAGCGGTTTTCAAGAACGGCTCGACCAGCGGCAGCGGTTCGTTCACGCGGACCTGAACATCGAACTCGCGCTCGACGTCGTCGCCGCGCCGCTCTACTGGCGATTGTCGGTCCGCAGCGCCCCGATCGAATCGGATTACCTCGACACCCTGACCGACCTGCTGTTGCGTGCCCTGGGCGCCGCGACCTGAATTACACCTCGACGCGGGAGCCCATGATCACGGTGCGCTCGCCGGGCAGGCCGAAATACTCCGCGGCGTCGGCGGTGATGTAGGACGTGGCGATGAACAGATGCTTGCGCCAGGTCGCCATGGTCGGCGCCGGGCCGCGTTTCAGCTCGATCTTCGACAGGAAGTACGAGGCCCCGTCGACCGAGAGCTGCCCCTCGGTGGACGCGGGGTCGAGCAGCCGCAGGGTGTGCGGGATGTTCGGCGTCTCCATATAGCCGAAACGCGCTGTCACATGGATGATTCCGTCATCGCCGTAGCCCAGCGCGTCTACCTCGGTTCGCGCGGCGTCCGGGACGCGCGGCACCGGCTCGGTCTCGATCGAGAGGATCACCACGTGCTCGTGCAGCACGTGGTTGTGTTCGACATTGGCGCGCATCGCCAGCGGCGTGGTCTGCTTGCCGCGGTTCAAGAACACCGCGGTGCCCGGGACGCGGCGCAGCGGCGGGCGCCGATCGCGCAGCTCCTCGATGAAGGCGCGCAGCGAACCCTCCTTCTCCTCGCGCGCCCGGGTGACGACCACCCGTCCGCGCGCCCAGGTGGTCATCACCGTGAACGCGGTGAGCGCGATCAACAGCGGCAACCACGCACCGTGCACCAGCTTGGTCAGGTTCGCCGCGAAGAACATCAGGTCGACCAGCAGCAGCGGGACGGCGCCGAACAGCACGAGCCACAGCGGGGCCTGCCATTTCACCCGCACCATGTAGAAGAACAGCAGCGTCGCGATTGTGATCGTCCCGGTCACCGCCATCCCGAACGCGTAGGCCAGCGCGGCCGAACTGCGGAACGCCAGCACCAGGGTGATCACCGAAACCATCAGGACCCAATTGATCCACGGCACATAGATCTGCCCGATGGTCGACTCCGAGGTGTGCGTCACCCGCAGCCGCGGCAGATAGCCGAGCTGCGCCGCCTGCGACGCCACCGAATAGGCGCCGGTGATCACCGCCTGCGAGGCGATCACCGTCGCCGCCGTCGCGATCAGCACCATCGGCAGCCGCGCCCAGCCCGGTGCCAGCAGAAAGAACGGGCTGCCCACCGCGGTCTCGTCGCCGAGCAGCAGCGCGCCCTGCCCGAGGTAACTCAGCGTGCACGCGGGCAGCACCAGACCGAGCCAGCCGTGCGTGATCGCCTTGCGGCCGAAATGGCCCATATCCGCGTACAGCGCCTCCGCGCCGGTGACCGCCAGCACCACCGCCGCCAAGGCGAAGAACGCGATGCCGAAGTGCCCGGCCATGAAGCCCAGCGCGTAGGTCGGCGACAACGCCTTCAGGATTTCCGGATGCCCGGCGATGCCGCCGATACCGCAGGCGCCGATCGCGCCGAACCAGACGATCATCACCGGCCCGAACAGCCGGCCGACCGCGGCGGTGCCGCGGCGCTGCACCGCGAACAGCACCACGATGATCACCACCGTGGTCGGCACGACCAGCTCCGCCAGTTCCGGCTGGACCACCTTCACGCCTTCCACGGCGGACAGCACCGAGATCGCCGGGGTGATCATGCTGTCGCCGAAAAACAGTGCGGCACCGAAGATGCCGACCGCGGCCAGGACGGCGGTGCCGCGGCTGCGGGCACCGCCCATCCGGCGCAGCAGCGTGATCAGCGCCATGATCCCGCCCTCGCCGTCGTTGTCGACGCGCAGGATCAGCGTCACGTAGGTGAGCGTGACGATCAGCATCACCGACCAGAAGATCAGCGACACGATGCCGTAGACGTTGTCCGGGCTGAGCGGCACCGGATGCGGGTCGCCGGGATCGAACACGGTCTGCAGCGTGTAGATCGGGCTGGTGCCGATATCGCCGAACACGACGCCGAGCGCGCCGACCACCACCGCGAGCCGAGTGGTGGGCAGCCGCTGCGGCGGAAGGGTCTGCACTGCACCTGGTGACTCGGTGGTCATGGCCTGCTCCTCGTTGCGGTAACCCCTATCGTCGCGCGCGGGGCCGCGTCGGCGCGGTACCGACGCGATGATCACACCGCATCCGCGCGAAAACAGGCCAGGGTCGGACCTCTTCGCTCGAGTTGCCCGCTACCTCCGGTATCGGCGTCTGTTCCGGTGCGCCACTGCCCGAAACGGTCCGGCTGTGTGCGTGGGTCGCCGCGCCGAATGCGCTTGTCCGCCATGGCAGAACGCACTACCGTGCCGATGTGGACCTCTTCTCCCGCACATGGACGGCGTTGCGCTCGGCGGTGGCCGAGCTCCGAGACGAAGACTTCGCCCGGCCCTCCGGCTGCACCGGGTGGTTGGTGCGAGACCTGGTGTGCCACTTGATCATCGATGCACAGGATGTGCTGATCACCTTGGTGACGCCCGCCGACGGTGAGCCGACCCGCGACGCAGTGACCTACTGGGCCGTCGCCGAGACTCCGCCGACCGGAGACGACCCGCTCGACGCGCTGATCGTCCGGTTGGCCGCCGCCTACGAGAAGCCGCAGCTGCTCTGGCTGCACCTCGACGACGTCGGCTCCGCCGCAGGCCGCGCCGCCGACCTCGCCGACCCGAAACAGCTGATCAGCACCCAGGGCCAGGTCCTCACCACCGGCGACTATCTCGGCGCGTACGTCCTCGAATGGACCCTGCACCACCTCGACCTCATCGCCGACCTCCCGGACGCGACACCACCACCCGCGGAAGGACTCGCCCGCACCCGCGACATGCTCGAGCAGATCGCCGGCACGGCCTTCCCCGAGTCGTTCACCGATACCGACGCGCTCCTCGTCGGCACCGGACGTCGCGCCGCGACCGAGGCGGAGCAGGCCGAACTCGGCGAGCTGGCCGCGAAGCTCCCCCTCGTCCTCGGGTAGCCGATTGCGGTAGAACAGCTTTCAGTACTGGTAGCTCGGGTAGTCGATGTATCCGGCATCGGTGTTCGTGTACCAGGTGTCGCGGTCGTGGGCGCGTATCGGCACGCCGGTCCGGAAGCGTTCCACCAGATCGGGATTGGCGATGTAGGCGCGGCCGTAACCGATCAGATCCGCGCCCTGGGCAAGCCAGTGCTCGCCCGCGGCGCGATCCGAGGGACTCGGCGCGATCTGCCCGCCCGGATTGAGAATGAACGCTTTCGGCCAGGCCTTGCGCAGCTCGATCAGCAACTGCTCGTCCACGGTGGCCAGCACGTCGATGAAGGCCAGATCGAGGCGGGCGAGCTCGGTGAGCAACGCGCCGTACAGCTCCGGCACATCGTCTTCGACCATGTCCCAGACCGTGCCGCCCGGCGAAAGGCGGATGCCGACCCGGTCCGCACCGACGGCGTCCACCGTCGCGGCCACCGCCTCGACGGCGAATCGGATTCGGCCGCTGATGGATCCGCCGTAGGCATCGGTGCGCTGGTTAGCGTTCGAAGACAGGAACTGCTGGATCAGATAGCCGTTCGCGCCGTGCAACTCGACGCCGTCGAATCCGGCGTCGATCGCGCGCCGGGCGGCGTCCGCGTAAACCTGTACCTCGCCGGGTATTTCGGCGAGCGACAGCGCCCGCGGCGATGCGGCGGGCTGCATTCCGCTCGGGGTGAACACGTCGGCGCGCAGCCGGACCGCCGACGGCCCGACCGGCTGGTACCCCGAGGTGTCAGGGTGTCCGACCCGGCCGCCGTGCATGAGCTGGGCGAAGATGCGGCCGCCGTTGGCGTGCACGGCCTCGGTCACCGGCCGCCACGACGCGGCCTGCGCATCGGTGATCAGGGCCGGGACACCCGGATTCGACTGCCCCTGCCGGCTGGGCGGAATCCCCTCCGAGACGATCAGCCCCGCGGTGGCCCGCTGGGCGTAGTAGATCGCGTTCGAGGCGATCGCCGAGCCGTCCGTGCCGCCCCGCATGCGCGACATCGGCGCCATCACCACCCGATTGGGCAACCGCAGATTGCCGAGCTGAAAACTATCGAACAAGCTGGTCACAGTCATTTCCTTTGCGCTGGTGGCGGTTTCGAACTCCGCCCTCTACGCTAAAAGCTGACGTTGACGTCAGAGGCAAGTCGCCGTGAGGCAGATCACCAGGAGTGGGCATGCGGATCGGCGAACTCGCCGCCAGAACCGGGGTCAGCGTGCGCGCGCTGCGCTACTACGAGGAGCACCGGCTGCTCGCCGCCGAACGCACCCCCAGCGGACAGCGCGTCTACGCCGAGGCCGCGGTCCGTCGCGTCGACATGATCCAACGGCTCTACGGCGCGGGACTGTCGAGCAAGTCCATTCTGTACATCCTGCCGTGCATGGCAACGGGTGAGTCGACCCCGGAGCTGGTCGAGCACCTCGTGGCCGAACGCGATCGGATCGAGCGGCAGATCGCCGACCTGCAGCACACCCGCGACGAACTCGACCTGGTCATCGAAAACGCAGCGGACGCCGCGAGCGGCGGCGTCCGCTGCACCCCTCAGTAGTCACCCTCAGTGCTCGTGGCTGAACGCCGCGTCGAACGCGACGGTCGGCGGAGTGACCGCGTTGTAGCCGCGAATGAAGGCCAGGGCTTCGGGCGCGCCCGCCAACCGGTCCATGCCCGCGTCTTCCCACTCGATCGAGATCGGTCCGTCGTAACCGATCGCGTTGAGCGCGCGGAAGCAGTCCTCCCACGGCACGTCACCGCGGCCGGTGGACACGAAATCCCAGCCGCGCCGCAGATCGCCCCAGGGCAGGTGCGAGGACAGGCGACCGCGGCGGCCGTCACCGCAGCGCAGCTTGGTGTCCTTGCAGTCGACGTGATAGATCCGGTCGGCGAAATCGAGAATGAACGTGACCGGATCGAGGTCCTGCCAGAGGAAATGCGAAGGGTCCCAGTTCAATCCGAAAGCGGGGCGGTTGCTGACGGCGGCCAGTGCCCGCGAAGTGGTCCAGTAGTCGTAGGCGATCTCGCTCGGATGCACCTCGTGCGCGAAGCGGACACCTTCGGTGTCGAACACGTCGAGGATCGGATTCCAGCGATCCGCGAAATCCTGGTAGCCGCGCTCGACGGTCTCCTGCGACACCGGCGGGAACATCGCCACCGTGTGCCAGATGCTGGAGCCGGTAAAACCGACCACCGTGCGCACCCCGAGTTGCGCTGCCGCCCTTGCGGTATCGGCCAGCTCCGCGGCGGCCCGGCGGCGCACGCCTTCCGGTTCGCCGTCACCCCAGACCCGGGCGGGGACGATCGCGCGATGCCGCTCATCGATCGGATGATCACACACCGCCTGCCCGACCAGGTGATTGGACAACGCGAAGACCTGCAGTCCGTGGCGTTCCAGCGTCTTGCGCTTCTCCGCAACGTAGTTCGGCTCGGCCAGCGCCCGGTCCACTTCGAAATGATCGCCGGAACAGGCGATTTCGAGCCCGTCGTAACCCCAGCCCGCGGCCAGCACGCAGACTTCCTCGAACGGCAGATCAGCCCACTGGCCGGTGAACAGCGTGACAGGTCTCATGGTTGCGCTCCTCCGATAGCAGTCCAGCGGCCCGCGTCGGCCGCGCTCGCCTCGACCGCCGCCAGTACCCGCTGCACGGCCAGACCGTCGGCGAAGCTGGGTTCGGGGTCTTTGCCCGCCGCAATCGCGACGACCAGATCGGCGACCTCGTTGGTGAAGGTGTGGTCGTAGCCCAGCCCGTGCCCCGGCGGCCACCAGGCCCCGGCATAGGGATGGCGGGGTTCGGTCACCAGGATGCGCCGGAAGCCGGCCAGCTCCGGCTCTTCGGTGTGATCGTGGAACCACAGCTCGTTCATCGATTCCAGATCGAAGACCAGACTGCCGCGAGTTCCGTTGAGCTCCAGGCGTAATGCGTTCTTGCGACCGGCGGCCATCCGGGTGGCCTCGAACGAGGCGAGCCCGCCGCCGGAAAGCCGCCCCAGGAACAGTGCCGCGTCGTCGACGGTGACCGGTCCACTGCCCGGCCGATCCGGCAGCGGGCGTTCGGTGACGAAGGTGTCCAGCAGCGCGCAGACACCGGTCAGCGTCTCCCCCGTGACGAACCGGGTGGCGTCGATGATGTGCGCGCCGATATCCCCGAGCGCGCCCGACCCGGCACGGGTGCGCTCGAGCCGCCAGCTCAGCGGCGCCGCCGGATCGGCGAGCCAGTCCTGGAGATACTGCGCCCGCACGTGCCGGATAGTGCCGATCCGCCCCTGCGCCACCAGGTTTCGAGCCAGCGCCAGCGCGGGCACCCGGCGATAGCTGAAACCGACCATCGAACGGACGCCGTTGCGGGCGGCCGCTTCGGCCGCGGCGGCCATCGCCTCGGCTTCGGCGACCGTGTTCGCGAGCGGCTTTTCGCAGAGCACGTGTTTGCCCGCGTCCAGTGCGGCGATGGCGATCTCGGCATGGCTGTCACCCGGCGTGCAGATATCGATGAGGTCGACGTCGTCCCGCTCCAGCAGTTGCCGCCAATCCCCCACGGCGTGCGCCCAGCCGAGCTGCTCGGCGGCGGCCGCGGCGCGGGCGGCATCGCGTCCTGCCAGCACCGAAAGCGCCGGTCGCAGTGGCAGTTCGAAGAACGCGTCCGCACTGCGCCAGGCGTGCGAGTGCGCGCGGCCCATGAAGGCGTGGCCGACCAGGCCGATGCTTAGGTTGCGTCGCTGTGTCGAAGTCGGGCGCTGTGTCGAAGTCATCGGGCTCCGTTCGATTGCGGCGTCAGTAGCCGTTGGCCAGGTACTGGTCCACGTTGTCCTTGGTGACCACCGCGGAGTAGGTCGTGATCTTCGCGGGCACATCGTGTTCGGCGAGATCGCCGAGCGCCTTGCGCTGCCCGAGCAACCGCGCCAGCGTGACCGCCGAGGAGGCCATGGCCGGGCTGTAGAGCACCGTCGCCTGCAACGGGGAGCTCCCGGTCTGGATCTCCTTCATCGCCTGCGTCGAACCGCCGCCGCCGACCATCACGAATTCGCCCGCGCGGTCGGCCTGCTTGATCGCGGCCAGCACGCCGATGCCCTGGTCGTCGTCGTGGTTCCACATCGCGTCGATCTTCTTCACCGCCTGCAACATCTGGCTGGCCACCTGCTGCCCACCGGAGGCCGTGAAATCGGTGGATTGCCTTGCGGCGATGCGGAATCCGGCCGCGCTGAGCGCATCGCGGAAACCGTGGCTGCGCTCCTGGGTCAGTTGCAGGTTGTCGATACCCGCCACCTCGACGATCACTGGATCGGCGATCTTCGCCTCGCGCATCTTGCCGACGATGAAATTGCCCGCGTTGATGCCCATTCCGTAGTTGTCGCCACCGATCCAGGTGCGATAGGCCAGCGCGGAGGCGAAGACGCGGTCCAGGTTGATCACCGGGATACCGGCCGCCATCGCGCTTTTCGCGATCTCGGTGAGCGCGTTGCCGTCGAACGGCAAAATCACCAGGACATCGGCCTTTTGGTTGATCAGGGTCTGTACCTGCTCGATCTGCCTGGCCACGTCGTTGGTGCCCTCGGTGACGTTCAGCGTCACGTCGCTGAGACCCTCGGCTTGCGCGCGAGCGTTGCGGGTGATCGCCGCCGTCCAGCCGTGATCGGCGGCCGGCGCGGAAAAGCCGACCTTGACCTGTTTTCCGGCGTCCGCGTTCGCGCCGGTGTTGCCGGCTACCTGGGTATTGGACGAGGTGTCGTTGCCGGTGCAGGCCGCCACGAGGACACCGGCGCCGGCGGCCAAACCGGTCAGCAGGACACCGCGGCGGGGCAGAGAATGGGTGGTACTCATCGTATTCCTTTGTGCGTGAACGGAGATCAGGTGAGAGTGGGGACGGCCCGCGCACGGCCGAAGCGCTGGAACAGCAGAACGGCGACGATGATCGCGCCCTTGCCGATCGCTTGGATCGGTTGCTCCAGGTTGTTGAGGATGAACAGGTCCTCGATGACGGTGAACACGAGCACCCCCAGGATCGAACCCGTGACGGTGCCGAAGCCGCCGCTCAGCAGCGTGCCGCCGATGACCACCGCGGCGATCGCGTCCAGCTCGTAGAGTTGGCCGTTCGTACTGGCGCCCGTCGTGGTCTGGGCGGTGAGCATGATCGCGGCGATACCGCAGCAGACCCCGGAGATGGTGTAGAGCAGCAGGGTGTGCCTGCGGACATCGATGCCCGCCAGCCTGGCCGCCTCCGGATTACCGCCGACCGCGAAGCTGCGTCGCCCGAAGGTGGTGCGCTCCAACAGGATCCAGCCGACAACCACAACTACCAGGAATAGGTAGACCAGCAGCGGAATGCCGAGCACCCGGTTCTGCGCCAGGGCGAGCAGGTCGGTGGTGACCAGCTGGGATTGCCGCCCCGAGAGCTGTTCGGCCAGGCCGCGCGCGGCCACCATCATCGCCAGCGTGACGATGAACGGCACCAGCCTGCCGTAGGCGATCAACGCGCCGTTCAGCAGACCGCAGCAGGCCCCGACCACCAGTGCGCTGAACACCATTCCGGCGACGCCGTAGGACTGGGTCGCGGTGGTGGTGCACCACACCGAGGCCAGCGCGATGATCGCGCCGACCGACAGGTCTATGCCGCCACCGATGATCACGAAGGTCATCCCGACGGTCACGACGCCGATCACGGACGCCAGGGTCAGGATGGTGATCATGTTGCTGGCGCTGAGGAAATCCTCGCCCTTGGTCAGCGCGCCGACCCCGAGCAGCGCCAGCAGCGCGAGCACCAGGGTCGCGTGCTTGCGAATCTCGCTGCGCACCTTGGCGAGCACGCTGGTCTCGGCTCGGGAACCGTTGGAGGCCGGGGACTTTTCCGGTACCGCACGCACAGTCGGTTCCGTCGTACGCGGTGCCCGTGGTAACGCACTCACAAGGCACTCCCTTCCATGATCATGGCGATGGTGTCGTGTTCGGTCAGCTCGGCCGCGGGCGCCGCGTGGATCATCGCGCCGTCGCGCAGCACCAGCACCCGATCGGAAAGCCCGAGCAGTTCCGGCAGATCGCTGGAGACGAGCAGCACCGCGACGCCCTGGTCGGCCAGCCGGTGGATCTGCGCGTACACGTCGGCGCGTGCACCCACGTCGACGCCGCGGGTCGGTTCGTCCAGCAGAAGCACCCGGCAGTCGTCGAGCAGCCACCGGGCCAGGATCGCCTTCTGCTGATTGCCGCCGGACAGTTCCCGGACCGGATGCGCCGGATCGGACGGGCGGATGCCGACGCGCCCCAGTGCCGCACCGGCGTCGGCGCGTTCCCGGCGCCGGTCGAACCAGCCGAAGCGGGAGAAGCGCGGCAGTGAGGCGGCGGAAATGTTGCGGCCCACCGATTCCAGCAGGAACAGCGCCTGCGATTTGCGCTCCTCGGGCGCCAGTCCGAGACCGGCCGCCACCGCCGCGGTGGTGCTGCCCGGCCTGATGCGGTGACCGTCGACCAGGATCTGCCCGGACGACGGCCGGCGCGCACCGTAGATCGTCTCCAGGATTTCCGAGCGGCCCGCGCCGACCAGGCCTGCGAGACCGACGATTTCGCCCGCGTGCACCGTGAACGACACGTCGTGGAAACGACCGGACAGCCCGAGTCCGGTCACCCGCAGCACTTCCGGGGCCGCGGCGGCAGGTGCGACCCGTGGGGCCTGCAACTCCAGATTGCCTCGTCCGGTCATCAGCGAGACCACCTGCTCGGTGCCGGTGGTGCGCGCGGGCAGTCCGGCGGCGACGGTGCGGCCGTCCTTCAGCACCGTGATCCGGTCGCCGATCGTCCGGATCTCGTCCAGTCGATGCGAGATATACACCACCGCAACACCTTCGGCGCGAAGCTGCGCGATGATGCGGAACAGGTTGGCCACTTCGTCGTTGCCGAGGGCCGCCGACGGTTCGTCCATCACGATCAGGCGCGCGTCGTACGAGAGCGCCCGTGCGATGCTCACCACCTGCTTGGCCGCGGCGGGCAAGGTACCGACCGCGGTGTCCGGGTGCAGCTCGGCATGTCCTAGGCGACCGAGCAATTCGGTGGTGGCCCGGGCCGCGGGAGCGCGGCGGGTGAAGCCGCCGCGTGCGTGTTCATGGCCGAGGAAGATGTTCTCCGCGATGCTGAGCCCGTCGCAGAGATCCAACTCCTGGTAGATCGTCGCGATGCCCAGGCGAGTTGCGGCCGCAGGGCCGGACAGCCGCAAAGGCCTACCGAGCCAATGTAATTCGCCGCCGTCGGGTTGGTGCGCGCCGGACAGCACCTTGATCAGCGTCGACTTCCCGGCCCCGTTCTGGCCGAGCAGGCAGTGCACTTCGCCCGCGCGCACCTCCAGATCGACGTGATCGAGCGCCCGTACACCGGGAAATTCTTTGACGATGCCCCGCATGGTGAGCACGGTGTCCATGGCCGGCCTCCTTGCCGACGCCGCGGATCAGGCGACGCTGAAGACGTGATCGCTGATGAGCCGGGCCGCGCCGATCACGCCGCCGAGCCCGGCGAGTTCGGACAGCACGATCGGCAGATTGCCGGTCGCCAGTGGCAACGAGCGGCGGTAGACCACGCTGCGGATCTCCGCGAGCAGCGGATGCCCGAAACCCGCTATCCCCCCGGCGATCACCACCAGCCCGGGATTGAAGAAGCTGACCAGGCCCGCCAGCACGGTGCCCAGGTGCGCGCCGGCTTCTCGAATCATGGTCACCGCCAACGGGTCTCCCGCGGCGGCGGCATCGGCCAGGTCGATCGCGGTGAGCGTGCCCGCACCAGCCAGACGCTGCGCGAGGAACGGCGACCGACCGGCCCGCGCGGCAGCCAGCGCCTCCCTGGCCAATGCCGCCCCGCCCGCGTAAGCCTCGAGACAGCCGTTGTTGCCGCAGGCGCAGGTCGGTCCGTCGTCACTGATCCGGATATGCCCGATATCGCCCGCGCTGCCGGACACGCCGCGATAGATCCCGCCGTCGACCACGATCCCGCAGCCGATACCGGTGCCGACCTTCACCAGAAGGAAATCGTCCACCGAAGATGCTGAGCCCGCGTGCATTTCGCCGAGGGCGAGAATATTGACGTCGTTGTCCACGAGCACCGGGCAGCCAAGCTCCTGCGCGACCACCTCGCGCACCGGAAAACGGTGCCACCCCGGCATGATCGGCGGCGTCACCGGCATACCGTCCCGGAAACTCACCGGGCCCGGCACGCCGATTCCCGCGCCGTGCAGTCGACCGGCCGCCGCGTGCTCGTCTCGTAGTTTGCCGAGCAGATCCACCGCTCGTTCCAGCACTGCCGCCGGTCCCTGCCGGATATCGCAGGGCTCGGAAAGGTGGCCCAGCACCCGCAATTCGCCGTCGGTCACCACGACATCGATCGAGGTGGCCCCGATATCCACCGCCGCGAACCGCAGGCCGGACGCCAGCCGCGCGATCGCCGAACGGCGGCCACCGCTGGAGTCCGCGAGGCCCCCCGCCTCCACCAGCCCGAGTTCGGCCAGCCGAGCCAGCTCGACCGCGAGCTTCGACCTGGACAGCTCCATCGGCTGCCCGAGATCCGACCGCGACCGCGGCCCGTGATCCCGCAGCAGCCGCAATAGCCGCGCCTGGTGGGCATTTTCGGGTCTCGCCGCGATCCGCATCGTTCCCTCTTTCCGACGGATGCCCGCGATTCAACCCGACTTTGTCGGCCCGTGTAGTCACTTCCGTCAGATTGATACGAACTTTGTCCTGTATCAGGACAAAGTTGGCCGTGGGGTCACGCGTCCGCCGGTCTCGGTGCCTGTTCGGACCGGCGGACGGGGCGACATCACGCAGGGGCGCCGAGCGGCGGATGCTCGAGCACCCGCGGCTGGTACTCGACCAGCTGGATGCGGCCGTCGAAGGTGCGGTGCTCGGTCATCTCGAGGGCGACATCCGGGTAGCCGTCGTAGATGCGTTCCGCACCCGTGGCCCCGGTGATCACCGGGAACATCACGACCCGGAACCGGTCGACGAGTCCGGCGCGCAGCAGGGACCGGCACAGGCTCAAACTGCCGATCGTGCTGAGGATCCCCGACCCACTCGCCTTCATCGCGCGCACCGCCTCGACGGCGTCGTCACGGACCAGCGTGGAATTCGCCCACGTCAACGGGTCTTCGAGGGAAGAGGAGAACACCACCTTGGACGCTTTCGTGAGCTCGTCGACGGACGCCTCTTCCTCCGGCCTGAACTCGTCTTGGCCGTCCGGCACCGCACCGCCGGCAAAACCCGACATCAGCCGATAGGTGTTCGCCCCCATCAAGTAGGTGACCTGCGGCTGCTCACCGAGCCACGCGAGATACTCCGGCCCTTCGAGCCCCCAAAAACCGGGCCAACCCTCCCCCGACGCGTAGCCGTCGAGAGAAGTGATGAAGTCGACGAGAAGCTCCGACATGACGATGTCCTTTCCTAGGGTGTTACCAACTCTGACCGGCCGAGCGGCCCGAACTCATCGGCCGCGCCGCGGGGTTTCGCATCGACTCCGGGTCTACCGCGGAAGTAGGGCCGCTGGCGGCAGCTCGAGGTTCGGCATCGCATACCTTCCAGATGCGGCTCCAGCACGAAAGTACGCGTCGGCAGGTCCGGTTGCGGCGTGAACGGGGCGACGGCGCGAGGCTTGGCGGCGGCGGGAAGTGGGGTCCGGCGTGGGCACGAACATCGGCGACAGCGGAGTCGACCGGGGATCCGGGTGTGGCTCCAGCACGGGCACCGGTGTCGGTGGCGGTTCACATTCCAGGTGCGGCTCCGGGACGCGCGTGGACGTCCGTGCAGCCGTCGGCTCGCGGTCGTGTGGGCGTCAGCTCAGATCTCGGCACGAACCGGGGGCTGAATCGGGATTCGGCGCAGGTGTTGGCGGCGTCAGCTCAGGTTCCGGGCGCGGTTCCGGCATGGGTGAGGGCGTGGACCCGGGGGTTGAGGTGGGGTAGGCGTTGGGGGCGTTCCAGATCAAGTCGCCAGGGGGTGTTGCGCGGCGCACTCGGGCTTGGCGGGACGGCGAAATACCTTGGTGTGTATGGGATTTTCGAGGCGGCGTCGGCGGGCTCGGAACTAGCCTGTGCGTGTAGCCGGGTGGCGGGTTGGGGTGATGCGGGGTGGGGGCGCGCTGCGCGGTTGGGGGTGGGTTGTGGCGTGGTGGAGGGTGTACCGGCCTGGGCCGATCCCGATTCGCCTACCCGCCCCGGTGACCTCGCACTGCCCAGCAGCGGATTGCGCCTCTTCCGCACGCACAGTGCGCGTTTCGGGTGCACCGGACGGCGGCTCCGCTCCCGGCTCGGGACCGGCCATCACGCACAAAAGCCCCGCACCCGAACGGGTGCGAGGCTTTCTCTACCTGCGGAACTCAGATAGCGCGAACGTCCTGGGCCTGGGGGCCCTTCTGTCCCTGACCGACCTCGAACTCCACGCGCTGTCCTTCTTCGAGGGACTTGAAGCCCGAGCCGGAAACAGCGGAGTAGTGCACGAACACGTCAGCGCCGCCACCGTCTTGCGCGATGAAGCCGAAGCCTTTTTCAGCGTTGAACCATTTCACAGTGCCTTGCGTCATTACTTTACTTCACACTTTTCTGTAGATGAGCCGAGCAAATCACTGCGATAAGCCTGGTCTCACCCGACAACCATCGCACGTCTTCCTGAGAAAATCCCAAATTGTGAGCCAGCCAACCCTCGGCGCGGGTCGGCCTGGCGGAAAAACGCCAGGCTGGCCTCGCGAACCGGACCACGGCGGGGCAGGGTGGACCCACCATGACCGACAACGACGATCGCGCGCGGATCAGCAGATGGCGCCACGGTGTCCGGCTGGCGCTGTGTGCCGTTTTCCTGCTCGGATTGTTCTATCTCGTCGCGATCGCACGGGTCGTCGACGTCGCGGGCGTACGCGACGCGATCGGGGCGACGGGGCCGGCCGCGCCGCTGGTCTACGCCGTAGCGGCAGCGCTGCTCGGCGCCATCTTCGTGCCCGGCCCGATCCTGGCCGCCGGAAGTGGTTTTCTGTTCGGCCCCGTGCTCGGCACTTTCGTGACCCTGGGCGCGGTGGTGGGCACGGCCACGGTTTCGAGTTTTCTCGGGCGGCGGGCAGGGCGGGACAGTGCGCGCGGTCTGCTCGGCACGGAGCGGGCCGACCGCATCGACGCCGCGATCGAACGCGGCGGGCTGTGGGCCGTGGTCGGGCAGCGTTTCGTCCCCGGCATTTCCGATGCGCTCGCGTCCTACGTGTTCGGCGCGTTCGGAGTTCCGCTGTGGCAGATGGCAGTCGGCGCGTTCATCGGTTCGGCGCCGCGTGCCTTCGTCTACACCGCGCTCGGCGCGTCCATCGGCGATCTGTCGGCGCCCTTGGCCTACACCGCGATCGCGGTATGGTGCACTGTGGCCGTCCTCGGCGCCTTCGCCGCGCACCGCGGCTTCCACGCCTGGCGGTACCACGGTCGAGTCCGGAAACCCGCACCCGCACAGGACGATACGCACGACCCGCGGCAGAGCTGACGGCTAGCCGATCGGAAGCACGGTGAAGATGGGGTGATAGACCCAGTCCAGGATGCGCTCGGCGTCCTCTTTGGCCGCGACGGCACCGTACGGAGAGCTGTGCAGGACCACGCCGATCAACGGTATCCCCGCCCGGACCGTGTGGAACAGCAGACATGTTCCCGCCGCATCGGTGTAGCCGGTTTTGATGCCGGAGGCCCCGGGGTAGTCGCCCAATAGCAGGTTCGTCGTGTGCCAGGAATGCTCACGATTGCCGGGGCCCGCGGGCAGGTGATAATCGGGCGTGCCGGCGATCTCGCGCAGCACCGGTTGGCGGGTCGCGCGCAAACCCAGGGCGATCAGGTCCGCCGGGGTCGAGTAGGTGGAGTGGTCCGTCGGCGTCGGCAATCCACTCGGGTCGGCGAAATACGTTCCCGCCAATCCCATTTGACCCGCTAGGCCGTTCATACGGGCAAGGAAGCCGTTTTGGCCCGGCCCGAATGCTTCCGCGAGGGTGTAGGCGGCGTCGCAGCCCGAGGGCAGCATCAGCGCGTAGAGCAACTGGCGCGCGGTGAGCACCTCGCCCGGGCTCAAGCCCGCGGTACTCCCGTCGTGCCGGACGCAGTACGCGATGCTCTCCGACGGCACGGTGACCGCCCGGTCCAGATCACCGGTCTCGGCCACGACCAGCGCCGTCATCACCTTCGCGATACTGGCTATCGGCAGCCTGGTGTTCAGCTCGCGCGACCACAGCACCGTGCCGGTGAGTCCGTCGGCCAGCGCGGCGCCCGCTGCCTGCACGCCGTCCGGCGCCGGAGTCGTCCAGGGCAACTGGCTTTGCGCGGGAGTGGCCGCGACGCCCTGCCCGACTGCCACGAGCAGCACGCAGGTGACCACCGCTTGCAACAATCGGGCAATTATTCGCATGGCCGCATTCTGCCTTTACCCGGCGTCGACCAGCGGTATTTCGACACGGCGCTGCGCGAGTCACCCGGATAACGGCAACGACCGTTCGGTGCGCGTTTCGTCGAGGGCCTCGCGAATAAAACGACCGATCTTGCCGATGGCTTCGCGTGACTCGGGAACGAGGGGCGCGGCGAGCGGCAGGACATGGATCCCGCTCTCCCAGAGTTCCAGTTGCACAGCGACATTCGCCGCCGAATATTTCTTGACGAGTTCCTCCGCGTCGGGCAGCAGCACCTCCGTGGTGCCCACGTGGATGAGGGCCGGTGGCATACCGGAAAAATCGTGATTGACCGGCGACCAGGCGGGATCGAGGCGACCCTCGTGGCGCAGTCCCCAATCCACCAGGAGGGCGTACATCGCGTCGGGGGTATGCGGCTCGCGACGCTCGTTGGCATGGTCGCGGCGGCGGGCCGAATCGAAGTCGGCCCAAGGCGAGAGCGCGACGATGGCCTGTGGCATGGGGAGTTTTCGGTCACGAACAGCTAGTCCGACCGAAAAGGCCAGTCCCGCCCCGACCGAGTCGCCGGCCAACACGATCCGGTCACCCGGCAGCCCCAGACTCAGCAGATGACGGTAGGCGTCGACGCAGTCCTCGATCGTCTCGGTGATATGCGCTTGCGGCAGTTGCCGATACGCGACGTTGAACACGGGAATACCGGCGTCACAGGCGATCCGGGCGACCATCCCGCGATGGGTGTTCAAGCCACCGGTGACCAGCCCGCCGCCGTGGAAGTACAGGATGGCGGCACCCCGATCGAGCGGGTCCGAGCCGATGGATTCGTCCCAAATCCACTCGGCCGGACAGGTATCGAGCTCGACACCGCGCACCCCGACGCCCTTCGGAAGCGGCAGTCTTGCCGCCAGCCGGTCCAGACGGCTTGCCCTAGAGGCGATTTCGACCGGAGTCAGCCAACCCCGGCGGTTCGCCCACAGCGCGAGATCCTCGATCACCCGCAGAGTCGCCCGTAACAACAAATGCACGAATTTCAGACGCAGACTCGCCGTATGCGTCCGCTGCGAGACCGGAGCGGCGCAACAGGCGCCCACGTGCTCGTTCACGTATTCCATTCGGATGCCGTTTCCTCGATATGTCGAAGGTCACCGGATCTACCGTTTGGCGGCCAAAGAGCCTGCGGTTGCCTCCAGCGCCGAGGCGGTCAGCGCCACGAACCCGACCGAGAGCTTCGCCTGCCGGGATGCGCCGGAGGTGGTCAGTGCGCCGAAGCCGTCCCACGCGTCCGCGGCCGCGCTGGCCAGCAGGCTCTTCGACAGCACAGGCGAGCCGGACCTGACCGCCGACAACGTCACCGATCCCATGATGATTTCCCGGACGCCGAGCATTTTGTTGGTGATACGCAATTCCGGGGTATCGCCGTCCGGACCGAAGGTGGCGATATTGAGCATTTTCGGATTGAACATGTATCCGAGGCCGAGCAGGATCCGGGTTACGCCGAGCACCGTGGACAGCGGTCCAACCAGTTTCTTCATATCGCCAGAGTCCACCGGGGACGGCGGCGGCACCAGGACGCAAACATGACGATTCCGGCCATGCGGCCGCTCAGCTCGTCGAGCGCGTTCCCACACGTAGTTCACCACGGCGGTGAGGGCACCGGCCAAGAAGCCGACGACGCACGGCCCCGTCAGCGAGATCATCTGCAACAAGCCAGGATCGGCGATCTGCGTATCGGCGAGGAGTCCGTACGCCGCGCCGAACGGACCGAAAACCCCCAGCAGGAACTCGCACACCGCGCGCACCAGCGGGAACACCAGCAGCCCACCGACCATGCCGAGTCTCGGCGTGAGCAGGCGGTCCGCCAGGAGGGCAGCGTCAACACCGAACCGAAGGCCAGACCGCCCAACGCGGTCATTCCCGTCATCGGGATGGCCACGTGCCAGAGGAAGAACATCGAGACGCCGACACTGACCAGCCACACCAGACCCACGCCGACGAAGACCCGGCTGGTCCGCACGAAGCGCAGCAGAAGGGGTCCACGGTGACCTTCCGGGCCGACCGCCTCCAGGAGAAGGAATTGATCACCCGCGAGATCCACCCGGCCACCCGACGCGCCAAGATCGTGCGGCTGGCCGAACGCGGCCGTGAGGTCCGCCAGCTGATCGGCACCGCGATGCCCACCCGGTCCCCCATCGCACACCTCAGCGCGGCGGAACAACGACAGCTCGGCCGCCTCTCGACCACGGCCGCGCGGGCGAAATCCGCAGGCGCCGCGACCATTACAGGCACCGACTGACCGTCTCCAGCGCCGTGCATCGGCGGCCGGTGCGGTACTTGTCGGTGCCGTCACATACCTTGGGCGCATCGTGATCGACCGGGAGGGAGAACGATGGCCTCGAATCCGAGTGCCACGCCGGAGGAACCGGCTTGGGAAAACGCTTCTGTCGTGCGGGTTCTGCCCGCTGTCGCACCGCGCAAGCTGAACAAGGTGCCGTTCGTGGAGCTGGCCGACGGACGCCTGCAGGGCGTGGTGTCGAGCGGCTCCGATATTTCACGGGTGTACGTGGCCTCGGTGACCGCGGGGACGCACGGGCTGAGCTGCAGCACCAACAACAACCGGCCGTGCGGGGGTTGAACCAGGGGTGGACCTGCAAGCATCTGGATTCGCTCATCGATGAAGCGGTGCTCCAATACGGACAGGATCGGGTAGCTCGTTTCCTGCGCGTGGAAGTCCCGGAGGGCGAGCGACTCGTCAACTGTCTCAACGGAACTCGGGATCCGGCGCCGGCGGCCGCGGTGTTCAGCAGATTCCTGCGGCACCTGACCTATCTCGAGCTGCCGGGCAGCACGACGCCGATCCCGGAGTTGCACTGGTTCCCGGCGGGGGTGGGTCGCTGATGCAGCCGGTACAACTCGCGGCCCTGGCGGAGGCGCCCACCGGCGTCGCGGCCGCCATGGACGCGGTGCACGGTTTCGATACCGCGCTGGTCAACGGCTTCGCTCGGGTTTCCGAGCCGCAGAGCGCGGCCCTGGCAGCCCTCGCCACCGCAGTGGCGGGCTCGCCACTCGCCGAGGCGGTAGCCGCGGCGGTGGCGAAAGTGAGCACGGGAGCACTGGGCCCGGAGGAGCTGACGGCACTCGCCGCCGCCCGTGCCGCCCTGCTCGGCGCGGTGCACGATGCCCTCGTCGAGCAGGCCGATACGGCATTGGGCCGCAACCGTTTCGAGTGGACAGGTGCGGCCGATACCGTCGCAGCGAACCCGCTCGCGGAGGGTTCGCGCGCCTGGCTCGGTGAACTGGCGATCGCCGGATGGCGCGGCGTGGACCACGATTTGGTCGCAGCCGCGGACCACACGGTGGCGGCGCTGCTGGCCGAGCCCACGCTGCGGCGGCTGGCGGTTCTGCTGGACGGCTTCACCGCGGAGCTGGGGGCGTCCGCGCCGATCGCCACCATGGACCGGATACCCGCGCGACGTTGGGCCGATCTGTGGACGCGCGCACTGCTGTTGTCCCGGCGTAGTGCGGAATCCGTTGTAAACGAGTCGATTTCGGGACGCCTGCTACCGCTGGGCGTCGACGTGCACGAGCACGGCACCGTGGTGCAGATCCAGCTGTACGGTGTGCTGGAGCTCGCCGATGCACCCTCGCGCCGGGTGCGGGCCTCGGTGGCCGCGGCCAAGGTGGACACCATTGTGGGACCGGCGGTTTGGCAACTACTGGGTGCGCACACGCAGTTGTGCACCGCGCTGGCGGAACAGCGCGCGTTGGAACTTACCGACATGCCGCTGACTGCGACCGGCGACCTGCTGTGGGACGACGACCGCGCCAAGGCCGGTGCGTCCGCCGATCCGTTCGCCACCGCCGCCGTGCAGTTGCCGCAGGCACACGCCCCGGCCGTCGCGCCGCTGGATCGCGATCCGGTACACATCGCCGAACCGGTCTTCTTCGAGGGTTACCGATTCCGCGATGGTGCAATGGAATTGGGTGATCAGCGGATTCGGGTCGAACTGGACGCGCTGCCGTCCGCCGGGCCGCTCACGTCGGCAGGGGTCACCGCCTCCAGCACCATGATCGGATTGCTGCGCTGGGACGCCGACGGCTGGTCGGTCCGTCCACTGGCGATCCGACGCAAAGTCAAGAGCGCGCTCACCGCCTTCCACAATGGTGATTGGGCACTCGGCCCGACCGACCCGAAAGTTGCCAAGGCGCAAGCCAAATCGGGCGACGCCGTCGCGGTATTGCGCGAGCGCGCGGGACGGCTGCTGCGCCGATGACCAGTGAACCGAATCATGAGACCCGGCGCCAGATCCTGTACTGGCGCTTGCTGGCCGGCGTCTTCAGTGGCGAGCAGCAGCCGACGCTCGAACAGGCGAGCGCGGGCATCGTCGACGATCTGGGACTGCCGCTGGCGGTGCTCGACCCCGGTATCTCCATCGACAATGTGGTGCAACGCTATCCGGACATGAAGACGGAGTTCGAACGCCTCGACTTCGCCACCGCCGAGGACGACACGGCGGTGGATTCGGCCGCATCCGACGACCCACCGCCCATCGGCGCGGCCGATGTCCGCACTGCGGCACTGGTTTCCAAGCTGCTGCTGAACGTGTTCGCCACCGGGTCCGGTCAGGTCAGCGCCACCCAGCTGGCCGGCTGGCAGTCCGATGCCGGTTGGCTGCGCCGCTGCCTGGGCGAGGAGCAGGCCGGTGCCGTGCACGGGGTGCTCACCGGTCTGGAGGGCGAAATGGTGTCGCGCATGCGGTTGCGCGAGGTGCTGGCCGACCCGCACCTGGCCGCGCAGCTCACGCCGAGCATGTCGCTCATCGAACAGCTGTTGCGCGACAAGCACAATCTGTCCGGTGTCGCGCTGGCCAACGCCAAACGCCTGATCCGCCGCTACATCGACGAGGTCGCCGAAGTGCTGCGCACCCAGGTGCAGCAGACCAGCGTGGGTACCGTCGACCGCACGGTCGCGCCCAAGCGCATCCTGCGCAACCTCGACGTGGACCGGACCATCTGGAAGAACCTGCCCAACTGGAATCCGCAGGACGAGCGCCTCTACGTCGACCGGCTCTACTACCGCCAGACCGCCAAGCGCACCGTCCCCGCCCGCATGATCGTGGTGGTGGACCAGTCCGGTTCCATGGTCGACTCCATGGTGAACTGCACCATTCTGGCGTCGATCTTCGCGGGCCTGCCGAAGGTGGATGTGCATCTCATCGCCTACGACACGCGCGCATTGGATCTCACCCCCTGGGTGCACGATCCGTTCGAGGTGCTGTTGCGCACCAATCTCGGCGGCGGCAACGACGGGCCGGTCGCCATGGCGATGGCCGAGCCCAAGATCACGGACCCGAAAAATACCGTGCTGGTGTGGATTTCGGACTTCTACGAGTTCGACCGCTCGCAGCCGCTGTTCGAATCGATGGAGGCGGTTCACCGCTCCGGGGTGAAGCTCATCCCCGTCGGGTCGGTGAACAGCTCCGGCCATCAGAGCGTCAACCCGTGGTTCCGCGAACGGTTCAAAAACCTCGGCACCCCGGTGATTTCCGGACGCATCCAGAAGCTCGTGCACGAACTCAAGAACTTTCTCGACTAGGAGACCCAGCCATCATGAACGACGTTTTGCGCGCCCCCGCCGAGGTCAAGTACGCCGAGGAACTGGATTGGCTGGAGTCCATCGATGATGGCCCCAAGCCGTTCGCGTGGCGGTTGAGCCCGAAAATGGTGCGGCTGTTCATTCTCGGATCCGAACGCGCCGACGGGCTGGACCGCGAGGTGGCCCAGAAATGGTTCGGCGACCGCAGTTTCGTCGAGCGCAGCATCGTCACCCTGGCCTCGGACCGGGGCCTGCTGCTCATCGGCGATCCGGGTACCGGCAAGAGCTGGCTGGCCGAACTGCTGGCCGCCGCGATCAGCCGCAATTCCACCCTGGTAGTGCAGGGCACCGCCGGCACCACCGAGGACCACATCAAGTACTCGTGGAACATCTCCATGGTCATCGCCAAGGGCCAGTCCCGGGAATCGATGATCCCGTCCCCGATCATGACCGCCATGGAGCAGGGCGTGATCGGTCGCTTCGAGGAGCTCACCCGCTCCACCAGTGATGTGCAGGATGCGCTGATCTCCATCCTGTCGGAGAAGTACGTCTCGATTCCCGAACTCGACGACGACAATGTGGTGTTCGCGCAGCCGGGCTTCTCGATCATCGCCACGGCCAACAGCCGCGACCGCGGCGTGAACGACCTCTCGTCGGCGCTCAAGCGCCGCTTCAACTTCGTGCGAATTCCGGTGGTGTCCAACAAGAAGAGCGAGGCGGAGATCGTGCGCTTCCGCACCACCGAACTGCTGCGCCGGCACTCCATCGAACTGGATCTGCCGCCCACACTGCTGGACATCCTGCTGGAGAGCTTCGCCGATCTGCGCGCCGCCGCGGCCGCCGCCACCAGCGACGACGACAAGCTGGAGTCGGCGCTGTCGACCGCCGAGCAGATCGGCGTGCTCGAGGACGCCATCCTGCACAGTCAGTTCTTCGGAGCGAAGGAATTGCGCGCCGAAACCCTGGCCGGCTCGCTCGTCGGCTCGCTGGCTCGCCGCACGCCCGAGGACCTCGCCATTCTCAACAAGTACTTGCACGGCGTGGTCGAGCCGCGCAGCAAGGACAAGAAGGGGAACGCGGCCTGGGGCGAGTTCCTGGAAGGCGGCCGGGCGGCGATCGCGAGGCTCTCGTGACCGCCACCGGCACCCGGCCCGCGCCGAATACCTTTGCGGCACTGCGGGAGCAGCTGGCGGACGCGGCCGTCGCGTTCGCCGGTGCGCCCGGGGCGGCGGGCGACATCCTGGCGGGCATGATCGACGATGTCGACCGGGCGCTGTCCGAGCGCCTGGAGATCTTCCCGGTCTGCCACCACTCCCCTGCTTCGGGCCTGGCCATGGTGCGGCGGCTGCGCGAAAAGCAGCCTCGCGTCATCTATCTGGAGCTGTGCGAAGATCTGCGGCCGCTGCTGGACGAGCTGCGTAACTGTCGGCTGCCGGTGGCACTGCAGGCCTTCGCGACCGACACCGCGGGTTTCCCGGTGGAATGGGCGCCGCTGTCGGTGGTCGCGCCGATCACCGAATCGTCGGCCGAATATCAGGCCATCGCTTACGCACTCGAAACGCCGGACGTCGAACTGGTGCTCGTGGACCGGTCTACCGATCACGTCTTCCAGTGGGCGCCCGACGACGAGCCGGCACCGGCCGATGGCGAGCAGCCCGAAGAAGACGGCCTGCACGGCTCGGCGGTCGGCATCGAAATCGGCGACCTGCGGCCCCGTTTCGCCGAGTTGGAAGAACACCTGCTGCACCACGGCAAGGTCCGGCACTGGTCCGAGTGGTGGGACCAGTACGTCGAACAGCCGCTCGCGGACGCCGACTACGACACCTACCGGCAGGTCATGGTCATGATCGGCAGCCTGTTCCGGCGGCTGCGCCGCGGCAGCACCGCCGAGGACGAGAACCGCGAGCGGTACATGTGGACGCGGATGCGGGAACACCTGGCCGCCAACAACATCGATCCGAGTCAGGCGCTGCACGTGTGCGGCGCGGCCCATGCGGCCAGCCCGGTCGAGGAATTCGGCCTGGCCGCACCGGCGACCTCATTCGAGATCTCGCCGCGCTCGGCCACCACGTGGCACTACGGGCTGATCCCATCCAGCCATTCCGCCATCGAGGCGCAGTTCGGGCTGGCCGGTGGTGCCGTGTCGATCGCGGCGGCCACCTGGGCGAAAGGCTTGCGGCGCGGGGCGTTGCAGTCGTTCCAGCTGGAAGGCCAGCCCGGCACGAAGAAGCGTGTCAAGAAGGCGCTGCTGCCCGCTGCGGCCGAAACCGAAGTGGCGGATCAGCTTTCCGGCTTTCTGTCGCGACCACCGGTACTCGATCCCCTGGACGAGGCCGAGCTCCTGGAATGGTCGGTGGATATCGTGCGGCTCGCCCGCCGCAACGGGTATCTGGCCAGCACCGCCGACGCCATCGCCGTCTTCGAGACCTCGATCCTGTTGGCAGGCTTGCGTAATCGTGCCCGGCCGACGCCCTACGACTTCCAGGACGCGGCCGTCACCTGCATCGAGAAGGACCGGGTACCGGGACGACGCGATGTGCGGCGACTGTGCGAGATCCTGCTCGGCGGCGACCGCATCGGCCAGGTCGGCTACGCGGCGCTGCCGCCGCTGGCCCGCGACGTACTCGACCGGCTAGAACCGCTCGGCCTGGACCTGTCCAAACGAACGCTGCAACGCGCGCTGCTGGATCTGCAGACGGCACCGGACCTGCGGGCCTGCTCGGACCTGCTGTGGTTGCTGCGCAAGCTGCTGCCGCACGACGCGCTGCGGCCCATCATGGGTTCGCGCGGGCTCGGCGCGACCTCGATCCAAGAGAGCTGGGATATCGGGCTCGGTAAATACCAGCGCTCGCTGGTCGAACTCGGCTACGAGGGCGTGACCGTCGAACAGGTGCTCGAGCAGCGCCTGCGCCGGGCCGTCACCGCACCGGACGCGACCGCCGCGATCGCGCTCGCCGCGGTCGAGGACGCGCTGGTGTACCTGCGCTCGGTGCGCCTCGCCGACGAGTTGGGCAACCGAGCGGTCGAGTTGCTCGCCGCCGAACGCACCGTAGACGACGCACCACTCGTACTACGCCGTATCCGCTTGCTGCTCAACTACTTCCGCTCCACCGAAGGCGGCCTGCCCGCCTGGTGCGAACGCTTCGTGACCGCCGGCTACGCCCACTACTGCACCCTGCTGCCCACCGCCTTCGCCGCCGAGGAAACCGGCCCGGCGCAAGTCGCGGCGATGCTGGGCTTCCTGTTCGGGATGGAAAACCTGGCCCTGTCCTTGGGCTGCGACCACACCCAACTGGAATTGGCAGTCCTGCAATCACATCCGGAAGCGCCCGCCAAAGTCGCCCTGCTGTGGGCGGCGCGGTTCCAACTCGGCCTGCTCACGATGGCCGAGTTGCGCACCCGGTGCGACGAGATGCTGGCCAATCCGCTGATGCTGCCGTCGGTTCCGCAGTACGTCAGCGGATTCGTCCAGGCCATCGATCCCGCGCCCGCCCTGAGACCCTTTGTGGTGGAACTCCTGTCGAAAGCCTTCGGCACACTCCCCGATGCGGTACTGCTGCCTTGGCTACCGAACCTCATCACCACCCTGAAAGATCAAGCAGGCGAACTGATCCCCGGCCTGGTCCGCGAAGCGGGCCGCACCTTCCCCGGCGCCCTCCCCGCCGTAGACAACTTCACCGCACCGTGGTCCCTCGAATCCCCCTCCACCCCAACACCTCTGACATCATCCGCCGGGAGCCCCGCCAACGACCTACTCGCCACCCACCCCACCACCTGCGACGCCCTAGCCGCCCTCCTCGGCATCGAAAACACCTGGCAGTCCACCCAACCAGCAACCAACCACGAGGTAGCCGACCTCCTCCAACGATTCCCCACCACCGCCACCGCCCTGGCCAACCACCTCGGCCCGACCTGACCCCCGAACACGCACCCCTTCTGCCGTCTCGCACCCCCTTCTGCACACCACAGCGGGTGCGTCAGCGCAGAAGGGGTGCTGCCTAGGGACCCGCAGATCACCGGGCGGGGGTGAGGTGGTCGGCCCAGGGGGCGGGGAGGGCGGCGGAGGAGATTTCGGCTATTTCGAGGAGGCGGGGGCGGGGGGTGCCCAGGCGGCTGAAGAGGATCAGGCCTTGGGAGACCAGGATGATGTTGGCGCTGAGGGCGGAGAGTTCGGCTTCGTCGCCGGGGGGCATGGTGGGGCGGAGACGTTCGGCGACAGCCTCTTCCATGGCGGTGGTGGCGCGGTTGCCGATGGTGACGACCTCGGGGATCCGGCTGCTGAGTTCGGCGATGCTGTTGATCAGCAGGCAGCCGCGGCGGCCGGGTTGGGCGGCGCAGTCGTCGATGACGGAACGCAGCAGGGTGCGCACGGCGGCGCGGGCCGAGCCGGGTGCCTGGCGGACGGTATCGCTCACGAATTGCGCGCGGCGCTCGCAGTAGCGCGCGAAAGCAGCTAGAAACAAGCCCTTCTTGTTGCCGAAGGCGGCGTAGATGCTGCCGTTGCCCACCCCGGTCACGGCCGAGACGTCCTCAACCGAGGTGCTGTCGAAACCTTTCGACCAGAACAGCTCGATCGCGGCGTCGAGCAGGCCCGATTCGTCGAACCGGCGGGGGCGTCCCATTTGCACAAGTTACCAATCATTCGCGGGCGTGGTGAACACCACTTGTTATGGAGGCACGACTCCATAATACTGGTGGACATGTCCCCTACTTCAGCCACGGCCTCGCGCCGCCGGATCGGCATCCTGGTTTTCGACGGCGTGAAGATGCTCGACTTCGTCGGGCCCGCGGAGGCCTTCGTCGAGGCGAACCAATCGGTGGCGGGGTACGAGGTCGTGCTGATCTCGGCCGACGGCACGGACGTGCAGACCTCGATCGGCGCGCGCATCGAGGTCGCGAGCGCGGCCGACGAGGCGGGCAGCTTCGACACGGTGGTGATTCCCGGCAGCGAATTGCCGCACGCGCGCTGGATGACGCCCGACGTGCTGACGGCCACGCAACTGCTGGCCCGGCGCACCCGCCGGCTGGCTTCGATCTGCAGCGGGACGTTCGTCCTGGCGAACCTCGGTTTGCTCGACGGCAAGCAGGCGACCACACACTGGAAGTTCACCGCCGACCTGGCACGCCGCTTCCCTACGGTCACCGTCGATCCGGATTCGATCTTCGTGCGCGACGGAAACGTCTACAGCTCAGCGGGTGTCGCGGCGGGCATCGATTTGGCGCTCGCGCTGGTCGAGGAGGATCACGGCGCCGACGTCGCCAGGGCGGTTGCGCAATCGCTCGTGGTCTACATGCAGCGCGCGGGCGGGCAGTCGCAGTTCTCTGCCTCGCTGCGCGGACCCGCACCGCGCAGTCCGCTGACCCGCAAGGTGGTGGACCTGATCTGCGCGAACCCGGCACACCCGCACACCGTGCAGACCCTCGCCGCGCACGCCCAGGTCAGCGTGCGGCACCTGACCAGGCTGTTCCGCACCGAATTGGAGAGTTCGCCGGCCGAGTTCGTCGCGTTCATCCGGTTCGGGCTGGCCAGGGACAAGCTGCACGCCGGATACACGGTAACCGAGGCCGCGATGGCCGCCGGATACGGCAGCAGTGAGGCGCTGCGCCGGGCATTTGTTGCGCGCCTGGGTATTTCGCCTCGGAAGTATCAGGAGAGATTCCGCTCCACCGGCGTGACGGCGGCCACTTTCGCGGAGCACACGACAGCGGCCGTGTCCTGATCAGGGGCTTTTGTGGCCTGCGAAGGGGGGCGCGCGCAGGGCCCGGTCCCGAACACTGACAGGCATGTCCACCACCATCGTTCTGATCCACGGCGCCTTCGCCGACGCGGCGAGTTGGGCGCCGGTCACCGAAATGCTGCTCGGACAAGGCCATCGGGTGCTCGCACCGCCGGTCTTCAACCGCAGCCTGGCCGCCGACGCCGCCTACATCAAGTCCTTCGTCGAGCAGATCGAAGGGCCGGTACTGCTCGTCGGGCACTCCTACGGAGGCGCGGTGATCACGGTCGCCGGTGTCGCAGACAACGTCGCCGGGCTCGTCTACGTGTCCGGTTACGCGCTCGCGGAAGGCGAGAGCTTGGGCCGATTGCAGGGCGGTTTCCCCGATTCCGAGCTGGCGGCCAACCTCGTCTATGCGCCGTATCCGACCGATGGCGGCGAACCGGGCACCGACGTCTCGGTGGCTATCGACGCCTTTCCCGCCGTGTTCGCGGCCGGTCTCGACGCCGAAAAGGCTCGGGTGCTGGCGGTTTCGCAACGGCCGCTCTCGGCGGCCGCGTTCGGCGAAGCAGCGTCGGCGGCCGCTTGGCGAACCAAGCCGGGTTGGGGCATCGTCTCTGCCGCCGACCGCACCATCAATCCGGACGTCGAACGTTTCGGCTATCAGCGCGCCGGGCTCCGCAAGGTGGTCGAGCTCGACGCTCCGCACCTGGTCATGCAGACGCACCCCGCCGAGGTGACCGCGGTCATCACCGGCGCACTCGCCGAACTGTCCTGAATCGCAACAACTCTCGAGGAGAAAGGTACGAAAATGACTGGGAACCCGTTGGGTATCTCGCTCGAACAGGCCGCGCAGGAGTTCGTGGACGCGACCTCGCAGCCACCGTTCCTCTACCAGCTGACGCCTGAAGAAGGTCGCAAAGCGGTGGACGGCGTGCAAGACACCCCGATCTTCAAGCCCGAGATCGAGGAGGAGTGGATCACCGTCGAGGGTGGGCCCACCGGTTCGGTGCGGGTCCGGATCGTCAAGCCGCAGGGCGTGACCGATCCGCTGCCGGTGATCGTCTACACCCACGGCGCAGGTTGGGTTTTCGGTGACGCGCACACGCACGACCGGCTGGTTCGCGACCTCGCCGTCGGCGTGCACGCGGCGGTGGTCTTCCCCGAGTACGACCGCTCGCCCGAGGTGCGCTACCCGGTCGCGAATGAGCAGTCCTATCGAGTTGCCCAGTGGGTCAGCACCAATGGTGCGGAGAAGGTCCTCGACTCGTCGCGGATCGCGATCGCGGGCGACTCGGTCGGCGGCAACATGGCCATCGCGCTGACCCTGATGGCGAAGGAGCGCGGCGACGTGTCGTTCCTGCAGCAGGTGCTGTTCTACCCCGTAACCGACGCCAACTTCGATACCGGCTCGTACCAACAGTTCGCCGAAGGCTACTTCCTCACCCGTGACGGCATGAAGTGGTTCTGGGACCAGTACACGACCGACGAGGCGGACCGCGCGCAGATCACGGCGTCACCGTTGCGTGCGAGCGCCGCGCAATTGTCCGGTCTGCCACCGGCTTTGGTGATCACCGGTGAGGCCGACGTGCTGCGTGACGAGGGTGAGGCCTTCGCAGGCAAGCTGCGCGAGGCGGGCGTGCCGGTCACGCAGGTGCGTTACGGCGGGATCATCCACGACTTCGTCATGGTGAATTCGATGCACGACACGCATGCGGCGAAAGCCGCTGTCGCACAGGCCATTGCGGCGTTGAAGGCCGCACTCTACTAACCCTGAAAGGACTATCGTGACCGACAAACCCACCATCGTGCTCGTCCACGGTGCGTTCGCCGATTCCTCCAGCTGGAACGGCGTGCTCGAAAACCTGCGTGGACAGGGCTATTCCGTGCTCGCCGCGGCCAACCCGCTGCGTAGTCTCGCCACCGACGCTGCTTACGTGGCTTCGGTACTGCGGACGGTCGAGGGGCCGATCGTTCTGGTCGGCCACTCGTACGGCGGAAGCGTCATTACCGTTGCGGCCGAAGGGAACCCCAACGTCACCGCGCTCGTCTACATCGCCGCCTTCCTGCCCGACCAGGGCGAGAGCGCGCTGGAACTCACCGGAAAATTCCCCGGCTCCACCCTGCCGCCGACCACCCGCGAAGCGACCTACCCCCTCGCCGACGGCGGTACCGCCACCGAGCTCTACATCCGACAGGAAGAGTTCCCACAGCAGTTCGCCGCCGACGTGCCCGCGGCGACCGCTCAGCAGATGGCCGTCACGCAACGACCGGTGGCAGTCGCCGCATTACAGGAGCCTGCCGCTGTAGCGGCGTGGAAATCGATCCCGTCGTTCGCGCTGCTGACTACTCAGGACAAGAACATTCCGATCGAGGTGCAGCGGTTCATGGTGGAGCGTGCTGGTGCTACGGCTGTCGAAACAGCTGCTTCGCATGCGGTTTCGGTGTCACGCCCGGATGTGGTGAGTGAACTGATCATTGCTGCGGTGAAGAGGTAGTCGTGGTGGCTCGTCGGTGCCGGCGAGCCACACCGGCTTTTCTAGGCCGATGCCACTATCGCCTGGTCGGCGACACGATCTCGCCCACTATCGAACGATTCTTGCGCACTTGACGCCTGCGCGTTGACCCCTCCCTTTGCCGCCCGAAAAGATCTCCCTGGCACCGCTGCCTGCGCTCTGCCTACACACGGCATCCGCTCCGCCGCCCGGATCACGCGGCGACCGACACCAGGAGGAACCATGACCGCCGCCACCCACCCGGCCCGCACCGCCAGCAAGGCTCTACACGCAGCGGTCCAAGCGCGAGACAAGGACACCTGGCTGAACCTGTTCGCCGCAGACGCCCTGGTCGAAGATCCAGTCGGCCCTTCACATTTCGATGCCGAAGGTAAAGGTCACCACGGCCGCGACGCCATCTCGGCGTTCTGGGACAACGCCATCGCCCCCAATGACTCGATCGAGTTCCTGTTCGACGACTCCTTCGCCTGCGGAGCCGAAGTCGCCTACACCGGCAAAGTCCGCAGCCAGAACGACGGCCAGGTGCTCGAGGCCGAAGGTGTGTTCATCTACAAGGTCGACGAGACCGGCAAAATCGTCGCCGTCCGCGCCTTCTGGGAAGGCGAGCGCACCATGCAGACGATGCGACCTGCCTGAAGCAACCAACCCTGTCACCGCCACACCCGATCCGTAAGGCGGAAGGCAGAACAGGTTCGGTTCCGCAGCCCCGGGTTACGAAGAACTCGCAGCAGGCATCGAGTACGTGCGGGCGTCGAACCTTCGCCCGGTGAGGGCGGTTGTCAACGGGCCGCGTCGAGGGGCTCCGTCCAGGTCATAGAACATTGCGCTGGCCGAGCCGTGGAACTCGTTGTCGTGCAGCGTGAACTCGAACTGGACGACTCCCCGGCAGACCGAGTCGGGAGCGGTGCGGTCGACGGTGAATTCGAGGAATGCTCCGGATACCGTCGAGCCGTTCGCGTGCCAGGTGCCCATGCCGTTGCTGTCGCTGGTGACGCGATTGCCGTGATCCGGATTCGACTGCAGCATGGTGCCGTCCGCATGGAACACCATGACGTGGTATGCGAATGGGGCGCTGTCGGCCCGCACCTCCCAGACGCCAACGATATTCATCGCGTCGCGCACAGTTCGGCGAGTATCCGCACACCGCGGTCGATCTCGGCGCTGGGCACGTTCGCGAAGCTCAGGCGGATGCCGTTGCGGGGCGGGCTATCCGCGGCATAGAACATACTGCCGGGCAGGAGTGCGATGCCTGCGTCCAACGCCGGGCGAATCATCCTGTCGGCGTCGAAAGCTGTTGGCCCCTCGACCCAAACGAACATGCCGCCTTCCGGCTCGGTCCACGAGAATCCTGGCGGCATGTACCGGTGTAGCGCAGCGGTGAGCGTGGCCAGCTTCGCACCGTAATTGATGATGGCTCGGGCCACGTGTGCGGCACCTTTCGTGCTGCGCAGGAAGGCCGCGGCAATCGCCTGGTTGAAGGTGGAGGTCTGCATATCGATGCCCTGCTTCAACGCGAGTACAGGTTCCAAAAGGCGCTCCGGTAGCACTGCGATTCCGATGCGCAGTGCGGGCGCAACAGTTTTCGACAGCGAGGTGACGTAGGCGGTGTTGTCCGGCGCGAAGGACCAGAAGGCGGGCTCCCCGGATGGCGGACATGGTTCGTCCGGTCGGGTTCTGGAATGTCGGCAGCAGGTAAACCATCGCCACCGCCTGACGGGTCAGTGCGGCATCCAGTGCCGCGGGCACGATACCGTCCGCGTCCGACTCGACTCCGATGACGACTGCCCCGTGACTACGGAAAACCTTCACCGCAGGCCCATAAGTCGGTGTCTCCACCAGCACTACCGACCCCGGGCCGAGTAGCGCCATGCACGTGCTGTGCAGCGCTCCGGAGCCGCCCGTCGCGATATGAGTCAGCTCCCCGGTATCGGTGATCTGCCGTTCCCGCAGGAGTACCTGAGCCTCGTCCAGCAGCGGCGGAAATCCGCGGGTCGTCCCGTATTGCAGAACCGAGGTCCCATATTCCGCGACGACATCAGCGGCCAGCCCAGCCACCAAATCGCCCGGCAGCAAAGCGGGATCCGGCGCGCCCACCGCAAACGAGATCAGCTCCGGCCGCCGGGCCAGCGCCGTGAACATATCGTCGATCGGCCCGCTGCGCACCGCCGCGCGGGAACTGACGGCAGTCACAGACCCGCGCCCACCATCGAAAGCTCACGACGCAGCCGCGCGACGACCTCCGCGACAGCACCGTCGTGCTCCGGTGTGAGCACCACGTCGTCGTTGAACATCGGATCGGTACGCATCTCCACAGCAACCAGTTCATCGGTCTCACTGAGGTTCACCGCCACATGCACCACCCCCTCGGGGATGTACACGAAATCCCCTGGTCCATGCACGTAAGGCGTCAATTCCGCACCGATCAGCGTCACCGCACGACCCTGCAGACAGAGAACGACGATCTCGCTGCGCGCATGATAATGCGCCCGCGACACCTTCCCCGGCGCCATATTCACCATACCGGCCGAAATCCCCCGGCTCCCAGACGTTTCCCGCGTGATGCAGGGAACGAGATGCTGCGCCTGCCGCCCGATCTGCTTCGCGGCATCAGCAGCGGCGACGACACGTACGGCCTTGTGGGCGTTCATCATCAGCTATCCCATACTGTTCGGTCGGATGTAGCTGAACTCAAGGTGTTTTCAACGATGCGGCGCACCCACCGAAGCCGAGTTCACCAAGAGTTCGCCGGGGTATGTCCGGGCGTCGATCCGCCGTCACCAGGCAGGCGAGTCCGTGGCGAACCGGTGCAAGGTTCGCTTATTGAGGTCGCCGGACAAGGGACGCGAGGTTGCCATAGCTACGCGACGAACGAGAACAAGACGCTCTCCACTCAGGGCTGAACGACCTGGTATGAGGTGCTTCGCCCGCCGGAGTCCGACCGGCGGAGTACGCCGAGCTCGACCAGCTCATTGATGTCCCGAAGCGCAGAGTCTTGCGAGCACTTCGTGATGATCGACCATTTGCGGGTGGTCAGTTTGCCCTGGAAACCATCCATGAGGCGGTTTAGCATCGCGATCTGGCGGGCGTTCATGGGGACCTGCCGCCAGGTGCGCCAGAAACGGGTCTTCGTCAGAACCATGTCGACGGCCTCGTCAGCGTGCGCAATCGAGCGTTGCAATGCGGCAAGGAACCACAGGAGCCATTCGGTGACATCGAGTGTGCCCTTCTGTGTTCGTTCCAGAATTGTGTAGTAGGCGTTGCGATCACGCTGTATTTGCGCCGAAAGGCTGTAGAAGCGAAGAGAACTGCGATCGGCACGCGCCAACCACAGGTCGCCGAGCGCGCGCGCAATGCGTCCGTTGCCGTCATCGAAGGGGTGCACGGTCACAAACCACAGATGCGCCAGACCAGCTTTCACGATCGGTGACTCGGTCGCGTCACGATTGAACCAGTCCAGGAACCGCCGCATCTCGGTGTCCAGTCGCTTAGCCGGCGGCGCTTCGAAATGCACGCGCTGTCTGCCATAGCTTCCGGAAACGACCTCCATCGGACCGGTGGCGTCGGTACGCCACCCACCGACGCGAACGCGTGAGATACCGGAATGCCCAGTAGGAAAAAGTCCAGCATGCCAGCCGAAGAGCCGCTCAGGGGTCACTGCCTGGTCATGATGCACGGTCGCGTCGAGCACCATTTGAACCACGCCGTCGACGTTCCGGTCGGTTGGAGCGGCTGCGCCGATGTCCACACCCAGGTGGCGTGCGATGGACGAACGCACCGATGCGGCGTTCAGCAGTTCACCCTCGATCTCACTGGTCTTGACCACATCCTCAGTGAGCGCCGAAAGACCTGCCTGCTCCCGCACCGTCTGTTCGGTGTCCGCCAGCCGACCGAGCAGGTGGCCCTGCCGTTGCGCAACCTCGGCCAGAGGTCCAGTCAGCCGTTCAGCGTCGTACCGCAAGTCAGGCCAGTCCGGGTCCTCCCAGATGTAGGTGCGGTTCCCGTAGGCCATACGGCGATTGTACTCCTATTCACCGCATAATATGCGGTGAATAGTCGGGCAATCGCCGCACGCTGAGGCCCGGCGGACCTCGACCAGTAAAGTCGCGATGCCACGCAAGGACCCGCTGCGAATTCCGAATGCCATTACGCAGTCTCAACGATCCGAATCGCGGAGCCTGGGGACGTGGACATGGAAGCTTCTATCAAGTGGACTCTTGATTGGATCAAGGAACACGGCTACAACCCGTTCGTCGATGACGCCATGGAGTTGATCCATATGGTTCGCCTTGACACAGCGAGCGAGGCCGAGTTACATACGCGAGCCCGTGAGCTCACGATCGAATGCGAACTTCGGTGCGTCGTATACGAGCTTGCGGACGAGGCAGACGCATTGATAGAGAATGCATTCGACGACTCAGAACAGCCTCCTTGATCTGGGCAGCCCGCTCGGGATCCGCGGACATGCTCGCTTTGGCCTTCATTACATAATGGCCCGTCCCTATGAATGAGACCATTCGGTATGAGAGTCCTTGTTGGCCCTGGTCGAGGGCTGGAAGAGACCTGAGTGACATAGCAGGGCGCAAACGGCATTCCGCGGAGGAGAGCGGGCGGAAGCTGCGCCGTGCCGATGAGCTGATCGCGGCGGGCAAGACCGGAGAGGAAGCCGCGGCAGAACTGGGGTGTCGGCGGCGACGACGTACCACTGGCGTCGTCAGTACGGCGGTGTGGACACCGACGCTGCGAAAGAGCTCGAACCTGAAAGCCTACGGCGCGGCCCTTGTTGAAGCGCGTGGAGAGAGTGGTCGCGGACGGGCTTTTAGATGGTCGCCTCCCAGGAGGCGTACCGTGGCGTGGCACCAGGTCTGGCGCACGGGCGGGCTGCAAGTTTGGCGACTTGGATCGCAGACGAGTCAAGCCGGCGCGCGAGATCCGTTGCCCGCGAACTGCGCAGAAACCAAAAAGCCCGGCCGAGGCCGGGCTTTTTGGTGGAGCTAAGGGGAATCGAACCCCTGACCTTCTCGATGCGAACGAGACGCGCTACCAACTGCGCTATAGCCCCGTGCGGCTCCGGGGAACCGCGCTGTGCAACTGTAGCAAAGGATGCTGCGAGACTCCGAATCGGGGGGTTTAGCTGGGGTTATTCACTCCCCTGCTGCCCGGCGCATGTCTCCGCTCGTCCGGTCCCGGAGTGCTCGTGCTGTCGCCGGGTCGAAGGGGTCGAGGTGGTCGAACATGGGGTCCTCGTCGTCTACCTCTAGTAGGGACGAGCGCCGGCGGAGAGCTCGGGCGGTGTCGCGGTCCATGCTGCCGCGGGGGGTGGGGGCGTGGTGGGGGTGGTCGGGTTCGCCTAGTTGCTGGGCGCGGCTGAGGCGGGCGGCGCGGCGGCGGCGGATGTCCTCTTCGATGCGGACTTGGCGGCGTAGGTAGGTGAGGTAGCCGACAAGGACCATGCAGGACAGGCCGCAGCCCCACCAGAAGAGGGGGTTGAGGGCTACTGCCAGGCCGCCGCAGAGCAGGGCGGTGAGGACGAGGCCGAGGACGGCGCGCTGCCGGAAGGTGTAGCGGGCGGCGCGGGCGATGGCGTCGGCTTCGGGGTCGTAGCCGCCGCGGCCGCGGCGGGTGGGGACGTAGTCGAAGTCGTCGTCGTAGTCGTCGCGGGCAGCGTCGTAGTCGTCGAGTTCGACGCGGGCGGGCACGGTGGAACGCGCGGGCGGGATCCGGGCGGCCGCCGGTTCGGGGCGGGTCTGCTCCGCCTGGTCGTCGTGCACGTCGTCATCATCGGCCGCATCGTCCTGGGGTGCGTCGACTTCGGCTGCGACAGTGTCGGATTCGAGATCGTCGGCGGGGAGATCGGCGGAGTCGGAGTCCGCGTCCGCGCGCTCGGCATCGTCGGCGAGTTCGGTGTCGACGAGTTCGGCCTCGGCGAGTTCGGCGTCGGTGCGCTCTGGTTCGGGGTGGGATGCCGCTGATTCGGCGATCGCGGGCGGGTCACCTTCGGTGACGGGGTCGTCGGCCGGTGTTGTCATCCGGTCCTCCGCATCATCGCTGTGGGCATACTTTCTCTGTGTGCGGCGGGGCCGCCAGTTGGGATCGGTTTCGTGCCCGGCGGCCGGGCCACTCTTGGTGCGCCGCTTGGAATCTCCGCGGTGCAGCACTCGGGTGGCGAGCGCGGCGTCGGTGGTCCGGCGGATCCGCGGGTGCCGGTCGGCGAGGATCGGGAACAGGACGAAGACCCAGAGCACGACCAGCCCGATCCACAGAATCGAGTTCGGCATCGCGGTCAGCACCTCCGTCCCCGCCTGGATTCGGTCCATTCGGCCGGCGAGCGGTGCGCAGCACGCCCCGCGTACGTCCGGCGTCCGTCCGTCGCTACCGCACGGGCGCCGGTCGCCTCGCAGGCTCCCTGCCGGGGGCGCAAGACGCACCTCCGACGTCCGTAGGTTAATTCCGTGACACGTCGACATCCGGCAGGCGCGCCGTGCACATCCGCCACACCTGTCACAAAGTAACCATTTCTGCCGCGCGTCGAATGCTCCGGGAGTGTCCGGATAGTCAGAGCGGAGTAGCCCGGCCCTCCCGGATCAAACGGTCCACGACGGTGCCGGTCAGCTCCTCGACGGTGATCCCGACGAGCAGGTGATCGCGCCAGGCGCCGTCCACATCGAGGTAGCGGCGCAACAGGCCCTCCTCGCGGAAGCCGACATTGCGCAGCACGGCCTGGCTGGCCAGGTTCTCCGGGCGCACGGTGGCCTCGACCCGATGCAGGCCGACCTCGCCGAAGCAGTGGTCGAGGCCGAGCGCGAGCGCGGCGGTGGCGACGCCCTTGCCGCCGAGATCCTTCGCGACCCAGTACCCGATCCAGCCCGAACGCAGCGCGCCGCGCACGATATTGCCGACGGTGAGCTGCCCGCTGAAGTGCCCGTCGACCTCGATCACCAGCGGGATCATCGCGCCGCGCCGGGCCTCGGCCTTGAGGCTCGACCACAGCGACGGCCAATTGGACGCGTGGTTGCGCGCCTCCCAGGCACCGCGCCCGGTGGGCTCCCACGGCTCCAGATGTTCCCTGTCCCGCAATCGGATTCGACTCCAAGCGGCGGCGTCACGCAGGCGCACCGGGCGCAAACTCACCTGTCCGGCCGGGACCCGGATCGGACCGAGCCGCGCGGGCCAGCCCGGATGCTGGGTGACCCGGAATACGTTCATCGTCTCCACGTCTCAGCCGCGCTGTGCGAGGAAAGCGACCCTGACCTCGTCGCCGGTGCGGATCTCGGTGTCATCGGGATCGATCACGATCAAGCTGTTGGCCTCGGCAAGGGTGGCGAGCAGGTGCGAGGAGGCGCCGGCGCCACCGCCGAGTGGTTGCACGAGGTAATCGCCGGTGGCCTCGTCGCGCATGAGCTGCGCGCGCAGATAGCCCTTGCGCCCGGCCATGGAGCTGATCGGGGTGATGGTCCTGGCCATGATGATCCGGCGCATGGGATGCCTGCGCCCCAGCGCGATCCGGATCAGCGGACGCACCATCACCTCGAACACGACCAGCGCGCCGACCGGGTTGGACGGCAGCAGGAAGGTCGGCACCTCGTCGCGGCCGAGCCGGCCGAAACCCTGGACCGAGCCGGGATGCATGGCGACGCGGGCGATTTCGAGCTCGCCGAGCCCCTCCAGTGCCTCCCGGACCTGTTCGGAGGCCCAGCCGCCGACCGCGCCCGCGATGACGACCACCTCGGAGCGCACCAGTTGTCCCTCGACCACGTCGCGTAGCCGCCGCGGGTCCGCGCTGACGATGCCGACCCGGTTCACGTCCGCGCCCGCGTCCCGGGCCGCCGCGGCCAGCGCGTAGGAGTTGACGTCATAGACCTGGCCCGGACCGGGTGTGCGATCGATATCGATGAGCTCGCCGCCGACCGAGATCACCGACAGCCGCGGCCGCGGATGCACGAGCACCTTGTCCTGCCCGACCGCCGCGAGCAGCCCCACCTGCGCCGCGCCGATGATGGTGCCCGCGCGCACCGCAACGTCGCCGGGCTGCACGTCGTCGCCGATGCGCCGCACATAGTCGCCGGAGCGGACCGGTTCGTAGATCTTGATCTTCGCGCGGCCACCGTCGGTGAAGTCCAACGGCAGCACGGCATCGGCGAGGGTGGGCAGCGGTGCGCCGGTGTCGACCCGGACGGTCTGGCGCGGCTGTAATCGGATGGGCTGCCGGGATCCGGCGATGACCTCGCCGACCACGGGCAGCGTCAGGTCTACGAGATCGCCGTCCTCGTTGCGGATATCCGAGCCCGCGGCGGACACGTCGACGCTGCGCACGGCGTAGCCGTCGATCGCGGCCTGGTCGAAGCCGGGCAGCGGCCGCTCGGTGACGACGTCCTCGGCGCACAGCAGGCCCTGAGCCTCGGAAATCGCGACCCGGACCGGCCGAGGCGCGACCGCCGCGGCGGTCACCTTGATCTGCTGATCCTCAACCGAGCGCATCCAGCCCTTCCTGATCTCTTCGCACGCCACCGATTCCATCGCGCGATATCGCCTCGGCACAACCGATTCGACGCGAGATGGTGAACCATCATTGGTACCCGACGGTCCACTATCGGCGAAACCCGACGCTGACCTCCGTCGGCTGCCGACCGCTACTCGTAGGCCGTCAGCTGCGGATCCCAGTCGGGACCGAGCCGATGTTGCAGCCACTCCCGCAGGGCAGGGCCGTATTCGTCGCGTTCCAAAGCGAAATCGACCGCAGCACGAAGATAGCCGCCCGGGTTCCCCAAATCGTGGCGCGACCCACGGTGCACCACGACATGAACCGGATGTCCCTCGGCGATCAGCAGCGCGATGGCGTCGGTGAGCTGCAATTCACCGCCGGCGCCCGGCTCGATCCGGCGCAGCGCGTCGAAGATCGCGCGGTCCAACAGGTATCGGCCCGCCGCGGCGAAAGTGGACGGCGCGTCGGCGAGGGCGGGCTTCTCCACCATGCCCTTGACCCGCAGCACATTCGGATTCACCGCGTCCGGCACAGTAGCGACATCGAAGACGCCGTACGCGCTGACCTCGTCCTTGGGCACATCGATGGCGCACAGCACGGTGCCGCCGCGCTTGCGCCGGACCCGGCACATCACGTCGAGCACGCCGGAGGGCAGCACCAGATCGTCCGGGAGCAGCACGGCGATAGCGTCTTCGTCGTCGTCCAGCGCGGTCTCGGCCTGGGCGACCGCGTGACCGAGGCCCAGCGGTTCCTCCTGCACCACCGAGGTGACGTCGAGCAGACCGGGCGCCTTGCGCACCTTCTCCAGCAGCTGGAACTTGCCGCGCTCGGCGAGGGTGCTCTCCAGCACCAGGTCCTCGACGAAGTGCGCGACCACACCGTCTTTGCCCGGTGAGGTGACGATCACCAACCGCTGCGCGCCGGAGTCGGCAGCCTCGGCGGCGACCAGCTCGATGCCGGGGGTGTCGACTACCGGCAGCAGCTCTTTGGGCACCGTCTTCGTCGCGGGCAAGAACCGTGTGCCGAGCCCGGCCGCGGGGACCACGGCCGTGCGGAAGCACGATGCCGGCGCGGCATCGCCGGGTTGTCCGGCCTTTGCTGTCATGCGATTACCCTATCCATCCGTCACAGCCTCTGACTCGCTGTCGAGCCGACCGGTATTCCGGCCAGCCTATGGTGATCGCCATGGAGATGCCCGGCGAGCGCGAGAAACATGCATGGCGCACCGAAATTCTTGCGAGACGTACAGCACTGCCGCCCGGCGAGCACGCCGCCGAAGCCCGCGCCCTCGCCGCCGCGGTCACCGGGCTCGACCTCGACGGCTGGGTGTGCGCATACGTGCCCGTGCGTGGTGAACCGGGGTCGCTCGAACTGCTCGACGCGATGCGGACGGCCGGCGCGCGCGTACTGCTCCCGGTGACCGGTCCGCCCGGACCACTGGACTGGGCCGAATACCTGGGCCGGGAAAGTTTGCGGCGGGCCAGGTTCGGCCTGCTCGAACCCACCGGCTCGGCGCTGACCAGCGCGGCGGTCGGCTGGGCCGAGCTGATCCTGGTGCCCGCGCTCGCGGTGGACCGGCGCGGCGTGCGGCTCGGGCGCGGGGCTGGTTATTACGACCGAACGCTGGCCGCCGCGCGGGACGACGCCCGGCTGGTCGCGGTGGTCCGCGACGACGAGGTGGTGCCCCGGCTGCCCGAGGAGCCGCACGATCTGCGGATGGGCTGGGCGCTCACGCCGCGCGGCGGGCTGCAACGGCTTGGCGAAGATCACGCGGCGGAATGAACAGCGGATTGGCAACGTTGGCACTGTCGGCTGTAGAGTGCCAGATGACGAAACTCGCGGAGGATGCTGTGCCAACTTATTCGTATGCGTGCACCCAGTGTGACAACCGCTTCGACATCGTTCAGTCCTTTTCCGACGAGTCGCTGACGGTCTGCCCCGAGTGCTCCGGCAAGCTGCGCAAGCTGTTCAACTCGGTCGGCATCGTGTTCAAGGGCAGCGGCTTCTACCGCACCGACAGCCGCGGCGGCGCGTCCACCGCGAGCGAGCCCGCGAAGTCCGACAACGGCAAGTCCGACAACGGTTCGAGCTCCTCGACGTCCTCGGATTCCAGCTCCTCCAACGGCAGCAACAGCACGGCGAGCACCGCCGTGGCCAGCTGATCTGAGAGTTATCCACAGGCCCTTCGTTTATCCACAACCGCCCCTTTCCGGGACCGATCGAGGGTGGCCGCGATCATAAGATCCGACCATGACTCGCCCCTTCGCCGATCTCGGCCGCGAACACTTCGCGACGTGGCAGCGACCACCCTGGGCCGACAGCTTGCTGGTACGGCGGCTGCTGGCCGCGGGACTGGTCGTGGCGGCGGTGGTCCTGTTTCTGCGCGGTGATCCGGGTTCCGAACGCGCGACGGTGGTCGTCGCCGGCCGCGACCTCGCGCCGGGCCGGGTCCTCGAAGCCGATGATCTGCGCACCGCCCCACGAGAGGCCGCCGTGCTACCCGCGGGCGTCGTCCGTGATCCCGCGACCGTCGTCGGCGCCACGCTGACCGGCGCCGTGCGCGCCGGCGAAGTGTTCACCGATCTCCGGGTGGTCGGGTCGCGGCTGGCCGCCGTCGCGACCGGCGCGCGCGACGCCAGGATCGTGCCCATCCGGCTCGCCGACACCGCGGTCACCGAAATCCTGCGCGCCGGCGATCGGGTCGACGTGATCGGCGGCGAGGAACAGGGCAGCAGGCCCGCCCGCACCCTGGCCACCGATGCCGCGGTGGTCCTGGTGTCCGGCCCCGGGGACGGACGCGGCGTCAAAGAACGGGTGGTGCTGGTCGCGATGGACGCCGAACATGCCGCGGTGGTCGCGGCAGCGTCCCTGCACACCGCGCTTGCCGTCGTCTTCCACTGAGCAGACGGACAACACCCAGGTCGGCCGAGAAGAGCTCACCGAGTGGATCCTTGTTCCGATCGCAGCAGGCGATCCCGGCCGGGCACGCACTGCGGACGAGGCGGCCGCCCGGATGTTGTCCACACATTTGCCAGCAAGGTCAACTAGCATCGCCCGTACCGGTAGATGTCGCCCGGCCAGCTCGACTTGTCAGCTCCACAAGTAGAGGAGACATCGGCAATGCTCAAGGGTTTCAAGGATTTTCTGTTCCGCGGAAACGTCGTGGACCTGGCGGTTGCCGTGGTCATCGGCACCGCGTTCGTCGCGATCGTCACCGCTTTCACCAACGGCATCGTCAATCCGATCCTGGCCGTCTTCGGCGGCAGCAACGAATTGGGGCTCGGCTTCCAGCTGGTTGCCGACAAACCCGCGACCTTCGTCCAGGTCGGCCCGATCATCACCGCGGCGATCAACTTCGCGATCATCGCCGCCGTGCTGTACTTCGTGCTGGTCCTGCCCGCCACCCACGTGAAGAAGAAGTTCAGCAAAGAGGCGGTCGAGCTCAGCGACACCGAACTGCTCATCCAGATCCGCGACCTGCTGGCCGAGGGCCAGCGCAGCGCGGGCGGTAAGCACGAGTCCTGAAACCTGTTGTTCAGCAACAGCACAAGCCCGTCGCGAACGCGACGGGCTTGTTTCTACTTGTGCTGGTTGATCTTTGGTGTCAGCCGAGGCTGAAAGGCTGGCCCCACAACGTGATCCAGGTGACGAGCTGATCGGTTTCCACGCTGAGGCTGACGAACGCGCGCGCCTGCGCGGGCCCGCTGCAGCCGTAGAGGGCGATGTTCTCGTTGGTCCAGCTGACCGAGCCGGTGCTGCCCTCGAACTGGTTACGCGCCGTGTACACCTCGGTGCCGAGATCGCCCGCCTGCTCCAGGTCGCGTACGTAGAAAGACTGCACCTGCCCCGGGCCGAGCACCAGCGTGCCGTCGGTGACGGCGCCCGTACGCGGTGCGGCCGCGTCCAGATCCCCGGCACCGCCACCGCTCACATCGGCCTCACAACCGACGGTATAGCCCGGGAAGATCGACCCGGCCTTGCCTTCGGGCGGCCCGGACAACTCGACCCGCACCCGGCCGGAGACCGCGGCGTTGCGCGGCAGCGGCAGCAGGCCCATGAACGGTTCGATGTCGACCGATTCGCCGGCCAATTCGATCGTCACCACGGTGCCGTCGGCCAGCGTCTTGGACAGCTCACCGCCCGGCAGCGCGACGAAGGTACCGGCATCGGCCGTGCCGGTGGCGCACAGGCCCATCGCGACGGTGACGGCGGCGCCGAGCCCGGCCCGGCGCATCAGATTCTTGCGGTTGATCATCGTGTTTTGTCGACCCCTAGCGGAACGAATTCGCAACTGCGAGTGGAGAACCGAGGACAGCCCCTGCCTCGGCGCTGGTGGCGGCGGCAGACAGGAAACACCAAAGCGGGCCCGTCGCGGTGGCGACGGGCCCGCTTATGTCGTGCGAGGTGAGATCAGACGTCAGCCGAGGCTGAACGGCTGGCCCCACAGCGTCACGTAGGACATGACGTTGTCGGTCTCGACCTTGACCTTGACGAACGCGCGAGCCTGCGCGTAGCCGGCACAGCCGCCGAGGCCGATGGTGGAGTCGGCCCAGGTGACCGAGCCCTTGCCGTTCTTGAAGGTGATCTGGGTCGAGTGATCCTCGTTGCCGAAGTCGTCGGCCACTTCGCGGTCGAGCAGGTAGAACGAGGTCGCCTGGCCCGGGCCGAGGGTCAGGTTGCCGCCGCCGCTGGCGCCGACATCGCCGCTGCTACCGTCCCACTTGCCGCTGGCGTCGACGCCACCGGTGGCGTTGCCGCCGTCGATGTTGACCTGGCAGCCGACCACGTAGCCCGGACGGATCTTGCCCGTCGCGGTGCCGTTGATCTCGACCTGCGCCGAACCGGACACCCACGCGTTGCGGTGCACCGGAGTCGAGCCCATGGACGGGTTGATGTTCGCCGACTCGTTGACGAGGCGGACCGTCACCACAGTGCCGTCGGACAGCGTCTTGGTGATCTCGCCGCCGGGCAGCGGCACGAAGGTGTCCGCATTCGCGGCACCGATGGAGAACAGGCCCATGGCGATGGTTGCGGCGGCACCGACACCGGCTGCCCGCACCAAGTTCTTACGGTTGATCATTTGTTAAATCCCTCAGGGGTTGAGTTCGTTTCAGCGAGAAAGGTGTTCAACAATTCGAGAATTCGACAGTCGTCAGCCGATGCTGAACGGCGCCCCGTAGAGGGTGGTCTTCGAGTAGTTGTCACCGATGATCTCGACCACGGTGTAGGAGCGCGCCTGGGCGTAGCCCGCGCAGCCCTGGATTTCCATCTCGACGTCCTGGTACTCGACCGAGTAGGCGCCGGGCTTGGTGATGTCTTTCAGCTCGATCTGGACGAACTTGACGTCACCGGGGCCCAGGTTCAGGCCGATGGAGCCACCGACGCCACCGCTGGAGAGGTCGACCTTGGCCGAGACACCGACGGAGATCGCGTCGTCGGCGATGCTGACCTGGCAGCCGATGATGTAGCCGGTGTTGAGCTGGGACGTGCCGTGGGTCGAGGAGTTGTTGGTGCCGGGCTTGTTCGTCGCGCCGTTCCAGGGGCCGACCTTGCCCTCGGGGGTCTCGGTGACATCCGCCGAGGCGTTACCGGAAACCCACACGACGCGGCCCGCGCCGTTGGCCGCAAGCGACGGCGAGACGATGGCGTGCTCTCCGGTGCGGGTAATGGTCACGCCCGGTCCGAGCTTCTGGCCGTCCGGCAACGGCACAAAAACATCAGCGCTGGCAGCGCCGGTCGAAAGGAGGCCCATGGCCACGGCAGCGGCAGCGCCGACGCCCGCGACGCGGGCACCGCGGCGCAGACCGTTGGTGCGGTTCTCGCTCATACTTCCCCTCATCAGGTTAAAACAGTCAGCCTCGACCATCGAGGCTGGACAGTGGTCCTCGCAGGCCCAGCTCAGTTTGTCGCCCTTTTGTTGCCGGTGTGTAACCAGCAATTAAAGGTCGCCGCGACGCTCCGGCTGGCAACGGAACCGAGCCAGGTTCCGCCGGGTCGACGCGTACGTGCCGCACCCGGGCCGATGAAGTCCAGTGTGGGTGGCTCGTGGCGAACATTAAACGCTAGGTAACGGCACTGCAACGCGAGCTTTCGTAAAGATCAATGTGATGTAGATCACAGTCGTTAACGAAAGAATGCTATTTGACGTGCGCAAATTACGTGGCGGAGACAGTCGGACCGACCGGACGGTGCCGACCGAGTCACCAAAACGCCAAGCGCTGAATACGGGACAGGGCCGTACAAGAACGAGAGAAGGGACTCGGATCTGAAACATCAGCGAGTAATTCGCCGGGAAGCCGACTGGACGTTACGTAGCAACTACGTAGATATCGGCAGTCATCCGTGATGCGGGGGAATCTGGGAACGCAGCCAATCATCGGTCGAAGATGCGTTATCCGAATCGTGATCGCGTTCGTCGCGCGTAGTGTCTGGGAGGGTGTCGCCGAAGATAGCGGCCAGACGCGCCGCATCCCCCGCCCGGCGCGCCGCCGGACGAGGGATGTCGTCGGAAGAACTGGAAACCGTAATTATTCGACCAATCCGGAGAGTTCGCCGATCACTTTGCTCGCCAGCGGGCCGAGCGTCGCCATACCGTCACGCACGGCGGCCCGGGTGCCCGGCAGGTTCACCACCAGGGTGCTGCCGGAAACGCCCGCCACACCGCGGGACAGCCCCGCATCGAGCGAACCCGCTACCCGGCCGGAGGAGCGCAGCGCCTCGCTGATGCCGGGCAGTTCGCGATCGAGGACCTGCGAGGTGGCCTCGGGGGTGACATCACGCGGCGACATACCGGTACCGCCGACTGAGATGACCAGGTCGACACCGCCGATCACCGCGGTGTTCAGCGCATTGCGGATCTCGACCTCGTCGGCCTGCACCGAGACCGAGGCGTCCACCAGGAAGCCCGCTTCGGTGAGCAGCTCGGTGACCAGCGGACCGAGCGAGTCAACACCTCCATGCGCCGTTCGATCATCGACGACCACCACCAGAGCACGCCCCGCCACAGGAGCATCGATTTCCATGGTGCTCACCGTAGCGCCTGCGCCGAGAACATCGGCGGCCGTGTCGAGCAGCGGAGTCCACCCGCCCTGCAGCACGCGCATCACCGCCCGCCGTCCGCAGGCGCACCGGTGAGGGTCACCTCGACGGTCTTCGGATTGTTGCCTTGTTCATCGGTATAGGTGACTTTCACCTTGTCTCCTGGTTGGTGCGAGCGGACCGCGGCGACGAGCGCGTCGCCCGAATCGATGGTCCGGTCATTCAGTTTCGTGACGACCACGCCCGCGGGGATGCCCGCCTTGGCGGCCGGCCCGTCCGGGGTGGATTCCAGCACCCGTGCGCCGTTGGCGGTGTCCTGCTTCTGAATCTTGACGCCGATCTGTGCGTACGTCGCGTGACCGGTCTTGATGAGTTCGTCGGCGACGCGGCGGGCCTGGTCGACCGGGATGGCGAAGCCGAGGCCGATCGAGCCGCTCTGCTGACCGACACCCACCTCGCCGCCGCCCAGGCTGGCGATGGCGGTGTTGATGCCGATGAGCTTGCCACTGCCGTCGACGAGCGCGCCACCGGAATTACCCGGGTTGATCGCGGCGTCGGTCTGGATCGCGTCGATCACCGGGTTCGCGGCGGCCGGATTCTGCGCGCCCTCACCGCTGGTCGAAACCGGGCGGTTCAGCGCGGAGACGATGCCGGTGGTGACCGTGCCCGCCAGGCCGAGCGGCGAACCGATCGCCACAACCGGCTGGCCGACCTGCAGGTTCGACGAGGTGCCCAGTTCGATCGGGGTCAGGCCGGACTTGCCGCTGACCTTGATGACGGCCAGGTCCGAGACGGGGTCCGCGCCGACGATCGTGGCGGGCGCGGTGCTGCCGTCGGAGAACATGACCTCCATCTTGGCGTTCGGGCCACCGCCCGCGGCCACGTGATTATTGGTCAGGATGAGGCCGTCGGAGGACAGCACCACACCGGAGCCCTCGCCCTCGGCCCGGCTGCTGGCCACCTTGATCATCACCACGCTGGGCAGCACCTTCTGCGCCACCGCCTGCGTCGATCCGGCCGGTGCGTTGGAAACGTTGTTGACGTTCGGCTTCGGCTGGTCCAGCGCGTTGGTGACGACCGAACTCCCGGTGTCGGAATGACTGACCAGGGCGCCCACCGCGCCGCCGACGCCACCGCTGACCAGGGCCAGCGCCACCGCGCCCGCGACCAGTCCGGTCCGGATCGGGCGGCGGGGCGGCTTGGGCTCCTCGAACGGGCCGCCCTGCGGCGCTTGCGGATCGAAGCCGGCGTGCGGGTCGTAGGGCGGCGGCGCGCCGTACTCGGGGCCGGGGAACGGCTGCGTGTGCTGGGGCGGCGGATAGTGACCCATCGGATGCTGACCTTCGAACGACCCGTAGCTGTGCGGCGCATAGGCGGAATCCGCTGCGTACGGCGGGTTCGCCGGTGCTGCCGGGATCTGTTCGGTCGGCTGCGGCCGGTCGGGCGTGGCGTTCGCCGCCTCGTCCCGCCGGTCCTGCGAATCCTCGGTCATGGACTCCTCGTTTCTCCTCAACGTCTGCCGACCAGCTTGACGACGACGACTGAGAGCGGACTGAGACCGTGCTTTCAATTGTCCGAGATGTCTACCCACTTCTCGCGGCCGCACGCGGCCACCCGCTACCGGGCCGAACTCCCCCGCGCCCAGGCAACAGCGTACGCACCGACCTGCGGATGCGCAGTGCGTCGCGCCCCCCTCAGGGCAGTGCGCATCCGCAACTGATAGCCACCCGCTCTGACGGCACCCATCAGGAGATTACCGTCCGACTGCGACTTCACGAGCAAACCCTTCGCGACATCGTCCGAAAACCCGTGAGCCACAAAACCATTGCCGTGTTCACATCGCTGCGATAAGCTACCGAGTGCTTCCTTTGACGAGTGACAACACAATTCTGGGGTGGGATTAATGTTGATCGAAAAGTTGCACGCTCGGCTGGCCTTCACACAATCCGCAGCTTCCCGCTGCACAGGATCGGCGACTCCGATCCACACCGCGGTTCTCACAGCGACAAAATAGCCGCGTCGACCACACTCGATATTCCAGTACCGGCTCCTATACGCGACCCTCGCGAATTGCCGCACTACACCGCTGGTTCAGTCGCCGATTTTACCAAGCGAGCTGATGAGTCAGGCGCAACCGAAGATCGACCAGCGGCCCCAGCCGCGGAGCGAACGTGGTTGAACTGCGGTTTAGCGGAGTAACGCAACTGTGTCCCGCCGAGGTCCAGAGCCGACGAGTGCGTTCATTCATCGCTCTCCGATACCCCCGCGCAAAACCTGCCACCGTTGTCGATTTATAGAAAGCAGATGCTACCCATGAAGAAGTCTATTATTTTCGTCGCCGCTCTGCTCGGTTTCGCGATACCGGCATTGGCCGTCGGCGCGGGCATTGCTTCGGCACAAGTCAGAATCGAAGTGTCCTGCCTCGCCTACGGCCCGGACGGACGATACGCCGGGACGATCGGCGGAGCCGGAACCGGCGCGAATGATGCCGAAGCCATGCGAAACGCCGTACGTGACGCCGAAAATTTCGCGACTTCCCTCGGCGCACTGGCCCGGAATTGCGAAATCAAGCGGTAGTAACGCTGTGGCTACGGTCGGGTATGTGGCGACTCACTCGACCGTGGCCACGCCCGCTTCGCCGGGCAGCACGATGCGGACCAGGGTGCCGCCGCGTGGCGAGGCATCGATGGCGATGGTTCCGCCGTGTTTGGTCACCACCTGTTTGACGATCGATAGACCTAGCCCGGAACCGGGCATAGAGCGCGACGCAGTGGTTCGATAGAACCGCTCGAACACCAATTCCCGTTCAGCGGGCGGGATCCCGGGACCTGCGTCGTCGACCACCAGCTCGAGCAGACCGGCTCCGGTGTCGTGCATCGTGACGTATATCTGCGCACCGCCCGGGCTCCATTTCGCGGCGTTGTCCAGCACGTTGAGGATCGCGCGCTCCAAACCGGCCTCGTGGCCGTACACGAACCAGGGACGCAGACCCGCGACGAACTCGATCCCGGAACGTCGACGTCTGACTCGCTCCAGAGCGCGCTCGGTGACTTCGCCGAGATCGACCCGGTCGTACACGGCTTCGGGTGCGTCCTCCCTGGCCAGGTCGACCAAATCGCCCACCAGAGTGGACAGTTCCTCGATCTGGGCCATGACGTCGGCCCGCAGTTCTGCCATGTCCTCATCGGGCAGGCGCGGGGCGCCCGGCCTGCTGGACGCGATCAGCAACTCCATATTGGTCCGCAACGACGTGAGCGGCGTCCGCAACTCGTGTCCGGCGTCGGCCACCAATCTGCGCTGGCGGTCCCGTGATTCGTTCAGCGCGCGCAGCATGGTGTTGAAACTCTCGGTGAGGCGCGCCAATTCGTCATCACCCGTGACCGGAATGGGCGTCAGATCGTCGGTACGGGCGATACGCTCGGTCGCCGCGGTGAGCCGTGCGATCGGCCGCAGCCCGGTACGGCCGACCGCGGTGCCCGCCGCCGCGGCCAGGACGACGCCACAGCCGCCGACCACGAACAACAGCCAGGCGAGCCGGTCGAGCACTGCCCTCGTCGGCTCCAACCGCTGTGAAATCACCAGCGTGACACCGGTGTCGGTGCGCCTCGCCAGCACCCGCTGGTTCTTGTACGTACGCAACGACGAAGGCATCTCGTTGCGGGCAACCGCCAGCTCCTCGGGGCCGATCGGCGGCTTGGCCGGCTGTGGCGGCACGTATCCGGACACGGTGCCCGCCGGGGCGCCGGAGGGAATCGGGTAGATGATCCCGACACCGATGTCGTTGGAGAACAGTGTCGCCATGGTCAACGACTGGAACGGGATGTTGTCGATGTCGCTGTTGATCATCGTCGCGGCCCGCGTCCGCAACTGTGCGTCGACGTCGCCGTACAACGAACGAGCCACCATCGCGTAGGCCGCGATCGAGGTGACCGCGACCGCGATCGCGACGACCGACGCCGCCAGTAGCGTGACCCGCCAGCGCAGGGAGACCGAGCGGGTGAGTGGGATCGGGGGGCGCATTTCGGGGGGTTCCGGTTGACCGAGCCCGGCGACCACCGGCCGCTTCGGAACATTTCGTGCCATGGCGTCCCCCTAGGGGGGTGTCTCCCTCAGGACATAGCCGACACCGCGCACGGTGTGAATGAGCCGGGGCTCGCCGTCGGCTTCGGTCTTGCGCCGCAAATATCCGATGTACACCTCGAGCGCGTTGCCCGAGGTCGGGAAGTCGTAACCCCAGACCTCCTCGAGGATGCGGCTACGGGTCAGCACCCGGCGCGGATTGGCCATCAGCATTTCCAGCAACGAGAACTCGGTGCGGGTGAGACTGATCGCCCGTTCGCCGCGAGAAACCTCCCGGGTCACCGGATCCAGCGACAAATCGGCGAACGTCATTGCCTCCGATGTCTCGCCGGGATCGGCGGTGGTGCGTCGCAACAGTGCGCGCAAACGGGCGAGCAATTCTTCCAATGCGAAGGGTTTCGGCAAATAGTCGTCCGCGCCGGCGTCGAGTCCGGCAACGCGCTCGGACACCGAATCCCGTGCTGTCAAAACCAGAATGGGGAGATCGTCACCGGTACTGCGCAACCGCCGGCAGACCTCGAGGCCGTCCATCCGCGGCATCATCACGTCCAACACCAACGCGTCCGGTCGCTGATCGGTTGCCTTTTCCAGGGCATCCACCCCGTCGACCGCGAGATCGACGGAGTAGCCGTTGAAGGTCAGCGACCGGCGCAGCGACTCGCGGACGGCGCGATCGTCGTCTACTACCAGAATGCGCATGCGACCAGTTTGACCGTATCGACTGAGAGCCGACTGAGAGGGGACCTCCGACACGCCGTGCCGGGCGCGACGGCCCTCCGGCGACAGCAGCCAATCAGCAAACGGCGTACTCGAGCCAACTAGATCATCTGTCCAGTTAGTCTGTAGACTCTCGAAGTAGTGCAACGCGAAACCTGTTACGTGTAGCCATATTCGGGCACCATCAGACCTTGTCCCCCAGATTGCCGACGGTCCGTCTGCGCGGTATGTTCCGTGCGGTAAAAAGAAGACCTTTAGTTGGTTCTCGGCGGGTAGATCCCATATACGTTGAACAGCACGTGCCGTCCCGAGGGCCCTGCGCGGAGTGGAGGCGACGGAAGCGGAATGGAAGCAAAACCGCGTTCCTGGTATTTCAGCCTGTCCAACTTGCCGGTGACCCGGAAGGTCGGCATCGTTCTCCTTCTGCCGGTACTGCTGGCATCCACCTTCGCCGTGCTGCGCATCAACGATGAGCTCGGCACCATCTCACAGCTGAACGCCACTTCGGAGCAGGCCAGGATCATCCGCCCGATGCTCGCGTTCGGCGCGGCGACCGAACGGCTCGCGATCACCGCCGCCACCATGCGGGCCAACCAGACCCAGGATCCGGAACTCGACAAGATCAGCGCGCGGTTCGATCAGACCGCCGTCGATCTGGAAACGACGCTGCGGACCGCGACCGGCGAAAGCCGGGTCACCACCGAGCTGGGCGCCGCGATCGCGGCGGGCCGGACCATGCGTAACGGTCTGCGCACCAGCTCGCCCCAGGCGATCGCGGAGCAGTCCGACGAAGTCGCGGCGCGCATCGGTAATGCCATCGCGGTGTCGCCCTCGCTCGAAGAAGTCACCATTCAGCGGTACTTCCTGCAGCTCGGCGTGAGCACCAATGCGCGCCGGGTGTTCACCCAGGAATACCTGATGATCACCACGGCCGACCCGGCCCGCAACCCCGCCGTGCAGGCCAAACTGCTGGTCGCCCTGGGTTCGGAGATGGTGCTCAACGCGCAGTACGCACAGCTCAATCCGGCGTCCGCGATCAACGCCGAAGCGCTGCTCGGCGCGGTGCAGACCCGGCTCGGCGCGCTCGGCCAAGGTGGCGACCCCGCCACCATCATGAACTCGCTGAACACCTCGAGCACGTCTTACGACCAGGTCACCAACAACCTGGTCAACATCATCGACGACAAGCTCGCGAACCAGACCGCCGATGTGCGCAGCAGCGTGCTGCGCGATGTCGCGATCGTGGTCACCACCCTGCTCGCCTGCCTGGTGCTCGGCTTGGCCGTCGCGCGCTCGCTGGTCGTGCCGATTCGCCGCCTGCGCGGCGACGCGCTGAAGGTCGCGCACGAGGATCTGCCGCGCGAACTCGAGCAGGCGCGTTCCGGTGGCGCCACCCCCGAGATCGCCCGGGTCGATGTGCACACCACCGAGGAGATCGGCCAGCTGGCCCGTGCCGTCGACGACATCCACCAGGCCGCGCTGCACCTCGCGGCCGATCAGGCCCGGTTGCGGTTGCAGATCGGCAACATGTTCGAGACCCTTTCGCGCCGTAGCCAATCGCTGGTCGAGCAGCAGCTCGCGCTGATCGAGGATCTGGAACACGACGAGGACAACACCGAACGGCTGCAGAGCCTGTTCCGCCTCGACCACCTCGCCACCCGCATGCGGCGTAACGGCGACAACCTGCTGGTGCTCGCGGGTACCGCGCTGCGCCGCGGCCAGCTGCACCCGGTGCAGCTCTCGGACATGCTGTGGAGCGCGGTCTCCCAGGTCGAGGACTATCAGCGGGTGGAGATCACCGCGGTGCCCGAGGGCATCGTCGCGGGTGAGCCGGCGATCGACATCGAGCATCTGCTCGCCGAGCTGATCGACAACGCGCTGCGTTACTCACCGCCGACCACCCCGGTCACCGTGTCGGTGGCGCGGGCGGTCGACGGCGGCTATCTGATCGAGGTCACCGACCGCGGCCTCGGCATGGCCACCGACGATCTGCAGGTCATCAACGACCGGCTCGCCTCGGGTGGTGAGGTCACCGTCGAGACCGCCCGTCGGATGGGTCTTTTCGTCGTCGGCAGGCTCGCCAAGCGGCACACGATCACCGCCAGCCTGCGTCGCACCTCGACCATGGCCCAGCAGCCCGGCATCACCGCGAGCGTGCATCTGCCGGGTGCGCTGGTCTCGCCGCCGCTGGACGCGACCGATCCGACCGGGCAGCAACTGCACTTCACCGGCGATTACGCGCCGCCCGCACCGCTGACCTCGTCGAACACCCAGCCGCGCAACCTGGTTCCGGTGCCGAGCCTGCCGCAGCAGAACACAGCACGATTCGATGTGACCAATTCCGGTCTGCCGCAACGCAGGCCGGCCATCCGGGTCGCCGAGGCGCCGGGCCAGCCCTCGGTGTCGATGGCCGCGCGCACCAATACCCCGGACAGCGACCCGGATTCGCAGCCGCCGACCCAGCCGTGGTCGATCAACACCCCGACCGACGATCGATCGCCGTTCGGCCCGCCGACGGTGAGCGAAACAGGCAACGGCACGAATCGCACGGCCGACGCCGAACCGGAACGTCCCGCGAACCTGTGGACCGAGCCGGAGCGCTCGAGCTCGCTCGACCTCGACGAGCACAGCGGCGCCACCGAACCCACCGTCCGGGCGACCACGTCGCGGTCCGGCCTGCCGATCCGGCGGCCCGCCAACGCGCCGCAGCCCGAACCGCAGGCGGCCGCGCCGGAGCGGGAACCGGAACCCACGGCGACCTCGTCCCGGTTGCAGCCGGTGGCCGGCGCCTCGCCGACCCCGATCTATCAGCGCATGGTCTCGGAATGGCTGGTCGAGCCCGCGAGTTCGCAAAGCGCCGAGACGACCTGGACTTCGCCCGCCGACGCGGGCTGGATGGCCGCCGAGGAAGCGACCCGCCCCACCCCGACCGGTCGCACGACCGGTGGACTTCCTATCCGCACGCCGGGCGCGCAACTCGTCCCCGGCGGCCTGGCCCAAGCAGACGAATCGGGAGCCCGTGACCCGGAGGAGATCCGGAACAACCTCACCAGGCATCTCAGTGGGGTCCGCAGTGGGCGGGCCAATGCGCAGTACAACGACGGAGGGCTTGCATGACCAACGCGAACAGCACCACGGATGAGAACCTGAACTGGCTGGTCGCCCGGTTCACCCGGGACGTGCCCGGCGTGTCCCATGCCGTGCTGGTGTCGGCCGACGGCCTGCTGCAGGCGACCAGCCCGCACCTACCCGCCGATCGTGCCGAGCAACTCGCTGCCGTCACGGCCGGCCTGGCCAGTCTGTCGATGGGGGCGGCCTCGCTCTTCGACGGCGGCAAGGTGATGCAGTCGATCGTGGAGATGCAGCGCGGCTACCTGCTGGTGATGAGTGTGGGCAACGGCTCGCACATCGCTGTGCTGGCCAACAAGTCGCACGACATCGGCCGGATCGGCTACGAGATGGCGTTGCTGGTCGACCGGGTCGGCTCGGTGGTCACGGCCACCGCCCGCACCGCGGTTTGAGCGTGAGATGTCCAATCCATTCGGACCTGGACCTAAACCGACCACTCGCGTCCGACCGTATGCCCTGACCTCGGGGCGTACCGAGCCCGCGGTCGACCTGCCGATGGAGGCGGTCATCGAGACCTTGTCCTACACTGCGCATCTCGACTGGCCAACCGGTGATGTCCGCACGGATATCCTTCGGCTCGGCACCCACCGGTTGTCGGTCGCCGAGATCGCCGCGCATCTGGATCGGCCGTTGGGCATGGTCCGGGTGATGATCGGTGACCTCGTCGTCGACGGCATCCTGCGGGTGCATTCGACACTGACCGACGAAGCGAGTTTCGACGAGCGTCGTAGTTTGATGGAGAGGACTTTGCGTGGACTCCGTGCCCTATAGGAAGATCGGGCCCGACACCAACCCCGGCCAGGGCGAGACGGAAAACCGGATGGCCTCGACGAAGATCGTCGTGGCCGGTGGTTTCGGCGCGGGTAAGACGACGTTCGTCGGTGCGGTGTCGGAGATTGTTCCCCTGCGGACCGAGGCAATGGTCACCAGGTTCTCCGACGGCATCGATGACCTCGCGGACACGCCGGAGAAGGAAACCACCACGGTCGCCATGGATTTCGGCCGGATCATCCTGCCGGGCAACCTGGTGCTGTACCTGTTCGGCACGCCGGGTCAGCGCCGCTTCTGGTTCATGTGGGACGACCTGATCCGCGGTGCGATCGGCGCCGTCGTGCTGATCGATACCCGCAGGCTGGAGGACAGCTTCGCGGCGGTCGACTTCTTCGAGGCCCGCAATCTGCCGTTCCTGGTGGCGGTCAACCGCTTTCCGAACGCGCCGCGTTTCCCGATCGCCGAGCTGCGCGAGGCGCTCGCCGTGCGCGAGGGCGTCCCGATCGTGGACATCGACGCGCGCAATGCCAACGAGGTTCGCCAGTCACTGGCCGCGGTGACCGAGTACGCCATCCAGCGCCTGGCTGTGCAGGAACGCGAACAGGCGGTGCTTTGAGCTACTTCACCATGGGCTACTGGATCATCGGCCTGTCCGTCGCGGTGTCCTTCGTCGGCGCGCTGATCGGCTTCGCCTGTATTCGGCAGTCGACCATGTCGGCTACTGCTCAGTTCCGGGCGGTTTGGCAGGTGTCCGCGGCGATTTCCATCGGCGGTATCGGCGCCTGGCTGCCGGTGTTCGTCTCGATGCTCGGTGTCGCGGTACCTGGCAGCCTGATTCGGTACGACGTGACCCGGGTCGCCGGCGGCGCGCTGGCCGCGGTGCTCGCGGTGTGGGCCGCGCTCGTGCTCCTGGGCCGCACCGCCGCGGTGCCACGCCTGATCCTCGCGGGCGTGGTGATGGGCGGCGGATTGGGGTTGATGCACTATCTCGCCCTGGACGCGGTGCGCATCCAGGGCTCGACCAGCCTGGATCCCCTGTTGACCGGGGGTGCGGTCGCGATCGCGATCGTGGTCTGCCTCGCCACCCTGTGGTTCGTCGGTTCGCCGCGGTCGATGCCGGCCCTGGCCGGCGCGGCGCTGCTGTTCGCGGCCGGCGTCGCGGCCATGCATTACACCGATCTGGCCGGGTTGCAGGCGAATCCGAGTTCCGGCCGTTCGGCGCCGTCCGGCGAGGATCTGTTCGGCTTCTTCGTGCCGGTGTTCGTGATCGGGATGCTCTCGCTGGCCATTCCGATCAGCGCGATTCTGGTCGCGCCGGATCGCCGGCCGATGGTCCAGCCGCGGCCGGTAGGAACGAACTCCGCCTTCTGAGCACCAGCGCTGCGCCGGTTCGGCCATGCCCCGGAATTCCCTCCCGGCCCGATTTACAGTGAGAGACATGCGTTTCGGTCTGGACTACGCCGCCGGTCGTCCGGGTGGCGCGGCGATCCGCGCGGCGGGGTTCGACTTCGTGGTCCGGTATCTGTCCGACGGCGGCCCGACCCTGCCGGGCAAGTTGCTGACCCCGGCCGAGGCCGATGATCTGCGCGCACACGGTATTTCGATCGTGTCGAACTGGGAGACCACCGCCGCGCGCATGCTGGACGGTTACGGCGCGGGGATCGTCGATGCCCGCGCGGGGCTGGCACAGGTGTTGCGCTGCGGCGGCCGGGAGGATCGGCCGATCTACTTCTCCGCCGATTTCGATGCGACGCCACAGGACCAGCAGCGCCTCAACGCCTATCTCGACGGCGCGGCAACGGTGCTCGGGCGCGCGAATGTCGGTGTCTACGGCGGTTATTGGTCGGTGAGCCGCGCCCTGGACGCGGGCAGTGCCGAGTGGGCCTGGCAGACCGATGCGTGGTCGGGCGGCAACGTCGAGACCCGCCGCAATATCCATCAGACGTCGCGGCAGCAGATCGTCGGCGGTGTGGTCTGCGATGTGAACGTGGCCGAGACGACCGATTTCGGCCAGTGGGATTCCGGACAGGAGGGCGGCGACGTGACGCCGGAGCAAGAGGCAGTGCTGCGCGATATCCAGACCCAGTTGCGCGGACCGGGTTTGGCGGGCTGGCCGCAGCTGGGTACCGACGCGGAGGGCCGCAAGCGCACGGTGGTGGACGGGCTGGCCGCCGCCTTGGCGCGAATCGATGAGCTCGAGGGCGAGGTCGGCGAATTGCGCACCGAGATCAGCGAATTGGAGGCGACGACCGCCGACCTGGTCGAACAGGTGGAGCGGTTGAACGGCGGGCATTGGCCGTGGCCGTTCTCGCTGATCGAGGGGCCCGCGGCGTTGGTCGGCGAGCAGTTGGCCCGCCTGGAGGCACTGTTGCCCGACTTGCCCGGTTTGCCGGGTAATGACGCGGGCAAGCCGGGCAATAATGCCCGGGGATCGCGTACTGCGCGGTGAGTTCGGCTGCTGTCGCGGCTCGAGCCGCGGGCGAGAAGGCCTTGTAGCCAGGAAGTTTGGCGATGAGCGGGCTCTCCCGGGAACCGGGAGAACCCGCCCTCTCGCACGAGGGTACCGGCGTCGGGACACGAACGCATCACTTCATGAAGACTTTTCCGACCGCCAATAACCAACCCACAGTAGGTATTTCACCCATCAGCTATTCGGGCGCAATTCCATCGCCCACGAGGTCACCCAGTCACTTCGAACATGCCGATTGCTGCTCGATTGCGGATGGCGTTCTCGGTCGGCCGCCACCGCTCATCAACCCCGCGTGACAAGTCTCGCGAGCGGCTCGTCCGTCGCTCGGCGCGTTCATCGCCCACGACGGCACAGGGCGCGTTATCGTCGGCTGGCACAAGGCGCTCGATCGGGCGCCGCACATTCAGGTTCGTTCGAAGGAGTTCGCATGGCCGTCAACGTGGTGCTCGACAAGGCTCTCGACAAGGCGTACGAGAACAAGTCGCTGAAGGAAATCCTCTCCGCTCCGCCCTCGGCCCTCGCCGGTCTCACCGAAGCGCACGACAAGCAGCTGCTCGAGGCGCTCAAGATCAAGTCGATCGCCGACCTCGCCAACAACAAGTACTTCCGGCTCGCCGCGACGCTCGCGGACCTCGCCGAAAAAGAGGGATAACCGGTAACGACGGCGGGCCCGCAGAGTTTTCTGCGGGCCCGCCGTCGTGCACGCGCTAGAGCCGGTCCAGATCGATCAGTCCGCGCCGCACCGCCGCGACCAACCGGCGCGGCACCCTGTGCACGACACCGCCGACGGTCACCGGCACCAGGTCCGGCGGCGTCGCCTTCCACTGCGCCCGCCTGCTGCGCGTGTTCGAGCGCGACATCCTCCGCTTCGGCACCGCCATCTCAGACCTCCCCGCGCCGCGTGCGCTTGCCGTACTTGCGCTCGAACTTCTCCACCCGGCCCTGGCTGTCCAGCACGCGGTGCGCGCCGGTCCAGAACGGATGCGAATCGGCGGTCACGTCGACCTTGATCAGCGGGTAGGTGTTGCCGTCGGACCACTGCACGGTGTTCGCGCTGGTGGCCGTCGAGCGGGTGAGGAACTGCTTGCCGGTGCCTGCGTCCTCGAACACCACCGGGTGGTAGTCCGGATGAATCCCTGTCTTCATAGTGCTTCTCCTCTCGGGCTGTTGCTCTCTTCGACCGGCATGGGCACGTCGCTGTCGCAGGGGTCGGCGTGCCAGCTGCCGAACGGGTCCTCCCATTCGGCGACCCGCTCCGGCGACCGCTCGACCAGCCGCAGTTCGTCGTCCTCCACCAACGCCCAGTGCAGCGCCGTGCGGATCTCGGCCGGGTCGGCGTCGTGCACCAGGATCACCAGCGAGATGTCGCGATCGCCGAACTGGTCGTCCCAGCGCAGCGCGGCCATCGCCCGGCGATCCGGATCTGCCTGCGCCAGTTCCGCTTCCGACATGGCGGCCAGCCAGCGACCCGCACTGCCGACACGCAGGCCACCGCCCGCGGATTCCAGCCACGCCACCTCGTCCGGTTGGGTGGCCAGCCACATCCGGCCGCGCGCGGTCACCACGCCGTCGAAGAGCACGTCGAGCGCCTCGTGCAGGCGAGCCGGGTGGAACGGTCTGCTCGCGGCGAACTCCAGCAGGGTGACGCCGTAGTCGCTGCTGAGCGGCGGCTGGCCGCGCAGCAGTGGCGCATGCGCGTCGAACACCCGGCCGCGCCGCGCGTGCCCGGGAATCCGCGCGAGCAGTGCCTCGACCTGCGCGTTGTGCAGCGTGGCCGGATCGTCGACCCAGACCACCGGCGCGTCGGGCACCAGCCGGGTCAGCACCGCGGCCAGCCGGCCGCGATCGGCCTCGCCGCCTGCCTCGACCGGCCCCAAAGCCAGGACGGCATCGGCGAATTCGACCTGGCCGACGGCCAGCTGCGCCACCGTGCGCTCGTCGTCGGCCCGGGCCAGGCCACGCTCGGCGAGCGTCTCCTCACCGGTCGCATCGGCCAGCCAGGCACTCGCGTCCAAACAGGTCAGCACCGCTTCGATCCGTACGTCACGTCCGGCCGGGGCGTCGACCCGGCCCAGGATGCCCTCGACCACCACGTGTTCGATCGCCTGGCACACGGCCTCGGCTTCGAAAGCGGGATCCAGGGCGAGCACGATGCGATCGACGGAGTCCCGCGCGGCCAAGGTACGTAGCAGCGGCAGCAGATCCCGTCGCAGCGTGCACGAGACGCAGCCGTGCGCGAGCTCGAGCACGTCCGAGGTCTCGTAGGTCGCGCTGCGCACCGTGCGATGCACGATGCCTTCGCGCAGCTGCCGCAGGTCGTGCTGGACGACCACCGTGCCCGTGCCCGCGGATACCTGGCACAGCGCGGTCGCGACCTGGTGGACGCCTGCCTCGGCGAGCCCGGCGAAGCCCGCGAGCACTACGACGGGCGTGCGTCGGTCGGCCTCAGGTGGGAGCACGGACAGCACCTCTTTTCGATAACGATTTTCATTTGCCGTAAGCCGACGGTACATTGTCGAGCAGTCGTTGTCGAAAATGATTGTCATCTACCCGAAGGAGCCCGCATGTCGGCGCACTGCCAGGTCACCGGGCGCCGGCCCGGGTTCGGCAAGTCCGTTTCGCACTCGCACAAGCGGACGAGCCGCCGCTGGAACCCCAACATCCAGCGCAAGACCTATTACCTGCCCAGCGAAGACCGCCGCATCACGCTCACCGTGTCGGCCAAGGGCATCAAGACCATCGACCGGGACGGAATCGAAGCCGTGGTGGCGCGTATCCGGGCCCGCGGCGACAAGATCTGATCAGGAGCAGCCATGGCGTCCAAGTCGACCGAGATCCGGCCGATCATCAAACTCAAGTCCACCGCCGGCACCGGGTACACGTACGTGACCAGGAAGAACCGCCGCAACGATCCCGACCGCATGGTGCTGCGCAAGTACGACCCGGTGGTCCGCAAGCACGTCGATTTCCGAGAGGAACGCTGAGATGGCGAAGAAGTCGAAGATCGCCCGCGACGCGCAGCGCCGCGCCGTGGTCGAGCGCTTCGCCGACCGGCGCGCCGAGCTGAAAGAACTGATCCGCAAGCCGGGCACATCGGCCGCCGCGCGCGCCGAGGCCCAGGCTGAGCTGCGACGACAGCCGCGCGATGCCAGTCCGGTACGATTGCGCAATCGGGACGCCGCCGACGGACGACCGCGGGGTCACCTTCGGAAGTTCGGCCTCTCCCGTGTGCGTGTGCGCGAGATGGCCCATCGGGGCGAGTTGCCCGGTGTGCGCAAATCGAGCTGGTAGACAACCACTGTTCTCGTACGAAGGATCCCGTCATATGGCAGTCAAGCGAGCACCGTCGAAGAAGGTTCGCGCCGAGCAGGCCCGCCGTCCGAAGAAGAACCCGCTCATCGCCGCCGGCATCGAGAAGGTCGACTACAAGGACATCAACCTGCTGCGCACGTTCATCTCCGATCGAGGCAAGATTCGCAGCCGCCGGGTCACCGGGCTCACCCCGCAGCAGCAGCGCCAGGTCGCCGTCGCGGTGAAGAACGCCCGCGAGATGGCCCTGCTGCCGTTCACCAGCCGGTAGACCCAGAACCTCCCCGTCCGGCGACGCCCCCGTCCACGGGGGCGTCGCCGGTTGGCGTATCGGCTACTTCTCGGCGAAGGCCCAAGCGAAGGCGCTGCGCAACGTGGCGTGCTCGAATTCGAAGCCGTTGGCCACCAGCACGTTCGGACGCATCTTGTGCCCGTGCAACAGTTCCGCGCCCGCCTCGCCGCCGATCAGCTTCAGCACCGCCCCGGGCAGCACCAGTTTGGCGGGCCGGTGCAACGCGGCCGCGAAAGCTCGGGCGAATTCCGCGTTGGTGACCGCCTCCGGCGCCACCAGATTGACCGGCCCCGCAACCGTGCCGGTCAGTAGCGAGGCGACTGCCGCGGTCCAGTCACGCAGCGAGATCCAGGGCAGGTACTGCGTGCCGGAGCCGAAGCGGCCGCCCAGTCCGAGCTTGAAGATCGGCCGCAGCCGAGTGATCATCTCGGATTCCGCCGCAAGCACATTCGAGGTGCGCAGCAGCACCACGCGAGCACCCGCCGCGGCGGCGACCGCGGTGGCTGCCTCCCAGTCCCGGCACATCGTGCCCAGGAAGTCCGTTGCGGCAGGCCTGGACTCGTCCACGTCCTGATCACCGGTGTCACCGTAGAACCCGGCTGCCGACGCGTTCAGCAATACCGGCACACCGGCCTCGGCGACCGCCCGCGCGAGCACCTCGGTGGGTACGATGCGACTGTTGCGCAGCTCTGCTTTGTAGGCGGGGGTCCACCGCGCGCCCGCGACGGGGGCGCCGCAGAGGTTGAGCACCGCGTCGGCCTTGGCCACGATCTCCGCGCCGAAGGCCGGACCGTAAGGATCCCAGGTGATTTCGTTCACATCCGCGGCCGGGCGGCGCACCAGCCGGACCACCTCATGACCGCTACGGCTCAACTCGGCGACGATATCCCTGCCGAGGACTCCGGACGACCCGGCCACCACGATACGCATGGGCGTCATTCTGCCCCAAAGGAATCCGGTATGCGCGACCGGCGCACAGCACAGCGCCGCCGAAAACACGTGCACTGCTGGACACTTCGCATGAACCGAATGTTCACCTACCCGGCGGTAGCTCGAACACTTTGTCGCACAGCGGATTAACGGGCAACCCCCAGCGCTGTGACATCGATCACATCCGCCGGTAGTTCTGGTGTTATAGCCAAACGTACTCACACCCGGTCACGCGCAGAATGTTAGATTACCTCACTGGTAACAGACCAGTAACGGACCTTCGCCGGGTGATTGAGAGGTCGTGACATGACTTTGCAGGCCGGCATATCGATGATTGGCGTCTATCGGCCCGAAAGGATCGTGTCCAACGCCGAATTGGCACCCGGCCTGAACGTCGACAACGAGTGGATCATCCGCCGGACCGGAGTCGCCGAACGCCGCTTCGCCGGCGACCACGAGACGGTGACCTCCATGGCCGCCGCGGCGGCCGACGCGGCATTGCGCGCCGCCGAAATGCGGGCCGGTTCAGTCGATGTCGTGATGCTCGCCACCTCCACCGAACTCACCCAGACCCCGGCGGCCGCCCCGGCCGTCGCCGCGGAACTCGGCTGCGACCGCCCGGCCGCCTTCGATATCTCGGCAGGCTGTTCCGGATATTCCCACGGAATAGGCCAAGCCGCCGCACTCGTCAATTCCGGACAGGCCGACACGATATTGGTCATCGGCTCGGAAAAGCTCAGCAACAACATAGATCTGGCGCAGGCGTCCGTCGGGCCGATCTTCGGCGACGGCGCGGGCGCGGCCCTGGTGACCCGCGCGGAGACCGGCCATATCCGCCGTACGGTGTGGGGCAGTGCCGGCGCGTACGCCGGGTTGATCCGCCAAGAGCCGACCTGGGACGAGTTCCGCGCCGACCCCACGCTCGTTCGTCCGTCACTGCAGATGGACGGTACCTCCGTATTCCGCTGGGCCACCGCGACGGTTCCAGGATTGGTGCGTGAGATCGCCGAAGCGGGCGAGGTCGCGCTGAGCGAGGTGGAGGTGTTCATTCCACATCAAGCGAACCAGCGCATCATCGACAGCGTGGTCCGCGAACTCGGCTGGGAGAACCAGTCGGTCGCGATCGCCGACGACGTCCGTAGATCGGGTAACACCTCCGCCGCGGCCCTTCCCCTGGCCATCGACGACCTGGTGACCTCGGAGCGGGCAAAACCCGGACAGCTCGCGTTGCAGGTGTCGTTCGGGGCCGGATTGTCGTACGCGGGACAGGTATTCGGCCTTCCACCGGTCGCCTGATCCGCCCTGTGTCATCTGTTCGATCTGTGTTCGAAAGTGCGGTGCCAAAATATGAAACATTCATTCTCCAGTTATGACGAACCCCTTGGCCCGCACACCAGCCGATACTTCGGAGACGGCTACAAGAACGTCGGCCGGGAGTTCACCCGGCTCGCGCTCAGCAGATCGAATCAGTTGGGCGCCAAGCATTCCGGGCGGGCGCGTCTGACCTACCCGGCGGGTTGGTCCACCAAGCGCGAGGGCGAGCTCGTCCCGCACGTGAGCAGCGTCGACACCGTCATGCTCGCCGCGGCACTGTGCGACGCCGCGGTGGCCCGCTCCCGTGAACTCTCCGCGGCCGAGTCGGCGCGTTCCTGGGTGCGCCACGCCACCGTCCGCGCGGGCGCCTCGCCACACGAGGATCTCGCCGACGTGCCGGTGACCGCGGAGGTCGTCGGCGCCTCCGACACCACCGAATCCGAGATCGAAACCACCTTCAAGTTCCAGGTCGGCCCGCTGAACGGCACCCTGTCGATCGTGCACCCGCCCGGGTCCGGCGCGCAGTCCGAGCCTGGGTTGGACGAATTCGATGGCCTGGCCGATATTTTCGGTCCCGCACCGCACTACTACCTCAACGGCCTGGTCAATCACACGCTGACCGCGAGCGAACTCACGGTCGACGAGACCGGCACCAGGATCACCGGACAGCACCGGATCACCCCCGGCCAGGTCGGCGGGTTCGCCGGCGCCGAGTCCGCGTACTCGTACAGCTCCTCCCCCATCGATTCCGTGGTCGGCGCGGCCCAGTCGTCGCAAATCCTGCTCTATCACCTGGATTCGCTCACCCGGGCGAACAGCAACACCCTCTGGATGCGCAAACTCGAGTTCATCACGGCCGGTCCGCACCGCCCGATCGACGACTCCTTCGAGGGCATCCTGGAGATCCGGCGCGCATCGATCATCGATCGCGGCGGAAGTCGCTGGCGCAGTGCCGATATCCAGATCAAAGCGTTCAACGGCGTCACCGGCTCCTGCCTGCTCGCGCACCAGCTACCTGAATGACCGCCGACACCATGCTGCGGCCCGCACCCGCCCCGCCGCTGACCGAACTGCCCGCGGTGCGGCTGGCCGTCACGGGTGCGCCTGGCACCGGCAAGACCACGTTGACCACCGCGCTCTCCCTGGCGACCGGGTTACCGCACGCCGGATTGTCCTTGGAGACAACGGTGGTGACGGCCCGGCGGCGATTGGCCGAGACCGTCGAACTGCCGGTGCGCATGTTCGAACGCCGAGTGGACGCCGAAGCCAGGAGCGAATCCGGTTTCGTCTCCGACGGTTCCGTCCTGAACGAGTGGGCGCTGGCCGAAGCGGTCCGGCGCAGCCGCAGCCTGCTCAGTTTGCTGGCGCATCCGCGGGACTATCCGAATCGACTGTTCGAGAAGGGCTTTCTGGCCGCGCACGCCGGAATCGTCACCGGTCATGCGGTCAGGGCCTACGATGCGGTTGTTCATCTACGCATAGACCCGGCGACCCGGGACGGCGACGATGCCGACCGGCGCGCACTCATCGACCGCTTACTGCTGCAGACCCTGCACGCATCGTCGATCCCCTATTTCGTGTTCGGGGGACCGCTCGAGGATGTCGTCACCCACGTGACGCGGCTGTATCGCCTGCCCGAACTGGTACCGGCGGGTGCGGCGGTCGCCGCGGCGTCGAACGCCGCTTGAACAGAGGACAATTCGCTTATGGCCATCGGACCGACCGACACCTCGCACCAGCGCTCGGACGCCGCGATCTGGACCCTGGTCGGGGTGGCCGTCGCCACCTTCATGCTGATGCTCGATCTCACCGTCGTGAACGTGGCGCTGCCGGATATTCGTACGGCCTTCGATTCCTCGTTCTCGTCACTGCAGTGGATCCTCGACGCCTACGCGCTCGGTCTCGCAGCCATCCTGCTCGCGGCGGGCTCACTGGCCGACCGGATCGGGCGCCGCACGGTCTTCAACGCGGGCATGATCCTGTTCGCCGTCTCCTCGCTCGCGTGCGGCCTCGCGCCCAATGTCGCGGTGCTGGTGATCGCCCGGTTCGCACAGGGTCTGGGTGGCGCGATACTTTTCGCCGTCGGACCGGCCCTGCTCGGCCACGAATTCCGCGGCAAGGACCGTGGCATGGCGTTCGGCGTCTTCGGTGCGGTCACCGGTCTGGCCATCGCGTTCGGTCCGCTCATCGGCGGCGCCCTCACCGAGACCGCCGGCTGGCGCTGGATCTTTCTGATCAACGTGCCGCTCGCGATCGGCGCACTCGCCGCCGGCTATCTCAAGATGCGCGAATCCCGCAGCTACACCACACCACCGGTGGACTGGCCGGGCATGATCACCTTCTCCACCGGCCTGTTCTTCCTCGTGCTCGCGCTGCTGCGCGGTCAGCAGGACGGCTGGTTCAGCGTGCGCATCGTGGTGTGCTTCCTGCTCGCCGTCGCGCTGCTCGCGTGGTTCGCCCGGGTCCAGATCACCCGGCGCAGCCGCGCGATGTTCGATCTGAATCTGTTCCGCAACACCACCTTCGGTGGTCTGTCCGTGGTCACCGCGCTCTGCGCGTTCACGGTCATGCCCGCGCTGTTCCTGCTGATCTCGTTCGTGCAGAACCAGCTCGGCTACTCGGCGCTGGCCAGCGGAATCCGGTTCCTGCCTTTGACTTTGCTGCTCTTCGTCGCGGCGGCCGTCGCGGGCGGCCTGGTCACCCGGCTGGCGCCCGCGGTCCTGGTCGGCACCTCCCAGCTGCTCATCGCGGCGGGTCTGATCGCGTTCCTGTTCGTCGACGTGGATTCCGGCTGGACCGCGCTGATTCCGGCCATGGTCCTGATCGGCCTGGGCATGGGCATGTTCAACCCGCCGCGCGCGGCACTGTCCATCGCGGTCACCGTGCCGGACAAGGCGGGCATGGCGTCGGGGGTGAACGAGACCTTCCAGCAGGCGGGGCTGGCCATCGGCATCGCCGCGATCGGCGCGTTCTTCCAGAACCGGGTGGCCGACGCCTTCGCCGATTCCGAGGCCGCCGCGACGATGGCCGCCGACAAGGTGTCCGAGCTCGCCGACGTGATCGCGGCGGGCGGCAGCGCGCACGTGGCGACCACCGGGCCGGTCCGGACCGCCGCGGAGGCGGCGTTCCTCAGCGGGCTGCATCAGGCGATGCTGCTGGCCGGTGTACTGGCCGCGATCTCCGGCATCGTCGCCTTTCTCACCCTGCGCCGCGGCGACCTCAACGAGGCCGCGCTGGCGACCCCGGGTATCCCCGCCGAGGACGAGAACCTCACCCAGCCGCTGCGCCTGCCCGGCAAGGTGCCCGGCCGCAAGCAGATTCGCACGAAAAGCTAGGCGTATCCGTGTACCTGATCGGCGGGCAACGCCGCGCCCACATCAAGCTGGCGATCTCGGGCACCTACGGAGTCGGCAAGAGCACGACCACCGAGACTTTGTCGATCGCCACCGGCATCCCCCGCACGCACGCGCTGACCTCCCGCGAACTGCTCGTAGACCTGGCACCGGGCAAGACGGTGATGGAGTTGAACTCGATCGAACTGCTGCAGTTGGGGTTACGCCGGTTCGAGGAACGGGTGCACAACGAATCACGGGACGGCTCTTTCATTTCCGACGGTTCGGTGGTGCACGAGTGGGTGTACGGCACGGCCCGGATGGCGGTGGGCATCAACCCCGGCGCGTCGTGGCTGCTGCGCTCGGTGAAGTCGGTCGCGGGCATCGGACGCAAACAGCCGCTGCGCGAGTACACCGACATCATCGGCGATGTGGTCAAGGACCGGGCCCGCTACCTGTACGACGCCTTCGTGCATCTGCCGGTGGAGTTCCCGATGAAGCTCGACGGCCACCGCCCCGTCTCGGAGCCGTTCCGAAAGTTGTCCGACGACAGCCTGATCGGCGTGGTCGCCGAACTCGGCCTGCCCTACGAGATCGTCGGCGGTTCGGTGCACGAGCGGGTGTCCCGCATCATCGAGCTGTTCGATCTGGACACCATCATGCCGGTCGAGGAGGCGATCGCCCGCGCCCAGCAGCGGGTCGCGGGCGCGACCAAGGTGCTCGAGCAGGACGACAGATTCAAAGCGGCACAGCGCAAGAAGTCGCTGGCGCGCCGTATCTCGTACGCGATGCGGTACTGAACGCACCCGGGCAACGCCGTGGGGCCCGGCGCACATTCGCGCCGGGCCCCACGTTTTGCCTTGCCCCGCAGTGTTTTACGGGATGGTCAGCACCTGGCCGGGGTTGATCAGGTCCGGGTTGTCGATGCCGCTCGCGTTCGCGATCTCCTGGTAGCGGTTGCCGTCGCCGTAGAAGCGCTCGGCGATCGCCCACAGGGTGTCGCCCGGCTCGACGGTGTAGGTGCGCACCTCGGGGGCCGGCGGCGGGGGCGGCACCTCTTCGGCGGCGGGCGCGGCCTCGGCTGCGGGCTCCGGGGCGGGCAGCGGGTTGTCGGTCTTGGTGTCCGACGCCCACAGCGCGCTGCCGTCCTTGCCGTACAGCACGACGTTGCGGTCCGCCTGCACGACCAGGCGATCCGGGTCGCCCTTGCCGTTGGTCTCGGTGGACCAGGCCGCGCCCTCACCCTTGTACAGGACGAAGTTGCCGTCGGACTGCAGGGTCGCACGCTCGACACCCTGGTTGTGAGTCAGCGTGGACCACACAACATTTCCGTCCGGCTCGGTCAGCACGAGGTTGCCGTCGCTCTGCAGCGTGAGGCTGTACGCACCCCCTTGCAGAGACTGGCCCAGTCCGAGTTCTTCGCCAACGCGCAGCGTGTCGCCCACGGTTCTTCCTTTCGAAGGTTCTGAAGAGCATCCGACATCGACGCCCGCCGTCCACACCCAAGCGCGCATCTAGGCCGAAGATACTGCTCGAGTGGGAGTTACGGAGGGATTACGCGCATGGTTCGCCGAAAGTTCACTGTGGGGTGCGTCCTATTGCGGTCCCACGCCCGCTATGGGATGGGACCGGACGGCGGCCACACGCACCGGCGCATCCGCCACTAGGGTTGTCGCCATGACTCGGATGTCCGGCGGCCGTAGCGCCGCAACCCTGGCCGTCGTGCTCGGGTGTCTCGTTGCCGCAGGCTGCGGCAGTTCGGATGATGGTGCGGCACAACCGAAGACCAGCACGACGAGCAGCGCGGCGCCGAGCACCCCGACGGAGGACTCCGGCGCGAACCGGGGCCGCGAACTCAGCGCCGACCCGACCATCGTCGGCGCCCGCCCGACCCCGTTCACCTCGTGGACCCGCCTGGCCGACGATCGGATCGCGGTGAACTTCCAGACCGGCTCGCCGGAGTGCTACGGCGTGGACGCCACTGTGCGCGAGACCGATTCGACCGTCACCGTCGAGCTGCGCTCCGGCACCCGCGCCGACGCGGTCGGCCGGATGTGCACCATGATCGCCGTCTTCGCCTCGCTCGACGTGCAACTGAAGTCACCGCTGGGCAACCGTCAGGTACTCAGCGCGGTGTAGCGGCGTTCCGCGCTACGGTGCCGGTTCGCCGACCGCATCGCCCAGCGCGGCGAACTCGGGGTAGCTGCCTGCTTGCGGAGCACCCGCGCTGCGCTACTTCAGCTCCGGATGCGCGGCCAGAATGCCGTTCATGTGGCCAGGCAAGTCCACCTCGGGCACGATCTCGACCTGGTGCCGGGCCGCGTACACGATCAGGTCACGGATGTCCTGCTTCGAATAGTGCTGTGCGGCGGTGACTTCCGGATGACGCACGCTCTCGAGCCGGAACCCGGAGGTGTCCGAGAAGTGCAGGTGCAGCAGATTCAACTTCAGCTGACCCATGCGGCGGATCTGCGCACGCAACAGCTCCACCGGCATGAACTCGCGGCCGGCGTCCAGCATCAGGCTGCGCTCGCGGTAGCGTGGCCAATCCGTCACGGTGCCACCGGGTATCGCGGTCTGCCCGCGCAACATCTGCAGGGCCGACCTGGTGGCGTAGAACGCGCCCGCCGGGTCCGCGCCACGCAGCTCCAGCGTCTCGCCGACCGAGATGCGGTAGGCCTCGGGGGTTTCCGGGGCATCGGGTATCGGTCCGGTGGTCAGGACGATATCGCCCGCGCCGCCTGCCGTGCCGGATTGCGCGCGGACGTCGCGACCGGTGAAGACTCGTCCGCATCGCCATGTGGCCACTCTACGAACTCGCGCGCCCTTCGCTGCCCGCCTCCCGAAGCACAGGCGATTCGGGCGGCGAAGCGAAGGGCGCGCGGTGGTCTCGGCTAGTGGGCGAAGTGCCGCGAACCGGTCAGGTACAGCGTGACGCCCGCTTCCCGGGCCAGGTCGATGGTCTCCTGGTCGCGCACCGACCCGCCCGGCTGCACGATCGCCCGCACCCCGGCCTGGATGAGCTGCTGCGGGCCGTCCGGGAACGGGAAGAAAGCGTCCGAGGCCGCGACCGAGCCCTTGGCCCGATCACCCGCGCGCTGCACGGCCAACTGCACCGCGTCCACCCGGTTGACCTGCCCCATGCCGACGCCGACCGAGGCGCCGTCGTGGGCCAGCAGGATCGCATTGGATTTCACCGCCCGGCAGGCGCGCCAAGCGAATTCGAGGTCGGCCAGCGTCTCGGCGTCGGCCGCCGCGCCCGCCACCAGCGTCCAGTTGGCCGGGTCGTCGCCGGCGGCATCGAGGATGTCGCGCTGCTGCAGCAGCGCGCCGCCGCTGATCGGGCGCAGCTCGGCGCCTGCCCGGCGCGGCGGCTCGGCGACCAGGATGCGCACGTTCTTCTTGCGCTGCAACACTTCCACCGCGCCGTCGGCGTAGGCGGGAGCCACGATCACCTCGGTGAAGATCTCGGCGACCTGCTCGGCCAGCTCGACGGTGACCTCGCGGTTGGCCGCGATCACCCCGCCGAACGCGCTCACCGGATCACACGCGTGCGCCTTGCGATGCGCCTCGGCGATATCGGCGCCGACCGCGATGCCACACGGGTTGGCGTGCTTGATGATCGCGACGGTCGGGCCGGTGTGGTCGTAGGCGGCGCGCCACGCGGCGTCGGCATCGGTGTAGTTGTTGTACGACATCTCCTTGCCGTGCAACTGACGCGCCTGCGCGAGGCCGGCGCTGCCGCCGTTGTCGGTGTACAGCGCCGCCGCCTGATGTGGGTTCTCGCCGTAACGCAGCACGGCGGCGCGCTCCCAGGTGCCGCCGAGCCAGCCGGGGAACTGCTCGCCTGCCTCGGCGGGGGCCTGCGCGACACCGGGCACGAGCACCGAGGTCATCCAGCTCGCCACCGCGACGTCGTAGCTTGCCGTGTGCTGAAAAGCCTTGGCCGCCAGTGCCGTCCGCTCGGGCAAGGTGAACCCGCCGGACTGTGCCGCGGCGAGCACCTGGTCGTAGTCGCCGCTGTCCACGACGACCGCGACGGACGGATGGTTCTTCGCGGCCGCCCGCACCATCGACGGCCCGCCGATGTCGATCTGCTCGACGCACTCGTCGGAAGTCGCGCCGCTGGCGACGGTCGCTGTGAACGGGTAGAGGTTCACCACCACCAGTTCGAACGCCGCCACGCCCAGTTCGGCGAGCTGATCGGCGTGCTCCTGCTTGCGCAGGTCGGCGAGGATGCCCGCGTGCACCCGCGGATGCAGCGTCTTCACCCGCCCGTCGAGGGTCTCCGGGAAACCGGTGAGCTCCTCGACCTTGGTCACCGGGATACCGGCGTCGGCGATCTTGCTCGCGGTGGAGCCGGTCGAGACCAGCTCGATGCCCGCGGCGTGCAGACCGGTCGCGAGTTCGACGAGGCCGGTCTTGTCGTAGACACTCACCAGGGCCCGGCGCAACGGCTTGCGCTCATACTCGCTCATCAGGGATTACTGCCTTTCGTCCGTCGGAAACAATGCCCCGCGTCGCGGCGGCGGCGACCACCTGCGCCAGCAACCGCCGTTCGACAACCTTGATGCGCTCGTGCAGGCTCGCCTCGTCGTCGTCGGGCAGCACCGGCACCGCCTCCTGCGCGAGGATCGGGCCGGTGTCGACGCCCGCGTCGACCAGGTGCACGGTCGAGCCGGTGACCCGCACGCCGTAGGCGAGCGCGTCACGCACCCCGTGCGCGCCGGCGAACGCGGGCAGCAGCGCGGGATGGGTGTTGATGATCCGGCCGCCGAAGCGGCCGAGGAAGCGTGCGCCGAGGATCTTCATGAACCCGGCGGAGACCACGAGATCGGGCGAGTACTCCGCGACCGCGTCGGTGAGCGCGGCGTCCCAGGCGGCGCGATCGGGAAACTCGTTCAGCGCCACCCGGAAATGCGGCACACCCGCCGCTTCGGCATGCGCCGTCGCCGGACAGGGACGGTCGACCCCGACGGCGACGATCCGCGCCGGGAAGTCGGCGGCGGTGGCCGCGTCGAGCAGCGCGCGCAGCAGCGATCCGGTGCCCGAGGCGAGCACGACTACGGTCGCCGGAGTCGCGGTGGGGGTCCACCGGGCAGTGGGCGACGCGACGGGGTCGGCGGCCGGCGAAGGCGGCGGGGTGGGTGAGCTCAGGGCTCTACTCCTGCGGTCGATCGGACGGCGGTCGGAACGGCTCCGCCGGGTAGAGCCTAACGACCGTCTACCCGGTGACTTTCCGGCAGGTCCGCCTCGACCACCTCGGCATCGACGATGTCCGGTGTGGTATTCGCGCCGGGGGCGCGCACCGTCTCGATGGACGTCTGTTCCTCGACGAGTTCGCCGTCCAAAGCCTCGTCCGGGTCCTGGTACCGGTAGTCGTCGTACTCGTCGTCGAGGTATTCGCGGTCGTCGTCCGCGTAGTGATCGTCGGCGTAGTAATCGTCTTCGTAGTCGTCGGCGTAGTAGTCGTGCTCGTCGTACGGATCGGTGTAGTCCGCGGGCGCGGCGCCGACCGGGACGAGGAACCAGCGCGCGAACGCCAGGCCGGCATACCCGGGGATCGCCAGCCAGGCGAAGGTGACCGCGGCGAAGATCGGCAGGTCCAGTCCGACCCGGCCGAAGGTGCCGAGTTCGCCGCCTGCCACCGCCGCGAGCAACACCAGGACCAGGGTCGCCAGCGCGGCCGAACTCAGCGTGGCCCACGGCGCGCCGATCCGGTCGGTCGAGCGTCGCGCGAGATCGAGCCCGCCGAGCGCCCCGATCCCCGCCGGGATCAGCAGCAGCACCGGCCACCAGGCGGGCGCGGGTCCGGTCGGCACCGCCACCAGCAGCGGCAGCGCCGGAATCGGCCCGCCCACCACGGCGAACAGGCCGAACGAGGCGGCACCGATCTGCGCGGTCGACCCGACGAGCACACCGACCGCCTGCACCACCAGATTCGGCAGATAAGCCAGCGAGAGCAGGGTCAGCCCGAGCACGCCCGCGGCGTTGCCCGCCCCGGCGTAGGTGTCGCCGACCCGCGAGACGTGCAGCAGAAACGACACGAGCGTGAGCACCACCGCGGAGCCGAGCAGGCGCAGCACCGCACGGCCCGCGCCATACATTCCGGATATCGCCCAATCCGGTAGGCGCAGCAGCGCGAAGACCCCTCGCCGGTTGGCGGTCGCGATCCCGCCAAGGGCCGCAACCAGATACAGCCCGGCGACCCACGCGAAGGCGGCGAGCGTGTTCGGCGGTTGCAACGCGACGACGCCGGAGGCGTCCTCGGCGACCGCGAGACAGATGGCCGTGATCAACAGGGGCCCGGCCAGCGCGGCGCCGACGATCCAGCCGAGATCGGCTCGGGTACTGCCGGGTTCGACCGCTCGCGCGCATTCGCGGCCGGCCAGCCAGACCACGAGCGCCGTCGGCAGCAACGGCAGCAGGCCGAGCGAGGTCTTGCCGATCACCAGCGGAACCTGATGCACGCCAAGCCATCCCGCGGCGATAGCACCCGAGGTGCCGGACAGATTGCTGCCCGAGGAGAACAGGGCGGCGAGCATGAGGACGATGATCGCGGTGAGCGCGTAGGTGGCCGGTCGTCCGGCGACCAGCACGAGGACCCGGGCGCGCTCCGGGGTCAGCGACAGAAACCCGGCCCCTTCGGCATCGGCGTGCGCTTGCGGCACACCGCGGGACTCGGCGGTCCGGCGCGCGAGGGAGTTCCTGGGGGCGTTCATGACAATTCAGCGTGGCAGCTTCCCCGGCGCGAGCGGGTCAGGCGCGCCGCGAACTCGCGCCGGGAAGGACTGCTACTTGTTGTCTTCGGACGGCCGGAACGCCTGGGTGGCGTCGGAGGCCGGATCGCCGCTCTGCTCCCCGCCGAACGGCTGCGCAGACTGCTGCGCGCCCGGCTGACTCGGCTGCCCGTAGTTCGACGCACCGTACGGCGACTGCTGGGCGGGCTGCTGGGACGAGCCGAAATGCTGCGTGGCGCCCTCGTCCGGGCGGGCCTGCGGCACGCTCGGCTGACTCGGCTGGCTCTGGCCGTACGGCGAACCCTGCTGCGCCGCACCGAAAGCCGTGGTCGGCTGGCCGTAGGACGGCTGCTGACCGTAGGCCTGGCCCGGCTGCTGACCGTACGCGGGCTGGCCCGGCTGGCTCTGGCCGTACGGCGAAGCCTGCTGTGCCGCACCGTAACCGGCCTGCTGGCCGTAAGGAGACTGCTGGCCGTACGACTGGGCGGGCTGCTGCTGACCGTAACCCTGCTGCTGACCGTAGCCGGGCTGGCTCTGGCCGAACGACGCGCCGGGCTGCTGCTGGCCGTAACCGCCCTGGGCGTAACCCTGCGTCGCCGGGGCGGCTGGACGCGGCGCGGGAGCCTTGACGATGCCCGATTCGAACAGCACCGCACCGATCGCCAGCGCGGCCTGCGCGAAGGCGAGCACGAGCAGGATGTAGGCGCCCCACTTCAGCTCGATGCCGTCACTGAGCGTGAACGAGTGCAGCAGCAGCGCGAGGAAACCCGCGGTGGACCCGGCCGCGGAGGCCCCGGTCCAGCTCTGCTTCGGCAGCAGCGAGAGCGCGGCGAGCAGACCACCGAGCAGCAGGATGCCGAGCAGCGCGGCACCGGACGCCTCGAACAGGCTGGCCGTCTCGCTACCGGAAACCCGGGTGCCGCCGAAGTCGACCGGCTTGGTGCCGATGTAGGGCACGAAACCGAGCAGGAAGTTGATCACACCGAGCGCGGCGACACCGACCACCAGGAAGAACGGCAGACCCTTGGACTCAGCACCGGACGCGCTCGAGCCGGAGCTGGCACCACCTGCCGTCGAACCGAAGCTTGCGGATGTGGATGGCGCGGGTGTGTTGTACCCGGAGCCCCCGGACGGGTATGACATGTCGTCGTCTCCTAGGTCGAGTCATACGTGGTCTGTGCTGGCTGGATCTTCTCCTGACGCTACTGCACTCGCCCGCCCAGGTCACCCTCAACGGACCGGCCGGACGGCACGATCGTCCGTTTCCGAGCAGGTCGCAGGCCGTTTGCCGACGGCAAGCACTACCTCGTGGAAGCAGTTCCCGCGACCTTGTCCGGCCAGGGACGCGCGACGGCCCGGGGCCGTGTCATCGAACGGACACGACGCCGGGCCATAGGCACCCATCAGTACTGCGGCTTGATGTACCACGCCCCGGGGGTGCCCTCGCAGGTGTAGTCGGCCCATTCGCCGTTCTCCATGCCGAGATTGCCCTGGCGTTCGCAGGTCGCCAATTGCTCGTACGGGCCGAGACCGGTCTGCTCCGGTGCCGCCGCGGCGATGCCGTCGGTCAGTCCGGCGCCGAACAGTCCGGCGAAGGTGATCGCGGCGACGGCCGCGAAACGTGCGATGGTCATATCGAATTCCTTCGTGGTCGGTCGGATAGCGCTGAAGTGCGGTCGTCAGCGGGGGACGAGTCGCCAGGCGCCGTAGCTGCCGACGCAGTCGAAGTCCTGCCACTCGCCGGCCTCGACACCCTGGTTGCCGCGGCCGAGGCACTGGTGCTCGTATTCGAACGGGCCGAGGTTGCCAGGGGCCGCGGGGGCGGCCGAGCCGCTGTCGAACGGACCCGCGTGCGCGGGGGCGAGGGTGCCGAGCAAGCCGGCGACGGTCAGTGCGGCGGTCGCGGCGACGCGTGCGGCCGCAATGCGGGGAGTGGTCATGATCGTTGCTTCCTCTACGGGTGTATGGCGTTGTGCGAACCAGACTCCCGGCCGGCCGTCTCAGCGCGCTTTCACCTACATTTCACGAGGTAGGAAGCATTTTCACGACTGCGGCTCGGGGCCGGACAGCCGGTCGGCATAGCGACGCCAGCCGAAACCGGCGGCAGCGAACTCGGTGCGGAGTTCGGCCCGCAGCGCGCGGGCGCCCGCGTGATCGCCTTCCGCCTGCCGCGCTGTCACGGTGACCGCGCGGGCGGCGAACAACGGCACCCCGGTCGGCGCGGCGGCCATGAACTCGTCGAGCAGCGCCCGGGCCGCAGCCGGTTCGCCCTTGGCGAGGAGCACATCGGCCAGGTCGACCCTGGCGAAACCGGTCGCCTCCTCCTCGTGGGCGAGTGCGGCACGGCAATAGGATTCCGCCGCGTCGAGCTGACCGGTGGCGAGCGCGGCGCCGGCGCGGGTGAGATCGTTCAGCGGCAGGATCTGCCGATCGTCCAGGCGGCGCGCGTAGCGATCGGATTCCGCCACAGCCGCGAGTGCCTCGTCCAGCCGGCCGAGCTCGAGCAGGGCTTTGGCCTGGTTGCTCAGCCCACGTGAAAGGCCGTGCTCGTCCTCGTGCACCGCGTCCACCTTGGTGGAGCGGGTGTACGCGGCCAGTGCCTCGGCCGGATCGCCCGCGTACAGCAACGCCGTGCCGAGCGCGTCGGCGAACGACGCGCCCTGGGTGTCGCGCACGGCCAGATGTTCGCCCTGCTGCAAACGCTCGATCGCCTCGGGCAACCTGCCGCGTTCGATGTCGACGATGCCCTGGTAGTACCGCACCGTCTGGGCGAGCTCCGCGTCGTCCAGCGGCTCGGCCACCGCGCCGGCGCGGGCCAGCTGCGCGGCGGCGGTATCGAGGTCGCCGGTCATCAAAGTGTGGAAACCGTAGTGACTCAACGCCTCTGCCAACTCGTGCGGCGTAAGGGCGACGGCTTCGGTGCGGGCCGCGTTTTCGGTCGGCACCGCATTCTCCGTCAGCACCGCGTAGTGGCGTTGCGCCTCCCGGAACCAGGCCCGGGCCAGCCAGGGCACATGCATGTCGACCGCGAGCCGCAGAGCGTCGGCGGCGCGTGCGGTGCCCGGCGACTGTTCCAGCGCGGCAAGGATGTTCGGCCACTCCGCGAAGACGGCCGCCACCGATTCGGCGGCGGCGAAATCGTCGGACGCGCCGATCGAGCGCACCAGGTCGCGGCACCAGCGCAGGTGCCTGGCGCGCAGATCCTCGGTCTCCGCGGCGGCGGCGAGCCGGGACAGGGCGTAGTCGCGCACCGTCTCCAGCAGCACGAATCTTCTTGTCGCCCCCACGTTCTGCACGGTGACCAGGCTCCGGTTCACCAGATCGGCGAGTGCGGGGGCGATATCGCCGGACTCGATGTCCGCATCCGGTAGCACCGCCTCGGCCGCCTCCAGCGTGCAGCCGCCCGCGAACACCCCGAGCCTGCGCAATACCGTCTGTTCCCGTTCGGCCAGTAGTTCGTGGCTCCAATCCAGGGCAACGCGCAGGCTGGTGTGCCGCCCGCCCGCGGCGTCGCGCGCGCCGCCGACCAACAGCCGAACCCGATCGTCGATCCGTTGTGCCAGTTGGGAAATCGTCAGCGTTCTGGTGAGGCCGGCGGCCAGCTCGATGCCCAGCGGCAGCCAGTCGACCGCGGCGCAGATCGCCACCAGCTCGTCCCGCTCGGCCGCGGTCACCAGGCCGTGCAGGCCGGCGCGCTCGATGAACAGCGCCACGCCGACGCTGCGGTCCAGCGCCCCCAGCGGATACACCGACTCCCCCGGTACCCCGAGTGGCCGTTGCGAAGTGATCAGCACACTGAATCCCGCTGCGGCCGTGACGAGTTCGGCCACCGAATCGAGGACGTGCTCCGCGTTGTCGAGCACCAGGAGCGCGCCGGGGGCCGCGCCGAGCGCCGCGACGATTCCGGGCAACGGCCCGTTCGCATCGATCGCACCCTCCGTGGCCAACCCAGCCGCGGCCAAAGCCGCTGCCACAGCGGGCAATACGTCCTCGGCACGACCGAGCGGCGCCAGTTCGACCAGCACCACCGGCCGACCGGACGCGCTGATCGACCGCGCGAGTTCGGCGGCCAATCGTGACTTGCCACTGCCCGCGACCCCGACCAGCGTCGTGCGGGCCGGTTCGGCGAGCCGGGCGGTGAGCGTGGCGAATTCGCGACCACGACCGACAAAGCTGGTCAACGGCGCGGCCAGTACCACGCCCGGCCGCGGTTCGGCCACCGCCGAGTCGCCTGTCCGCGCGGCGCTCACCTCGGCACGCCCCATGTCGATCGGCTCGACTCCCCGGCCCGCAGCGGCCCGCAGCGCCGGATCATGGTCCAGGATGCGCAGTTCCAGTTGCGCGGTGTCGGGTGCGGGGTCCACGCCCAGTTCCTCCGACAGCGCGCGCCGCAACCGTGCCAGCCGTTCCAGCGCGTCGGCCTGCCGTCCGGTGCGATACAACGCCAAGGCCAGCAGACAGGACAGCGGCTCGTGCAGCGGGTGCCGCGCCACCAGCCCGGTCAGCTCCGTGACCACCTCACCGGCCGCGCCGAGTTCGAGATTGGCCTCCAGGCCCGCCACGGTCAGCGATAATCGCCAATCGTCGAGTCGTTCGCCCTCGGCCGCCGCGAACGGAATGGTCCGCAGATCGGCGAGCGCGGGTCCACGCCACAGCGCGAGCGCCTCCCGCGCCGCGCTTGCCACGGTGCGGTAATCACCCGCCCGGCGCGCGGTATGCAACCGTTGCGCGGCCGCCTCCGCGTCGAGCAGATCCGTCGCGCTCACCCGCGCCTGATATCCCGCGGAGGTCCGTCCGATCACGTCCGCCAACGGTCCGAGCGCAGCGCGCAGCCGCGACACCACGACCCGCAGCCGCTGCACCGGCCGCTCGACCTCGGCCCCCCACAAATCCTCGGCCAGCCGCCCGTCCGGCACCGGAACGCGATTCGCCAACGCCAATCGCACCAACACTGCCCGTTCCAGCGGCCGATCGACGGTCACCGCTACACCGTCAGCCCACGCCTGCACTGGACCCAACACCAGCACATCCACGCTGACAAGCATGCCCTGTCCGCTATGCCGCCGTCTGCTCGCGGCCGGTGAAAACTTCGTACTGAACCGAACACGCGCCGGTCTCGTATCCCCTACGCGGGCGAGTAACGTCCCGCGACCCGGAAATCTGCAGATGGTCGGTCAGGCCGCTCGGCTCCTGCCCAGGTCGAGCCCACCGCCATACATGACGAAGGCCGCCCCCGGAATCGGGAGGCGGCCTTCGTTCGGTGCTGCGCCGGCTGTCAGACCTCGACGCTGGCCTTCTCCAGGATCTCGCGCGCCAGCGCGGCGGTCTCGGACGGCGTCTTGCCGACCTTCACGCCCGCGGCCTCCAGCGCGTCCTTCTTGGCCTGGGCGGTGCCGGCCGAGCCGGAGACGATGGCGCCCGCGTGGCCCATGGTCTTGCCCTCGGGGGCGGTGAAGCCCGCGACGTAGCCGACGACCGGCTTGGTGACGTTGGCCTTGATGTAGGCCGCGGCCCGCTCCTCGGCGTCGCCGCCGATCTCGCCGATCATCACGATCAGCTTGGTCTCCGGGTCCTTCTCGAACGCCTCGATGGCGTCGATGTGGGTGGTGCCGATGACCGGGTCGCCGCCGATGCCGATGGCGGTGGAGAATCCGAAATCACGCAGCTCGTACATCATCTGGTAGGTCAGGGTGCCCGACTTGGACACCAGGCCGACCGGGCCCTTGCCGGTGATGTTGGCCGGGGTGATGCCGACCAGCGCCTCGCCGGGGGTGATGATGCCGGGGCAGTTCGGGCCGATGATCCGGGTCTTGTTGCCCTTCTCCACGTTGTAGGCCCACGCGAACGCGGTGTCCTGCACCGGGATGCCCTCGGTGATGACCACCAGCAGCGGGATCTCCGCGTCGATGGCCTCGATGATGGCGTCCTTGGCGAACTTCGGCGGCACGAACGCGATGGAGACGTCGGCGCCGGTCTCCTTGATGGCCTCGGCGACGGTGCCGTACACCGGCAGCTCGACCGCGTTGCCGTCCTTGTCGGTGTGCGCGACGGTGGTGCCCGCCTTGCGCGCGTTGACGCCACCGACGACCTGGGTGCCGGCCTTGAGCATCAGCGCGGTGTGCTTGGTGCCCTCGCCACCGGTGATGCCCTGGACGATGACCTTCGAATCCTTGTTGAGGAAGATAGACATATCCGGGTTCCTTACTTGGCCGCTGCCAGTTCGGCGGCCTTGTCGGCGCCTTCGTCCATTGTCTGCGCGAGCGTGATCAGCGGGTGCGCGGCATCGACGAGAATCTGCCTGCCCTCGTCCACCTTGTTGCCGTCGAGCCGGACGACCAGCGGCTTGTTCGCCTCGGCGCCCAGGATCTCCAGCGCCTTGACGATGCCGTTGGCGACCGCGTCACAGGCGGTGATGCCACCGAAGACGTTCACGAACACGCTCTTGACCTGTGCGTCACCGAGGATGACGTCCAGGCCCGCGGCCATCACCTCGGCCGAGGCGCCGCCACCGATGTCGAGGAAGTTGGCGGGCTTGACGCCGCCGTGGTTCTCGCCCGCGTACGCGACCACGTCGAGGGTCGACATGACCAGACCGGCACCGTTGCCGATGATGCCGACCTCACCGTCGAGCTTGACGTAGTTGAGGTCGTTCTCCTTGGCCTTGAGCTCCAAGGGATCGGTCGCGTCCTTGTCCGCGAAGGCCTCGTGGTCCGCGTGCCGGAACTCGGCGTTCTCGTCCAGGGTGACCTTGCCGTCCAGGGCGAGGATCTCGTCCTGGGGGGTGCGCACCAGCGGGTTGACCTCCACCAGGGTGGCGTCCTCCTTGACGAACACCTCCCACAGCTTCTGGATGGTCACGGCCGCGGCGTCGAGCACGTCGGCGGGCAGGTGGCCCTGCTCGGCGATCGAGCGGGCGAACGCGAGATCGACGCCCTTGACGGCGTCGACGGGAACCTTGGCGAGGCGCTCGGGCTTGGTCGCGGCGACCTCTTCGATCTCCATGCCGCCTTCCACCGAGCACATGGCCAGGTAGGTGCGGTTGGACCGGTCGAGCAGGAAGGAGATGTAGTACTCCTCCGCGATGTCCTTGGCTTCGGCGACAAGGATCTTCTTGGTGATGTGGCCCTTGATATCCAGGCCGAGGATGTTCTGCGCGTGCGTGAACGCGTCGTCCGCGGTCGCGGCGTACTTGACGCCGCCCGCCTTGCCACGGCCACCGGCCTTGACCTGAGCCTTGATCATCACCGGCTTGCCGATTTCCTCCGCGATGGCGCGGGCGTCCTCGGCCGTGTCCGTGACGCGGCCCTCGGACGAAGGCACTCCGTGCTTAACGAAGAGCTCCTTCGCCTGATATTCGAAGAGATCCATGTACTCACCGTCTCGTCTGCGTTGTGATGACAACGTCTTTGTTGGCGGCCCGACGTCGGAAGCGGGTCGGGTCGGACTCTAATCAGTCACATGGACGGCCAATCGGCCACGTTCATCCTAAGTGGCGCAGGTCACGGGCCGATACGCGCGGCGGAAAAACCGCTGGCCAACGCTACTCGCGAGTAGGTTGCTGGCACCGCGCCAGGTAGACCCGCCGAACCCGCGCACACAGCCGGATCTACTACACGTCGTCGTCGAAAAGTCGCGCCCGCATGCCCAATGCACAGATAGATATTCCGTGCTGTTAGCGTGATCAATCTCACATGTTCGGACAGATGGGCCGCAGCGCTTGCGGACCCTGCAATCGTTTCGTTACCGTCATTGCGGTCGATGTCACAGCACGGTCACGACTAGGAGGACGGCAAGCTTGACGCAGCACAGCACTCCGCAGATGGAGAGCCGTTCCGCAGTTGACCCGTCGAAGCCGCTGATCAGCAGGCACCTCGGCCCCGCGAACATCTCCCGCTTCACGATGTGGCACAGCCGATGAACCATCGCTCCGCCCTTATTCCTGAACATCGCGCCCGGACCGGTCATCGTTATCGCGACGACGAATCCTTCGGCGCGCAGGCCGCACAAGGCACGTCCCGTGGTCCGTCGGTTGACCGGCAACGGAACTCGCTCTACGCCGCGCCTGCCGCGGCGGCGCCGGTGGACTACAGCTCCCGCGACAACGCCTGGTCCACGAACGACTCGTGGTCCCAGCAGGATTCGTGGGCGCCGCAAGACACCTGGTCGCAGCAGGAGTCCTGGTCCGACGGCGGCGCCTGGAACTCGGGCGACGCCTGGGCCGAAGAAGAGACCTGGGCACCCGAAGACGGCACCTGGGCGCCGGAAGAATCCTGGGCGCCCGAAGCCGAGACCGAAACCCCGGACACTCCGGCTACACCGACCGTGATTCCCGGCCGCCGCCCCGCCAAACGTGGTGGCGCGCATCGGCTGCCCGCCCCGCCCGCCGCCCTAAAGGGTCGCGCCGCGGTGGCCGCCGTCGCCGCTGGTGCCGTGGTCGCCGCCGGACAAGCCGCCCTCGCCTCGCCGGAACAGCCGAGTCAGGCCGTCGACTACGAGGCCGCCGGGCAGATCCACGAGATCGCCGCCCAATCGGTCAGCCTCGCCGACCCCGCCGTCTCGGCGGAGTCGCCGCAGATCCTCAACGCCTCCGGGCCCACCCACCTCGGCGACTTCAACGACATCCTGCAAAAGGGTCAGAAGTACGCGCAGGACATGGCCGCCGCGGAAGCCGCGAAACTGCGCCCCCTGTTCACCAAGTTCGCCGCCGGTAACTTCACCTCCGGCTTCGGCGCCCGCTGGGGCGTACAGCATCTCGGCATCGATATCGCCGGCCCGATCGGCACCCCGATCGTCGCCGTCGCCGACGGCACCGTCATCGAAGCGGGCCCCGCCGCCGGCTTCGGCATGTGGGTTCGCCTGCTGCACGACGACGGCACCGTCACCATCTACGGCCACATCGACACCGCCACGGTCTCCCAGGGCCAGCGCGTCATGGCCGGCGACCAGATCGCCACCATCGGCAACCGCGGCTTCTCCACCGGCCCGCACTGCCACTTCGAAGTGTGGTTGAACGGTTCCGACAAGATCGACCCGGTGCCCTGGTTGGCCACCCGCGGAATCAGCTTGGGCCCGCAGCGGGACTAGGTTCGGGGTTTCCGTACGGCAGGTGTCGGAGCAGAGCTGACGGCGTGAGTTCTGCGCTGCTGCACCCGGTTCGGTGCTTACGCACCCGTTCTGAGTTGACGCACCGGTTCTGGGTTTACGTGGCCGCGGCGCACCATGCCCGTTGGGTTCGCTGCACCCGCTTGACGTTGACGCACCGGTTCTGATTTGCCGCACTCGTTCTGGATTGCCGCACTCGTTCTGGGTTGCCGCACTCGTTCTGGGTTGCCGCACTCGCTTTGGCACGCCGCAGCGAGTCTCAACTGACAGCACATCCCTGACACTTCGGTGACAGGACATCCCGGACACTGATCGGTCGATCGATGAGTGTTCATTGATGGGCCAGAAGGTAGTCACGATGGAGCAGAGGCTTGCTGCTGTGTTCGCCGAGGTTGCTGCTGGGCGGGCCACGGTCGTTGGAGTGTGTGCCGAGCTGGGGATCAGCCGGGACAGGTTTTATGTGTATCGGCGCCGCTTCGCCGAGGAGCAAGAACGGGTGCGGGAAGCGGCGTGTTCAGATGGTCGGTTGATGGCGGCGGGGGTTTCTCAGCCGATGCGGACGCATTCGCAGTGGGATGCCGCCGCGAGGGCAGGGTGAGAACGGCTGCCGCACGGTCGGCGGGTTGGCGGGGCAGCCGCTGCGGGCGTGTCGCGCGGCGTTTCCTTTGGTCGATTGATCAGGAGGAAATGGTGGCGGCATCGGCCGAGAGGGCCCCGCCACCAGTTCCTCCTGATCAACCGACCAGCTGTGTCGACTCGACGAAGTCGGTGGCGAAAGGTCGGCGCCGGCGTCGGGACGGTGGGCGCCTGCGTCAGGGGGTGCGCCGGGTTCCTTCTTCGCCTGGTTCGGGTAGGACTTCGCCGCCTTCCATGATCCAGCTGGCGGCGAATTCGATGAGGGTGATCTCAACGGCGGAGGGTGCCATCCCTGCGGCTGTGGCGATGGCGGTTTGCATGGCGTGTTCCAGGCGGGCGAACAGGTCGGGGGTGCGGTTTCCGCCACCGCGGACGCCCGCGATGACGGACAGTTCGATGCCGCGGCGGAGCGCGTGGCCGTGGAGCAGGACCACGCTGACGAATGCCGATGGCGCGCCGGTGATCTCACAGTGAGTGGCGGTGACAGCAGCCGCGACGGCTGCGTGCGTGGCGGCATCCGGGCGGACACGGCAAGCAATGTTGTAGAGCGGCATGTCAACTCCGATCACGATTCGCAGGACTCACGAGTCGACTCCGCGCAAGGCGACAGACGGCATGCTGGACGAGGGGGTCTAGGCAGGTACGACGAGCGACGTGGTAGAGCGGCATGTCAGCTCCGACGGCGAATCACAGGACCTGCGAGTCGACTCCGCGCAAGGCGACAGACGGCACGCTGGACGAGGGTGTCTAGGCAGGTACGACGAGCGACGTGGTAGAGCGGCATGTCAGCTCCGACCGCGAATCACAGGACCTGCGAGTCGACTCCGCACGAGACGACAGACAGCCTGCTGCGTGCCGATGTCTAGGCAGCACGACCGGCGACGTTGCATAGCAGCGCGTCAACTCCGATCACGATTCGCGGAGATCGCCGGCCCCTGGGTGAGGTGGAGGCAGCGAACGGAGGGGCGGTGCCTGGGTGGGTGCGGCGGTGGACGTTGTCGACGGCATATCAGCTCCGGGGATGGTTCGCGGGGATTGCGAAGCGGCCCTGGGTGGTACGGGAGACGGCGAGGTGGGTGAGGGTGCGGAGGAGGAAGACGGGGCGGGCGGTGGGGCGGATGCGGTCGCGGTTGAGGTGCAGATAGCGGGCGATCAGCGAGGTGTCGACCAGAGCGAGCATGAGGTCGTTGGGCCCGGCCCCCGTGACGGTGTTCCAGGCCTCGCTCATCGCGCGCATTGCAGGTTCGCGGCGAGCGGCAGGCAGGCCGTCCTCGGTTTCGACGAGCACCCACGACATGGTCGAGGGATGGTTGTCGGTGAAGGACTGGCCCCGCGGGATCTCGCACCACACCACGATCACCCGCTCGCCGCCGTCCAGCGCCTGCCGGTAGGCCTCGGCCAAGACACGCTCGGCAGCCCGGCATCTAGACCGGTTCAGGCTCCCCTGCTGGATCGTGCACAGTATCCGACGCACCGCTCCTCCTCACGACCCACGCCGTAGTCACCCCGGACGGTAGTGCACCGATCGTTCTACTTCAAGAGCGCACCGCTCCCACCAGCACAGACCTCCCGCCACACAGGCGAACGAAGCGCACACCACCCAGGCAGAGCGACAGCACAGATGCCCGTGCACATGTACGAACACCTCGGCCCGTATCCGAACAGTCCGCACCTGCGCAGACCTCGGTACACGCGAATTGCCTGGCGCGCACGCGAACGGGCTCGGCCCGAATCTGCCATCGGTTTGGGAACAAGGTCCCGCGCATCAGAGCACGTTCCCTCGGCCTTCGGACTGCTCCGCTGAATTGTTCGAGTTTCAACCCGGGCTCCGGCGGTCGCTCGCGTCCGCCACACCCGAAGCCGACCGATGCAGCGCCTGAATCATGCCCTCGAGCGGGATTCAGCGCTCAGCTCCGAGCCTTTCGACGGCCTCGATGCGCAAGCCGACCGCCGGGGTCAGGCGCAAGCGCGGGCAAAGCGTCGACGCAACGCGGTCGCAGGTCCAGACGCGGACGTGGCCGCGAGCAGCGTAACCGCAAGCGCGGGCACAAGGCGGACGCGGGCGCGAGCAGTACCAAGCGCGAGCAGAGGCGGGCGCGACCAAGCGCAGGCGCAAGCGGCGGGCAGGGACCGACGCAAGCGCGGGCAAAGCGACGCGGGCCAAACGTCGACGCAGCACGGCCGCAACGCGGGCGCCGACGCAGGTGCAAGCGCAGCGCAGGCACGGACGAGGGCCGGGGTTCAACGCGGCCCAAGCGCAGGCGCAGGCTCGGCCGCAAGCGCAGGTTCGGCGCGGCCAAGCGTGGCGCGGCGGGGTGCGGGCGCAGGCACGGGGGCTGGGACGGAGGTGTCGAAAGTTGGGGTTTTCGGAGGCAGGGTTGAGGCAGACGAATTGCCGGAGCGGGTGGGTGATGATGCGCACGTACTGTTCGGCGGGGGGCGGGGCTAGCGTCGGGGGTATGGCTAGTACAACGGTGTACACCCAGTTTGTTGCGGCGCCAACGGATGTCGTTTGGGGGGTGGTGGGGGATCCGCGGCGGTGGTCGGAGTGGAATCCCGCGGTGACCTCGGCGCGGCTGCATGGGGCGGTCGCGGTGGGGACGACGGGGGACTATCTGCCGAGGGGGCGGATTTTCGAGGCGTTGCACGGGCGGACGGCACCGCCGTTCGTGATCAGCACGCTGGTGCCGGGGCGGGCGCTGGCGATCGAGCAGCCGGAACCGGCGGGCCGGATGCGGCTGGCTTGGACGTTGACGCCGCGTGACGGCGGGACGGAGATCAGGCAGGAACTCACGTTCACCGGGCCTTCGGCGGGGATCGCGCGGGCGGTGGTCGGCTCGCTGCTGGAGACCGATGCCCGCGTCTGCTTCGCGCGACTGGCCCGCTTGGCCGGTCTGGAACCTGCGGCGAAGGCTCTGTCGGTCGTAATCGCCGGGGGCACCGGCGCATTGGGCAAGCACATTGCCGCCGATCTGGCCTGCCGTGGCCATCGGGTGACGATTCTCACTCGGCGGCGTGATCCCGGGTTACCCTTCACGCAGGTGGAATGGGACGGCAGGACAGTCGGCGATTGGGTTGCTGCCCTGCGCAATCCAGGCCAGACCGCGATCATCAATCTGGCAGGCAAGCTGGTCGATTGCCGGCCGACGCAGCGCAATGTAGACGAATTGCGGCGCAGCCGGGTGGATTCCACCCGCGCCCTGGTCGAGGCCGCCGCCACGCTGGAACAGCCGATCGACTATTGGGTGCAGGCCAGTACCACCGCCATCTGGTCGGATGCGGGCGAAACCCGTTGTACGGAAACAACTCCGCTGCCGGTCGGGTTGCCGCAGATGACCGGGGTGGCGCAGCCGTGGGAGCAGGCGTTCGAGGGGGCCAACGCCGCGCACTCGACGGTGCTGCGTACCTCGATCGTGCTCGACCCGCAGGCGCCCGCGCTGAAACGACTGAGCCAGTTGACGAAAGCCGGGCTCGGCGGCCGGGTGGGGCCGGGCGACCAGTGGTTCAGCTGGATCCACGTGGAGGACTGGCTCGCCATCGTTCGCGCCGCCCTGGGCTTGGCTCCAGCGGTGCCGTTGCCAGGTGGAATCCTGGTGGCCGCCACCGACTTTCCGGTACGCAACCGCGACCTGATGGCGGCACTGCGCAGACATCTGCGCCGTCCGCCCGCACCGCCCACCCCGACCGCGATCCTGAGGATCGGCGCGGTCTTCCTTCGCACCGACCCGGCACTCGGACTCACCGGCCGCCACGCCACCTCAGAAGTGCTCCGCAACAACGGATTCGTCTTCCGCTACCCCACCCTCGACGAAGCACTGACAGACCTCCTCCCCCGCTGAGGAAACCCCCGGCCCCTCCGCCGCTGCAATCGTCTCCTACACCGATCGACCGTGACCTCAGCGCCCCGAACCCACCGCCGGCATCCGGCACCGGCCGGACACAAGAATGCCCCTACGGCACAGCGCTGATCCCCAACCCGATCAGCCCGACAACCTTCACCACTTCCAACCCGATGTACCAGAAATGCGCATGGGAGCGGGGCAGCTCTGCACCGGCAAGTACTCGGTCGGCTCGTTTGCTGAGGGGCGGGCGCACGAGCACGATCTGTCCTGCCAGCACGACCACGGCGAGGAGCAACCAGATCCAGGTGCCGGTGGTGGCCTCGACGATCGCTGCTGCGATCACCAGCAGCACCGCGAGTACCGCTTCGACGGCGTTCAGCGCGCGGAACACCAAGCGCCCGATGCCCAGACCGAGCGGCACCGTGATCCCGGGCGCACGGAACTTCAACGGCGCCTCGAGGAACGAGATGGCCAGCACCATGCCCAGCCACAGCATCGGGAACAACCACAGGATGTGTTGCGCGACCGTGTCCATGGTCCGGACCCTACCGCCGTGCCCGGGCGGCACGACAGGGCCGAACAGCCCTGCCGTACGACCGCCGCTCAGAGTTTGACGAGCGTCCTGCTGTATTGCGGGATGAGCCGGATCTTGCCCGCGGTACCGAAGTCGATGGTGACGGTCGCCAACGGGCCGAAGCCCTCGGCGGCGACCACCTTGCCGAGACCGTACTTGTCGTCGCTGACCCGATCGCCCACGGCGAGTACCAGATTCGCGTTGTTCTTGCCCACGGCACCGGGCGCCGGGCGGCGCGGGCCCCGATCGGGACGCACGCCGGGGCGTTCGGACCAGCCGTCGCCGCGGGTCCAGTCGCGTTCCATGCCGTCGCTGTCGCCGCGCCTGCGGATGCCCCGGCTCGCCGGGGATCCGGCAGGCTCCAGTCGCCGCCAATCGATCAGGTGGCCCGGAATCTCTTGGAGGAAGCGGGATTCCGGGTTGGACACCGGTTGTCCCCAACCGGAGCGCACGACCGCGCGACTCAGGTACAGCCGCTTCCTGGCCCGGGTGATTCCGACGTAGGCGAGGCGGCGTTCCTCGGCCAGTTCGGTCGGGTCGCCGAGTGCCCGCATGTGCGGGAACTGGCCGTCTTCCCAACCGGTCACGAACACCACGGGGAACTCCAGGCCCTTGGCCGTGTGCAGCGTCATCATGGTGACCACGCCGGTGCCTTCGTCCGGGATCTGGTCGGTGTCGGCGACCAGCGAGACCCGTTCGAGGAACGCGGCGAGCGATCCGGGGTCGGGTTCGCCCTCGGCGACCTCGGGCAGCAGTCCCTCTTCCCGGGCCGCCTCCGCGTTGTTGTGCGCTTCGGAACTGAATTCCCGTGCGACGCTGACGAGTTCGTTGAGGTTGTCCAGCCGGGCGCCGTCCTGCGGATCGTCGGAGGCCTCCAGTTCGCCGCGGTAGCCGGTGCGCTCCAGCACCGCGTCGACCACATTCCCGACGTCGGGGAAGTCCAGGTCCTCCTGTACGCCCGCGGCCCGGATCTCCTCGAGCAGGTCGAGGAAGCCGGCGATCGCGCGCTGGGCCCTGGTGTTCAGCAGCGCCACTTTGCCGTCCGCCGCGTCCCGCAGCGCCGCGGCGAACCCGATGCCACGCTGCTCGGCGTGCACGGCGACGCAGGCTTCGGCCCGGTCGCCGATACCGCGACGGGGCGTGTTGAGGATCCGGCGCAGGCTCACCGCGTCGTCGGGGTTCTCCAGCACCCGCAGGTACGCGACGATATCGCGGACCTCCTTGCGCTCGTAGAACCGGACGCCGCCGACCACCTTGTACGGCAGGCCCATCCGGATGAAGATTTCTTCCAGCGCACGGGAGTTGTTGTTGGTCCGGTAGAACACCGCGACGTCGGAGTAGTTGGCTTCGCCCTGATCGACCAGCCGATCGATCTCCCGCGCCACGAAGGACGCCTCGTCGTGTTCGTTGTCGGCGACATAGCCGGTGATCAGGTCGCCTTCGCCGGAGTCGGTCCACAGTTTCTTGTCGCGCCGGTTCTCGTTGCGCGAGATCACCGCGTTGGCGGCGGAGAGAATGTGCTGGGTGGACCGGTAGTTCTGTTCCAGCAGAATGGTTTCCGCGTCCGGGAAGTCGCGCTCGAACTCTTCGATGTTGCGGATGGTGGCACCGCGGAACGCGTAGATCGACTGGTCCGCGTCACCCACCACACACAGTTCGCTCGGCGGCGCCTGGTCCTCGGTGCGCTCGGCCCGGTGATGCCCGACGAGTTCGCGCACCAGCACGTATTGCGCGTGGTTGGTGTCCTGGTATTCGTCGACCAGCACATGCCGGAAGCGACGCCGGTAGTACTCGGCGACCTGTGGGTGGTTCTGCAGCAGGGCCACCGTCTCGCCGATCAGGTCGTCGAAGTCGAGGGCGTTGGCCGCGCGCAACCGCCGCTGGTACTCGACGTAGACCCGCGCGACCAGGGCGGGCAGTTCGGTTTCATCCGACTCGGCGTCCGCGGTGGCCTGCTGCGGCCCGATGAGCTCGTTCTTGAGATTCGAGATCGCGGTCGCCAGCAGTCGTGCCGTGTATTTCTTCGTGTCGATATCGAAGTCACGACTGATCATGGTGAGCAGTCGCCGCGAATCATCGGCATCGTAGATGGAGAAATTCGAATTCATGCCCGGCAACAGGGCGGCTTGCATGCGCAATATTCGGACACAACTGGAGTGGAACGTCGATACCCACATGTTGTTGGCCCGCGGGCCGACCAGTCCGGTCACCCGCTCCCGCATCTCGGCAGCAGCCTTGTTGGTGAACGTGATCGCGAGCACCTGACCGGGCGTCACGCCGCGCGCGGCGAGCAGGTAGGCGATGCGGCGGGTGAGCACGGCGGTCTTGCCCGACCCGGCACCGGCCACGATCAGCAGCGGGGCGCCACTGTGCACAACCGCGGCGCGCTGCTGCGGATTGAGCCCGTCGAGCAGGCGCTCGGCTTCCTCGGCGCGCCGACGCTCCCGTTCGACACGCCGTTGCTCCTGCTCGTCGACCGACGGCGGCGGTTCCGGAACCGGCGCTCGCACCGCACGCACCTCCTCGACAGCCGACCGCGCTTCCTCGGCGTTACCACCGGTGACCTGCGGGTTATGGATCGAATCCGGCCGTGGGGCGCGACCGGCCTGCGTCTGGGGAGCCACCGTGATGTCCATCGTCCATCCACGCTACCGGCGCGCACCGACAGAGTTGAAGCCCCGGGTTGTCTCGCCGACGGTGCGGTGCCGCGCCGGCGAACGGATGGTGAACTCGCCCGGCCGCCCGTGCGATGAAACCGTGTCCTTCTTCTCAGCAGATTCACAAAACCAAACGTTTTGCACAGCCCCGGGGTCGTGGCAGACTGGCCAGATGATCAGTGGTCCTGCGATACCCCCGTTTCGGTTGACAACCGGATATCGTCATCGCGGCACTTGTATCTGAGCGCACATCCTGGGGGGACAATTCGAAGGCCCTACCAGGTCTGTTTCACGGTGAAAGAACCGATCGGTAACGAGCCGGGCTCACCCGCCGATCCATGTTCTGACACGAGGAGATGAATGATGAGCACCCCCGCAACGACGACTGGGTCCGATTCGGCTCTGCCGCAGAGCGACGCGGAGATCGACAAGCTCCGTAAGGAGATCGATCGCCTCGACGCGGAGATCCTTGCCGCCATCAAGCGCCGCACGGAGATCTCCCGGATCATCGGCCGGACGCGGATGGCCTCCGGCGGCCCTCGGCTCGTGCACAACCGGGAGATGAAGGTGCTGGAGCGGTTCAGCGAACTCGGCCAGGAAGGCCACACCCTCGCCATGCTCCTGCTGCGCCTCGGGCGCGGCCGTCTCGGTCACTGACCGCCAGTCCCCAACCTACTTTCGAACAGTCCTCCTCGGCCGCCACAGACGGCCACAGACCCATGCGGCTATCAGTACGACAACCGCATTCCCAAGGCCGCCCCGGGTGTATCTCACCCCGGGGCGGTCGTTTTCTGCTCAGGTGAGGGCGATGTACTTGGTGGAGAGGTATTCCTCGATGCCTTCGGTGCCGCCCTCCCGGCCGAAGCCGGACGCTTTGACGCCGCCGAAAGGCGCTGCGGGGTCGGAGATTACGCCGCGGTTGATGCCGACCATGCCGGATTCGAGCCCCTCGGCGACGCGCAGGGCGCGGTCGAGGTCGCGGGTGTAGACGTAGCTGACGAGGCCGAACTCGGTGTCGTTGGCGGCGGCGAGGCCCTCCTCCTCGGTGCTGAAGCCGACGATCGGCGCGACCGGCCCGAAGACCTCTTCGGTGCGGATCCTGGCCTGGGCCGGCACGTCGGTGAGGATGGTCGCCGGGTAGAACCAGCCGGGGCCGCCCGGGGCTTTGCCGCCGAGGCGGAGCTGGGCGCCCTTGGCCACGGCGTCCTCGACGAGTGCGCTCACCGTGTCGAGCTGTTCTTCGTTGATCAGCGGGCCGAGGGTGGTGTCCGGGTCGGTGCCGGGGCCGAGGACCACGCTGTTGCTCATGGCCTCGACCAGTTTGGTGGTGAACTCCTCGAGCACCCCCTGCTGCACGTGAAAACGATTGGCCGCGGTGCACGCCTCGCCGCCGTTGCGCAGTTTCGCCAGCATCGCGCCCTGGACCGCCGCGTCGACGTCGGCGTCGTCGAACACCACGAAGGGCGCGTTGCCGCCGAGTTCCATCGAGGTGCGCAACAGACCGTTGGCCGAGCTCTGCACCAGCTTCTTGCCCACCTCGGTGGAGCCGGTGAAGGTGAGTTTGCGCAACCGCGGATCATCGATCAGCGGCTGGGTGACCGCACCGGAACGGCTCGACGTGATCACCGAGAGCACCCCGTCGGGCAGCCCGGCCTCGCTGCACAGCCGGGCCAGCGCCAGCATCGTCAGCGGGGTCGCCGAGGCGGGTTTGACGATCATGGTGCAGCCCGCGGCCAGCGCCGGGCCGATCTTGCGGGTGCCCATGGCCAGCGGGAAATTCCACGGCGTGATCGCCAGGCACGGCCCGACCGGCTGCTTGTGCACCATGATCCGGCCGGTGCCCGAGGGCGCGTGCAGGTAGCGGCCGTGCACCCGCACGGCTTCCTCGCTGAACCAGCGGAAGAACTCCGCGCCGTATTTGACCTCGTTGCGGCTCTCCGGCAGCGCCTTGCCCATTTCCAGGGTCATCAGCAGCGCGAACTCCTCGGCCCGCGCGGTGATCTGCTCGAACACGGTGCGCAGGATCTCGCCGCGCTCGCGCGAGGGCCGCGCCGCCCATTCGGCCTGCACGGCGACCGCCGCGTCCAGCGCGCGCACCGCGTCTTCGGGTGTCGCGTCGGCGACCTGGGCCAGCACCTCCCCGGTCGCCGGATTGTGCACCGGGAAGGTGCCGCCGCCGGTGGCCGCTACGGGCCCACCGATCCACAGTTGCGTCGGGACGGATTCGAGAACTTCGCGTTCGGACACCATGCGCCCAGCGTAATCACCGGGCACCGCGACAGCCCTCGCGAGCAGGCCGGATATGGCCGGTATGTCGGGTGGGTGGCGCGCCACGGTCAACTCTCCGGCAGAGATTGCCGTGCGCGGACGGTGGGCGATGAGTAACCTCGGCGATCGTGAGCAGCGACATCACCGCGACGGCGGCCTGGCGGAAACTGCAAGAGCATTTCGACGCGATCGCGGGGCAGCACCTGCGGGAGATCTTCGCCGACGACCCGGCTCGCGGCAGCGAGCTGACCGTCGACGTCGCGGACCTGCACATCGATTACAGCAAGCATCGCCTCACGCGGGAAACCTTGCACCTGCTCGTCGAATTGGCGCGCGAGGCGAAGGTGGCCGAGCGCCGGGACGCGATGTTCGCGGGCGCGCACATCAACACCTCCGAGGATCGCGCGGTCGCCCACATCGCCCTGCGGGCGCCCGCTGGCGAGTCCGTCGTCGTCGACGGCGCGGACGCCGGCGCCGAGGTGCACGAGGTGCTGCGGCGGATGGGCGAATTCACCGACGCGGTGCGGGCGGGCCAGTGGCGCGGCGCCACAGGTGCGCGCATCGAGACCGTGGTCAATATCGGCATCGGCGGGTCGGATCTCGGGCCGGTGATGGTGTATCAGGCGCTGCGGCATTACGTCGACGCCGGCGTCGCCGCCCGGTTCGTCTCCAATGTCGACCCGGCCGACCTGGTGGCGAAGCTGGACGGACTCGACCCTGCCACAACGCTGTTCATCGTCGCGTCCAAGACCTTCTCCACGCTGGAGACCCTGACCAACGCCACCGCGGCCCGCCGCTGGCTGGTGGCGGCCCTGGGCGAGGACGCGGTCGCCAAGCACTTCGTCGCGGTCTCGACCAATGCCGAACGGGTGGCCGAATTCGGCATCGACACCGCCAACATGTTCGGTTTCTGGGACTGGGTCGGCGGACGCTACTCGGTGGATTCCGCGATCGGGCTCGCCGTGATGGCGGCCATCGGCAAGGAGCGTTTCGCCGAGTTCCTGGCGGGCATGCACGCCGTGGACGAGCATTTCGCGCAGGCGCCGCTCGACGCGAACGCACCGGTGCTGCTCGGCCTGCTCGGCGTCTGGTACTCGAATTTCTTCGGCGCGCAATCGCATGCGGTGCTGCCCTATTCGAACGATCTCGCGCGCTTCCCGGCGTATCTGCAGCAGCTCACGATGGAGTCGAACGGTAAGTCGGTGCGCGCCGACGGTACGCCGGTCAGCACCGCCACCGGCGAAATCTTCTGGGGCGAGCCCGGAACCAACGGACAGCATGCGTTCTATCAACTGCTGCACCAGGGCACGCGGCTGGTACCGGCGGATTTCATCGGATTCGCCCGTCCCACCGACGATCTGCCCACCCGGGACGGCACCGGCAGCATGCACGACATCCTGATGAGCAACCTGTTCGCGCAGACCAAGGTGCTCGCGTTCGGCAAGACCGCCGAAGAGATCGCGGCCGAGGGCACCGACCCGAAGGTGGTGCCGCACAAGGTGATGCCGGGCAACCGGCCGAGCACCACTATCCTCGCCGCGCAGCTGACACCGTCGGTGGTCGGCCAGTTGATCGCGCTGTACGAGCACCAGGTCTTCGTGGAGGGCGCCATCTGGGGCATCGACAGCTTCGACCAGTGGGGCGTCGAACTCGGCAAACAGCAGGCGCTCGCCCTGGCACCGCTGCTCAGTTCACCGGAAGAGCCTGCACCGCAAGGAGATTCGTCGACCGACGAGCTCATTCGGTGGTACCGCGACCGGAAATGACCGCGGGTCAGAGTTCGACGGGCTCGTACCGCCCGCCGCGCTGAACCAGCACGAGATCGGCGCGCGGCTTCGTGGCGGCGACGAGATCGGCGTTGCGCAGGTCGCTCTCGCGCACCTTGACCTGGGCCGCCGCCGGGGTGCGGCCGCCGTGCAGATGCCGGTGCAACAACCGTTTCTCCAGCACGTCGCGCGGGGCGTCGAGGTACCAGCATTCGTCGAGCAGCCGGCGGACCGCCGACCACTGCCGGTCCGCGACATCGTCGAGCAGCAGGTAATTGCCCTCGACGATCGCGATGGTCTGCCGGTCGAACACGACACCCGCCGGTGTCGGCTCGTCCAGGGTGCGATCGAAGACCGGCCACGGCACCGCCACGCCGACGTGGGTATCGCGCAGCAGGCGCAGATTCGCGAGGAAGGCCGCCGTATCGAAGGTGTCCGGTTCGCCTTTGCGCGCAAGACTTTCCGTGGCCCGCAACGCCGCGTTGGTCAGGTGGTAGCCGTCCATCGGCGCGACCTCGGCGACCGGGGCCCCCGCCTCGTGGTTCAGCGCGTCGCGCAGGGCTACCGACAGGGTAGACTTTCCCGCCCCCGGCGGGCCCGCGATGCCGAGCAGATACCTGCCGTCGCCACCGGCGGCGTGCGCGCGCACCCGTCCGGCGAGCGCCGACAGCGCTGGATTGTCCACCGTCGCACCTTACCGAGCACAAAAGGACGTCTCACCGAGCCTGTGGCGAGCTCGGTGAGACGTCCGTTCAACCGGTAATGGTTGTCAGGTGCGAGCCTGCTGCTGCGGCAGCTTGGTCGCCTTGGTGGCGTTGGCCACCTGCACGCAGTCGGCGGCCGTGGTGCCGGCCGTCTGGTTGCGCACGTTGGTGTTGCACGCGGTCTTCAACGCGGTGGACAGCGCCGCGTAGTTGGAGTTCGACGACAGGAGCGTCTGCGTCGTCCAGTACAGGGCCGCGGTCTTCGCGATGCCGATCGCGGTGACGGTCACGCCGTTGAGGCTGCCGCCGTCGACCATGATCTGCGCGGTCTTGTTGCCGACGCCGCTGTTGATGTGGACGCCGCCGTTGTCACCGGTGCCGGTGTACCAGTACCGGCCGCGGTAGGTGTCGGGATCCTGGTAGGCGTTGGGGTTCTGCATGTCCCGGATCACGCCGATCGAGCTGCAGGCGCCGAGCTTCCAGCGGTTGGCCGGGGTGTTGCACGGGTTGCTGGTGTTCACCAGGAAGGTGAGCTCGCCGAAGACGTCGGACATGGACTCGTTGATCGCGCCCGGCTCGTTGCGGTAGACGAGACCGTTGGTGTGCTGGGTGACGCCGTGCGTGAGCTCGTGCGCGGTGATGTCCTCGGTGGTCAGACCCGAACCGTAGGCCATGTAGCTGCCGGACCAGAAGGCGTTCTGGTAGGGGCATGCGGTGGTGGTGCAGAGGCGCACGGTGGCGCGCAGCGCCTTGCCTTTGCCGTCACCGGTGTCGGAGCCGATCAGGTTGGTCAGGTTCGGCACCTTGGTGTACTGAGCGTAGAACCGCTCGGTGTTACCCAGGTAGTCGTAGATCTTGTCGACATCCTGAATACCCGTGGGGCCCTGGCCCTCCGAGCGGGTCGAACGCAGGCTACCGGTGCCGCAACCGGCCCGGTTGGGGTCGATGCGCCGGTTCGCGTTGTCACACACGACGCGGTTGAGGTGCTTGGTCTCGCTCCAGCTGTCGAGCACCTTGCCGGTGTTGTTCGCGTCGACGAACACGACCCACGTCGCGGGCTCGCCCTTCTTCTCCGCGCTGACACCGGTGATGTCGACCTTGAACGCCGGGACGGCCACGCTCTGCGCGTCGTCCTTGGCGGCCAGCTTCGCGTCGTACCAGTACGCCTTGGTCTCGGTGACCGACAGCTGGTCCGGCGCCGCCTTGCTCTCCGCGGCGACCTTCTTCAGCGCGGTCTGCTGGACCTGGGACGTCGGTGCCGTGCTGGAGAACTTGCCCTCGGACTTCTTCGACAGGGCGCCGGTCACCGAGATCAGCGAGCCGTTCGCGGTCAGCGACTGCGCCGCGGACGCGCCGAACACCGGCACCTTGTCGATCTCCTGCCGCAGCCTGACGGTGGACCCCTCACCAACCGGGAACACCGACTCCACGACGAGATCGCCTGCGCTGTCACCGTTTCCGGCCAGCGCCTGCTCGACACCCTGGGCGTGCGCCTGGGCCGCGGCCGGAGCCTCGGCGGGCGTTCCCTGCGGCGCCGCGAGCGGCTCCTTGGGCACCACGAGCTGGACCGCGCCCTGCTGGTCGACGGTCACCTCTTTCGGCACCGCAGACAGGTCGGAGCTCGTAGGCGCCGACGGACTCGAAGGCGGTTGCGCGTACGCGGCCGGGCCGGACGCGAACACCATTGCCCCAGTAGCGATTAAAGCGAAGGCGGCATATCGCCCCGCTCGTTTTTGTGTGGGTTTCATGACCAAGTAGAACCACATTCGAGCGGTCAACTCGACTGGAGAGCAAACTGGGGAAACGGACAGCAGAGCCGGAATACGGTCCGGCAACCGTCCAGCTCAGCCCGGCAAATACGCTGTATCAAGATCTTTCGACGACGTCGTTGATCGAGTTACCAGCGACCTGCCGAGATATCTGCGAGATCGCCAATTTCATTATACCGAAACATGTTTGCAACACCGACAGCCGAATTACGCAGCGGCCGAATTGCTTTCCAGCGTATAGGTCAGAGCAACGCGCGATCGATGATGGCGCCGGTGTCCACCCCGGTGGGCAGCGTGCCGAAGGCGATGCCCCAGTCGTCGCCGAGCCGGGTGGCGCAGAAAGCGTCCGCAACCGCGGGGTGACCGTGCCGGACCAGCTGCGCGCCTTGCAGCACGAGCGCCATCAGCTCGACGATGCGCCGGGCGCGGTACTCGATATCGCCCAGGTCGGCGAGCTCCTTGCCCACCCGGCTGATCGCGTCGTCCAGCCGCGGATTCTCGCCCCGCGCCAGTGACACCTCGTGGAAGAACGCTTCGACCGTCTCCGGCTGACGACCCATGGCGCGCAACGCATCCAGCGCGGCGACATTGCCCGACCCTTCCCAGATCGACATGAGCGGAGCCTCGCGATACAGCCGGGGCATGCCCGACTCCTCGGCGTAACCGTTGCCGCCGAAGCATTCCAGCGCCTCCGCGGCGTGCGACGGCGCCCGCTTGCACACCCAGTACTTGGTGACCGCCAGCGCGATGCGGCGCAGCGCGGCTTCGGCCGGGTCGGTCGTCGCCCGGTCGGTGGCTCCGGCCAGGCGCATCATCACGGTGGTCGCCGCATCGGACTCGATCACCAAGTCGGCCAGCACGTTTCGCATCGCCGGTTGGTCGATCAGCTTGGCGCCGAACGCTTCCCGATGCCGGGCGTGATGCGCGGCGAAGACCGCGCCGGTGCGCATGCCGGTGGCCGAGCCGATCACACAGTCCAGGCGGGTCATGTTCACCATCTCGATGATGGTCTTGACCCCCGCGCCCTCCGCGCCGACCAGCCAGCCGGTGGCGTTCTCGTATTCGATCTCCGAGGACGCGTTCGACTTGTTGCCGAGCTTGTCCTTGAGCCGCTGGATACGGATCGGATTACGGGTGCCGTCCGGCAACACCCGGGTCAGCAGGAAGCAGGACAACCCGCCGGGCGCCTGGGCCAGCGTGAGGAACATGTCCGACATCGGGGCGGAGGTGAACCACTTGTGCCCGACGATCCGATACGAGCCGTCCGGTTGCGGCGTCGCCGTGGTGGTGTTGGCGCGCACATCCGAGCCGCCCTGCTTCTCGGTCATCGACATGCCCGCGATGAGCCCGGCCTTGCCCGAGGGTTCCCGCAGCCCGAAGTCGTAGACCCGGGAGCCGAGCAGCGGTTCGTATTTCGCGGACAGCTCCGCATTGTGCCGCAGCGCGGGCACCACGGCGTAGGTCATCGAGATCGGGCACATGTGCCCGGCCTCGGCAGCGCCCCAGGTGTAGAACTTCGCGGCACGGGCGACGTGCGCGCCGGGACGCTCGTCCAACCAGGGCGCGCCGTGCAGGCCGTGCGACACAGCGACATTCATCAGATCGTGCCAGTGCGGATGGAACTCGACCTCGTCGACGCGATGGCCGTACCGATCGTGGGTGTGCAGCACCGGCGGATACTCGTTGGCCAGCCGCCCCCACTCCTGGGCCACGGAACCGCCTGCGAGTGCGCCGAGTTCACGCACCTCGGGCTCCGCCCAGCCCGCACCTTCCCGATGCAGACCTTCGAGCAGGGCCGGGTTCCGCGAGACATCGAACGGCGCGATATCGGGCACCTGGTTGAACACTTCATGCGTCTGCATCGGATACTCCTGATTCCAGCCGAGCGAACGGGGCGCTCGATGCCGCGGGCACACCGAGTGCGCGCAGGGCGAAGACAATGAGTTCGGGGACAACGGATTCCGCGTGCGGCGCGGCGGCCAACGGACCGACCAGCACCTCGCCGATCGCACCGACCAGCGCGGCCGCGCTGGTCCGCGCGTCCTGGGCGGGCAGCTCGCCGCTCGAAACACCCTCCGCCACCGCCGATTCGAAGGCTTCGGCGAACGCCCGGCGGAAATGCAGCCGCTCGGTGTCGACCACGGTGTCCACCGGCTCGACGAGCAGCACATAGGCGAGTTCGGGGTTCTTCAGCGCGCGTCCGGCGAAGGTCTCCACCGCGGCGCTCACCCGCTCCACGGCGGTGCCGCCCGCGCTCGCCGCGGCGACCGCAGCGACCTCCCAGGCAACCACGCGCCGGAAGACGGCGCTGACCAGTTCCGCCTTGCCGGCGAAGTGTTTGTAGACGGTTCCGGTGGCCACGCCGGCTTCGGCCGCGACCGCCGCCATCGACAATCCGGCGTAGCCCGCCCGCGACAGGACGGTGGTCGCGGCCTGCACGATCAGGCCCGCCTGCGCGTCCAGGCGGGCCTGCACGGCGGGGGTTCTGCGGTAGGCCACGCAAGAAGTGAACCATAAATTCATTTCTTGCCACAAGGGCGGTTTTACGGCGTATGGTCGGGGTCGTGAACGTACGAATCGAGCGCAACGGCGCGGTGACCACGGTGATCCTGCACCGGCCCGAGGCACGCAACGCGGTCGACGGCCCGACCGCCGCTGCCCTGGCCGATGCCTTCCGCGAATTCGATGCCGACCCCGGCGCCGCGGTGGCCGTGCTGTGGGGTGACGGCGGCACCTTCTGCGCGGGCGCGGACCTCAAGGGTCTCGGCACCGAACGGTCCAATCAGGTCACCGAGGACGGCGACGGCCCGATGGGGCCGACCCGGATGCGCCTGTCCAAGCCGGTGATCGCCGCGGTCTCCGGCTACGCGGTCGCGGGCGGGCTGGAACTCGCGCTGTGGTGCGATCTGCGAGTCGCCGAGCAGGACAGCACCTTCGGTGTGTTCTGCCGGCGCTGGGGCGTGCCGCTCATCGACGGCGGCACCCTGCGCCTGCCCCGGATCATCGGCACCGGACGCGCGATGGACCTGGTGCTCACCGGCCGTCCCGTCGACGCCGCGGAGGCGCTGCAGATCGGCCTGGTCAACCGGGTCGTCCCGACCGGCGAAGCCCGCAGTGCCGCAGAACAACTCGCCGCCGAACTCGCCGCATTGCCACAGGCGTGCCTGCGCTCGGACCGTCTGTCGCTGCTCGAGCAGGACGGCATGGACGAGGAAGCGGCACTGCGCAACGAACTTCGGCACGGTATGACCGCGCTCGCCAACGGCGCCCTCGACGGAGCGCAGCGCTTCGCCTCCGGCGCGGGCAGGCACGGCACGAAAGCGTGAGCGCCCCCGGCCGGCTGAGCGTCGTCGACGAGATCTTCCTCCGGACCCACCGTGGACTGGGCACTCCCATTGCGCTGCAAGGCCTGTGGCGGACGGCCGATCGGATCGAGCCCGAGCTGCTCCGGCGGATCCACGCGACGCTGCGCACCGGCCCGTTGGGGCGCAGGGTCGTTCGCCCTCGCGTGCCCGGAGCGCGCCGCGCCTGGCGGGCCACCACCCGCGCGCACCCACTCGCGTGGCACGAACAGCCGATCCCGCGCTCCGCGTTGTTCACATGGGCCGACGCACAGGGCGACGACCTCGACCCCGAGACCGGACCCGGCTGGCGGCTGTCCGCTACCGCACTCGCCGACGGCGGTTCGGTTGTCGCCCTGACCTGCTCACACGCGCTCGCCGACGGTCGCGCGCTGGCGCTCGCGGTGGATGACGCACTGGGCGGCACGGAGCTGCCCGCCGGAGCGCCGGTGCCCGGATCGGACTGGGCCGATGCTCGCAGGCAGTGGTTCACCGTCGTACGCGGCACCGTGCGGGCGCTGCGGCGCGGCATCCCCGCGCGTCCCCTCGTCGCCCCCGATCGCGCCGACGCGCCATCCGGCGCTGCGGCCGCACACAGCGCGGTCCTGCAGTGCGCCGTGGCCGACTGGGATCGAACCGCCGAGGTGCACGGCGGCACCGCCAACAGCGTGTTCATCTGGTTGATCGCGAATACGCTGTGGGCCTGCGGTTTTCCCGCCGCGGTGATCGAGGCCAGCCTGCCGGTCGACACCCGCGACGAACCACGGGTGGACAACGACCTCGCCATGACCGCGATCGACGTACACCGCACCGACACCCCCGCCTCGATCCGCGCGCAGGCCCGCGCCGCATACGAGCGCCGCATGTCGAGCCCCGGCGGCATGCCCGAGGAACTGCTCCAGGTCATTCCGGATCGCTGGGCCTACGCGTTGTCCAGAGGTGCAGGAGAGCGAGACATCCTGTGCTCCAACATCGGAACGCTGCCCGCCACCCTCACCACATTGGGCGCACACCGTTGCACCGGCGTCGCCGCACGGGCCATCCACCCAGGCCTGACCGCCGGGCAGTTACCGCGGACCCGGCTGTCCGGCTACCTGTGCCGCATCGCCGACGACTACGTGGTCGCCCTGGCCGGCCTCGACCCCGTGCGTATCGAATCCAATAGTGCGCTAACCGATCTGGCGTCGAAGACCGCGGCAGCCATCGATCTTCCGGTGCGCACGTGGTGATCCGCGCTCACTCCATCGCGTCGATATCGTGCGCGGTGAGCGCGGCGGCGAACAGCTGCGCGTGATCCGGACGGTTGGGGTCGTAGCCGGTGACGGTGGCGATCCGGTTGAGCCGGTAGTTGAGCGTATTGCGGTGCACCACAAGGGCGGCCGCGGCTTGCTGGCGGTTGTAGTCGTTGTCGATCAGCGCCCGCAGCGCGTCGAGCAGATGCGCCTGGTCGTGCAGCGGCGCCAGCAGCGTGAGCAGCCAGGTACGCGCGGGACCGGGCCGGGCCAGCTGGTATTGCAGCGCCAGGTCCGCCATCCGATAGACCGCGCTGGGACGACGGAGTTGGTAAGCGAGCCTGGCGATTTCACCGGCCTCCTCGGCCGCCGCCGGAATGTCGGCGACGTCGGCGGCGGTCGCGAAACCCGCGACCGTGCGCACACCGGCCCCTTGGGCGACCCTGGCGACGAAAGTGTCCAACGCCGCGTCGGCGTCACCGTCCATGCCGGGCACGAGCAAGACACCGCCACCCCGCTCAACGGTGCTCAAGGCCCGGCCCGACACCGCGTCGACCTCGGCCTGCACGACGCGTAACACCGGCCGATTCGCGCCGGCCGGGTCCGACTCGGCCAGCCGGAACACCAAGACGCGAAACCCGCCGTCGAGCGAGATGCCGAACCGCTCGGCCAGCAGGTCGGCGGGCGTGCCGTGCACCAGCGCCTGTGCCACCGCCCGCTTGGCCTCCCGCTGCTCCCAGTGCAGATCCTGGCGTTCGCGCAGATAGGCGCTCGCGACGCCGGGCGTGACGGCACCGAGGTAGCCGAGCACATACGGCACCGCGGCCAGCAACTGCTCCCGCTGGGCCGGTGCGGTCGCGGCGGCGGCAACCGAGTTCCAGGCCGCGATCGCGCCGTGGTGATACACCGAAAGCACTGTGTCCAGCGGGATTCCGGCTCTGGCCCGGCGCACCGCGATCTCGATCAGCTCGGTCAGCGCGTCCTTGTCCGGCGGCCGCCGGTCCGACAGCGACCGCAGGAACAGCCGGAGATTGGCCTCCGCGGCCTGCGGCAGATCCTCCCTGGCGTCGGCGGACAGCTCCCGATAATCGGGCACCGCGCTGAGGACCTCGGTCAGGAGATCCCGGGTCACTTCGGGCAACACCGTCCGGACATATTTCGACAGGTCGTCCAGCGCAGCGGCATCAGTGCGAGCAGTCACCCGCACATTGTTTGCACAGACAAACCGTTCCGCACAATAGCGACGAGCGAACAAACTTCGTTAGTGCACCCGAACAAGATGACATCCCGTCGGATGCACAAATACCGTCACGAAATCCCGTCGCCCGAACGGTGACCGGCGTCACAATGTCGCATCGGACCGCGCCGCGGCGCGCTCGTTCCCGATCTCGTGTCGATAGCCGATCAACACCGTGCAGATCAACGACAGCGCCACCACGGTCTCAGCGATGAAGAACGAACCGAAGTCGATGACCGATCCGATGGGCGGCCCACCCGGAACCGCGTTGCGCAGCGGGATCATCGCGAACAGCACCGCGGCCATCAAGGTGTTGGCCGGCCAGATCAGCCCGCGCCGGCCGGACAGCACGTAGAACGCGGCGGTCGCGGCGGCCAGCGCCAGCCCGAGCATCAGCACCATGACGAAGAGCGCGAAGGTGCGCGACGCGGTCGAACGTGTCACTGTCACAACGCTTCCGACGACGTCACCACGCTGTTCGACGTTCACCTTCGGCGCCACCTTGAAGAAGGTGTCCAGGCTGTACAGATTGATCGAGATCGGCACTGCGGCCGCACCGCTGGTCGCGAGGACATCGATGTCGGCGGTGTATCTGTCGAACGGATAGTCGGTGATCATCCCGTTGCCGCCCATGGCGATCCGCAGCTCCGACGCGGACAGCAACTCACCGGCCTTCGCCTGAATCGGCTGCGACTTCAGCCCATACAGCTCGATCGCCGTGTCCGCTCGGAACCGCCCGGACTCGTCGGCGAGCGCGCCGCGCGGAGTCGGCAGCACCTGAACGCTCATTTCCTGCATGACGGCATCGATCTGGATGATCGTCACGTCGAGATCGATGCGGTCCGGGGTGTCGATATCGCCGATCATGTGCATGGTCTGGCCGTGATCTTTCTGCACGGCGTACAACTGCAGACTGATCGCCAGCGCGATGACGACGATCACGATCGCCGCGACCGCCGCGAAGGTCTTCCGATACCTCGTCACGCTCGCCTCCGGGCCTGAGGGGGTGGTGCGGAACAAGCAGCCACCCCACCATAGGGTCCGCAGGATTCAGTGCACAGCTACGACTCGGCAACCGAATATTGTGTCCGGATTCAGCGCACCGGGATCAGGGTGCGGTCGGCTCGGTCGAGCACGTCGGCGGGCACCTCGACGCCCGGATCCAGGTCGGCCGAGCCGATCGGCGCGTCCCAGACCTGCCGCACCGGCAGCACACCGGCCCATACGCCGCCGGTCTCGATATCGGCTGCGTCGTCGTTGGGTCCGCCCGACCGGACTTTGACCGAGGCCTCGGTGAGATCCAGCGCGAGCACCATGGTGGCGGCGAGTTCCTTCTTGCTCGGCGGCCGCACTCGCGACCAGGCCCCCGGCGCGGCATGCTCGGTGATCACCTCGAGCGCGCGCACCCGCTGCGCCGGATCGGTGACCTCCACCGCACGACCGTGCACCACCGCGGAGCGGTAGTTCATCGAGAAGTGCATCGCCGAACGGGCGTAGACGATGCCGTCGACCAGGGTGACGGCGACCGAGATGGGCCCGGTCATGGCCGCGCGCAGGTTGCCCGCGCCGGTCGAGCCGTGCAGGTAGAGGGTGTCACCCGCGCGCCCGTAGATGGTCGGCAGCACCACCGGCGCGCCACCGAGCAGCACGCCGAGGTGGCAGATCAGGCCCGCGTCGAGCACCGCGTCGAGTTCGGCTCGATCGTCGCGCGCCCGCTCCTTCGAGCGCGTCACGGTGCTGCGCGGGGTCGGCGAGAGCGGGGTCCGGGGATCGGCTGAGCGGGTCATATGACCAGGATCGGGCGCATAGTGGCATTATCAAAGTGCCAATTCAGCGAAATCTATACAGTCCACTTTTGAGGTCACCGTGCTCGACGAACTCCCCCTCGATCTCGACCGCGCGCTGCCCGCACCGTTGTCGGTCCAGGTCGCCGACGGGTTGCGGGCCGCGGCGACGAACGGCCTGCTGCGCGGGGGCGACCGGCTGCCGTCCTCGCGTGCGCTCGCGGTCCGGCTCGGCGTCAGCCGGACCGTGGTGGCCGCGGCCTACGACCAACTGCACGCCGAGGGCTGGATCGACGGCAAACGCGGCTCCGGCACCTACTTGACCACCGCGCCGCCCGCCACGCCCACCCGCGCGTTCCGGTCCGGAGCCGCGGACAACGAACCGCAACTGCGCGACCTGGAACCCGGCGCACCGTGCTCCGATGCCATCGACCGCGCCGCCTGGCGGCGTGCGTGGCGCTCGGCCGCCGACCTGTCGCCGATGGTGCGCCGCGACCGCGCCGGTGAGCCCGAGTACCGCACCGCGATCGTCGAACATCTGCTGCGCCACCGCGGCTTGGGCGCGGGCAGCGACACCACGCTGCTCGCGACCGCCGGAACCAGTTCCGCGGTAGGCGAACTCGCCGCCGCACTGCTGCGGCCGGGTGACGCGGTGGCGTTGGAGGATCCCGGATACCACCGGGCCGCAGGCGCTTTCGCGGCGGCCGGGGTGCGCGTACTCCCGGTTCCGGTCGACGCGCACGGCCTGCGCGTCGACCAGCTGCCGCCGCAGATCAAGGCCGTGTATTGCACGCCGGCGCACCAGTTTCCGCTCGGCCCGCGGCTGCCCGCCGCGCGCCGCGTCGCCCTCGTCGAGCACGCGAGGCGGCACGGCCTGCTGCTCATCGAGGACGACTACGACGGCGAATTGCGTTACGACACCGCGCCTTTGCCGCTGCTCGCAGCGATGGCACCGGACGTCGTGGTGCACCTCGGCACGACGAGCAAGATCCTTTCGCCGACTCTCGGCGTCGGCTGGCTGGTCGCCCGGCCCGCGATCGCCGACGCGGTGGTCGCGCACCGGAACCGGACCGGCACCTGCCCGAGTCCGGCGGGTCAGCAGGTTTTCGTCTCGCTGGCCGCGCACGGCGATCTGGCTCGGCACCTGCGCAGGCTGCGCCGCGAGCTGCCGCCGCGCCGGGCCTTGGTGGTGGCCGAGCTGCGCCGCCATGGACTCGACGTGCTCGGCGACGACGCGGGCACCCACGTCGTGGTGCCGCTCGGCTCGGCCGAGGCCGAGGAGCGCGGCGTGACGCTGGCCCGCGCACAGGGCGTCGCGCTGGACGGATTGGCCCGCTACCACCTCGGCCCGCGTCGGCACTTCGGTGTCGCGCTCGGTTACACCGCGTTGTCCTTGCCCGACCTCGCCGCGGCCGTCCCGATCGCCGCCGCGTGCCTGGCGCGGTCGTAGCATGGTCGACATGACCGAACAGGACGTTCTGGCACGCATCAAGGCACTGGTCGAGCAGGAGCACGAGCTCCGCGCACAGGCCACCAAGGGTGAGCTCGACCCCAAGACCGAACGCCGGCAGCTCGCCGAGCTCGAGGTGATGCTGGACCAGGCGTGGGACCTGCTGCGGCATCGCAGGGCACGGATCGACCAGGGCGAGTCCCCGGACGGCGCCGAGCCGAGTTCACCGGCCCAGGTCGAGGGCTACCTGCAGTAGCCGCGACGATGCCGAGCGAGACGACCGAATACGACGTCATCGTGATCGGTGGCGGACCGGCGGGCGAGAACGCCGCCGTCTACGCGATCGCCGGGAGCGAGCGCACCGCCGTGCTCGTGGAACGCGAACTCGTCGGCGGCGAATGTTCCTACTGGGCCTGCATTCCCAGCAAGGCGCTGTTGCGGCCGGGTCATGTGCTCGCCGCCGCGCAGGCGATGGACGGGATCACCGCGACCGGCCTCGACGTCGCCGCGGTGCTGCGGCGCCGCGATTCGTTCGCCGGGCACGACGACACCTCCCAGGTGAAATGGGCGAACGACAATCGCATCGACGTGGTGCGCGGCACCGGGCGACTCGCCGGTCCGCGCCGCGTCGAGGTCGACGGCCGGATGCTGACCGCACGCCACGCGGTGGTGCTGGCGACCGGCACCACCGCGAACATTCCCGACATACCCGGCCTGCGCGCCGCGCTGCCGTGGATCTCCCGCGACGCCACGAATCTGCACGAGGTGCCCGAGCGGGTGCTCGTCATCGGCGGCGGGGTCGTCGCCTGCGAGGCGGCGACCTGGTTGGCCGCGCTCGGCGCGCAGGTCAGCCTGGTCGTGCGCGGCGACAGGGTGCTGGCCACCGCGGAACCTTTCGCGGGGGAACGCGTCGTCGAGGCGCTCACCGAGCGCGGCGTGCGTGTCCTGCTGAACACCGCTCCGGTGCGCGTGCACCGGCCCGACGCGAAAGACACCGGCGAGGGACACGTGCACGGCGGCCCGGTCACCGTGCGGCTGCGCAGCGCGCAGGGTGCGGACGAAATCGAGGTCGACGAGATCATCGTGGCGGCGGGACGCACGCCGGCCACCGCGGGTCTCGGCTTGGCCGAGGTCGGCCTGCCGGACGGCTATGTCGAAGTCGACGACCAACTGACCGTGCGGGGCGTGGACGGCGACTGGCTGTACTGCGTCGGCGACCTGAACCACCGTGCCGCCCTCACGCATATGGGCAAGTACCAGGCCAGGGTGTGCGGTGACGTGATCGCGGCCCGCGCCGAAGGGCGTCCGCTCACCGACGCCCGGTTCGCCGCGAGCGCCGATCACGCGCAGGTCCCCCAGGTGGTGTTCACCGCGCCGGAGGTGGCCTCCGTCGGGCTCACCGAGGCGGCCGCGCGCGCCGCGGGCCACGCCGTCGAGACGGTGGAACTCGATATCGCCGTGGCCGGATCCTCGTTGGCGCGCAACGACTTCGCGGGCCACGCCAAGCTGGTCATCGATCCGGCCACCGACACGCTGCTCGGCGCCACCTTCGTCGGCCCCGAGGTGGGCGAGCAGCTGCACGCGGCCACCATCGCGGTGGTGGGCAAGGTGCCGCTGGCAACTCTGTGGCACGCAGTGCCTGCGTTTCCTGCCGTGAGCGAGTTCTGGTTACGTCTGTTGGAGGCCCGCCGCGCGTAGCTACCATCGGTGAATGGTGGCATCGACAGATATCCAGACCGCCGACGGAGTCGTCCGGGGTCGTCGTGGCCGCCGCGTGCTGCGCTGGCGGTCCGTCCCCTACGCGGCCGCACCGGTGGGTGACTTGCGTTTTCGCGCCCCGCAGCCGGTGGTCCCCTGGGCCGGGGTGCGCGAGTGCACCGAGTTCGGGTTCGCCGCGATGCAGCACCGCACCGGCGCGCGGATCGGGCCGCGGCGCTACCAGCCCACCAACGAGGACGCGCTGACACTGAATGTCACCGTGCCCGTCACACCGTCCGCCACGCCGCGTCCGGTCCTCGTGTTCATCCACGGCGGCGGGTATCTCATCGGCACCTCGGCGCTGGGCCTCTACTCCGGTGCCCGGCTGGCCCTGCGCGGGGACGTGGTCATGGTGTCGCTGAACTACCGGCTCGGCGCGTTCGGTTACGTCGACTTCAGTGAATTCAGCACTCCGGAGCACACTTTCGAGTCGAACCTGGGCCTGCGCGACCAGGTCGCCGCGTTGCGCTGGGTACGGGCCAATATCGCGGCGTTCGGCGGCGATCCGGACAACGTGACGATCTTCGGCGAATCGGCGGGCGCGCATGCGGTATTGAGCCTGCTCGCCACGCCCGCCGCGAAAGGCCTTTTCCATCAAGCTATTTCGCAGAGCCCACCGGCGGACTGGGCAATGACCGCCGAGGACGCCCAGGCCTTCGCGCGCCGGTGCGTCACCGAACTCGGCGCCACACCGGAGACCGCGGCGCGGACGCTGCGCACCGCGAGCGCCAACGATATTCGGCGCGCGGTCGACCGGAGCAGCAATAGGGTGCTGCGCGAACATCGCGGCTTGTTCCCGGTCGCTCCGGTGGTCGACGGCGATTTCCTGCCGCAGGCGCCGATCGATGCGATCGTCGACGGCAACGCGCACCGGGTACCGCTGATCATCGGCACCAACCGCGACGAAGGGACGCTGTTCGCGAAGTTCGCCGACTCGCTGCCCACCACGGCGGAGCGCCTGCGGGCCGCGGTCGGTTCCGCCGCGGCTGAATCCCGGATCGCCGCAGCCTATCCCGGGTATCCAGCGGCGCGGGCGGCGGTGCGCGCGGGCGGCGATTTCGTCTTCTGGCGACCCTCGGTCCGTGTGATGGCGGGACACAGCAAGTACGCACCCACCTACGCCTACCGGTACGACTTCGCGCCGCGCGCGTTGCAGCTCCTCGGACTGGGCGCCTCCCATGCCACCGACCTCGTCCCCGTCTTCGGCGGCGGCGAGGCCTCGTTCGGCATCGCCTTCACCGCGGCGGGTGGCCGGCGCGGGCTACAAGCCGTGACCCGCCAGTTCCAGGACAACTGGCTCGCGCTCGCGCGCACCGGCGCGCCGCTGCCGTCCTGGCCGCCCTACACCGAGTCCCGGCGCACGACGCTGATCATCGACTACCCCACGCGCGTGGAGCACGACCCGGACCAGGCCAAACGCCTTGCCTGGCAGGACATCCGAATTCCCACCCTGCGCGCGCGGGCTACTTGAGCAGGCGCGACATCCGGCGGTCGGCCAAGATCTTGCCGCCGGTCTGACAGGTCGGGCAGTACTGGAAGGAACGCTCCGCGTAGGAGACCTCGCGGACGGTGTCGCCGCAGACCGGGCAGGGCAGCCCGGTCCGGGCGTGCACCTGCATGCCGGAGCGTTTCTCGCCCTTGAGCCGGGCGGCGTCCTGACCGACCGACCGTTGCACGGCATCGGACAGCACCGCCCGCATCGCCGCGTACAATTCGGAGACCTTTTCCGCTGCAAGGGTTTTGGTGTTGGCGAACGGCGATATCCGTGCGGTGTGCAGTATTTCGTCGGAGTAGGCGTTGCCGATGCCCGCCAGCAGGGTCTGGTCGACGATCGCGGTCTTGATCCGCTGCGAGGTGCCGCGCAGGATCTCGGCGAATTCCTCCTCGGTCACGGCGAGCGCGTCGGGCCCGAGCCGGGCGATGCCGGGGACCAGCTTCGGGTCCTCGACGATGTACACCGCGAGCCGCTTCTTGGTGCCGGCCTCGGTCAGATCGATCGCGGGCGTCGCGCCCTCGGGGGTGAAGAAGTGCACGCGCAACGCCAGCGGACTCTTGCCGCCCGGCTTCGGCGGCGTCTGGCTGGGTTCGTCGATCCAGCGCAACCAGCCACCACGGGACAGATGCGTGATCAGCCACAGCCCGCCGCAGTCCATGCCGAGGAATTTGCCCCAGCGGCCCGCGCCCGTCACGTCCCGGCCGGACAGCGCGGTCACCGGCGGATCGAAGGTCTTCACGGCGCTCAACGCCGCGACATCCACACGCCCCACCACGGCGCCGACCGCATGTTCCCGCAGGAACTGCGCCAACGCCTCCACTTCAGGTAGTTCGGGCACATGCCCAGGCTACCGGCGACCACCGACATCGGCAGGCCGGTCCGGCCCGCAGTTCAGCCGCGACGCAGCAGGTAGACGTCCATGATCCAGCCCTTTTCGGCACGCAAGCGGCTCCGGCGCTCGACGATCTGCTGTTCGACCTCGCGCAGCGGGCCCGCGATCAAGGTCTCGTCCGGCATGCCGAGATAGGCGCCCCACCAGATGTGCACGTCGTTCCCCGGCACCTCGGTGAACGTGCACTCGCCGTCCAGCATCACCACCGCCGAATCGGCGAGCCCTTCCGCCCGCAGCCGCCGGCCCGTCGTGATGTGCACCGGCTCGCCGATCCGATGCAGCACCATCCGATGCCGCGCGGCCAGCGCCTGCACGCTGGTGACGCCCGGGATCACTTCGTAGTCGAACCGCACGGCGCCGCGGGCGAGCACCCGCTCGATCATCCGCAGCGTGCTGTCGTACAGGGACGGATCGCCCCACACCAGCATGCCGCCGACGCCCTCGGCCGCCGCGAAAGCCGCCTCCAGCAGCGCGGCCCGGCGCTCGTGCCAGTCCTCGACGACACCCTGATAGTCGGCCGGCGCGCGGTCTCGCGGCGGATCGGCGATCTCCACGATCCGATACGGCCGCTCGACGTGCTCGGCCAGGATCGCGGTCCGCACGTCGACCAGCTCCTGTTTCTCGGCGCCCTTGCCGATCACGAAGAACACGTCGACCTGGCGCAGCGCCTTGACGGCCTGCATGGTCACCTGGTCGGGGTCGCCCGCGCCGATGCCGATGACCGAGAGCTTGTGCATGCGCCGAGCTTGCCAAACGCCACGAAGGCTAGAGTTGGCAGGCGTGGCGACGACCGATACCCAGTACGAGGACCTGCTCCGACTGGTACTCGCATCCGGCACGAACAAGGCGGACCGCACCGGCACCGGCACGCGCAGCGTCTTCGGTCACCAGCTGCGCTATGACCTGTCCAAGGGCTTCCCGCTGATCACCACCAAAAAGGTGCATCTGAAATCGATCGTCTACGAGTTGCTGTGGTTTCTGCGCGGCGATTCCAACGCGACCTGGTTGCAGGAGCACGGCGTCTCGATCTGGGACGAATGGGCCGATGCCGACGGCGAACTGGGCCCGGTCTACGGCGTCCAGTGGCGGTCCTGGCCGACGCCGGACGGCACCCACATCGATCAGATCGCCGAGGTCCTGCAGACGCTGCGCACCAACCCGGACTCGCGGCGCATGCTGGTATCGGCTTGGAACGTCGCTGAATTGCACAAGATGGCGCTGGCCCCATGCCACGCCTTCTTCCAGTTCTACGTGGCCGACGGGCGGCTGTCCTGCCAGCTGTATCAGCGCAGCGCCGACCTCTTCCTCGGCGTGCCGTTCAATATCGCCAGCTACGCGCTGCTCACCCACATGGTGGCGCAGCAGACCGAACTCGAACCCGGCGATTTCATCTGGACCGGTGGCGACTGCCATATCTACGACAACCACCTCGACCAGGTCGGCGAGCAGCTGTCCCGGGATCCGTACCCCTTCCCGACGCTGCGCCTGCGTCCCGCGCCGACGCTGTTCGACTACGTCTACGAGGACGTGGAAGTGGTCGGCTACCAGCATCATCCGGCGATCAAGGCACCGGTCGCGGTGTGAACGACCACGCCCGTATCCGGCAGCACGGCAGTGGCGCCCGCACGATCGGCTTGATCTGGGCGCAGACGCCCGACGGCGTCATCGGCGCCGACAACGCCATTCCCTGGCGGGTGCCCGAGGACATGGCGAACTTCAAGGCCGTCACCATGGGTCACCCGGTGATCATGGGCAGGCGGACCTGGGATTCGCTGCCACCTCGATTCCGGCCGCTGGTGGGTCGCCGCAATATCGTGGTGACCCGACAGCCCGACTGGGCCGCCGCGGGCGCGGAACGCGCGGGCTCGGTGCCCGAGGCGCTGGCGCTGAGCGGCCAGGACACCGTGTGGATCGCCGGCGGCGGTGAGATCTACCGCGCCGCCCTGGCTTTCGCGACCGACCTGCTCGTCACCGAGGTGGACACCGAGGTCGTCGGCGATGCCTACGCGCCCGCCATCGGCCCCGAGTGGAAGGACGCGGACACGTCGCCGTGGCAGACCTCGACCTCCGGGGTGAACTATCGAATCCGCCGTTATATCCGCAGGTCTGCCGACTGATCGCGGTCGAGTCACCGATCGTCGCGCCGCGCACGACACCGTTCGATCACAGAACGCCGCCACCCTGCAAACCGGACACGAGAGGCTGCGCGGTCGGGCATACTCCAGGGTAAGTGGCGCCCGGGCCCAGTCCGCCCGAGTCCCCGAGCCGATGCGACCAGCCCTCGCACCGGCTGCTGTCATTGCGAAAGGCGGTCCATGGACAAGAAATCGCTGACTGCGGTTGCTCGGCAACAACTCAAGTTGGCCAGCACCGCCACGAGCGGACGCAGTTCGCAGACGATCTACGGCGGTCACGCGAACACCCTGCGCCAGACCGTGGTCGGCCTCAGTGCCGGCCAGAGTCTGGCCGAGCACGACAACGCGGGCGAGGCCACCCTGCTCGTGCTCAGCGGCACGCTCACCCTGATCAGCGGCGCCAACGAGTGGAAGGGCTCGACCGGCGACCTGCTGGTGGTGCCCAAGGCCAGGCACAGCGTCAAAGCCGTCGACGACGTGGCCTTCCTGCTGACGGTCGCCAAGTAGTAGCCGGGGAGCCCGTGCCGCCTGCTCGGTGATCTTGGTACGGGCATTAGGCTCTTGGCTATGAGCGAGCCGCAGTCGATTCTTGAACCGCTCACACCGGCCGCGATCTTCCTCGTGGCCACCATCGACGAGGGTGGCGAGGCGGTCGTGCGGGACACGCTCGCCGATATCGCCGGACTGCGCCGCTCGGTCGGCTTCCGCATTCCCGGCGCCGGCCTCAGCTGCGTCACCGCGATCGGCGCCGCCGCCTGGGATCGGCTCTTCGCCGGACCCAAGCCCGCCGAACTGCACGAGTTCCCCGGCTTCGTCGGCGCACAGCACCGTGCCCCCGCGACGCCGGGCGACCTGCTGTTCCACATCCGGGCCCAGAATCAGGACGCCTGCTTCGAACTCGCCATGACCATCGGCGATCGGCTGGCGGGCGCGGCCACCATCGTGGACGAGACCATCGGCTTCCGCTACTTCGAACAGCGCGACTTGCTCGGGTTCGTGGACGGCACGGAGAACCCCGAGGGTCAGTCGGCCTACGCGGCCGCGCTGGTCGGCGACGAGGACCCCGAATTCCGCGGCGGCAGTTACGTCATCGTGCAGAAGTACCTGCACCCGCTGGCGGACTGGCGAGCGCTGACGGTCGAGCAGCAGGAAAAGATCATCGGCCGTACCAAGCTGGACGATTTCGAGCTCTCCGACGCGGACAAGCCGGCGGACTCGCACGTCGCGGTGAACACCATCGTGGACGCCGACGGCACCGAGCGTGAGATCCTGCGCGCCAACATGCCGTTCGGCAGCGTCAAGGACGGCGAATTCGGCACCTACTACATCGCGTACGCGGCCACGCCCAGCGTCACCGAGCTGATGCTGACGCGGATGTTCGTCGGCACCGAAGAGGCGGCATACGACCGCATCCTCGACTTCTCCATCGCGGTCACCGGCACCTCGTTCTTCGCGCCGACCGTCGATTTCCTCGAAGAACTTCCCCCACCGCCGGACGACACCGCAGCAGCAGAAGACGTGCAGCCCAACGACATCGGCGCTGGCTCACTCGGTATCGGCACGTTGAAAAGGAGCAGGCAGTCATGAACAACCTCCATCGCGAACTCGCGCCGATCACCGACGAGGCATGGTCGGCGATCGAGGAAGAGGCGACGCGCACCTTCAAACGGCATATCGCGGGCCGCCGCGTCGTGGATGTGTCCGGGCCGCACGGCCTGGACTACGCGGCCGTCGGCACCGGGCACACCAACTCGATCGCATCGCCCGCCGACGGCGTACTCGCCCGGCAGCGCGTGGTCGCGCCGCTGGTCGAGTTGCAAGTGCCGTTCCGGTTGTCCCGCGAGGAACTCGACAACGTGGAACGCGGCGCCAAGGACACCGATCTGGATCCGGTGAAGGACGCCGCGCAGAAGATCGCCTTCGCCGAGGACCGGGCCATCTTCGAGGGCTACCCGGCCGCGAATATCACCGGCATCCGGGCCAGTTCGACCAACCAGGCGATCGCGCTGCCCAGCGATCCGCGCCAGGTGCCGGAGTCGGTGGCGCTCGCGTTGAGCGCGCTGCGCCTGGCGGGCGTCGACGGGCCGTACTCGGTGCTGTTGAGCGCGGACCTGTTCACGGCGGTCAGCGAGACCTCCGATCACGGGCACCCGATCCGCACCCACATCGAACGCCTCATCCCGGACGGCGAGATCATCTGGGCGCCCGCCATCGACGGCGCGTTCGTGCTCACCACCCGCGGCGGCGACTACGACCTGCGGCTCGGACAGGATCTCTCGATCGGCTATCTGTCCCACGACGCCGAGTCGGTGCAGCTGTACTTCCAGCAGAGCCTCACCTTCCTGGTGTACACGGCCGAGGCGGCGGTCGCGCTCGAATCCTGAGCCGCGCCCGGGCGCCGCGGGGCGGTAGCGTGTGCCGCAGCACAGCCGGATACAGGTGAGGTGAGCGATGACGACGGTGCGCGCGGGCGTGGTGCCGGCCCAGCGGGCGGCGCTCTACAGCGCGCTCAGCCTCCTGGTGACCGCCGGATTGTGCGCGGCGGTGGTCGCGCTGTTCGGCGTCAACCGGGTGTTCACCGGGCTGCTTGCCGGTGCCGTCGCCGGGATCGCGGTGGCCGTCGCGCTGTTCACCCGGGACGCCGTCGTGCTCACCGAGCGCGCGATCTACCGGCGCACGCCGTGGACGCGGTCGAGCATCGACTGGGATCGGGTGGTCGCCGGGCGCTTCACGCTCGACGACCGGTCCCGGTGGTCGCTCGCGCTCGATCTGACCGATGGCGCGGAGCGCCACGGCGAATTGGTGCTGCTGGCCATCCCGCCGGTGCTCGGCCCGGTGTCGGGCGCCTACGACCTGCGTAAGCGCGAGCAGGTCAACGAGATTCGCGCCCTGCTGCGCAGCAAGCGGGTGCCGATCACCATCCTGCCGGAGATCGCCGGCGCGCTGCAGCAGCACTGGCGGATAGCGCCCCCGGCGCACTGAACTGCTCCCCCAGTCCGCACTGCGCCAGTCTTCACTGCGCCTGTTCGAGCACCTGCGCCGCGCTCGTGCGCAGCGCGACCAGGTCGCCGGGCCAGCCGAGCACCCGCAGCGCGGCCTCCGGAATCGTCCGTTCGGCCTCGACGGGCGCCTTGCCCTCGTCCGAACGAATATTGATCACCGTCTCCACCAGCCGGAACGGCAACGCCGCCGCGCCGACGACGCCGCCGCCCGCACCCGCCGCCAGCACCGCGGCGGCCAGATGCTCGTAGTGGGCGCGTAGTTCGTCGCGCCGCAATCGGAACGCGGCGAACCGTGCGGTGCGCAGCTCCGGCAGCAGGTACAGCGCACCGAGATTCCAGCGGGACGCGCAGAGTTGCCGGACGTCGAACCAGGCGAGGGCGTACAGGCGGGCCGCCGGCGGGGCCGACACGTTCCCCAGTCGCTCGGCGAGTTCCAATGGGGCAGCTATGGTTTCGGCAAGCAGCGCATCGAGGATGTCATCCTTGGCGGCGAAGTGGTGATACAGCGATGCCTGACGGATCCCGACCGCGTCGGCGACCACACGGGTGGAGGTGTTCGCGTAGCCATTGGTAGTGAAGAGTTCCCCGGCGGCATCCAGGATCTCGGCGCGCGGCGTCTGGCCGCGACGGCGTCGCTGCTCCACCCGAGGACGGCCGGGGCCGAGGTTTGCCACACGTCCATTCTGGCAGGTCGTCACAGGTCGATCCGCCGCGGTACACCGCGGGACAGGCAGCGGAGAGGTTCCTGTCATTCGATAGAAACCTCGGCAACGCAGTTGTTACGGGGGTTGCCGCAAGAGATACATGCGGGTCACCGGAAACGCGATCGCCACCGCAAAACTGTCATCTGATAGGTATTGGCCGCTCGCCGAAGGACCCTCATGGCCACAACATTCGCTCCCCCGCCGCCGCCCGACACCAGCCGCGACGGTGCCGACCTCGCCCGGTTCGGCTACCAACCCGTCCTGCATCGCAAGCTGGGCCGCTACGCCTCGTTCGCGGCAGGCTTCTCGTTCGTCTCCATCCTCACCACGATCTTCCAGTTCTTCGGCTTCGGCTATTCGTTCGGCGGCGCCGCCTTCTTCTGGACCTGGCCGCTGGTCTTCGCCGGACAGTTCCTCGTCGCCTTGAATTTCGCCGAACTCGCTGCGCGCTACCCCATTTCGGGCTGCATCTACCAGTGGTCGCGCCGTCTCGGCGGCGAGCTCGTCGGGTGGTTCGCCGGCTGGATGATGGTCATCGCGCAGATCGTGACCGCCGCCGCGGCCGCCATCGCATTGCAGGTGGTGCTGCCGACGATCTGGGGCGGATTCCAGATCATCGGCACCGAAACAGCGCTCACCTCGTCCTCCGGCGCAACCAACGCCGTGCTGCTCGGCAGCATCCTGCTGGTGGGTACCACCACGATCAACGTACTCGGCATCGATCTCATGTCGCGGATCAACTCGATCGGCGTCACGGTCGAGATCATCGGTGTGCTCGCGATCATCGCGCTCTTCTTCACCCACACCGAGCGCGGGCCCGGCGTGGTGCTGGAGACCGATCAGGCGGTCCCCGGCTCGTACCTGGCCGCCTTCCTGGTCTCCGGCCTGATGGCCGCGTACGTGATGGTCGGCTTCGATTCCGCCGGTGAGCTTTCCGAGGAGACGAAGAATCCGCGCCGGGTGGCGCCGCGCACCATCCTGACCGCGCTCGCGGTTTCCGCGTTCGGCGGCGGTCTGCTGCTGATCGGGGCATTGATGGCCGCGCCGAGCCTGTCCGACGGCTCGCTGGCCACCGAGGGGCTGGCCTACGTGCTGACCTCGAAGTTGGACAGCCCGGCGGGCAAGGTGCTGCTCGGCTGTGTCGCGGTGGCGATCACCGTGTGCACGTTGGCCATTCAGACCGCGGGCTCGCGGCTGATGTTCTCGATGGCTCGCGACGGCAAGCTGCCGTTCGCCGCGCGGGTCGCCGCGGTCCACCCACGGTTCGGCACTCCGGTGCTGCCCGCCGTGATCATCGGTGTGCTCGGGATCGCGCTGCTGGTGCTGAATCTCGGCAATGCCGCGATCTTCGCGACCCTGGCCAGCGTCTGCATCGTCACGCTCTACCTGGCCTACCTGCTGGTCACGGTGCCGCTGCTGGTACGCCGGTTCCGGGGCATGCCCACCGACGAACCCACCGAGCAGCGGCTGTTCAGCCTGGGCCGCTTCGGGATTCCGCTGAACGTGCTCGCTGTGCTGTGGGGCGTCGCGATGGCGGTGAATCTGGCCTGGCCCCGCGCGGAGGTCTATACGCCGAACGGCGGCGGCTGGTGGATGCGCTGGGCCGCACCGCTGTTCGTGCTGATCGTGATCGCCGTCGGCGTGGTCGTGCACCGACTGGTCACCGGCACGCTCCGGTCCGCCGAGAACCAGGAAACCGCAACACCTTCCGCATGAGCCCCGGCGCGGTGGTGGTGCTCGCCACCACCACCGCGCAGGCGGACATCAGTACGACCGCACCCATCGAAGGGAGCAATCATGACGAACACCGCATCGACCTCCGGCGCCAGAGCACACGCACGCGCACAAGCCGCCGCGGCGACGCTCGCCGAACCGGATCTGCCCACCGGCATCGATCCGGCGAGAATCACCTTCGCCCAGCGTGTTCCGCCACAGGGTTACGTCGGCCTCGTGCTCGGCCGGGGCACCCGGGTCCGGCTGGCCGACCCGGCCGGCGCCGCGTGCGCGCACCTGCTGCTCCTGCGCGCCGACGCGCCGTGGGAGCGGCTGAACGTCGCCGACACCGTCAAGGTGCCGTGGCAGGCCTATCTCGGCGACGGGCATCCGCTCCTGTCCGACCAGGGACGCATCCTCGCCACGGTGCTCGCCGATACGTCGGGCAGGCACGACGCCCTGTGCGGCCCGACCGCCGCGGCGCGGCAGCTGTTATGCCTGGCCGGGGCCAAACACGGTCTGGCGCCGCGCGATATCGGCCCGACGGTGTCGTTCTTCCGCGGCGTCCGGGTGGCGCCCGACGGCGCGCTGACCGCCACCGGCAGCGCCGCCCCCGGCTCCTCGGTCGAACTGCTGCTGCACCTGCCGGTGACGCTGCTCGTCGCCAACGCCACCCATCCGCTCGACGACCGCGCGGCCACGGACCTCGATGTCGTGGCCTGGCCGGCGCCCGCGGATCTCGCCGTATCGCACAGCACCGACCCGGAATACCAACGGGCCGTGCAGAACACCGAACAGGCCTGGAACGCAGCGCGTACACCGGAGGTAGCGGAATGAACACCACCCCGTCCCGTCGCACGGTGCTCGACGACATCGTGCCCGCGCGCTCGCCCTGGTCCGCGGTGGTGGCCGCGGGCGACCACCTGGAGATCATCGATCTGCACGGCAATCAGGCCGTCGACTGCCTGCTGTATTCGGCCGCCGATCACACCGACCGCTACAGCGCGCAGGCCACCGTCGCCGCGCAACGCAACATCTTCCTCACCACCGGCAGCGTGCTGCGCACCGCCGCGGGCACCGCGCTGATGACCGTCGTCGCCGACGAGGTCGGCAACCACGACACCATCGCGGGCGCCTGCTCGCAGGAGTCGAACACGCTCCGCTACGGACCGCACACCCGGCACCAGCACGCCTGCGTGGAGAACTTTCTCACCGCGGCGCTGCCCTGGGGTCTGGGCAAGCGCGACCTGGTGTCGAACATCAACTGGTTCATGAACGTTCCGGTGGAAGCCGACGGCACGCTCGGCATCGTCGACGGATTATCCGCGCCGGGAAAGAAGGTCACGCTGCGCGCGGAGATCGACACCCTGGTCCTGGTCTCCAACTGCCCGCAGATCAACAACCCCTGCAATGGTTTCGATCCGACGCCGGTGCGCATGGTGGTGACACGATGAGTACCGCGGCCGCACCCGCGCTCTCGCGCGGCGGCGACGAGACGGTCACCGCTTCCGTCCCGCCCGACCGGCCGACAGTAGAAGTGGTGCGTCCGGGAATGCTTACGACAGTGCAGGATTGGCCGGGCCGGGTCGGCTACTGGCATATCGGCGTCCCGCCGTCCGGCCCGATGGACGATCTGTCGTTCCGGCTCGGCAATCGGGTCCTCGGCAACGCCGAGGCCGCGCCCGGTCTGGAATGCACGCTCAGTGGCCCCGCCCTACGGTTCGCGACCCCGACATGGGTGTGCGTCACCGGCGCACCGGCCCACGTGACGGTGGACGGGGTGCCGATCGAGCAGTGGCGGACCGTGCGGGTCCCGGCCGGTGGCGTCCTCGATGTCGGCGCGGTCCGGGGCCCGGGCATGCGCACCTACATCCTGCTGGGCGGCGGTATCGAGGTGCCCGAATATCTGGGGAGCGCAGCCACTTTCACCCTCGGCCGGTTCGGCGGCAGCGGCGGGAACGTCCTGCGCGCCGCGACGGTGCTGCCGCTCGGCCCGCCGAGCGGCCCGATCACCACCGCCGTGCCGATGGAGGAGCAGCCGGTGCTCACGCACCGCTGGGAACTTGCGGTGACCGAAGGCCCGCACGGCGCACCGGAGTTCTTCACCCGCGCGGACTTCGACACCATCATCGGCACCGACTACACGGTGCACTTCAATTCCGATCGCACCGGCGTCCGCTTGGTCGGGCCCAAACCGGAGTGGGCCCGCTCCGACGGCGGCGAGGCCGGCCTGCATCCGTCCAACATCCACGACACTCCGTATTCGGTCGGCGCACTGGACTTCACGGGAGACACCCCGATCCTGCTCGGTCCCGACGGCCCCAGTCTCGGCGGTTTCGTCTGTCCGGTCACCGTGGTCGCGGCCGACCGCTGGAAACTCGGGCAGCTCGCCCCGGGCGACGCCGTCCGGTTCGTGCCCATCCGCAGCGATCGGGCCGCCTCCGTCCGCGAGCTGGGTCCGGCCCGCCGGGCGAACTGGCAGACGGTGTTCTCGTCGGGCGGTGACGGCGACGACGGCGTGCTGCGCCGCACCGACGTGGACGACGAGACCGGTGTCACCTATCGCCGCGCGGGCGACGATGCCGTACTCGTCGAATACGGCACGATGACGCTGGATCTCGCCCTCCGGGCCCGCGTGCATGCCCTGCACCAGCATCTGCTCGCCGCCGCAGTGCCCGGCGTGACCGAGCTGACCCCGGGGATCCGCTCACTCCAGATCCGGGTGGATCCGCAGGTTTTGCCCATACCGCGCTTGCTCGCACTGCTCGCCGAGGCCGAACGGCACCTGCCCGCCGCCGACCGGCTGGTCGTGCCCAGCCGGACCGTGCACCTACCGCTGTCCTGGGACGATCCGGCCACCCGCGAGGCCATCACCCGGTACATGCACGGGGTGCGCGCCGACGCCCCGTGGTGTCCGTGGAACATCGAGTTCATTCGCCGCGTGAACGGATTGGCCTCGGTCGCAGACGTTTACGACACCGTCTTCGACGCCGAATATCTCGTGCTCGGCCTGGGCGATGTCTACCTCGGCGCGCCGGTCGCCACCCCCACCGATCCCCGGCACCGGCTGGTCACCACCAAGTACAACCCGGCCCGCACCTGGACGCCGGAGAACGCCGTCGGCATCGGCGGCGCCTACCTCTGCATCTACGGCATGGAGGGGCCGGGCGGCTACCAGTTCGTCGGCCGTACCACGCAGGTGTGGAACCACCACGCGGGCAAGCACACCGGCCGCCCCGGGGCGGACCGCGACCCTTCCGGCGCGGAAACCCCTTGGCTGCTGCGCTATTTCGACCGGATCCGGTGGTATCCGGTGAGCGCGGACGAATTGCTGGACCTGCGAGCGGATTTCGCAGCGGGCAAGGTCGAGGTGCGAGCCGAGGACGGCGAGTTCCGCCTCGCCGAGCACCGCGGCTTCCTCGCCGCGCACGAGGATTCGATCGCCGCTTTCCGCACGACGCAGGCAGCCGCCTTCGCCGCCGAACGCGACTCGTGGCGGCGGGCCGGCGAACTCGCTGCCGGGTAGCGAACTACCAGCCGAAAAGCTCCGCCATCTCGATCGATTCGTCGTCCCACGTGCGCTCGATCGCCACGCGCTCGCCTTCCGGCAGTTCGGGTGCCCAACCACAGCGACGCCAGAAGTCTTCCCGATGCTCCTGGCTGAGCGGTCTCGGTTTCTCCATGCTGTACCTCACCGACGGTCCTGCTCCTCCGATTGTGGGCCTGCTCCGGCGACGACATGCCGGAACAGGCCCACAGACTTCGGTTTTCAGCGCAGGTCGCGGAAGAACTCGCGAATATCGGTGGTGAGCAGCACGGGTTCCTCCATGGCCGCGAAGTGGCCGCCGCGGTCGACATCGTGCCAGCGGGTGATGTTGTGCTCGGTCTCGGAGTACCTGCGAATGCCGATGTCATGGGCGAAGACCAGCGCCGCGGTCGGCACGCCGGAACTGGTCTTCGGCTCGCCCCAGCCGCCTTCTTGCGCATAGCCGACGTAGGCGGACGAGCCCGCGGTGCCGTTGAGCCAGTACAGCATCACGTTGGTCAGCAGCCGGTCCCGATCGATGATCTTGTCCGGGTCGATGTTTCGCGGATGCGTCCACTCGCGGAACTTGTCCATGATCCAAGCCAGTTGTCCCACCGGCGAATCGACCAGTCCGTAGGCCAGCGTCTGCGGCCGGGTGGACTGGATCGCGATGTAGCCGAACTCCTCCTGCATGAACGCCTCGATCCGGGCGATCCGATCCCGTTCGATCTCGCTCAGGCTCGCCAGCTCCGCCTCGGCGAGCGGCAGCGGCGGCATCGGGCCGGGCCCGCCGTTGACGTGCACGCCCGCAACGTTTTCCGGTGCGACCCGCCCCACCTCGGGGCTCACCGCTGCACCGATATCGCCGCCCTGCACGCCGTAGTGCTCGTAGCCGAGCCTGCGCATGAGTTCGGCCCAGGCGCCGGCGATCCGTTCGACCGTCCAGCCCGCCTCGGTGACCGGGCCTGCGAAGCCGAAGCCCGGCAACGACGGAATCACCAGGTGGAACGCGTCTTTCGGATCCCCGCCGTGCGCCCGCGGATCCGACAGCGGCCCGATCACGTCGAGGAACTCGACCACCGAGCCCGGCCAGCCGTGCGTCATCAGCAGCGGCAGCGCGTCCGCCTCGGGCGAGCGCACGTGCAGGAAGTGGATGGTCTGCCCGTCGATCTCGGTCAGGTACTGCGGGTAGGAGTTGAGCGTGGCCTCCGCGGCCCGCCAGTCGTATCCGGTACGCCAGTAGTCCACCATTCCGCGCAGCCAGCTCGTCGGCACGCCGGTATCCCAGCCGTCGCCGGGCAGCGGGGCGGGCAGCCGGGCGCTGTCGAGCCGGCTGCGCAGGTCATCGAGCTGCTGCTGGGGGATGTCGATGCGGAATTCGCGGATCTCGTTGCTCATGAGATAGACGTTAGAACCCACCTAGGACAGCTTTTGCCCTAGCTGTCGCGCATACTCGAATTCATGTTGGAAACTTCCGCCCGACTGCTCCGCCTGCTCTCGCTGTTGCAGACGCCGCGCGACTGGACCGGCACCGAACTGGCCGAACGCCTCGAGGTCGACGTGCGCACCGTCCGGCGGGACATCGACAAGCTGCGCAACCTCGGCTATCCCGTGGACGCGACCGCCGGTATCGCGGGATACCGGCTCGGGGCGGGCGCGAAACTGCCGCCGCTGCTGCTCGACGACGACGAGGCGGTGGCCGTCGCGATCGGGTTGCGCACCGCGGCGGGCGGCACCATCACCGGTATCGAGGACAGCTCGCTGCGGGCGCTGACCAAACTCGAGCAGGTGCTGCCCTCGCGCCTGCGGCACCGGGTGAGCCTGCTGCAATCGGTCACCGTCACGGTGGCCGCGGGCGGGCCGACCGTCGACCCGGACACGCTCACCGCGATCGCGGGCGCGATCCGGGACAGCCACCGGCTCCGGTTCGACTACCGAAGCCACGACGGCACCGCGTCTTTGCGGACCACCGAGCCACATCGCCTGGCGCACACCGGCCGTCGCTGGTACCTGATCGGCTGGGACGTCGACCGCGCGGACTGGCGCACCTACCGGGTCGACCGGCTGCATCCCCGGATCCCGACCGGCCCGCGCTTCACCCCGCGCGAGGCGCCCGACGCGGACCTGTCCGGCTATCTGACGCAGGGCGTGACGAATTCGCCGTATCGGTATTCCGCACGCGTCACCCTCGGCGTCCCCGCCGAGACGGCGGCAGACCGCATCTCGCCGACGGTCGGCGTCCTCGAGGCGGTCGACGCCGAATCGTGCACGCTGCGCGTCGGCGCCAATTCCCTCGACGAAATGGCCATCTATCTGGCGACTTTCGGCTTCCCGTTCCATGTGCACGAGCCACCGGAACTCGTCGCTCATGTCCGCACGCTCGCCCAGCGCTTGCTGGAGTCCGTCGACTGACCTCGAGCGCGGCCGCGCTGTTCGGCTCCGCCACCGCTCGACGGATCACGCGGCAACCGCAGCGACGTTCACACCACGATCACCGTTTTGCCCTGGGCATGGCCGTCGATGACGTGCTGGATCGCGGCCGCGGCCTGCGCCAGCGGATGGTGCCGCTCGATCAAGGGGCGCACCTTGCCCGCGGCGACGAGGTCGGCGAGATATTCGAGGTCGCTTCGTTGCGGACGCATGAGGTGCACGGCGATCTGCTGGCGCACGAACAGGTTGGCCAGCATCATCTTTCCCATCCACAGGACCGGCCCTGCCCAATTGCCGCCGGGCGCGCCCGCAGACGAGACGAACACCCCCTTCGGGGTGAGCACTCTACGACAGTCCCGGAGCGTTCGATTGCCGACGAGGTCGAGCAGCACGTCATAACGCGCCGCACCGGCGGTGAAATCGGCGGCGGTGTAGTCGATCACGTGGTCCGCGCCGAGCGTCCGGACCGCCGCGAGGTGGCGGGTGCTGCACACCGCGGTCACCTCCGCGCCGAGCACCTTGGCGAGTTGGACCGCGAACGTGCCGACACCACCGGAGGCGCCGTTGATCAGCACGCGCTGCCCGGCGCGCAGCCGCCCGGCGTCGCGCAGACCCTGCAATGCCGTCATGCCCGAATCCGGTACGGCGGCAAGCTCTTCGAACCTCGCGCCAGTCGGCGCCGGGGCCAGACGCTGCGCCGAGACGCAGGCGTACTCGGCGAAGGCGCCCGACCCGACCTGACCGAAAACCCGGTCCCCGGGCCGGAATCCGGCGACACCCGCGCCGACCGCGACGACCTCTCCGGCCAGGTCGTGCCCAATCACCGGATCCTTGGGCCTGCGCAGGCCGAATCCGAGGCGCAGCAGGTAGGGCGTACCGGTGAGCAGGTGGGCATCGCCCTGACACACCGCCGCGGCCCGGACCCGGACCAGCACCTCACCCGCGCGTGGGTTCGGCCGGGCGACCCGCTCGATCCGGAGCACCTCGCCGGTGCCGTAACGCGGTGCGACGACCGCTGCCATCTCGGCGACTTCCACGGTGGGGTCCTTGATCTCGGGCATAGGTTTCCTCGCTGGCGCGGAGACTTACAGCGTAAGTCGCTCGCCACGGACGGTACACTTACACCGTAAGTACGTCAACCGAGAGGGCCCATGCCCAAACCAACCGCCGCCCGCGCTCCGCTGAACCGTGAAAAGGTGCTGCGCGCCGCTCTCAGCGTCGCCGACGAACAGGGACTCGCCGCGCTGTCCATGCGCAAGCTGGCCCAACTGCTCGGCGTCGAGGCGATGTCGCTGTACAACCACGTCGCCAACAAGGACGACCTGCTCGACGGCCTCGCCGATCTGGTGATCGCCGAAATGGCCGTGCCCGCCATCGGCGGCGATTGGAAGGCGGCCATGCGCGCCCGCGCGACCTCCGCGCACGAGGTGCTACAGCGACACCCGTGGGCCACCGGACTCATCGGCTCCCGCTTGAACGTGGGCCCGGCGATGCTGCGCTACATCGACGCCACCGTCGGCTGCCTGCACGCCGCGGGCTTCTCGTATCAACTCGCCGACCGCGCCTGGAACGCGATGGACAGCCACATCTACGGCTTCACCATGCAGGAGTCGAACTTTCCCCTGCAACCCGACGAGTACGCCTCCGCCGCAGCGCATTTCCTGCCCCGGATACCGGCGGACCAGTTCCCGTACATGAACGCGCTGTCCCAGCTCGTGATCGACGGAAAGCACACGGGGATAGCGGATTTCGACTTCGGCCTGAACCTGATCCTCGATGGGCTGGAACGCCTGCTCGCCGCGTCCGACGGTGCGCCGTCGCAGGTCAGTCGACGCCCGCGGTCGCCTCGGGATTGACCGTGTCGCGCACGATCCGCAGCGCGGTGACGAACCCCGCCAACTGCTCGGGGGTCAGCAACCCGGTCAACCAGCGGTCCACCGCGACCAGATAGTCGGGCAGCACCTCGGTGAGCCGCTGCGCGCCCGCCGCGGTGAGCACGGCGTAGGCGCTGCGCCGGTCGCCGGGATCGAGTTCCCGTTCGACCAGCCCGGCGTGGGTGAGCCGGTCGACGAGCCGGGTCACGCCGCTGGTGGACAGCGCGGTCTGGGTCGCGAGGTCGGACATGCGCAGTCGCCGGTCCGGCGAACGACTCAGGCGCATGAGCGCATTCAGGTCCATACCGGACAGGCCGTGCGCCCGCCAAGTCGGCTCCAGCCTGGCCACTACGCCCGCATGCGCCTCGAACAGCAGTCCCATTGTGGTCAGCCGGGGATCGTCGAACAGGTCCATATCACCAACCTACCGGAAGTAGTTGACACAGGGATAGTTGACACGAGGAATACATGATTGTAGAAATATGACTACGCATTATTCCTCTCAGCAACTAATGGAGTCTCGATGTCTGACACCACCCACTGGGTCGCCGGCTTCCGTTCCGCGGTCATCAGCCCCTACGAGCAGGTCAAGCTCGCCGAATCGCGGGCATTCGCCGACGAGACCGTCCGTCAGGTACTGCACCTGGCCGGTGGGGGCGACCAACTCCGGATCCGGCTGACCAATCTGTTCGGGCGCGATGCGCTGGTCATCGGCGCCGCCCGGGTCGCGCTACGCAAAGCGGGCAGCGCGATCGTCACCGAAACCGATGTCGCGCTGCACTTCTCCGGCGCGGAGCGGTCGGCGATTCCGGCGGGAGGCGAACTCGTCAGCGATCCGGTCGCGCTGGCCGTCGCCCCGGGCGACGACCTGATGCTCAGCGTCTACCTACCCGAGCAGACCGGGCTCGCGACCTTCTCGCACCAGCCTTCCGAGATCGCCTACATTGCGGCCGGAAACGTCGCCGCAGCACCAGAAATCGCCGCGGCCGAGGAGTTTCCCGCCCGGTTCTATGTCTCCGGCGTGGATGTGGCCGTGACCGCGGACATCCCCATCGCCGTGGCGTTCGGCGACTCGTGGTTCGAAGGCGTCGGCACGACCGTGAGCGCGAATCGGCGCTCGGTGGACGTGCTGAACAGCAGGCTCACCGAAGGCTGGGCGGTGAACCAGGGCATCGCCGGAAACCGCTTGCTCACCGATGAGATCGGCACGCCCGGGCTGGCGCGCTTCGACCGCGACGTGCTGAGCGTTCCCGGTGCGACCACCGTGCTGTTCAACTTCGGCATCAACGACCTGATCCTCGGCGGCATGTCCGGCGAGCCGCCCGCCACGGCCGACGAGTTGATCGCGGGCTTCACCGCGCTGGCTCACCGTGCCCGCGAGGCGGGCCTGACCGTGCACGCCGCCACGATCGGCCCGTACGCCGGCGTCATCTACCCGGGCATGCCTGTCGCCGAGACGGTGCAAACGCGCCATGCGGTCAACGAATGGTTGCGCACCACAGACCTTTTCGACACCGTCTTCGATGTCGCTCGCGCAGTGGAGGATCCGGCCCGGCCGGACTTCATCCACGCGGACTTCGACAGCGGCGACGGTATGCACCTCAACGATGCCGGGGCTCGGGCCATGGCCGAGACCATCGATACCACCGCACTCTTTCGGTGACTTCGGGCCGAGAGTCGTTGCATACCAGCGCGACTCTTCTCAGCGGGCGCTCGCGCCGGGAGTTCCGGCGCCCCGGGTGGCGTAGTCCAGCGCATCCTCGACGGCATCCTGAAACGTGCCACCCTTGCGCATCGCCGCCCGGCCACCCGCGGACAGTGCGCCACAGAGCCCGCCCACCAGGATCGCGGCCCGCAGCTCGTCGATCTCCCCCGGAAACGCCGCACACAAACCCTCCGCAAGCTGGTCTTCTACCTCATAGAGCCGCTGCAACATCGCCGAACGCAACGTGGGGACCGTCATCATCAGGCGGATCCGGGCGGCCTCGAGATCACTGCCCGGATCCCGGAGGCCGCCTTCCATATGCCGCAGCATCGCCCGCATCGCCTCGGCGAGCACGTCGCCGACTTGCGCGTCGGCACTCCGACCGGCGATCGATGCGAGTCCGACGGCAACCAGATCACCGCCCTCGGCGAAGATCACGGACTCCTTCGTCGGGAAGTGATTGAAAAACGTGGCGGGCGAAACATCCGCCGCGACAGCGATTTCCACCACGGTCGTCTCGTCGTAGCCCTGCGCTTCGAACAGCCGGTACGCCGCTTCGGTGATCGCCATCCTGGTGCGCTGTTTCTTGCGCTCGCGAAGCCCGGGTTCAGCCATGAGCGCAGTTTACTACATGAACACTAAAGTTAGTGTTGCTCTATTTTTATAGTTGCTCTAACTTGGAGTCATGTGCGGAATCACCGGATGGGTCTCCTTTCAGCGGGACCTCTCGACAGCAAACAACTCCATCGACGCGATGACGGCCACCATGGCGTGCCGCGGACCCGACGGCTCGGGCACCTGGGTCGCGCCGCACGTCGCGCTCGGGCACCGACGGCTCGCCATCATCGACCTGGCCGGCGGCGCGCAGCCGATGACGATCGAAACGCCGGATGGCGTTGTCGCCATGGTCTATTCAGGAGAGGCCTACAACTTTCGCGAACTACGCGAGGAACTGCATGCCCGCGGGCAGCGCTGCGCCACCGCCTCCGACACCGAAGTCGTGTTACGCGCCTACCTGGAGTGGGGCACGGCATTCGCCGAGCGACTCAACGGGATGTACGCCTTCGCCATCTGGGATGCGCGGATCGAACGGCTGGTGCTGGTGCGAGATCGCCTCGGCATCAAGCCCTTCTACTACTATCCGACCGAGGACGGTCTGCTGTTCGGCTCCGAGCCGAAGGCGATCCTCGCCAATCCGTTGGCGGACAGATCGATCGGCCTCGACGGGCTGCGCGAATTGTTCGTCGTCAGCGTGCGCCCGGAAGGATCGGCGTGGACCGGGATGCGTCAGGTACCACCGGGTTCGGTGGTGACCGTCGATCGCGACGGAGTGCGCACCACCACCTATTGGACACTGCGCACACTGGAGCACGGGGACGACCGCGCCTCGACCGTGCGGACGATCCGGGAACTACTCGAGGACGTCGTTGCGCGGCAACTGATTTCGGATGTGCCGCGCTGCATGCTGCTCTCCGGCGGGCTCGACTCGTCCGCGCTGACCACCCTGGCCGCCGCCCACCTGCGCAGTACCGGCGAGCAGGTGCGCAGTTTCAGCGTCGAATTCCAGCAGCAGGACGAGGATTTCGTGCCGGACGAGTGGCGGGCGACACTCGACGCGCCCTTCGCCCGGGCCCTAGCCGAGCATGCCGGCACCCGGCACAGGGACATCCGGCTCGACAGCGCGGCCCTCGCCGACCCCGCCGTCCGCGCCGCAGTGGTCACCGCCCGTGACGTGCCGACCGGCCACGGTGATACCGACGCGTCACTTTATCTGCTGTTCAAAGCAATTCGGGAGCATTCGACCGTAGCCCTGTCCGGAGAATCCGCGGATGAGGTCTTCGCGGGCTACCGCTGGTTCCGGACGGCCGCCGAGCACGGCCTGACCACCTTCCCCTGGCTCGCCGTGCTGCCCCCCGAGTTCGTGCAGCGCACCAGATTGCTCGATCCCGACCTGACCGCGGCCCTGGATCTCGACACCTATCTCGCGGACAGTTTCGCGGACGCGGTCGCCGAGGTCGCGCGGCTGGACGGTGAGAGCGACCTGGAATTCCGGATGCGCCGGGTCTCCCACCTGCACATCACTCGGCTACTGCGCACCTTGCTCGACCGCAAGGACCGGATGAGCATGGCGGTCGGCCTCGAAGTCCGGGTGCCGTACTGCGATCACCGGCTCGTCGAATACGTCTACAACGCCCCGTGGTCACTGAAGACCTTCGACGGCCGGGAGAAGAGCCTGCTGCGCGCCGCCACCGCCGACACGCTCCCCCGCTCGGTGGTCGAACGCGTGAAGAGCCACTACCCGATCACCAAGAACCTCGACTACGTCACGGCCCTCCTCCACCAATCCGCCGACCTGCTCACCACCCCCGACCACCCCGTCTTCCGCCTCTACGATCACGACGCCGTCACCAAAGCCGTCGACCGCCCCGCCGCCCACCTGACCGAACCAGACCGCTTCGACCTCGAACAACTCCTCGACTTCGCAATCTGGCTGGACCACTACAACCCTCACTTCACCTAGGCGGCAGGTCAGGGCAGCAGCGAACCGGGATCGATGGTGAACTCGAATGGATTACGCAAAGTCACGGCCTGACCTGCGGCCACGCGGTGGGTCAGTTCGTAGGCGCGGGCGTCACCGAGTTCGTGAGCGAACATGACGGGCAAAGCTTCACCCGACAGCTGCCCTTTGAAGGTGTTCGGCTCGAAGCGCCAGTAGTTTCGGATTCCCGCCTCGGCGTAGACGACCGGCTTCACCATTCGATCTTGGAAAGTGGTCGACTTGGAGACCACCTCGACAACAAGGAGCACTTGCTCGGCCGGAATGCCGCGGCCGTCCCAGTCGATCGGGCCGGTTGCCACGATCAGGTCCGGGATCGGTTCGTCGTCGCCGATCAGCACTCCGACGCCGTCCAACACCACGCAACCGGACGGCAACGCGGCTTGCAGCGCACGATCCAGCCATTTGATGAGCCACTGATGGCGGGGTTTGGGCGCGGCGTTCACAACGAGCTGACCATTCAACACCTCGTAGCGCAGTCCGTCGTCAGGGATGTTCTCCAGATCCGCAGACGTCCAATGGTCGGCATGCGGCATCGGCATCGCCATCGGAACACCTCCAAACCTCGCCGTGCTGGGTGGCTGCAGCCTGCCCATTCGGCCTGATTCTAGCTGGAAACAGCACCTGGACGTTGCGACGCTACCCAGGCGGGACCACCTGACGAGGGGTCAAGCCGCGGAGGAGTATTTGGAGGCCGGCGCGGTATTCGTGGTCGGGGGTGAGGGTTTGGGCCTGGGTGGCGGTGGCGGTCAGGAGGGGGAAGGTTTCGGGGGCCAGGGCGGCCATGGTGGCGGTGCCTCGGCCGGACAGGGCGGCGTAGTGCTCGTTTTGCAAGGTGCCCAGGAGGAAGGCGACGAGGGTGCGCTGGGCTATCACGCGGTCGGGGCCGGTGAAACCGGCATGGGTCAGGACGCCCAGCATCGCTTCGATCACGCGCAGGGACGCGGGCGATGACTGCCGGTGCCGTAGCACCAGCGGCACGGTCTCGGGGTGGTGCGCGACGGCCGCGCGAACGCGATCCAGCAGCGTGGTGAGCGCCTCCTGCCAGGGGACGGCGGCCGGCAACGCGGTGTCGATCGCGGCGTAGATGTGGTCGACGACCAGCACTTCGAGTGCCGCACGGTCGGCGACGTAGCGATAGAGCGCCATCGTGGCCACGCCGAGTTCCTTGGCGACCGCGCGCATCGTCAGCGCGGACAAGCCGTCACGGTCGAGCACCGCGAGGGCGGCGTTCGCGAGATCTGCGGTGGTCAGTGAGCGCGGACGGGGCATGGGTTGACAGCGTACAAGGTACGCGCATACTGGACGTAGGCGTACGAAGTACACCTACGAAAGGAAGCCCATGCCCCTGCCGACCACCGTCGCCGATCGAGTGCTGACCACCGTCACCGACCGGCAGGTCTACCTACCCGATCCGAACCGCCTGATCCACTTGCAGTTTCGCCGCTTCGCCGGATGTCCGGTCTGCCATCTGCACCTGCGCTCGATCGTCACCAGGCACGACGAGATCACGGCCGCGAACATCCGCGAGGTCGTCGTATTCCATTCCAGCGCAACAGAACTGCGCAAATACACCGAGGGACTCCCGCTGGACTTCGTCGCCGATCCCGACAAACAGCTCTACCGGTACTTCGGCGTCGTATCCTCGCCGCGCGCGCTGCTCGACCCGCGCGGCTGGCCCGGCATCGTCCGCGGCCTGACCAGCGCCGCCGTAGCGACCCTGCGTCACCGGCAACCCACTCCCCCGACCAAACCCGAGGGCGGCAGCCTGGGGTTGCCCGCCGACTTCCTCATCGCGCCCGACGGCGGAGTCCTGGCCGCGAAACACGGCACGCACGTCGACGACCAATGGTCCGTGGACGAACTGCTCGCCCTGGTCCCAGCGCGAAAACCGCTGTCCTGAACGCAGAACCGCCGGTGCAGTGCGTCGAAAGCACTGCACCGGCGGCGGTTTCCGGTCCTACTCTGCGATGACGATCTTCACCTCGGGGTCGGCCACCTCGGTGGCCTCGCCCGGGGTGACGAACCAGTGCGAGACCTCGTTGTCGGCGAGATCGCCGGCGAGATCGTCCGACGGCAGCACCGACAGAGCACCCGCGGTGGCGACGGCCAGGAACTCGAGCATGGCGGCGCGGCCGGATCCGGCCGTGGTGTACGTGGTCGACTCGTAGTCGAGCGCGTACTCCTCGCGGACATGTTCGGCCTGTGCCAATGCCTCGGTCTGGGTGATCGCGAGGACACCGTCGCCGGCCGGGACGACGAAGGCCGGATGGTCTTCGCCGAGCGGCCGGACCCGATCCGCGTAGGACACCGGGTGCGACGCCGCCGCGGCCAGTTCGGCCTGGACGTCGGCCGGCACCAACCAGCGAATCGGGCTGTCCGACATCGGGTCCGGGGCGATACCGAAGGTGGCGCCCGCCGCGACCAGGTCGTCCACGGCGAGATCGCCCGCGAACAGCAGTGCCGCACCGGCCTTCTGCACCGCCCACGCCGCGACCACCGCGTCCAGCGAGCGCGGCAACGCCACCGCGACGATGTCGCCCGGTCCCGCACCGCGATCGATGAGCACCCGCGCCAGTTGCGAGGAGCGTCGATCCAGGACGTGGTAGGCGATTTCGTCACCGTCGGCCAGCACCGCGGGCGCCTCCGGATCCTCCTCGACGACCTCGGCGAGCACCTTGGCGACCGTCTGCGCGCCGACCCGGGCCGCGGTGTCCGGGGTGGAAACCGTTGCCGTGATGCCGGATTCGGTGAGCAGGCGGGCTCGTTCGCCGGCATCGAGGATATCGATGTCGCCGACGAGCGCGTCCGGATCGCCGAGCAGCGCCTCCAGTACCCGGATCAGCCGGGCGGACAGGGTTTCCACCTCGTCCGCGGTGAACCGGCTGCCCAGGTACTTGAGCGTCAGCTCGATCGTCGCCTCGGCGGTCACCAGCAGGGTCAGCGGGTAGTGCGTGGCGTCGTTGACGCCGACACCGGTGACCGACATGCCGTCGATGGAACTGGCGGCCGAAATGGCTTCCTTGTCCATCGGATACGACTCGAACACCAGCAGCGTGTCGAACAGCGCTCCGGTACCCGCCACCCGCTGGATGTCGGTGAGGCCCACGTAGTGGTGCTCGAGCAGGTCGGCTTGATCGTGCTGCAACCGCTCCAGCAGCTTGCCGATGCTCTGGCGATCATCGATGCGCAGCCGCACCGGCAGCGTGTTGATGAACAGGCCGACCATTGATTCCACGCCGGGCAGCTCGGCCGGTCGACCGGAGACGGTGGCGCCGAACACCACATCGCCACGGCCGGTGAGCCGTCCGAGCAGGATGCCCCATGCCGCCTGCACCAGCGTGTTCACCGTGACGCCCAATTCCGCGGCGTGCTTGGTGAGTTGGCGGGTGCGGTCGGCATCGATCTCGGTGACCTGCTTGCCGATCTCGTACTGCTCGGTCGAACGCGGTTGCGGCGCAAGCTGCGTCGGCTCGGTGACGCCGTCGAGCGCGTTCGCCCACGCCCGCAGCGACGCCTCGCGGTCGCGCCCGGCCAGCCAGCCGAGGAAGTTGCGGTAGGACGCCACCCGCGGCAGCGCACTCTGCTCGCCGCGAACCGCGTACAGCACCAGCAGATCCCGCATGAGCAGCGGCATCGACCAGCCGTCCAGCAGGATGTGATGGGTGGTGATCGCCAGGTGCCACTGCGCTTCGCCGGAACGGAACAGGGTGAACCGCAGCAGCGGCGGCACCGCCATGTCGAAGTGCGTCGCCTGGTCGGCCGCCACCTGCCTGCGCAGTTCGGCGGTCCGCTGGTCGGCGGGCAGCTCGGTGAGATCCACCTCGCGCCACGGCGCTTCGATCCGGTCGAGCACCACCTGCACGGCCTGTCCGTCGGAGTCGGTGACGAACGCGGTGCGCAGGTTGGGGTACCGGTCGACGATGCTCTGCGCGGCCGCGTGCAACCGCTCGACATCCAGTGCGCCGCCGAGGTCGACCACGGCCTGCATGGTGTAGACGTCGACCGTCGCCTGGGTCATCATCGCGTGGAACAGCAGGCCGGACTGCAGCGGCGAGAGCGGCCACACCTCGGCGAGCGCCGGATACTTGCGTTCCCACTGCTCGATATCGGCCTGGCCGACCCGCACCAGCGACATGTCCGACGGCGTGAAACCGCCCGCGTCCGGCCGCTGCGCGTGCGTGGCCAGGGCGGTGAGCGCGGCGACCCAGAGGTCGGCGAACTCCTGCACCTGGGCGCGGGTCAGCAGCCCGTTCGGGAAGGCGAAGGACGCACCGAGTTCCGGGCCGTCCGCGCCGTCGGTGACGATCGCGTTGATATCGATCGTCGCGTTGGCGGGCATGTCCAGATCCATCTCGCCGTCGAGCTGACCGAGGTCGGCCACCGGCACCCAGCCGATTTCGGCGAGCTGCTCGGGGATCTCCCCGGCCGACATGCGGCCCAGGTAGTTGAAGCTGATCTGGCCCGCGCCGCCGAGTCGCTGCCCGGTGGCCGCGTTCAGGTACCGCAGCAAGCCGTAGCCGAGGCCCTTGTCCGGCACCGAAAGCAACTGCTCCTTGACCGATTTCACGATCTCGCCCAGCGCGGCGCCGCCGTCGAAGGCGTCGGCGAGGTCGGCGCCGTTCAAGTCGAGGCGGACCGGGTAGGCCGTGGTGAACCAGCCGACCGTGCGCGAAAGATCCGCGCCCGGAACGACTTCCTCTTCACGGCCATGGCCCTCGAGCTTGATCAGCGTCGCGGAGCGACTCGATGAGGGGCGGTGGTCGGGCGACGGGTGGGCCAGGGCCGAGTTTGTGTCGCGCCAGCGGGCGACCGCCATGGCAAGCGCGGACAGCAGACCGTCGTTCACACCGCCGCGGTAGAGGCCGGGGATCGCGGTGAGCACCGCGTCGGTGACCGCCGCGGGCAGCGTGACCTCGACCCGTTCCACGGTGGCGAAGGTGTCCACCCGCGGATCGAAGGCGCGCGTGCCGAGCAGCGGATCCGGAGTGTTCGTGACCTGCTGCCAGAACGGCAGTTCCGCGACCCGTGCGGGTGCCGCGGCCGCCTCGACCAGGCTGTGTGCCCAGCGCCGCATCGAGGTGCCGTTGGCGGGCAGCGCCACCTGCTGGCCCGCGGCCAGCTGCGACCACGCGACCGCGAAGTCCGGGATCAGGATGCGCCAGGACACGCCGTCGACCACGAAGTGGTGCGCGACGATGAGCAGCACGTCGCGCCGCTCGCCCTTGAAAGCAAACCAGATGAACTGCGCCATCACCGCGTTCGCCGGATCGAGCCGCCCGAGCGCGGCGTCGAACGCCGCACTGCCGACCCGCTTCAGCTCGGCGTCGTCGACGTCGGCCGCGAGGTCGACCCGATGCACCAGGGCGGAAACGTCGATCGCGCCCTGCGGCAAGGCCTCGAACGCCCACTGATCGGCCTGGCCCGGCTCGTCAGCGGTGTTGCGGCGCAACCGCGTCCGCAGCACGTCGTGGTGATCGAAGACCGCCGCGATGGTGCCGACGAGCGTCTCCCGATCGATACCGTCGGGCAGGCGCAGCGCCATCGTCTGCGAGAAGCGGTCGTAAGCCGAACCACCGCCGAGGATCTGGCTCATGATCGGCGTCAACGGAATCTCGCCGACACCGCCGCCGGGCAGCTCCTCGAGCTTCACCTGCTCCGAACCCGCACCGAGGGTGGCGATTTCGGCCAGCGAGGCGACACTGCGCCGCTCGAACACGTCACGCGGCGAGAACACCACACCCCGTGCCTTGGCCCGCGACACCAGCTGGATGGACAGGATGCTGTCGCCGCCGAGCGCGAAGAACGAGTCGTCCAAACCGATCTGGTCGACGCCGAGCACCTCGGCGAAGACCTCGGCGATGATCGCCTCGATCTCGCTGGCGGGTGCCCGGAATTCGCGCGGCGCCAGCACCGGCTCCGGCAGGGCCTTGCGGTCGAGCTTGCCGACCGGGGTCAGCGGAATCTCGTCCAGCACCATGATCGCCGAGGGCACCATGTGCGGCGGCAGGCTGCGCCCGGCGTACTCACCGAGCGCGGCCGTGTCGATCTCCCGGCCCGGCACCGCGAGCACGTAGGACACCAGAATCGTGGCGCCCGCGGCGGTTTCGCGGCCCAGCGTGATCGCGAACTCGACGTCCGGATGACCGGCGAGCACGGTGTCGATCTCGCCGAGCTCGATCCGGAAACCACGGATCTTCACCTGGAAGTCCGAGCGGCCCACGTAATCCAGTTCCCAGCGCACCTCGGGCACCGCGGCATTGCCGGCCCGTTCGCCGGGTTCGGCGAACCAGCGCACCACGTCACCGGTGCGGTACATGCGGGCGCCCTCGTCGCTCCACGGGTTCGCGACGAAGCGCTCCGCGGTGAGGTCGGGCCGGTTGTGGTAGCCGCGCGCCACCGCGCCACCGGCGAGGTAGAGCTCTCCGGCGACACCCGGGGGCACCGGGTTGAGGCGGTTGTCGAGGACCAGCGCCGACATGCCGCGCACCGGCAGACCGATGGTGACGTGCCGCCCCGGCGTCAGCGACGCGTACGAGGAGATGATCGTCGTCTCGGTCGGACCGTAGGCGTTGAAGTACTTCCGGCCCGGGTACCACTTGGCCAGCAGCTCCGGGGTGGTGACATCGCCACCGACAGAGGCGACTTCGAGCGCTTCCAGCCCCGCCGGATCCATCGTGCCCAGCACCGCCGGGGTGATGATCGTGTGCGTCACCCGCTCGGTGCGCAGCAACTCCGCCAGGTCCGGTCCGCCGATGATGGTCGACGGCACGATCACCAGGGTGGCGCCGGTGTATGCGGCACACAGCCATTCGAGCACCGACGGGTCGAAGCTCGGCGAGCAGATGTGCAGGAACCGGTGGTGCGCCTCGAGCTGGTACAGGTCGGTCGCGACACCGACCAGACCGCCCATACCGGCGTGGGTCACGGTGACGCCCTTGGGCATACCCGTCGAACCCGAGGTGTAGATGACATACACCGGGTGCCGCATCGCCAGCGAGGCGATCCGATCGGCATCGGTCACCGACGCCGGGGACTGCGCCTCGATCGCCGCGCCCAGGGCGGGGTCGTCCAAACGCAGCCATTCGACATCGCGGGGCAGCCGGTCCACGTACTCGTCCGCGGTGATACCGATGACCGCACCGGAGTCGTTCACCATGTGCCGCATGCGATCTTCGGGGTAGGTCGGGTCGATCGGCACGTGCGCGCCACCGGCCTTGGCCACCGCCCAGAACGCCGCCACCATCTCGTAGGAGCGCGGGAACGACAGCGCCACAATCCGTTCCGGACCGACACCGCGGTCGATCAGCACCCGCGCCAGCCGCGACGAGTACTCGTCGAGCTCGCGGTAGGTGATCGAGCGACCCTGATAACGGATGGCGATCTGCTCCGGGTTCAGTTGCGCGCCACGCTGCAGCAGGTCGGGCAGCAGCCCGGTGGCCATCACGTCTTCGCCGTGCACGTGGGTGAGCAGCTCGTACTCGGCCTCGTCCAGCAGCGGCAGGTCACCGATCGGGGTCTCCCGATCGGTCGCGATCGCGGTGAGCAGCCGGGTGAACCGCTGCGCGAACACCTCCACGGTCGCGTCGTCGAACAGGTCGCGGGCGAAGGAGAACTCCGCGTACATGCCCGCGGCGTCGTTGGCGGCGGCCTCCCGGATCGTCAGCGACAGATCGAATTTCGCCGTGTCCACGTCGAAATCGACCGCCGCGACCTGCAATCCGGGCAGCTCGAAGCTGGTCTCCGGCAGGTTCTCGAACGACAGCGCCACCTGGAACAGCGGATGCCGCGCGGTCGAACGCTCGGGATTGAGCAACTCGACCAGCCGCTCGAACGGCAGGTCCGCGTGCGCGAAGGCCTGCAGGTCCGCGTCCTTGGTGCGGGCGAGCAGGTCGCCGAAGGTCAGATCGCCCTCGACGTGCGAGCGCAGCACCAGCGTGTTGACGAACATGCCGATCACGTCGTCGAGTTCGGCCTCGCCGCGACCCGCGATCGGGGTGCCGATCGCGATGTCGTCGGTGCCCGACATCCGCGCCAGGAACAGCGCCAGCGCGGCGTGCACGACCATGAACATGGTCGCGTTGTGTTCGCGCGCGATCTCGGTGAGCTGACCGTGCAGCTCGCCGTCGATCGGGAACACCACCCGGCCACCCGCGAACGACTGGGTCGTCGGGCGGGTCCGGTCGGCGGGCAGGTTGAGCTCGTCCGGCAGGCCGGCCAGCGCCGCCCGCCAGTACTCGGCCTGCTGCGAGATCAGGCTCGTCGCATCGGTTTCCGCGCCGAGCACGTCGCGCTGCCAGAGGCTGAAGTCCGCGTACTGCACCGGCAGCGGCGCCCAGCCCGGGGCCACCCCGGCCGAACGCGCCGCGTACGCGAGCATCACATCGCGGGTGAGCGGGCCCATCGACCAGCCGTCCGCGCTGATGTGGTGCGCGACGAACACGAGCACGTACTCCGCGTCGGTAACCCGGAAGATCTTGGCCCGCAACGGCACCTCGGTGGTGACGTCGAACCCGGCGGTGATCACGTCGATGATCCGCTGCCGGATGTCTTCGGCGGCCACCGTTTCCGGCGTCAGATCCGGCACCGCCTGTTCGGCGGGCAGGATCACCTGATGTGCGGCCCCACCCTGTTCCGGGTAGACCGTGCGCAACGTCTCGTGCCTGCCGATGACGTCGGCGACCGCCAGCTGCAACGCCTCGACGTCGAGCTCACCGGTGAGCCGCACCGCGACCGGAATGTTGTTGACCGCCGACGCGGTGTCGAACTGGTTGAGGAACCACATGCGCTGCTGAGCCAGCGACAACGGGACCTGCTCCGGACGCGGACCGGCGACCAGGGCCTTGCGGCCCCCGGCACCGGCGTGCTGTTCGACCTTGACCGCCAGACCGGCCACTGTGGACGCCTCGAACAACATCCGCACCGGCACCCGGGTGTCCAGCGCCGCACCGATGCGGGCCGCGACCTGGGTCGCCAGCAACGAATTACCGCCGAGACCGAAGAAATCGTCGTCCGCGCCGACCCGTTCGACACCGAGCACCTCGGCGTACACCGCGGCCACGATCTCCTCGATCGGCGTCGACGGCGCACGGAAGGCCTGTGCCTCGAACTCCGGCTCCGGCAACGCCTTACGATCCAGCTTGCCGTTCACATTCAGCGGCAAGCGATCGAGCACCACGAACGCCGACGGCACCATGTACGACGGCAAACCTTCGCTCAGCGCCGACTTCACCTGCGCCACATCGACTTCACCGTCCGCGGGCACCAGGTAGGCCACCAGGCGATCACCGGTCTTCGGGTCGGACTTCGCGATCACCGCCGTCTGGGCGATCTTGGGCAGCGCGAGCAGCGCCGCTTCGATCTCACCGAGTTCGATGCGGAAACCACGGATCTTCACCTGGAAGTCGGTGCGGCCCCGGTATTCCAGCTCACCGGAGCTGTTCCACGCCACGAGGTCACCGGTGCGATACATCCGCACGCCGTGCTCGAACGGGTTGGCCACGAACCGATCCGCGGTCAGATCCGGGCGACCGAAGTAACCCCGCGCCAACTGCGCACCGGCCAGATACAACTCCCCGGAGACACCGTCGGGCACCGGCTGCAACCGGGCGTCCAGCACGTACACCTTGCTGTTCCACTCCGGCGCACCGATCGACACCGAGGTCTGATCGTTGCGGGTGACCCGGTGGCTGGTGATCGACACCGCCGCCTCGGTCGGACCGTAGAGGTTGAACAGCTCGGTGCGCGAGTGCTCGCGCACGAACCGCTGGGCCAGCGCACCCGGCAGCGCCTCACCGATGGCGAGGACCCGCCACAGCGAGTTCGGGAAATCACCCGCGGTGAGCGCGTCGAGCATCGAGGGGACCACATGCAGCGTGGTGACCCACTCCCGCGCCATCAACTCGTTCAGATACGCCGGATCCTGATGACCATCCGCAGCAGCGATCACCAAACGACCACCACACACCGCAGCCGACCAGAACTCCCACACCGAAAGATCGAACGTCGCAGCCGTCTTCAACAAAACCGCATCAGCAGCATCCAGACCGAACTCGGTCACCTTCCACTGCAACTGATTCGCAATCGCCCCATGCGAAACCGCAACACCCTTAGGACGACCCGTCGAACCCGACGTGAAAATCACATACGCCGTATTCCCCGGATGCAACGGCGCGATCCGCTCACCGTCGGCGATCGGCGCCTTGTCCAGATCAGCGAGATCGAGTTCATCGATCCGCACCAACGGCGCGATATCCGTAGCGAACTCAGCCTCGGCATTGGTCAGCACACACACCGGAGCAGCGGTCTCAAGAATGTAGTTCGTCCGCTCCGCCGCATGATCCGGATCCACCGGCACATACGCACCACCGGACTTCGCCACCGCATACATCGCCACGATCAAATCCACCGAACGCCGCAACGCCAGCGCAACCCGCGACTCCGGCCCCACACCAACCGAAATCAGATGCCGCGCAAGACGATTCACCCGCGCATCCAGCTCACCATAGGTGATCGACGCACCGTCCTCGGTGACCAGCGCGACTTCCTTCGGCCCCGCCGCCACGGAGGCGTCGAGCAACGACACCAGCGTCGCCGCCGTATCGACCTCGTAGTCGGTCGCGTTGCGGCGCTCGAGGATCTGCGTCCGCTCCGCGTCGTCGAGCAGCGCGATATCGCCGACCGCGGTGCGCGGCGCGGCGATGATCTCGCCGAGCAGTCGCGCGAAACGATCGACGAAGCCCTGCACCGTGTTCCGGTCGAACATGTCGGTGGCGTAGGTGAAGAACCCGGTGATGCCCTCGGGTTCGCCTGCGTCGCCGTAGCGGTCGGTGGCGATCAGGTGCAGATCGAACTGCGACAGCGCGGTATCGATGTCGAGACCGGCCACGGTGAGACCCGGCAGTTCCAGCGCCGACTGCGCCAGGTTCTGGAACGACAGGCCCACCTGGAACAGCGGATGCCGCGCGGTGGAGCGGACCGGGTTGAGCACCTCGACCAGCCGCTCGAACGGCACGTCGGCGTTGGCGAACGCCTGGATATCGGTCTCCCGCTGCCGCGCCAGCAGCTCGGTGAACGGCTCGCCCGCGTCGATCCGGCTGCGGAACACCAGCGTGTTGACGAACATGCCGATCAGGTCGTCGAGAGCGGCTTCGCCACGACCCGCCATCGGGGTGCCGATGGCGATGTCGTCGGTGCCCGAGAGCCGGGCCAGCAGCACCGCCAGCGCGGTGTGCACGACCATGAACAGCGTCGCACCTTCGGTACGGGCCAGCTCGATCAACGCCTGATGGGTCTCGGCGTCGACCCGCAACTCGACCTTGCCACCGGCGAAGGACTGCACCGCGGGGCGCGGCCGATCCGACGGCAGGTCCAGCTGGTCCGGCAGCTCCGCGAGCGCGTCGCGCCAATACGAGACCTGCTTGGCGGCCAGCGATTCCGTGTCGTCCTCGCTGCCGAGCAGTTCGCGCTGCCAGATGCTGTAGTCCGCGTACTGGACCTCGAGCGGCGCCCAGTTCGGCGCCTCGCCCGCGGAGCGCGCGGCATAGGCGATCATCAGGTCGCGGGTCAGCGGGCCGACCGACGAACCGTCACCGGAGATGTGGTGGATCACCATCGCCAAGACGTACTCGACCTCGGCGGCGTCCGGCGCCGCCGATCCCGCGTTCTCCCCGGCGATCTGGAACAGCGCGACCTTCATCGGCACCTCGGTGGTGACGTCGAAGATCGTCGAAGTCAGTGCCACCACGGCGGATTCGATCTCCGCGGGCGGCACCACCCGAACCTCGAGCCGCGGCACGGCCTGGGCCGGCGGCAGGATCACCTGCACCGGACCGCTGTCGGTCTGCGGGTAGACAGTGCGCAGGATTTCGTGCCTGCTCACCAGGTCCGCGATGGCGGCGCGCAGCGCGGCCACATCCAGCGCACCGGTGAGCCGCACCGCGATCGGCACGTTGTAGGCCGCCGACTGCGTGTCGAACCGGTTCAGGAACCACATGCGCTGCTGCGCGAGCGAGAGCGGAATGTGTTCCGGCCGTGGACCGGCGGTGAGCGCCTTACGCCCACCGGCGTCCGCATGCTGCTCGACCCGCACGGCGAGCGCCGCGACGGTCGAGGCCTCGAACAACAGCCGCACCGGCACCCGGGTGTTCAACGCCTCACCGAGACGCGCGGCGACCTGCGTGGCCAGCAGCGAGTTACCGCCCCAGGCGAAGAAGTCGTCGTCGAGGCCGAGGCGCTTGGATTCCGGCCCTTCCCGATCCGAGATCCGCAGCACGTCCGCGAACGTGTTCGCGACGATCTGCTCGATCGGCGTGACCGGTGCGCGGAAGACCGCCTTCTCGAAGGTGGGCTCCGGCAACGCCTTCCGGTCGAGCTTGCCGTTGGCGTTCAGTGGCAGCGCGGCGAGCTCGATGAGCACCGACGGCACCATGTACGACGGCAGTTCCGCCGCCAGCGCCGACTGCAACTGCCGCTTGTCGAGCTGACCCGCCCGCGGCACCACATAGGCGACCAGGCGGTCACCGATGCTCGGATCGGTATGCGCGAGCACGGCGGCGGCCGTGATGGTGGGCTGGCGCAGCAGCGCGGCCTCGATCTCGCCGAGCTCGATGCGGAAGCCGCGGATCTTCACCTGGAAGTCGGTCCGGCCCCGGTAATCCAGCTCACCGGAACTGTTCCACGCCACCAGGTCACCGGTGCGGTACATGCGCGCACCCGGCGCACCGAACGGGTCGGCGACGAACCGGTCGGCGGTCAGGTCCGGCCTGCCGAAGTAACCGCGCGCCAATTGCGCACCGGCCAGGTACAACTCACCGGAGACCCCCGCGGGCACCGGTCGCAGCCTGGCGTCCAGCACGTAGACCCGGCTGTTCCATTCCGGCGCACCGATGGACACCGCGAGCTGATCGGCGTCGGTGACCAGGTGGCTGGTGATGGACACCGCGGCCTCGGTCGGACCGTACAAGTTATACAGCGGCACGGAGTGCCCCGTTGGGGGGTGGTGGCCGGGCGACGGGTGGGCCGGCTCGGCGGGGTTGCCGCGGCGGAACCGCTGCGCGGTGGTCGCGGGCAGCGCCTCACCGATCGCGAGCACCCGGCGCAGCGAATGCGTCAGGCGGCCACCGGATTCGGTGAGCAGCGCGTCCAGCATCGACGGCACCACATGCAGGGTGGTGACCATCGTGGACCGCATCAGCTCGTTCAGGTAGGCCGGGTCACGGTGGCCGTCGGCCGCCGAGATCACCAGGCGGCCACCGCATACCGCTGCGGTCCAGAACTCCCAGACCGAGAGGTCGAAGGTGGCCGCGGTCTTCAGCAGGATCGCGTCGTCCGCGCCGAGACCGAAGGTCGTTGTCTCCCACTGCAACTGGTTGACGATCGCCGCGTGCGGCACGGCGACGCCCTTGGGCTGACCGGTCGAGCCGGAGGTGAAGATCACGTACGCGGTGTGGGCCGGGGTCAACGTGGCGCGTCGCTCGGCGGCGGTCACCGGATCGGCCGCGAACGCCGTCAGGTCGAGCACGTCGAGCTGCACGATATCGGCCGCGGCGGTGCGGAACCCGTCCCGGCCGGTGGTCAGCACGCAGACCGGTGCCGCGGTGCCGAGGATGTAGTCGGTCCGCTCGGCGGGCTGGTCCGGATCGATCGGCACATACGCCGCACCGGCTTTCGCGACCGCGTACATCGCGACCACCAGATCGGTGGAGCGGCGGATGGCCAGCGCGACCCGGTCCTCCGGGCCGACGCCACGCTGGATCAGATAGCGCGCCAGGCGGTTCACCCGCGCGTCGAGAGCGGCGTAGGTGAGCTCCTGCTGACCGGTCGGATCGTCGGCGACGATCGCGACCGCCTTCGGGGTGGCCGCGACCGTGGCGTCGAGCAGCGAGACCAGCGTCGCGTCCGGATCGACCGCGTGCACGGTGTCGTTCCAGTCGGTGAGGATGCGGATGCTCTCCTCGGCCGCCAGCAGGTCGATCTCGCCGACCGGCGCGGTGGCGTCGGCGACGACCGCGTCGAGCACCCGGACGAACCGGTCGGCGAAGCCCTGCACCGTCGCCTCGTCGAACAGGTCGATGGCGTAACCGAATTCGGTCACGATCTCGGCCGGCGTGCCGTCCTCGGCGTACCGGTCGTACAGCGTGACGTGCAGGTCGGTCTTGGCCAGCTGCGAGTCGAAGTTGACCGCGCTCACCGACAGTCCCGGCAGTTCGAACGTGGTCTCGGCCAGGTTCTGGAACGAAAGACCCACCTGGAACAGCGGATTGCGCGCGGTGGAGCGCACCGGGTTGAGCACCTCGACCAGCCGCTCGAACGGCACGTCCGCGTTCGCGAACGCCTCGAGGTCGCGTTCCTTCACATCGGCGAGCAGGTCGGCGAAGCGGTCGCCCGGCGCCACCTTGGTGCGGAACACCAGGGTGTTGACGAACATGCCGATCAGGTCGTCGAGTTCGCGTTCGCCACGGCCCGCGATCGGGGTGCCGACCGCGATGTCGTCGGTGCCGGACAGGCGCGAGAGCAGCACCGCCAGCGCCGCGTGCACCACCATGAACAGCGACGCGTTGTTGGCGCGCGCCAGCTCGTGCAGGCGGGCGTGCCGCTGCGGCGAGATCTCGAAGCGAATCGCCTTGCCCTGGAACGACTGCGCGGGCGGGCGCGGCCGGTCGGCGGGCAGCTCCAGCTGATCGGGCAGCCCGGCCAGCGCGGTCTTCCAGTAGGCGACCTGCTGCGCGGCCAGCGATTCCGGGTCCTCCTCGGACCCGAGCACCGCGCGCTGCCACAGCGCGTAGTCGGCGTACTGCACCGGCAGCGGCAGCCACTGCGGCACCTCGCCCTGCACCCGGGCCACATAGGCGGCCATCACGTCACGCGCCAGCGGGCCCATCGACGAGCCGTCGGCGGCCACGTGGTGCACGGTGAAGGCGAGCACGTGCTCGTCCGGGCTGATCCGGAACAGCGCCACCGCGAGCGGTACCTCGACGGTGACGTCGAAGGTGGTCAGCGCGAAACCGATGACGGCGCCGAGCAGTTCGGACTCGGTGACCTCGACCGGCGTGAGCGCGGCCGGGGACGACGCCACCGGCCCGATCACCTGGTGCGGACCGTCGGCCGAGCGCGGGTAGGTGGTGCGCAGCACTTCGTGCCGCGCGAACACGTCGCCGATCGCCTGCTCCAGCGCGGCGACGTCGAGCGTGCCCGAGAGCCGGACGGCCAGCGGAATGTTGTCCACCGCCGAAGTGGCCGTGTCGAACTGGTTGAGGAACCAGTAGCGCTGCTGAGCCGGCGAGAGCGGGATGCGGGTAGGACGTTCCCCGGTCTCCAGCTTCGGCCGCTGCCTGCCCGAACCCGCGTTGCGCTCCACCCGGGCCGCCAGCGCGACCACGGTCGACGCCTCGAACAGATCCCGCACGGCGAGTTGGGTGTCCAGCGCGGCACCCAGCCGCGCGGTCACCTGAGTGGCCAGCAGCGAGTTGCCGCCGAGGGCGAAGAAGTCGTCGTCCAGGCCGACCCGGGCGACACCGAGCACATCGCCGAAGGTGCCCGCGACGATCTCCTCGATCGGCGTCGACGGCGCGCGGAACACCTTGGCCTCGAACACCGGCGCGGGCAGCGCCTTGCGATCGAGCTTGCCGGAGGCGTTCAACGGGAACGCGTCGAGCACCACGAAGGCCGAGGGCACCATGTACGCGGGCAGCTCACCCGCGAGTTCGCTACGCACACCCTCGATATCGATGACCTGACCCGCGGTCGGCACCACATAGCCGACCAGCTGATCGCCGAGACGATCGTCGGACCGCACCAGCACCACCGCCTGCGCGACGGATTCCAGTGCGGTGAGCGCCGACTCGATTTCGCCGAGCTCGATCCGCAGACCACGCAGCTTCACCTGGAAGTCGGTGCGGCCCAAGTACTCCAGCTCGCCCCGCGGCGTCCAGGTGACCAAGTCGCCGGTGCGGTACATACGCTCGCCGTCCGCGCCGAACGGGTTGGCCACGAAGCGATCCGCGGTCAGTTCCGGCCGGGCGACGTAACCGCGCGCCAATTGCGCACCGGCCAGGTACAACTCACCCGCGACTCCGACCGGCACCGGGTGCAGCCGCGAATCCAGCACGTACACCTGGGTGTTGAACACCGGCGCACCGATCGGCACGGACACGGTGTCGGCCTCGGTCACCTCGTGGAAGGTGACGTCGACCGCGGCCTCGGTCGGGCCGTACAGGTTGTGCAGGCGAGCGCCGGTCAGCTCCTGCATCCGCTGCGCGGTGGCCGCGGGCAGGGCCTCACCGGAGGCGAAAACATGGACCAGGCTGGTGCATTCGTCGGCCCGCTGTTCGGCGACGAACACCGCGAGCATGGACGGCACGAAGTGCGCCGTGGTGACCGCCTCGGCGGTGATCACCTCGACCAGGTAGCCGGGGTCGCGGTGCCCGTCGGGCTTGGCGACCACCAGGCGGGCGCCGATCTGCAAGGGCCAGAAGAACTCCCACACCGACACGTCGAAGGTGGCGGGCGTCTTCTGCAGCACCACGTCGGTGCTGCGCAGACCGTATGCGGCCTGCATCCAGACCAGGCGGTTGACGATCGCGGCATGGTTCACCGCGACGCCCTTGGGTCGGCCGGTGGAACCGGAGGTGAAGATCACGTACGCGGTATTCGACGGCCGCAGCGGCGCGACCCGATCCGCGTCGGTGACCGGCGCGTCCGAGTAGTCGGTCAGCGTGACCTGATCGAGTTCGATGGTGCGGGTGGTCCCCGCGTCGAAACCGTCCCGAGCGGTGGTCAATACGCACACGGGCTGTGCGGTGTCGAGCACGTAGCGGGTGCGATCGGCCGGATGATCCGGGTCCAGCGGCACGTACGCACCGCCCGCGACGCTCACCGCGTACATGCCGACGACCAGGTCGATCGACCGGCGCATGCCGAGCGCTACCAGTGCATCCGGGCCCACACCGAGCGAAATCAGATGACGGGCAAGGCGATTCACCCGCGCGGCGAACTCGCCGTAGGACAGAGTCGTCCCCTCGAAGGTGAGCGCGGCCGCGTCGGGCGTACGGGCGACCTGCGCCTCGAACATCGACACCAGGGTCGCCGTCTCGTCCACCGGATGCGTGGTGTCGTTCCAGCGCGCCACGACCTGTGCGTGCTCGGCGGAATCCAGCAGCTCGATATCGCCGATCGGCACCGCCGGATCCGCGACGACGGCCGTCAGCAGCCGGACCAGTCGATCCGCGACGCTCGCGATCGTGGCCGCGTCGAACATGTCGGTCGCATAGGCGAATTCACCGATCATGCCGTCCGCGCTGCCTTCGGCGTCGATCCGATCGGTGAGGCTGAGGTGCAGATCGAACTTCGCGGTCACCACGTCGAGCGGCACGCCCGCGACCTCGAGGCCGGGCAGCTCGAACGACGCCTCGCCGGTGTTCTGGAAGGACAACATCACCTGGAACAGCGGGTGCCGTGCCTGCGAGCGCGCCGGATTCAGGATCTCGACCAGCCGCTCGAACGGCAGATCTGCGTGTCCGAAGGCCGCGAGATCGCCTTCCTTGGTGCGCGCCACCAGGTTCGCGAACGGCTCCGCCTGATCGACGGCGCTGCGCAGCACGAGCGTGTTGACGAACATGCCGATGGCGTCGTCCAGCACGGCCTCACCGCGACCGGCGACCACGGTGCCGATGGCGATGTCGTCGCTGCCGGACAGCCGCGCCAGCAGCGCGGCGAACGCGGCGTGCACCACCATGAAGAGGCTGGCGCCGTGCGCCCTGGCGAGCGCGTTCAGTTCGTGCTGCAGCCGCGCGTCGAGCGAGAACTCGTACACGCCACCGCGGTTCGAGGCCACCGCGGGCCGGGACCGGTCCGCGGGCAGGTCGAGCTGATCGGGCAGCCCGGCCAAGCCGGCGGACCAGTACGCGACCTGCTGAGCGATCAGCGAGGTCGGGTCGTCCTCCGAACCGAGGGTTTCCCGTTGCCAGAGTGCGTAATCCGCGTACTGCACCGGCAGCGGCGCCCAGGACGGCGCCTCGCCGCGCGAACGCGCCACATAAGCCACCATCACGTCGCGGGCCAGCGGCCGCACCGACCAGCCGTCACCGGAGATGTGGTGCACGACGAACACCAGGACGTGGGTGTCCGGCTGCGAACCGTCCATCGAGCCGGCCACTCGGAACAGCGCGGCCCGCACCGGCACCTCGGTGGTGACGTCGAAGCCGGTCAGCACCAATTCGGCGACGCGGTCCTGGATTTCGGTCTCGGACACCTCGATCGGGGTGAGGTCGACGGCGTCCTGCCCTGCGGGCAGCACCACCTGCACGCCTTGGCCGTCCGCGGTTTCCGGGTAGACCGTGCGCAGCACCTCGTGCCGGTCGACCACGTCGGCGACGGCCTGGCGCAGCGCGTCGGTGTCCAGCGTGCCGGTGAGCCGGACCGCGAGCGGGATGTTGTTGACCGCCGAGTCGGTGTCGAACCGGTTGAGGAACCACATCCGCTGCTGGGCCAGCGAGAGCGGGATACGCGACGGACGCGGGCCCGCAACGAGTTCCCGGCGCCGGCCGCTGCCCTGGTGCGCCTCCATCCGCGCGGCCAGCGCGGCCACGGTGGGCGCCTCGAACAGCATCCGCACCGGGACCCGGGTGTCCAGCGCGGCGCCGAGGCGGGCGACCACCTGGGTGGCGATGAGCGAGTTGCCGCCCAGGTCGAAGAAGTCGTCGTCGAGGCCGACGGCGCGTTCGCCCTCGGCCGGCACCAGGCCGAGCACGTCGGCGAAGGTGTTGGCCACGATCTCTTCGATCGGGGTGGACGGTGCGCGGAATTCCCTGGCCTCGAAGGCGGGTTCGGGCAGCGCGCGCCGATCGAGCTTGCCGTTCGGGCTCAACGGCATCGCGTCGAGCACGACGATCGCGGCAGGCACCATGTACGACGGCAGCTGCGCGGACAGGTGCACGCGCAGATCGGCGATATCGACCGTGCCGCCGGCCACCGGCACCACATAGCCGACCAGCTGATCACCGGTGCGCGCGTCCGAGCGCACCAGCGCGACCGACTGCGCCACCGAATCGTGTGCGGTGAGCGCGGTTTCGATTTCGCCGAGCTCGATCCGCAGGCCGCGCAGCTTCACCTGGAAGTCGGTGCGGCCGATGTATTCGATGGCCCCGGTGTCATCCCGGGTGACCAGGTCGCCGGTGCGGTACATCCGGGCGCCGGGCGCACCGAACGGGTTGGCCACGAACCGATCCGAGGTCAGATCGGCCCGGCCGTAGTAGCCGCGCGCCAGCTGAGCGCCGGCGAGATACAGCTCGCCCGCGACACCGGCGGGGACCGGGTGCAACCGGGCGTCGAGCACGTACGCCTGGGCGTTCCACACCGGAAGGCCGATGGGGACAGCGCCTTCGACGTCGTCGGCCACCGGGCCGTGCGTGGCGTGCACGGTGAACTCGGTCGGTCCGTAGAGGTTGTAGAGCGCTGCCGAGCTGACCCGGCGCATGGCCTCGACCGCGTCGGCGGTGAACGCCTCACCGGCGACGAACAGCGTCCGCAGCGACGCCAGCGCCGCACTGCCGCCGCTCGCGTCGACGTTGCCGGCGAACACGGTGAGCATCGACGGCACGAACGAGGTCATGGTGACCTGCTCGGCCGCGATCACGTCCGCGAGGTACTGCGGATCGCGATGGCCGTCCGGCGCGGCGACCACGATGCGGCCGCCGGTGGCCATCGGACCGAACAACTCCCACACCGACACGTCGAAGGTGGCGGGCGTCTTGAACAGCACGATGTCGTCCGCACCGATGCCGTATTCGCCGGTGATCCAGCGGATCTGGTTGACGACGGCGGCGTGCGGCACCGCGACGCCCTTCGGCCGGCCGGTGGAGCCGGAGGTGAAGATCACGTACGCCGGGTGCTGCGGGCGCAGCGGCGCGATCCGCTCGGCGTCGGTGATCGGCTCGTCCGCGTACCCCGACAGATCGAGGGTGTCGATCGTCAGTGTCGGGCGGCCCGCGGCGTCGAACTCGTCGCGCGAGGTGGTGAGGACACAGACCGGACCGGCCGAATCGAGCACATAGTTCACCCGTTCGGCGGGCTGGTCGAGGTCGAGCGGTACGTAGCCGCCGCCCGCCGCCTGCACCGCGTACGCGGCGACCACGAGGTCGACCGAGCGGCGCAGGCCGAGGGCGACCAGGCTCTCCGGCCCGACCCCCTCCTCGATCAGCTTGCGCGCCAACCGGTGGACGCGCGCACCGAATTCGGCATACGTCAGTGAGGTGCCTGAGGCGGGGTCCACCACCGCGGTCGCATCCGGGGTTGCCGCGGCCTGCGCCGCGAACTCGGCGACCAGCGTGCTGGGCGCGCCGAGGTCACGCGCGCTGTCGTTCCAGCCGCGCAGCGCCTGCTCGGTCTCCTGCTCGTCCAGCAGCGCGATATCGCCGATGGGCCGATCCGGTTCGGTGGCAAGCGCTTTCAGCAACCGGTTGAACCGCTGACCGAACTCCGCGATCGTGGCCGGATCGAAAAGATCGGTGGCGTAGATCAATTCGGCGCTGATCCCGGCCGGCGCGGCGCTCGCGCCGTGCGTCGGCTGGGCGGCGTTGTTCTCCGACAGCGTCAGTTGCAGGTCGAACTTGGCCACATCGATCGGCAGTTCGACCCCGCTGACGGTCAGGCCGGGCAGTTCCAGGCTGTTCTGGCCGAGGTTCTGGAACGACAGCATCACCTGGAACAGCGGGTGCCGCGCCTGCGAACGCACCGGGTTCAGGATCTCGACCAGCCGCTCGAACGGCAGGTCCGCGTGCCCGAAGGCCGCGATGTCCGCCGCGCGCACCGCGCGCAGCAGATCGGTGAAAGTCGCACCGTGATCGATCGGGGTCCGCAGCACCAGGGTGTTGACGAACATACCGATGAGATCGTCGAGCGCGCGCTCGCCGCGGCCCGCAATCGGGGTGCCGATGGCGATATCGTCCTCGCCCGACAGCCGCGAGAGCAGCACGGCCAGCGCGGTGTGCGTGACCATGAACAGCGTCGCGCCCCTCGTGCGGGCGAGTTCGGTGAGCCGCCCGTGGGTTTCGGGGTCGATCGCGAAGGCATGGGTCGCGCCGCGACCGGAGGCCACCGCGGGCCGCGGCCGGTCGGCGGGCAGGTCCAGCTGCTCGGGCAGCCCGCGCAGCGTCTCGGACCAGTACGAGATCTGCTGGGCGATCACCGATTCCGGGTCGTCCTCGGCACCGAGCACCGTGCGCTGCCACAGCGCGAAGTCGGCGTACTGGACTTCCAGCGGCCGCCACGCGGGTTCGCCGCCCTCGACGCGGGCACCGTAGGCGGTCATCACGTCCCGGGTCAGCGGGCCCATCGAGAAACCGTCGGCCGAGATGTGATGCACCACGATGGCCAGCACGTGCTCGGTCGGGCTGATCTCGAACAGCCTGGCACGGAACGGCACCTGGCTGGTGACGTCGAACGCGGTCAGCACCAGTTCCGAAAGCCGCAGCGGCAGTTCGGCCTCGGTGACCTCGAACGGCGCGAGGTCGGGGATCACCTTGGCGGTGGGCACGGTCCGCTGGTACGCGGCGCCGTCCACCTCCGGGTAGTAGGTGCGCAGCGACTCGTGGCGGGCCAGCACGTCGGCCACCGCGATCTGCAGCGCCTGCCGGTCGAGCAGACCGGACAGCCGCACCGCGGCCGGGATATTGTCCACCGCCGATTCCGGATCGAACCGGTTGAGGAACCACATGCGCTGCTGGGCCAGCGAGAGCGGCACCAGCTCGGGCCGCTGCTGCGGCTCCAGCGCCGCCCGCGCGCCGGCTCCGGCGTGCGTCTCCGCCCGGGCCGCGAGCGCGACCACGGTGGACGCCTCGAACAGTTCGCGCACCCCGAGGTCGGTGTCCAGCGCGGCGGACAGCCGCGCCGCGACCTGGGTGGCGGTCAGCGAGTTGCCGCCGAGAGAGAAGAAGTCGTCGTCCAAGCCGACCCGCTCCAGGCCGAGCACCTCGGCGTAGGTGGCGGCGACGATCTCCTCCACCGGCGTGGTCGGCGCGCGGAACACCGCGGCCTCGAACACCGGGGCGGGCAACGCTTTTCGATCCAGCTTGCCGGAGGCGTTGAGCGGGAACTCGTCGAGCACGATCACCACGGACGGCACCATGTACGCGGGCAGCCGCTCCGCCAGGTCCTCGCGCAGCAGCTCGATGTCCACCCGGACATTCGGCGCGGGAATGACATACGCGACGAGCTGATCGCCGATGTGCTGATCGCCGCGGACCACGACGACCGCCTGCGCGACCTCGTCCAGCGCGGTCAGCGCGGCCTCGATCTCGCCCAGCTCGATCCGCAGGCCGCGCAGCTTCACCTGGAAGTCGGTGCGGCCCAAGTACTCCAGCTCACCGTTCGCGGTCCAGGCAACCAAGTCACCCGTGCGGTACATCCGCTCCCCCGCCGCACCATACGGATCGGCGACGAACCGGTCACTGGTCAGATCCGGGCGCGCGACGTAACCGCGTGCCAGCTGGGTGCCCGCGAGATAGAGCTCACCCGCGACACCCACCGGAACCGGCCGCAGCCGCGAATCCAGCACGTACACCTGGGTGTTGAACACCGGCGCACCGATCGGGACGGTGTCGGTATCGGTGTCGATCACCTCGTGGAAGGTGACGTCGACCGCGGCCTCGGTCGGGCCGTACAGGTTGTGCAGCGCCGCGCCGGTCAGCTCGCGCAGACGGTGGGCGGGCTTGGGCGGCAACGCCTCACCGGAGGCGAACACCAGGCGCAGCGAATCGCACCGCGCCGCAGCCCCGTCCGCGACGAACACCGCGAGCATCGACGGCACGAAGTGGGTGACGGTGATCCGCTCGGCGCTGATCACCTCGGCCAGGTACGCCGGATCCCGATGCCCGTCGGGCTTGGCGACCACCAGGCGGGCGCCGATCTGCAAGGGCCAGAAGAACTCCCACACCGACACATCGAAGGTGGCGGGCGTCTTCTGCAGCACCGCGTCGGCGGTGTTCAGCTGGTAGGCGGTCTGCATCCACACCAGGCGGTTCACGATCGCGGCGTGCGTGACGCCGACGCCCTTGGGGCGGCCGGTGGAACCGGAGGTGAAGATCACGTACGCGGTGTTCGACGGCCGCAGCGGCGACCAGCGATCCGCGTCGGTGACCGGATCCTCGGACAGCCCGCTCAGATCGAGCAGGTCGATGCGCACCTGCGCGGTATCGATCTCCAGATCGCTACCGGAGGTGAGCACGCAGACCGGATCGGCCGTCGCCAGAATGTATTCCGTGCGCTCGGCCGGGTGATCCGGGTCCAGCGGCACATACGCGCCACCGGCCACCGCGACGGCATACATGCCGACGACCAGGTCGACCGAGCGCCGCATACCCAGCGCCACATACGATTCCGCGCCGACGCCGCGGGCGATCAGCCAGCGGGCAAGTTGATTGACCCGACTCGCGAACTCCTCGTAGGACAGACTTGTCCCCTCGAACGTGAGCGCCGTCGCCTCGGGCGTCCGTTCGGCCTGCGCGTAGAACATCGAGACCAGCGTCGCGTCCGCGTCCACCGGGTGCGCGGTGTCGTTCCAGCCGGCCAGCACGAGCTGGCGTTCGACGTTGTCGAGCAGCTCGATATCGCCTACGGGCACAGCGGGTTCGGTGGTGATCGCGCTCAGCACCCGGAGCAGGCGATCGGCGATGCGGCGCACGGTCTGCTCGTCGAACAGATCGCGCAGATACCCGGCGCGCACCCGCAGCTTCGAGTCCAGCTGCGCGATGAGCGTCAGCGGGTAGTGCGTCGCGTCGGCCGCGTCGAGCCCGATCACGGCCATACCGTCGATATCGGCGGCCTGCTCCCGGATGCCGTCGGCGTCGACCGGGTAGGACTCGAAAACCACCAGGGTGTCGAACAATCCGCCGATGCCCGCGGCGGACTGGATGTCCGCGAGGCCGACGTAGTGGTGATCGAGCAGGTCCGCCTGCTCGCCCTGGGTCCTGGTCAGCAGCTGCTGCGCGGACTCGGCGGGGTCGAAGCGCACCCGCACCGGCACGGTGTTGATGAACAGGCCGACCATCGATTCCACCCCGGTCAGCCCGGCCGGGCGGCCGGACACCGTGGTGCCGAACAGCACGTCGTCGCGGCCGGTCATCCGGCCGACCAGGATGCCCCACGCGGTCTGCAGCACCGTGTTCGGCGTGACGCCCAGCGACGCGGCCAGCGTGGTGAGCCGCGCGGTGGCCTGCTCGTCCAGCTCGAAGAAGTACTCGCCGGAGAGCGAGGTGATCTCGCGACCGGCGTCCGGGCGGGCCAGCAGGGTCGGTTCGCTGACCCCGCGCAGGGCGTTCGTCCATACCCCGATTGAAGCCGAATGATCCTGCTGTGCCGTCCATTCCAGGAAGTTGCGGTACGAGCGCACGGCGGGCAGCACGCTGCTGTCCGCGTGTGCGGCGTAGAGCACCAGCAGGTCCTGCATGAGCAGCGGCATGGACCAGCCGTCGAGCAGGATGTGGTGGTTCGACACCACGAACTGCCAGCGGTCGCGCGCCACCTGGATCAGCGTGAAGCGGATCAGCGGCGGCTCGGTCAGATCGAAGCGCTTGGTCCGGTCCGCCGCGATGATGTCGGCGCCGGTGCCTGCTTCGATCCGATCGTGCTCGGCCCAGGCGACCCGCACGCTGTCCAGCACCACCTGCACCGGACTGCCGTCGCGATCGGTGACGAAGGCGGTGCGCAGGTTCTCGTAGCGGTCCACCAGTGCCTGTGCGGCCGAACGCAATCGGGCCGCGTCCACCCGGCCGGTGAGGGTCAGTACCGCCTGCGCGGTGTAGACGTCCACCGAGCCGACGGCCAGCCTGGCGTGGAACAGCAGACCGGCCTGCAGCGCCGAGAGCGGCCAGATATCGGCCAGGTTCGGGAAGCGGCGCTCCCAGCCGTCGATATCGCCCTGGGTGCTGCGCACCAGCGCGAAGTCCGACGGCGTGTGCCCGCCCGCGCCGGTCGAATTGGCGTGCCGGGCAACCGCTTCCAGCGCGGTGGTCCACAGCTCGCCGAACTCGCGCACGGCCGCGGCACTCAGCAGGGTCGACGGGTAGCCGATGTTCGCGGTCAGCTTGTCGCCGACCACGATCGCGTTGACGTCCAGCGGCGCCATCGCGGGCATGTCCGCGTCGTAGGCGCCGCCCAGCGCGCCCAGTTCGGCGGCGGGCACCCAGCCGAAGCCGCGCAGCGACTCGGGCACGTCACCCTCGACGACGCGACCCAGATAGTTGAAGCTCACCTGGCCCGGCAGTTCCGCGGGCAACGCGCTCGCGGTCTCCGGGTTCAGGTAGCGCAGCAGGCCGTAGCCGACGCCCTTGTCCGGCACCGCGAGCAGCTGCTCCTTGACCGCCTTGACGGCCTGACCGAGCGCGGGCCCACCGGCCAGCGCGGCATCGATGTCGATGCCGGACAGGTCGAAGCGGACCGGGAAGATCGCGGTGAACCAGCCGACCGTGCGGGACAGGTCGGCCCCGGGCACGATGTCCTCTTCGCGGCCATGGCCTTCCAGGCGGATCAGCAGCGAATCGTCGCCGCGGGTACCCGCGCGGCGGGCCCGCCATTTCGCGGTCGCCAGCGCCAGCGCGGTGAGCAGGCCGTCGTTCACGCCGCCGTGGAACAGGGCGGGCACCTTGGTCAGCAGGGCCTTGGTGACCTCCGCGGACACCTCGACCTGAACCTTCTCGATGACACCGGAGGTGTCGATCGCCGGGTCCATCGGCCGTTCGGTGAGCAGTGGATCGGCGGCGTCGACCACCGAGCGCCAGTGCTCGAGCTCGGCGACCCGCTGCGGGTTGCGAGCTTCGCGTTCGAGCGCGTGCGCCCAAGCCCGCATGGAGGTGGCGGGCGCGACCAGTTCGGGCGTCTGCCCCGCGGTGCGCTGTCCCCAGGCCGCGACGAAGTCCGGCACCAGGATGCGCCAGGAGACACCGTCGACGACGAGGTGATGACCGACGACGATCAGTCGGCCGGCTCGTTCGCCACGCGTCGGCTCCAGCCACACGAATCGGATGACCACGCCCGCGGCCGGATCCAGCCGGTCCAGCGAGGCATCCAGCGCCGCCGAGGCGATTTCGAGCAGTGCGGCGTCGTCGATGTCCGCGTCGAAGGTGGTGTGGTCGATCAGCGCGTCCACGTCGACCGTGCCGGGCGCGGCGGTTTCGACGATCCAGTCCGCGCCGTCGCGGCGCAGGCTCGCGCGCAGCATGTCGTGGCGGTCGATGACCGCGGCGGCCGTCGCGGCGATGCCCGCGCGGTCGATGCCGACCGGCAGCTCCAGCGCGAGCGTCTGGTTGAACCGGCCGAACGAGCCGCGCCGCTCCGCCATGAAGCGCACGACCGGGGTCAGCGGCATGGTGCCGACCCCGCCGCCGGGCAGCTCGGCGAGCACCACGGCCGCGGCGGCCGCGGTGTCGGCCGTCTCGGCGACCCCGGCCAGTCCGGCCACGGTGCGCTGTTCGAACACGTGCCGCGGGCTGAACACCACGCCGCGGGCCTTGGCCCGCGAGACCAGCTGGATGGAGACGATGCTGTCGCCGCCCAGTGCGAAGAACGAATCGTCGACACCGACCCGCTCCACGCCGAGCACCTCGGCGAACACCTCGGCGATGGTCTGCTCGACCGGCGTGCGCGGCGCGCGGAACACGACCTCGGTCGCGAACACCGGTTCCGGCAAGGCCTTTCGGTCGAGCTTGCCGACCGGGGTGAGCGGCACCCGGTCGATCACCATGATCGACGACGGCACCATGTAGGCGGGCAGGCGATCCTCGACATGCGCGGTCAACGCCGCGACATCGATCGAGCGACCCGGTGCCGCAACGACATACGACACCAGCGAGGTCGCTCCGGCGGCGTTCTTGTGCCCGAGGGTGACCGCGAAGTCGACCGACTCGTGCGCGGCCAGCGCCGCGTCGATCTCGCCGAGCTCGATGCGGAAGCCGCGCACCTTGACCTGGAAGTCGGAACGGCCGACGTATTCGACCTCGCCGCTGCGAGTCCAGCGCACCACGTCACCGGTGCGGTACATCCGCGCACCCGCGACATACGGATTCGCCACGAAACGCTCCGCCGAAAGCCCGGCCCGCGCGTGGTAGCCGCGGGCGAGCTGGATGCCCGACAGATAGAGCTCACCTGCGACACCCACCGGAACGGGCCGGAGCTGGGCGTCCAGGATCAGCGACTGCATGCCGCGGGTCGGGCCACCGATGGTGACCCGGTCGCCCGGGGTCAGCGCGTCGCTGATGTTGGTCATGATCGTGGTCTCGGTCGGACCGTACCCGTTGTGGAACCGACGTCCGGAACCGTCCGCCGCGCCGCCCCACTTGGTGACCAGGTCGGCCGGGACCGCCTCGCCACCGGCCACGATCACCCGCATGCCGGCCAGCGCCGCCGGGTCGAGCGAGGCGAGCACCGACGGGGTGATGAACGCGTGCGTGACCCGCTCGGCGCGAATCAGCTCGGACAGCTCCTCGCCGCCGTACACACCCGGCGGGCAGACCACCAGCGCACCGCCGCGGCCGATCGCGAGCAGGAACTCGAGGATCGAGGCGTCGAAGCTCGGCGAGGCGAAATGCAGTGCGCGCGTATCGGAATCGACCGCGTAGCGGGCGTTCTGCTCGTCCCGGAAGTTGGCCAGACCGGCGTGGGTGACCACGACGCCCTTGGGCACGCCGGTGGAGCCGGAGGTGTAGATGACGTAGGCCGGATGCGCCGGGCTGATCGGGCGCACCCGGTCGGCGTCGGTGATCGCGGCCGCGTCGACGCCGGACAGGTCCAGTTCGTCGAGCACCAGCCATTCGACCGAATCCGGCAGGTCCGCGCGCACCGACGTGACGGTCAGGCCGACCGGGGAACCCGAATCGGTGACCATGTGCGCGATGCGATCCGCCGGGTAGGTCGGGTCGATCGGCACGAACGCGGCGCCGGACTTGGCCACGGCCCATTCGGCGAAGTAGGAGTCGTCCGAGCGCGGCACCGCGACGGCGACCAGGTCCTCGGTGCCGAGCCCACGCTCGATCAGCAAGCGCGCCAGGCGGTTCGAGCGTTCGTCGAGCTCGCCGTAGGACACACTGCGCCCCTGGAACACGACCGCGGGTGCGGCCGGATCGATAGCGGCCGCCTCGGCGATCAGGTCGGGCAGCGTGCGCGCCGGGGTGGCGGCCGCGCCGAAACGGGCGGTCAGGCCGGACCGTTCGGCCGGATCGAGCACGTCGATCGCGCCGACCGTGATCGACGGATCGGCGGCGATGGCCTCGAGCACCCGCTGCCAGCGCTGGGCGATATCGGCCGCGGTCGACTCGTCGAACAGGTCGGTGGCGTAGGTGAGCGCCAAAGCCATACCCGCCGAACCGGATTCACCGATCTCGGACAGGGTGAACTGGAGATCGAAACGCGCCACGCTCTCGTCGAGATCGAGTGCGGAGACCGAAAGGCCCGGCAGTTCCAGCGAAGTGCGGTCCAGGTTCTGGAACGCGAGCATCACCTGGAACAACGGATTACGGGCCTGCGAACGCTGCGGCGCGAGCAGCTCGACGAGCCGCTCGAACGGCACGTCGGCGTTGCCGTACGCGTCCAGGTCGGTGCGCCGCACCTGGTCCACCAGCTCGCTGAACGAGGCGGTGGCGTCCACACCGGTGCGCAGCACCAGGGTGTTGACGAACATGCCGACCAGGTCGTCGAGCGCTTGCTCGCCACGACCGGCGATCGGGGTGCCGACCGCGATGTCGTCGGTGCCGGACAGGCGCGACAGCAGCACCGCCAGCGCACTGTGCATCACCATGAACAGCGACGCACCACGTTGGCGCGCAATGTCTTCCAGCGCACCGACCAGCTCGGCGGGCAGCTCACGGTGCAGCGTCGCGCCGCGCAGCGAAGCGATCGCCGGACGCGGGCGGTCGGCGGGCAGGGTCAGCTCATCCGGTACGCCGTCGAGCGCGCGCTGCCAATGCGCCACCTGCCGCGACATCAGCGATTCCGGATCGTCCTCGCCGCCGAGCACCTCGCGCTGCCAGACGGCGAAGTCGGCGTACTGCACCGCCAGCGGCGCCCAGCCGGGCGCGCTGTCCTGGGTGCGGGCCGAGTAGGCGACCATCACGTCCCGGGTCAGCGGGCCGATCGAGAAGCCGTCCGCCGCGATGTGGTGCACCACGACGACGAGCACATGCTCGTCCGCGCCGGCCCGGTACAGCCGGGTGCGCAGCGGAACCTGTTCGGCCACATCGAATCCGGTGGTGACGAAGTCGGTCACCACGGCGGCCAGCTCGGCCGGATCCACCGGCACCGGGTGCAGATCGAGCGCGATCTCCTCGGCGGGCACGATCACCTGGACGGGGGTACCGCCGTGCTCCGGATAACGGGTGCGCAGCGACTCGTGCCTGCGCACCACGTCGGCCACCGCGAGCCGCAGCGCGGCCACGTCCAGCGCGCCGGTCAACCGGATGGCGACCGGCAGGTTGTAGGCCGCCGAGGCGGTGTCGTACTTGTTCAGGAACCACATGCGCTGCTGCGCGTAGGACAGCGGCACCAGCTCGTCGGCGGAGCGGGGCCGGGCCACCAGACGGGCGCGCGCGGCGCCGTCGGCGTGCGATTCCACCCGCGCCGCAAGGGCTTCCACGGTGGGCGCCTCGAACAGCGCGCGCACCGCCACGGTGGTGCCGAGCGCGGCGCCGATCCGCGAGACCACCCTGGTGGCGATGAGCGAGTTACCGCCGAGCTCGAAGAAGTCGTCGTCGACACCGACCCGGGGCAGGTCGAGCACCTCGGCGAACACCGCGGCCACGGCCTCCTGCACCGGGGTGACGGGCGCGCGGAAGGCGCGGGCCTGCACCGCGGGCGCGGGCAGCGCCCGGCGGTCGAGCTTTCCGTTGACCGTCAACGGAATCCACTCGAGCCGGACCATGGCCGAGGGCACCATGTAGGACGGCAGCCGCTCGGCGGCGCCGTCGCGCACCCGGTCGAGCTGCGGCACCGCGTCGGGCTCGGCGACCACGTAGGCCACGATCCGCTGATCGCCCGGCTGGTCCTCGCGCACGATGACCGCCGCCTGGGCAATGCCCGGCTGGGCCAGGATCGCGGACTCGATCTCGCCGAGTTCGATGCGGAAGCCGCGGACCTTCACCTGATCGTCGGCGCGGCCCAGGTATTCGAGCTCGCCGAAGCGGTTCCAGCGCGCGAGGTCACCGGAGCGGTACAGGCGCGAGCCCGCCGCGTCGGCGCCGGCCAGCGGGTTCGCCACGAACCGGGTCGCGGTCAGATCGGGACGGCCGAGGTAGCCACGGGCCAATTGCGGTCCCGCCACATACATTTCACCCGCGACACCGACCGGGACCGGCCGCAACCGGTTGTCGAGCACGTAGACCCGCAGTCCCGCGATGGCCCGGCCGACCACGCTGCCGGAGGCGGCCGCGATGGTCGCGGCGTCCAGCGCGCGGTAGGAAACGTGCACCGTGGTCTCGGTGATGCCGTACATGTTGACCAGCAGCGGACCGTCGGCGGGTGAACTGACCGAGCGGCCGTCGGGCCCCGCGCCGTGGCGCGCCACCCAGTCGGCGAGCCTGCGCAGTTCCAGCGCCTCGCCACCGAAGACCACGTAGCGCAGGGCGAGCGGCGCGGCATCCGGCGCGGCGTTGCGATCCGCCTCGACCAGTTGGTAGAACGCCGACGGTGTCTGGTTGAGCACCGTGACCCGTTCCGCGCGCAGCAGTTCCAGGAACTGCTCGGGCGAGCGCGAGGTGTAGTAGTCGACCACCACGAGGGTGCCGCCGAACAGCAGCGGACCCCACAGTTCCCACACCGAGAAGTCGAAGGCGTAGGAGTGGAACAGCGTCCACACGTCGTCGGGGCCGAAGCCGAAGTCGCGATCGGTATTGGCGAACAGCCGCACCACATTTCGATGCGCGACCGCGACGCCCTTCGGCCGCCCGGTCGAACCCGAGGTGTAGATGACGTAGGCGACGTGGTCGGGCGAGAGCGCGGCGTTGCGATCGGCGTCGGTGATCGGCGCGTCGTCGGCGTCCTCGACGTTGCCGGTCTCCACCGCGAAGCCGTCGAGCACCACGCTCGGCAGGTGCGCGGGCACCGTCACCGGCACCGTGGAATCCAGGATCACGCTCGTCGGCTGCGAATCCTCGAGCACGTAGGCGATGCGCTCGGCCGGGTAGGTCGGGTCGACCGGCACGTAACCCGCACCGGTCTTGACCACCGCGACCAGCGCGACGACCAGATCGAGCGAACGCGGCAGGATCACCGCGACCAGCGACTCGGGTCCGGCGCCGTCCGCGATCAGCCTGCGCGCCAGCACATTCGCGCGCCGGTCCAGCTCGGCGTAGGTCAGCGTCTCGACCCCGAAGCGGGCCGCGGTGCGGTTCGGGTGCGCGGCGACCGCCGCGTCGAACACCGTGACCAGGGTGGTCCCCGGTGCGGTGAACAGGCCGCCGTCGGCGCCGGAGGACACCCAGCGCTGCGACACGTCGAGGCGCTCGGCCTCGCCGAGCAGGTCGATATCGCCGACAGCGATCTCGGGATCGTCGGCCACCGCGTGCAGCACCCGCACCAGCCGGTCGGCGAACGCGGCCACCGTCTCGGGATCGAACAGTTCTGTGGCGTAGTTCCAGGACATCGCCAGCGCGCCGTCCGCGGTCTCGCCGACGGTCAGCTGCACATCGAACTTCGCGGTGCCCGGGTCGAATTCGACCACGTCGAGATCGAGGCCGGGCAGTTCGACGGTGCCCATATCGGCCGCCGAGGCGGCCTCGAAGGTCAGCGCCACCTGGAACAGCGGGTGATGCGCCTGCGAACGCGTCGGGCTGATCACGTCCACCAACCGCTCGAACGGCACGTCGGCGTTGGCGAACGCGGCCAGATCGGTGCGGCGCACCTGCTCGAGCAGCTCGCTGAACGGTGCGGCCGGATCGACCGCGCTGCGCAGCACCAGGGTGTTGACGAACATGCCGACGAGATCGTCGAGCGCGCGCTCCCCACGTCCGGCGATCGGCGTGCCGATCGCGATATCGGAGCTGTTGGACAGCCTGCCCGCCCACGCGGCCAGCGCGGCGTGCACCACCATGAACAACGTGACGCCGCGCTTGCGGGCCAGCTCGGCCAGGGCGGTGTGCAGCTCGGCGTCGACCGAGAAGCTATGTGTGCCACCGGCGTTGGAGGCGATCTCCGGACGGGGGCGGTCGGCGGGCAGCTCCAGCTGATCCGGCAGATCACGCAGCTGCTCGACCCAGTAGGCGATCTGCTCGGCCGCGACCGATTCCGGATCGCTCTCCGCGCCGAGCACGCCGCGCTGCCACAGCGCGTAGTCGGCGTACTGCACGTCCAGCGGTGCCCAGGCGGGCGTTTCCCCGCGGGTGCGCTCGCTGTAGGCGAGCACCACGTCGCGCAGCAGCGGCCGCAGCGAGAAACCGTCGGCGCTGATGTGGTGCATGACCAGCACTACGACGTGATTGCGCTCGTCCACGCCGAGCAGGCTCGCGCGGAACGAGATCTCGCGGGTGACATCGAAGTGCGCGCTCGCCAATTCGATGATGCGCGAGGGCAATTCGTCCGCGGTCACCGGCTCCGGGGTCACCGTGAACGACACCTCGGAAACCGGCAGGATCTGCTGGTAGCCGGTGCCCTCCAGCTCCGGATACACGGTGCGCAGCGCCTCGTGCCTGGCCAGCACGTCGCCGATGGCGGCGTTGAGCGCGTCCAGGTCGAGCTCGCCGGTGAGCCGGATGGCCACCGGGATGTTGTTCACCGCGGTGCGGTTGTCGAACCGGTTGAGGAACCACATCCGCTGCTGGGCCAGCGACAGCGGCACCAGACCGGAGCGCTCCTGCGGCACCAGCGGCGCCCGGCCGCCCTGTCCCGCGGCCGATTCCACGCGGGCGGCGAGCGCGGCGACCTGCGAGGCCTCGAACAGCACGCGCACCGGGATCTGGGTGTCCAGCGCCGCGCCGAGGCGCGCCGCCACCTGAGTGGCGACCAGCGAGTTGCCGCCGAGGGCGAAGAAATCGTCGTCCAGGCCGACCCGCTCCACGCCGAGCACCTCGGCGAAGGTCGTGGCCACGATCTCCTGCACCGGCGTCGCCGGGGCGCGGAACACCGTGGCCGCGAAGGTCGGTTCGGGCAGCGCCTTGCGATCCAGCTTGCCGGACGGGTTCAGCGGGAACTCGTCGAGTTCCACGTAGGCCGTCGGCACCATGTACGCGGGCAACTGCCGGCCGAGCACACCCTTGATCTCGTCCACGTCGACCGCGCGGTCCGGGTCGGCGACCAGGTAGGCGACCAGCTGGTCACCGGTGCGCTCGTCGGCACGCACCAGCACCACCGCCTGCGCGACGGATTCCAGTGCGGTGAGCGCGTTCTCGATCTCGCCGAGCTCGATCCGCAGACCACGCAGCTTCACCTGGAAGTCGGTGCGGCCCAGGTACTCCAGCTCACCGTCGGCGGTCCAGGAGACCAGATCGCCGGTGCGGTACATGCGCTCGGCGGTGCCGAACGGATTCGCGATGAACCGCTCGGTGGTCAGGTCCGGGCGGGCCACATAGCCGTGCGCCAACTGCGCGCCGGCCAGGTACAGCTCGCCGGGTACGCCGACCGGGACCGGCCGCAGGCGCGAATCCAGCACGTACACCTGGGTGTTGAACACCGGTGCGCCGATCGGCACCGAGCTGGTGTCGGCCTCGGTCACCTCGTGGAAGGTGACGTCGACCGCGGCCTCGGTCGGGCCGTACAGGTTGTGCAGGCGGGCACCGGTGAGCGCGCGCAGGCGCTGTGCGGTCACCGCGGGCAACGCCTCACCGGAGGCGAAAACGTTACGCAGGCTGACGCATTCGGCCGCACGCTCCTCGGCGACGAACACCGCGAGCATCGACGGCACGAAATGCGCCGTGGTGACCCGCTCCTCGATGATCAGGCGGGCCAGGTAGGCGGGATCGCGATGGCCGTCCGGCTTGGCGACCACCAGCCGCGCGCCGACCTGCAAGGGCCAGAAGAACTCCCACACCGACACGTCGAAGGTGGCAGGCGTCTTCTGCAGCACCACGTCGTAGGCGGCGAGGCCGTATTCGGCGTGCATCCAGACCAGGCGGTTGACGATCGCCGCGTGCGAGACCGCGACGCCCTTGGGCCGGCCGGTCGAACCCGACGTGAAGATCACGTAGGCGGTGTTGGCCGGGCGCAGCGGCTTGTGCCGGTCCGCGTCGGTCAGCGGCGCGTCCGAGAACTCGGACAGGTCCAGCTGATCGATGCGCACCTGCCGGGACACCGAGGTGGCCAGGTCGGTGCCGGAGGTCAGCACGCACACCGGGCGCGCCGTCTCCAGGATGTAGTCGGTGCGCTCGGCCGGGTGATCCGGATCGAGCGGCACGTACGCACCGCCCGCCGCGTTCACCGCGTACATGCCGACGACGAGATCGATGGACCGGCGCATGCCAAGGGCCACATACGATTCCGGGCCGACACCGTTCTGCTTGAGCCAGCGCGCCAAACGGTGCACCCGGCTCGCGAACTCGGCGTAGGACAGACTTGTCCCCTCGAAGGTGACCGCGTCTGCTTCCGGCGCCCGCGCGACCTGGGCCTCGAACAGCGAGACCAGCGTCGCGGCGGCGTCGCCGACCGGCGAGGTCAGCGCCGCGTCCACCGGGAATTCGGTGTCGTTCCACCGCTCGACCACCAGCGCGCGCTCGGCCGCGTCCAGCAGCTCGATATCGCCCACCGCCGCGGTCGGTTCGGCCGCGACACCGCCGAGTACCCGCAGGAAGCGCTCGGCGAAGGTCTTCGCGAACACACCGTCGAAAAGGTCTGCGGCGTAGAGGAGTTCGGCGTCCATCGCCGCCTCGCCGCCCTGGACCTCGCTCAGCGTCAGCTGCAGGTCGAACTTCGCGGTCGGCTGGTCGATGCCCAGTTCGGACACGGTGAGGCCGGGCAGCTCCAGCGACGCGCGCCCCAGATTCTGGAACGACAGCATCACCTGGAACAGCGGATGCCGCGCCTGCGAACGGGCCGGGTTGAGCACCTCGACCAGCCGCTCGAACGGCACGTCCGCGTGTGCGAAGGCCTGCAGGTCGCGCTCGCGCACCTGCGCCAGCAAGTCGGCGAAGGGCGCGTCGGTGTCCACCTGCGCGCGCAGCACCAGGGTGTTGACGAACATGCCGACCAGGTCGTCGAGCGCCTGCTCGCCACGACCGGCCACCGGGATGCCGATGGCGATGTCGTCGGAACCGGAGAGGCGGGCCAGCAGCGCCGCGAATGCGCTGTGCACCACCATGAACAGCGTGGTGCCGTGCTCGTGCGCGACCCGGTTCAGCTCATCGATCAGCGCGCCGGGCACCCGGAAGCGGTGCGTCCCGGCCTGATACGACGCGACCGCGGGACGCGGTCGTCCGGCCAGCCGCAGTTCGTCGGGCAGCCCGGCCAGCGCGCCGCGCCAGTAGTCGAGCTGTTCGGAGATCAGCGAGGTCGGGTCGTCCTCGGAGCCGAGTGTTTCCCGTTGCCACAGCGCGAAATCCACGTACTGGACTGCGAGCGGCGGCCAGCCCGGCTCCGACGCCGAGGTGCGCGCCACGTAGGCGGTCATCAGATCGCGGACCAGCGGCCGCATCGAGAAACCGTCCGCGGCAATGTGATGCACTACCACGACGAGCACGTAGTCCGCCGTGTTGGCGCCCTGCTCACCACGGTCCTGGGTGCCGGAGGCGAGCTGGTAGGCCCGCAGCCGCACCGGCGGCTCGGCGGTCACGTCGAAGCCGCGCTCGACGAATTCGTACATGGCGCCGAGCAATTGGCCCTCGGCGACCGGGAAGACCTCGAGGTCCGGGATCGCCCGGGTCGCGGGCAGCACCCGCTGATAGGCGACACCGTCCTGGGACGGGTAGATGGTGCGCAGCGATTCGTGCCGCGCGACCACATCGGCGATCGCACCGCGCAACGCGTCCAGATCCAGCGCGCCCTCCAGCCGCACCGCGGCCGGGATGTTGTTGGCGGCCGAGTCCGCGTCGAAGCGGTTGAGGAACCACATCCGCTGCTGGGCCAGCGACAGCGGCGGGAACTCGGGCCGCACCTGGGCCGTCAGCGCCTGCCGGGCACCGCTGCCCGCACGCGATTCGACCCGCGCGGCCAGCGCGGCCACGGTCGGCGCCTCGAACAGCGCGCGCACCCCGACCTCGGTGTCCAGCGCCGCGCTCAGCCGCGCGACCACCTGGGTGGCGACCAGCGAGTTGCCGCCGAGTTCGAAGAAATCGTCGTCCACGCCGACCCGCGGCACGCCGAGCAGCTCGGCGAAGACCTCCGCCACGATCTCCTCGATCGGGGTGGCGGGGGCGCGGAACTGCTTGGCCTCGAACACCGGCGCGGGCAGCAGCTTGCGATCGAGCTTGCCGCTGGCGTTCACGGGGAACGTATCGAGCACCACGATCGCGGCAGGCACCATGTAGCCGGGCAGCAGCCCGCCCAGCGCCACCTTGATGGCGTCGGTGTCGAGCACCGTATCCGCCGCGGCGACAACGTAACCCACCAGCTGGTCGCCGGCGTGCGCGTCGGCGCGCACCACCACGACCGACTGGGCGACGCCGGGCTGGGCCAGCAGCGCGGCCTCGATGTCGCCGAGCTCGATGCGCAGACCGCGCAGCTTCACCTGGAAGTCGGTGCGGCCCAGGTATTCCAGCTCGCCGTCGGCGGTCCAGGTGACCAGGTCGCCGGTGCGGTACATGCGCGCGCCCGCGGTGCCGTACGGGTTGGCCACGAACCGATCCGAGGTCAGGTCCGGGCGGCCGAGGTAGCCCACCGCGAGCTGATCGCCCGCGAGATAGAGCTCACCCGCGACACCCGGTGCGACCGGATGCAACCGGGCGTCGAGCACGAACACCCGGGTGTTCCACACCGGGCGCCCGATCGGGACGGAAACCGTATCCGCTTGCGTCACTTCGTGATACGTGACGTCGACGGCGGCCTCGGTGGGACCGTAGAGGTTGTGCAGGCGCGCGCCGGTCAGCTCGCGCAGCCGCGCCGCGGTCGGCGCGGGCAGCGCCTCGCCGGAGGCGAACACCTGCCGCAGCCGCGACGAGGGGTAGCCGTCCGCGTCGCCGCTCTCGTTGCCGAGGGTGGACACGAACACCGACAGCATCGACGGCACGAAGTGCGCCGTGCTGATGCCCTGCTCGGCGATGATCTGCGCGAGATACACCGGATCGCGGTGGCCGTCCGGCTTCGCGACGACCAGGCGCGCACCGGTCTGCAACGGCCAGAAGAACTCCCAGACCGAGACGTCGAAGGTAGCGGGCGTCTTCTGCAGCACCGCGTCGTCGGGACCGATCGGGTACTCGTGCTGCATCCACAGCAGCCGGTTGACGATCGCGGCGTGACTGACCGCCACGCCCTTCGGACGACCGGTCGAACCCGAAGTGAAGATCACATACGCGGTGTTCTCCGGCCGCAGCGCGCGGGTGCGTTCCGCGTCGGTGATCGGCGCGCCGCTCGACGCGGCCATGCCGGGCACGCCCTCGATGCCCTCGATCGCGATGACCGGGACCTCGCGCTGCAGGTCGATGCCGAAGCCGTCGGCGGAGCGGTACAGGATCATCCGCGGCCGCGCGGTGTCCACGATGTGGTTGATCCGGTCGGCGGGCTGGTCCGGATCGAGCGGCACGTACGCCGCACCCGTCTGCAGCACCGCGTACATCGCGACGACCAGTTCGTTGGAGCGCCGGATCGACAGTGCGACAAGCGATTCCGGTCCGACACCGGCCTTGATCAGCTGGCGCGCGATCCGGTTGGCCCGCACCTGCAATTCGCGATAGGTGAGCCGTTCCTCGTCGAAGACCAGGGCCACCGCGTCCGGCGTCGCCGCCGCCTGCGCGTCGAACAGCGAGACCAGCGTCTCGGCGGGCACCGGCTGGGCGGTGTCGTTCCAATCGACGAGCACCCGCGCGTGTTCCTCGGGCGCGAGCAGGTCGATATCGCCGATGGCGACCTGCGGGTCCGCGGTGACGGCGGCGAGCACGCGGTCCAGTCGGCGTGCGAACGCGGCGACCGTCGCCTCGTCGAAAAGGTCGAGGGCATAGGAGAACTCGGCCGACATACCGGCCGCTTCGCCGAGTTCGTTCGTGGTCTCCTGCAGCGTGAGCTGCAGGTCGAACTTGGCGAGACGGGCGTCGTAGTCGATGCCGTTGACCGAGAGACCGGGCAGCTCCAGGCTGGCCTGCCGGGTGTTCTGGAAGGTCAGCATCACCTGGAACAGCGGGTGCCGGGCCTGCGAACGCGCCGGGTTGAGCACCTCGACCAGCCGCTCGAACGGCACGTCGGCATGCGCGAAGGCATGCAGATCGGTCTCGCGGGCGTGCGCGAGCAGATCCGCGAAGCTCGCCGCGCCGTGCACCTGGGTGCGCAGCACGAGCGTGTTGACGAACATGCCGATCAGGTCGTCCAGCGCGGCCTCGCCGCGGCCCGCCACCGGCGTGCCGATGGCGATGTCGCCGGTACCACTGGCCCGGGCCAGCAGCACGGCCAGCGCGCTGTGCATGACCATGAACAACGAGGCGTTGTGCCTGCGCCCCAGATCGACCAGCGCACGCTGGGTCTCGCCGGAGATCACGAACGGGTAGGTGCCGCCGCGATAGGAGGCGGCCGCCGGGCGCGGCCGATCCGAAGGCAGCACCAATTCGTCCGGCAGATCCGCGAGTTCACGCGTCCAGTACCGAATCTGGTTGGCGATCAACGAACTCGGGTCGTCCTCGGAACCGAGCACCTCGCGCTGCCACAGCGCGTAGTCCGCGTACTGCACGGGCAGCGCCGACCAGGCCGGGGCCTCCCACGAGGTGCGCGCCGCGTAGGCCACCATGACGTCGCGGGCCAGCGGGCCCATCGACCAGCCGTCGGCGGAGATGTGGTGCACCACCATGCCGAGCACGTACTCGGACTCGCTGATCTCGAAAAGCCTTGCGTGCAAAGGCACTTCGTTGGTCACGTCGAAGGCCATGGAGGCCAGCTCGACCAGGTGGTCGATCAGGTTGTGCTCGGTGACCGGCACCGGGGTCAGGTCGGGCACGATCTGCGCCGCGTCCAGCACCACCTGCACCGGCCCGGTCTTGGTCTCCGGGAACACGGTGCGCAGCGACTCGTGCCGGTCGATCACGTCGATGACCGCGACCTGCAGCGCGGCCACATCGAGATCACCGGAGAGCCGGATGGCGACCGGGATGTTGTTGACCGCCGACTCGGTGTCGAACCGGTTGAGGAACCACATCCGCTGCTGTGCCAGCGACAGCGGCACCTCCTCCGGCCGCACCCGGGCGACCAGTGCCTTGCGCGCGCCGTCACCGGCGTGCGACTCCACCCGGGCCGCGAGCGCGGCAACGGTGGAGGCCTCGAACAGCATGCGCACCGGCACCCTGGTGTCGAGCGCGATGCCGAGGCGGGAAGCGACCTGGGTGGCGATCAGCGAGTTGCCGCCCAGCTCGAAGAAGTCGTCGTCGACGCCGACCCGGTTGATGCCGAGCACCTCGCCGAAGATCTGCGCGACGATCTCTTCGATCGGTGTGGTCGGCGCACGGAATTCGCGCACCTCGAAGACCGGGGCGGGCAACGCCTTGCGGTCGAGCTTGCCGGAGGGGTTGAGCGGCAACGCTTCCAGCACCACGATCGCCGACGGCACCATGTAGGCGGGCAGCGTGCGATGCAGCGCGTTCTTGATGTTGTCGATATCGACCGGGCCCGCGGGCGTCACCACGTAGGCGACCAGCTGATCGCCCGCGACGGTGTCCAGCACGAGCACGACCGCCTGGCCGACGGCCGGGTGGTCGAGCAGCGCGGCCTCGATCTCGCCGAGTTCGATGCGCTGCCCGCGGAACTTCACCTGGAAGTCGGTGCGGCCGATGTACTCCAGCACGCCGGCGGCGCCGACCTCCGGGTCCCGCGGCTCGACCCAGCGGACCAGGTCGCCGGTGCGGTACAGGCGCGCACCGGGCGGACCGAAGGGGTCCGCGACGAAGCGTTCCGCGCTCAGGTCGGGGCGGCCGTGGTAGCCGCGCGCCACCTGCGCACCCCCGAGGTACAGCTCGCCGGGCACGCCGACGGGCACCGGCGCCAAGCCGGCGTCGAGCACATAGGCCTGGGCGTTCCACACCGGGCGGCCGATCGGCACCGAAGCCGGAGCCACCTCGTTGAGATGCCAGGCGGTGGCGTGCACGGTGAACTCGGTGGGGCCGTACAGGTTGTGCATCGCGGCGGTGGAGAACTGCCGGAACGCGGCGACCGTGGCCGGGGGCAGGGCTTCACCGGCGACGAGAACCGCACGCAGCGAAGCGCATTCGGCGGTCGAGGCGGCCCCGGCGAACACCGAGAGCATCGACGGCACGAACGAGGTCATGGTCACCCGGTGGCGGCCGATGATCTCGGAGAGGTACATCGGGTCGCGGTGGCCGTCCGGCGCGGCGATGAGCATCCGGGCGCCGACGGCGAGCGTGCCGAACAGCTCCCACACCGACACGTCGAAGGTGACCGGGGTCTTCTGCAGGATCACATCGCCGGGGCCGATGCGGTATTCGCCGGTGATCCAGGCGATCTGGTTGAGCACGCTGGCATGGCTCACCGCCACGCCCTTGGGCCGGCCGGTGGAGCCGGAGGTGTAGAGCACGTACGCGGCATTGGTCGGACGCAGCGGGGCGCGGCGCTCCGCGTCGGTGATCGGCGCGTCACTGAACTCGCTCAGATCCAAGGTGTCCAGCGCGAGCACCGGGCAGTCCTCGGCGCGGACGTCGTCGGACAGGGTGGTCAGCACGCACACCGGCGCCGAGTTGGCCAGCACGTACTCGGTGCGCTCAGCCGGATGATCGGGGTCGATCGGCACGTAGCCGCCGCCGGCGGTCATGGTGGCGTAGATGGCGATCAGCATGTCCACCGAACGGCGGATGCCGACCGCGACCAACGACTCCGGGCCGACGCCCTCGGCGATCAGCTTGCGCGCCAAGCGATTCACGCGCGCCGAGAACTCGGCATAGGAAAGCTCGACCTGCGGGCCGAACTCGCCCGCGCTGCGGGTGCCGCCGTCGAACACGACGGCGATGTCGCGCGGCCGCTGCCGCACCTGCCCCTGGAACAGATCGAGCACGGTGGCCGCGGGCAGTTCGTGCGCGGTCCGGTTCCAGTCGGTGAGCACGGTCGCGCGCTCGGCGTCGTCGAGGATCTCGATATCGCGCACCGCGGTGTGCGGTGCGGCGACCGCGGCCTCGAGCACCCGCAGATAGCGGCGGCCGAACTCGGTGACCGTGGCGGCATCGAACAGATCGGTGGCAAAGGACACCACGGCCGCCATGCCCGCGGGTTCGCCGTTCGCGCCACGCTCTTCGGTGACGGTCCACTGCAGGTCGAACTTGGCGATGTCGACCTCGAGCTCGTCGGCGGTGACCGAGAGTCCGGGCAGTTCCAGGGTCGCGTGCGACATCTCCTGGAACGAGAGCATCACCTGGAACAGCGGGTGGCGCGCCTGCGAGCGGGTCGGGTTGAGCACCTCGACCAGCCGCTCGAACGGCACATCCGCGAAAGCGAAAGCGGCCAAGTCGGTTTCGCGCGTGCGGCCGAGGAACTCGGTGAACGGCTCGGCGCCGTCGACCTCCGAACGCAGCACGAGGGTGTTGACGAACATGCCGATCAGATCATCGAGCGCTTGCTCGCCGCGCCCGGCGACCGGGGTGCCGATCGCGATGTCGGTGGTGCCCGACAACCGGGCCAGCAGCACCGCCAGCGAGGCGTGCATGACCATGAACAGGCTGACGCCCTGCGCCCGTGCCAACGCCGAAAGACGCTGATGCAGTTCGGCATCGATCTGGAAGCCGACCCGGCCACCGCTGAAGCTCTGCACCGGCGGCCGGGGACGGTCGGTCGGCAGGTCCAGCTGATCCGGCAGTCCGGCCAAAGCCCTTCGCCAGTAAGCGATTTCGCGCGAAGCCATGGATCCGGGATCGGATTCGGCGCCGAGCAGCTCGCGCTGCCAGACGCTGAAGTCCTGGTACTGCACCGGCAGCGGCGCCCAACTCGGCGCCTGTCCGGCCGAACGCGCCAGATAGGCGGCGGCGATATCGCGCGCGAGCGGACCGAACGAGAAACCGTCGGCGGCGATGTGGTGCACCACGAAGGCGACCGCGTAATCCGCGGCCCCGTTCTCGCGACCGCCGGTCACCGCGTACACCCGCACCCGGATCGGCAGCTCGCGCGAGACGTCGAAGCCGGTGGCGGCGAATCCGGTGAGCGCACCGTGCAATTCGGCTTCGTCGATCGGCTCGATCGCGATGCCGAGATCGACCTGGTCGACCGGCAGCACCTGCTGGTAGCCGCCGTCGCCGGACTCGGGGAAGATCGTGCGCAGCGACTGCTGGCGGTCCAGCACGTCGGTCAGCGCGGCGTGCAGCGCGTCCAGATCGACCTGGCCGCGCAACCGGACCACGAACGGCAGGTTGTAGGCCGGCACGGTCGAGTCGAACTGGTTGATGAACCACATCCGCTGCTGCGCCAGCGACAGCGGCACCCGGTCGGGCAGCTGCTGCGCGACCAGCGGCGGGCGCGCCCCCTCGGCGGGGGACGCGTTCTCCATGCGCAGCGCGATACCGGCGACGGTCGGGGTCTCGAACAGGGCGCGCACCCCGAGCTGGGTGCCGAACGCCGCGCCGATCCGCGACACCACCTGGGTCGCGACCAGCGAGTTGCCGCCCAGGTCGAAGAAGTTGTCGTCGATGCCGATGCGCTCCTGGCTGAGCACGTCGGCGAAGATGCCCGCGACGATCTGCTCGGCCTGGGTGCGCGGGGCCCGGAAGTCGGCAGCGTCGGCGCTGAACACCGGCTCCGGCAACGCTTTACGGTCCAGCTTGCCGCTGGTGTTGAGCGGGAAGGCGTCCAGCACCATGATCGAGGCGGGCACCATGTAACTGGGCAGCTTCTCGCCCGCGAACCGGGTGAGCTCGACCGGATCGATCGAATGTCCCGGCGCGGGAACGACATACGCGACCAGCTGCTGACCGGTGGCGGTGTCCATCACCAGCACGACGGCCTGGCTGACCGCGGGATGCGCGAGCAGATCGGTCTCGATCTCGCCGAGTTCGATGCGCTGGCCGCGGAACTTCACCTGGAAGTCGGTGCGGCCGATGTATTCCAGCGTGCCCGCGTCGTTCCAGCGCACCAGGTCACCGGTGCGGTACATGCGCTCACCGGTGGCCGAGAACGGGTTGGCGACGAAGCGGTCCGAGGTCAGGTCCGGGCGGCCGCGATACCCGCGCGCGAGCTGACGCCCGCCCAGGTACAGCTCGCCCGGCGCTCCGATGGCGGCCGGGCGCAGCCGCGAATCCAGCACGTAGACAGCGACATTCCACTCCGGGATGCCGATCGGCACGGTCACCGTGTCGGCGGCGGTCGCCTCCCAGTAGGTGACCGAAACCGCGGCCTCGGTCGGGCCGTACAGGTTGTGCAGCCCGGCGCGGGTGATCGCGCGGAAACCCGCGGCGGTTTCCGGCGGCAGCGCCTCGCCGATCACGAAAACCGCGCGCAGCGTGGCGCATTGCGCGGCGGTCGCGTGCGCGACGAACACGGTGAGCATGGACGGCACGAAGTCGGTCACGGTGACGCCGTGCCGCTCGATCATGTCCGCGACGTAAAGCGGATCACGATGCCCGTCCGGGCTCGCGATCACCAGCTTCGCGCCGACCAGCAGGGGCAGGAAGTACCCCCACAGCGACACGTCGAAGGTGGTGGCGGTCTTCTGCAGGTACACGTCGTCCGCGGTCAGCCGGTACTCGTCGAGCATCCACAGCTGCTGGTTGACGATCGCGTGATGGGTGACCGCGACGCCCTTCGGACGACCGGTCGAGCCCGAGGTGTAGATGACGTAGGCGGTGTTGCCGGGCCGCAGCGGGGCGAGCCGCTCCGCGTCGGTGATCGGCGCGGCCGAATACGCCGACACATCGAGGGTGTCGATCGGCACCTGCCGCACCGACTCCGGTAACTCGAGCTCGTCGGCGGTCAGCGTCAGCACACAGACCGGTGCCGCGCTGTCGAGGATGTAGGCGGTGCGATCGGCCGGATGATCCGGATCGATCGGCACGTACGCGCCACCGGCCTTCAGCACCGCGTGCATGCCGACGACCAGCTCCAGCGAGCGGCGCATACCCAGTGCGACAAGGGATTCCGGGCCGACGCCGTCGGCGATCAGGAAGCGCGCCAAACGGTTGACCCGCGCGTCGAACTCGGCGTAGGTCAGAGTGGCGCCCTCGAAATCGAGCGCGATGTTGTCCGGAGCCACCGGCATCTGTGCGTCGAGCAGCGCGGCCAGCGTGGTGTCGGGCACCTGTTGCTCGGCGTCGTTCCACTCGACGAGGGTCAGCTGCCGCTCGTCGTCGGTGGTCGACACCAGCGACCAGACCGGGGTGTCGGCCGCAGCGGCGAGGAACCGCTCGAAGAACTCGAGGAACCGCGAATGATGGCGGCGCGCTTCGGCTTCGGTGTAGAGGTTCGGGTTGGTCTCGAAGTCGATCCGCGCGCGGGCGCCCGCCTCGGACTGGTAGAAGTTGACGCCGAGATCCTCGATGCTGCCGGTGGACAGCACACTCATGGTGCCGACCATCGAGCCCATCCGGATCTGGTCCTGGAACAGCATGATGTTGACCCACGGACCGAAGAATTCCGTGGTCACCACGCCATCGCCCGCCGAATCACGGCGAATGTCCTCGTGCCGGTACCGCTGGTGGCGCAGCGTGCCCGCCACCGTCACGGCCACCTGCTGCAGCAGGTCGGCGACGGTGGTGTCGTAGCCGACCCGCAGGCGCAGCGGCACGATGTTGGACGACACACCACCGGAACGCCGCATCGCGGCGGTGGTGCGCGCGGTCACCGGCAGGCTCAGGATGACGTCCTCGGAGCCGGTCCACTGCGCGAGATAGGTGGCGAAACCGGCGAGCAACAGGCCTGCGGGCATCGAGTCATGGCGTGCCGCAGCGGCTTCGAACAGCGCGGTCTGCTCGTCCGAGAGCAGCGCGCTGGCGATGCCGTTGATCGCCGCGGGTTCGGCCGAGCGGCCGACCAGGCTGGTGCCTTCCTCCAGGCCCTTGACCTTCTCGGCCCAGTACTCCTTGTCCGAGACGAACCGGGTGCTGTCCCGGTACGCCATTTCCTGGTCGTAGAGCGTGCGCAGATCGGTGGCCTTGGCCGGCTTGATCTCCTCGCCGTTCACCATCGCCGTGTAGACCTCGGCGATGCGGTTCACGTTGGTCATGGCGGCGAAGCCGTCGAGCGAAATGTGGTGCGCGCGCAGGTACCAGTACCAGTGGTCGTCGGCCAGTTGCAGGCCGGCGATGCGCATCAACCGGTCCTCGGTGAGGTTCACCGGGCGGCTGTACTCGGCCCGCATCCACGCCATCGCGGCGGCGGCCGGATCTTCCTCGTCCCGCAGATCTACGTAGTAGACCTTGTCGTGGTCGGGAATGCTGTGGTCGACCCACTGGTACGGCTGACCGTCACGTTCGACGATGCGCAGGAAGCCGGACTCCAGCTCGGTCGAGGCGATGATCAGCGCTTCGCGCAACACCTCCAGATCGAGCACGCCGTGCAGATCGACGTACTGGGCGATGTTGATCGGCACCTGCGGGTCGACGTGCTGGGCATACCAGATACCCAGCTGCGCCGGGGACAGCGGGAAGTACTCGGCCGAACCAGCCTGGACCCGTTCGCCACCAGCTTCGCCGTTTCCGCCGAAATCCTGCCGGTCCAACCGTAACCTCGCTTCCGGAACACCACGCAAGCGCTCCCCGACGACACCCGGACAGGACGCACACCTATCCCAGCGTGGCGCCCGTGTCTCGGGGTTCAGTTCTCATATCAATCAGGCAAAAAAGCTCATTGGCACTATCTGTCGGCCAGGGTGACCTTGTTACATAGGCGCGACCGCGTCCTTTACCCACCCACCGGCACCGCCGGCAATCTCGCTGCAGATCACCGATCCAATCTACCGTCGTCACGCGCACCGAACCAACCAACCGCCATAGCCGACGAACATGATCACAGGCAGCGCCGTTGCGGCCGATCCGAGTACCTCGTGTTGTGGTCCTCACATCCTGCGCGACGCGTCGCGACCGGGCTGCGGCGGGTCAGCTCTGGCGGATCCGCGCCGGGTCGTAGAGGTGGGATTGCGCACATGACAGCGTCGCCGACAGCGCGCGCCCGACCAGGATCACCGCGGCCTGCCGCAGCCCCGCCGCCGCCACCTGATCGGCGATATCGGCGAGGGTGCCGCGCAGGACCAGTTGCTCAGGCTGACTGGCCCGGTAGACCACCGCGACCGGACAGTCCGCGCCGTAGTCGCCGACCAGCTCCGCGGCCAGCTCGCGAATCCGGGTGATGGCCAGGTGCAGCACAAGGGTGGCGCCCGTGGCGGCGAAACCGGACAGCGCCTCGGAAGCGGGCATCGCGGTCGACCGGGCCCGGGTACGGGTGAGCACCACCGACTGGACCACCTCGGGGACGGTGAGTTCGGCGCCGAGCAGGGCGGCCGCAGCGGCGTAGGCGGGCACGCCGGGCGTGACGTCCCAGGCGATACCGAGCTCGTCGAGGCGCCGGGTCTGCTCGGTCAGCGCCGAGTAGAGCGACGGGTCGCCCGAGCACAGCCGGGCCACGTCCTTGCCGGAATCGTTCGCCCGCACCAGGTGCGCGGTGATCTGGTCGAGGTCCAGGTGCTGGGTGTCGATCAGTTCCGCGCCGGGTGCGCAGTGGGTCAGCACTTCCGGATCCAGGTAGGTGCCCGCATAAAGGCACACCGGCGCGGCGCGCAGCAGGCCGACCGCGCGCACGGTGAGCAGATCGGCCGCGCCCGGCCCGGCGCCGATGAAGTGCACGGTCATGCCGGTGAGTTTAGGCAGGCGGCCGTGCGCCCGAGCCGGGGTGCCGGTGGGTCAGGCCGTGGCGTCGAAGTGGGCGATCACCTTGCTGGGCCGCAACCGGACGACGAGTTCGCCCGGCACGCCGTTGCGCTTGCCGAACTCCTCGGCCCGGTCCGCGCCCATGTACCGGCCGCCGATCTCGGTGGCGGTGCGCAGCAGTTCGTCCGGGTCTTCGGAGAGGGTGACGAAGCCGCGCAACTGCACCGACGGGTACGGCGGCGCCTCTGCGTCGACGACCACGGCGACCCGGCCGTCCCGCAGGAACGCCTTGCCCTTGCTCGTCGTCTTGCCGGTATTGAAGACCAGTTCGTCGCCCTCGAGCACGAACCAGACCGGTGTCACCATCGGGCTGCCGTCGGCGGCGACGAAGGCCACCTTGCCCGTCCGCGTGCCGTGCTGCAGGAACTCGCGCACCTCAGGATCGGAAAGTGATGCCATGGGCTCAGCCTATGGGCAGACCGCACCGGGCACGGCGCACCGCGGCGCGCATGTTGCCGACCGCCGCCGGATCAGATCGCCCCCTGTTCCCGGGCCCGCGCCACGGCCGAGGTCCGCGAGCGCACGCCGAGTTTGGCGTAGATGTGCACCAGATGGGATTTGACGGTGGTCTCGCTCAGGAACAGCTCCTTGGCGATCTCGCGGTTGGACCGGCCGTCGGCGACCAGGCGCAGCACCTCGATCTCGCGCGGGCTCAGTGTGGTGTCGGCGCGACGCACCCTGGTCATGAGCTTCGACGCCACCGCGGGCGACAGCACGCTCTCCCCCGCGGCGGCCGCGCGCACGGCGGCGAGCAGTTCCGCCGGCGGCGTGTCCTTCAGGATGTACCCGCAGGCACCCGCCTCGATGGCGCCCAGGATATCGGCGTCGGTGTCATAGTTGGTGACCACCAAGACATTCGGCGGCTGCGGGAGCGCGCGCAGTTCCGCGGTGGCGTCCGCGCCGGAACGGCCCTGGCCGAAGCTCAAGTCCATCAGCACCAGATCCACCGCGGTGGTCGCGCAGAACGCGACGGCCGCCTCGGCGGTGGGCACGTCGCCGACGACGGTGAGATCGTCGCCGCCGTCCAGCAGCGCGCGCAGGCCCGCGCGCACGATCGCGTGATCGTCGGCCAGCAGCAGGCGGATCATGGCCGGTCCGCCCAGAGCGGAAAGGCGACGGTCACCGCGGTGTGCCCCGGCTCCGACTCCACCGCCATGGTGCCGCCCTGCTGCTCCACGCGCGAGCGCATGGCGGCCAGGCCGAAGGAACCCGAGGGCGGCCGGTCGAGCACGTCGGCGGCGATGCCGACCCCGTCGTCCACGACGTCGAGCAGGACCTGCGCGTCGGCGTAGGTCAGCGTCAGGCGCAGCCGGGCCGCGTCGGCGTGGCGCACCACGTTCGCGACCGCGCCCTGCGCGATCCGCACCAGGGCCGCCTCGATCGGCATCGGCAGACGCTCGGGAGTGCCCTCCACCACCAGCCGGGCGGTGCGGGCCGGGGTGTTGGCGCGCAGGCAGATTCGCTCCAGAGCTTGGGCCAGTGACTGTCCCTCCAACGCGGCCGGGGTCAATTCGGCGATCAGCCTTCGGGTTTCGGCGAGGTTCTCGGCCGCGGTCTCGCGCGCCAAGACGATCTGTTGCAGCGCAGGGTGTTCCGGCGCCGCCTGCTCGGCGGCGTGCAGGAGCAACTGGATACTACTCAGCCCCTGCGCGACCGTGTCGTGGATTTCCTGGGCCAGCCGTTCCCGTTCGGCCAGCTTGCCCGCGGTGCGCTCCTGCTCCGCGAGAGTGACTCGGGTGCTGAGCAATTCGTCGATCAGGCGCTGCCGCTGCGCCGACTCGCGAAACAGTGCCTGATAACCCAGGCCGATACCGACCGCCACCGCCGCGCCGAAGATCGGACCGATCACCCCGGCCACCGACCAGCCGCGGTGCATACCGAAGCCGAGTACCGCGATCGCGGTCGACGCCGCGACGGCCACCAGACTCCACGGCCGGGGCAGCAGGTGCAGATAGAGGAAGAACAAGCCGAAAGCCAGGTAGCCCGCGTCGGGGGCGAGCACGACCAGGCCGAGCCACCACACGGTGAGCGCCGCCAGCCACAGCTGGATACCGCCCGGCCGTCCGTTCAACACCGCCCCCGCGAAGTAGGTCAGCAGGAACAGCGCGGTCAATGCCACCACGGGCAGCGGGTGCGAGGCGCCGGGCAGCAGCGCGCGGACCGCGACCACCACCGCCAGCGCCGTCACCAGCACATGCAGGCCGTACCGCAGCGCGGTGAAGACGGGCGTGAGCGGTGACGAGTGCACCCTGCCAGCTTATGTGCGGCTACCTCGGCGGCATCCATCGAAAGGTGTAAAACGGCACCCACCGTTCGATCGGGCGCCGTTCCTCCGCCGGTGCGATGGCGGCGGGCGCCGCGCGCGGAACAGTGAAATCATGTTCGTCGCACTCCGAGATCTGCGCGCCGCCCGCGGTCGCTTCCTGCTCATCACCCTGGTCGTCACGCTGGTGGCGTTGCTGGTGAGTTTCCTGAGCGGGCTCACCGCGGGGCTGGCGCACCAGAACATCTCGGCCGTGCAGTCGTTCCCCGGGGACATGGTGGTGTTCGCCGACACCGGCGGGCAGCCCTCGTTCGAAGCTTCGACGCTGAGCCGGGAACAGGTCGCGGCCTGGCAGTCCGCGGCGGGACCCGACGGCACGGTCGACCCCATCGGCATCAGTCACGGCAAGGTCGATCCCGGCGGGCGGCCAGCGACGCAGGTCGCGTTGTTCGGCACGCAGGGTACGGCTTTCGGCAATCGCTCCGCAACCGAAAACGGCAGCGTGGTGCTGAGCGCCGGCGCGGCCACGGAACTCGGTGCGGCGGCGGGCGATTCGGTCACCATCGATGGGCGCGCCTTCACCGTGCAGGCCGTCGCCGGGGACGACTGGTACAGCCACACGCCGGTGGTGTGGCTGACCCTCACCGATTGGCAGGCACTCGACCCGCGGGCGGGCGCGGCGACCGTGCTCGCGGTTTCCGGTGTGCCGGATATCGCGGCAGTGAACGCGGCCGCGCGCACCCAGACGACGAGTTCGTCCGGCGCGCTCTCGGCGCTCAGCGCCTACCAGGCCGAAAACGGTTCGCTGACATTGATGACGGTGCTGCTCTTCGTCATCTCGGCGCTGGTGATCGGCGCATTCTTCACCGTGTGGACGGTGCAGCGGATGCCCGACATCGCGACCCTGAAAGCACTCGGCGCGACCTCCGGTTCCCTCGTCCGCGACGCCCTCGCGCAAGCCGCGATCGTACTGAGCGCCGGAGTGGCGGTCGGTCTCGGAATCACGGTCACCGCAGCGGCTTTCCTCGGTGACGCGCTTCCGTTCGTCCTCAGCCCGGCCACCACGCTGCTGCCCGCGGCCGTGTTGATCGTGCTCGGTCTGCTCGGCGCCGCGTTCGCCCTGCGCTTCCTGTTCACCACCGACCCGTTGACCGCGCTCGGCGCGGCACGTTGAGCCACTGGAGTTTTCCCGATCATGAGTACCACCGCACTCACCGTCGACGACGTGACCCTCACCTACCCCGACGGCGCCGGTCGCCTCACCGCGCTGGACCGAGTGAGCCTGCACGTCGAAGGCGGCGACATCGCCGCGATCACCGGTCCCTCCGGCTCCGGAAAATCCAGCCTGCTCGCCGTCGTCTCCACCCTGATCCGTCCCGACTCCGGCCGCATCGAACTCCGAACCCACAGCGGCAGTGCTGATCTCGCCACCGCTGGCCGCCGCGAAGCCGCTGCGCTGCGCCGTTCGTCCATCGGCATCGTCTTCCAGCAGCCGAACCTGATCCCCGCCCTGACCGCCCTCGAACAACTAGAGGTGATGAGCCACCTAGGCCAACAGCTACACGTCTCCGCCCGTCGACGCCGCGAAACCCGATCCAGGGCAATGGAACTCCTTGATTCCGTCGGCCTCGCCGACCAGCACGCCAAACGCCCCGCCCAACTCTCCGGCGGTCAACGCCAACGCGTCAACATAGCCCGCGCCCTCATGAACACCCCCGCCCTCCTCGTGATCGACGAACCCACCAGCGCCCTCGACACCGAAAGAGGCTCCGCCATCATCGATCTCATCCTCGCCATCACGAAAACCCACAACACCGCAACCCTTCTCGTCACCCACGACCACACCCACCTCCCCCAAATGACCACCGTCCACCACATGACCGACGGCCACCTGACCCACACCCGGAACCGCGAAAACTGGAACGTTCCAAAGCAATTGGTTCCAAAAACAGCCTGAGACCAGCAGTTTTACAATCGTCGAATCAGTGATAGCTTTCGTGCATGCCCAGCCATCTGCACGAGCGCCTGGTCGACCTGTTCCGGCAACGCCCGCAACTGGCCGCCGAACTATTGACAACCGTGCTGGGCACCCAGCTACCCGAATACGACAATGCCCGTTTGGAATCCGGTGACTTTCCGGATATCAACCCCACCGAATATCGCGCGGATCTCGTGGTAGTGCTCGCGGAGGGAACCAGACCCTCCGTAGCGGTGGTTGTGGAAGTTCAGTTGCAACCCGACAAGGACAAGACGTGGAGTTGGCCGGTCTACCTGACGACGCTGCGTGCGCGACTCAAGTGCCCGACCGTCCTGCTCGTGCTCTGCCCGAACAAACGCACGGCAGCGTACTGCCGCAGACCCATCCCCGTCGCCCCGGACTTCACCCTCAAACCATTGGTGCTGAGCCCTGAAGACATCCCCGTGGTGACCGACCCGGCGACCGCGACGGCAAACCCCGAGTTGGCGGTTCTTTCCGCCATCGCGCATGGCGACCACCCCGACCATGAATCCATCCTTACCGTCCTGGCCACCTGCGTACTCCCCGCGGAGCGCGGGACGATGTACATTGACCTGGTAACGGGCCTTCTGCCCGCAGCCGCCCGACACTTCCTGGAGAGCGTCATGACCGCTGGCTACGAATACCAAAACGAGCTCATCCGGACCTATTTTTTCGAAGGCAAGGCCACCGGCGAGGCCAGTGCACTGCTGCGGATTCTGCGCCACCGCGGCTTCGAAATCAGCGACGCTCTAACTGCTCGAGTCGAGCAGCAGACCGACATCGCCCAACTCGACGTCTGGCTCGATCGTGCCCTCGATGCTGCCTCGCTCGACGAGGTATTCGCCGAGTAAGCCGTCGGCGGCGGCACGATGCCCCCGGCTATGCGCGCAGGCCGAGTAGGGCGTTGTGTTCGCGGTGGACCTTGGTGCGGAGGGTGTCGACGAAGGCGGCTACTTCGGGGCGGCGGAGAGTTTCGGGGCGGGCGACCAGCCAGTAGGCGAGGTTGACGGAGACGGTGTCGGCGAGGACACGGATCAGGTCGGGGTGGCGGTCGGCCATGAAACACGGGAGCAGGCCGAGGCCCGCGGCGGCCCGGGTGGCCTCGACGTGGACGAAAACGTTTGTAGAAGTGACGGATTCGCGCATGGCGGGGGCGAAGCTGGACGCCAGGTCCAGGTCGTCCACCTGCAGCATGGAATCGATGAAGTAGACGAGGGGGTGCGCGGCGAGGTCGTCGATGGTGGCCGGAGTGCCGTGCTCGCGCAGATAGTCCCGGGAACCATAGAGGCCCAGACAGTAGTCGGAGAGCCGAATGGCGGTGGCGCGATGCACCTGCGGCTCACCGACCACCACCTCGAGATCGAGCCCGGACCGCTGCGTCGAGGCCCGCCGGGTGGTCGCCACGATCTCGACGGTGATCTTGGGATGTTGCCGCTGCACCTCGGCGGCGGCCGGCGCGGCGAGATAGGCACTGAACCCATCGGTCGCCGAAATCCGCACCACCCCTTCCAACACTCGGACACCGCCCGCGTCCGCACCGAGTGACTTGACCGCCGACTCGACGACCTCGGCCGCCGCCAGTGCCTCCCGCCCGAGATCGGTGAGCTCCCAACCGCCCGCGGCCCGGGTCAGCACCCGCCCGCCCAGCGTGTGCTCGAGCGCGGCGATACGCCGGGAGATGGTGGTGTGGTTGATGCCGAGTTCCTCGGCAGCGGACACGAATCGCCCGGAGCGCCCGACCGCCAACAGCACCAGCAGGTCGTCGGCGCTGGGACGCCGTGCGGACCCGGCCATATTCACAGCCGCGCCTCGCCCACAAGCCACTGCGCCGCGCATGCGGCGGGCTGGAAGAAGATGCACGCGCCCATGTGTGCATTCTCGCAGATACGTACTGCACATCTAGTCATTGCGGACAAACCGATCTGCACTAATACTTCGTTGCAGCCGAGATTTGTGGGGGCCGTCACATCTAGATCCGAGTGTGGCCCCGGGCACGAAGGAGAGTTCGATGAGCGTGCGCAGTGCATTGTGGCCGACGGGCAACGACCCGGGCGGAGCACCGACCGGCCTGAGACGGGTGGTCGCCGCGTCCATGGCGGGCACGGTCGTCGAATGGTATGAGTTCTTCCTCTACGGCACCGCCGCGACACTGGTCTTCAGCAAGGTGTTCTTCGCGAAGGGCACCAGCGATCTGGACGCGATCCTCGCCGCGTTCGTCACCTACGCCGTCGGCTTCGCCGCTCGCCCGTTGGGCGGCATCGTCTTCGGGCATTTCGGCGACAAATACGGCCGCAAGAAACTGTTGCAGTTCAGCCTGATCCTGGTGGGCAGCGCGACCTTCCTGATGGGCTGTCTGCCGACCTTCGGCCAGATCGGCTACTGGGCCCCGGCGCTGCTGGTGATCCTGCGCTTCATCCAGGGTTTCGCGGTCGGCGGCGAATGGGGCGGCGCGGTGCTGCTTGTCGCCGAACACAGTCCGAGTCGCAGCCGCGGCTTCTGGGCGAGCTGGCCGCAGGCCGGGGTGCCGATGGGAAATCTGCTGGCGACCGTCGTGCTGCTGGCCTTGACCACCTGGCTGTCGGAGTCGGCGTTCCTGAGTTGGGGCTGGCGCGTGGCCTTCTGGCTGTCCGCGGTGGTGGTACTGGTCGGCTACTACATCCGCACCAAGGTCACCGACGCGCCCATTTTCGTTGCGGCACAGCAGGAAATGGAGCAGATCAAGGCCACCTCGCTGAGCGTGGTCGAGGTGCTGCAGCGGTATCCGCGCGGCGTGCTCACCGCGATGGGTCTGCGCTTCGGCGAGAACATCCTGTACTACCTGGTGGTCACCTTCACCATCACCTATCTCAAGGTGCAGGTGCACGTGGACACGAAGGTCATCCTGTGGTGGCTGCTCGCCGCGCACGCGATGCACTTCTTCGCCGTGCCGCTGGCGGGCCGGCTCTCGGACCACTTCGGCAGGCGCCCGGTGTATCTGGCCGGCGCGGTCACGGCGGGCACCTGGGGCTTCTTCGCCTTTCCGATGATGGACAGCGGGCACAACGCGGTCATCATGTCCGCGATCATCATCGGCCTGCTGTTCCACGCGCTGATGTACGCGGGCCAGCCCGCGATCATGGCCGAGATGTTTCCCACCCGGATGCGGTATTCCGGCGTCTCCCTGGGCTATCAGGTGACCTCGATCGTGGCGGGTTCGCTCGCGCCGATCATCGCGGTCCGGCTGCTCAACGAATACGACTCGGCGGTGCCGATCGCGATCTATCTGGCTGTCGCGGCGGCCATCACCGCGGTCGCCGTGTTCTTCGCCCGTGAAACGAAAGGATTGGACTTGGCCACCGTCGATCTCGCCGACGCCGAGTATCTGGCAACGCAGCCCACCGCCCCGGTGAACGCGAAATGACCGACCTGACAGGACGTTCCGCGCTGATCACGGGCGGCGCCAGCGGCATCGGCGCGGCCTGCGCCCGGGAGCTGGCCGCGCGGGGCGCCTTGGTCACCATCGCCGATATCGACGATGTCGGGGCCAAGTCGCTCGCCCGCGAGCTCGGCGGAAAACCTTGGGCCGTGGACCTACTCGACGTCGACGCCTTGACCTCGCTGACGCTCGAGGTGGACATCCTGGTGAACAACGCGGGCGTGCAGAGCATCAGCCCGATCGAGGATTTCGCGCCGCAGCAGTTCCGGAACCTGCTCACCTTGATGGTGGAGGCGCCGTTCCTGCTCATCCGGGCCGCGCTGCCGCACATGTACCGGCAGGGTTTCGGCCGGATCGTCAATATCTCGTCGGTGCACGGACTTCGAGCCTCGGAGTTCAAGTCCGCCTACGTGACGGCCAAGCACGGGCTGGAGGGCCTGTCCAAGGTCACCGCGCTCGAAGGCGGCAAACACGGCGTCACCAGCAACTGCGTCAACCCCGGCTATGTGCGAACTCCGCTGGTGGACAAGCAGATCGCCGATCAGGCCAAGGCGCACGGCATTCCGGAACAGCAGGTGCTGGAGAAGATCCTGCTCACCGAGAGCGCGATCAAACGCCTGGTGGAGCCGGCGGAGGTGGCCGCGCTGGTGGGCTGGCTCACCTCGGCGCACGCGGGCATGGTGACCGGCGCGTCCTACACCATGGACGGCGGGTGGAGCGCGCGATGACCGAGCGCCCCGCTCTAGCCCGGCTCGTCCTGCGTCAGGGCGGACAGCGCCATCCGGCGCAGGATGGGCCGGGCCCGGGCGGCGGTCGCCGTGCTCGCGCTGTGCGGGGTGGAGTTGATCAGGCCGAACGCGGCGTGCGCCTGTACGCGCGCCGTCTCTTCGGGTAGGCCGGGGTGCAGGTCACGCAGCACCGTGACCCAGATTTCCACGTACTGGCGCTGGGTGCGGCGCAGCTCGCGCCGGGCCGCGGCGGGCACGTTCTCCAGATCGCGATCCTGGATCCGGATGAGGTCGGCGTCGCCCAGCGCGAAGTCCAGGTGGAAGTCGACCAGGCCGGCCAGCGCGTCCGCCGCGGTCTCGGTGCGCGCCACCACCGCCTTGCCGCCGTCGAGCAGCCGCTGGCTGATCCCGACGAGCAGTTCCACCAGCAGCGCTTCTTTGTTGGGGAAATGGCGGTAGACGGCCGGACCGCTGATGCCGACCGCGGCGCCGAGGTCGTCCAGGCGCATGCCGAGGAAGCCGCGATCGGCGATGAGCCGGGCCCCGGCATCCAGCAGTTGTTGCCTGCGCTGCGCTTTCAGCTGTTCACGGCGGGTGAGCGTGCCATCGTCGATGCTGGTCACACGCACTCCTTTCGCCCTCTGTGCGGACACACGCGTGCGCGACTCGCAAGCGCTTCGGTGGACATCTCGGTTAACCAAGATTAACCTGGATTCCAGTTATCGGCGACTAACTGGCCCGCCCGTCACCCGACCACCGGCCGTCACCGAGTCGCTCCCAGACGCTGACCGACAGGATCACGTGATGACCGTTACCGAAGAGGCCGTCGACAACCGGGTCGCCCACAAGGCACTCGTCGACGACCTGGGCGCCCGGCTGGCGGCCGCCGCACTCGGCGGACCCGCCAAAGCGCGGGACCGCCATGTCGCGCGCGGCAAGCTGCTGCCGCGGCAACGGGTGGACCAGCTGCTCGACCCGGGCAGCCCGTTCCTGGAACTCTCGCCGCTCGCCGCGAGCGGGATGTACGGCGACGAGTCCCCGGGCGCGGGCATCATCACCGGGATCGGCCGGGTGTCCGGCCGCGAGTGCGTCATCGTGGCCAACGACGCCACCGTCAAGGGCGGCACCTACTACCCGATGACGGTGAAGAAGCACCTGCGCGCGCAGGAGATCGCGCTGCAGAACCAGCTGCCGTGCCTGTATCTGGTCGATTCCGGCGGCGCCTACCTGCCCGAACAGGACGAGGTGTTCCCCGACCGGGAGCATTTCGGGCGCATCTTCTACAACCAGGCGACCATGAGCGCCAAGGGCATTCCGCAGATCGCGGCGGTGCTCGGCTCGTGCACCGCGGGCGGCGCGTACGTGCCCGCGATGAGCGACGAGGCGGTGATCGTGCGCAACCAGGGCACGATCTTCCTCGGCGGTCCGCCGCTGGTGAAGGCCGCGACCGGCGAGGTGGTCACCGCGGAGGAACTCGGCGGCGGCGCACTGCATTCGCGCACCTCGGGGGTCACCGATCATCTGGCCGAGGACGATCAGGACGCGCTGCGCATCGTGCGCCGCATCGTCGCGACCCTCGGTCCGCGCCCCGCGAGTCCCTGGGCGGTGTTGCCGCCGGTGGAGCCCGCCGCGTCGCCGGAGGAGCTGTACGACGTGGTGCCGGTGGACCTGCGCACCCCGTACGACGTGCGCGAGGTGATCCACCGGCTCGTCGACGCGAATCCCGAGGGCGACAACGGCTTTCACGAGTTCAAGGCCGAATACGGCAAGACCTTGGTCACCGGCTTCGCGCACATTCACGGCCACCCGGTCGGCATCGTCGCCAACAACGGCGTGCTGTTCAGCGAATCCGCCATGAAGGGCGCGCATTTCATCGAACTGTGCGACAAGCGCAAGATCCCGCTGCTGTTCTTGCAGAACATCACCGGGTTCATGGTCGGCCGCGACTACGAGGCGGGCGGCATCGCCAAACACGGGGCCAAGATGGTCACCGCCGTCGCCTGTGCCCGGGTGCCGAAGCTGACGGTGGTGATCGGCGGTTCGTACGGCGCGGGCAACTATTCGATGTGCGGGCGGGCGTATTCGCCGCGCTTCCTGTGGATGTGGCCCAACGCCAGGATCTCGGTGATGGGTGGCGAGCAGGCCGCCTCGGTCCTGTCCACCGTGCGCGGCGACCAGCTCGACAGCTCGGGCCGGCCGTGGTCGGCGGCGGACGAGGAGGCGTTCAAGGCGCCGATCCGCGACCAATACGAACGACAGGGCAACCCCTACTACTCGACGGCCCGCCTCTGGGACGACGGCGTGATCGACCCCGCGGACACGAGAACCGTCCTCGGACTTGCCCTTTCGGTGTGCGCGCAAGCGCCGCTCGAACCCGTTTCCTACGGCGTATTCCGGATGTGACGACCATGCTGAACAAATCTCATCCCGTCGGATTCGACACCGTGCTCGTCGCCAACCGCGGCGAGATCGCGGTGCGGGTGATGCGCACGTTGCGCGCCATGGGCATTCGCTCGGTCGCGGTCTACAGCGATGCCGACGCCGACGCCAGGCACGTGCACGAGGCGGATACCGCGGTGCGCCTCGGCCCTGCCGCCGCGCGCGACAGCTACCTCGCGATCGACAAGGTGGTCGACGCCGCCGTCCGGACCGGCGCGCAAGCGGTGCATCCGGGCTACGGGTTCCTTTCCGAGAACGCGGCTTTCGCGGCGGCGCTCGCGCAGGCGGGCATCGTCTTCCTCGGTCCGCCCGCGCACGCGATCGAGGTGATGGGCGACAAGATCGCGGCCAAGAACACCGTGTCCGCGTTCAATGTCCCCGTCGTGCCCGGCATCGCCAGGCCGGGCCTGACCGACGCCGACCTGATCGAGGCGGCCGCCGAGATCGGTTACCCGGTGCTGGTGAAGCCGTCGGCCGGCGGCGGCGGCAAGGGCATGCGACTGGTGGAGGAACCCGCGCAGCTGCCCGACGCGCTGGTCAGCGCGCGCCGCGAAGCCGCGTCCGCGTTCGGCGACGACACGCTGTTCCTGGAGCGCTTCGTCACCCGCCCGCGCCATATCGAGGTGCAGGTCCTGGCCGACCAATTCGGCAACGTGCTGCACCTCGGCGAACGCGAATGCAGCCTGCAGCGCAGGCATCAGAAGGTGATCGAAGAGGCACCGTCCCCGCTGCTCGACGCGGCGACGCGGGCCAGAATCGGTGCTGCGGCATGCAATACCGCGCGCAGCGTCGACTATGTGGGCGCGGGCACCGTCGAATTCATCGTCTCCGCCGACCGGCCGGACGAGTTCTTCTTCATGGAGATGAACACCCGGCTGCAGGTGGAACACCCGGTGACCGAGCTGGTGACCGGTGTCGACCTGGTGGAATGTCAGGTGCGGGTGGCGGCCGGGCAGAAGCTCTCGGTCGAGCAGGACGAGATCCGGATGGTCGGGCACGCCATCGAGGCCAGGGTGTACGCCGAGGATCCCGCGCGCGGCTTTCTGCCCACCGGCGGCACGGTGCTCGACCTGTCCGAGCCCGAAGGGGCCGGGGTCCGGGTGGATTCGGGCCTGCGCACCGGGACGGTGGTCGGCAGCGACTACGACCCGATGCTCTCGAAGGTCATCGCGCACGGTGCCGATCGCGCTGCCGCCATCGCGAAACTCGATCGGGCACTGGGCGATACCGTGTTGCTCGGCGTCACCAGCAATATCGAGTTCCTGCGCTTCCTGCTCGCCGATCCGGATGTCGCGGCCGGGCAGCTGGATACCGGCCTGCTCGATCGCCGGGTGGCCGATTTCCGCGCCGCCGCAGTCGGCGACGAACTGTTCCTGGCCGCGGCGGCCTACCGCTGGCTGGGTCGCTGGCCGAGCGGTCCCAGCGATCCGTGGCAGGTACCGTCCGGCTGGCGGATCGGCACCGCCGCACCGACCGCGATCCGGCTGGCCGCCGGCGACCGGACCGAGCACGTGTATCTCTCCGGTCGTCCCGGTGCCGCGACCGGCCGCGTCGGTGAAGCCGAATCCGTCTCGGTGACAGCATCTTTCGCGGATTCGGTGCTGACACTCACCATGGCCGGGGTGCGGCACGAGTATCGCGTCGCGGAGCAGGACGGCCAGCTGTGGCTGGCGGGGCCCGCCGGCATCGCCGTGCTGCGCGAGGTGGCCGAGGCCAGTGTGCGGGGTGGCGCCGAACAGGTGGGCGACGCCGAAATACGCAGTCCCATGCCGGGTTCGGTGATCGCCGTGCCGGTCGCCGCCGGCGCCACCGTGGCCGCGGGCGCCACGGTGGTGATCGTCGAGGCGATGAAGATGGAGCACGCGCTCACCGCGCCGGTGGCGGGCACCGTCGAAATCCTGGTCGCGCCCGGCACTCAGGTGCGCCTCGATCAGCCGCTGGCCCGCATCCTCACAACTCCCGCGGAACTTCCCGCCGACCGAGAAGGAACCCGAGCATGACCGACTTCCTGTCCACCGGCGCCCTACCCGACGACTACCGCGACCTGGCCCTGACGGTGCGCGATTTCGCGCAGTCGGTGGTCGCGCCGGTGGCTGCCGAGCACGACGCGAACCACACCTTCCCCTACAAAGTGGTCGAGGGCATGGCCGAGATGGGCCTGTTCGGGCTGCCGTTCCCCGAGGAATACGGCGGCATGGGCGGCGACTACTTCGCGCTGTGCCTCGCCCTCGAGGAACTCGGCAAGATCGATCAGAGCGTCGCCATCACGCTGGAAGCCGGTGTGTCCCTGGGCGCGATGCCGATCTACCGCTTCGGTGACGACAAGCAGAAGCAGGAATGGTTGCCGCAGTTGACCAGTGGGCGCGCCCTCGCCGCGTTCGGGCTCACCGAGCCCGGCGCGGGCAGCGACGCGGGTGGCACCAGGACCACCGCGATCGCCGACGGCGGCGAATGGATCATCAACGGCAGCAAGCAGTTCATCACCAACTCCGGCACCGATATCACCCGCCTGGTGACCGTGACGGCGGTGACCGGGCAGACCGGCGGCAAGAAGGAGATCTCCACCATCCTCGTGCCCACCGACACCCCCGGATTCGTCGCCGAACCCGCGTACAACAAGGTCGGCTGGAACGCCTCGGACACCCATCCGCTGAGCTTCACCGACGTGCGGGTGCCGCAGGAGAACCTGCTCGGCGAGCGCGGCCGCGGCTACGCGAACTTCCTGCGCATCCTGGACGAGGGCCGCATCGCGATCGCGGCGCTCGCGGTCGGCGCGGCGCAGGGCTGCGTGGACGAGAGCGTGCGCTACGCCAAGGAGCGCGAGGCGTTCGGCCAGGCCATCGGCCGTAATCAGGCCATCGCGTTCAAGATCGGCCGGATGGAGGCCCGCGCACACACGGCGCGCACGGCCTACTATGACGCCGCGGCACTGATGCTGGCGGGCAAGCCGTTCAAGAAGGCGGCGTCCATCGCCAAACTGGTGGCCAGCGAGGCGGCCATGGACAACTCGCGCGACGCCACCCAGATCTTCGGCGGCTACGGCTTCATGAACGACTACCCGGTGGCCAGGCACTACCGGGACAGCAAGATCCTCGAAATCGGCGAGGGCACAACGGAGGTTCAGCTGATGCTGATCGGACGGGAGCTGGGACTGTGAGCGATGTCGACGGCCTGCGCCGGGTGGTCCAGACCGGCCTGTGGTTCGAGGAGCTCGAGACCGATGTGCGCTACGAGCACCGCCCCGGGCGCACCATGACCGAGACGGACAACGTCCTGTTCAGCACGCTGACCATGAATCCCCAAGGGCTGCACATCGATGCGGCCTACAGCGACGCCCAGGAGCCGTTCCATCAGCGCCTGGTGAACTCGCTGTTCACCCTCGGCACCATGGTCGGCCTCGCGGTGGCGCACCTGACCCAGGGCACCACCGTCGCCAATCTCGGCTTCTCCGAGGTGAAGTTCCCGGCGCCGCTGTTCCACGGCGACACCGTCTACGCCGAAACCATCGTGCTGGACAAGCGCCTGTCCAAGAGCAGGCCCGGCGAGGGCATCGTCACCTTCCGCCATATCGCGCGCAACCAGCACGGCACCGTCGTCGCCGAGGCCGTGCGCAACGCGATGATCCGCCTGCGTCCCGAGACGACCTCGGCATGAGCTGGCAGCTGCCCGGTCCCGCGTGGCTGTTCTGCCCGGCCGATCGCCCGGACCGATACGAAAAGGCCGCCGCGGCAGCCGATGTGGTGATCCTCGATCTCGAGGACGGCGTGGCCGCGGCGGACAAGACGGCGGCCCGCAAGGCTCTCGCCGAGACCTCGCTGGATCCCGAACGCACCGTCGTGCGGGTCAATGCCGCGGGCACCGACGATCTCGCGGCCGATCTCACGGCATTGGCAGGCACCGGGTATCGGCGCGTCATGCTGCCGAAATGCGAAGCCGCCGAACAGGTCACCGCGCTCGCCGAATACGAGGTGATCGTGCTGATCGAGTCGCCGCTCGGCGCGCTCACGGTCGAGCGTGCCGTCCAGGCGCCCAACGCGATCGGCGCGATGTGGGGCGCGGAGGACCTGGTCGCCGGGCTCGGCGGCAATTCGAGCAGGTACGCCGACGGCAGCTATCGCGAAGTGGCGCGCCATGTTCGATCGAGCACACTGCTCGCGGCCAAGGCGTACGGCAAGTTCGCGCTCGACTCGGTGTACCTGGATATCCGCGATCTCGACGGACTGCACGCAGAAGCGCTGGACGCGGTCGCGGTCGGCTTCGAGGCCAAGGTCGCCATCCATCCGAGCCAGCTCCCGGTGATCCGTGCGGCGTACACGCCGCCGGAGGCGGAATTGGCTTGGGCCCGGCGGGTACTCGACGAGGTGCCGAAGCACCGCGGGGTGTTCGCCTTCGAAGGCCGCATGGTCGATGCCCCCGTACTGCGGCACGCCGAACAGATCGTGCGGCGCGCCGGACGCGCCTGACCACCCGTTAGAACAGCCAGGAGGAATGCGGTGCAACCACAGTGGGTGCCGACCGAGCAGGACATCGCCGCGGCCAGGATCACCGACTTCGCGAAGTTCGCCGAGGGGCGCACCGATCGGAAGTTGCCGGACTACGCCACGCTGTGGCAGTGGTCGGTCGACGATCTGGCGGGCTTCTGGCACGCGGTGTGGGACTACTTCGAGCTCGGCCCGGTGGCGGGCGAGATCCTCGGTGACGCGGAAATGCCCGGTGCGCAATGGTTTCCGGGCACCCGGTTGAACTACGTGGACCAGGTGGTCCGTCAGTTCCGCACCGACCGGCCCGCCATCATCGCGGTCACCGAAGACGCACCTGCCCGCGAAGTCTCCTGGGTCGAGCTGATCGACGAGACCGCGGCGCTGGCGCGCACGCTGCGCGAACTCGGCGTCCAGCCCGGTGACCGGGTCGCGGGCTACCTCCCCAACATTCCGGAGGCGGTGATCGCGTTCCTGGCGACCGCCAGCATCGGCGCGGTGTGGAGCGCCTGCGGCCAGGACTACTCCCCCAAGGCGGCACTGGATCGGCTTGGCCAGCTCGAACCCACCGTCCTGATCACCGCGGACGGCTACCGATACGGCGGCAAGGCGCACGACAAGCGCGCCGACATCGCGGCGCTGCAAGCCGGTTTCGGCAAACTCAGCGCCACGATCGTGGTGTCCCGGCTCGGCCTCGACGTGCCCGACGCGACACCGTGGGACGCGGCCACCGCCGTCGACGAGTCGGTGCCCGCCGTGATCACCACGGAGCCGGTCGATTTCGAGCACCCGCTGTGGATCGTGTTCTCCTCCGGCACCACCGGCCTGCCCAAGGGCATCGTGCACGGGCACGGCGGGGTGCTGCTGGAACATCTGAAAGCCGTTGCGCTGCAATCCGATATCGGCCCCGACGACACCTTCTTCTGGTACACCAGCCCGAGCTGGATGATGTGGAACTTCCAGGTCGCGGGATTGCTGACGGGCGCGACCATCGTCTGCTACGACGGCAGTCCCACCGCCCCGGCGCCGGACGCGCTGTGGCGCATCGCCGCCGAGACCCGGACCACCGTGCTCGGTACCAGCCCGGGCTACGTGCTGGCCTGCATCAAGGCGGGGGCCACCCCCCGCACCGACCACGACCTGTCGGCATTGCGGTCGGTCGGCATCACCGGCGCCTCCCTGCCCACGTCCTCGGCGACCTGGCTGGGCGAGCACACCGGTGCGCACGTCCAGGTCAATTCGATCAGCGGTGGCACCGACGTGGTGTCGGCCTTCATCGGCGGCGTCCGGACCGTTCCGGCGTGGCCGGGTGAGCTGTCCGCGCGTTTCCTCGGCGTCGCGCTGGAGGCCTTCGACGGCCTCGGGCAACCGGTCCGCGACGAGGTCGGCGAGCTGGTCATCACCAAACCGATGCCGTCGATGCCGGTGCGCTTCTGGCACGACCCGGACGGAAAGCGTTATCACGACGCCTATTTCGACATGTATCCCGGGATCTGGCGACACGGCGACTGGATCACCATCACCGAGCGCGACAGCGTCGTGGTGCACGGCCGCTCCGATTCCACCCTCAATCGACACGGCATCCGGATGGGCAGCGCGGACATCTACCAGTCCGTCGAGCGGCTGCCCGAGATCGCCGAGGCGCTGGTGATCGGTGCCGAACAACCCGACGGCGGTTACTGGATGCCGTTGTTCGTGGTCCTCGCGCCCGGCGCGGAACTCACCGACGAGCTGAAGACCCGGATCAACAGCACCATCCGCACCGAGGTCTCGCCCCGGCATGTGCCCGACGAGATCCTGCTCGCCCCGGGCATTCCGCATACGCGCACCGGCAAGAAGCTCGAGGTGCCGATCAAGAAACTCTTCCAGGGCGCCGACGCCGCGCGGGTGGTGGAGCGCAGCGCGGTGGACGACCCGGCACTGCTCGACTGGTACGCGGCCGTCCGCCCCGCCACCGCGTAGCGGAGCGGACGGCCGGTGCCCCGTGGGCGCCCGTGCTACCGGTAGTACGGGTGCCCGCCCATGGAGGCGGTGAAGACGGCCGCGCGAAAGGCGCGCGCCTCGGCGAGGTTGCGTCGTTCTTCCGGGGTCAGGCGGTACTTGGCGCGCAGTCGCCCTGCGGCGTGCGCGACTGCGGTGAACGGGGTGAACTCACGGCGGAGCGCGATGGTCACGATGGTCTCTTTTCGTACGAGCGACCCACCGTCGCAACCGTTTTCGGGCGCGGCCGGGCCCTGCGCGAAAATGCTTGGGGCTCAGCCGATCACCCGGCGGCAGCGGGCCGGGAGCGAATGGGGTGCCGAAGTGGTACTCGGATACGGACTATCGCCGGACACTGTGTCGCTCACCTCCTTGCCGCCGTGACGCGCGCGCGTCGCTGATCTCGGGGTCAGGCACCACGCCGGAGGGGGCACCCCTCTCGTCAGAGCTTCGGCACTGCGCGACGTATCCCGATCCGGGAAGCCACCTGGGATCACCCCTTAGTCCGAAGCGATCTGTCCTGATCCTGGGCGTCTCTCGACGTCGTCGGATCAGTGGCCTGTGTTCGCGCAGGAGCCTCGCTTAACGAGGTGCTGACCAAGCCAGAATGGCCCTTCGGCGCAGCCGCGTCAAGTACGGTTGATTACCGATCAGGTCATGGACTCGACCACGCCGATCTCCTAGCGTGGCGAGGAGAAGTTCGCCCCGAATCCGCAGGAGGTGGCAGCGTGGCCGCACAGGATGTCCGCGAACGGGCCGAGACCGCCGGCTATCCGCCGGGGCCCCGGCTGCCCGCGTTCGTGCAGAGCGTGTTGTTCCAGACCGATCGGCAGCGTTTTCTGCCCGCCCTGGCCCGGCGTTACGGCGACGTCTTCACCATGCGGATCCCGCCGTTCGCGCGGCGGTTCGTGGTGTTCTCCCGGCCCGAGCACATCCGGGAGATCTTCGCGGGTGACCCGCGCGACCTGCACGCGGGCGAGGGCAATCAGATCCTCGGCCACATCATGGGCCCGCATTCGCTGTTGCTCACCGACGAGGAGGAGCACGCACGGGCCCGGCGGCTGCTGATGCCCGCCTTCAACGGCTCGGCGCTGCGCTCCTACCGCGACCTCGTCACCGAGCTGACGGTGGCCGAAATCGACCGGTGGACACCGGGATCCACGCTGATCACGCTGGACCGGATGAACGCGCTCACGCTCGAGGTGATCATGCGGGTGGTGTTCGGGGTGTCCGACGCGAGCACCCGCGCCGAGCTGGCGCCGCGGCTGAAACGCATCGTCGATCTCAATCCGCTGGTCTTCCTCGGCTTCAAGTCGGCGCTGCTCGGCCGGATCGGCCCGTGGCAGCGGTTCGCGCACAACGTGCACCAGGTCGACGCGCTGCTGTACGCGGAGATCGCGGCGCGCCGGCAAGCGCCCGACCTGGCACAACGCACCGATGTGCTGTCCCGGCTGCTGCACGCGGGGACCGATAACGACCAGGATCTCCCGCTCACCGACGCCGAGCTGCGCGACCAGCTGATCACGCTGCTGCTCGCCGGACACGAGACGACGGCCTCCGCCCTGGCCTGGGCGATGTACGAACTCGCGGCCCAGCCCGCCATCCAGGACGAGGCCGCCGAGGCCGCGCGGACCGGTGACGACAAGTTCCTCGAAGCCGTGCTGAAAGAGGCGATGCGCCGGCGCGTGATCATCAACGGCACCAACCGAAAACTCACCAGGGACATGACAATCGGCGGTCAGGCCCTGCCCGCGGGCACCGTGGTCTGCACGTCGATCCTGCTCGCGCATCGCAACACCGGCAACTATCCGGACGTCGAGACCTTCCGCCCGGATCGCTTTCTCGGCGGCGAGGTCGCGCCGAACACCTGGTTCCCCTTCGGCGGCGGCGCGCGCCGCTGCATCGGGGCCGGGTTTTCGCTGATGGAGGGCAGCACTGTGCTGCGCGAAACGCTCCTGCGCTATGTGCTGACCCGGCCCGCCGGCGCGGGGCCCGAGCGCGCCAAGACCCGCAACATCACCACGGTCCCGCGGGGCAAGGCTCGGCTGGTCCTCGTGCCGCGCGGGTGAGCACCGAGGCATGGCCTTTCCCACCAGCGCAGATCAGTACGATGTCCGACATGAGTGTCGACAATCGCCGTACGGCGCGTAAGGCGAGCACCGGCGACTCGGCACCCCGGGAGATCCGGCGCAGGCCGAAGAATCGCCGGGCGCAGATCGCCGCGGCCTCGGCCGCCGCGTTCGGCTCGCTGGGCTACCACGGCGTGAGCATGGAGGACATCGCCTCCGGTCTCGGCATCAGCTCGGCCGCGCTGTACCGCCATTACCCGAGCAAGTACGCGCTGTTCCGCGAGGAGTTGCTGCGGGTGGGCCGGGCGATGACCGAGTCGGTTCAGCTCCCCGAGGAGGCCGCTACCTGGCCGCCCGAGCAGCGCCTGCGCCAGGTGCTCGACTCGCTCATCGCCGTCACGATCGAGAACCGCACCGCCATCACCCTGGTGCGCTGGGAAGGACGCTATCTCGAACCGGAGGATCTGACCACGCTGAGCGATCAGCAGCTCACGGTGCTCGGCGCGCTCGGCGACCAGCTCGCCGAACTGCGCCCGGAGCTGACCGAGGACGACACCCGGGTGCTGCGCATGGCGCTGCTCAGCACGATCACCAGCATTGCGGATCACCATGCCACGCTGCCGATGAAATCTCTTGCCCGGCTGTTGAGTTCGGCCTGCCGGCCGATCGTCGGACTGACCCTGCCCGCCGTGCGGCCGGCCGAACCGCAGCCGGTGGTGGAGATCCCGGATTCGTTCAAACACGAACTGCTGCTACGCAAAGCGGTGGAGTTGTTCCACGAGCGCGGCTACCCGAATGTCAGCGTGGAGGACATCGCCACGGCGGCGGGATTGTCCGCGGCCTCGGCGGTGTATCGGTTCTACCGCGGCAAGAGCGATCTGCTCGCCGCCGCGTTTCGCCGTGCCGCGGAACGGGTTTCGGGTGCGGTCGGCCCGGCGGTGGCGACCGCCGCCAGCCCGGAGGGCGCGCTGACCGCTCTGATCGATCAGTACGTGGCCGGGTCGTTCGCCGAGCGCGCGCTGACCTACGTGTACTTCACGGAGTTCCAGCATGTGCCGGCAGAGGAACGCACGGTGCTGCGCAACATCCAGCGGCTCAGCGTCGAAGAGTGGGCCCGGCTGTTGCGCGAGGTGCGCCCGGAGTTGTCGCCCGCCGAGGCGCGCTTCCTGATCCACGCCGCGTTCGCCCTGGTGGTCGATCTCGGACGGGCGTTCGGCAACGAGCCCATGGCGGCTCAGGAGCGGGTGCGACTGCTGATGCAGGTGGTTCTGTTCGGGCGCCCCGCGACCGCATGAGCCGCTGCCCAGCGGACCAACCGGTCGCATAAGTTAACGGAAATTCTGGACGGTCTGCGATACGTATCCCTAGGTGAAGTCCCGAAAATCCGCGTTCATTGTGATCTTCTGTTCAGATTCGTCATCGGGTTCGGCTACCATCGCGGCATGGGTGCCCAAGAACGCCGCGCTGCGGACAAGGCGGCCGACGGGACGCCGACGCGAGCGATCCGGCGCAGACCCCGCGATCGCCGCGCACAGATCGCGGCGGTCTCCGCCGAGGCGTTCGGATCGCTCGGCTATCACGGCGTGAGCATGGAGGACATCGCCTCCCGGCTCGACATCAGCTCCGCCGCGCTGTATCGCCACTACCCCAGCAAATACGCGCTGTTCCGCGAGGAAGCGCTGCGACTCGGCACGCTCAGCGCGACCGCGGTGCAACTGCCCGACACCGCACGGCAGCTGTCCGCCACCGCCCGGCTCGAGCAGGTCATCGACGCGCTGATCGCCTCGTCGATCACGAACCGGCGCAGCGCCGCGTTGCTGCGCTGGCAGCGCCGCTACCTCGAGGACGAGGACGCCGCGATCCTCGATGACCAACTGGCCCTGGTGAATTCGCGGTTGAAGGCCCTGATCGCGGCGACCAGGCCAGAACTCGGCAAGCCCGACAGCGCGGTGCTGTCCGCCGCCGTCCTGAGCGCGCTCAGCAGCATCGGCGATCACCACGTGTCGCTGCCGGCGCGCGCGTTGCACGCCCTGCTCGGCACCGCCTGCCGGGCGATCGCGGCATGCACGCTGCCCGAGATCACCGATCAGCAGCAACCCGCTGCGGCAGTGGAGATTCCACTCACCTTCAAGCACGAGTTGCTGCTCGTCCGCGCCGTCGAGTTGTTCCACGAACGCGGGTACCCGAACGTCAGCGTGGAGGACATCGCCACCGCCGCCGGCTTGCCCGCGTCGTCGGCGGTATACCGCTTCTACCGCGGCAAGGGCGATATCCTCGCGGCTGCGTTCCGCCGTGCCGCGGAACGGGTTTCGGCCGCGATCGGCCCGGCCGTCGCCGCGGCGGACAGTCCACGACAGGCGCTGACAACGCTGATCGAGCTGTACGTCGCGGGATCGTTCGCCGAACGCGAGCTGACCTTCGTGTACTACGCCGAGATCAGCAATGTGCCCGCGGACGAGCGGACGGTGCTGCGCAACATCCAGCGACTCAACGTCGAGGAATGGGCGAAGTTGCTCGTCGGTCTGCGTCCCGAGCTGTCGCCCGCCGAAGCACGGCTGCTGGTGCACACGGCGCTGGCGCTGGTGGTCGATCTGGGTCAGCGCTTCGGCTCCGACGACCCGTGCTGCTCGCAGCAGCGGGTCGGGCAATTGATGCGAGTCGTCTTGTTCGGCAACGAATCCGGCTGACTACGGCCGCGCCGGTGGCGGGGCCAACGGCGAGTTGACGTTGTTCACCAGCCAGTGCCCGTCGACCTTTTCCAGGCGCATGACCATGGACAGCTGACCCGGCGCGGGCTTGCCCTGCGTGCCCATGCTGGTGATGGTCTGCCCGATCACCACGATCGCCTCGGCGGAGTTCTCGTCGCCGGTCTTGACCGCGCACTGCACGTCGTTCACCTTGGACACGACCTCGCCCTGTGTCAGCACCTCGCGCAATTCCCTGCTGGTGCTGTCGAATTGCTTCTTCCAGTCACCGGTCGCCCCGGCCAGCACCGCCGCGAAATACGGGTCGAGCTGTTTGGCGTCGTAGTCCGCGAGGACCGGGGCGTAGGCACACGCGGCGGCCCGCGCGTCGGCGTTGGCCTCGAGCACGGCCTTGTTGCCCCGGTTCTGGACGAAGAAGACGACGCTCGAAACAACCGCGGCACAGAGCAGTACCGCCGCCGTCAGCTCGAGGGCGAGCCGCCCGGACCGGCCGAACCGCCGTCGTTTCGGCTCGGCAGCCATCGCCTCGGTCGAAACCTCCTCGGGCGTAACAGCACTCGACTCTTCAGCCGTATCGCTATCGGACATCGGTTGAGCTCCTATCTCCCAGGTGCCGGACGGGACAGCTCGTCACCGGTGACGCCGGGAGGCGGACCCGAGCCGTTGTCCGGCACATTCGGTCGTGGCGCGTTCGCGGAGCCGCGAACCTGCAACGCCGGGTTGTCGGTGGTGCAGTAGTTGTAGAGCCGCACCCTGGTGTCCACGGTCTTCGTCGTCGGGACCACCGGCACGGTGCCGTAGTCACAGCTCGGCCGGGGCCACGGGTCGATCAGGGTGTGATAGGCGTTGTCGTGGGCGGGCACACCGATCGCCGCGGACCCCGCGCGCAGCGCGGGGAACAGCGCGGCGATGGCGGGCGCGCGCAGCTTGGCCGCCTTGGTGATCGCGACGAAGTTGGTGACCAGGTTGGTCACCGGATCCTCGGTATCGCGCACGATGCCGCCGAGCGTGGCGAGCTGACCCGGTCCGAGCTCGAGGAACTTGCGCACCTCGGCGTCGGCGGCGCTGAGCTGCTGGAACAGCGCGCTGGACCCGGTGGTGAGGGTGCTCAGGTCGGGTTGCGCGTGCGATGTCGTCTCCGCGATCACCTGCAGGTTCTCGATGAGCTGCCTGGTCTGCGGTAGTAGATCCGTGAGCCCGGCCATCGCCCGGCTGATCCCGGAGATCATGTTGCGCAACCGATCCGGTCCGCCGGCCAGCGCCTTGTCCAGTTCATCGACGATCACGTTCAAGCGCGCCGGGTTCAGGCCGCCGATCAGTCCGCTCATGCTCGACAGCACCGACTGCACCGTCACCGGAACGGTGGTCCGCGCCCGGTCGACCACCGCGCCGTCGCCGAGATAAGGTCCGCTGTCGGTATCGGGCCGGAAGTCGAGATACTGCTCCCCGGCCGCGGACAGCCGGCCCACGGCCACCGTGCCGCCGACCGGAATCCGTGCGCCCTTGTCGATTTCGGCGATCGCGGCGACGCCGTCACCCGAGATGCGCACCTCGGCGACCCGGCCGACCCGGACACCGCGGAAGCTGACATCGTTGTTCGCCGCGAGCCCGCCGGAGTTCTGCAACTCCACCCGCACCGTATAGGTGTTCGGCAGCAGGTTGATGCGCAGCACCGCCGCCCCGAGGTAGGCGGCACCGACCAGCAGCACCAGGACCAAGCCGAGATTGGCCACCGCGATGCGATGGCGAACCAGCCACTGCCACAACGGAATGGTCATCGCGTACCGCCTTGCAGCCGGCCGAGCACCTTCTCCAGCACCTGGGCCAGACTGCCGATGAAGGCGGGTACGTCACCTAGTTCGGGTGCCCGGCTGCCCTTCGGGTCGGTCAGTGCGCCGACGCTCAGGTACGAGACGGTGGCCGCGACGGCCAGCGTCGGACCGTCCAGGCTGGCCATGACCGAGGGATAGACCGCGTGCAGTCCGTCCAGCGTGCCCGCGAGATCGTCGCCCATCTGCGCGAATCCGGACATCAGCCGCTGGATGCTGTCGAACAGGGTGAGGAAATCCGGGCCGGTGGTGTCGGTGAAGTCACCGAGCGCGGCCATGGTCACCGAGATCTTCGCCGTGAGATCGGCGATGGCCTTGTTGTTCTCGGCCACCAGTCCGATCAGTGGCGGGAACGTATCCGCGGCAGCGCCCAATTCCTGCTTGCGCCTGGCCAATTCGCCGGTCAGCGTGGACATGCCGGTCAGCACGCTGTCGACGTCGGCGGTGCGCCGGTTGAGGGCGCTCAGCACGTCGGTCAGCTCGGTGATCAGATGCGACAGTTCCGGGGCGCGGCCGCCGAACATGGAGTTCATCTCGCTGGTGATCCGGGCGGCCTGGTTGAGTCCACCACCGTTGAGCAGCAATGAAATCGACATCATCAGCTGCTCGACCGAGGCACCGGTCGCAGTGTGCTCGGGCGCGATGGTGTCGCCCGGGCGCAGCAGTTCGGCGCTGTCCTGCTTCGACGGCAAAGTCATCGCGACGAACATGTCGCCGAGCGGGGTGGCCTGCCGCAACTCGGCGGTGGTACCGCGCGGCAGCTGAATGTCCTGGCGGATCTGCATTTCCACGTCGGCCAGGAAGTTGGTGGTGCTGATCGCGGAGACCATGCCGATATCGGTGCCGCCGATCTTGACGTGCGCGTTCGCGGGCAGATTCAGCGCGTCCCGGAATATCGCGTGCAGGGTGTAGCCGGGACCGCCGATGCCGGGCTTGGGCAACGGCACGTTGTCCACCGTCACCGCACAGCCCGCGCTGCCCGCGAGCACGCCCGCCGCCGCCAGCGCGGCCAGCGCCCGCCTGCTCATTTCGTGAGTCCCAGCAGCGCGGCGGTGAGCCCGAAGTCCGGGCCGAAGTCCTGGATCTTGCCGGTGCGACAGCCATCCAGGCGCATCTGCACCCGCTCGCAGAACACCGACAGCGCCTCACCGTCGAGCACCGCCTTGTCCAAAAGGCCGTGCAGCCGCAGCGCCTGGTGTTCTTTGCTGGTCGCGTTGTCCAGATTCTGGAAGAACAGCGGTGTGACGTCGGCGATCTCGGTGACCGAGCGGGCGTTGGCGCGCATCTGCCCGGTGAGCGCGGTGAACCGGGTCAGCGCGCCGAGCAATTGTTCCCGGTTCGCGCCGACCACGGTGGAGGTGTTGGTGACGAAGTCGTTCAGCTGGGTCAGTACCGCCTGCAGACCCGGCGCCTGCGCGCCCATCAACTCGACCAGCTCGGTCAGCCGCCCGCTGAAATCCCGCACCGTCTGGTCGTTCTCAGCGATGATCTGGGTGATCTCGTTGAGTTTCACGATGGTGTTGGAGATCTGGTCGCCGTTGGCCAGGCTGACCTCGAAGGCGGCCGACATCGCGTCCAGCGTCTGCCGCAGTTTGTCGCCGTTGCCGTCCAGCAGCGGGAACAGCACCCGGCTCGCCATCGGCCCGGTCTCGTTGTCCCCCTTCAGCGCCTTGCCGAGCTGGTCGAAATTGTCCAGGATGCGGTCGAGTTCGACCGGGGTCCTGGTGTGCTCGAGCGGGATGTGCGCCCCGTCGGCCAGCACCGGTCCGCTGCCTTCGTACGCGGGGGCCAGCTCGACGTGGCGGTTGGTGATCAGCTGCGGGGAGACCAGCGCCGCAATGGCATCCGCGGGCACCTTGACGTTCTTGTCGATGGACATGGTGACCTCGACATAGCTGCCCCGCGCGGTCACCGTGTCGACCCGGCCGACCGGAACACCGAGAATCGCGACGTCGTTACCCGCGTAGAGGCCGGCCACGTTCTCGAAATCGGCGCTGATCCGCAGATGTTCGCCGAGATACTGGTCCGGTAGCCCGGACAGGCTGTCCGGCAGCAGCGAGCAACCGGACGCGATCGCGGCGATCCAGCACAGCACCGCCGTTTTGCCGAAAGTACTCATTTTCATCAGTTACACCCCTGTACCGCACCGGCGAAGCACAGCCAGTTGTCCGGGAAGACCCACGGCGCCCACACGTCGCCGTAGGGGCCGTTGCCGAGCGCATTGTTGAACTGCCGCAGGGCGACCGGCATGATTTCGTAGAGCGAGTCGAGGTTGTCCCGGTTCTTCTCCAAGCCCTCGGACATGGTGTTCAGGCTCTGGATCAGCGGGCCGAGTTGATCGTTGTTCTCCAGCCCCATCTCCTGCAGCAGCCGCGAGAGCTCGGCGACGTTGTCCAGCAAGGACTTCAGCAGTTGCTGGCGCTGCGCCACCGCATTGCCGATCGCCTCGCCCCGGGTGAGCAACAGCAGCACGCTGTTGCGGTTGTCCGAAACCAGCTGTGCCACCTGGTCCATGCTCTTCAGCAGCACATCGACCTCGTCGCGGCGATCGTTGATCACCTTGGCGAGCGCGCCGATGCTGTTCAACGCCTCGACGGTGAGCTGCGGCGAATCGCCCATCTGCCGGGTGAGCAGGTCGAGCGACTGGCGCAGCTTGTCCGGATCGATCCGCTCGATGCGCTCGAACGACGACTTGTACACCGGATCACGGATGACCTTGCCGAGGTTGTACGGCACCGTGGTGTTGGCGATCGGGATCCGGTTGCCCGGCAGTCCTTTTCCGTTTCCAGGCACCAGCTCGACATGCAACTTGCCGAGGATGGTCGTCATCTTGATCGCCGCGCGCGCATCGGGACCGAGCCGGATATCGCTGCGCACCCGCAGATCCACCACGACCTTCGCGCCGTCGAGCCGCACCGCGCGCACCGAACCGACCTCGATGCCGGAGACGTCCACCGACGCGCCCGCGCGCAACCCGGCCGCCTGCGCGAACTCGGCCTGAATCGTCCGGTCCCCCAGTCTGGCCTGGGACAACGCGCTGGAGCCGACGAGCAGCAGGAGCACCGATCCGGCGGCGAGCAAGCCCAGCCACAGCAGCCGATTGCGGGGTAGCCGGACGCGTCCGGCCATCCTGCGGATCCGGTTCCTCATCGGCACACCTCCGATTGCGAATTACCGCCGACCTGGGAGAACAGCCCCGGCGGCAGCAGCACGCCCCAGAGCGACACGTCCAATCGGCAAATGTAGGCATTGCCGTAGGCGCCATAGCTGGTGAATCTGGCAACGCCGTTGAGCAGGTCCGGCAGTTCGACGGCCGCCTGATCCAGCGAGGCCCCGTTGAGTAGCAGCAGCGCCACACCGCTGGTCGCATCACGCTGTGCCCGAGCCATATTCGGCTTCACCTGGCCGATCAGCTGGACCAGCGAGTCGGTCGAGGTGGCCACCTGCTGCACGGAACTCTTCAGCGATTCGCCTTGCGCGTAGAGCGACTCGACCAGCGAACGTGCCTGCGTGATCAGGGTTTCCAGTTCACCGCTGCGGTGCGCGAGGCCGGCGATGACGCTGCTCAGATTGCTGATCACGTCACCGAGGATCTGATCCCGCTGCCCGAAGGTACCCGCCAGCTCGGCGGCCTGGGTGATCAGCGCGCTCAGTGACACGTTGTTGCCCTGCAGCGCTTGAATCATGGTCTCCGACAACGCGTTGATCTGATCCGGTTGCAGCACGCTGAACAGCGGCTCGAACCCGGACAGCAGCCCGGACACGTCGAACGACGGTTCGGTGCGCTCCAGCGGGATGGCCGACCCGCTCGGCACCGTTTGCCCCGCGTCGGCGCCGGGCACGAGCGCGACGTAGCGCTGACCGATCAAATTCTGGTAGCGCACCAGGGCTTTCGTCGTAGTGGTCAGTCGCTGCCGCCGCTGGATGCGGAACTCGACGCGCGCCCGGTAGTCGCCGTCGAAGTCGATCGCGTCCACCCGGCCGACCCGCACGCCCGCCATCCGGATGTCGTCCCCGACCCGCAGGCCGAGCACATCGGAGAACGTCGCGGAATAGGAATCGGTATCGCCGGAGACCGAGCGCTGCAGTGTGGACCAGATGGTGTAGGTGAGCACGACAGCGAGAACAGCGAAGAGGCTGAAGCCGATCAGCGCCTTGCCCGAGCGTCTCATCATCGGCCGCCCCCGTTCACCGGATACATCGCCCCACCGGCCAGTAGCGGGGTCAACAGCAGGTACTGCGCGGCATTCGGCTTACCGCCGACGATCGCCGCCACCGCTTCCGTGCCCCGTAACCCCCCGGGGTCGGCGGTCTCCGGCGCACCGTCTTTGGCCGCGGCCGGCGCGGTGAGACCCGGAATCATGGGCAGCCCAGGGATCGCAGGGAGGGCGGGCAGGGCGGGCAGCACCGGCTTCGGCCCGGCCGCGCCCAGCCAGCCCGGCTGCTGCTGTGCCGGAAATTCCTGCGGGGGCGCGACTTCCGGGATCGACGCACCGCCGCAACGCGGCCCGGACATGGTGCCGTACCGCGGGCAATCCGCGGCGGTGTACTGCTGGAACGGCGTGAACGACACGTCCATCTTCCACACCATCTGACGACTCGGCCCGAACGAGAAGACCGAACGCAGCTTCTGCAGCGAGACATTGAAATTGGCCGCCGTCTCCGGCAGCGCCGACGGGTCCTCGGCCAGACTGCCGAACAGTTCACCGACCCCGGAGACCACCTCCTTGCCCGCGTCGGGATTGCGCGCGAACAGCGAATTCACCGAATCGACCGCGCCGCCCGCGTCGGTCAGCAAGGCGACGAGCTGCTCCCGCCGTTCGGTGAGCGTGCGGGCGGTGGTCACCGAATCCGACAGCACGCCCACCAGATCGGGCGCCGAGACGCTCAGCGCGGTGGCCGCCCGGCCGAGATCGCCGAGCAGGTTGCCGACGCCGGGAACGGCGTGCACCTCGGTGAGCCAGCGGTCCAACCGCTCGATGGTCGAGCCGGGCACCCGCGCGGCCGGATCGAGCGCGTCGGCGAGCGTGGCGAGTACTCGGCCCAGCTTCTCCGGCTGGATGTGGTCGAGCACGTCGCGCAGCACGCTGAGCGTGGTCTGCAACTGGACCGTGCCCTCGCTGGTGTCCTCCGGGATTTCCGCCCCCGCCCGCAAGGTCGCGGTGCCGCGGCCGTTGTCCACCAGCTCGATCGCTGTCACGCCGAAGATATTGCTGGGGATCACCCGCGCGGTGACCTGAGCCGGAATCATCCCGGCGACAGCGGGTTTCAAGTCGAGTTCGGCGCGCTGACGCTCGCCCTTCGCGACGACCTGCACCTCGGCGACCGATCCGACGATCATGCCGCGGAACTTCACGTCGGCGTGCGCGGGCAGGCCGTCCCCGGTGCTGGTGAGCAACGCGACGACGCCCACCTTGTCCTCGAACCGGCCGGTGTAGCGCAGCCCGAGCAGGTACAGCAGCAACAACACGATGGCGGTCAGCGCGAGGCCGGCGAGCGAGAGCTGCCGCGCGCTCGGGCCGCGTCCACTGGGGTCGATGAGCATCGCGGCCCCTATCCCGAGATCCGGAACCCAGGGTCGATACCCCAGATAGCCAGTGTCAGAAACAGATTCGCGAACACCATGACGACGATGACCATCTTGATGGCCCGGCCCGCCGCGTGTCCGACGCCTTCCGGGCCGCCGGTGGCGACATAGCCGTAGTAGCACTGCAGGAACGTCGAGATCAGCACGAACACCATCACTTTGAGCACCGAGAAGAACACGTCGGCACCGTTGAGGAACTGGAAGAAGTAGTGGTCGTAGGTACCCGCCGAGGTGCCGCCGAGAAACAGCACCGACAGCTTCGTCATCAGATACGCGACCGCGAGGCCGACGCTGTACAGCGGGACGATGGTCAAGGTCGCCGCGATCATCCGCGTGCTCACCAGATACGGAAGTGGGCGGATCGCAATGGATTCCAGTGCGTCGATCTCCTCGGAGATGCGCATCGCGCCCAGTTGTGCGGTGAAGCGGCAGCCCGCCTGGATGGCGAAGGCCAGCGTCGCCAGGATCGGCCCGATCTCGCGGGTGGTGGCGAACCCGGAGATGGCGCCGGTGAGCGGGTTCATCGTGAGCAGGTTCAGCGCCGTGTAGGACTCCATCCCGACCGTGATGCCGCCGAAGCCGCACAGGATGACGACCACGCCGACCGTGCCGCCGCCGACGATGAGCGAACCGTTGCCCCAGCCCACGTCGGCGGTGAGCCGCAGCACCTCTTTGCGATAGTGCTTCAGCGCGAACGGAATCGCCGCGATCGCCGCGACGAACGTGATGGCCTGATGCCCGGCCCGCTGATTGGCCCGCACCGGCCCCTGCGCGGCCGCGCCGAGCAGCCGCAGCGGTCGCAGCGCCGGCGGGGTGTACCGCGAACCCATCTCAGAGCACCTTCGCCGGGAACAGCGTGTTGTACACCTGGGTGATGATGATGTTGGTCGCGAACAGCATCAGCGCCGAATTGACCACGGCCGCGTTCACCGAGTTCGCGACCCCGCCGGGGCCGCCCTTCGTGTGCAGCCCGATATCGCAGGCGATGATCGCGGTGAGCGCCCCGAAAATAGCGGCCTTCACCAGGGCGACGATCAGATCGTTCGCGACGGCGAAGGAGGCGAAGGTGCTGATGAACGAGCCCGACGTGCCGCCCTGCGCATAGACGTTGAACAGATAGCCGGTGGCGAAGCCGACAAACACGACGAACCCGCACAGCAGCATGCTGACCAGTACCGCGGCCGCGAGTCGCGGGGCGACCAGCCTGCGGATCGGATCGACGCCCATCACCCGCATCGCGTCGATCTCCTCCCGGATGGTGCGTGAGCCGAGATCCGCGCAGATGGCCGAGCCGACCGCGCCGGCGATCATCAGCGACGTGACCAGCGGCGCACCCTGCCGGATGATGCCGAGACCGCTGACCGCGCCGATGAACGTGGTCGCCCCGACCTGACTCACCAACGCGCCCAATTGGATCGAGACCACGACGGCCACCGGGATCGCGACGAAGACCGTCGGCGCCGCGGACACGTTGGCCATGAACGCGCACTGCTTGACGAATTCCTGGAACGGGAAGCGCCGGGCCGCCAGCGCACGGACCATCTCGACGACGGCGTCGCGACCGAGCCGCACCTGCCTGCCGAGGGTTTCCAGCGACCGTTGCGGGTGGCGCTGCCACAGGCCACGCAGGTCGTCGACGGCCTTTTCCAGATCGGTCCGGTCGGGCGGTCGTTCGGTGATGGTCACAAGATTTGCCTTTCCGGCCTCATGCGGTACCGCTCAGCTGCCGCTCGAGCAGGACGAGAAGAAAGCCGAGCACCGCGATGCCCGCCGCGACGGAGCTGAGCACGGCGAGCCAGAGCCCGAAGCGCAGCACCGGATTCACCCGCCGGCGTCCGCCGAGAATCTGCACGGCCTGCACCAGCACATCGATCAGCCAAACCAAGATCATCATCAGGTCATGCACACATTCGAGAAGGTGAGCACGGGCCAGCACACGATCGAGCCCAGGAACGAGACGATGACGTCGATGCCGTGCATATTTCGTAGCTGGCTGGTGTGCGTGAGCGTCCAGACGACGCCGATCAGCCCGTAGGGGACGGCGAGAATGATCAGGGTCCCGAGGAACTCCGAGACCTTCATCTCGTAGCTGAACAGCCGATCCAGCTTCTCGAGCATGCGTGTCCTTTCGCGTGCCGACCGAACGTCACCGGCCCCACACGAGCGCCCGCAGAGATCCGCCGTTGGATGTGGCCGGCCGCCGTGCGGTCCGGTATGGGCGGCTATGTTACGCACGATTCCGGACTCAATGGAAGGGTTTGACGAAGATTGTCAGCCGGTTCCGAAACGGATAATTGCACGCACATCGGTACGTTGACGATAGGCGGTGCGCGACTTAAGTTATCTGTAGTTCACAGATTATTACCGGGACGCCGAGTCGATCCAGCCTTGGGAAGGACTCCCTATGACCGCCGCCGCCCACTCCCCCGATCAGCACGATGTCGCCCCGCTGCCGAAAGAACGCACCAGAATCCCGATCGGCTCCGCGCATCGACCGGTCCGCAAACGCCCGATCACGCTGACCGACGCACTGGACTTCTGGTCCTTCGCCGGGGCAGCGGCCAATGTAGCGATGCAGATGGCACGGCCGGGCGTAGGGTACGGCGTCGCCGAGAGCAAGGTCGAATCCGGGGCGCTGATGCGACATCCGTGGAAGCGGGCCAGGACCACCACGCAATACCTCGCCGTGGCGATCCTCGGCACGGAAGCGGAGCGGCTCGCGTATCGCGAGGCGGTGAATGTCGCGCATCGGCAGGTACATTCGGCCCCGGGCGCCGCGGTGAAGTACAACGCGTTCGACCGTGATCTCCAATTATGGGTCGCCGCATGCCTTTACATCGGGTTTGAGGACACCTATCAGCTGCTGCAGGGCCGCATGAACGACGAGCAGGCCGAGGCGTTCTATGCCACGTCGTCGACCCTCGGCACCACGTTGCAGGTGACCGAGGAGATGTGGCCCGCCACCCGAGCCGATTTCGATCGGTACTGGAACGAAGCCTGCGGCCGGGTCGCGATCGACGAGTTCGTCCGGAGCTACCTGGACGACCTGCTCGAGCTGCGCATGATCCACTGGTATCTGCGGCTGCCGTTCCGGAACCTGTTGAAATTCTTGACCATCGGCTTCCTCGCCCCGGTTTTCCGTGAACAGCTCCGCGTCGAGTGGACCGCCGCCGATCAACGCCGGTTCGAGCACCTGTTCGTCTTCGTCGCCTTCGTCAACAGATTCATCCCGCGCTTCGTCCGGCACGGTGGGACCCACGCCCTAATGGCCGACGTGCGGCGCCGAATCCACAAGCACAAGAACCTGATCTGAGCGTGACACCGTCGTCCGGGCGGCGCACCACCCGGACGACGGAGACCCCTCGATCAGGCAGGATTCATGGGCAGAGCCCGTCGCTGAGCAGGTCGATGAAATCGGTGTCGGACTTCGGCGCCTTGTTGAGGGTGTAGGTCACGGCCCGGCCGTCCGGGGTCGCGCCGGACAGCGTCAGGAAGCCGTAGATACCACCGGTGTGCCCGACATATTCCGCGCCGCAAGGCAATCGGGTCGACCCGAGGCCGAGTCCGTAGGACATGTCGATGGTCTCGTCGCCCATCGGCACACCGGCCCGCATCTGCTGTAGTTCGGCGGCAGGCACCACCTTTCCGGCCAGCAGCGCAAGGAAGAAGCGGTTCAGGTCGGTGCCGGTGGACACCATCGCGCCGGCCGACCACGGCACCGACGGTTCGATGCGGGACACCTCGGTGACCACGCCGTCGATCTCGGCGTAGCCCTTCGGATGCGGACCGCGGATATCCCGCTCCGCGGGGCCGGGCAGGTAGGTGTCCGACAGCTCCAGCGGTACCAGGATCCGCCGCTGCAGCTCTTCGACATACGGTGCGCCCGTGACCTTTTCGATGAGCATCCCGGCGACGATGTAGTTGGTGTTGCTGTACTCGTAGCGGGCGCCGGGCGCGAAATCGGCGGGCATGGTGAGTGCGATCGCGATCTCCTCGGCCGCGGTCATGGTGCGGTTCTCCAGCGCCGCCCGGTACTCGTCGATGCGGGGATCCTTGGTGAGTTCGGGTAGCCCGCTCTGATGACGCAGGACCTGGCGTACCGTGATCGCTCGGCCATCGATGCCCGGTCCGGTCAGCAAGCCCGGCAGGTAGGTGTCGATCGGCTCGTCCAGCCGGACCTTGCCCTCCGCGACCAGTTGCAGAATCACCGCGCTGGTGAAGGTTTTCGTGATACTGCCGATTCGGGTGCGCTGCAGCGGCTCGGCGGGCATCGTCGCGTGCGTCGAGGTGTCGGACTCGCCGCTGGTGAGCACCGCGGTCTTACCGTCGCCGGTGACGGTCGCGATCACGCCGACGCCGCCCGCCTCGACGATTTTGTCGATGTTCTCCTGCACGGCACGAACCCTGTTGTCCGACAGTCGTTCCACCGGGCTCGGCGACGATTCCGACGAGCACCCGGCAAGCAGTCCGGCAGCGGCGAGGGCGGCGGCGAGCGGTGCGAAGCGCATACCCGCAACGGTAGGTAGGCAACCGGTGCACGCACATCCGGGACGAACCCGGAGATCACCCCTGAGGCCCGGTCACCTTCGAGGATGAGAAGCACTGCCAGGACTTGCGTTGGAGCGCACTCCAACTTCTACAGTCCTCCCATGACCACGATCCAACAGCCCACCGGGGACAGCGACCGTTTCGAGCGCGGCTTGGCGCTGCTCAAAGAGATCGGCGGGCCCGACGGTCCCGCGGTACTGGAGAGCCTGGGCGATATCGCCCCCGACCTGGGCCGGCTCACCGTGGAGTTCGGCTACGGCGATATCCTGTCCCGCCCCGGCTTGACCCTGCGCGAACGCGAGTTGACCACGGTCGGCGCCCTGGCCGCACTCGGGCACGTCGCACCGCAACTGCGCTGGCACATCAACGGTGCGCTCAATGTCGGCTGCACCCGCACCGAGATCGTCGAGGTGTTGATCCACGCCAGCGTCTACGCGGGATTCCCGGCCGCGTTGAACGGTCTCACCGCCGCGAAAGAGGTCTTCGCCGCCCGCACCGATCTACCCGACGAGCCCACCCCGGAACCGGCGCCCACCGGCGCGCGGTTCGAGCGGGGCAGCGCCGCGCTGTCCGAGATCGACGGCCGGGCCGGCGAGCAGGTCGTCGCCGCGTTGCAGGACATCGCCCCGGACTTCGCCCGCCTGCTCGTCGAGTTCTCCTTCGGCGATATCTACGCCCGGCCCGGACTCGACCTCAAGACCCGCGAAATGGTGACCGTGGCGATGTGCACCGCGCTCGGCGTCGCGCCCCAACTCGGGGTGCACATCCACGGCCTGCTCAACGTCGGCGGCAGCGAGCAGGAGGTGGTCGAGGTCCTGACCCAGATGGTGGGCTACGCCGGCTTCCCAGCCGCACTGAACGGAATCGCGGTGGCGCGCACGGTCTTCGCCGAGCGCCGTAGCCATCGAAATGCCGATGCCTGATATCGGCGATCCCATTGGCCACCTTCCGTACCCGTACCTAGGGTCGAAGACATGGCGAAAATACTGTTCGTACTGACCGGTGCCGACCACTGGACCCTGGCCGACGGCACCCTGCACCCCACCGGCTTCTGGGCCGAGGAGTTCGCGGTGCCCTACGAAGCGGCCAAAGCGGCCGGCCACGAGATCGTGGTCGCCACGCCCGGGGGTCTCGTGCCACCGGTGGACAAGGGCAGCCTGGCCGCCGAGTACAACGGCGGACAGGACATCGCCGACAAACGGGCCGAAACACTCGCGAACGCCGTCGAATTGCAGCGGCCCGCCGATCTCGCCCAGGTCGACCTCGCCGACTACGCCGCGGTCTACTACCCGGGCGGGCACGGGCCGATGGAAGACCTCGCGGTGAACCGCGAATCCGGCGAACTCCTCACCGCCGCACTGCGATCCGGCAAACCGCTCGCGGTGGTCTGCCACGGTCCGGCCGCCCTGCTCGCCGCCACGAACGCCGACGGAACCAACGCCTTCGCCGGCTACACCCTCACCGGATTCACCAATGCCGAGGAGCGGCAGGGCGGTCTGGCCGACAAGGCCAAGTGGCTGCTACAGGACCGGCTCGTCGAACTCGGCGCGAACTTCCAGGAGGGCGAGCCGTGGGCGCCGAAGGTCGTGGTGGACCGCAACCTGATCACCGGCCAGAATCCGGCGTCGTCCGCGCCGGTCGCCGCGGAGCTGCTGAACAAGCTGGCCTGAGCGGCCACGGGAATCGTCGGCGGGGTCGAGACGTTGGTCGCGATAGTGACGTCGTCACGTCTGGTCCGCAGTAAGGCTCGTCCGCTTTCGCGTAATTCCACTTCGGAAGGAACCGCATCATATGAGCACCGACCTCAACGCCCGGCCCGCCGCCGCGTCCGGGACCTTCGCGATCGGCGCAGACCTGCCCGTCCATCGGCTCGGTTTCGGCGCCATGCAACTGACCGGGCCGGGCGTCTGGGGTGATCCCGCCGATCCCGACGAGGCGGTGCGGGTGCTGCGCCGGGTCGTCGAACTAGGCGTGAACTTCATCGACACCGCCGACTCCTACGGCCCGTTCGTCAGCGAGCAGCTCATCCGGAAGGCCTTGCACCCGTATCCCGACGACCTCGTGATCGCCACCAAGGGCGGCTTCACCCGCAGCGGCCCCGGCGATTGGCGGGCCGTCGGCCGGCCCGAATACCTGCGCCAGCAAACCGAACTCAGCCTGCGCCACCTCGGCCTGGACCGGATCGACCTCTACCAGCTGCATCGGATCGATCCGCAGGTACCGCTGGCCGACCAGCTCGGCGAGCTGGCGCTGCTGCAGCAGGAGGGCAAGATTCGGCACATCGGCCTGTCCCAGGTGAGCGTCGCGCAGCTGGCGCAAGCGCGTGAGATCGCCACCATAGTGTCGGTGCAGAACCTCTACAACCTGTCCAACCGCACCGACGAGGACGTTCTGGACTACGCGGAACGCGAGAACATCGCGTTCATCCCTTGGTACCCGATCGCCACCGGCACGCTGGCCGCGCCCGGCGGTCCGCTCGATGCCATCGCCGCGGAGCACGGCGCCACGCCCGCGCAACTGGCGCTGGCCTGGCTGCTGCGCCGCTCGCCGGTGCTGTTGCCGATCCCGGGGACGTCCAGGGTCGCGCACGCCGAGGAGAACACCGCGGCCGCGGGTATCACCCTGACCGACAAAGAATTCGAAAGTCTCGCCGCGGCGGTCTGAGTCACCATCGCGCGAGTTCCCCGAAACTGGACAGTCCCACCGGAGACTGTCCAGTTTTATTTCTCGGGGCCCGGCGATTGCCGGGACTGCTTTGCGCGCACCATAATTCCCCGTGATACCGGGGGAAATGCGGCATTGTTCACCTCCACGCAATGTCGGTGCACCCGGCACCGAAGGCGCCAACCGGAATCACGCTCGACACGGATGGATCAGGCCGTGCCGGGACCGCGCGCTGGATTCCGGAATGCCGGCGCCCTCGTGAGGGTTTGGGCAGAACCCCGGCGCCGGGTGCGTGATTCAGCGTGCACGTTGCGATTCGGTGGATAACAGTCCCGAATGCGGTAATTGCGGGTAGTTTCCGTTTGTATCAGCCTGGTGCGAGGAAGCGGGACCTATGGTTGAGATCGACTGGACGGGCGAGGATGTCCGTGCGCTTCGCGCCGCGATGCGGCGAAGCCGGTACGAATTCGCGCGTCTGGTGGGCGTCACCCCGCGCACCGTTGTCCTGTGGGAAAACGGCCGGACGAATCGGATGCATGCCGCCAGCCAGCGTCTGCTGGACAAGGTCGTGTCCGATGCCGATCCGGCCGTCGTCGCGCGCTTCGAGCGGACTGTCACGGCAGGTCGGGGCTCCGGCTTCGACCTCGCGGACTCCGACCCGGCGCCCGATCCGCACACCCAGCTCGGTAGGGACATCGGGCTCGACAAGGAAGTCGAGGATGACGACGTGAGAAGGCGAGAGTTATTGGCCTGCATCGGCGTGGGCCTGACCGGCCGGGCCGCCGAGTTGATCGCGAGCGAGCCGGAGAAGATGCTGGCCACCCTGGATGCCGGGTCGATGAGCGAGCGACGGCTCGGCTTGCTCGAGCACTCGGTCGAAGAACTCGGCAAACGCGTGGTGCATCTACCGCCGCACGAACTGCTGCACCCCACGCTGGAGCAGTTCCGCACGGTCCGTGGCGCGCTCGCCCAGCGACAGGCGACCCATCATCAGGTCCGGCTGGTTCGCACGGCGGGACGGCTCGCCAACGTGGTCGGCGAAATCCTGTTCAACGAAGGACATTTCGGACAAGCCCGGATGTGGTACGGCACGGCGATCCATGCCGCACAGGACATCGGCGACCGCTACTCGGAGGATATCGCGCTGGCCGGTCTCGCGTATCTGCCGACCTACAGCGACAAACCGAAGGAAGTCCTGAACCTGCTCGGCGGGCGGCTCGACGATAATCCGGCACACGGGCCCGCGGCGGCCTGGCTGTGGGGAATGGCGGCCCGCGCGCACGCCAGCCTCGGAAATGCCGACCAGTTCGCGCGGTGCATCGAGAAATCTGCCCGCGCATTGGAAGATATTGACCAGCAAGAACTTACGGTCGGAATCTTTTCTTATCGCCCGGAGAAACTCGCCTTCTATCAGGCGATCGGCAACGCACGACTCGGCCGCGCCGGCGAAACCGCGAAAGCCGCGGCCCGCGCCCTCACCCTGTACGACCCGCGAGAAACAATGGAGCCCGCGCTGGTTCGCTTCGAGCACGCCACCGCGTTGCTGACCGCGGGCGAGATCGACGAAGCGTGTTCCATTGCGACACAAGCGATCACCGGGAACAACACCTATATCGGATTGACTGTCACCAAGCGCGCCAAGCAGTTCGACACCGCGCTGACCGGCTTTCGCGGGCGCGCGGTCACGGGCTGGCGCCAGCACGCCCGGTCGGTGCTCGAGGCATCCCGAACCAGGGCCTGACGAACCCTCCCGGGCCGTTATGTATTCGTTGCATCCTGCGGGCGGGCGCGGTGCATGACACCGGTGAGCCAACCGCTGATCTGTTGTGTCTGCGCGGGTGTCGGGCGGCCGGACTCCCAGCGACGGGCGGCTGCGATCAACGTCTCCGGCAGCGTGGGGTTGATCCGTTGATTCGTCATACGTACATGATGCACTGGGGCGCAGCAGAGTACGAGTAGGGGGCGAGGTGCGTCGACCGGCAGGGGGGATGGGAGCCGACGCACCCCGCCAATATGGGTGGTTTTTCGGGTTCGGCGCTACCTCAGGAGGTTTCGCCGGACCCGGCTTCGATGAGCGACTTGGGACGCATATCGGTCCAATGGGTTTCGACGTAGTGCAGGCACGCTTTGCGGGCCGCCGCCCCGTAGGCGATCGTCCAGCCGCCCGGTACGGCGGCGAAAACGGGCCATAACGAGTGCTCGCCATCGGCATTGATCAAGACGTAGAACTGGGCGTCGTCGTTGTCGAAGGGGTTGTTCATCGGTTTCCTAGCTTCCTGGTCGGGTCAGGGTTTTCGGGGGTCAGGTGCCACGGCGCGGTCCCGCTGGGTGGTGCGGGCGCGATCGCGCCGAAACGAAAAAAGCGCCACGATCCGCGGGGCTTCGCGTCGCGCGCGGAGGTGCGCGGCAGACGAGCGTGGCCCGGATGGGCGGAACTGTGACGAGTGCGACGAAGTGGTGTGACGGCCGGCGGCCGGAATCCCCGCCGGTGCCGAACCTTCCCTGAGTCCGGCACCGGCGAAGCCTGACGCAGCTGCCCGCCTTCGGCGTCGGAGAACCGTCGATCCGGTTCGGCCGCTGCTTGGTTCAGCCTACTGGGGGTGACCGACATTTCCGGCGGTTCGGGACACATGCCGGTGCGGATCGGGCCGGGTGGCGGAGTCGGGAACGGTAGCCGCGCCGAACGGCACTGGGCCGGACCGGTTGTGGTGAGCTGTACCCCCGACGGATACAGCTCACCGGGCATGCCGCAACCCCACTCCGCATATAGCACCAGAGCCTCCTCGAGCGGCAAAACAACAGCTGGCCGATGCCCCTGCGGGCAGGCATGGCGAACATTAACGCCTGCCCCAATAAATGGGGGCGTTTTCCTTTAAACACCGGGTCGGTCGACCAGTTCGCTACGTCGCGGGCCGGATCTCGTCTCAGGTGGTGAGATGAGTCGCGGCGTGTTCGGCGATCATCACCACCGTCGCCTGCGGCCCGCGACCCAGCGGCACGGGGACGACGGACAGGTCGACGATCGCCAGACCGGTGACGCCGTGCACCCGGCAGCGCTCGTCCACGACCGCGCGCTCGTCGAGCGGCGGGCCCATGCGGCAGGTGCCCGACAGGTGTTGCGAGGTCGCCAGGTTCGCGCGCAGCCAGGCGTCGGCCTGCGCGGGCGATCGGGGCCTCGGGTCGGTACGCGGTTGCGCCGACATGCGATGCAGCAGGTCCATCGCGATATCGACCGCGGTGCGCAGCCGGGCCCGATCGCGCTCCGCACGCAGATGACCGAGCCGGATGTCCGGCGGGGTCGCCGGGTCGGCCGCACGCAGCCGCACCGAGCCCGCGGACTCCGGTCGCATCAGCGCCACCCCGAGACGATAGGTGCCGGGCGTGAAAGCGACCGTGTAAGGCCGGAATTCGAGGTCGTCCAAGGCCAGCGCATATTCCAAGGCGACGGCCGCCCGCGCCGGTGCGGCCAGGCGATATTCGAGGCCGATTTCAGGATGGTCGGTGCACCAGGCGCCGACCGGTGCCGGATGCACCACCGGAATTCCCGACGCCCGAAGCTGTTCGGGATCGCCGACACCCGAACGCAGCAGCAGCGCCGCGGTTTCGATGGCCCCCGCGCTGAGCACGATCCGATCGGCCCACACCGTTTCGATCCGACCGGCACGCAGCACTTCGACGCCGACCGCCCGGGTACCGCGAAAAACAATGCGAAGCGCCGAAGTATCACCGTGCACGGTGAGATTCGGCCGAGTCAGCGCAGGCAACAGATAAGCGAGCGCGGTACTGGTGCGCACCCCGTCGGCGATATTGCACGGCACCCGCCCCACGCCGTCGGTGGTGTCGGCGGGCGCGTTCAAATCGGAAAGCAGCGGAAATCCCGCGACCACACAGGCGTTGGCGAATTCCTCGCTCAGCGGTACCGGATCGGCGCTGCGCCGCACCGGAATCGGGCCGGCACGGCCGTGCCAGCGCCGGTCACCGAAATCCAGATCGTGTTCCGAGCGGCGATACGCGGGCAGCACCGCGTCGAAGGACCAGGTATTCGCGCCATTCAGTACCTGGCGCCACGCCGCGAAATCCGCGGGCGCGGCGCGCACGAAATAGCTGCCGTTCACCGCGCTCGAACCGCCGATCGCCCTGCCGCGCACAATGTTTCCGGTCTGCTCGGCGCCGTCCGCCGCGGCCAGCGAAATCGGATAGCGCCACAGCCACGGGGTATCCGCCTCGAGCGGCAGCCGCGTGGCGTCGCGCAATCGCGCCGGCACCTCGGCGGGTGCGCGCCACACCGGGCCCGCCTCGAGCAGCCGCACGGTGTGGTCCGGGTGCTCGCTCAGCCGCGCGGCGAGCACACAGCCCGCCGTGCCGCCGCCGACGATCAGCGTCTCGGTCATCCGCCGTCCGATCGACCCGTCGGCGAATCAGTGCGACGGCGCAGTGGGTTTCAGCGATTCCGGGCTGCGGGCACGGAAGGCGCCGACCCAGAGCCCGGTGCCGTAGGCGATATCGTCGAGCCGCTTGTAGGCCACATAGCGCACCGGATCGAGGCCGCCGGCGTCGCGATGGGTGAACCAGTCGGCCAGGCCGTCCGCGACCGCCATGGTGATCGCGATGCGCCGAATTCGCCTGGAGGCCACCATCGCCAGCAGCGTCACCGGCCAGTAGTGCCGGCACATCGCCGAGGCCAGCCGCCACAGCCCGGCGAAGAAGCCGCGCGAGAGGTAGATCGCGGCGATCCGGGTCGGGTTGTCCAGCTCGGCGAACACCCGGCGTAGTCGCACCAGCGCGGTCGCCAGGGTGACCAGCCCGCCGAGCAGGCCCCACTTGGACTTGGTGGCGAAGAGGAAGGCCGCCAGCATGGTCCACGACGGCAGCGACAGCGGCGAGACCATCCCCGGGTGCCGCTCACCGAGCGGCGCGGCGCCCGTGCCGTAGAACATCTTTCGGCCGAACCAGGCACGGAAGGACACCCGGTGGTCGTGCGCGACATGGGCGGCGGGCTCATAGCGCAGGCGCCAGCCCGCCTGCTCCAGCCGCCAGCACAGGTCGACATCCTCGGCGACCTGCATCGACTCGTCGAAGCCGTCCTGCGCGAGCAAGGCGCGGCGGCGCACCAGCAGCGCGGCGCTCGGCACGTAGGACACCAGCCCGTGCGACTGCACGGCCGCCTCACGCCTGCCCAGATCCAACGAGGAGCGGGTGTGCTCGTAGCGGGCCAGTGCGTTGGACTCCGGGTCCAGCGCGACGATCCGCGGGGCCACCAGCGCCACCTCCGGATCGCTGAAGTGCCCGAGCATCACCTCGAGCCAACCGCTGCGCGGCACCACGTCGGAATCCAGAAAGGCGACGAAGTCGGTTGTCGCGGCCTTCAATCCGGCATTGCGCGCGGCCGCCGGACCCTGCCGCTGATCGTGGCGCAGCACGGTGACCCGGCAGCGGGTGCCCCGATCGCGCGGGATGTGCACCGGCTGGTCCGAGCCGTCGTCGACCACGATGACGTTGTGGCCGCGCAGCGCCGCGAGCAGCCGGGCCAGCCCGTCGGGGTTGTTGTACAGCGGCACAATGACGGTGACGTCCTCGGGCGAGGGCAGCAGACGCGGACGCGGGTTCGCGACACCGGAGTCGAGCAGCCGTCTGGCAACGGTCGCGGACTTCGGCCCGGTCACCTCGAGGTACCCGTCGCCGATCATCTCGGCGGCCTCCGGGGCAAGACGCAGCAACCGGGCGGGAGAACCGCCGATCAGCACTCGTCCTCCGGAGTATGCGCGTACCCGTGGATCAATCCGCACCCCGAATCCGTCGGGCAGGCGATCATGGCGCATTCCTGGCATGCTAGGCGGAGATTCGCGAACAAGCATCATCAGTCCGGTTAAAAGGACAGAATTCCGCACGAATCGGGCCCGCCGACGCGCCGCGACGGATATCGCCGACAAAGTTGGCGCGGCGCATTTCACACGATTCCAGCATTCGGCAACGAGACGGCAATCGGCCGGTCGAAACCGGAACTCGACCGCCGCGCGTTCGGCAGCACACGACTGGCAATTGCCCTCGCTTAAGCCAGCGGACTCTCGTCACAGGCGCGCGCCGGGCGCCGTTCAGGTGAAAATCCGCTCGGGCGCGTCACCGACAGGGTCAACGGCACGGGCGCGGGTTTGCGTGCGCCGGTGCGTGGTGTCACGCGCCGCGAGTGGTCGACCGAGGAGCGCGGGATCAGCCGCGCCGGGTCGGCCAGCGCCGCCTCGCCGTACCCCTGGACGCATTCCGGGTCCGGTCCGTCGGCGGGCAGACCGGTGAAGAACTTGGCCGCCATGCAGCCGCCGCGGCACGAGTCGTAGTGACTGCACGACGCGCAGGCACCGCCGCCGCTGGGCGCACGCAACTCCGCGAACAGCTCGGACTCCTGCCACACGGTGCGAAAACCGCCGTCCGCCACCACGTTTCCGGCATGGAATCGGTCATGGATGGCGAACGGGCAGGCGTACACGTCGCCGAGCGGGTCGACCAGGCAGACCACCCGTCCGGCCCCGCACAGGTTCAGCCCGGGCAGCGCCTGACCGAACGCGGACAGGTGGAAGAACGAGTCGCCGGTGAGCACGCCCTCGCCGTTGCGCAGCAGCCAGTCGTAGAGCACCCGCTGCTGCTCCTGGGTCGGATGCAGCTCGTCCCACACGTCCGCGCCGCGGCCGGACGGCCGCAGCCTGGTCAATCGCAAAGTCGCGCCGTATTTTTCGGCGATCGCCCGGAACTCGTCGAGCTGACCGATGTTGTGCCTGGTCGCCACGACGGACAGCTTCGCGTCGCGGAAACCGGCCGCGGCGAGGTTCTCCAGCGCGCGGATGGCCATCGCGTACGAACCCGGCCCGCGCACCGCGTCGTTCACCGCCGCATCCGCGCCGTCTAGTGAAATCTGTACGTCGACATAGTCACTCGCGGCCAGCCGGGCGGCCACCGCGGGCGTGATCCGAACTCCGTTGGTGGAGAACTTCACGCCGACGTGGTGCGCGGTCGCGTAGTCGACCAGTTCCCAGAAGTCCGGGCGCACCGTGGGTTCGCCGCCACCGATGTTCACGTAGAACACCTGCATGCGCTCGAACTCGTCGATCAGCGCCTTGCACTGTTCGGTGCTGAGCTCGCGCGGATCGCGCCGGCCGGACGAGGACAGGCAGTGCACACAGGACAGGTTGCAGGCGTAGGTCAGTTCCCAGGTGAGGCAAATCGGCGCCGCCAGACCGGATTCGAACCGATCTACCAGCGGTACCGCCGCGTCGGACGGCGGGACCACCCCCGCCGTCGACGGTGCCGCGCTCACAGCAGCGGCGGCGGCGGGCGCCCGCGTAGCAGCGGCGGACGCCTCGATGATCATCTCCGAATCGACCAGCTGTGTCAGCGCTTTCACATACTGCGCGGAATTCTCCGCCGAGATGCCCGCGGCGCCCAGCGCCGCCCGCGCGGACTGATGTGCGGGCAGCGACCGCACGATCTCGACGATCCGCGGACTCTTCAGGAAGGAGAGTTTGCGGGTGCCGAAATGGTAGAGCAAAGCACCGAACGGTTCCGGGCGCAGCGCCACCCTGGGGTGCAGCTGCCATCGGTCGTCGAGATCGAACATGGTCGTTCCGCCTGTCAGTAGACGCCGCACATACCGTCGATGGAGACCTCTTCGATGAGGCTCTCCTCGACCAGCGGTGCGGTGTCCTCGCGCGGTTCGGTGGTGCCGACCGTGCCCGAGTGGTCGGTCTCGGCGTGTCCGTTGGCTCCGTATTCCGGCATGTCTACCTCCGAGCAAGCGTCCGGTGGCTACCCGATGTAGCCCCCGTCACACGATAACGTCATTCGCTGACAAAATGGAACACGTTCTTGTGTGCGACTTCGCCGCCGCCGGCAGAACGGCCTGCCCGCGCCCGCGTCGATCGGCCGGAGTCGGTCGTCACCATTGCGCCGGAGTCACCCGCACACCGACCCGGGCGCGGCCGCGCCCTCTAGACTTCGGAGAGAAAGCAGCTGAACAGGACGGGACGGGCGACAGGCGCCCGCGGTGGTAGAGGTGGCATGGGAGTCGGACGAATGCAGGCGAGCGGGGGCGGCAACACTCTGTCGGAGTCCGAGATCGTCGAGGCCGCGCTGCGAGTGGTCCGCGAAGACGGCGTGGAGAAACTGTCGATGCGACGGCTCTCCCGTGAACTCGGAGTTTCCCCGATGGCGCCGTATTACTACGTCGCGGACAAACGCGAGCTGCTCGACCTGGTCGCCACCGCCGCGCTCACCGGAGTGCGCACGCCGCCAGCCGAATCCGGCCCGTGGCAGATCCGGCTGCGCGATCTCATCGACCAGATCGACGAGAAGCTGCGCAAGCACCCCGGCCTGGGCGACGTGCTGATCGAGCAGATGCTCGGCAAACAGCTCGACCTGATCGCCGCCATCATGGAGATCCTGTTCGAGGCGGGCTTCAACGACCGCAATGTGCTGGCCGCCTATGCCACCATTCACACCTACCTGTTCGGCCGCAGCCGAGTGAACCCCCGCGACCGCGCGCCGCTGTCGGATGTCGCACTCCCGAATGCCGTCGAACGTGCCACCAAGTACATGGCCGACCTGCGCGGGAAGTACGCCTACGACTTCGGCATGGAGGTGCTGATCGCCGGACTGGAGGCCCAGCTTGTCCGGCAGCCGACGTCCGACGTACGATAAAACTGAAACACGTTCTAGTTTTGGCGCCGAGTAGCGCTGGGTAGTCGAGAGGACGAATATGGATGCAGCATCGCGGAGCGATCCTGTGGGGGGTGGCGGTCGGGCGACGGGTGGGCCAACCGTCGAGGTTCCGCACGGCTCACGTTCGGTCGTGCTGCGGGTAGCAGCGGTCATCACGGAAACGCCCGATACCTGTTCGCTGGTCTTCGACGTGCCCGACGAACTCGCCGAGCGGTTCCGCTACCACCCCGGCCAGTTCCTCACCCTGCGCATCCCCAGCGACCTGACCGGCTCGGTGGCGCGGTGCTATTCCCTGGCCAGTTCGCCGTTCACCGACGACCGCCCGAAGGTCACCGTCAAGCGGACCGCCGGCGGCTACGGCTCGAACTGGGTGTGCGACAACGTGAAAGCGGGCGACTCGCTCGAACTGCTGCCGCCCTCAGGTGTTTTCACGCCGAAGGATCTCGACGCGGACCTGCTGCTGTTCGGTGCGGGCAGCGGCATCACACCGGTGATGTCGATCCTGAAATCGGCGCTCGCGCGGGGCAGCGGCCGAATTGTGCTGGTGTACGCCAACCGTGACCACGACTCGGTGATCTTCGCCGACGAACTGCGCGACCTGGCCGACAAACATCCGCAGCGCCTGACCGTGATCCACTGGCTCGAGCACCTGCAGGGCCTGCCGACCGCCGACGCGCTGGCCACCCTGGCCTCGCCCTACCAGAGCTTCGAAGCGTTCATGTGCGGGCCGAAACCGTTCATGGACCGGGTGCACGACGCGCTCGCCCAGCTCGGCGTGCCGCGCTCGCGCACGCACGCCGAAGTGTTCAATTCCCTTGCGGGCGACCCGTTCGCGGACCAGGCGCCGGTCGAGGTGTCCGACGCGGAAGCGGCCGAGGCCGCCACGGTCGAGGTGGAACTCGACGGCGAGGTGCACGAGCTGTCCTGGCCGCGCAAGCAGACCCTGGTGGACATCATGCTGGCCAAGGGCCTCGACGTGCCGTATTCCTGCCAGGAGGGCGAATGCGGGTCGTGCGCGTGCACGGTGCTAGAGGGCAAGGTCGAGATGGACAACGCCGAGATCCTCGACCCCGAGGACATCGAGAACGGCTATATCCTCGGCTGCCAGGCACATCCGGTGACCGATCACCTGAAGATCCAGTTCTGATCGCTCAGCGCGCGCGATAGTGCGCGCGCACCGCGGGATCGAGATGTTCGGTCGCGTAGCTGAGCGCGGTGCGACCTAGATCGGCGGCATGCTTGTCCAGGAAGCCGGTGAGCAGGCGCTGATCGATCCGCTTGCCCACCTCGCGCAGCATCCAGCCGAGGGCCTTCTGAATGAGGTCGCGGCGATCGTCGAGCAGCCGCTCGGACAGCGCGAATGTGGTTGTGGCGTCCCCGGATTTGATGAAGGCGAAGGTCGACAGCAGCGCGACCCGCCGCTCCCACAACGAGTCCGCGGCGGCCAATTCGAACAGCAGCTCACGTGGTTTGTCCAGCAGCCACGGACCGATGATGTTCTCGGCGGACACGTCGACCAGATCCCAGTTGTTCACCCGGCCCCGGCGCACGGCGGCCAGATAGCGGTCCACCATTTCCGCGCGCGCCGCGTCGTCGAAGGTGCGCGGCTTGGACGCCTTGGCGAACCGGGCATTGAGCACGACCAACCCGGCGAGACGGTCCTCGTGCACGGGACTGTCCAGCAGGAGGTCGATCTCGTCGAGGGGTAGTGCCGCAAAGCGTTTCGCGACACCGCGGGTCGCCGGGACGCGTACGCCGACGAACATGTCGCCCTCGCCGTACTCACCGGGGCCGGTCTTGAAGAACCGTTGCAGATGGATCGCATCGGCGGGATCGGCGATCTCCCGCAGCGCGGCCTGCACCGCGGCCGCGGTCTGCGCGCCTTCGGTCGTCGCGGACACCTCCCGGCGGGTCACATCAACCCTGGGCGCCCAGAATGCGGCCGGATTCGAAAGCCGCGGCGCTGGCGGGCAACTCGCCGGGTCGGCCGCTGTTGCGGACCAGCACCGCGCCGTTGCCCGGCGTCGGGCGACCGAGGGCGTCCATACGCCGGATGGTCTGCGCGGCAACGGCTTGCGCGCTGTCGAAGAGCCGGACGCCGTCGGGCAGCGCGGCGACGATGGCATCGATCACCAGCGGATAGTGCGTACAGCCGAGCACGACGCCTTCGACGTCGTCGGGGGTCTCCGCGACCGCCCGCGCGATGGACTCGCGCGCACCGACCAGGTCACCGCGGTCGATCGCATCGGCCAGACCATGGCAGGCCACCCCGACCACGTCGGCGTTGCCGCCGAACTTCGCGATCAGATCCGCCTGATACCGGCTGGCGGTGGTCGCCGCGGTGGCCCACACCGCCACCGAGCGGCAGACGGCCGCGGCCGGTTTGATCGCGGGCACGGTGCCGATCACCGGCACATCGGGGCCGACCTCCGCGCGCACATGCTCCAGGGCGGTGACGCTGGCCGTGTTGCACGGGATGACGATGACTTCGGCGCCCAGCTCGATCGACATCCCGGCAGCCCGGACCACGCGGTCGATCGTCCATTGCTCCGGTTTCGGCCCCCACGGCGCGCCGTCCGGGTCCAATTGCAGCAGCAGATCCACGTCCGGCCGCAGCTTGCGCAGCCAAGCGGATGTGGGCAGCAAGCCGAGACCCGAATCGATGAGCGCGACGATCACATCGACAACCGTATTACAGGGCCCGGACGCGGTGCCCACGACGGCGGCTCGAGCGGCAGGCAGGCACCGGCCCCCGGCGCTCGGCCGCACCACGCGACCGCACTCAGCTCGGCGTGAGCAACTCCGAAACCGGTGCGCCCGCAGCGATCTTCGCCCTGGTCTTCATGACCTGTGCGGTAGTACCCGCGCCGACCACGCCGGTCAGCCTGCCGTCTCTGGAGTAGTAGGCGAGGAACTTGCGGCCGTCGTCGACGGCCACGTCGACATCGTCGGTCGCGGCCGGCGTGCCGAGCGCCTGGATCTTCACGTCGTACTGGTCGCTCCAGAAGTACGGCACCCGGGCCGCGGTCGGCGCAGCGGCGCCGAGCAGCGCGCAGGCGACCAGCCGCGCCTGCTCGCCCGCGTTGGTCCAGTGTTCGATCCGCTTGCGGTGTCCGGCCTCCTGCTGCCAGGCGGCGACGTCGCCGACCGCCCAGACCCCCTCGGCCGAGGTGCGCCCCACCTCGTCGGCCAGCACCCCGCCGCCCGCCGCCGGATCGGCGAGCGCGATGCCGGATTCGGCCAGCCACTCCGTCACCGGACGCGAGCCGACCCCGATCACCACCAGATCGGCGGCCACCTCCGTGCCGTCGGACAAGATCGCGCCGCGCACCCGGTCGTCTGCCGCGAGCAGCGTGTGCAGCCCCACCCCGCAGCGCAGGTCGACGCCCTCGGCGCGGTGCATCCGGGCCACCAACTCGCCGACCCGCTCGCCGAGCACACCGGCCAGCGGGGCCGGCTGCGGCTCTACCAACACCACCGCGAGGCCGCGGACCCGGAAACTGGCCGCCAGCTCGCAGCCGATGAAACCCGCGCCGATCACGAGCGCCGTTGTCGCCGTCGCCAATTCGCTACGTAAAGCGAGAGCGTCGGCGTGGCCGCGCAGCACGTGCACACCGGTCAGGTCGGGCAGACCGGGCAGACGGCGCGGACGCAGGCCGGTGGCGATGATCAACTGGGCGTAGTCGAGGGCCGTACCGTCGGCGAGACGCACCTGCCGCGCCGCGGTGTCCAGGCCGACGGCCTCGATGCCGAGCCGCACATCGATCTGTTTCTCGGTGTAGAACTCGTCGGGGCGCAGCGTGGTGTCGTCGGTTTCGCCGCGGACGAACTGCTTGGACAGCGGCGGCCGGTCATAGGGCAGGCGCGGTTCGTCGCCCAGCAGGACGAGCGCACCCTCGTATCCGGTACGGCGCAATTCCTCGGCGGTGCGCAGGCCGGCCAGGCCGGCGCCCACGATCACGATCGGCGCGGTGTCTGTTGCTGAAGGTGCCACGCAGCTCACCCTAACGGTTGCTTGGTGCGCTGCCGGAGTGAGCCCGATCACTCGGCAATCGCGGTGCAATCGTAGCCGTTCCGATATTGATCGGGCGGTCAATCAGGTCTATACCCAGAGGTAGGACATAATCCTGAGCCCTAGGAGGCACACCATGTTCACCGAAAGCCGCGCACAGGACTTCCTGGCCGTAGTGCTGGGCGTCTTCGCCGCGCTCTCACCCCTGTGGCTGGAAACCACCGACAAAGCGATGTGGTCGCTGATCGTGCTCGGGGTGCTCATCGCACTCACCGGGCTGGCGCAGATGTACCGGCCCGCCCTCGGCGCGAACGCCGACTACGCGATGGGCCTGTTCGGCGTGCTGCTGTTCATTTCCCCGTGGGCCATGGACTTCAGCGATTACCGCGGCGCATCCTGGACCGCATGGGTAGTCGGGGTAGTGACGGCGGTGGTCGCGGTAGCGGCGCTGCCGACGGTGTCGGGACGTCTGCACAGCATGGCGCCACACCACTGATGCAGATGCCGAAACCCGGTCGGCGGGCCACCCGCCGACCGGGCAAGGAATCCGCCGCCGGGCGTCGCCGCAGCGCGAAAGTGGACGGCGACGCCCGGCAACTCATCCTGGACTCGGCCGAGCAGCTCTTCGCCGAACAGGGCTTCGACGCCACCGCGACGGCGGCCATCGCCGGTGCCGCGGGCGTGCCGAAAGGTCTTGTCTTCTATTACTTCCCGACCAAGGATTCGATCCTGTCGACCCTGATGGCCGAGCGCGTCCCCGCCCACCCGATCGAAGATATCGGCACCGTGGTGGCGCCCGGCGATCCCGCGGCCAGCCTGGTCGCGCTGGACGCGGCGTTGAACCTGCGCGACCACCACTCCTCGGTGCTGCGGGTGATCATGTGGCGGGAGGCCGACACCCACCCCGACGTGCGGCGCCAATTGCGCCGTCTGCGTGATCAATTGCTCGATGTCACCGCACGAGTGCTACAGGCCAGCGCACCCACCCCGGTGCGGCCCGGCACCCTGCGCGCCTGCGCCGCCGCGTGGGTCTCGGCCATGTTCGCCATCGCCAGCACCGATCGGCTGCACGCCCTCGACGGCGTGCCCCTTCCCACCGCCGACGAGTTGCTCAACGTCGCCCAGGTCGTCGCCGCCGGGATGACCCAGCTCGGCTGAGTTCGCGAAGTGGGGATCGAAAGTTATGCACAGGGTGCGTGTTATCCCCAATTGGGGAGCGACGGGTGGTTTCCGGGAGCCGGGTGGTTCACGATCGCGGTATGGATGCACCGCAACTGATCTCGCGGCAGCAGGCGCTGGCGGCGGGGATCTCCGATAGTGAACTGCGCAGGCGTTGCCTGGACGGGTCGTGGTGGCGGGTGCGGTCCGGGCGCTACGTCAACGCGCCCGAGCCGGGGCTCACACCGGCGGGGCGCCATCTGGTGCTCGCGCTCGCGACCTGCGAGGCGATGTCGGAAGACGCTGTCGCCAGCCACTGTTCGGCCGTGGTGCTGCACGGCGTCCCGTGCTGGTCGATCCCGCTGGACCGCGTGCACCTGACCCGCAACCGGATCAACGGCGGACGCGTCACCAACCAGTTGGTGGTCCATTCGGCACAGCTGACGCCGGACGAGATCACCATCGTCAACGGACTCCAGGTGACCACCGCACCGCGGACGGTGATCGACATCGCCCGTTCGGCAAGTTTCGAGCAGGCTGTAGTCATCGGGGACAACGCGCTGCACCAGGGACTCACCACGGCGGAGGAACTGCAGGAGTACCTTTCCCGCGCCCGACATCGCCGGGGTGCTCGACGGGCCGCCCACACCATCGACTTTCTCGACGGCCGCAGTGGAAGTATCGCGGAGTCGCGGAGTCGCGTGGCTTTCCGGGAAGGCGGACTGCCTGCGCCCGAGTTGCAGGCCCGGGTTTTCACCGACGACGAAGTGTGCGTGGGCCGGGTGGACTTCCTGTTTCCCGAACTGGGGGTGATCGGGGAGTTCGACGGAAAGATGCAGTGTCAGAGCGCGTTACGAACGCATGGACAGGTGGTGGTCGCCGAAAAGAACCGGGCAGACCGACTCCGGGCGCTCGGGTGGATGGTGGTGCGGTGGACTTGGCATGACCTCGCAGACCCGGCGCATCTGGCGCGTCGCATTCGTGCAGCGGGCCGGGCGGCTGCCTACGGTCGCCGGGCTGGCCACTGGATGCCCACGCCGCGGATCTGAGCGCAGGGGTTCCCGCACCCCTTCCGTGCTCCCGCACCCCTTCCGTGCTCCCGCACCCCGACTCGCCGGGAGACACGCCGGGGTCAGGATCGGAAAGGGTGCGGGAACAGGCGTGACCTCGCAGAACCGGCGCTCCTGGCGCGCCGCATCCGGGCAGCGAGCAGGGCGGCTGCCTACGGCCGCCGGATCGTCCACTGGATGCCTACGTCGCGGGGCGGGCGGCGCGGGCGGGGTTCCCGCACTCTTTCCGTGTTCCCGCACCCCGACTCGCCGGGGGACACACCGGGGTCAGGATCGGAAAGGGTGCGGGAACAGGCATGACGTCGCAGAACCGGCGTACCTGGCGCGTCACATCCGGGCCACGAGCAGGGAGGCTGCCTACGGCCGCCGGATCGGCCAGTTCCCCGCACTCTTTCCGTCTTCCCGCACCCCGACTCGCCGGGGGACACACCGG
>NZ_BAFT02000058.1 GCF_000308475.2 Nocardia brasiliensis NBRC 14402 | reverse complement strand
CCCGGGTGCGTGGCGGCAGAACCGGTGCGGGAAGTGCCTACGTGCGGTACAGATCCGGTTCGAGGTACATGACGCGGGCGGCGGGCACCGCGGCGCGGACGCGGGCCTCCGCGTCGTCGATGGCCGCGGCGAGCTGGGCGACATCGAGGCCCGGCGCCGCACCGATCTTGGCGGCGACCAAAAGCTCTTCGGGACCGAGGTATTGGGACTTGAGGTGGATCACGCGGTCGATGCGGGTGCCGTCGACCAGGTTCTCCCGGATCAGCCGGTCCTCTTCCGGCGTGGCCCCCTCACCGATGAGCAGGCTCTGCATCTCGATGATCAGGATGACGGCGATGACACCGAGCAGCAGGCCGATGGCCAGCGTGCCGACGCCATCCCAGACGGGGTTGCCGGTGACCATCGTCAGCCCGACGCCGATGAAGGCGAAGATCAGGCCCACCAGCGCGCCGGTGTCCTCCAGCAGCACCACCGGCAGTTCCGGGCTGCGCGAGGTGCGGATGAACCGCCACCAGCTCGCACCGCCCTTGAGCGGCTTGGATTCCCGGATCGCGGTCGTGAAGCTGTAGGTCTCCAGGCCGATGGCGATCAGCAGGATGACGATCGCGACGATCGGCGAGGTCAGATCCTCCGGATGCTGGATCTTGTGGATGCCCTCGTAGACGGCGTAGATGGAGCCGATGGTGAACAGCACCAGCGCCACGATGAACGAGTAGAAGTAGCGGTTGCGTCCGTAACCGAACGGATGCAGCTCGTCGGCCTCCTGCTCGGCTCGCCGCTGGCCGAGCAGCAGCAGACCCTGGTTGGAGGTGTCGGCCACCGAGTGCACCGCCTCGGCGAGCATCGACGCGGAACCGGTGATCGCCGCACCGATGAACTTCGCGACGGCGATGCCCGCGTTCGCCGTCAACGCGGCGAGGATCGCCTTCTTGCCACCACCAGCCGACATGCCCTGGACGCCCTTTCTCGAATTGCCCGATCCTGGCTAACTTAGCGTGTCGCGGCCGTCGGACACCCGATGCCCGGGTTTATCCGCGGTGCTGATCGGTCCCGGTCAGCGTGGCGGGCAGACCCGCGGCGCCCACCCCGCCGACGCACGCACAGAACAGCTGCGCGTCGCCGTCGGGCGCCTGGGCTCGAATGTCGGTGTCGGTGGCCGAGATCCACGCCGCGGCGCCGCGCTGCAGCGCCAATTCGGTGCTGCCCCGCAGCAAGCGGACCGAACCGGCGGTGCACAGCACGATGCCGGGCCCGGCCGCGGTGAGCGGCACTTGGCCGGAACCGGCGACGAGATCGAAGCGGCGCAGCGCGAACTCCGGTGCGGGCGTCGTGTAGCGCACCGAGCCGTCACCGGCGGGCTCGGGCAGCACGACCGGCAGATCGATCGGCTCGAAATCCAGCACCCGCAACAGTTCCGGCACGTCGACGTGCTTGGGGGTGAGCCCGCCGCGCAACACGTTGTCGGAGTTGGCCATGATCTCCACGCCGAGCCCGCGCAGGTAGGCGTGCAGGTTGCCGGCGGCGAGGAACAGGCCCTGTCCCGGTTCCAGCGTCAGCCGGTTCAACAGCAGCGCCGCGAGCACGCCCGCGTCGCCGGGGTAGGCCTCGGCCAGCTCCAACGCGGTGCGGGCCTCGGCGGTGAACTCGCGCTTGCCTTTTCCGGACAGGTACCGCACACAGCCGTCCAGCACCGCGGGCAGCAGGGTGGCCAGCACCGGCTGCGGCAGCGTGATCCAGGTGGTGAACAGGGTGCGCAGACCGTCCGAGTCCGGCTGCGCGGCAAGCAGGTTCGCGTACGACTCCAGGCCGGGCACCTGCAGCGCGCGCAGCAGCTCCACGGTGCGGTGCGGGTCGCGGAAACCGGCCAGCGCCTCGAATCGGTCCAACGCCACCACCAGTTCGGGCTTGTGGTTGTCGTCGCGGTAGTTGCGCATCGGCGAGTCCAACGCCACGTTGGTCCGGTTCTCCCGCTCGAAACCCGCGCGCGCCTGCGCCGCACTCGGATGCGCCTGCAGCGAGAGCGGCTCCTCGGCGGCCAGGATCTTGAGCAGGAACGGCAGCTTGCCACCGAATTCCGCGGCGGCCGGGCCGAGTTCGCGGATCGGGTCGGCCGCGACGAAGTCCAGCAGCGAGGTGGTGTGCTCCCCGATCCGGACGTGCGCGGGATCGGCGGGATGCGCGCCGAACCAGAGTTCGGCTTCGGGGTGGGCGGACGGTACCGGTCGGCCGCACAACTGAGCGAGCGCGGTGCGCGAGCCCCAGGCGTACGAGCGCAGCGCACCAACGAGTTCGTGCACTAGTAGCTGCCCCCGAACTGCCCTTGGCTCTCGGTCGCGGTGCCGCGAGTTCCGATCAGCCGTAGGTATGCGGCGGCCATTTCCAGCCGCAACGCGAGCACGGCGAGTTGTTCCACCTCGCCCCCCGCGCCGGACGCGGGTTCCTCGGTGCGTGGCGGTGCGGGCACGGACGGATCGGTGAGGCCGGTGTGCAGCAGATCGACATCGGCGTTCACCAGATCGGCGTCGACCAGGCTCGCCTCGCCGCCGCCGAACACCGCGATCCGGCGGCGCGCGGCGGATTGGTCGGCGTCGGTGCTGAGCACGAACACCCGCATCCGTTCCACCTGGACGGGGCCGTCGAGTTCTTCGTCGTGGAAGAGCGGATCGTAGCCGGGCGCGGATTCGCCTGCGGCCTCGGTCATCCGGGCTCTGGCGGCGACGGCCTCGGCCAGATCCACCGCGGTGGCGACCCGACCCGCCGACTGCAGCAGCACCTCGGCGCCGTGCTCGGCCAGCTGGGCCGCGGCGGGGGAGTCGCCGGTCAGCACCACCCCGCGCTGATGCATACGGGCGGCGAGCGTCTTGGCCGGATTACGGAAGACCTCGTTGGCCGGACCGTCGCGCAGCGCCTCCGCGTCGAGGATGTCGGCCAGCGCGGTGAGGTCGGGCACGAGCGTCGCGCTGCGGCCGGGGTCGACAATCTGCAACACCGCGATGCCCGCCGCGACGAAACGCAGCAGCCGGTTGTGGTCCAGCACCGGCACCCGCGGTGCGAGTACGGCGGCCCGGCCGGCCGCGACGGCGCGCATCGGGCCTTCGATCGGGGTCGCCACGACCACCTCGGCGCCGCGGCGCAGCGCGCGGTCCACCGCGTCGGTCAGGCGCGGGTCGCCCGCGTCGTCGCCGGCGACCAAGACGACGTCGAGCGGACCGACCCAGGGCGGCAGCGCGGCGACCGGCACCACGGGCAGACCCGCGCGGTCACCGAGCGCGGCGACCAGCAGGCTCGCGGCCCGCGCGGCCCGGCCTGCGCCGGAGACGAGCACCACGCTGCGTGGTCGCAGACCGGCGAGGCGGGCCAGGGCGTCCTCGCCGACGGCGGCTGCCGTGGCCCGGACCTGAGCACCGCCGGAGGCCGCCGAACGCAGGGCGCCCGCGGTATCGGCTGCCTCGAGTGAAGCGGCATCGTCGAGGTCGAGCACCGGTGTTCCAGCGATCATCGGGCGTCCCACCTCCCCTCATCGCGCTGAGTCGTTTCCGCCCTTGCTCCCACCCGGGTCAGCTGCCACGCCGGGCCCGAGTCGGGTGAATCCAGGGCCTGTGATTCCACTATTCCAGTCGGGAGCGGTCGATGCTCGGGTTCCCGGTCCCGGGCCGAGCCGTCGGCTCCCCCGATCGCTGAATCCTGAGCTTGTGATTTCATCCGCCCTGATTCCACTATTCCAGTCAGGACCGGACGATGCTCAGGATCTCGGTCACGAGTACGTCTACTTCCTCCGGCGATCTGGCCTCGACGTTGAGCCGCAGCAGCGGCTCGGTGTTGGACGCGCGCAGATTGAACCAGGCATCGTCGGCGAGTTGCACGGTGACCCCGTCGAGCCGGTCCACCGAGACCGTCCGGCTCGCGAAAGCCGCCACCACCGCCAAGGTCCGCTCCTGCGCGTCCGCCACTGTGGAATTGATCTCTCCGGAGGCCGCATACGTTTCGTAGGCCGCCATCAGTTCCGACACCGGCCGGTCCTGTTCGCCGAGCGCGGCCAGCACATGCAGCGCGGCGAGCATGCCGGAGTCGGCGCCCCAGAAGTCGCGGAAGTAGTAGTGCGCGGAATGCTCGCCGCCGAACACCGCGCCGGTCGAGGCCATCTGCTGCTTGATGAACGAGTGACCGACCCGGGTGCGCACCGGGGTGCCGCCGAGTTCGGTGACCAGTTCGGGCACCGCGCGCGAGGTGATCAGGTTGTGGATGATGACCCCGCCCGGCTCCTTGGCCAGTTCGCGCTCGGCGACCAGCGCGGTGATCGCCGACGGCGAGACCGGATCGCCCTGCTCGTCCACCACGAAGCAGCGGTCCGCGTCGCCGTCGAAGGCGAGGCCGATGTCGGCGCCCGACTTGACCACCAGATCCTGCAGATCGACCAGGTTCTTGGGGTCGAGCGGATTGGCCTCGTGGTTCGGGAAGGACCCGTCCAGTTCGAAGTACAGCGGGACGATCGTCACCTGCGGCAGCGTGCGGAACACCGCGGGCACCGTGTGCCCGCCCATGCCGTTGCCCGCGTCCACCGCGATGGTGAGCGGGCGGACCGCGCCGAGATCGACCAGGCCGCGCAGGAACGCCGCGTAATCGTCGAGCAGGTCCGTTTTGGTTTCGGTGCCGTGCGGGCCGTCGTAGGCGGGCACGCCCGTGGCGACCTCGTCCTTGATCGTGGCCAGGCCCGTGTCCTGGCCTACCGGAAGGGCTTTGGCGCGACACATCTTGATGCCGTTGTAGCGGGCCGGGTTGTGGCTCGCGGTGAACATGGCGCCGGGGCAGTCCAGCCGGCCGGAGGCGAAGTACAGCTGATCGGTGGAGGCCAGCCCGATGTGCACCACATCGAGGCCCTGGGCGAGCACGCCATCGGCGAAGGCCTGCGACAGCGCGGGAGAGGATTCGCGCATGTCATGGCCGATCACGGCGCGTTGCGCACCTTCCGCGCGCATCAGCCGGGCGAACGAAGCGCCGATGTCCCTGACGAATTCGGCATCGATCTGTTCGCCGACCACACCGCGAACGTCGTATGCCTTGATCACCGCGTTGACGAACTCGGCAGAGCGGGCGACAGTCATGCCCTTCACCCTAGTGCCCCCGTGGCGACGGCTTGACCCGGTCCTGGTTTGTTCAGGACGGCGGGTCGGGCAGTACCCGGAGGTGGCCCCGGCGACCGGTGCGGGTGGTGCGCTGCGGCGGCGGCGCGTAGTCGCGGTAGCCGCGCTGATCCGGTTCCGGCGGGCGGCGGCGCAGGCCGGCTTCGCGAACGGCTTCGGCGAGCGCGGTCAGATCGTCGTCATCCGGTGTGCTGGAGGAGAATCCGCCCTCGTGCCGGACCATCTCCCAGCCCTTCGGGGCGGTGATCCGGGAGCCGTGGGTTTCGCAGAGATCCCAGGAGTGCGGTTCGGCGACGGTGGCGAGCGGTCCGACCACGGCCGTCGAGTCCGAGTACACATAGGTGAGCGTCGCGACGGCCGGATTCTTGCAACCTGGACGGCAGCAACGACGCATGGGGATCACGCCGATGAGAGTAACCCTCCTGGCGCCCCGATGTGGACAGACACGCTCAGGAATCGGGCAAATACTGGCCCACGCCGGGGAGTGTCGCGCAACGACATTCGATGCCGTGGCGGCGCCGGCCGGGTGTGTGCCTACTCGGGTTCCGGATCGATCACGTCCGGGTCCACGCCGAGGTAGGTGGCGATCTGCTGGACCAGCACCTCGCGCAGCAGGTCGACCAGGTCGTCGGGGTCGCTGGCACGAAGTTCGAGCGGTTTGCGGAACAGCACCACCCGCGCGCGGGTGGCCGCGCCGTGCCGGTCGACACCGGCCGGGATGAGCCGGGACAGTGGCACCGGTCCGTCGGCGACCACCTCGTCCGGCCAGGTGACCGAATCGGGGTGCAGCGGACGGATTTTCGGCACGTCGTCGACGGCGATATCGAGCTTGGTGAGCCGGTCGTGCCAGCGCGTGTCCAGCGGCGCGAAGGCCTCGAGCACCAGCCGATCGAATTTCTGTCCCCGGGTGCGCCAGGCGGGCACGGTGGGCGGCAACATCGGTCCGCGTACCCCGCGACCACGGCGGATGACCGACCGTGCGGTCGGCGGACGACGATTCCGGGAACGTGCCATGGGTTAAAACTAGCCAGCTCGCTCGGTGCCCGTGCACCCAGTGTGGTCCGCGCAGGTCGCGGTGCGTGCCGCCGGGGTCTCGGGCGGCCTGCCGCTGCGGTTCGGGGCTACCCCCGGAGCTATCCGTGTCGAAGCGAGATCCGTTGTCGCCGTGGCGAGTTCTCGCGTTCGGATAACTCGGGGGGTCATCCCGAGGGGGGCGAACTAGCCGATGCCGCGCTTCAGGCGGCGGCGCTCCCGCTCGGAGAGGCCGCCCCAGATGCCGAAACGCTCATCGTGGGCGAGTGCGTATTCCAGGCACTCGTCACGTACCTCGCAGCCCATGCAGATCCGCTTCGCCTCGCGAGTCGAGCCGCCCTTCTCTGGGAAGAACGCCTCCGGATCGGTCTGTGCGCACAGGGCGCGCTCTTGCCACTGCTCTTCGATGGATTCGAACATCTCGTCGAAGCCCGTGACGACCAGGCTGAGCCGGGGCGGCGAGACTTCGTCGCCCGAGCCGAGCCGGGACGTCGAGACTTCGTCACCCCCCTCTTGATCCTTCCAGCCGTTTTCTGCGCAGACGCCACGTGCTGCGCCTGCTGTGGAATCGGTCGGCGAGACCATCTCGTTGGCCATCGCTCCGCCTCCTCACTGTGTGTTAGCGCAGAATGATTCGTTCCGTCGGACCAACACGCCTACCGACGGCCATACCCCGCGACGTTGTCCCGCGGACGTCCCCGAGCTCGTCATCCCGATGCGAACATCTGTTCGAAAAGCCGTTCGCGCCTTGAACTCTCGCGCGAACCCGAAATGACATGACTGTGATTAGACACGCCGGACGTGTCGATGGTCAAGCGGCCGTCGCTATTCCGTTACTATCCGCGAACGCCTTCCAAGATGATCTTGAGGCGGAGTAGGGCAAATGACCAGCAAATATCCGATGAACATCGCCCGCTCCGGCAACGCATAGGCTGTGCGGATGTGACTGTTCATCAAGCGGATGCCGAGCCCGTAACCGGGCCGCGGATTGCCGTTCTCGTCGGTGGTGTCGGTGGTGCACGTTTCCTCCAGGGGGTCCGGGAACTGCTGCCCGAGGCCGATGTCTGCGCGATCGTGAACGTCGGTGACGACGTCTGGATGCACGGCCTCCGGATCTGCCCCGACCTCGATACCTGCATGTACACCCTGGGGGGCGGCATCGACACCGAGCGCGGCTGGGGCCGGGTCGGCGAAACCTGGCACGCCAAGGAAGAGCTGGCGAAATATCATGCGCAGCCGGACTGGTTCGGACTCGGGGATCGCGATATCGCCACCCACCTGGTGCGCACCGAGATGCTGCGCGCGGGGTACCCGCTCTCCGCGGTCACCGAGGCGCTCTGCAACCGGTGGCAGCCGGGCGTGAAACTGATCCCGGCGACCGACGATCGGTGTGAAACGCACGTGGTTGTGAGTGACCCGGACAACCCTGGCGAACGTCGCGCGATCCATTTCCAAGAGTGGTGGGTTCGGTACCGCGCGAACATCGAGACCCATGGATTCGCCACAATCGGGGCCGAAGAGTCCAAACCGGCGCCGAATGTGACCGAGATCATAGAGTCCGCGGATGTGGTCTTGCTCGCTCCGTCGAACCCGGTGGTGAGCATCGGCGCCATCCTCGCGGTGCCCGGTATTCGCGGCGCGCTGCGCACCACCACCGCCAAGGTGATCGGCGTGTCCGGTGTGATCGACGGAAAACCGTTGCGCGGGATGGCGGACGAATGCCTGTCCGTGATCGGGGTGGAGACCACCGCGGAGGCGATCGGCCGTTACTACGGCGCCCGCTCGGCCACCGGCATCCTGGACGGCTGGCTGATCCACTCCACCGACACCGCCGACGTGCCCGGTGTCGAGGTGCGCAGCGTGCCGCTGCTGATGACCGATCCGCCCACCACCGCGGAGATGGTGCGCGAGGCGCTCGACCTGGCGGGAGTGAAACCGTGACCGACGCGAACACCGTGACCGACCACGCGGCCGGGGAACTGCGCATCCTGCCGATCACCGGGTTGCCCGAGTTCCGGCCCGGCGACGATCTGGCCGAGCACATCGCCGCCCGCGCGTCGTGGCTGGCCGACGGCGACGTGCTGGTGGTCACCAGCAAGATCGTCGCGAAGGCCGAGGGACGCATCGTCGAGGCGCCGCTCGATCCGGAGGAGCGCGACGCCGCGCGCCGCGCGCTGGTCGAACAGGAGGCGGTGCGGGTGCTCGCGCGCAAGGGCCGCACCCTGATCACCGAGAACAAGCTGGGCATCGTGCAGGCCGCGTCCGGCATCGACGGCTCCAATGTCGAACAGGGCGAACTGGTCCTGCTGCCCGCCGATCCCGACGCGAGCGCGCGGGTGCTGCGCGCCGAGCTGGCGCAGCGGCTGGGTGTGCAAGTGGCCGTGGTCATCACCGACACCATGGGCCGGGCCTGGCGCAGCGGGCAGATCGATACCGCGATCGGCTCCGCCGGGTTGCGGGTGCTGCACGACTACGCGGGCGCCGTCGACGGACAGGGCAACGAACTCCAGGTGACCCAGGTGGCCGTCGCCGACGAACTGGCCGCCGCGGCCGACCTGGTGAAGGGCAAGCTCGGCGGGGTGCCGGTGGCGGTGGTGCGCGGGTTGCCGATCGCCGACGACGGTTCGACCGCCGCCGACCTGCTGCGCGGCGGCACCGACGACCTGTTCTGGCTCGGCACCGCCGAGGCGATCGAGCGGGGTCGCCGCGAAGCGGTGCTGATGCGCCGCTCGGTGCGGCAGTTCGCCGATGCGCCGGTCGATCCGGACCGGGTACGCGCCGCCGTGTCCGTGGCGCTCACCGCGCCCGCCCCGCACCACACCCGGCCGGTGCGGTTCGTCTGGCTGCGTGATGCGCAACTGCGGGCGCGGCTGCTCGACGCGATGGCGGACAAGTGGCGGGCCGACCTCACCGGCGACGGGCTGGAGCCGGACCGGGTGGAGCGCCGGATCGCGCGCGGCGACATCCTGCGCGGTGCGCCCGAGGTCATCATTCCGTTCTGTGTGCCCGACGGCGCGCACGACTATCCGGACGAACGGCGCCGGGCCAACGAGCGCACCATGTTCACGGTCGCGGTCGGCGCCGCGGTACAGGGCCTGCTCGTCGCGTTGGCGACCGAGGGGCTCGGCAGCTGCTGGATCGGCTCGACGATCTTCGCCCCGGAGGTCACCCGGGAGGTGCTCGGACTCGCGGACGACTGGAACCCGTTGGGCGCCATCGCCATCGGTCACCCGCTCGAGGAGCTGACGCCACGTCCGGTGCGCGGCAGCGATTTCGGGCTGGTCGAGCTGTGAGGCGGGTGCGCCGGTGACCGCCGGTTCGCTGCATGCCTCGGCGACCGCGCTGCTCGAATCCTGGTCGCCCGCCGCCGGTTCCGACCAGTCGCTGCGCGAAGCGATGCTCGCCTTCCTCGGTGCGGCGCCGCGCGGGTGCCTGCGCGAGCACGCGCCGGGGCACATCACCGCCTCGGCAGTGGTGTTCTCCCACGACGAGCGCGAGGTGCTGCTGACCCTGCATCCGCGGGTGGGCAGCTGGATCCAGCTCGGCGGGCACTGCGAGGAGTCGGACGAGACCGTCGCGGACGCGGCGCTGCGCGAGGCCACCGAGGAATCCGGCATCGCCGGGCTGCGGATGGAGCCGCAGCTGTACGGCGCGCAGGCGCATCCGATCACCTGTTCGCTCGGCCGGCCGACGCGGCACCTGGACCTGCTGTTCCGGATCACCGCGCCGGCGGGCGCGGTGCCGGTGCGCAGCGCGGAGTCCACGGACCTGCGCTGGTGGCCGGTCGACGCACTCCCGGACAACGCCGACGTGCTGTTGCGGTAATACCCCTCGACGCACAAGCGCCCCGGTCAGGCCCTCGCCTGACCGGGGCGTTCTCGTTGTCTCGGACCCTTCGGCTTTACAAATTCGATGATTTGTATAGACAGGCGACAAATCGATCTCTAGTGTCCATAACAGAGGTAACGCACGTCACACGTGGCGTGCCGCTTTTGGATTGGAGACAACGATGTCGACAGCAGCCGACACGTCCGCGCAGCCGGCGGCGACGCCGGACTGGCGCGACCGCAAGCGCTATATGTGGCTGTGGGGTTTGTTCGCGCCCACCGGCCTGTTCACCATCGGGATCCCGGTGATCCTCGCCCTCAACGCGCTCGGCTGGCATCGGCTGGCGCAGGTGCCGTTCTGGCTCGGCCCGATCCTGGTGTATGTGCTGATTCCGTTGGCGGACATATTCTTCGGGCCCGACGGCGATAATCCGCCGGACGAGGTGATGGAGTATCTGGAGCACGACAAGTACTACCGCTACCTCACCTATCTGTATCTGCCGTTCCAATACGCGACGCTGCTCATGGCCTGCTATCTGATCACCGCGGACGAGGTGAGCTGGCTCGGTTTCGACGGCGGTCTGCACGTGGTCGACAAGATCGGCCTCGCGATCACGGTCGGCATGATCGGCGGCATCGGCATCAACACCGCGCACGAATTAGGCCACAAGAAGGTGCATCTGGAGCGCTGGCTGTCGAGAATCGCACTGGCGCAATCGTTCTACGGTCACTTCTATATCGAGCACAACCGCGGTCATCATGTGCGCGTCGCGACCCCCGAGGATCCGGCGAGTTCCCGTGTGGGCGAAACATTCTGGGCCTTCTGGCCGCGCACCGTGTGGGGCAGCCTGACCTCGGCGTGGCGATTGGAGAAGACCCGGCTGTCGCGGCTCGAGAAGAAGCCGTGGAGCCTGAAGAACGAGGTGCTCAGCGCGTGGCTGATGTCGGCGGCGCTCTACCTCGTGCTCGTCGCGGTGTTCGGCCTCGAACTGCTGCCGTATCTGGTGCTGCAGGCGGTGGTCGGCTTCAGCCTGCTGGAGGCGGTCAACTACCTCGAGCACTACGGCCTGGTCCGGCAGCGGACAGCGTCGGGACGATACGAGCGGCCCGCGCCGGTGCACAGCTGGAACAGCGACCACATCGTGACCAACATCTTCCTGTACCACCTGCAGCGGCACAGTGATCATCACGCCTATCCGACCCGGCGCTATCAGACCCTGCGCAGCTGGGACGGCGCCCCGAACCTGCCCAGCGGGTACGCCAGCATGATCCTGCTCGCCTACTTCCCACCGCTGTGGCGGCGCGTGATGGACAAGCGCGTGCTCGCGCACTACGACGGCGACATCACCCGCGCGAATATCCAACCGGGCAAGCGGGACAAGGTGATTGCCCGTTACGGCACCGAGCTACCGGCCGACGGGGTGGCGTGATGAATCTGTTCCGTTGTCCCGTTTGCGAATACGTATACGACGAGGCGAAAGGCGATCCGCACGAAGGATTTCCCGCGGGCACCCGGTGGGACGTGATTCCGGACGACTGGTGCTGCCCGGACTGTGGGGTGCGGGAGAAAATCGATTTCGAACAGGTGGGAGCGGCCAAATGAACGATTACAAACTTTTCCAGTGCATTCAGTGCGGTTTTGAATACGACGAGGCGAAGGGGTGGCCGGAGGACGGTATCGCGCCCGGTACGCGCTGGGACGATATTCCCGACGACTGGACGTGTCCGGACTGCGGCGCCGCGAAGGCGGACTTCTACATGGTCGAAATAGAGCGGTCGTGATGTTTTGACTGCGGGAACCGCCCGTGACAGTGTCGCGGGTATGGCGCGCACCGGAACTCGCATTCCCTATCAGGAGGCCGCGCGGGAGTTGCTGCGCACGTCGGTCCTCGATGCCATGCGGGAACTGCTCACCGAACGGGATTGGTCCAAGATCACCCTCGGTGATGTGGCCGCCAGGGCGGGCGTCAGCAGGCAGACCCTCTACAACGAGTTCGGTTCCCGCAGCGGTCTCGCGCAGGCGTACGCGCTGCGCCTGGCCGACGATCTGGTCGACCATGTGGACGCGGCCATCACCGGCAATGTCGGTGATGCCCGCGCCGCGTTCCGCGAGGGGATGCGCAACTTCTTCCTCGACGCCGCGGCCGATCCGCTGGTCCGCTCGCTGCTGGCCGGCGAGGTGAAGCTGGATCTGCTGCGGCTCATCACGCTCGACGCCGGGCCGTTGCTCGAGCAGGCGACCGCCCGGCTCTCGCTGGCGTTCCAGCAGAGCTGGGTGGCGGCGAGCGCGGCCGAGTCGGATGTCATCGCGCACGCGCTGGTGCGCATCGCGCTGAGCTACATCCCGACCCCGCCCGGCCCGGGGCGCGACGCTCCGGAGGATTTGAGCGCGTTGCTGAGCCCCTATGTCGAGGCGATTCTCGCGGCCCGAATCGAGCAGTAGTGAACGCGCTCGACCCCGCATATGTTTGCGGAAAGTAAGCCACGCTTCACTAACATATGAGTGGGCTTAAAAACCAACTGCCAGGGTTGTAATCCTCATCACGTTTCATCCGCCAAGGTCTGCGAAACGGCCGTGCAGTCTGGAACTATTCTCGTACATCGGAGTTAGGGTTCCTATTTAGCGGGAGAAACGTGCAAACGGTTGGCAAACCGCCGGTATCAACTGATCCCAAACGACACTTATGGGTTTTCGGCCTGATCGCTCCACTGAGCGCCCTCTTGCCCTCGCAACTCGTGTTGCAGACCGGGGCAAAGGTGTTCTGGTGGATCGGTCCGATCATCGTGCTGATCGTCATCCCGGTCCTGGACTGGGTTGTCGGCGAGGACGGCACCAATCCGCGCGATGAAGACTACGAGTTGCTGTCCAATGACCGGTATTACCGGTGGTGCACCTATCTGTTCCTGCCTGTGCAGCTGATCGGCCTGCTCATCGCCTGCGCCATGTGGGCGGGTCACGAGCTGAGCGTCGTCGACAAACTCGGTCTCGCCGCGACGCTCGGATTCGTCAGCGGCATCGGGATCAACGCGGCGCACGAACTGGGTCACCGGGTCGAGAACGCCGAACGCTGGCTGGCCAAAGTGGCGCTGGCGCAGTCGTTCTACGGCCACTTCTTCGTCGAGCACAATCGCGGGCACCACGTGCGGGTCGCCACGCCGGAAGACCCGGCCAGCGGCCGGCTCGGCGAGACCCTCTGGGAGTTCCTGCCGCGCAGCGTGTTCGGCAGCTTCCGCTCGGCCATCGAACTGGAACGGGTGCGTCTGGCGCGCAAGAACCGGCGCTGGTTCAGCGTGCACAACCACATCCTGCAGGCCTGGTCGATGAGCGTGGTGCTGTTCGGCACGCTCATGGCGCTGTTCGGCATCGGCATTCTGCCGTGGCTGATCCTGCAGGCCGTGATCGGCGCCGCGCTGCTGGAGACGGTGAATTACATCGAGCACTACGGACTGCTGCGGGGCAAGCGGCCGAACGGCAATTACGCGCGCTGCTCGCCGCGCGACAGCTGGAACAGCGACCGGCTCGTCACCAATATTTTCCTGTTCCATCTGCAGCGGCACAGCGATCATCACGCCAATCCGGGCCGCCGATATCAGACGCTGCGCAGTTCCATGCAGGCGCCGCAGCTGCCGGCCGGATACGCCACGATGATTCTGTTCGCGGTCGTTCCGCCGCTGTGGCGGGCGGTGATGGACCATCGCGTGCTCGAGCACTACGACGGCGACGTCACCCGCGCGAACATCCACCCCCGCAAACGCCGCCAGCTCCTGGAACGCTACCGCGGCTGGGCCACCCGGACCCCGGATAACGCAGCGGCACAAGCGAACGCGGAGCCGCGGGTCGAGGCCCCGGCGCACGCGAATGGTGCGGACCGAGCGAATGGTGCGGCGCAGAGCGAGGGCCTGGTGCAGGGCGAGGGTGCGACCGGTGCCGCGCGGTCGAACGGCGCGGTGCCGGGCGAGGGTGCGGTGCAGCCGAATGGCGGCGCGCAGACCGATGGTGTGACGCAGGGCAGCGAAGTGAGCCCGGGTAGTGCCGCCGTCGCGGCGGAGGGTGTCGCCTCGGGCAGTGGTGTCACCTCGGAAACCGGTGTGGCGGTGGGCAATGCGGGCAGCCCATGCAACGGTGCCGTTCAGCGCAACGCTGTGGTGCAGCGCAACGGATCGGCGCAACGCAGGGAAGCGACGGTGGCGGAGTCGGGCGCGATCTGAGGACCCGGTCCGCCTGTTCGGTGGCGACCGACGGGAGCCGTGCGCGGTGCGCGCGGCTCCCGTTCGTGGTGGCTGACAAGGGAGTCGTGCGCGGCTCCCCGTTCGGCGGTGACCGACCAGGGAGTCGGGCGTGGGGTGTGTGCGTGGTCCCGGTTCGCGGGTGGTGTGGGTGGTCGGCCTCGGGCAGTGGCTTGGTTGGGTCGGGCGCGGGGTGCGCGCCCGACCTGTGCCGGAGGTGCTGGGGCTCAGCGGTGGTAGGCGGGAGGGAGGGGGAGTCCCTTCTCCTGCAGCACCTCTCGCATACGGTCGGGGTAGTCGGTGATCACGCCGTCTACGCCGGTTTCGAGTTGGGCGGCGATCGTGGCCTTGTCGTTCACGGTCCACGGGATCACGCGCAGATCGAGTTCGTGCGCCCGGTCGACGTAGGTCTTGTCCGCCACCAGGGCGAAGCCCGGTTCGCCCGCCTTGCGGCCGTAGGGCACCGAGTAGCCGGGCGAAGCGACGTTGGCGCCCAACGCTTTCACCGCGCCGAGCGGATCGTCCGGGTAGTCCTCGAACCGGATCGGCCCGAGCCACTTCGAGCCCGCGACGAAGGTGGTGTCGTCGTAGAGCGCCACCAGCGGGATGGTCGGATCGGCCTTGCGCACCAGCGGCAGCGACCGCCAGTCGAAGCTCTGGATCTCGACGTTGCCGGTCTCGCCGGCCGCGGTCACGGTGCTCAGGATGACGTCCACGAATTCCTGTGGCGTGGCGGACTGTTCGGGATGTTCGGCTTCCACTTTGGTTTCGATGTTGTACCGCGGGTGCGCGCCGCGGTAGGACTTCACCAGATCGAACAGCTCGGGCAGCGTCGCTATCCTGTTGCCCGGCAGGGCTTGCTGGCCGGGGAAGTCGGCCAGGGCCCGCCCGCAGTCCAGGGTGCGGACCTGGGTGTAGGTCAGGTCGTGCACCAGCTTGCCCACGTACGGGAACTCCGGGTCGTCCACGGTCGCGGGCGCGGTGTCGGCGCATTTGGTGGCGAGCACGGTCGGGTCGTGCCAGATCAGCGGCATCCGGTCGGCGGTGAGCACGATATCGAGCTCCAGCGTCGTGACGCCGAGTTCGAGCGCCTTGGCGAAGCCGGGCAGCGATTCCTCGACGGTCAGGCCGCGCCCGCCGCGGTGTGCCTGCAGGTCGACGGTTCGCGACGGAGTTGCGGGTGCGGCGTCCGATCCGCTGTCGCAGGCGGTGCTGAGACCCAGGACGGACAGCCCGACGACAGCGGTCGTGGCGATAGCGCGCAGGTTCGGCATCGCGCCAAGCTAGCAAGGGTGAGTACGGTGTACCCAGCCGCCGCGCCAGCGACTAGCCTTGCGTGTTGGTACCGACTTCCAGGAGAGGCAGACAGAGGCTATGACGACCTCAGAACTTCCCGCGCGAACTTCACTCACCGCGGACGTCCGCAACGGCATCGACTTCAAGGTGGCCGATCTCGCGCTTGCCGAATTCGGCCGCAAGGAGATCCGCCTGGCCGAGCACGAGATGCCCGGGCTGATGGCGCTGCGGCGCGAGTACGCCGAGGTCCTGCCGCTGCAGGGTGCGCGGATCTCCGGTTCGCTGCACATGACCGTGCAGACCGCCGTGCTGATCGAGACCCTGGTGGCGCTCGGTGCACAGGTGCGCTGGGCCTCCTGCAACATCTTCTCCACCCAGGATCACGCCGCGGCCGCCGTCGTGGTCGGCCCGAACGGCACCGTGGACGAGCCCAAGGGCACCCCGGTCTTCGCCTGGAAGGGCGAGACCCTGGAGGAGTACTGGTGGGCCGCCGAGCAGATGCTGACCTGGCCGGCCGAGCCGGCCAACATGATCCTCGACGACGGCGGTGACGCCACCATGCTGGTGCTGCGCGGCGCGCAGTTCGAGAAGGCGGGCGTGGTGCCGCCCGAGGACGAGAACCACTCGGCCGAGTACAAGGTCTTCCTGAACCTGCTGCGCGAGCGTTTCGAGTCCGACAAGGGCAAGTGGAGCGCCATCGCCGAATCGGTGCAGGGCGTCACCGAGGAGACCACCACCGGCGTGCTGCGGCTGTACCAGTTCGCGGCGGCGGGTGAGCTGGTGTTCCCGGCGATCAACGTCAACGACTCGGTGACCAAGTCGAAGTTCGACAACAAGTACGGCACCCGCCACTCGCTGATCGACGGCATCAACCGCGGCACCGACGTGCTCATCGGCGGTAAGAAGGTGCTGATCTGCGGCTACGGCGATGTCGGCAAGGGCTGCGCGGAATCGCTTGCGGGACAGGGCGCCCGGGTGCAGGTCACCGAGATCGACCCGATCAACGCGCTGCAGGCGCTGATGGACGGCTACGACGTCGTCACCGTCGAGCAGGCGATCGGCAACGCCGATATCGTGATCACCTCGACCGGCAACAAGGACATCATCACCCTCGAGCACATGAAGGCGATGAAGGACCAGGCCATCCTCGGCAACATCGGTCACTTCGACAACGAGATCGACATGGCCGCGCTGGAGCGTTCGGGCGCAACGCGTTTGAACATCAAGCCGCAGGTCGACCTGTGGACGTTCAAGGAGTCCGGCAAGGCGATCATCGTGCTGTCCGAGGGCCGTCTGCTGAATCTGGGCAACGCCACCGGCCACCCGTCGTTCGTGATGTCGAACAGCTTCTCCAACCAGGTGATCGCGCAGATCGAACTGTGGACCAAGCCGGACGAATACGACAACGAGGTCTACCGCCTGCCCAAGCACCTCGACGAGAAGGTCGCCAAGATCCACGTCGAAGCGCTCGGCGGCACCCTGACCAAGCTCACCAAGGATCAGGCCGAGTACATCGGCGTCGACGTCGACGGCCCGTTCAAGCCGGAGCACTACCGCTACTGAGCGACTGACGCACGCGGCCGCCGGACCACTCGGGTCCGGCGGCCGCGTGCTTTTCGCGCAAGCTGGCAGTGCTGCCACTTCTGCTGCCAGGCACGTGGTTTCGCGGGCGATTCCATTGCGGGTGCGGGCGCGGCCTTCCGACAATGGCGATACCTAGCGGCCGGCGAAAGCAGATCGCCGGTCGTCATCGCTCCCGGGGGGTATGCACCATGAAGGACTCGCGCTGGATTCTGGCATTCGACGGTTCGTGCGCGAAGTGCACGCGGATCTCCGATCTCGTCGCGGAGGTCGCGGGGGATCGGCTCGACACCAGGCCGCTGACGGACGCGGACGTGATCCGTTGGCGCCACGACAGTCTCGGCCCGGCCGCGCCCTGGCAGCCGACGCTGATCCGGGTCGCCGGTGGTAAGGCCAAGAGTTGGACCGGTCCGGCGCTCGCGGTGCCGATGGCGCGCGTGCTCGGTCCGCGCGCGACGGTGCGGGTCCTGCGCGTGCTGGGTGAGTTCGCCGCGGCCGAGGCCGCTGTACAGCGGTCATCGGACGGTGTGGCCGCGATCGTGGCGCAGGGCCCCTCGCGGCGCGGCGTGCTGCTGGCCGGATCCGGCGCGGTGCTGGCCGGCTGGCTGGTGCTCGGTCGCGGGGCCGGTAACGCGGAGGCGTCGTCGGCGCACCGCTGGGTGCAGGAGAACCTGGGATCGCTGCCGCAGGACCTCGACGGTATCGCCAAGTACCCCATGACCTACCGCCGGGCCGCGATCGTCCAGCTGCCCGCCGAGGTGCAAAGCCGTTTGTGGACCGAGCATTTGGCCCGGGCCCGGGCCGCGCGCGAGCGGTTGTCCACGGAACAGGATGCGGCACTTCGGCGTATCGAGGAGCTGGCCGCGGACCCGGCGACCTTCCGCGGCGAGCGCACCGAGGAACTCACCGTCCGGCTCGACGCGGCGGCCGCGCGCGTCGAGGCCGAGTTCGGTCGCGCGCAGGCCCGCCGCATCGTCGGTGTGCTCGGACCCGACACCGAGGCGGGCGAGCGCACGCTGCTGGCCAAGCTGCCCGACTGCGAGTGCAGCGCGGCGAGCAGCCACTGCGGCGACGCCCGCTGTGTCGGACTCGTCAACGGCTGCAACAAGAAGGGCGGCTGCGGCACCCTCTGGCGCTACGAATGCAACGGTCGCTGCGGGTAGGCCCGCGCGCAACGATCCGGGCCGCCGCGGCGCACCGACGGGCCGCGGCGGGCGGGCGCTGAGTACCCTGCCAGCCATGGGAGCGTTGATTGTCGTCGAGGGGCTCGACGGGGCCGGTAAGCGGACGTTGACCGACGCCGTCACCGCGCGGCTGCGCGCCGACGGAGTACGGGTCGCCTCGTTGGCGTTTCCGCGCTACGGCCGTTCGGTGCACGCCGATCTGGCGGCCGAGGCGCTGCACGGTGCGCACGGCGACCTCGCGGCGTCGGTGAACGCGATGGCGCTGCTGTTCGCGCTGGACCGCGCGGACGCGCGCGACGAACTGGCGAAACTGTTGGCGGACAACGACATCGTGTTGCTCGACCGGTACGTCGCGTCCAACGCCGCGTACAACGCGGCCCGGCTCGAGCAGTCCGCGGCGGGCGCAATCGTGGGCTGGATAGGCGAATTGGAGTACGAACGGTTCGCGTTGCCCGCGCCCGCGGTGCAGGTGCTGCTCGACGTCTCGCCGGAGCTCGCGGCCGAACGAGCCCGCCGCCGAGGCGAACTCGACAGCAGCCGGGCGCTCGACGCTTACGAGCGGGATGCGCGACTGCAGCAGCGCACCCTCGCGGTGTACCGTGAGCTGGCCCAACAGAACTGGTACGGCCCGTGGTGGATATTCCGATCCGGTGACGATCCAGCCACGCTGGCCGCGCGATTCGCCGATTTGATTACCCGATAGGGTTAGATGTGCGGCGGGTTCGTACCAGTGTTGGCGTGGCGACCCGATCCTGGCCTGGGAGATGACAACATAGTAATTATGAAGCCGAAGATTCTGGTCGTCGACGACGATATGGCGCTCGCTGAGATGCTCACGATCGTCTTGCGCGGGGAAGGGTTCGACCCGCATGTGGTCGGCGACGGCACACAGGCCCTCGCGGCGGTTCGGGAGATCCGCCCCGATCTGGTGCTGCTGGACCTGATGCTGCCCGGCATGAACGGCATCGACGTGTGCCGGGTGCTGCGCGCGGATTCGGGCGTGCCCATCGTGATGCTGACGGCGAAGACGGACACCGTCGACGTCGTGCTCGGTTTGGAGTCGGGCGCCGACGATTACATCGTCAAGCCGTTCAAGCCCAAGGAATTGGTCGCCCGGGTGCGCGCCAGGCTGCGCCGTACCGAGGACGAGCCCGCGGAAATGCTCTCGATCGCCGATATCGTCATCGACGTGCCCGCGCACAAGGTGACCCGCGGCGGTCAGCAGATCTCGCTGACGCCCTTGGAGTTCGATCTGCTGGTGGCGCTGGCCCGCAAGCCGCGTCAGGTGTTCACCCGCGAGGTGTTGCTCGAGCAGGTGTGGGGTTACCGGCACGCCGCCGATACCCGACTGGTCAACGTGCACGTCCAGCGGTTGCGCGCCAAGGTCGAGAAGGATCCCGAGAATCCGGAGATCGTCTTGACCGTTCGTGGTGTCGGCTACAAAGCTGGACCACCGTGAGCACACGCGTTGCACGGGTCGTGGCCGCCGCGTTCGCCCGGACGGCGGCGCCGGTCGCCGTCGAGGCGCGGCCGTGATCCGTCGCTCCAGAAACCAACTGGAGCGGGCGCTGGCGGCAGCGGGTGCCCGGTTCGCCGAGCTGGGTGTCCTGCTGGGCCACCTGTGGCAGCGGTCGTTGCAGCTGCGCGTCGCGGTCTCCACGATCACCCTCTCGCTGATCGTGATCACGATCCTCGGTGTGGTGCTGACCGATCAGATCACCAGCCGCATGCTGGACACCAAGATCAATGCCGCGGTCGAGGAGATGTCGCGTGCCCGCAACGCGGTGCACGGCCAGCTGTCGAGCATTCAAGACGCCAACACCCAGACCCGGCTGGTCGAGGCCCGCAACACGCTGTCCACCGGCGGTAGCCCGCAGACCGGTGTCGCGGGCAGCTACGACCTCGCGCTGGTGATGGTGGACGGCAGCCAGCAGGAACTCACCGCGGGCCCCATTCAGGACGTGCCCGTCGAGCTGCGCAACTTCGTCCGTCGCGGCCAGGTGAGCAGGCAGTTCACCACGATCTCGGATTCCAGCTGGTACCACGGCCCGGCGCTGATCATCGGCAGCCCGAGCGTCGACGTGCCGACGCTGGAGATCTATCTCATCTTCCCGCTGGCCAGCGAGGCGCGCAGCCTGTCGCTGATGCGCGGCACCATGATGATCGGCGGCATCGTGCTGCTGGTCCTGCTCGCCGCGATCACCGCGTTGGTCACCAGGCAGGTGGTGCTGCCGATCCGGTCGGCCGCCCGAATCGCGGGCCGCTTCGCCGACGGCAGGCTCAAAGAACGCATGCTGGTGCGCGGCGAGGACGATATGGCCCGGCTGGCGCAGGCGTTCAACGAGATGGCCGAGAGCCTGTCCAACCAGATCACCCAGCTCGAGGAGTTCGGCAATCTGCAGCGCCGGTTCACCTCCGATGTCAGCCACGAACTGCGCACCCCGCTGACCACCGTGCGGATGGCGGCGGATCTGATCCACGGCAGCAGCGACGATCTCGACCCCGCGCTCGCGCGCAGCGCCGAACTGCTGGTCAACGAGCTGGACCGGTTCGAGGGACTGCTCAACGACCTGCTCGAGATCAGCCGCCACGACGCGGGTGTGGCGGAGTTGCAGGTGGAATCGCTGGACGTGCGGATGTGCGCGCGGGCGGCCATCTCGACGGTGCGGCACCTGGCCAAGGACGCCGGCGTCGAGGTCGTGATCGATATGCCGGAGGAGCCCTTGGTCGCCGAGGTCGACCCGCGCCGGGTGGAGCGGGTGCTGCGCAATCTGCTGGCCAACGCCATCGATCACAGCGAGGGCAAGCCGGTGCTGATCCGGATGCGCGGCGATCTGGACGCCAACGCGGTCTCGGTGGTGGTCCGCGATCAGGGCGTCGGGCTGCGGCCCGGCGAGGAGAAGCTGGTATTCAACCGGTTCTGGCGCTCGGACCCGTCCCGGATGCGCCGTTCCGGCGGTACCGGTCTCGGCCTGTCGATCAGCGTCGAGGACGCGAACCTGCACGAGGGCAGACTCGAGGCCTGGGGCGAGGTCGGCGTCGGCGCGAGCTTCCGGCTGACGCTGCCGCTGGTGCGGGGCAAGAAGCTCGGCGCGAGCCCGCTGCCGCTGGAACCCGTGCGCAAGCAGGCGGCGGCCCGGCAGGCCGAATTGGAGATCGTGCCGAGCACGACCGAGCCGGAACCGGAGGCCGCGCCGGGGGAGACCGTGTCGTTCCCGTCCGGCGGCACCGCGGTTTTCGCGTCCGGCAACGGTTCGACGGTCGTGGCGTCGGTGCCGTCGAACACGGTGACCGGGTCGGACGTCGAGTCGAGCGCGCCCGGCGCGGATTCGGCCACCCCGGTCGCCCGAGCGGGCGGACCGGACGACGAATCGACACCGCCGGGTGCGGATCCGGCGCGCAGATCCGGGGACGTACCGTTATGAGCATGCGAGTCGGTTCCGCGCGCAAGCAGCGGCTGTTCGCGTTCGGCGCGGCCGTGGTGGCCGCGCTCGTCGTGCTCTCCGGATGCGCGAGCCTGCCGGAATCCTCGGCGCCGCAGGCGCTCGGCACGATCAACCGGGAACCTACCTCCGAGGGCCCGCCGCAGCCGCAGCAGGGCCGCGATCCCGACCTGCTGCTGCGCGATTTCCTCTCGGCCACCGCCGACCCGACCAACCGGCACCTGGCGGCCCGGCAGTTCATGACCCCGTCGGCCGCGGCCCAGTGGGACGACGCCGCCGGCATCACCATCGTGGAGAAGCCGGACACGTTGCGCGAGTCGCGCTCCGGGGACAAGGCGACCTATCGAGTGCGGGCGCGCAAGGTCGGCGAGCTCAAGGCCGACGGCTCCTACCAGGCGACCGCCGATCCGCTCGAGAACAAGATCGAGATGATCCGGGTCAACAACGAGTGGCGCATCGACGAGCTGCCCGACGGCGTGGTGATGGACTCCGTCGCCTTCGGCAAGTCCTACCGGCGCTACGTGCTCTACTTCGTGGATCCGACCAGCAGTTCGGTCGTCCCGGACCTGCGCTGGATCTCGGTGCCCAAGGTGCAGCTGACCCAGCGGCTGCTCAGCATGCTCGGTGAGGGTACCCAGCCCGCGCTGACGCCGGTGCTGCGCAACGAACTGGCCCAGCCGATCGCCCTGCGCGGTCCGGTCACCAAGGCCAACGGCGACCCGGACGGCGTCGGGGTGGGCGTCGGCGGGGTGCGAATAGATTTCGCGGGCGCCTCGGCGCTCGCACCGCGCGATCGCGAGCTACTGGCCGCGCAGGTGGTGCTCACCCTCGCGGGCGCGGACATCATCGGGCCGTATGTGCTGCTGGCCGACGGCAAGCCGCTCGACGACCGGTTCTCGGCGAGCGGCTGGGCGGTGGCCGACGTGCAGCAGTTCAGCGCGGCGATGAACGGCCGCAACCAGATCGGGCTGCACGCGTTGCGCGGGGGCACGCTGGTGCAGGTCGCGAACACCGGCGCCGTCACGGCCGCGCCGGGCTACTTCGGCGCGGTGAACAACCTGGTGTCGGCGGCCGTATCGCCGGACGGTCAATTGGTCGCGGGCGTGGCCGACGCGGGCCGGCCCGCGCCGGAACAACCGCGCACCCTGATGATCGGCACCTACGGCGGCAACGCGATTCCGGTCGCCGAGGGCGGCACCATCACCCGACCGTCCTGGAATATCGACGGCACCGCCGCCTGGGCGGTGATCGACGGGGATCGCGTGGTCCGCGCGGTGAACGACCGGGCCACCGGCACCGTCTCGGTGCAGGACGTCGACATCTCGGCGCTCACCGGCGGGGCCGGCTCGGCCTTCCGGCTGCCGATCACCGAGCTGCGGGTCTCCCGCACCGGGGTGCGCGCCGCGTTGATCGCGGACGGCAAGGTCTACGTCGCGGTGGTGGTGCCGAAGCCGGGTGGCGGTTACGCGCTGACCTCACCGCTGCCGGTCGGCGTCGATTCGAGCACGGCCGCGGTCTCGGTGTCGTGGTACGGCAGCGATCGGCTGATCATCGCCAGGGAGGGCAACGTCGATCCGATCGGCGCGGTGTCGATCGACGGGTCGGGGTCGCAGGCCTACACGAGCCGCAATCTGACGACGCCGGTGCGGCAGGTCAGTGCGTCACCGGAGCACCAGTACGCCGCCGATTCCCGGGCGGTACTGGAGTTGACGACGAATCCGGACGAACGCGAACCGTATTGGCGGGAGGTGCCGGGTCTCGGCGCGAACGCCGTCCCGGTGCTGCCCGGCTGATCGCCGGGTCGTGTCGGTGGGTGCGCGCACACTCGGGCGGTGCGCACCCTCCTCGATCTGATCCTGCCCAGCGCGTGTGCCGGCTGCGGGCAACCCGGCGTGGGCTGGTGTGCCGCCTGCGCGGCCACGCTGACCGGCCCGCCGATCCGGGTGCGGCCGCGGCTGGACCCCGGGGTGCCGTGCTGGGCGCTCGGCCCGTACCGCGGGCCGGCGCGGCGAGCGGTGTTGGCGGCCAAGGAGAGTGGGCGCACCGATCTGGCGGCGCCGATCGGCCGGGCGCTGGCCGGTGCGCTGGCGCGGCTGCGCGCCGATCGGCCGCTGGTGCTGGTGCCCGCGCCCAGCAGGCGGGTCGCCGCGCGACGGCGCGGCGGTGATCCGGTGGTGGCCGCAGCGGAGATAGCCGTGAGTTGGCTGCCCGATAGCCGGATGGTATCCGTGCTGCGGGTGTGGTGGGGTGTGCGGGATTCGGTGGGCTTGACACCCCGGGAACGCGCACACAATCTGCAGGACAGGGTGACCACCGTACCCGGTTCCGCAGCGCTGTGCCGGATCGCGGAAAACGCCGAGGTAGTGGTGGTGGATGACGTGTTGACGACGGGGGCGACGGTGCGCGAGTCGGTGCGCGCGCTGGCCCGGATCGGGGTGTCGGCACGTGCCGTATTGGTTACCTGTGCTGCTTGACTCCGGGAAATTTGCGTGAACACTGGCGCACTCCCGAATGTCGTACTAGCGTCGCGATCACACACCCGAACCGGGAGTTTGGAGGTGGCGCCTCGGACATCATGTGCCGAGAGATTCTCGATCGGCACGGCTCATCCCGCCGCACGCAGTTCGCCTGTGCGGCCATATCCGGGAGGTACGCGTGACGACTTCTTCACGACCTTCAGTGCAAGATGCTGACCCTTCGGTGCTGGACGATCGCACCTTGGACGTGACCGAGCAACCCATTGCGGATCGACCCAGGACGCCCCGTGCGGACGTCGTGGTCAAAGGTCGCAATGTCGAGGTTCCGGATCACTTCCGAATCTATGTCGCGGAGAAACTCTCCAGGCTCGAACGCTTCGACCCGTCGATCTTCATCTTCGACGTCGAACTCTTCCACGAGCGAAACCGTAGGCAGCGCAAGAGTTGTCAGCGCGTCGAGATCACCGCACGCGGTAAGGGCCCCATCGTGCGCGCCGAGGCGTGCGCCGACAGCTTCTATGCCGCACTCGAATCGGTGACCGCGAAGCTGGAGAGCAGGCTGCGCCGCACCAAGGACCGGCGCCGGGTGCACTACGGCGACAAGACCCCAGTCTCCGTCGCCCAGGCCACCGCCGATCTGGTGGACGATTCCCTGTTCGCGATGCCGAACGGGTCGTCCGCGGCGCACGATCACCCCGACGGCGGCAACCACCACCGCCCCGAGAACACACCGGAGAACCCCGATTACGTGGCGGGACCCGGCCATATCGTCCGCACCAAGGTGCACACCGCGACTCCGATGTCCGTCGACGACGCCCTCTACCAGATGGAACTCGTCGGCCACGACTTCTTCCTCTTCCAAGACCGCGAGACCGACCGACCGTCGGTGGTCTATCGCAGGCACGCCTTCGACTACGGCCTGATCCGGCTCGCATAGAAGGTTCGCGTTTCCGTCCGCCGCTCCGGGTGTTCAGCGCGTTCGTTGGATACCCGGAGACGCTGACCTGATCGGTATCTCCGTTTCCCGCACGACAATCCGCTCGTCGCGCCGCGGTGCGCTCACCGGCGACGATCGCGGAAGAACGTCCGGTGCAGCAGGGAATCGCGACGAGGCGGGCGCATGGCGTGCAGCATGACCATATCGGCGAAGGTCTCCGCGTCGCGTTCCCGGCTGGTGCCGTAGTCGGTGCGGCCGAGCACGTGCGCGATGGATTCGGGGGAGATGGAGGGCAGCAGTTCCGCGACCGCGGCGACGGTGGGGCGGTCGGCTCCGGCCCGCCCTCGGTGGGCTGTTCCGGGCCGTGGCCGAGCAGCATATGGCCGAGTTCGTGCACGATGATGTGCTCGGCATGCCACTCGGTGGTGTCGGCGCCGTAGACGATCACGTCGCTGTCGTGCTTGGCGATCCACAGTCCGCTGCCGGTGCCGCAGCCGGTGCCCGCGAGCAGCGCGGTATCGATCGGCACCAGGCTGATGGGCCGGCCGCGATAGGCGGCGACATCGTCGAGATAGCTCGACAGCTTCCACGGGTGCGGTATCGGGACATCCCGGGTCAGGTTCCGGAACCGGGCCTGCATGGCCATGCGATTTCACTCCTACAGCAAGCTCAGTGCCCCCATGTAGGTCACGATGTTACCGACTGACTCGTCGGTCAGGTGCGGTCCGTGCTCTCGATGATCCGGGCCAGGATCGCTTGGTCCACATTCGAACCGCGCAGGGCGATGCTGGAGACGTTGGCGTCGCGCATGGTGGCGAGCAATTCGAGTTCCCGGTCGATCGCGCTGGCCGTCGGACCCGAGGTGGTCAGGTAGTCGGCCGCGACGCCGAAGCTCTGCGCGATCGCCGCGAGCACGTCGAGTTCGACTGTCGTGCCGGGAATCTCGCCGTCGAACTCGCCGCCGCGCAGGCGTTCCAGGTAGCTCGGCGTGATGACCCGGCTGAGGTACTCGCCGGCTTGTTCGGCGACGGTCGCGGTGCTGCGCTCGGGGGCCGAGCGCGGATGCACGACGGCGAACAGTCGATTGATCTTGTGACTCAGCGTGAGAGTCGCGCCGCTCGGCGCGTCGTCGGTCTTCTCCGTCACCTCAGTACCCGCCGTTTCGACTCGCGGTCGTGTCCACGTTGGCCGCCAGCCAGCGTGCCCGGAACTGTGCTTCTGTCGCAGCATCGACGTCCTCTGATCGTCCGGCCAGCCAGCGCCGGTATCGCCGTTCGTGAAGTTCGGTGGTGTCGCTGGTCTCCGCGGGCACCTCGAGCAGGTGCGCGAAGGCCATTTCGACGAGCGGGTGCAGCTGCCTGCCCGGGCCGCCGTTGCGTTCCAGCATGGCGGTCGCGTAGCGGGCCGACAGCTTGGAAACCACCTGGTTGAGTTCGCTGATCGCGGCGACCACCTGCGGGTGGGTGGTCCGGCCGTGTTCGACCGCGTCGTTGAGCCGGCCCGCGGCCGCGAGCAGACCGGTGAGGTCGGCCAGTTCGAAGCGGATCGAATCGGGCCCGGCCACGACGGACTCGCCGGGCTGCCGCGCGGCGGGTGCGGGCTCGTCGGCGGCCGGGGTGCCGCCCGCGTAGGTGCGCGCGGCGCTCCCCGGGAGCCAGCGCAGCGGCGCATCGAGTTTGTTCAGCGTGGTCGTGCTGATCGCGGCGTCGCCGTCTTCGATCTTGCGAATCGTCGGTGCCGAAGGTCCCCCGAGGTCGCCGATCTGTAACTGCGTGAGGCCGAGCTCGTCCCGGCGCTCCTTGATGATTCGGCCGAATCGCTTCTGGCGCCGCGACAGCTCCGAAGGGCTATGCATAGTGAGCTTCAGAGTAGAGCCCGACCGCGACAGAAAGCAAACCAATAGAAAAGGTTTGAAAAATCAGTAGAAATATTGCTACTGTTCTGACGCGCCGAAGTTTCAGCCGACATCGGTCTTGCGGAGTGTTCCGGGACGAGCAGGGGCGTTCGTCGGAACGGGCGCCTCCGGTCTGTTGCGCAACGGCGCGTGGCAGGCCGGGTTTCAGCGACGGTGGAGGGGATCGCCGCTGCTGCGCACGGGTCACCGTCGGCGAAGGGGGTCGACGGTGAACTTACTTAGGAGTAAGTTTGGTGGCCATAGATCTCTCGAAAGGAAATCGCATGGCCACCAAGGCTGCTCGCCGTGCCGTTATCGTGTCCGGTGCGCGCACGCCGTTCGTGCGTGCGTTCACCGGATACACCCGGATGGATTCCATCGCGCTCGCCGATGCCGCGGTCCGGGGCCTGCTGGAGCGCACCGGGCTGCCCCGGCGCCCAGGTAGAGGCCATCGTCTGGGGCGGGGTCATCCTGCCCAGCGCGGCGCCGAACATCGCCCGTGAGATCGCCCTGGACCTCGCGCTCGACCCCGGCTGCGAGGGCCACACCGTGACCAGGGCCTGCGCGTCCGGCCTGCAGGCGGTCACCTCCGCCGTGGCCGCGATCGAGCGCGGCGAATACGACATCATGATCGCCGGCGGCAGCGATTCCACCTCCAACGCCGAGGTGAAACTGCCGCAGTCGGTGGTGCACGCGGCGGCGCCGCTGGCGCTGGGCAAACCGAAGCCGAAGGATTACCTGACCGCGATCCGCCAGCTGGCGCCGTTCACCGATATCCTGCCGAGCCGGCCGAAGATCGCCGAACGCACCACCGGCGAGGTGATGGGGGAGTCGGCCGAGAAGATGGCCCGCATCCACGGCATCAGCCGCGCCGACCAGGACGAGTTCGCCGCCCGCTCGCATAATCGGGCCGCCGCCGCGATCGAATCGGGCCGGTTCGACGACGAGGTGCTGCGGGTCCGCACGCCCGAGGGCGTCGAGATCGACCGCGACGGACTGGTCCGCGGCAACACCAGCATCGAAAAACTGTCGAAACTGAAGCCGGTTTTCGCCGAAAACGGCACGGTGACCGCGGGCAACGCCAGCCCGCTCACCGACGGCGCGTCCGCCGTGCTGCTGATGAGCGAGGAGAAGGCCGCCGCGCTCGGTTACCGGCCGCTTGCCGCCTTCCGCTCGTGGAGCTACGTCAGTGTCGACCCCACCGACCAGGTGCTGATCGGCCCGGCGATCTCCATGCCGCGGGCGCTGGACAAGGCCGGAATGTCGCTGGGCGACATCGATTTCGTCGATATCCACGAGGCTTTCGCGGCGCAGACGCTCTCGGTGCTGTCGGCGCTGGCCAGCGCCGAGTGGGCCAAGACGCGGCTCGACCGGGAAACCGCCGTCGGCGAGGTGGATATCGACAAGCTCAATGTGCACGGCGGTTCGGTGTCGCTCGGTCACCCGTTCGGCGCCACCGGCGCGCGAATGGTGACCACGATGGCGAACGAACTGGCCAGCACCGGTAAGAACGCCGCGCTGCTCGGCATCTGCGCCGCGGGCGGCATCGGCGCCTCGGCCGTGCTGGAACGGGTCTGACCGAAAACCGGTTGAGCGGGCCCCGGTCGGCGCAGTACCAAGGTGTATGACCGAATCGACCGGGGCCGCGCCGCGGCGCATCGAGCTGCGCCGTATCGACCGCGAGAACCTCTACGCGGTATGCAGTTTGAGTGAGACGCTGAGCGCGCAGCAGCGTCCCATGGTGATCGACAACGGCATTTCCATTGCCGAGGCCCACTTTTCGGACTGCCTGTGGTTTCGCGCCGTCTACGCCGACGAGGCGCCCGCCGGATTCCTGATGGTGCATCTCGGGTTGGACGAGGACCACCCCGACCTGCGGGGTGTTTTCCTGTGGCGCTTCATGGTCGCGGGCCCGGCGCAGGGACGCGGGATCGGGCGGGCGGCGCTGCGCGCGCTCATCGATCGGCTGACGGCGCAGGGCACACGCGAGCTGTACACCAGCTACGCGACCGGGCCGGGCAGTCCCGCGGGGTTCTATCGGTCGCTGGGTTTCGTGCCGACGGGACGGATCCTGGACAACGAGCACGAGGTCGTGCTGCGCTGGTGAGCGCCCACCCTGGGATCACACCTGGCGCAGTGCCTTTCAGGTCGGCGCAGTGCTCTCGGGCTTGCGCAGTGCTCTCGGGCTTGCGCAGTGCTCTCGGGCTTGCGCAGTGCTTCGCTGGCGCTGTGCTTTCGGACTGGCGCAGTGCTTCGCTGGCGTAGTGCTTCAGGCTGGCCCAGCGTTTCGGTTGGCGCTGTGGTTTCGGGTTGGCGTAGTGCTTCAGGCTGGCGCAGCGTTTCGGTTGGCGCAGTGGTGCCGGGTTGGGGCGGTGCCTCGTTGGCGCAGCGTTTTCGGCTGGCGCAGTGGTTTCCGGACGGCGCAGCGCTTTCAGGTAGGCGTAGTGGTTTCGGGTTGGCGCAGAGTTTTCGGGTTGGCGCAGAGTTTTCGGGCTGGCGCAGCGTTCGGTCGGCGCGGTGCTTCGGGCTGGCGCACTGCGCTTTTCGGGCGATCCGGGTACGGGTCAGCGGTGCCGGGCGCGGGTGGGTGGTAGCAGCGGCAATGTGCCGTCCGCCGCGGGACGTGTCCGGAACACGTGGGTGTCGCGCTTCGGGGTCTGCGGTTTGCGGACCTCGTCGGCGATGATCCGCAGGCACGTGTCGTGGTTGGACTCGCCGGGGCGGCCCTCCCTGCGCAGGCGCAGCATTGCGTGTGCCAGATCGATGCCAAGCTCGTTCGACAGCCGGACGGCGTCGACATTGGCCATGGCAAACCTCCTGAGCCGAAGAACGCTGCATCCGAGATGGGTGCGTACAAGGACGTACCCAATTGATGAGCAGCTGAACCCCACGACCCCGACCCCCATGCCTCCGGTCGTGGCGCGGGGACGCAGACATTCTGCGCGGATGCACTGGGACACGCCGCACGACGCGCCGGAGTGTGCATCAAAATGCAATACAGCGAACTACTTTCGGTAGACCTCGTGGTGCACGGCCTCGGCCAGCGGACGCCCGGTGCGCCAGCCGAAGCGTTCCAGATCGGGGATCTGCTGGAAGCTGTGCACCGGTCCGGCGCATAGCCACGCGACCGGATGCACGCCCGGGGGCAGCCCGACGAGTTCGGCGAGGAATTCGGGCGCGTAGAACGACACCCAGCCGACCCCGATGCCCTCGGCGGTCGCGGCGAGCCAGAGATTCTGGATCGCGAGCACCGCGGAGAAGACGCCTGTCTCGGGGATGGTGGCGCGGCCGAGCACCTGCGGTCCGCCGCGGCCGGGATCGTAGGTCACCACGATCCCGGTGCCGCTCTCGACGATGCCCTCGATCTTGATCGGTTCGAAGGTCGCGGCCCGCTCCGGCGGGAGCGCGTCGCGGAACTCGACGCGCTTGTCCGCCACGTGCGCGGCGAAGGCGCGCAGCGTGGCCGGGTCCCGCACCACCACGAAATCCCAGGGCTGCGAATTACCGACGCTGGGCGCCCGGTGCGCGGCCTCCAGCAACCGCCACAGCGTGCTGTCGTCGAGCACCTCGCCGGTGAACTCCGCCCGCACGTCGCGCCGCAACCGGATCGCGTCGTAAACACTCAGACCGTCAGCACCCACGCGCTCAGTCAACCAGCCGGGTCCGCCGCAACGAACACGCACCCTTTCCGTGTTCGCGCACCCGCTGTGCCCAGCGGAAACGGGTGCGAGAGGACGGAAAGGGTGCGGGGGGAGGCGGTTCAGCCCGCGTATGCGGGGGTGCGGCGGTTCAGGCGGCGGCGTCCGGCGGCGAGGGCGGTGCGCAGGCCGCGCCGCTTACCGGTGACCGGGTCGATGGTGGCGACGGTGTTGCCCGCGAACTTGCGTTCCGAGGCGGTCTCGGGCGCATCGTCGGCGGTGTCGCGCAGGTACTTGTTCGGCAGCGAGAGCTTGAGGATGGTGCGCCAGGCCTTGAAGTACTGCACCGGCAGCGAGCCGGTGGTGTAGGGCAGGTCGTACTTCTCGGCGAGCTCCCGGACCCGGACCGCGATCTCGGCGTACCGGTTGCTCGGCAGATCGGGGAACAGGTGATGTTCGATCTGGTGGCTCAGATTGCCCGTCATGAAGTGGGTGAGCGGACCGCCGGAGATGTTGGCGCTGCCGAGCATCTGCCGCAGGTACCACTGGCCCTTGGTCTCGTTGTCGATATCGGCCTTGGTGAACTTCTCCGCGCCGTCGGGGAAGTGACCGCAGAAGATCACGGCGTTGGACCACACGTTGCGGATGGCGTTGGCGGCCAGGTTGGCGGTGAGCGTGGTGAGGAAGGCCGGACCGGTGAGGGCGGGGAAGATCACGTAATCCTTGAGGATCTGCTTGCCCATCTTGGTCAGCGCCTCGGTGCGCTTGCGGTCGAACTCGGCGCGCTCGGGCGTGCCCGGCTTGAACCGGCCCGCGGCCAGCTTGCCCAGCTCCATGTGCTGGATCGAGACGCCGTATTCGAACAGCAGCTGCAGCACCAGGTTGTAGATCGGGTTGCCCAGGTTGAACGGCTTCCACCGCTGGTCGCGGGTGACGCGCAGCAGGCCGTAGCCGATGTCGTCGTCCATGCCGAGCACATTGGTGTACTTGTGGTGCAGGTAGTTGTGCGTGTGCTTCCAGTGCTTGGCCGCGCCCGCGTTGTCCCATTCCCAGGAGCTGGAGTGGATTTCCGGATCGTTCATCCAGTCCCACTGGCCGTGCATGGTGTTGTGCCCGATCTCCATGTTCTCGATGATCTTGGCGGTGCTGAGCATGGCGACGCCGGCGATCCAGGCGGGCGGTAGGAAGCTGGCGAACAGGACGCCGCGGCCGCCGATCTCGAGGGCGCGCTGGAGCCGGATGACGTTACGGATGTAGTTCGCGTCGCGCGCACCGCGCGATTCCTCGATATCGCGACGAATCGCGTCGAACTCCGCGCCGAGTGCTTCCACGTCGGCCTCGGTGAGGTGTGCGTATTCCTTGACATCCGAGATCGCCATGGCGGTTACAGTACCGTAAGTTACGTGACCGTAGGTTACGAGCTGCGCCACCGCGGTGTGGCAAATCCCGCATTGCGAACACGATCGGAAGATGGTAATTGGGCGGCGTCCGCAGTGCGGCGTAAAGCCTTCTCCCGCATAGCCTTCCATCGCGGCCGTCAGTCACGCGGACGCTCGGTTTGCACCCGCGAGCCCGCTCCGCGCAAGCCGTGTGCTTCGTCTCCCGGCAGGCGGAGTGCGCACCGGTACCCGGGTGCGGGTACCGGTGTCCCGGGTCGGCTAGCGGCTACGCCGCAGTCGCCACAAAGCCCTCTCGCGTACGGCCTTTCGGCGCAGCGAAGCCTGCTCTTGGCGGGCTCGGTCCTGCAGGGCCTGGGTGGCCTCGCGCAGCACCACCTTTTCGTGCTCGGCCTTCTCCTTGAGGGCGCGCTTGGCCTCGCGCAGCATCTCCTTCTCCTGCTGGGCCTTCTCCTTCAGCACCACCTTGGCCTCGCGCAGGGCAGAGCGCAGGCCGCGGCGCTGCCCGGTTTCCGGGTCGACGCCGAGCCAGTGCGCCGTCTCCGCGCTGGGCAGCGACGGCAGCGTGATGCCCGCGAACTTGCGTTCCGAGGAGGTCTCGGGCGCGTTGTCGGAGGTGGCCTTCAGGAAGCGGTCCGGCAGGGCCAGCTTGTGGATGGTCCGGAAGGCGAGCAGGTACTGCTTGCCGAGCGAGCCCGTGGTGTACGGCAGGTCGTACTTGTCGCACAGTTCGCGCACCCGCACCGCGATCTCCGGGTACCGATTGCTCGGCAGGTCCGGGAACAGGTGGTGTTCGATCTGGTAGCAGAGATTGCCGCTCATGAACGCCATGGCGGGACCCGCCTTGAAATTGGCACTGCCGAGCATCTGCCGCAGATACCATTCGCCGCTGGTCTCACCCTCGAGCTGTTCGATGGTGAACTTCTCGGCGCCGTCGGGGAAGTGGCCGCAGAAGATCACGGCGTAGGCCCACAGGTTGCGGATCAGATTCGCGGTCGCGTTCGCCTTCAGCGTCGACTTGAACGCCGGGCCGGTGAGCGCCGGGTAGAGCAGGAAGTCCTTGGTCACCTGGCGGGCGATCTTGCGACCGAACTCCACGTTCGGCGGCGACATCACTTCCCAGCGCGGGGTGTCGGCCAGTTCCTTCTCGATGCTCCAGTCGTGCAGCGCGATGCCCCACTCGAAGGTGGCCGCGAGCACCAGGTTCGCCACCGGCTGCACCAGGTGGATCGGCTTCCACGGCTCGTCGCGGGTCATCCGCAGGATGCCGAAGCCGAGGTCCTCATCCTTGCCGAGCACGTTGGTATAGGTGTGGTGGGAGTAGTTGTGCGCCCGCCGCCACTGCGACGAGGGCCCCGTCATATCCCACTCCCAGGAGCTGGAGTGGATCTCCGGATCGTTCATCCAGTCCCATTGCCCGTGGCTGACGTTGTGCCCGAGCTCCATGTTCTCGATGATCTTGGCGACCGACAGCAACGCGGTGCCGGTGAGCCAGGCCCACCGGTTGCGGCTGCCGAACAGCACCGCACGCCCGGCCACCTCGAGGCCGCGCTGCGCGGCGATGGTGCGCCGGATGTACTTCGCGTCACGTGCGCCGCGCGACTGCTCCACCGAACGCCGGATCGAATCGAGTTCCTGCCCCAGTGTCTCGATGTCGGCCGCCGTGAGATGGGCGAACGCCTGAATATCGGTGATGGCCACCGGGGGTCCTTTCCCTACTCGATTTGCTTCGAGGGTACCCAAGGGTGCCCCGTGCTGCCGTGTCGTCGTCGCCGGGCCGCGTTGCCCGGCGCGCCGTGGCGTCGTCTAGACGTCGAGCGTGCAGTCCCCCGCCGCAGCGGAGATGCAGGTCTGCACCTTGTCGCCTTCGCGATGCTCGTCGCCGTTGCGCAGATCGCGCACGTAGCCGGAACTCAGTGTCACGACACAGGTTTGGCAGATGCCCATCCGGCAGCCGAACGGCATCTGCACGCCGGCCGACTCGCCCGCCTCCAGCAGACTGGTCGCGCCGTCCACCTCGACCGTCCGCCCGGTCTTGCCGAAACTGACCGTGCCGCCCTCGCCCACCGCGGAGCGCTCGATCTCGAATCGCTCGACGTGCAACTGGTCGGCCAGGCCGGCCTCGCGCCAGTGGTGCTCGATCTCGTCGAGCATCGCGGCCGGGCCGCAGGCCCAGGTCTGGCGCTCGCGCCAGTCGGGGAACTTCGTGTCCAGGTCGGCCAGCGCGAACTTGCCTTGCTCGCCGGTGAGGTGCAGGTGGGAGGTGAAACTCGCCGGGGGACGGTCGCCGACGGAGTCGGCGGGGTGGGTAGTGGCATACCGGTCGTGCAGATCGCGCAGCTCGGCGCCGAACATCACGTCCTGCGCGGTGCGCGCGGAGTGCAGGTGCACCACGTCGGTGACCAGATCGCGCCGGTCCATCGCCCGCAGCATCGCCATGACCGGGGTGATGCCGCTGCCCGCGGTGAGGAACAGCACCCGCTCCGGCGGCGGGTAGGGCAGCACGAAACCGCCCTGCGGCGCGGCCAGGCGCACCACGGTGCCGACCGGGACACCGCTGACCAGGTGGCTGGACAGGAAACCCTCCGGCATCGCCTTGACCGCGATCGAGATGACCCGTTTACCGCCGACGCCCGGGTCCGACCAGTTCGGCGGGCAGGTCAGCGAATAGGAACGCCAGTGCCAGCGGCCGTCGACGAGCACGCCGATGCCGATGTACTGACCGGGTTCGTATTTGAAGTCGAAGCCCCAGCCCGGCTTGATCACCAGGGTGGCCGAGTCGGCGGTTTCCTTGCGCACGTCCACGATTCGGCCGCGCAGCTCGCGCGCCGACCACAGCGGGTTGGCCAGGTGCAGGTAGTCGTCCGGCAGCAACGGGGTGGTGACCCGGGCCACGGCTCCCCGCAGCACGTTCAACTTGCCGCCGCGTTCGGCGACGCTCGCGGCCGGAGCTTCCAGCCACTCCCGCACGCCGCGCACGGAGAATCCCCCATTTTTCGAGCTCATCGCTGCCGTTCGTCTTCCTGTTCGTCGGATGCGCTGCCCACGCCACAGCAAGGTTACGGCATCGTAGGTTCGGCCGGGGAGCGCCTCGGGGCCGTGGTGCGGTGATCGCGGCTCAGAGCAATTCGAGCAGGAACGGCAGTTCCTGCGCGGCATACCAGGCGAGCTGGTGGTCCTCGGCGTCGCCGAGCACGAATTCGGCGTCGGTGTCGCCGAGGTCCGCGGCGTCCACCACGTCGACGGCCTTGGCCACCTCCGGTTCGGCCTGGGCCAGGTCGACGTGCACGCTGCCGATCTGGTCGTAGGTCAGCAGTCCCGGCAGCTTCACCACGGCGTCGTCGAGATCGGGCCGCAACTTGGCGCCGGTCACGTCGGCGGCGATCACCGCGCGCCGATAGACCGGCCGGCCGGTGGGCACCGGTTCGGCGTCGTCGGCCGGTTCGTCGAGATCGTCGCGTTCGGCGGCGAGCAGGCGCAGCGAGGCCCGCGCGGCCTCGCCCATCGCCACCTCGGCCAGCTCCTCGTCGTCACCCGAGGCGTAGGCCTCGCGCAGCGCCGGGGTCACCGCGAACGCGGTCCCGCCGACCGGGCGTAGTTCCCGGTTCGCGACGAGCTCGCGCAGCATCGGCACCGTAGCGGGAATGTAGACCCGCATTTTCTCCTGATCAGACGCAGGCACCGAGCATCTCCTCCATGGAATCGCGCACCGACGCGGCCAGCACGCCGATGTCGGCCATCGCGTCGCGGTCGGCGTTGAGTCCGTAGAAGACCCGTCCGTCGTAGGACGTGATCCCGATGCTCGAGGCCTGGTTGCGCAGCAGCGGCGACACCGGATACATCTCCAGCATCCGCGCGCCGCCGATATACATCGGCGTCTGCGGACCCGGCGCGTTGGTGATCACCAGATTGAACGTGTGCTCTGCGAACGTACTCGCCGCACGCACACTCATCGCATGCAGGCTCGCCGGAGCGAACCCGGCGAGATGGACCAGGGTCCGGGCCCGCACCCCGCGCCGCTGCCTGCCGTTGGCCTCGGTGGCGTGCGCGATGTGCGAGAGCCGCATCACCGGATTGGGCTCGCCGACCGGCAGGTCGATCAGGAACGAGGACACCTCGCTCGCCGGGTTGAGCCGGGCGCCGTCCACCCCGTCGACGTACACCGACATCGGCACCACGGCCCGCAGCGTGGTCGGCTCGGTGAGCGTCTCGCCCCGCGACAGCAGCCAGTTGCGCAACGCGCCGGTGACCACCGCGAGGATGACGTCGTTGATCGAGCAGTCGAAGCGCTTGCGGATCTTGCGGTAGTCCTCCAGTTCGGTCCGCACCACATCGAAGCGCCGGTTGCGCGAGATGCGCGCGTTGAGCGGGCTGTCCGGGGTGCCGCTCGCCGCCGCACGCACCGCGGTGACCACCGAGTCCACCGCCCGCCCGGCGGCGCCGATCACCGCGAACGCCTGCCCGCCCGCGTGCCGGGCCACCTCGAGTGCTTCGCGCGGCTGCGCGGCCAGGTGGGTCAGCGCGCCGAGCAGCAGTTCCATATCGTCGGGCTCGCGTGGGGCGCGCCACGCATCGTCGGCGAGTTCGCGCGGCGAGGGGCCCGCGTCGAGCACGACGTGCCCGATCTCCAGCGCGGTATCGCCGTCGACCAGCGCGGAATGCGTCTTGGTGAACAGCGCGCAGCGGCCGTCGGACAGACCCTCGATCAGGTACATCTCCCACAGCGGCCGGGTCTGGTCGAGCGGGCGCGAGGACAGCCGGGCGACCAGCTCGTGCAGCTGGGCGTCGGTGCCCGGCGCGGGCAGCGCGGAACGGCGGATGTGATAGGTGATGTCGAAGGCGCTGTCCTCCACCCAGACCGGGCGCCCGAGCGCGAGCGGGATCTCGCGCACCTTGCGGCGATAGCGGGGCACCAGCGAGAGGCGGGCCTCGACCAGATCGACGAGCCGGTCGTAGTCGAGCGCGGGGGCAGCCGAATCGGGATCGGTGTGCCGCAGGATCGCGAGGGAGCCGATATGGATCGGATTACTGCTCGACTCGAGCCGGTAGAAGGACGCGTCCTGCGGGGTCAGTCTCGTGATCACGCTGCCCGGTGCTCCTTTTCCGATGCCGTCTCACGCCCATTGTGCTGTCGCCCCAGCGATTCAGCTCGTCCGCTGTGGCGTATCCGGCGATATCGACATTCCCCTTTACCCGTCCTGGCTTCCGTGGCAGGCTGTCTGATTCGAGCTCGGGGACTCGATTCGATCACAGGGGGACATGGGATGCACAGTCGGCGACCGTCGCTTTCGCCCGCGCCACATATCGAACCGCCACTGGACCGGGATCGCGCGGCCGGGGAGCAGCCACGATCTGCCGCTTCGTCACCACGAGCCGCGTTGCCCTGCCGTCGCATGCCGTCACACAGCGGGTCTTCCGCACGGGCCGCGGGTCGACGCGCCCGGCACGACGGACGCCTTACATCGTACGGGACCGAGACCGAAACAGGTTCGGCGGCACATCGATTCGCGGAGAATTCGCTGCGGCTGGTGCTCGAGGTGCTCGACGGCAAGCGGGCGGTGGCGCAGGTGCGGCCGCTGACCTCCGCGTCGGTGTTCGCCGCGCTGGAGACGCTGGCCCGGACCGCACCGCGGGCCGCCGCCCTCGGGCCCGCGCAGCTGACCAAGATCGGCGTCGAACCCGCCGGGCCGAAAACCGCCGAGGTCTACGGCACCTACCAACGTGGCCACCGGATCTTCGCGGTCGCCGCGCGGGTCGCGTTGCATCGGGCGGGCTGGCAGCTGACCGCGTTCCGCGTACTGTGAGTACCAGGGCGGACGACACGGCAGGTGCCCCGGTGCCGGGTGACTACGCAGGCTCGTTCCTGCGGTGTGACCGAACACCGCTGCTTGTCGACGCCTACGATCGGCACCGCATTACCATGAACCGTGCAGCGGAATCCGCGCCCGGCGCGCGAGCCCGCACGCCGGCCGGGTGTCCACCCTCGGCCCGGCGCCGATCGACACGACTGACACACCGACCAGAGGACTGACGAGACCCGTGCCTGCGCTGACACTGACGAGGTTGCTACGGATTGGTGAGGGCCGCATGGTCAAGCGGCTCGCCAACTTCGCCGACCAGGTTCTCGAACTCGAGTCGGAGTACGAACAGCTCACCGACGCCGAGCTGCGCGGCAAGACCGACGAGTTCCGTGAGCGCTACTCCGACATGGTCGAAGAGGGGCACTCGGACCCGCTCGGTGCGCTGATGGCCGAGGCCTTCGCGGTGGGCCGGGAGGCCTCGTGGCGGGTGCTGAACCAGAAGCACTACAAGGTGCAGATCATGGGTGGCGCGGCGCTGCACACCGGCAACATCGCCGAGATGAAGACCGGTGAGGGCAAGACGCTCACCTCGGTGCTGCCCGCCTACCTCAACGCGATCAGCGGCGACGGCGTGCACATCGTCACCACCAACGACTATCTCGCCAAGCGCGACTCCGAGTGGATGGGCCGCGTGCACCGCTTCCTCGGGCTCGAGGTCGGTGTGATCCTGTCCGGCATGACGCCCGCGCAGCGGCGGGTGGCCTACGGCGCCGACATCACCTACGGCACGAACAACGAGTTCGGCTTCGACTACCTGCGCGACAACATGACGCACTCGCTCGACGATCTGGTGCAGCGCGGGCACAACTTCGCCGTGGTCGACGAGGTCGACTCCATCCTGATCGACGAGGCGCGCACCCCGTTGATCATCTCCGGCCCGGCCGACGCCTCCAGCAAGTGGTACGCCGAATTCGCGCGCATCGCACCGCTGTTGAAGAAGGACCTGCACTACGAGGTCGACATCAAGAAGCGCACCATCGGCGTGCACGAGGCGGGCGTCGAGTTCGTCGAGGATCAGCTCGGCATCGACAACCTGTACGAGGCGGCCAACTCGCCGCTGGTGAGCTACCTGAACAACGCCATCAAGGCCAAGGAGCTCTACACCCGCGACAAGGACTACATCGTCCGCGACGGCGAAGTGATCATCGTCGACGAGTTCACCGGTCGCATCCTGGTGGGCCGTCGCTACAACGAGGGCATGCACCAGGCGATCGAGGCCAAGGAAGCCGTCGAGATCCAGCCGGAGAACCAGACCCTCGCGACGATCACGCTGCAGAACTACTTCCGCCTCTACGACAAGCTGTCCGGCATGACCGGTACCGCCGAGACCGAGGCCGCCGAGCTGCACCAGATCTACAACCTCGGCGTGGTCCCGATCCCGACGAACAAGCCGATGATCCGTCAGGACCAGTCCGACCTGATCTACAAGACCGAAGAGGCCAAGTTCGCGGCCGTGGTCGACGACGTCACCGAACGGCACGAACGCGACCAGCCGGTGCTGATCGGTACCACCAGCGTCGAGCGCTCGGAGTACCTGTCCAAGCAGTTCACCAAGCGCGGCATCGCGCACACCGTGCTGAACGCCAAGTTCCACGAGAACGAGGCCGCGATCATCGCCGAGGCCGGTCGGCCGGGCGCGGTGACCGTCGCGACGAACATGGCCGGCCGCGGTACCGACGTCGTGCTCGGCGGCAACCCGGACATCATCGCCGACCTCATCCTGCGCAAGGAGGGCCTGGACCCGGTGGAGACGCCGGACGCCTACCAGCAGGCCTGGTTGCCGACGCTGGAGCAGGTCAAGTCGCAGACCAAGGCCGACGCCGACCGGGTGCGCGAGGCGGGCGGGCTCTACGTGCTCGGCACCGAGCGGCACGAGTCGCGTCGTATCGACAATCAGCTGCGCGGTCGTTCCGGCCGTCAGGGTGACCCCGGCGAGTCGCGGTTCTACCTGTCGCTGGGTGACGAGCTGATGCGCCGCTTCAACGGCGCCGCGCTGGAAGCGATCATGACCCGGCTCAACCTGCCCGACGATGTGCCGATCGAGGCCAAGATGGTCTCCAAGGCGATCAAGAGCGCGCAGACCCAGGTCGAGCAGCAGAACTTCGAGATCCGCAAGAACGTGCTCAAGTACGACGAGGTGATGAACCAGCAGCGCACCGTCATCTACGGCGAGCGCAACCGGATCCTGCGCGGCGAGGACATGGAGGGCCAGGTCCAGGAGATGATCACCGACGTGATCACCGCCTATGTCGACGGCGCCACCGCCGAGGGGTACGTCGAGGACTGGGATCTGGACAAGCTGTGGACCGCGCTCAAGACGCTGTACCCGGTGCGCATCCGGCACCAGGATCTGACCGGGGAGACCGCCGTCGGCGACGCCGGTGACCTGACCCGCGAGGAACTGCTGGACGCGCTGCTCGACGACGCGCACGACGCCTACGAGCGGCGCGAGGCCGAGATCGACGGGCTGGCCGGTCAGGGCAGCATGCGCAATCTCGAACGGCAGGTGCTGCTTTCGGTGCTGGACCGCAAGTGGCGCGAGCACCTCTACGAGATGGACTACCTCAAGGAGGGCATCGGCCTGCGCGCGATGGCGCAGCGCGACCCCCTGGTGGAGTACCAGCGTGAGGGCTTCGACATGTTCTCGGCGATGCTCGAGGGCCTGAAGGAGGAGTCGGTCGGCTTCCTGTTCAACCTGCAGGTCGAGGTGCAGCAGCCGCAGCCCGAGGGCGTCTCGATCGACGCGGGCCTGCGCTCGCCGGTCGGCGCGATGTCCGCGCCGCGTCCGCTGCCCACCGAGGAGGCCCCGGCCGGCAACGGTAGCGCCGCCCCGGCGGCCTTGCGCGCCAAGGGCATCGACGACCCCAACCGTCGTGGCTTCAGCTACTCGGGCCCCACCGAGGGCGGTGGCCGCGCGGTGCACAGCGACGCCGAGGAGTACGGCGACGAGGACACCGGCAACACCACCCGGCGCGAACGCCGCGAGGCCGCCCGCGCCCAGTCCAAGCCCAAGCGCGCCCCCAAGCCGCGCCGCCGGCACTGAGATAACTCGAACACGAAAGCGCCCTGGGACTTCGGCCCGGGGCGTTTTCTGTTTCTCCGGCACGAGCAAACCCGTTGCCCAGTTGGTGATTTCGGTCAGTGGCTCGGTACGGAGCCGAAGCTCCGCCGGTTCGACCCGGACGGGAACCGGATCAGCCTGCATCAGGCGCCGAAGCTGACCGCGGCCCCGCGGGTCGGTGCGTTGGGGTGGGGGATTTGCGGCGGAATGCGCACGCGGGAGCGGGAAGCGGCGTAACTTGGCCCGGCGTGGACCGGAGCACAGTGCAGGCATGGGTCGGCGCGTACGAACGGGCTTGGCGGGAGCCGGGTACCGAGCACCTCGGCGACCTTTTCGCCCCTGACATCGGATATCTCGTTTCCCCGTGGGCCGAACCGCTCACGGGGCTACCCGAGCTCGCGAAGTTCTGGGAGGCCGGTCGCGACGGTCCGGACGAGTCGTTCACGATCGAGCCCGAAGTGGTCGCCGTCGACGGTGTCACCGCGGTGGTCCGAGCCGAGGTCGACTATCCCGAGCAACCGGCTCGCTGGCGCGACCTGTGGATACTGCGCTTCGACGACCAGGGCCGCTGCACCTGGTTCGAGGAGTGGCCGTTCGCGCCCGGCCAGCCCGACGGTCAGGACCAGTCGCGCGCCGCGCTCTCCGACTGAAAGATGATCACTGGGGAAGGTCCCCAGCTGATCAATGGTCCCGGCGCCGCGGCAGGTCGGCACAGTCCGCCGCGGTCCAGTCGGCGGCGAGATCCGCGCAGGTGACCATGACGGTGCCGGTGTGGAAGACGAGTTCGTGAGTGCAGCCGTCCGGATGCGGCAGGATTTCGTCGAGGATCAGTTCGTGGAATCCGGTTCGTCCCGGATCGCCGAGCGTGACGACGCGGTCCGTCGGCGCGGTGTAGCGGATGATCAGGTCTTCGTCGTGTTTCCAGCAGTTGTGCCGGAGCCGGAGCTCGACCCCGGTGTCGGTGTCCCGGATGTCCAGGAACTTCAAGTCTTTCACGCAGCGCTTGCCGTAGAAGTCGTAATGCTCCGGATCGGTAGCGAAAGCCCTTGCGCCCTTTGGTAACTCGGCGGCCAGCTCGGGCAGCCGCCGCAGGTAGGGCTCGGGGCTGATCACCCCGGTGATCTCGCCGACCGTCGCATTCAGATCGACGTAACGCATGGACGGCAGTGTAGAGCCGGGAGTGCTTGGCGGCTAATAGTTTTCGTTGCTGTTCAGGGCGTTGAGCAGGACGCGGATGGCGGCGACGCGGCGCTCTTTGCCCGGGAGTTGGTCCAGGGCGCACTCCGGGTCGGCGGGCGGGCCGAGGTGGGTGCAGCCGCGGGGACAGTCCTCGATGGCGGCGGCGAGGTCGCTGAAGGCGGCGACCACGTCGTCGGGGGTGATGTGGGCCAGGCCGAAGGAACGCACGCCGGGGGTGTCGATCACCCAGCCGCCCGCGGGCAGCGGCAGCGCCACCGACTGGGTGGAGGTGTGCTTGCCCTTGCCGACTCCGGACACCGCGCCGACGGCCCGATACGCGTCCGGCACAAGACGATTCACCAGCGTCGACTTGCCGACGCCGGAGTGTCCGATAAACGCGGTGAGCCGATCGTGCAGCAGTTCGAGCACCGGTTCCAGCGGATCCTCGATCCCGCCGTAGACGATGGTGAGATCGAGATCCTCGAAGGCGGCCGCGAATTCGGATGCGGCGTCCAGATCGTGCTTGGTCAAGCACAGCACCGGCCGCAGCCCACCGGCGAACGCCGCGACCATGCAGCGCTCGACGAAACCGGTGCGCGGCGGCGGGTCGGCGAGGGCGACGACGATGAACAGCTGCTCGGCGTTGCCGACCACGATGCGTTCGAACGGATCGGTGTCATCGGCGGTGCGCCGCAACACCGTTCGGCGATCGGTGACCCGCACGATGCGGGCCAGCGTATCGGGTTTGCCGGACAGGTCGCCGACCACGTCCACCTGATCGCCGACCACGATGGGCGTGCGGCCGAGTTCCCTGGCCCGCATGGCGACGATCTGCTTGCCCGGATCCCCGCCGAGCACACAGCCCCAGCGGCCCCGATCCACCGACACCACCATGGCGGGTTCGGCATCATTGTGCTGCGGACGGGTTTTCGTGCGCGGTCGCGAACTCTTGCCCGGGCGCACCCGGACGTCGGATTCGTCGTACTCGCGCTTTCTCAGTGCGCCGCCTCCTGATCGGCCGACGTGGAGTCGAGCATCTGCTGCCACAGCGCGACGAAATTCGGCAGCGTCTTCGCGGTGGTGCCGATGTCCTCGATCTCGATGCCGGGCACGCGCAGGCCGAGAATGGCTCCGGCGGTTGCCATCCGGTGATCGGCGTAGGAGTGCCAGCGTCCGCCGTGCAGTGTGGCGGGCACGATCTCGAGTCCGTCCTCGGTCTCGGTGACCTTGCCGCCGAGCCGGTTGATCTCGGTGGACAGCGCGGCGAGGCGGTCGGTTTCGTGGCCGCGCAGGTGCGCGATGCCGCGCAGCACGGAGGGGGAGTCGGCCAGGGCGGCCAGCGCGGCGACGGTGGGCGTGAGCTCGCCGACGTCGTGCAGGTCGATGTCGATGCCGGCCAGCCGATCCGGGCCGTGCACGGTGAGCACGCCGTCGAAGATGCGTGCCTCGGCGCCCATCCGCACCAGGATCTCCCGGATCACGTCGCCCGGTTGCGTGGTCAGCCGCGGCCAATGCGGGATGCGCACCTCGCCGCCGGTGACCGCGGCGGCCGCGAGAAACGGTGTCGCATTGGACAGGTCGGGTTCGACATCCCATTCCACCGCGCGGATCGGGCCCGGCGTGACGACCCAGGTCTGGGCCTGGCGGCTGTCCGCAGGCGTCTGCACCTGTACGTCCGCGCGGCGCAGCATCTCGACGGTCATCTCGATGTGCGGCATCGAGGGCAGCGCCTTGCCGTCGTGGTGCACGGTCAGACCCTCGTCGAACCGAGCCGCGGACAGCAGCAGACCCGAGACGAACTGGGAGGACCCGGACGCGTCGATCGTGACGGTGCCGCCGCGCAGCGCGCCTTTGCCGTGCACCGTGAAAGGCAGTGCGTCCCCGTCGATTTCGGCGCCGAGGTGGCGCAGCGCGGCCAGGATCGTGCTGAGCGGGCGGACCCGGGCCTGCGCGTCGCCGTCGAAGGCGACCTCGCCCGCGGCCAGGGCGGCCACCGGCGGCAGGAACCGCATCACGGTGCCCGCGAGCCCGCAGTCCACGGTGCCGCCGCGCAGCGTGGCCGGGGTGACGGTGAGCGTGTCACCGTCACCCTCGACGACCGCGCCCAGCGCACTGAGCGCCGCGATCATCAGGTTGGTGTCGCGGCTGCGCAGCGCCCCGGACAGGGTCGAGGGCCCGTCCGCCAGGGCGGCCAGGATCAATGCCCGGTTCGTGATCGATTTCGACCCGGGCAGGGTCACGGTCGCGTGCACAGGGACATCGACATGGGGCGCTGGCCAGAAACTCACGTGTTCCATCTTCTCAGCTCGCCCCGACGGACACGCGGGCGGTGTTCGCTACTTGTGCCGTCCGTGGATGAAGGGGACCAGCTTGCGCAGCAGCTTCATGGTGGACTGGGTACGCGAGTAACTGAGCAGCGCCATGCCGGGAATCGCGAAGCGCTGCACCGCGATCGCGTGCGGGCGAGAGAACTCGCGCAGGCCCGGCTCGCCGTGGATGCGGCCGATGCCGGAGTCGCGGACGCCGCCGAACGGCAGGCCGGGAATGGCCGCGAAGGCGAGCACCGAGTTCACCGAGGTGGCTCCGACGTGCAGCCTGCGCGCGATGTCGAGCCCGTTCTTCTTCGAGTAGACCGCCGAGGACAGCCCGTACCGGTTGTTGTTAGCCAGCTCGACCGCCTCGTCCACGCCGTTCACGGTCCGGATGGTGACCGTCGGGCCGAAGGTCTCCTCCTGTACGGCCTGCGAGTTCTCGTCCACGTCGAGCAGCACGACCGGTTCGATGAACGGCGCCTTCACCGATTCCGGGCCGCCGAGCACGGCGGTGCCGCCGTTCTTCAGCGCGTCGTCGATGTGCTTGCGCACGATGTCGATCTGGCTCGGCATGGTCATCGGGCCGTACGCCGCGCCCTCGCCCGCGCCGGGGCCGACCTTCTCCAGGATCTTCTTGAGTTCGGCGACGAATTCCTCGCGCACCGACCGGTCGACGTACACCCGCTCCACGCCCGCGCAGGTCTGCCCGCTGTTGGCGGTGGCGCCCCAGGCGACCGCGTCGGCGGCGGCCTTCACGTCGGCATCACCCGCGACGATCACCGCGTCCTTGCCGCCGCATTCGAGCAGCACCGGGGTCAGGTTCTCGGCGGCCGCCGCCATGATCCGCTTGCCGGTCGCGGTGGAGCCGGTGAACGCGATCTTGTCGATATCGGCCTTGACCAGCGCCGCCCCGGTCGCACCGTAACCGTTGATGCTGATGAACACGCCTTCGGGCAGTTCCGGATTGGCCTTGGCGAACGCCTCGGCGAGGAAATTGCCGATGCCGGTGGAGTATTCGCTCGGCTTGAACACCACGGTGTTGCCCGCGGCCAGCGCGTAACCGATGGAGCCGTTCGGGGTGTAGACGGGATAGTTCCACGGGCCGATGACGCCGACGACCCCGAGCGGGCGCTGCTCGACCCGGGCGGCGAAGTTCGACATGAACGCGCCGGGTGCGACCTTCTTCGGCGAGAGCAGCTTCTTGGCGTTCTTGGCCGCCCAGGCGATGTGCTCGAGCGCGAGCATCAGTTCGAGGAAGGCGTCGTCGAGTGGTTTGCCGTTCTCGGCGTGGATCAGCCGGCAGAATTCGTCCGAATCCGCGACCAGCCGGCTCGACCAGCGCAGCAGGTGGGTGCGCCGCTCGTCGAAGCTCAGCGCGCCCCAGGTGGCGGCGGCGGTCCTGGCCTTCGCCACGGCCGCCCGCACCGCCGCCTCGTCGGCGATCGGGTACGTGCCGATGACCTCGCCCGTGGCGGGATTGACCGACGTGAGTGCCGTGTCGTGGTCGGCCGGTTTGATGTCGGTGGATGTCACGGTGAGTCTTCTCCTCTTGCCGGTGGATGCTCGGGCGACGGGGCCCGCGGTGTCCAGGCGGTGGCCGGTCGGTGCGCATGCGTCAGCGGACGGGCACGATGAACCCCCATCCTCTGAGAGAATGTTAGGTCAAAACTCTCAACAGGTCACCAGCTATGGACCAATTGTCCATGAGGTTGTCGGTGCGGGGTGGAAGTATCGAGATATGTGCGGACGATATGCGACCACGACAGATCCCGGCCGGCTCGCGGTCGAGCTGGATGCGATCGATGAGACCGACACCGCGAGCAACTACACCAATTACAACGTCGCGCCGACGACCCAGATCCTCACCGTGGTCGAGCGGCACGAGCACGGTCGCAAGGACGACGAGCCGAAGCTGCGCCTGCGCCGGATGCGCTGGGGGCTGATCCCGGTGTGGACCAAGGCCGCCGAGCCGGGCGTACCGGTGAAGGGCAAGCCGCTGTTCAACGCCCGCGCGGACAAGGCCGCGACCACCAATTCGTTCCGCGACGCCGTGAAGTACCGGCGCTGCCTGGTGCCGATGGACGGTTGGTACGAATGGGTGGTCGAACCCGAGGCGGGCGCCAAGGGCAAGGTGGCCAAGCATCCGTTCTTCATGGCGCAGGCCGACGGCTCGCGGTTGTACATGGCGGGACTGTGGTCGGTCTGGCGTGATCGCACGCTGCCCGACAGCGAGCCGCTGCTGTCGTGCGCCATCCTGACCACCGACGCGATCGGCGACCTGACCCGCATCCACGATCGGATGCCGCTGCCGATGCCGCGCGAGCACTGGGACGCCTGGCTCGATCCGGACCACCCCGCGCCCGCGAACCTGCTGGAGACGCCCGGCGAGGAGGTCATCGCGGGCATCGTGGCGCGGCCGGTCCCGTCGCTGGTGAACAGCGTGAAGAACAACGGGCCCGAACTGCTCGCGCCGGTGTCGGCGAAGGAAGAAGCCGAGCAGATCAGCTTGCTCTGATCCGCTCGGCTCTGCGACTCGTCACCTGCAGGACTCGGTCAGATCGAGCACTTCACCGACGGGCTCGCGATGTTCAACCCGCATTTCACGATGCCGGTGACCAGGTCGATCACCTTGGTGGTCACGGTGCCGCCGAGTTTCTCGGCCTTGTCGGCCTGCTTGTCCGGGCTCTCGGTGGCGCTGTCATCGATCTGGGTCGCGGCGGGCGGGGCCGGCTGGGCCACGGCGCTGCCCGGCGCCGCCACGCCGCAGGCCAAGGCGAAGGTTCCGAGCAGGGCGACGATCATGGAGCGCACACGCAGTGGCGCGGACATTTCGCATCACATCCTCGAGTCGGACGAATCTGGCTCGTCCATTGACGCACAGGTTGTCGCGAATTCCCGGTTTTACACCGTCCGTATCGTGGCGGTCACCGCCGCGGCCAGCCGGATCAGCTCGGCGGGGGCCACCTCGAGCTCGAGCCCGCGCCGTCCGGCGCTGCACAGGATCCGGTCCCAGGACAGGGCGGAGTCGTCGATCACGGTCGGCAACGGTTTGCGCTGTCCGAGCGGGGAGATCCCGCCGAGCACGTAGCCGGTGCTCCGCTCGGCCTTCACCTTGTCCGCCATGCTCGCCTTCGGCGCCCCCAGCGCGGCCGCCGCGGCCTTGAGCGACAACGTGTTCGGCACCGGCAGCACGGCGACCGCGAGCGTCCCGGTGGACAGTTCGAGCACCAAGGTCTTGAAGACCTGCGCCGCGACCACCCCGAGGTGGTCCGCGAGCGCGTCCACCGCCTCGGTCCCGAACGAGTCGGCCCGCGGATCGTGGGTGTAGGCGTGCACGCGGTGTTCGACTCGCGCCTTGGTCAGCACACGCACCGCCGGTGTAGAGGCTCCTGCCATGGCGCACACCTTAACGGCGCGTCCTGGCCGTGTGGCACCGGTTTTCCGGCGCGCGGCGGCTGCGGTGGGAACAGAGGACGTGTCGCGCATGTTGCAAGCGAATACACAGCGCCCGGCTGGGACGAAGAGCCCACCGTCCGCCGATGAGGCCCCGTGAACGACGTGAAGGAGATGCCGGTGCCACTGCTGCTCGACGAACGTCCGGTGCGGACGACGACGTCGCCGATGGATGCCGGATTCCCGGTCGCCTTGCCGTTGCCGGTAGATTTGGCAGGTACGGCGATCGAAGGGACAGGTGTGACGAGCGACGATGACGTGGTGACCGACGGTGTCGGTGCCGCCGCGGTCGACGATACGGAGCTGGCCCAGCGGTTCGAGCGCGACGCGCTCCCGCTGCTCGACCAGCTCTATGGTGCCGCGCTGCGGATGACCAGGAACCCGGCCGACGCCGAGGACCTGGTGCAGGAGACCTACGTCAAGGCGTTCCAGGGGTTCAAGTCCTTCAAAGAGGGCACCAACCTCCGTGCCTGGCTGTATCGGATCCTGACCAATACCTACATCAACTCCTACCGCAAGAAGCAGCGCCAGCCCGCGCAGTATCCGACCGACGAGATCACCGACTGGCAGCTGGCGGCAACCGCCGAGCACACGTCACAGGGTCTGCGTTCGGCCGAGGTCGAGGCGCTGGACGCGTTGCCGGACGACGACATCAAGGCCGCGCTGCAGGAGCTGCCGGAGGAATTCCGGATGGCCGTGTACTACGCCGATGTCGAGGGCTTCCCATATAAGGAAATCGCCGACATCATGGGCACCCCCATCGGTACCGTGATGTCCCGGCTGCACCGCGGCCGCAAGCAGCTCAAGGGTTTGCTCGCCGACGTGGCGCGCGAGCGTGGATTCAACCGTTCGGGGGAACGCCAGGAGGTTAAGCAGTGACTGAGCGGGACCCCGACATGGACCTCGACTGCACCGCCGTTCTCACCGACATCTGGCTGATGCTGGACGGCGAGTGCAACGACGAGACCCGTGCCCGGTTACAGCACCACATGGACCACTGCTCGCCCTGCATCGAGGCCTACGGCATCGAGGAGAAGATCAAGGGTCTGCTGAGCCGCAAATGCGGCGGTGACCGCGCCCCCGAGGGCCTGCGGGACCGGCTGACCATCGAGATCCGCCGTTCGGTCACGGTGACCAAGGTGGAGTCCTCGATCGACGCCGCCGACTCCTAGCGAACAACCACAGCCGGAACAACTAGAGCGGCACGCCTTCCGCAAGGGAAGTGCGTGCCGCTCTACGTTTTTCGGCCGAGCACAACGCTCAGGCGTTGGGCCGCTTGCCGTGGTTGGCCGCGTTGCCCTTGCGACTACGCTTCTTACGTCCGCGCTTACCCATAGGTAGTCTCCCTTCTGATTGAAGGCCATTGTTTCATGTGTGGTTGGCTGTAGTTCCAGCGGATGCAGGCCGCGCGGCAGGGCCGTTCGTTCCCGGCGAGCTCGCTGTCCGAACCAACCGAGTGAATGGGGTGTCATGGCTGAGGAAGTGCTGGCGGAGCTGGTGTCGGTGGTCTATCAGGTCGTGGCCAAGGAGGGGGACGTCGTGAAAGAGGGCGACACCCTGGTCATCCTGGAGTCGATGAAGATGGAGATCCCGGTGCTGGCCGAGGTCGGCGGCACGGTGAGCTCGATCGGCGTCAAAGAGGGCGACGCCATCAAGGCGGGCCATCTGATCGCTGTGATCTCCTGAGCGATTGCGGCGGTAGAACCCCATGGCGACCCTCAGTGAACTGCTAGCCGAACACACCGACTTACCCGGCGTCGCCGTGGACCATTTGCAGCGGGTGGTGGGTGATTGGCAACTGCTCGCCGATCTGTCCTTCGCCGATCTGCTGCTCTGGGTCGGCGCCGGACCGATCGCGCAGGGCGCCGACATCGTGTGTGTCGCGCAGTGCCGTCCGACCACCGCGCCCACCGTGCACCAGGAGGACCTGGTCGGCACGCTGGCGTTGCAGGCCGATCATCCGCAGGTGTTCGACGCGTTGATGTCCGGCAAGATCGTGCGCGCGGACCACGACGTGGAGACCTCCGGCGTCTATCACCCCACCCCGGTGCACGCGGTGCGCGAGGCCATCCCGGTGCGCTGCGGCGACGACGTGATCGCGGTGCTCAGCCGGGACACCGACGTGCAGCGGTCCCGGGTCCGCAGCACCCTCGAAATCGCTTATGTCGCTTGCGCGGACGACCTGTGCCAGATGATCGCCGACGGCACCTTCCCGACCACCGAGGACCGCGCGGCCACCCACTCCAGCCCGCGCGCGGGCGACGGCTTCATCCGGCTCGACACCGCGGGCATCGTCGTCTACGCCAGCCCGAACGCGCTGTCGGCCTATCACCGGATGGGCTTGCAGGCCGACCTCGCGGGTCAGGACCTCGCGGTGCTGACCAGGTCGCTGATCACCGACCCGTTCGACGCGCAGGAGGTGGTCGGCGACATCCAGGCCGCGCTGGCCGGGCGCACCGGTCGCCGGATGGAGGTGGAGGCGCGCGGCGCGACCGTGCTGCTGCGCACCCTGGTGCTGCGCCCGCACGGCGAACTCGCGGGGGCCGCGGTGCTGGTCCGCGACGTCACCGAGGTCAAGCGGCGCGATCGTGCGCTGCTCAGCAAGGACGCCACCATCCGGGAGATCCACCACCGGGTGAAGAACAACCTGCAGACCGTCGCCGCGCTGCTGCGCCTGCAGGCCCGCCGGACCGAGAACGAGGAGGCGCAGGTCGCGCTCACCGAGTCGGTGCGCCGGGTCACCTCGATCGCGTCGGTGCACGAGATGCTGTCGATGTCGGTGGACGAAGAGGTCGACCTGGACGAGGTGGTCGACCGGCTGCTGCCGATCATGGCGGATGTGGCGACGGTGCACACCGCGCGGATCAAGGTGCGCCGGGCCGGCTCGCTGGGCGTCTTCTCCGCCGAGCGGGCGACGCCGCTGGTGATGGTGCTGACCGAGCTGGTGCAGAACGCGATCGAGCATGCCTTCGATTCGGGCGAGAACGGTTCGGTGACAATCCGTTCCGAACGTTCGGCCCGCTGGCTCGATGTGATCATCAGCGACGACGGTCGCGGCCTGCCCGCCGGATTCAGCCTGGAATCCTCGGATCGGCTCGGCCTGCAGATCGTGCGGACCCTGGTGACAGCCGAACTCGGTGGTTCGATCGGCCTGCATCCCGGTGCGGACATCGGGACCGACGCGGTGCTACGCGTGCCGCTCGGGCGGCGGTCCGGGCGTTAGCGACGGTTTCGTCATATGTGTTGGGGCACAAGATAGCCCGGCACCTCTGGGGTGCCGGGCTGAAATGCGTTTACCGGACCGGGCTGAAAGGTCCGGTAAATCCGAACGTCTGCTCAGACGACGGTGCGGGTGCGTGTGCGCGCGTTGCGACGCTTCAGCGCCCGACGCTCGTCCTCGCTCATACCGCCCCACACGCCGGCATCCTGTCCGGACTTCAGGGCCCAGGACAGGCAGTCAGCGGTAACGGGGCAGCGAGCGCAGACCAGCTTGGCATCGGCAATCTGCGCGAGCGCAGGACCGCTGTTACCCACCGGGAAAAACAGTTCGGGGTCCTCGTCGCGACAGATGGCCTTGTGGCGCCAGTCCATTCCTCTGCTCCTTTGCTGGGCGCCGCAAAAGGGCGCCGACGGTTTGTGGATCGTTCACTTGTGCGACTCGAATGTTTCCGCACGGTTGCTTGTGAATGCTTTCACGAACACCGTAGATGTCAATAGGTATCTGGTGCACCGTGGGGAAGCTCACGCTCAACGGCTCCCGCTGGGGGAACCTGCCCGGTCCTTTGTACTCGCTCTACCCGGTTTTCGCAGCGCAACCACGATGTTTTTCGTGCGTTTTCTGCATCAGGCTGGTCGCGGCGCCACGACGTCCAGGACGGCGGGCACCGCCGTGAAATCCACCACGTTGCGCTTCCCGATAAAGTCGCCATCGATTTGCAGACCGATGGGTTCCTTCGTCTCGACGCGCACGGACGGAACGTTGTCCTCGCGAAACAAATTGCGGGCCTTGGGGTTTCCATCGACAGCCAAAAGCTGTCTGGCAAGCAGCAGTGTAGGCAGTACTGCCATCGAACGCACGGCAAACACGCCGAGACCTGTTTCGAACCTGGTGCCCGGGTTGGTGTGCACCGGGGTGGTGTTCAGGTAGGTCCACGGGGTGGTGTTCGTTACGAAGGCGTAATGCACGTCGGCGATCGGTTCGTGGCCCGGGATTTCGATCCGGACCGACGGTTCCCTGCGCCGCGCACGGAAAAACTGTCGCACAGTTGTTCGAAGATATCGGGCGGGCGTCGCGGTTTTTCCGTCGGCGCGACTTTCATCGATGGCTTCGCACACATCGGCGTCGAGGCCGACGCCCGCGCTGAATGTGAACCAGCGATCATCGGCCAGACCCAGTCCGATGCGGCGGTCCCGGTCCAGGGTGAGCAGATCGATGAGCTGATTGGTGGCGGTCACCGGATCGGGGGAGATGCCGAGCGCGCGGGCGAACACGTTCGCCGACCCGCCGGGGATCACGCCGAGCCTGGGCAGCCAGGCCTGGCCGTCGTTGAGTTCGGGCAGCGGCAGGAACCCGTTGATGGTCTCGTTGACCGTCCCGTCGCCGCCGTGCACGACGATCAGGTCCATCTCGTTGGTGGCGGCCCACTGGGCCAGTTCGGCGGCGTGCCCGCGGTGCTGGGTGTGCGCGACGGTCAGTTGGGTGCGGCTCTCCAGCGCGTGCGCCAGCAGATCGCGAGTCGCCGGCGTCGTCGAGGTGGCATTCGGATTCACGATCAGCAGGGTCCGCACGCCACGCAGCTTAATTGGCCGTCGAACCGGTCCGAAAAGCCGCTGAACCGGACCGGCCGCGAGGCGGGCCGGCGGCATCGGCACCTAGGCTTGGCGGGTGGCTGAAATCGGTAGAGGTGACGGTGCCGCGGGCGTGCCGGCGACGGTGCGTGGCGCGGGCGCGCTGGTGACACTGGAGGGCGGCGTCGCGGTGATCGTGGCGCTGGTGTTGATCGTGCGCGGCCTGCTCGGCGCCGACCAGACGGCGACGAGCGGGTACGGCACGGCCGCCTGGTTCGGCATCCTCGGGGGCGCCGTGCTCGCGGCGGGCATCGGCTTACTGCTCGGCAAGCGGTGGGGCCGCGCGATCGCGGTCATCGCGCAACTGCTGTTGCTGCCGGTCACCTGGTCGCTGCTCACCGACTCGCACCAGCCGCTGCTCGGCGCGGCCCTCGGCGTCGTGGCGCTGGGCAGCCTGATCCTGCTGTTCGCGCCGCCGTCCACCCGGTGGATGGCCGAGGATTACGGCGTCGAACCCGACTGACGCCGTTCGGTCCGGTCCTCACCCCTGGCCGGCCACCGCGCCTTTGAGCGCCGTGCGGCACAGCGCGTCCGCGCGCCGCGTGGTCTCCGGCAGGCGGTACGCCGGGGTGAGCGCGAGCACCTGCGCGCACGCGGTGTCCAGATCGATGCGATGGCCGATGGAGACGAAGACGGGTTTCACCCCCGCCCTGGTGCGCAACGCGCTGCCGACGACCTCGCCGTCGATGGTGACGTCGGTGCGCGCGCCGCGCTCGGGCCCGGGTTCGGCGTAATCGCCCCAGACCGACTTCGCGACGCCGATCGCCGGTACGCCGGTGAGCACGCCGATATGACACGCGAAGCCGAGGCGACGCGGATGCGCCAAACCCTGTGCGTCACAGACCAGTAGGTCGGGAGCGGCGGCGAGTTGTGCCAAAGCCCGCATGGTGGTGGGCAATTCGCGGAAGGCGAGCAAGCCGGGGTAGTACGGGAAATGTGAGACCCCGTGCGCGACAGACGTTTCGACGGTCTCCAGTGTGGTCGCGTCCAGTACGACCACCGCGGCCGCGACCGCCCCGGTGTCGGCGTAGGCGCAGTCGAGCCCGGCGATCATCCGGAATTCGCTTGCCGGGCCGGTGGTTTCGACCTTGGGACGCAGTTCGTCCTGGATCGCGATGGCCTCGTCCGGCGTCGTCGGCCAGGTGGTCTCGTCGAGATGTGCGAGCCATGTCATGGTGGTGCGCTACTGCCCGTCCTTGGCCAGCCGATCGAGCGCCTCGCCGGAAAGGCGATAGCCGACCCACTCGTCTTGCGCTGCGGCGCCGAGGGATTCGTAGAATTCGATGGACGGGGTGTTCCAGGTCAGCACCGACCAGGACAGGCGGCTGTAGCCGTGCTCGACGGCTTCCTGCGCCAGCGCGGTGAGCAAGGCCTTGCCGTAGCCCTTGCCGCGGGTCTGCGGCTTGACGTAGAGGTCCTCGAGATAGATCCCGTGCACGCCGTCCCAGGTGGAGAAGTTGAGGAACCAGATCGCGCAGCCGACCAGTTCCCCGTCCTCGCTCACCACGTGCGCGAAGACCTTCGGTTCGGGTCCGAACAGGGCGGTGTCGAGCTGGGTTTCGGTGACCGTGCACTCGTCGCGAGCCTTCTCGTACTCGGCCAGATCCTCGACGAGCCGGACCAGTCCCGGCACATCGGCGGGGACGGCGCGGCGCAGTTCTACAGTCACAGTATTGCTCCGTTGCTGGTGGGAACGAGATTGTGCGCGTGCACGGTACGCACCTCGTGTTCGTAGCCGAGCACGGTCAGCGCGCCGGTCGACATGGCGAACCGGCGGCCCTCCGTGAGCTCGAATTCGGCCCAGCGGGCGATCAGCGCCCGGGAGAAGTGCCCGTGCCCGACGAGCACGATATCGCGTTCGGGCAGTTGGGGTTCCACCGAGGCGAGCACTCGATCGGCTCGGGCGCGCACCGCGTCGGCGGACTCGCCGCCGGGCACCGTACCGGTCCAGATGGTCCAGCCGGGGGCGGTCTCGCGGATCTCGGGCGTGGTCAGGCCTTCGTAGTCGCCGTAGTCCCATTCCGCGAGATCGTCGTCGACCGCGGTGCCGGTGAGCCCGGCCAGCTCGGCCGTGCGCACCGCGCGCCGGCGCGGACTGGTGAGTACCAGCGGGTCACGCAGCCGCAGCGCCGCCAGCAGCGGACCGGCGGCGCGAGCCTGTTCCTCGCCGTGCTCGGTGAGCGGCACGTCGGTGTTGCCGGTATGCCGGCGCCCGGTGGACCAGGCGGTCTCGCCGTGTCGGAGCAGTACCAGCCGGGCATCGTCGAGTACGGACATGGATCCATCATGGTTCACGCCCGGCCCGGCGCGTGCTCCGGCCGTTACCACCGAGGCGTCGGCCCGGTCAGTCCTGTGGCTCGAGCGTCAGCACGACGAGCGGGAGCGGGCGCGTGATCTTGGACTGATAGTCCGCCAGCAGTGGGTTCTCTGCCAGCGCCCAGGCCGCGAACTCGTCGTACTCCGCGCCCTCCAGGGCCTTCGCGGTGCCGCGATAGGTCGTGCCGCCGAGCTCGACGGTGACCCGCGGATCGGCCTTCACGTTGTGATACCAGGCCGGGTACTTGTCCTCGATGAAGGAGCTGAGGTAGATGGTCTCGCCACGGCGCAGCAGCCCGAGCGGGACCACGTGCTGCTTGCCGCTCTTGGCGCCCGTCGTGGTCAGCAGCAGGAGCTCGGCCCCGGCGTAGGCACCGCCGACCTTGCCCGCGCCCGCCCGGAACTCCTCGATCACGCCGTCGTTCCAGTTGGCCATCTCGGCTTCGGAGAACTCCTGGTTCCAAGGCGCGTCGGGGTCGTCGAACGAGGTGATGTCGCTTTTCGACGCGGCCGCGGTGGGGTCGTTTTCACTCATGCCGGTAGTGTGCCGCACGGCACCGACAGGCGGTCGCCCCGAATTATCGCGGCTGTGCCGCGTTCGCCGGCGCAGCGCTGAGCTCGACGGCGCCGGGGGCGCTCAGCCGAGGGCGTACACCTCGGTGCCGCGTTGTTCCAGGATGGTCGAGCCGAGCACCGCGAGGGAAATGGGCGCTCCGCTGTAGTCGGTGCGGGTCAGCGGGACCCGGCCGACCTCGGCGCCGGAGGTGGGATCGAGGAACGCCATCGCGCCCGCCGTCGGCAGCAGCAGCCGGCCCGCCATCATGGCCGGGCTGCCGAGCGCGCCCGCCGCGGTCCACAGCGGGTCGAACGTGGTGCCGTTCAAGGCGATCACGCTGTTGCCGGTGAAAACCAGGTAGGCCGAACCGATTCGGGTGGTCGTCGACTCGGCACTGAGCGGCGCCGAAAGCTGGTGCACCACAATCGGATTGCCGGTCGCGTCGAAGACGGCCAGGCGCGGCGCCGCGGGTTGCGCGCCGGACGCGCCCGGCGTGCCGGGCAGATAGAGCACGATCCGGTTGTCCGACACCGCGAGCACCTTGGCGTCGGCGGAATCGCTTCCGGGACCGGTCAATACGTGCGAACCGTGCTCCTCGGGCACCGTGTTGTCCTTCGGCGCCGGGTTCAGCACGGTGAGCCGGTCGGCCGCGTCCTCGGGGCAGCGCTCCAGCACGGCGAGCCGGGACGGGCTCGAACCCGAGGACAGCAGGTTGCAGCCTTTGCGCGGTTGGGTTTTCACGTTCACCGGCGCGTCGACGAACCCGTATTCGAGGGTGCGCACCAGGTCCGAACGCCACATCTCCAGCCGCTTCGGACCCTGGGCCAGCGTGTAGGTGCCGTCGACGGACAGGCGCACCGACGGATCCATGTAGCTGGTCCGCGCGGTGCGGCGTGCGCCGTTGTCGCCGGCCAGCAGCGTGGCCTGACTGCATCCGCGCTGGTCCCGGTAGACCGCGACCACGGTGGTGAACTGACCCTCGATCCCGCAGAGCGGCATATCGCGCCGGTAGTACCAGAGCTCGTCGCCGGTGCGCGGATCGTGGCCGGTGACGGTGCCCTCGTCACCGGTGACGACGACGCCGCCGGAGACCAGCGCCCGTTCACTCGCGGCGTTCGGCGCGTGCCACAGCTCGCGCAACGAGGTGGGCAGCTGATCGGTCGCGGCGGGCGTCGGCACGGGCGAGGTGGCGGTCACCGATTCGGTGCCCCGCGCATCGCCGCGCGCCCACACCACCACCGCCGCGACCACCACGAGTGCGGCGATCGCGACAGCGGAGATTACGTCGGCGCGCGTTCGCCGCTCGGGTGCGAGCACGATTGCGAGAGTAGCGGATCCGGTCGGTCAGACCGAAGCCGTGGCATGTTCGACCGAACTGCCTGCGCTTTCGGTCGAATTGCCGTCGGCAGCGGGCTTGCGGCGACGGCGCCTGCGCCGGGCGGGCTGCTCGCCGGACTCGGCCTCCGCGGTCTCGGCCGCCTCCGTGGTCTCGGACGCGTCCGCGGTCTCGGTCGCGGTGTCCGGGCCAGCCTCGGCGTCGCCGGCGGACTTGCGCCGCCTGCGCCTGCGCCGCGCGGGCTTGTCACCGTTCTCGTCCGAGTCGGGGGCGGCGTCGTCGGCGCTGTGCTCGTCGACCGGGGTGTCGCCGTTCGTCTCGGCGCCCTCGACCGGCTGTCCGCGCACGGTGCGCTTGCGGTTGCGCTTGCGCGGGGTACGCGCCGGGCGGTCGACGACGACCGCGTCCTCTTCCCGTTCCGGCTTGGCCTTGCGCACGGTGCCCGAGACGCCCTCGGGGATGCCGAGATCGCTGAACAGGTGCGGGGAGCGCGAGTAGGTCTCGACGGGTTCCGGGATGCCGAGGCCGAGCGCCTTGTCGATGCTCGCCCAGCGGGCCAGTTCGTCCCAGTCGATCAGCGTCACCGCGACACCGGTGCGCCCGGCCCGGCCGGTGCGCCCGATCCGGTGCACGTAGGTCTTCTCGTCCTCGGGGCACTGGTAGTTGATGACGTGGGTGACATCGTCGATGTCGATGCCGCGCGCGGCCACATCGGTCGCGACGAGTACGTCGATGGCGCCCTTGCGGAACTTGGTGAGCGCCTTCTCCCGGGCGATCTGGCCGAGGTCGCCGTGTACGGCGCCGACCGAGAAACCGCGCTCGGCCAGATCGTCGGCGACCTTCTGCGCGGTGCGCTTGGTCCGGGTGAAGACCATCGTGGCACCGCGGCCCTCGGCCTGCAGCACCTTGGCGATCAGTTCGCTCTTGTCCAGCGCGTGCGCGCGGTAGACGAACTGCGCGGTGCGATCGTGCACGGCCGAATCGTGCGGTTCCTCGGCCCGGATGTGCGTCGGGCGGGTCAGGAACGTGCGGGCCAGGGTGATGATCGGGCCCGGCATGGTGGCCGAGAACAGCATGGTCTGGCGCTTGTCCGGAACCATGGTCAGGATGCGCTCGATATCGGGCAGGAAGCCCAGGTCGAGCATCTCGTCGGCCTCGTCCAGCACCAGCACGCCGATCTTGCCCAGGATCAGATGATTCTGGTTCGCCAGATCCAGCAGCCGGCCCGGCGTGCCGACCACGACGTCGACGCCGGCGCGCAGCGCGGCGATCTGCGACTCGTAGGGGCGGCCACCGTAGATGGAGGCCACCTTCAGCGGTCCCTGGTGGTTGGTCAGGTACTTGCTCGCGTTCTCCAGGTCGCTGGTGACCTGGATGCACAGCTCGCGGGTCGGCACGATGACCAGCGCCCGCGGCGTGCCGTCGAGCGGGGTGGTGCCGGTATCGGCGGTGGCGATGCGGTGCAGCAGCGGCACGCCGAAGCCGAAGGTCTTGCCCATGCCGGTGCGCGCCTGACCGATCAGATCTTCACCGGCGAGCGCCAACGGCAGGGTGAGTTCCTGAATGGCGAAAGTACGTTCGATGCCGATCTCGTCGAGCGCGCGCACGATTTCCGCGCGCACCCCCAATTCGGCAAATGTCGGTGCGGTATGGGTTTCGTCCAGTTCGGCGGTCAACAGCGTGTCCGCCACCCCGGGTTCCTGTTCAACGGTGATCTTGCTCAGGTTCGTGCCTTCCTCGTAATCGCGTCACGCGCGCACGAGGTGGGGCGGACCGGTCGGCCCACGACTACCACGTCTCCGCCTGTGATACTCGCCCGGCCACGCTCCGGATGTCGTCGGGTGCCGCGGCTTGTGGCAGCTACCTCGGGAGACATCGGCGCGGCGCATCGGCGATGCGGATCTGGTGCGCGCACATTTTCCTGGACGACGAAACCGCTGCTCGACAACTCGGTGCGGGCGATCTGCGGAGTACCGCGGTGGCGGTCGACGCACAGATCTGGCAACTCCGTCGAGCGAAACATTTCGTTGTCCGCTGCGATTGTAGCGTGATATTGTGCGCGGCTCGAATTGCCACCGCCGTTTATTCGGAATCCGAACTACGGTATCCCCGCGCCGTTCCTCGACGTACGCTGCGCGACATGGCAATTCATCCTGCGCGGCAAATCTGGACGACGCTCGAACCGCTACACGATGTGGTCTATTTCGGGGCCGGTGTCAAGGAGGCGGGCGTCGCGATCGGGCTGCGCGGTTACTGGCAAACGTACTTCGCATTTCGGGCCGCACCGCTCGGCGCCGTGACCGCCGCCACAGTGGCGGCGACGTTTGCCGGTTTTCATCCGGATATGGTGCGCAAAGCGGTGCCGGACGCCTGGGCGCGGGCGACCCCGCAGCAGTGTCTGGAGGTACGTCTCGATTTCTCCGCGGCGCTGCTGCGTGGGCTCGGCGCGGGCGAGGCGGAATGCGCCCGCGCGGTGGAACTGCTCGTTCCGGTGCAGCGTGACGCCGATCCGACCGGCAGGCCGCTGTTCGCGGCGAACGCGGCGCTGCCGCTGCCCGCGGATCCGGTCGGCGCGCTGTGGCAGCTGGCCAGTTCGCTGCGCGAGCACCGCGGCGACGGGCATGTCGCCGCGCTGGTGGCGCACGGCCTGACCGGTCGCGAGGCGCTGATCATGCAGGTGGCGGCGGGCAAGGCGCCGGAATCGGTGATGCGGCCCGCGCGCGGTCTGTCCGAGCGCGACTGGGCCGACACCTGTGACGATCTGCGGGCCAGGGGACTGGTGCGGGGGGAGCCGAGCAATCCCGCGCTCACCGGCAGCGGCGGCGAACTGCTCACCCGGGTGGAGGCCAGTACCGACAAGGCGGCGTGGAACGGGGGCCTGGCCGCGCTGTCGGCCGGCGGCGTCGCCGAGTTGACGACCTCGCTCGCGCCGTTGGTGCGAAAGGTGCGGGAGACGGTGCTGCCGCCCGTCACCCCGGTCGCGATGGGCCGGGGCTGACGAAGGGGTGTTCGCCACAAACCGGACTTGCCTGTTACCGCCGGTACCGAGATGTGAGACATTCTCGGTGTGAATATCGCGGACACCGTCACGATCGCCGCGCGCAACGCGTGGGCACTGACCTTCGGATCGGGCGTCGAGGCGCCCGATCCCACCCCGTCGACGGTGCTGTGGGACGAGCCGCATCGCCAGCTGCGCCGGTTCGAGCATCGCCCCGGTGCGGCCGAAAACGCTTCCACTGCAACGGATTCGGCCGTCCTGCTGGTGCCGCCGCTGGCCGCCCCGGCCACCTGCTTCGACCTGCGTCCGGACCAGAGCCTGGCCGGGTTCCTGCTCGAGACCGGTCGCGCGCCCTACGTCATCGACTACGGCGAGATCACCTTCGCCGACCGGCGGATGGGCTTCGAGGACTGGATCGATGAGATCCTGCCCGAGGCGGTGCTGCGCACCTCCGCCGATCGCGGCGGCGTGCCGGTCGATCTGGTCGGCTGGTCGCTCGGCGGCACGCTGGCGCTGCTCACCGCCGCCGCGCACGCCGAGTTGCCGATCCGGTCGATCACCGCGGTCGGCTCGCCGCTGGACTACGACAAGATGACCGGTATCCCGCAGCTGCGCGCGGTCGCCCGGTTCACGGGCGGGATCGGCACCTCGACGCTGGTCCGCGCGGCCGGTGGTGTGCCCGCCTCGCTGACCAGGATCGCCTACAAGGTCACCGCGTGGGATCGCGAGCTGACCCGGCCGTGGTTCGTCGCGAGCAATATCGCGCGCACCGAGACATTGGCCCGGATGGAGACCATCGACCGCTTCATGGCCGAGATGCCCGGCTACCCCGGCCGCTTCTACGGTCAGCTGTGGGGCCGGCTGATCCTGAACAACGACATCGGCCGCGGTGTGGTCCGGCTCGGCGCGCGGCGCATCGAGCTGGCGCAGGTGAGCGCGCCGGTGCTGCTGGTCGGCGGGCCGAGCGACGTGATCACCGCGGCGGCCGCGGTCGAGGCGGGCGCGCGCAACCTCACCGGCGCCGCCTCGGTCCGCTACGAGACCTCGCCCGGTAGCCACCTGGGCATCCTCACCGGCCCCGAGGCGCGCGGCACCACGTGGACCTATCTGGACAAGTTCCTGGCCGAATCGGCATGAGCGCGCGTGGAATTCCGGCGGAGGTGCCGCCGACGGCGGGCACGAGCGCGGCGGAGTACTAGTCTGGGGTCATGGGAGCACAGTCACCTGCCGCGCCGGGTGTTTCGTCCGCAGACTCCATCCCCGCCGACCATCCCGGAGTCATCGATCTGTTCGCGGTGCTCGCCTACGGCGAGATCTCCGCGTTCTATCGGCTGGCCGAGGAAGCCAAGCTGTCGCCGACGCTGCGCGGCAAGGTAGCGGTCGCCAAGATGGCCTCCGCCGAGATGGGCCACTTCAATGCGCTGGAGTCGGCGCTGGCCGAGCGCGGCGTCGACATCTTCGACGCGATGGCCCCGTTCGTCCGGGCGCTCGACGCCTACCACGCCTCCACCGACCCGTCGACCTGGCTCGAGTCGATGGTGAAGTTCTACGTCGGCGACGGCATCGCCGCCGACTTCTACACCGAGATCGCCGGGGCGCTCGCGCCCGAGGTCGCGGCCGTCGTCCGGGACGTGCTCGAAGAGACGAGCCACTCCGAGTTCGTGGTGGAGGAGGTGCGTCGCGCGGTCGAGACCAGTCGCTCCGAGCGCGACCGGCTCACCCTCTGGGGCCGGCGCCTGCTGGGCGAGGCGATCACCCAGGCGCAGTACGTGATGGCCCAGCGCGACGAGCTGACCGAGCTGGTGCTCAGCGCCACCGGCGACCTGAACGGCATCGCCGCGCTGTTCGAGCGCATGCAGACCAGCCATGCCGAGCGCATGGCCAAGCTCGGTCTCTGACCTACTCGTTCGCGGCCGGACGAACCAGACGCAGGCCCTGGGTCTGCGTCTGGGCCTGGTCGACCAGCCAGACGATGACGCTCTGATCGCGATCGGCTTCCAAGGTTTCGAACGGCACATCGACCCGCCCGTGCACCGGGTGGTCCAGCTGCAGCATGCCGGAGATGCGCGCGCCCACGTGGTGCGGCTTCCAGCGCGCCGCGAACTCCGGTTGGCGGCGCAGCGCGTCGATCGTCTTCAGGAGCGAATCATCGCCCGGCCAGCGGAGTTTCGCGCGGGCGAGCGCGGCGGTGAAGATATCAGCCGCCTCGGACCAGTTGCGCAGCACGGTCCGCGCGGTCGGATGCCGGAAGGTGTACCAGGCCAGGTTCGGCTGGCTGTCCCCCTCCAGCAGACCGAGCGGCGCGGCGAATTCGGCCCAGGCGGCGTTCCAGCCCAGCACGTTCAACCGCCGGCCGATCACGAAGGCCGGGGTCGGCTGCAGCGCCCGCAGGATCGACTGGATCGTGTCCGCGACCTGCTCTTCGGCGGATTCGCTGCCCGGGCAGTTGGATTCGTTGCCGGAGGCCAGGGCGAGCATGCTGAAGTGGTGGCGTTCGTTGCCGCGCAGCAGCAGCGCGTCGGCCAGCGCGTCGACCACGGCGACGGACGGATTGGTGTCGCGGCCCTGTTCGAGCCGGGCCAGATAGTCCGCGCTCACCCCGGCCCGGACGGCCACCTCTTCGCGGCGCAGTCCTGGGGTCCGGCGCCGCCTGCCCTCCGGCATACCGACGTCGCCGGGCCGTAGTTCGGCCCGGCGTGCGATGAGGAACTCCGCGAATCCGTTGCGTGCCATGGGCTCCATCGTGCCGTTTCCTGGGAGGCTTACCCTCGCCCTGTCAGGTCCAGGATAACGGCGGTCTGGTTAACGGACCGTGGTCCGGCCAGGGTCTAGGGCATGACTACTTCTTCCGAATCGACCACCGCCCAGCTGAAGGCGGGCGCCTGGACCCTGGACACCGCGCACTCCTCGGTGGCCTTCACCGTCCGCCACCTCGGCATCTCCAAGGTGCGCGGCGGATTCACCAAGTTCGAGACCGAATTCGTGGTCGACGAGGCCGGTCGCGCCGAACTCGGCGCCACGATCTACCTCGACTCGTTCGATACCGGCAACCCCGACCGGGACGCGCACATCCGCACCGCGGACTTCCTCGACGTGGCCAACCGCCCGACGCTGACCTTCCGCGCCACCGCGCCGGTGCAGATCGCGGAGTCCTTCGAGGTCGAGGGCGAGGCCACGCTCGGCGGCGTCACCAAGCCCGTCACCCTGGACGTGGAATGGGGCGGGGTGCAGGAGTTCGGCGCCACCGGTGACAACCACGCCGGTTTCTCGGCCACCGGCACCATCAAGCGCACCGACTTCGGCGTCGGCGGCGCGCTGCCCGGCATGCTCAGCGACAAGGTGAACATCGAGCTGGAGATCCAGCTCGTCGAGCCCAAGTAGGCCCCCGCGCCGACGAAGGCCTGCACAGCGGCGTGCGGGCCTTTTCTGTTTCGCTGAGAGCGCAGGCACCGTCTGCCGACCGGATGATCCCCCTGCATTAGCCTTGGGACGACAGCACAGGACTCTTACGTTCGGAGGTTGGCCGTGGAGGTCAAGATCGGTATTTCGGATAGCCCACGCGAGCTCTTGATCATCAGCTCGCAGACCCCGGACGAGGTCGAGGCGCTGGTGGCCGGTGCGCTGAACGGCAGTGGCGGCGTCGTGTCCCTGACCGACGAGAAGGGACGCAAGTTCCTGATCCAGGCGTCGAAGGTCGCCTACGTCGAGATCGGCACCCCGCAGAGCGGTCGCGTGGGCTTCGCCACCGTCTGAGGTTTCCGGCCGCGGCCCGAACCGCAACGAGCCCCCGCACCTTCGGGTGCGGGGGCTCGTTCGTGTCCGGGCTCTGCTCAGTCGATCGGGTGCAAGGGCACGTGGGACAGACCACCCCAGGCGAGGGAGACGGTCGTGTCGACGGCTTCTTCCTTGGGGATGGGCCGGTCCGCCTCCAGCCAGTAGCGCGCGGTGAACTGGCTCGCGCCGACCAGGCCGACCGCGAGGATGCGGGCCCGGTACGGGTCGAGGCCCGAGTCGTGGGCCACCAGGTCGAACACCGCGTCCACGCAGGCCTCGGTGGCCTGCTCGACCCGGCGCTGCACCTGCGGCTCGCTGGTCAGGTCGGATTCGAAGACGAGGCGGAAGCCCTGCATCTCGTTGTCGACGAAATCGAAGTAGGCCTGTACGGCGGCTCGGACGCGCTGGCGGTTGTCGGTGGTCGACCGCAGCGCCTGCCGGACGCTGGAGACCAGCATGTCCACGTAGTTCTGCAGGACCGCCAGGTACAGCTCCAGCTTGCTGGTGAAGTGCTGATACAGCACCGGCTTGCTCACGCCCGCGCACTGCGAGATCTCGTCCATGCCTGCGGCGTGGTATCCGCGCTGGACGAAGACTTCGCTGGCCGCCGCGAGTAGCTGGAGACGTCGCTCGTCGCGCGGAAGCCGGGTGCCGCGTTTGGCGGGCTCGGACGACGTTCTACGGGACGTCATCCGGTCCACGAGGTCAGTCATTTCGGCTCTCCCAGTTGATTCCCCGGCAAGGGGTGTGCACCGGGTATCCCAAGAACGATACTCGGTTGTTGCCCGCCCGCAGACCGGGCCCGGAGAACTGATTCGACGCGGTGAGAAATGTCGCACCCGGCGCCGGAGGTGGCGTGCCCGACGGCGGCACTTGCGCGTTGTGAGACGCTGGTGGGCGTGAGATTCCGCGCCGACCGTCTCGGGGGACCGGACTCCGGCCCGCCGGCTGTGTCCGGCGGCGGGCGCGATGCGCGCCGCCGTGCTGGTCCCGGTGCACCGGGTTCCGTGGTCTCCGAACCCGTGCCGAGGTCCGGTCGGCAGGCACGGGCCGGCGCATCCGGCGCCGTGCCCCCGCTCGACGCCGAGGACCGGCTCGATGTCGGCACTCCGCCGCGTCGCAGGCCCGGCTCGGCCCGGCGCAGCGGTGTCGAGCCTGTCGTGGATCCCCTTGCACCGCAGTCCGATTCGTCGGCACCGCGGCGTGACCACAACGGTGTCGAGATCTACGACCCGCTCGGCCTGTACGACCGGCCCGATCGCTCCCATCAACCGCTGCGCGCCCGCTGGGATCCCACCGCGCCGGACGAGGGCCGCACCAGGGAGCGCCCCGAGCGCACCGCCAAGAAGCAGAGCGCGCTGGGCCGTTTCGTGTCCACCTATGGCTGGCGGGCGTACGCGTTACCGGTGCTCTTCGCGGTCACGGTGCTGGTGATCGTGGACGCGGTGCGCGGCGGCGATCCGATCGTCGGCGCCGCAAACACGCCGGGCTTGGGACAGTTGAGTCCGCATACCCGCAACGCGGGCATCATCGGCTTGCCCAGCGGTGACGGTCATTTCCCCGCGGATTTGCCGACCGGTGCGTTGCCGCAGGGCGGCAGTTTCGCCGAAACCGGTGCCGGCACTTGGCATATGGTTCCCGGTTCGACCGCACAGGTCGGCACCGGGACCGATTCGGTTTTCCGCTACACCGTCGAAATCGAGGACGGGGTGGACACTTCCGGATTCGGCGGCGACGAATCGGTGGCGAAGCTGATCGAGTCCACGCTCGCCAACCCGAAAAGCTGGACGCACGACCCCAAATTCGCGTTCCGGCGCGTCGATCAGGGCGACGCCGAATTCCGCATTTCGCTCACGTCCCGCGAATCCACCCGCAAGGCTTGTGGTTTCGAAATTCCGATCGACTCGTCCTGTTACAACGCCGATCTCGGCCGGGTGGTGCTCTCCGAGGTCCGCTGGGTGCGCGGTGCGATCGCCTTCGAGGGCGATATCGGTTCCTACCGGCAGTACCAGATCAATCACGAGGTCGGGCACGCCATCGGCTACCACCAGCACCAGCCGTGCGAGACCGACGGCGGCCTGGCGCCGGTGATGATGCAGCAGACCTTCGGCACCAAGAACAACGACATCGCCGTCCTCGAGCCCGGCGGCGTGGTCCCGATGGACGGCAAGCACTGCCGCTTCAACCCCTGGCCCTACCCTCGCGGCTGAGCGCGCGGCGGGTAGGCGACGATAGATCGGGAAGAACGGTCTGGTCGCGGGCGTTGCACAACGAGATCGACCCATTCGATTCGAGGAGTCCTGGACGTGTCATCACCAAAGTCCCTGCCACCATTGGTCGAGCCGGCCGCGGAGCTGACCAAGGACGAGGTCGCCCGCTACAGCCGTCACCTGATCATTCCCGATCTGGGCGTCGACGGGCAGAAACGGCTGAAGAACGCCAAGGTGCTGGTCATCGGCGCGGGCGGGCTGGGCTCCCCGGCGCTGCTGTATCTGGCCGCGGCGGGCGTGGGCACCCTCGGCATCGTCGAGTTCGACGAGGTGGACGCCTCGAACCTGCAGCGCCAGATCATCCACGGTGAGTCCGATATCGGCAGGCCGAAGGCGGACAGCGCGCGCGATTCGATCCTGGAGATCAACTCCGGCATCGAGGTACGCCTGCACAAGCTGCGCCTGGAGCCGGACAACGCGGTCGAGCTGTTCGCCGAGTACGACCTGATCGTCGACGGCACCGACAACTTCGCCACCCGCTATCTGGTCAACGACGCGGCGGTGCTGGCGGGCAAGCCCTACGTGTGGGGCTCGATCTACCGCTTCGAGGGTCAGGTCTCGGTCTTCTGGGAGGACGCGCCGGACGGGCGCGGCATCAACTACCGCGACCTCTACCCGGAGGCCCCGCCGCCGGGCATGGTGCCCTCCTGCGCCGAGGGCGGCGTGCTGGGCGTGCTGTGCGCGTCGATCGGGTCGGTGATGGTCACCGAGGCCATCAAGCTGATCACCGGGATCGGTGAGCCGCTGCTCGGCCGTCTGATGGTCTACGACGCACTGGACATGAACTACCGGACCATCAAGCTGCGCCGCGACCCGGAACGGCAGCCGATCACCGAACTGATCGACTACGAGGCGTTCTGCGGTGTGGTCTCGGAGGAGGGGCAGGCCGCCGCGGCCGATGCCACGGTGACCGCGCGCGAGCTGAAGGAACTGCTCGACGCGGGTAAGGAGATCGAGCTGATCGACGTGCGTGAGCCGGTGGAATGGGACATCGTGCACATCGACGGCGCGAAGCTGATCCCGAAGGACCGCATCCTGTCCGGTGAGGCCCTGTCCGAGCTGCCGCAGAATCGTCCGATCGTGCTGCACTGCAAGACCGGTGTCCGTTCGGCCGAGGCGCTGGCCGCGCTCAAGCGCGCCGGTTTCGCCGACGCCACCCATCTGCAGGGCGGCGTCATCGCGTGGGCCCGGCAGATCGACCCCTCGCTGCCCGTCTACTGATTCGCTCGGCGTCGTGCGTGCACCCCGTCCGACCGGCGGGGTTGCGTATCGGCGCGGCGTGCTGTACGGCGTCCACCCCGGCGGTACGGTACGGCCGTGACTTCTGTGGAACCCCCCGAGCACGTGCGAGCCACGTTCGGTCTGCGTGAAGTGACGCCCGTGGCCGTCGGCGACTGGGAGGGCGGCTGGCGGTACGGGGATGTGGTGCTGAGCCCGGTCGCGGACCACGCGCGGGCCGCGTGGTCGGCGAAGGTGCGCGAGACGCTGCAGGTGGACGGCTTGCGCCTGGCCCGCCCGGTGCGCGCCACCGACGGTCGCTATGTCGTCTCGGGCTGGCGGGCCGACACCTACCTCGAGGGTGTCCCGGAACCGCGGCACGACGAGGTGGTCTCGGTCTCGCTGCGGTTGCATCAGGCCACCGCACAGCTCGAGCGGCCGCGGTTCCTGGTGCAGCAGCCGGTGGTGCCGTGGGTGGACGTGGACGTGTTCGTCGCCGCCGACCGGGCCGCCTGGGAAGCGGTGCCGCTGCGCACTTTACGCGCGGGCGGCATGCTGCCCACCCAGGCTTCGCCGGACGGTCAGCGCAGCATGGAACTCATCGGTCAGCTGGCCACGCTGCGCAAACCGGTGCAGACGCCCGCCCAGCTGGTGCACGGTGACCTGTTCGGCACCGTGCTGTTCGCCGGGGTCTACACGCCCGGCCTGACCGACATCACGCCGTACTGGCGTCCCGCGCCGTGGGCGGCCGGGGTGATCGTGGTGGACGCGCTGGCCTGGGGCGGCGCCGACGACGGACTGCTGGACCGCTGGCGGGATCTGCCCGAGTGGCCGCAGATGCTGTTGCGCGCGGTCATGTTCCGGCTCGCGGTGCACGCGCTGCACCCGCGGTCGACGCCGGAGGCGTTCCCCGGTCTGGCGCGCACTGCGGACATGGTCCGCTTGATGGTCTAGCCCAGAAAACCGCCGACCGCGAAAAACCGTTGCGATGCCGGTTTTCCACGGTCGGCGGCGAAATGAGCGGTGCGGGTTACACCTTCGCGTAGGCCAGCGACGGCATCCGCCCGACCGCGAACGAGGACCGCAGATAGCACCACCAGGTGAGCGCGCCCATCACCAGGAACGTCACCGCGTAGGCCCAGAACGCGGGCGCCATGGTGTGGTAGTGGGTATTGGACAGGCGTAGCGCCTGCTGTAGCAGCCAGCCGCCCGAGGCGCCGACCGCGCCGATCACCCCGATCGCCGCGCCCGCCTGCCGCCGGGCCGAGGCCGCCGACTCGTTGAGGTCGAGTCCGTGCTCGGCGGCGTACTTCTTGGAGATCGCGCTGAAAATGGTCGGGATCATCCGGTAGGTCGAGCCGTTGCCGATGCCGGTCATCACGAACAGCACCAGGAACGAGATCAGATACAGCGGAAAGCTTTTCAGCTCGAGTGCGGCCATGATGAAGGCGACCGAGACGGCCATGCCGCCGAACACGAACAGGGTGATCTTCGCGCCGCCGACCTTGTCCGCGACCCAGCCGCCGAACGGACGACTGAACGAGCCGACGAACGCGCCGAGGAAGGCCAGGTTGCCGATGGTGCTGATCCAGCCGATCTTGGCCAACTCGGGGAAGTTGGCTTTGATCAACGTCGGGAACGCGAACGAGAACCCGATGAACGAGCCGAAGGTGCCGATGTAGAGCACCGCCATCACCCACGTGTGCCGGTTGGTCAGGGCGAGCCGATAGGACTTACCGTCGGACTTGGCGGTGGCGATGCTGTCCATATAGCGCAGCGCGCCGAAGGCCGCGGCCAGGATGAACGGCACCCACACCAGGATGGACAGGGTGATGCCGAACCGGTAGCCGGCCGGGTCCTTCGCGGTGAGGTGCGTGCCGAGGGTGATGATCAGCGGCAGGATCAGCTGGGTCTGCGCCACGCCGAGATTGCCGCCCGCCGCGTTGATGCCGAGCGCCGCGCCCTTCTTGCCCTCGGGGAAGAAGAAGTTGATGTTCGACATCGACGAGGAGAAGTTGCCGCCGCCCACACCGGCCAGCGCGGCCAGGATCAGGAAGACCCACATCGGCGTGCCGGGCTGGTTGACGAAGTAGGCCAGGCCGAGCGTCGGCACGAGCAGCATCGCCGCGCTGAACGCGGTGAACGCGCGCCCGCCGAACTTCGGGATGGCGAAGGTGTACGGAATGCGCAGGGCCGCGCCGACCAGCGTCGGGGTCGAGGACAGCAGCAGCGCGTTGCTCACCGCGGTGGGATCGCCCTTGCCGAGGCCGGCGAGGAAGCCGAAGCCGGCCGCGCCCATGCTGGTCACCACCGTGCCCCAGATGACCCAGACGCTGAAGCCGAGGTTCTCGGCGAACACCGAGAAGATCAGGTTCTTGCGCGCGGTGCGCGCGCCGCCCGACTCCCAGAACTTCTGGTTGTCCGGCTCCCAGGTCGGTAGCCAGCGGCCCCTGGTCTGATGCTCGAAGGTGTCGGATTCGGTGCCGGTGGCGGCTGCGGTCGCAGTCATCGGCTTCCTCTCATATGCGCTCGACCGGCCGTCCGCGCGGCGGCACTGCCGCGGGTGGCGTCGAGTTGCCTGGGTTATCCCGTCACAACGTAGGGGCCGGGTGTTGCGGCACCGTGGCGGTGCGTGACGTTCCAGGCAATTCCGGCTCACAGCGTGAGCCAGGGCGTGGTGAGTCGGTTATCCGGTGGGTTCGTCGCGCGCGATATCGGTGTTATCGATGGCGTCCGGGTACTCCGCGATCAGCGAGTTCAGAAAGCAACTCGCGGCCGAGGAGGCGCGTTCGGGATCGCCGTCGATCACCGCGTGCACCAATTCGGCGTGCTCTTCGGGGTAGGAGTCGTCGGATTTCAGCGTCCGTGCTCGGATCACCTGTTCGATGATCGGCAGCAGGGAGTCGTAGAACTCCAGGTACACCGCGTTATGGCTGGCCACGACGATCGCGCGGTGCAGTTCCACGTCGGACTCGATCGCGGCCGGGCTGTCGTCGTGCCAGGCCTTGTCGCGTTCGGCGAGCAACTGCAGGAGGTTGGCGATGTCACTGTCGTCGCGGCGGCGGGCGGCCAGCGCGGCGGCGGTGGTGTCGAGCGCCAGGCGGAGCTCGAGCACATCGCGCTCCTCGGCGTCGGCAAAGTACTTGCCTAGAGTGCCGCCGAGGTCGGAGGATGCGATCACATAGGTTCCCGAACCTTGGCGTCGCTCGAGCATCCCCGCGTGGACGAGAGCTTGGACGGCCTCGCGCACGGTGTTTCGACCCGTCCCGGTGAGCTCGGTGAGCTCCGGTTCGGTGGGGATGCGTGAGCCGATCGGCCAACGGCTGGAACGGATTTCGGCACGCAGCTGCTCGGTGACCTGGGCAATGAGGCTGGTGCGCCGGACTGGTTGCACTGACTCAGAGTACCGCTCATCACAAATCGTTGCCTCCTATCATCCGGTCATCCTATGATTTCGCGGTGACTGCAACCCTCCAGAAAACTCCGACCCGAACCGAATCCGCGCTGGTCGAGCAGCGTCGGCGGGCCCTGACGGAGGGGCGTCTGCTCGTTCTGGCTGCCATCGTGATGTCGGCGCTCGTGCTGCGTGTCGCGGTGACGGCGTTCAGCCCCCTGGCCGAACGGATCGGTGCCGACGTGGGCTACGGCACCGCCGTGGTCGGCGTCTTCGGCATGATCCCGACCGCGATGTTCGCGCTCTCGGGTTTGCTGACCCCCGTGCTGGTGCAGCGGATCGGCCTGGAACGGACCGCGCTGACCGCCATGCTGATGGCGGGCACCGGCATGCTGGTCCGGGTCCTGCTCTCCGGCACCGCCGAACTGCTGGTGTTCTCCGCGCTGGCCCTGGCCGGTATGGGCATCGGCAACGTAGTGATCCCGCCGCTGGTGAAGCGGTACTTCTCGGATCGGCTCGCGGTGGTCAGCTCGCTGTACATCATGATGGTGCAGATCGGCACCGTGGTGCCGGCGTTCGTCGCGGTCCCGGTGGCCGACGCGTTCGGCTGGCGGATCTCGCTCGGCCTGTGGGCCGCCCTCGGTTTCGCCGCGGCGCTGCCCTGGATCGGTGTGCTGCGCGACCGTCGTGGCCGTGACGTCGCGGACACCACCGCACTGCCCGCCGAGGCGCCGCGTACCGGCCGGGTCTGGCGCTCACCGCTGGCCTGGGGCATGGCCGGCATGTTCGGCATGACCTCGCTGATCACCTACGCGATGTTCACCTGGCTGCCCAAGATCCTCACCGATGCCGGCGCCAGCGCCGGTTTCGCGGGCAGCATGCTGGGTGTGTTCGGTCTGGTCGGCCTGTTCGCCGCGCTCACCGCGCCGACCGTGGTCGCGCGCTTCCGCAATCCCTTCCTGGTCGTGGTCGCATGCGGCGGGTTCTTCCTGGCCTCGTTCGTCGGGCTGCTCGTCGCGCCGATGAGCGTGCCGATCCTGTGGGTGGTCCTGCTCGGCCTCGGCCCGAGCACCTTCCCGATGGCGCTGACCCTGATCAACATGCGCACCAACACCCCGGGCGGATCCTCGGCGCTGTCCGGCTTCACCCAGGGCGTCGGTTACGCGGTGGCCTGCGTCGGCCCGGTGCTGTTCGGCGTGCTGCACTCGGCCACCGACGGCTGGCTCGCGCCCTTCGCTCTGCTCACCGTCGCCGTCCTGGTCCTGCTGGCCGGCGCGTGGCAGGCCTGCAAGCCGCGCATGCTCGAGGACACCTGGAACTAGTCCCCGCGGCACCCCTGGCAGACCCGCAACCCGGCTGACAAGTTGTTGTCGGCCGGGTTGCGGCGCGTAGTGGGGGAGGGGATGCTCGGAGGGCGACTCTCCTGCGGGACGGGGCCGTGGTGGGGTCTCGGTGATCTCCGGAAACCGCTCTGTCACATGGGCGTAACTTACGGGCGAACTCACGCCCGGATTCGGATAACCGTGAGCAACCGTTGATGCGCCGGTCATTTCGCGCAGCATTGCGGCAATACCCGTTTCCTACCGTTGGGCCAACCGGATCTTTGGAGGCCCTTCTTGAGCACCCCGATGAATCACCCATTCGAACCGTCCGCACGCAAGACCGCCGTCGTCGTCGGCCACGGCATGGTCGGGCACCGGTTCGTCGAGGCGTTGCGTGCGCGGGACGAGGCGGGGCAGTGGCAGGTCGTGGTGCTGAGCGAGGAGCGGCTGCCCGCCTACGACCGAGTCGGCCTGTCCTCCTACGTCGGCCGGTGGGACGCGGCGGAGCTGGCGCTGCCCGGCAACGAGTACGCCGGCGACGCGCTGGTGGAGCTACGCCTCGGCCAGCGCGCCGAGAGCATCGACCGCGACGCCCGTAAGGTCACCACGTCGACGGGGGAGACCCTGTCCTACGACGCGCTGGTGCTCGCCACCGGCTCGTATCCGTTCGTGCCGCCGGTCCCCGGGCACGACCTGCCCGAGTGCTTCGTCTACCGCACCCTCGACGACCTGGACGGCATCCGGGCCGCTGCCGAGGCCGCCGGGCCCGGCGCGGTGGGCGTGGTGGTCGGCGGCGGCCTGCTGGGCCTCGAGGCCGCGAACGCGCTGCGGCTGCTCGGCCTGACGCCGCACGTGATCGAGTACAACGACCGGCTGATGCCCGCGCAGATCGACGAGGGCGGCGGCGCGATCCTGGAGCGCCTGGTCACCGATCTCGGCCTGGCCGTGCACACCGGTGTCGGCACGTCCTCGATCGAGGCCGCCGATCAGGGCGTGCGGGTCGCGCTGTCCGACGAGTCGGTGATCGAGGCCGCACTGGTCGTGTTCTCGGCGGGCGTGCGCCCGCGGGATCAGATCGCCCGCGACAGCGGCCTGGCGGTCGGCCCCCGCGGCGGCATCAGCACCGACCTGGGCCTGCAGACCTCCGATCCGAACATCTGGGCCGTCGGCGAATGCGCCGCGGTCGAGGGCACCTGCTACGGCCTGGTCGCGCCCGGCTACACCACCGCCGAGATCGTGGCGGACCGCCTGCTCGGCGGCGCGGGCGAATTCCCCGGTGCGGACATGTCGACCAAGCTGAAGCTGCTCGGGGTCGACGTGGCCAGCTTCGGCGACGCGCACGGCACCACCGAGGGCGCGCTGTCGGTCGTGCTGCACGACGCCGCGAAGGGCACCTACGCCAAGCTCGTCGTGTCCGACGACGCGCAGATCCTGCTCGGCGGCATCCTGGTCGGCGACGCGACCGCCTACGCCTCGCTGCGCCCGCTGGTCGGGCGGCCGCTGCCGGCCGAGCCCGCCGCGCTGATCTCGCCCGCGGGCGCGGAACTGAGCGCGGATGCGCTGCCCGACGACGCGCAGATCTGCTCCTGCAACAACGTGTCCAAGGGCGATATCTGCGGCGCGATCGCCGAGGGCGCCTGCGATATCGCCGGGGTGAAGAAGTGCACCTCCGCCGGCACGTCGTGCGGCGGTTGTGTGCCCATGATCAAGAAGCTGCTCGAGCAGTCCGGCGTGGAGATGTCCAAGGCGCTGTGCGAGCACTTCGAGCAGTCCCGCTCCGAGCTGTTCCAGATCGTCCAGGTCACCGGCATCCGCACGTTCTCGGGTCTGATCACCAAGTACGGCAAGGGATCCGGCTGCGATATCTGCAAGCCGACGGTCGCCTCCATCCTCGCCTCGACCTCGAGCGAGCACATCCTGGACGGCGAGCAGGCGGGTCTGCAGGACACCAACGACCACTTCCTGGCCAACCTGCAGAAGAACGGCACCTACTCGGTGGTGCCGCGGATGCCGGGCGGCGAGGTGACCGCGGATCAGCTCATCACCATCGGCCAGATCGCCAAGGATTTCGACCTGTACGTCAAGGTCACCGGCGGTCAGCGAATCGACCTGTTCGGTGCGCGCGTCGAGCAGCTGCCGTTGATCTGGCAGCGGTTGGTCGATGTCGGCATGGAGTCCGGGCACGCCTACGGCAAGTCGCTGCGCACGGTGAAGAGCTGCGTCGGCTCCACCTGGTGCCGCTACGGTCAGCAGGACTCGGTCGGCATGGCGGTGCTGCTCGAAAAGCGGTATCGCGGACTGCGTTCCCCGCACAAGCTGAAGCTGGGTGTCTCCGGTTGCGCCCGCGAGTGCGCCGAGGCCCGCGGCAAGGACGTCGGCGTGATCGCTACCGAGAACGGCTGGAACCTCTATGTCGGCGGCAACGGCGGTCTCACGCCCAAGCACGCGGTGCTGCTCGCCGGTGAGCTCGACGACGAGACGCTGATCAAGTACATCGACCGGTACCTGATGTTCTACATCCGCACCGCGGACCGGTTGCAGCGCACCGCGCCGTGGCAGGAGGCGCTCGAGGGCGGTATCGACTACGTCAAGCAGGTGGTCTGCGAGGACAGTCTCGGCATCGCCGACGAGCTGGAGGCCACCATGGCCCAGCACATCGATGGCTATCGCGACGAATGGGCCGCGGTGCTCGAGGACGAGGAAAAGCTCTCCCGGTTCGTCTCCTTCGTGAACGCCCCGGACGAGGCCGATCCGACCATCTCCTTCGACGAAAGCGGCGAGCGGAAGGTGCCGGTGTTACTCGGTATGCCGGATATTCCGGTCGCTACGCGCGGGAAATGACGGCTTAACCCCATAGAAACAGGACGCCGGTACCAATGAGTAAGGCGTTTGGAGGATGACACCGATGACCGTGATCGATACCCCCGGCATTGCCGCTGCTACCGCCACCGGCTGGACACAGGCGTGCCGGCTCGACTACCTGATCCCCGGCCGCGGCGTCGCGGTGTTGCTGAAAGGTGGCCGGCAGGCCGCCCTGTTCCTACTGCCCGACGGCATGCTGTACGCCGTGGGCAACATAGATCCGTTCGGACGCGCGGCGGTCATGTCGCGCGGGATCGTCGGCGACCGCGGCGGCGTGCCCGTCGTCGCGTCGCCCCTGCTCAAGCAGGCCTTCTCACTGGTCGACGGGCGTTGCCTGGACGACGAATCGGCAATGCTGCCGGTATACGCGGTGAGCGTGACCGACGGCATCGTGTCGATTTCCAACGAGCCGGTGGTTGCCGAGCTCGCTTCCTCGGACGGATGAACCAATGAGCACAGCATCGCGAAGCGACTCGATGGGGGGCGGTGGCCGGGTGACCGGCGGGCCGACTCCCGACGCAACCGCCTGTCTCGCGGGATTCACCATCGGCGTCACGGCGGCGCGACGCGCCGACGAGTTCGCCACCCTGCTGGTCCGCCGGGGCGCCGGCGTGGTGTTCGCACCCGCCATTCGCATCATCCCGCTCGCCGATGACGACGAACTGGAGCGGGTGACCCGCCAGCTGGTCGTCGATCCGCCGCAGATCGTGGTCGCCACCACCGGCATCGGCTTCCGCGGCTGGATGGAGGCGGCCGAGGGCTGGGGGATCGCGGAACAACTGCGGAGCACGCTCGCGTCCACCCGGGTGCTGGCGCGCGGCCCGAAGGCCAAGGGCGCCATCCGCGCGGCCGAACTGCGCGAGGAGTGGTCGCCCGCGTCCGAGTCCTCGGCCGAGGTGCTCGATCATCTGCTCGCCGAGGGCGTGGACGGGGTGCGGATCGCGGTGCAGCTGCACGGCGCGACCACCGAGTGGGAGCCGGTGCCCGACTTCTGCGAGGTATTGCGTTGCGCCGGTGCGGATGTCGTGCCGGTGCCGGTGTATCGCTGGGAGCCGCCGCCGGATCAGCAGCCGATGGACCAGCTGATCGAGGCCATCGTCACCTACAGCCTGGACTGCGTCACGTTCACCAGCGCGCCCGCCGTCGCGTCGATGTTGATGCGCGCCAAGGAAACCGGGTTGCTCGACGGGTTGTTGCACGCGCTGCGCGGCCGGGTGCTGGCCGCGTGCGTCGGGCCGATCACCGCGGCGCCGCTGGAAGAGCTGGGCGTGCCGACCTCCATGCCGGGGCGGGCCCGCCTCGGTGCGCTGGCCCGGCACGTCGCCGAGGAACTGCCGCGCCGGGCCAACCGGATCTACGCCGCGGGCCACACGCTGAGCGTGCGCGGCGGCTGCGTGGTCGTCGACGGTGAGGTGCGCCAGCTGGCGCCCGCGCCGATGGCGCTGATGCGGTCGCTGGCCAGGCAGCCCGGCCGGGTGGTCTCCCGGGAGCACCTGCTCGCGGCGCTGCCCGGCGGCGGTGACGACACGCACGCGGTGGAAACCGCGATCGCCCGGCTGCGCGCCGGACTCGGTGCGCCGAAGGCGATCCAGACCGTGGTCAAGCGCGGCTACCGGCTGGCCATGGACGCGGCCGAATGCGTCGACAACAACCCGCGGCCCGAACTCGGTGGGCCGCAGATGCCCGGTTTCGGCACGCCACTGCGGCACGCCCAGACCATTGGGGCGTGGTGAGCGCCCCCGCACTGGTGCTCGTCGCGCACGGCACCAGGAGCGCACGCGGCGTCGAGATGATCGCCGCGCTGGCCGAAGCGGTCGGCAACGAACTCGGCGTCGCGGTTTCGGGGCGCGACGCCGCCGCCGCTGCGGCCCGGGAACCCCTTCCCCTCGTTCCCGGACCGCAGCAGGCGGCCGTGCCCGCATTGCGGACGGCCTTCGTCGATGTGCTCGGCCCGTCACCGGCCGAGGTGCTGCGCGACCTGACCGGCCCGGCGGGGGAATCCGTTCCCGCCGTGGTTGTTCCGGCCTTCCTCGCCTCCGGGTACCACGTCTATCAGGATGTGCCGCGGGAAGTGGCCGACAGCGGTCACGGCGCGGTGGCGATCACCCCGGCTATGGGGCCGGACCCGGCGCTGGCCCGGATCATGACCATGCGGCTGCGCGCCGCGGGGTGGCGGCCCGGGGACGCGGTCGTGTTCGCCGCCGCGGGTTCCTCGGATCCCCGTGCGCGCCAGGATGTCCGCCGCGCCGCCGCGATGCTGGCCGAACGGCTGGACACGCCGGTCCGGCTCGGCTATATCGCCACCGGTGCGCCGCGTGTCGCGGATGTCGTTGCCGCGCTGCGTGCTTCCGGGGCCGAGCGAGTTTTCGTCGCGTCCTATCTGCTGGCGCACGGGCTGTTCCACGAGCGTCTGCACGACGCCGGGGCCGACGGCGTGGCCGAACCCATCGGGGTCCATCCCGCCGTGGTCCGGCTCATCGCCGACCGGTATCGCGTCGCCGCGCGGGAACTGGTGCGGGCGCGCGTGCGCTGACACGCCTCGGTGTCTTCTTCGTATAGCGCCGGGTGTGCTCGTCCGTCGGCCGGGGTCGGGCATCGATGGGGAGCCGATGGGCGGGATCAGACCATCTGGGCAGGTAGCCGCTCATGCACGCGCCGATTGTGCTGAAATTACGGAGGGTTCACGCCTGGATGCCGTAAGTTTGCCCCTGGATGATTCAGCGGTGGCTTTCCGAATCGCAGGGAGGCGTGTTGACCGGAGCCGACGCCACGGCACAGCCGATGTACCCGCTGTCGACGGCGCAGCTGCGCTGGTGGGTGGCCCAGCAGTTGCATCCGGGGGTGCCGATCACGGTCGCGATGTACCTGGATCTGTCGGGTCCGCTCGAGATCGGCCTGATGTCGCGCTGCGCCCGGCGCGCGGCCCACGAACTGCAGTCACCGCACCTGCGTTTCCGGGTGGTCGACGGATATCCGCGCCAGTACGTGCCCGCCGCGGCGGAGCTGCCGATCCGGCGGATGCGGCTGACCGACCAGGCCGACCCGATGGCCGCGGCCTTGGAGCTGATGGAGCGCGACTACAGCGCACCGCTCGACCCGCTCACCGATCAGCTCACCGTCGCGACGGTGTTCCAGGTCGGACCGGATCATCACCTGCTGTATCTGCGCAGCCATCACATCGTGCTGGACGGGGTGGGCGCGGCGGCGGTGCTGCGGCGCACCGGTGAGCTCTACCGCGCGGAAGTCGTTGCGGCGCACCGGCTCGACGCCGTGAGCGACTGCGCGACCGAAACCGGTGGACCCGCCGAGGCCGGTCGCCGCCGCTCGACCACCCGGGTGCTGCGCCGGTCGGCGCGCGCCGTTCCCGACAGTGCCCCGCGCACCGGCTCCTACGCCAGTATGACGATGGAAAACGTTGCGGCGGTGAGTAGTTCGCTGACGTCGTCGAAGGTGTCGCAATCAGCTGCCGGGCGGGCGCTCACCGTGCCGGAGCTGCTGGAAGACGAACGCCGATACCAGGATTCGGCGCGCGCCGAGACGGACCGGGACTATTGGCGCGAGCAGCTCCACACGCTCACCGAACCGGTCGGCCTGGCCGGTCGTCCCGCCGCGCCCGAGCCTCGGCCGCACCGGGTGAGCGCGACACTGGACGCCGCGACGGCCGAACTGCTCGCCGCCGCGCGTGCCACGCACGGCGCCACCTTCCCGGAACTCGCGGTCGCGGCGTTCGCCTGCTATCTGGCGCGGATGACCGGGCGCGACGAGGTCACCCTGACGCTGCCGGTCACCGCGCGCCCGACCGCGGCGCTGCGCCGGTCGGCGGGGTCGATGTCGAACGTGGTGCCGCTGCGGTTGTCCGGTCTGGACACCGCGACGGTCGGCACGGTGATCGCGCAGGTGCGTTCGCGCGTGATCGGCGCGCTGCGGCATCAGCGGTATCGCTACGAGGACATGCAGCGCGATCGCGGGCAGCAGCACGTCGAACGCGGCGGCTTCGGTCCGGTGGTCAACGTGCTCGGCTTCACCGAGCCGCTCAGTCTCGGCGCGCTGACCGGGCAGGCGCGGCTGCTTTCGCTCGGGCCGGTGGAAGACCTGCTCGTCAACGGCTACCAGGCCGGTCCGGACGAGCGCTCGGTGAGCATCGATTTTCACGCCAACCCGGCGCGCTACCGATACGACCTGGTGGCCTGGCAGCATCGCATGTTCCTGGACTACTTCGCGCGCTTCCTCGCTGCCGGAACCGACTGCCCTACACCGGCATTGGATCTCGCGCCGCCAACGCCGGTGGCCGTCGAGCCGAGAGGTCCGATCCGGGTGCTGCCCGATCTGCTGCGCGCGGGGCTGGTGCCCGACGCCGTCGCGGTGCAGGACGGCACGCGCACCATGACCTATCGCGAACTCGACGAGCGCTCGACCCGGTGGGCCCGGCAGCTGATGGCGGCCGGAGCGCGGCCCGGCGAGTTCGTCGCCGTGGCCGTGCCGCGCTCGCTGGAGTCGGTGCTCGCGCTGTGGGCCGTCGCCAAATCCGGCGCCTGCTTCGTCCCGATCGACCCGGCCGACCCGCCCGCGCGGATCGCCGCGGTGATCGCGGATTCCGGCGCGCGCCAAGGGCTTACGGTCACCTCGGTGCGCAAGCTGCTGCCCTGCGACACCGGGGAGCTGGTGGGCGCGGTCCGGTGCAGCGTGCAGTGGCAGCTGCTCGACGATGTCCGTGCGGTGACACAGGTGGTGCGCCGGCCGGGTACACCGATCGACGATGCCGAGCGGCCGCGCTCGCTACGGCCGGACCACCCCGCCTACTTGATCTACACCTCGGGCACCACGGGAGTGCCGAAAGGGGTGCTGGTCACCCACCGCGGTCTCGGCTCGCTGACCGACTACATCCTCGGACACTATGGGGTGGAACGGGATTCGGTGGTGCTGCATGCGCACGCGCCGTCGTTCGACGCGCACCTGCTCGAGCTGCTGAGCTGTTTCGCGGCCGGCGCCCGACTGGTGGTGACATCGCCCGCCGTGGTCGCAGGCGGCGCGCTCGCACGGTTGCTCGAGCACAGCGGCGCCACCCACTTCCTCACCACGCCCGCGGTGCTCGCGACCTTGTCACCGACCGCGGTACCGGGGCTGCGCGCCGTGGTGGTCGGCGGTGAGACGTGCCCGCCGGAGCTGGTCCGCGCATGGGCGCCGCACGTGCGCCTGTTCAACGGGTACGGGCCGACCGAAACCACCGTCATGGCAACGCAAACCGAGGCGATGCGTCCCGGCGAACCGGTATCGATCGGTGCGGCGCTGCCGGGAGTGCTTGCGGTGGTGTTCGATTCGCGGCTGGTCCGGGTGCCGCCCGGCGCGCGGGGCGAGCTGTATCTCGGCGGCATCGGGGTCGCCGACGGTTATCTGCGGGATCCGGCGGGCACCGCGGTGCGTTTCATCGCCGACCCGTTCGGCATCGGCCAACGGCTGTATCGCACCGGCGATCTGGTGAGCGCGAGCCCCGACGGCGCCTTCGAATTCCTCGGCCGGATAGACGGGCAGGTCGAGGTGCGCGGGCGGCGGATCGAGCCCGCCGAGATCGAATCGGCCCTGCTCGCGGGCCCCGAGATCGCGCAGGCCGTGGTGACCGTCGCCGACCCGGGACGATCCGAGGCGCGCCTGGTCGCCTATGTGGTGCCCGCGCCGGGCGCGCGGTTCGATCCGGCGACGACCGCACGCCGACTGCGCGGCATGCTGCCCGCGGCGCTGGTGCCCGCGGCGCTCGTCGAACTCGATCGATTGCCGGTGTCGGGCAACGGGAAACTGGATCGCGGCGCGCTGCCGCCACCGGTGGCCGCGCCCCGTCCCTACGTCGCGCCCGAGACCGACACCGAGCGGTTGGTCGCCGCGCAGATCGAGCGGGCGACCGGGCAGTCGCGGGTCGGCCTGGTCGACGACTTCTTCGAACTGGGCGGGAATTCCCTGCTGGGCGTGGCGGTTTCCGCCGAGCTGGCGGCCGCCACCGGCGTTCCGGTCACCGTGCGCTGGCTGTACACCACGCCGACGGTCGGCGCACTCGCGGCGCGCATCTCGGGCTACGACGGCGCGGACACCGCGGACGACGCGCTCGGTGTGCTACTCGCCCTGCGCGGCAACGGTACTCGGCCACCGCTGTTCTGCGTGCATTCCGCGGTGCCGCTGGCCTGGTGCTATGCCGGGCTGGCCCGCTACATCACCGACCGGCCGGTGTACGGGCTGCAGGCGCCGACGCTGACCGGCCAGGGCGAGACCATCGGCACCATCGACGAACTGGCCGACAGCTATGTCGCGACGATGGTTCGCGCCCAACCCGAGGGCCCGTATCACCTGCTGGGCTGGTCGCTCGGCGGGCAGATCGCGCACGCGATCGCGGTGCGGCTGCGGGCGCGCGGCGCCGCCGTCGGCGCGCTGGCCATGCTGGACAGCGTCGTCGTCCCGGACGGTGCCGCACCGCCGCCGGTGCCCCGGATGCGAGATCTGTTGACCCACTTGCTCGGTGACGAACCACTGGACGCCGACGCCGCCCCGGAGCTGAGTGCCGACGAGGCCGCCGCCGAATTGGCGCGCGCGGGTGCGTCGTTCGGCACCGGTCTGTCCGCGCTCCAGCTCGAGCGGCTGCACCGCGGTTACGTGGACGGTGTGGCCCTCGCGCACGGCTACCGCCCCGGTGTGTACGACGGTGACCTGCTGTACTTTTCGGCGACCCGCGGGATGACCGAGCTGTTCGGTGCCGAGATGTGGCGGCCCTACGTCACGGGCGATCTCATCGAACATCCGGTGGCGGCGACGCATGCTCAGCTCACCAATTCCGATGTCGTCGCCGTGATCGGGCCGATCCTGGCCCGCCATCTGGAACGCACGGCGGTAACCGTGACGGCGGCACGGGAACAGTGAACCACGTGTATTTCGGTCCGCGCACAGGTGGTTTCGCCACCCCGGGCGAGGGCCGGTCGTGAGCCCGCGCACCCGGGTAGGGCCGCGTACCGGCCTCGAATGGTGCAATGTCTACGACGACCCGGCCGCTTGGGCGGAGCGAAACCCGCATGCGGACAAGCTGTTACGGTATCTCGCCGACCGATTGGCCCGTCCGGATCCCGCCCTGGGCCGGGACGGGCCGGTGTGTCCTTTTGTGCGCCATACGATGACGCACCACAGCCTGTGGGTGGCCGTCGTGCCCGGCGCGCAACCGGCCGTCGACACCATGACCGCCGCGGTGGACGACGCCTTCGAGATCTATCGCGCGCTGCGCGCCGCCGCGGGACGCGACGCCGGCATGCTGGCCGCCATCACGCTGTTCCCCGACCTCACCCGGTACGGTCCGGTCGACGCGGTGCATCAGGCGCGCAAGACCGCCGTGGTGGCCGACGGGCTGATGCTCGGCCAGTTCTATCCGGGCTGCGGCGTATCCGGGTTGTGGAACAAGGACTTCCGCCCGCTCGACGCGCCGCTGCCGATGCTGGTGATCCGCAAGATGATGAACACCGACTTCCCGTTCCTCGTCGAACGTACCGAATGGCTGTACGCCTACCTGACCCAGGTGGCGCCCGATCTGCCGCGCCGTCTTCGCTGGTCGATAGCCGAACGGCTGCAACGAACCGGGGTCGCCGACGATGGCATCACCGACCTGCGTGTTCACTCGCCGGACGAACACGCCCGCTGAATGCCACGGGTCGCGATCCGGCTGATAGATACTCGACATCATGCGCCGGCTGATGCGTTGCCTGGTTTCCCTGCTCGTGCTGCTCGCCGCGATCGTCCCGGCCGTGACGGCGGGCGCCGATCCCGATTCCCGCATCCTCGACGTGCGGCCGCTCGGCGGACGGCAACTAGAGGTGGTCGTGCATTCCGCCGCGATGAACAAGCCGATCACCCTGTGGATGTCGCATCCCGGCGCGGGCGCACCCGCGCTGTATCTGCTCAATGCCGTCGACGGTGGCGAGGACGGCGGGCCGTGGATGCGCCGCACCGACGTCGCGGACTTCTTCGCGGACAAGAACGTCAACGTGATCGTGCCGATCGGCGGGCGGGCCAGCTTCTACACCGACTGGCTGCAGGACGATCCCGCGCTCGGCCGCAATCAGTGGACCACCTTCCTCACCAGGGAGCTCCCGCCGCTGCTGGAATCGCGATTCGCCATGACGGGGCGCAATGCCGTTGCGGGACTTTCCATGTCGGCCACCTCGGCGCTGAATCTGGCGATCGGCGCGCCCGGCATGTACCAGGCGGTCGGGGCCTACAGCGGCTGCCCGCGCACCAGCGACGCCGGGGCGCAGGCGCTGGTCACCTCGCAGCTCGCGGTGTTCGGCGCGAACGCGGCGAACATGTGGGGCGCGCCGGACCATCCGGCGTGGCTCGCGCACGATCCGACAGTGCAGGCTGATCGCCTGCGCGGGGTGGCGCTGTACGTCTCCTCGGGCACCGGTGCGCCCGGCGAGCACGACAGCATCAGCGACACCGGGATCGACGGGAATCCGGTTCGGCTGATCGATCGGGTCCTGGTCGGCGGTGTGATGGAGACCGTCGTCGGCGGCTGCACCCGGCCGTTCGTGGATCGGCTGCATCAGCTCGGCATCCCGGTCACCGCGAACCTGCGTCCGGCGGGCACGCACGCCTGGACCTACTGGCAGGACGACGTGCACCTGTCCTGGCCGCTGTTCGCCGCGGCCATCGGTGCTTGACCGGAACCTGTCGGTGCCCGGGGAGACAATGCCGCCATGGCGTATGACGAGGAATTGGCCGATCGCATCCGGCTGATGATCACCCCGGGGCCGGCGCTGTCGGAACGAAAGATGTTCGGCGGCTTGGCCTTCCTGATCGGCGGCAATATGGCGGTGGCGGCCAGCGGGCAGGGCGGGCTGCTGGTCCGGGTCGACCCGCGCGAGCACGACGACCTGCTCGCGCGGGACATCGTGCGGCCCATGGTGATGGGCGGGCGGGAGATGGTCGGCTGGTTGCGCGTCACCGCCGAGGCG
>NZ_BAFT02000059.1 GCF_000308475.2 Nocardia brasiliensis NBRC 14402 | reverse complement strand
GGCGGGGTCGGCGCGTGCTGGTAGGGCCGGCCGGTCACCGGGATCGGCGGCGCGGTCGTCGGGCGTGGGCCGGTCACCGGGATCGGCGGGGCGGTGTACGGGCGCGGCCCGCCGGCCAGCGGCATGGACGGCGCGCTGGGCGCGTTGAGTGCCTGCTTGGCGGCGGCGGCGAAATCGGCGCAGGTGGGGAACCGGTCGTCCGGGCGCTTGGCCATCGCCTTGGCCAGCACGCCGTCCAAGGCGTACGGCAGGCCCTGCCGATGGGTGCTCAAAGCGGGTGCCGTGCCTTGCAGGTGCCCCTGGATGACGGCCGCCGGATTGGTCGCGGCGAACGGGCCCGACCCGGTGAGCAGCCAGAACAGCGAGCACGCCAGTGAATACTGATCGGAGCGGTGATCCAGCGACGCCCCGGTGAGCTGTTCGGGCGAGGCGTAGGCCAGCGTGGCGGTGAAGGTGCCGGTCTGCGTCAGGTGGCCGGTGTCGTCACGGAACCGGGCGATACCGAAGTCGGTGAGATAGACGCGTTCGCCGCGGCCGCCGCCGGAGCGGGCCAGCAGGATGTTCGCGGGTTTCACATCGCGGTGCAGGACGCCGATGCCGTGCGCGTAATCCAGCGCGTCGGCGGTTTCCTTGATGATCTGCACGGCGCGCTGCGGCGGCAGGGCCTGCGGTTGCACCGACGCGGCGTCGATACCGTCGATGAACTGCATCGAGATCCACAGCTGCTCGTCCTCGAGGCCGCGGTCGTACACCGTGACGATGTTCGGGTGATCGAGCTGGGCGACCAGATCCGCCTCCCGTTCGAACCGCGCCCGCACCTCCTTGTCGAAGAACATCTCCCGATTCAGCAACTTCAACGCGGTCATCCGCGGTAGCCGAGGGTGTTTCGCCAGGTAGACCGAACCCATGCCACCGCGACCCAGTTGCCGATCGATGACATAGCCGGCGAAGACGTCACCGCTGGCCAGCATGTCTGCTCCACTTCCCGCCGCGCGCCGGGACCCACCGGCGAACAGGCGTACAGCATAAGTACGCGCGATCAGGCACTGGCCGGACCACGGAAAACATCGAAACCATAGCAGTTGTCGCAGGACCGTCGGCTTTGCGGCGAAAGCCGGTCGGCACCAGCGATATTCGATAGCTGATCGCTATCGGCGGTGGCCGTGATTCTGGGGGCGGAGCCTGGGTGCGGCCCGCCGAACCGGGCCGCCGCGGCAGGTCGGGCATCTCGATCGTCCCGCGCCGAACCGGCAGGCGGGGCGCCGGAAAGGGCTGCGGGGGAACCGATCTCGGCGCCCGCGGCACGCTCGGCCCCGATGCGCCGTTCCCGGACTGTCCGCCCGGCGGCCGTTCGCCCGGTGCGCGATCGGCGCGCTCCCCGGACGTCTAGGCGATCGGCGTCGTCGCCGGAGGGCTTGGCGGTGGGCACTGCGGCGGCGACGGTGGGTTATGCGGGGCGGATCGCGGTTGCGGTGCGGGTTCGGGCGGTGCGGCTAGAAACGGCGGCGGCGCGAGTTGCGGTTGCGGTGGCGTCGGTCGACTGTGCCATGTGGCATGCGGCTGGTTCGGCGCGGCGGGGGCGCTTCGCGGCGGCGCGGCGGGGGCGTGTTGCGAAGACGTCGCTGTCGCGTCCGGCCGACCCGGGGGCGAGACACCGGATTGCGGCAGGGAGTGTGGGCTTCGATCCGGGGCGTGCGAAGGAACGGTCGCGGGCGTCGTCGCCCCGTTCGAGGGCACGTCGGCGGTCCGGTCCGAGTGCATCGGCTGCTGTCGGCTGGGCGCGGTGTGCTGCGGTGGGTGTGAGGGCGTCGACCACGCTCCGGCGTGCGAGGGCAGCGGGCGCGTCGCGGCGGGCCGGGGTGCGTAGTGCGGGTAGGGCGGCTGGTGGTGCGGCGCGGCGGCGAGGGCGTGCTCGGCCGCGGCGGCGAACTCGGCGCAGCTGGGGTAGCGGTCGGCGGGGTTTTTGGCGAGCGCGCGGGCGAGAACCCGGTCGAGGGCGGGCGGCAGGCCGGGGCGGATGCGGCTCAGCGCGGGCACCGGGGCGTGCAAGTGGCCGTGCACGACCGCGGCCGGGTTGGTGCCGGGATAGGGCGGCGCGCCGGTGAGCATCCAGAACAGTGTGCACGCGAGCGAATACTGATCGGCGCGGTCGTCGAGCGGCCGGCCGATCAGCTGTTCCGGCGCACCGAACGCCAGCGTCGCGGTGATCGCACCCGACGAGCTCAGCGTGGTGTCACTGCCGCGCACGCTCGCGATCCCGAAATCGGTGAGCAGCACCCGTTCGTGCTGTCCGATCGGCGCCTTGGCCAGCAGGATGTTGGCCGGTTTCACGTCGCGGTGCAGCACCCGATTCGCGTGCGCGAAATCCAGGGCGTTCGCGGTGGCTCCGACGATCTGTACGGCGCGTCCCGGCTCGAGCACGTTCACGTCGGCGCAGGAGGCGTCCGCGCCCGGCACGTACTGCATGGAGATCCACAGCTGCTGATCCTGCGCCCCGCGGTCGAAGACCGTGACGATGTTCGGGTGATCGAGTCCGGCCGCGAGATCGGCTTCGCGCTCGAACCGCCGCCGGATCTCCAGCTCGGTGTACAGCTCGCGTTTCAACAGTTTGAGGGCGGTCAGCCGAGGTAGCCGCGGATGCTGTGCCAGGTAGACGATGCCCATACCGCCTTGGCCGAGGACGCGTCTGATGACATAGCCGGCGAAGACTTCGCCAGTCTGCAACACGGGTGTGCACCCCCTGGTCGGGTCGAGCGCGCGGATACTACCGATGTATCTCGCGGGGGCTCTGTGATGCAACAGACCGGGTCTGCGCATCCTCGGATCGCTGTCGGGGGTGGTCGTTAAGCTGGCCCCTATGCGCATTGGAGCACACGTCCGGCTCGACAGCGACCCGATCGGCTTCGGTGAGAAACTCGGCGCCGATGTCATCCAGATGTTCGTCGTCGATCCGCAGAGTTGGGACAAGCCCACACCCCATCCACGCACCGAAGAGATTCTGGCCAGCCCGATCGACGTGGTGGTGCACTCGTCCTATCAGATCAATGTGGCGAGCCTGAACAACCGGTTGCGCATGCCGTCGCGCAACGCCGTCGCCCAGCAGGCCAAAGCGGCCGCCGAGCTCGGTGCCCTCGGTCTCGTCGTGCACGGTGGGCACGTGCGCTCCGACGCCGAACTCGACACCGGTATCGACAACTGGCGCAAGCTGTTCGAACGCCAGCAGGACAAAGGCGGCTTCGCCGTGCCGATCCTGATCGAGAACACCGCGGGCGGCAATCACGCCATGGCCCGGCATTTCGATTCGATCGCCCGATTGTGGGACGCCGTAGGCGATTACGGCGCCGGGTTCTGCCTGGACACCTGTCACGCCTGGGCTGGGGGCGAAGACCTCGTCGGCATCGTCGAACGGATCAAGGCGATCACCGGCCGCATCGACCTGGTGCACCTCAACTCCTCCCGCGACGAATTCAACTCCGGCGCCGACCGGCACGCCAACTTCGCCGACGGCACCATCGACCCGCAACTGCTCGCCGAAGTCTGCAAAACGGCGGACGCCCCGGTCATCCTGGAAACCCCGGGCGACGGCGTAGCCGAAGATTTGGCGTACCTGCGCGAACACGTGGGGTAATTCCAGCTTCCCGCTGCTCGCGGCTCCGGTGCGTGTGCCAGACACTCGGGGCGCGTTGAGGCTTGCGCCTCAACAGGTTTCGTGGCAGGCGCTATCGCGGCGCCGAGTCCGACGCCGAGAAAGCGTGCGTCGGATGGCCGCTGCGCTTCATGAGTTCCGCATCGCGCGGTTGTCCGGCTCGCGCACTGGTTCTGAGTTCT
>NZ_BAFT02000060.1 GCF_000308475.2 Nocardia brasiliensis NBRC 14402 | reverse complement strand
CCGCGTTTCACCACGAACGCGGCGAGCCGCTGGCCGAATTCCTGATCCGGTACGCCGACCACGGCGACCTCGCTGACCTGTGGCAGATGCGCCAGAGCCTCCTCGACCGGGCGGGGGAAGACGTTCTCGCCGCCGGAGATGATCATCTCGTCGTCGCGTCCCGCGATGAAGAGCCGGCCCGCGACATCGAGGTAGCCGAGGTCGCCGGTGTCGAGCATGCCGTCGGCCTCGGTGGGCGGCGCGGAGTTCACGTAGCCGTCGAAGAGCATGTGGTTGCCGACGAAGATGTGCCCGGTGACGCCCAGCGGCACCGGGCGCTGATCGGGGCCGAGCACCGCGATGCGGGTGCCGAGCGGTGGCCTGCCCGCGGTGGTCGGCGCGGTGCGCAGATCGTCGGGGGTGGCGATGGTGGCCCACGAGACTTCGGTAGAACCGTAGACGTTGTAGAGGATGTCGCCGTAGACATCCATGAACTGCAGCACCGTCGCCCCGGCCAGCGGCGCGCCGCAGCTGACGACGGCACGCAGGCTCGCGGTGTCGTAGCGGTCGCGTACCGCGGCCGGGAGATCGAGGATGCGGTGCACCATGGTCGGCACCACGATCATGCTGGCGACGCGGTGCTCGGCGACCAGTCGCAGGCAGTCCTCGGCGTCGAAGCGCTCCGGCAGTACGACGGTCGCGCGCAAGGGTGTGCTGATCTGCAAACCGGCCAGGCCCCAGGTGTGGAAGAGCGGCGCGGGGATGAGCATCGGCTCCGCCATCGGCAGCGGAATCCGCGACAGCAACGCGGCGATGGTGCCGAAGCCCTTCGGTTCCGGGCGGCGCGCGCCTTTGGGGGTGCCGCTGGTGCCGGAGGTCAGCACGATCAGCCTGCCCGCGCGGTTCGGCAGCCGGAACGGGCGCTCGCCCTCGGCGATCAGATCGTCGAGGGTGGCCCGGCCCGGCACCGGCGGGCGGCCGTCGGTGTTGAAGCGCGGCAGGTCGGCGTGCAGATAGTGGACCAGCTGCTCGAGGTCGCCGTCGACGAACAGTGCGGCGAGCCGGTGGCGCTGCACGATGTCCTCGATCTGCCTGCCGGACAGGCCGACGTTCAACAGCGCCACGTCGACGCCGAGTTTGCCTGCGGCGACCATACATTCGACCATGCCGGCGTGGTTGCGGGCGAGCAGCCCGATGGTATCGCCGAAGCCGAGGTCGAGCGCGGCCAGCGCGCCGGCCAGTGCGCTTGTCCGCGTGTGCATCTCGGCGAAGGTGCGGGTGCCGGAATCGTCGATGATCGCGATCCGGTCCGGTGCGTACGCGGCCGCCGTCGCGTATCCGCCCGCCAGGTTGAAGCCCCACTTGGCAAGGGAGCGGGCCTGTTTGACCCCGGTCGCCAGGCTGCTGGTGCGCCCGACGCCGACGGTGACCATCTGCTTGGCGACGCTCACCTGCCTGCGCAGCGGCGAGTTCTCGGCATTGACCACCGTCGAGGTCCGCGCGCCGCGGATGACGTCCACCGCGCGCCGCAGGCCGGCGTTCACCCAGGACATCACCGCGGCGTTGGACCCCTCGGCGATCCCGGGATGCAGCCGGCCCGGGGCGAACACGGTGACGACGATCTTGGTGCGCTCCTCGTCACCGCGCAGGCGGACCGACACGAAACTGCCGGTGCCCGGGCACTGCAGTTCGAAGCTCTCGTACCAGCGGCGCACGGTGAGGCGCAGCTGATGGGTGCGGATGCCGGATTCGGCGGTGCCGATGCGCACCCGCACGATCCGGCTGTCCGGACTCTCCTCCACGAGCTCGCAGGCGCCGATTCCGGCGAACAACCGTGGATAGGTCTGCGGTTCCAGGAACAGATCCCACAGCGCTTTACGGGCGACCGGGAAGTCCGCCCCCACATCGATGACGTCGGTAACCAACTCACGCACTTCTCGTCGGCCGGTTCGAACAGCTCGGGGCCGGCGGGTGCCCCTCGATCCGCGGGTCACCCGTCGCGCCGATGCGTCAGCGAACCGGCAACCTGCAATCGCTCCCAGTATGGGGCTGATCTGCCCTGTTGCTCACCATTTACTCCTACATTGTGTGCGCTGCCCAACGGTGCACCGGCGACGATGTGAATCCACCCAATCCGCAACAGGATTGCGGCTCACGGTCCCGAAAGCGGCTTACCGTCGGGCTATTACCCCTGGTGGTGCGCGGAGGTGCGGATGGGCGGCGGGGACGGACGGGGCGGTCGCCGGATAGCTGCGGTGCTCGGCGTCGCGGTCGTGCTGTGCTCCGGCGGAGCGGCTTTCGCGGAGCCGTCGCAGTCGGTCGCGGCCCAGGCGTCGACGGCGGCGAACGGCTCGCGGCTGATCGACGTGCGGCCGGGGCCGGGACGCGTGCTCGACCTCACGGTGTACTCCGTGGCGATGCGCCGGGCGATCTCGGTCGAAGTGCTTCCGGCGGTGGATGTTTCGCAGCCCGCTCCGGTCTTGTATCTGCTCAACGGGATCGACGGCGGCGGCGAGCACGACCGGTGGCGCGACGGCGGGAACTGGCTGACCGAGACCGACGCCGAGCGATTCTTCGCCGATCAGCAGGTGACGGTGGTGATGCCGGTCGGCGGGGGCGGCAGCTTCTTCGCGGACTGGCGCGCCGATGATCCGATCCTCGGCAGGCAGCAGTGGACGACCTTCCTCACCGCGGAATTGCCCCCGATCATCGATTCGGCGTTCCGCGGCACCGGCGCTAATGCCGTTGCTGGGCCCTCGATGGCGAGTTCGGCGGTGTTCCGCTTGGCCCTGGCCGCACCCGGCCGTTTTCGCGCGATCGGTTCCTACAGCGGCTGTGTGCGCACCAGCGATCCGTTCGGGCAGACGATGGTCGATGCCGTGGTGCTCGGCAAGCAGGGCAACCCGCTGAACCTGTGGGGCCCGCCCACCGATCCCGCCTGGGCGGCCAATGATCCCTACCTGCACGCGGACCGGCTGCGCGGCACGACCATCTACGTATCGACGGGGAGCGGCCGTCCGGGGCCGCTCGACACGCTGGACGGACCCGGTATCGACGCGAATCCGCTGAAACTGCTGGATCAGCTCACGGTCGGCGGCCTGCTGGACGTCGTCGCGTCGGCCTGTACGGCGCAACTGCGTACCCGACTGCGAGAGTTGAATATTCCGGCGACGTTCGATCTGCGGGAGGGCACGCATTCCTGGGGCTATTGGCAGCAGGACCTGCACAACTCCTGGCCTGTGCTGCGTGCGGCGCTCGGCCCGTGACCGGACGACTTGTGCGGGCCCCATTTCGAGCCGCACTGATTTTGTGAGTCGTCGTAGCGCCGGTGAATTCGCGCCGAGTCCTCGGCCGGAACGCATTTGAATGGGGATCGAAGGTTTGTTCCGGCCACCAAGGAGGAAATGTGGGCGCCACGTTCCGTGATCCCGTGATTCCCGATGGCGAGAAGTCCGTCTACACCGGGGGAGTCGCCGATCAGCCATCGTCATTCGAGGTGACCAGCGTGGTGACGAGGACCGAACTCGATTACCACTCGACGCTCGAATTGCGGACCGGCGAGGCAGCGACGACGGTGACCGTCGAACAGCGGTTCAGCCGGGCGGGCGGCTGGTTGCGCGCGGCGGACTATCGGGCCGAAACGCGGTCGCGGGACGTCGTGGTGTCCCGTGAGGAAGCGCACTTCCTCGACACCACGCACCTGCAATTCGGCAGCGGCATAGCGCCTTTCCCGTCGGACGTGGTGCCGTTCCTCGGCGGCCTGACCTTGCTCCGGGGCTTGGACTTCTACGAGGGCGCGGAGTTGTCGCTGGACCTGTGGCTGGCCTTCTCGGTGCACTGGCCAGTGCTCGCGCGGGTGCAGAAGCAGACCACCGTCGAGGTGCCCGCGGGCCGCGTGCGCTGCTGGCCGGTGTATCTGCGGCCGGGCTTCGCGCACGTGAACACCATGCTGGACAAGATGATCGGCGGTTTCCTGCCCGCGTCCACCGCCCATTTCGAGGTGGACCCGCCGCACCGGCTGGTGCGGTTCGGCTTTCCGACCGAACCGGCCGCCGCCCCGCGCGGGGTGATGGAGTTGGTCGCCTAGCTTGCCCGGCGGATTCCCGGGTGCTCTTGTCCGGGTGCGTACCATGATCGGTACGCGACGACGGGGGTGCATGCGATGCCGTTCGAAGGCGAGTACGGGCCGAGCCCGGCGCAGTGGATACGCGAACAGGTCGAGCTGTACGAGAAGTCGGGCGGCACAGAGGGAACGACACTCTGGGATACCGGCCTGCCCGTCGTCATCGTCACCATGCGCGGCGGGCAGAGCGGCAAGATCCGCAAGATCCCGTTGATGCGCGTGGAGCACGAAGGGTGCTACGCCGCCGTGGCTTCCAAGGCCGGCTACCCGCGTCACCCGGTGTGGTACTTCAACCTCAAAGCCGATCCGCACGTCGAACTTCAGGACGGGGCGGCCCGCCAGGAGATGACGGCCCGCGAGGTCACGGGGGACGAGAAGGCCGAGTGGTGGGCGCGCGCGCTCGCCGCGTATCCGGCATACGCCGAATACCAGCAGCAGACCGAGCGAGTGATCCCGGTCTTCGTGCTGGAGCCCGGGCACCGATAGGCCACCGAGGCCAGGACTACGACGACCGCCCGGCCACCGCGGCGAAGATCGTCCGCATCGCCTCGACGTAGCGGCGAACGGAGTGGTGCGCCACCGGCGTACCCGGGTAGATGACGCTCAACGTCGTTTCCGACGGCATCCGGTTGATCCAGACGAGCACTTCCTCCGAGGCGGCCCGGTTGGCGAAGATGCCACCGTGCACCAGGTCGAAGAATTCGTGGCCGACGAAGTCGCGCGCGTCCACGAACGAGATCATCGGTGCAGCCCAGCCGGGCCGCACGCGGATGTCGGTGTCGGCGGGCAATAGTTCGAGTACGCGATGAAAGGGCGTGGGCGCGAGCCGGATACCGTTCTCATAGGCCCGCTGCGCGATCGCCACCACCCGGGTGAAGGTGGGGGTAGTGATCGGGAAGGCGACCGGTACCAGCGCGACATACCATCCCACCGAGGCCCGTTCGGCGGGGGTGGTGCGGGTACTGATCGGGGTCATGCCGAAGTAGTAGTCGCTGCCGGTGAGTTCGGCCTCGGCGAGGGCCGCCGCGGCGAATATCCCGCCTGCGAACTCGGCCCCGTGGCTGCGGCAGACCTGCTCGAACCGGCGTGCCTCGGCTTCGGTGAGCAGCGTGCTCGTGCGATGCGCGCTGCGGTTGTAACCATCGGTGCGTTTGCCGAGATCCAGGGGGAAGGAGGGCAATTCGCCGTCGTTGCCACGAATCAATTCCAGCCACTTCTGCACACCGGGCGAGGTGAGGCGCAGGCGGGCGGTGAGTTCGCGTTCGGCGCAACAGTATTCGAGGTAGCTGGCGGTGGGGTCGAGCAGGTCGCCGACCTGCCAGGCCTCCCGGGCGTAGAGGTAGGCCAGGTCGGCGCAGGACAGGTACTGGCCGAGGCCGTCGGTGTGCAGATGGTCCACCGCGAGGTAGACCGTGGTCGAATCGCCGTGCGCGATCGCGCCGAAGGAGAAGCAATCCCATTGGAACGGGCCGGGCGTCGTCTTCTGCACGTGCTCGCGGATGGCGGCCGCGTCGTCGAGTTCGCCGTAGTCGATCGGCGCGAAGTCGACTACTTCTTCGGGTACCAGGTGCCGCCGGACCGTGCCGTCGGGTTCGAGGGCGAACCAGGTGCGAAAGGTGTCATGGCGCAGCAGGAACGCGTTGATGCTGCGCGTCATCGCGGCGTAATCGAGTTCGCCCGTCGGTATTTCGGCGGTCACCAGGCACAGGCCCGAATAGCGGAAGTCCGCGGCCGCGTGCCGGTCGGCCAGCCGCAGGTACTCCTCCTGCTGGTGCGAGGGCGGCGCGGGATGCGCCGGGGCCGTGGCCGCCCGCGCCACGGCCGCCGGGGTGGCGACCCAGGTGACCAGTCGGCCGGGCGGCGGGTTCCATTCGTCGATCAGTCCGAGGTCGATCACGGCGCCGCCACCGGCTCGGGATTCGGTTGCGGCCGACCGGGTTCGGCGGCGAGTACGAGTTCGGCCACCTTGGGTCCGGCCTGTTCCAGGCTGAACGATCGGCCCATCTGCAAGGACATCAGGTCGATGCCCAGCGTCTTGGTGACCCGTGCGCCGAGTTCGACGGCCATCAGGGAATCCAGGCCGAGCTCGGGCACCGGCACCGTCATATCGATCGACTCCACCGGCACGCCCATCACCACGGCCAGTTCCGCGGCCATCTTGCGGGCGATGAACGGCCCGCGTTTGCTGTCGTCCAGTTCGACGAGTTCGGCGCGCAGGCGGGCCAATTCGGAGGTGTCCTTGGCCGAGGCCTTGGCCAGCTCGATCGTCCGGCCGGTGCGGGTCAGCTGTGGGAAGGTGCCGGTGAGTTTGGCCCAGTCGGTGGGGATGATGGCGGCGTTGGTGTCGCGCAGTCGCAGCGTCTGCTCCAGATACGCGGTGGCGTCGGCCATATCGATCGGGCCGAAGCCGACCAGGTCGAGATACTTGGTCGCGGTGGCGTCGGCGGCCATCCCGCCGGTCGCACCGGAGAGGTGACCCCAGCCGATGCACAGGGCTCGCTCGCCGGCTCTGGCCCATTCCTCGGCCAGCGCCTCGACCGCGACATTGGCCGCGCAGTAGTTGTATTGGCCGTAGATGCCGTACATCGAGCCGCCGGAGGAGTACAGCACGAACATGTCCAGCTCGATGCCCGCCTCGGTGACCGCGCGGTGCAGGGCGCGGGCGCCGTGCACCTTCGGCCGATACACCTGTGCCAGCTGCTCGGGCGTCATGAGCTCGATGCGGTTGTCGGACACCGCGCCCGCCGCATGGAACACCCCGCGCAGCGGGTGTTCGGCCGTGTGCGCCCGGGCGAGCACCGCGGCGACCGCCGCGGTGTCGGTGACATCGACGAGTGCCTCGATCACCTCGACGCCGACGGTCCGCCACGCCTCGAGCTGCCGCCGGGCCTCGTCGGTGCTCGCCCCGCTGCGGCCGAGCAGCACCAGCCTGCGCGCGCCGCGCAGCACCAGCCAGCGCCCGGTGGCCATGCCGAAACCGCCGAACCCGCCGGTGACGAGATAACTCGCGTGCTCGTGGATCTCGATATCGGGCAGGTAGGGCCGCACCGGCGGATGCGGCGCATCGATGCGCAACGCGATCCGAGCCAGTCCGGTCGAGCGGATGACCTCCTCGAAAGCCGTTCCCACCTCGTGGGTTTCGAACATCTTGTACGGCAGCGGCCGGTAGACGCCCGCCACGACCTGCTCGTACACCCGCTGCAGCAGGCCGGCCAGACGTTGTGGATGGACCGCGACCAGGCGGTCGAGATCCATCGAGTAATAGGCCACGTTCTTGTCGAAGTTGGCCAGCTCCAGCAGGCCACCGGTGTAGATATCGGCCTTGCCGACCTCGACGATGCGCCCGAATTCGGCTACGGCGGTGAAGTTCTGCCGCAAGATCTCCCCGGGAGCGCTGCTGAGCACCACCGCTGCGCCGACGCCGCCGGTCAGTGCGAGCACGTCGTCGACGAAGTCGAGCGAGCGCGAGTTCACCGCGTGATCCGCGCCGAGATCCAGGATGTGCCTGCGCCGTTCGTCGGTGCCGGCAGTGCCGATGATGCGCGCGCCCCGTGCCTTTGCGACCTGGATGGCGGCCGTGCCGACACCGCCGGCCGCGCCATGGATCAGGACCGTCTCGCCCGGCTCCAGCCGTGCCAGCTCCAGCAGGGCGTATTCGGCGGTCGCGAAAGCGATGGCACTGGTGCAATAACCGGGGTCGGTATCGGCAGGCAGGGGGATGACGAGTTGCCGGTCGATCAGGGCGAAGCGTCGCATCATGCCCTTCGCCGCGACCGCCACCAGATCGCCCACGCCGAGCCCGTCGACGCCGGGGCCGATACGCACCACCGTGCCGACGCCCTCCATGCCGGGAACGGTGCCGAAATAGGTTGGTGCCAGCTCTCTTTCGCCGAGCAGACCGATGACCTTGAGCGGATCCTTGTAATTCAGCCCGATGACCTGCATCCGCACCTCCACCTGCCCGGGTCCCGGTGCGCGGCGCGGGCATTCGCGCCAGGCCAGTGCCGAGAGCAGCCGGGTGCGGGGGAGTTCGAGCTCGAAGTTCGCCTCCGGATCGGTGAGCGGTGCGGCGGTGTCGTGCGCGGCGAGACGGTCCGGCAGCGGTTTGGTCACCACCGGAGCCCAGCGCTGACCGTCGCGCAGCAGCACTTCGTCGGTGTTGTCGTAGGAGAACGCGCCCGGTATCGCGAGTTCGGTGACGATCTCGGCGATACCGGTCTCCGGGGCCACATCGATCAGCCGCCAGCGCAACGAGGTCTGTTCGTTCAGCAGCACTCGCCGTGCCCCGGCCAGCGCGGATTGGTGCGAATCCGGCGCGATCGTGCTGTGCGGCACCGTGAACGCGCGCTCGGTGATCAGCGTGACGTGCACCGATCCGTCGCCGAAGACGGACTGCGGTGTCTGCTCCTCGGCCTTCGGATCGGCGAATTCGCGTACCGCGACGGCGATCCGCTGCAACGTCCGCAGATCCTCCAGATCATCGGTGCCCGAACCCGCAACCACGCACACGTGCAGCCGGGTGGATTCGTCTGTGCGGGCCTGCCGCAGCTGTTCGGCGAGCGTCGTTTCCAGATCCGATCCGGCGAGGTAGTGCCGCGCGCCCGGGATCGCGGCCGCCAACTGCTCGGCGCGAGTGCTGTTTCCGAGGGCGATCACAAGGGTCGTGGCCGTGCCGGCGTCCGGTAGTGCGGTCAGGTCGATGGGGTCGCGTCGCTCGATGGTTTCGCGGTAGTAGAACTCGGCCATCCGGTGCAGCGGATCGTCACCGGGCTTCAACGCGCCGATCTGGAGTCCGGTCAAACGCAGGACGAGATTGTGCTCCGCGTCGAGCACGTCGACGTCGGCGCGCAACCGCGCCTTGGGGTCACGGCGGGCGACCACCGTGGCCCGCTCGGGTATCGGGGCGAGCAACCGGACGGCGGCCACGCCGACGGGCACCATGACGCCCTCGTTGATCCGCTCGTCGGCGAAAAGCAGTGCCGCCGTTTGCATGGCGGCGTCCACCACCGCCGGGTGCGCGAGATGGCCGGAGTCCGCGGCGATCGTGCCGTCGACGGTGGCCACCGCCGTATCCCGGCCGACTCGCATGGAGGTGACCCGGCGGAACGACGGACCGTACTGGAGCCCGGCCGCGGCCAGCCCGGTGTAGAACATGTCCGGGTCGATGTCGATACCGACCTCGACCTCCGGAACGGTTGCCTTCGAGGGCAGGTGACTGCCGGTGAGGGTGCGCCCGAAGGCGTGCACGGTCCAGGCCGTTCCGGTCGCGTTGCGGGACCGGATCAGGAAGCGGCCGCTGGACTCCTCCACACTCAGCGCCATGAGCGGCACATCCGGTGCGGCCATGATCAATGGCGCGACGAAACGGACCTGTTCCAGCGCAACGCGTTTGACGCCGAGCCGGGTGGCCGTCGCACTGAGCGCCGCGTCCAGGTAGGCGGCGCCCGGCATGATCCGGACCCCGTTGACCACGTGATCGGCCAGCCACGGCAGCAATTCGGTGCCGACCTGGAGCAGCCAGTCCGCGCGACCCTCCACATCGGGATCACCGAGCATGGCGTAGGTGTCCGGGGAGCCGAGCCTGGCCTGCTCGAAAAGTGGCAGTGTCGAATGCAATCGGGTGCGCTGCCACGGGTAGCGGGGCAGTGGGACGTGTGCGGTCCGCGGACCGTCGGCCGGGAACAATTGTTCCGGTTCGAGCACCCCCGCGCTGTACAGGCCGATGAGGGTGCGGCGGATACTCACGGAATCGGCGGCCTTGCGATCGAGCGTCGGGACCGTGGTGCCGTGCACGTCGGCCTCGACCAGGGCCTCCCGAATGTTGCCGGACAACACCGGATGTGGGCCGACCTCGAGGAACACCCGGCTGCCCGCACCGATCGCCCGCACCACCGCGTCGTAGAAGCGCACCGGCTGACGGACGTTCGCACACCAGTATTCGGCGTCCCAGGTCCCCGAGCTGACGAGTTCGCCGGTCACCGTCGAATACAGCGGCACGGTGGGCTCTTTGGGTGCGAGGTCGGCGAGCTCGGTCCGCAGTTCGGCGAGGATCGGGTCCATCAACCGGCTGTGGTAAGGCACCTCCACCCGGAGCCGGCGCGCGAAAGCGGCTTCCTCGGTGAGCTTTTCCGCGATCTCGTCCAGGCGCTGCGGGTCGCCGGACAATGTGAGCGAGCTCGCGCTGTTGATCGCCGCGAGATCGACGCGCGGGTCGTCGGCGACGAGTGCGCGGGCCCGCTCGAGCGGCAGGCCGACGGCCAGCATGCCGCCGGAGCCCGCGGTGCTCGCCTGCAATCTGGCCCGATGGTAGGCGACCCGCACGGCCTCCCGCAGCGAGAGCATGCCGCTGACATAGGCCGCCGACACCTCGCCCACACTGTGGCCGATGATCGCGGCCGGGGTGATCCCGTACTGGGCCAGCTCGCTCACCAGCGCCACCTGAACCAGGAAGTTGGCCGGTTGCGCCACCTCGGTGCGCGAGACCCGCGACTCCGCTTCGGGCTGCAAGAGCGCGTCGATGATCGACCAGTCCGCCAGCTTGCCGAACTCGGCGTCGACGCGCGCCGCGGTCTCGGCGAAGATACCACCGGCACAAAGCAATTCGCGAGCCATGCCCCACCACTGCGGTCCCATGCCGGAGAACACGAACACCGGTTCGGGGATGCGGGCCGCGACCGTGCGCGCCGCGTCACGGCCCTCGCCCGCGGCGAACTGCCGCAGCTGGTGCCGCACGTCGTCGGAGTCGCCGATCAGCACGCCGGTGCGGAACTGGTGATGGGCCGAGCGTGTCCAGGCGGCCTCGGCCAACCGGTCCGGATCGGCGCCGGCGTCGAGCAGATCGGCGAAGCGGCCCGCGATGGCGCGCGCCGCGCCGGTGCTGCGGGCGGAGAGAGGCAGGATTCCGTAGTGCCGCGCGGCGGGCGCGGGGCCGGGGTGCACCGGTTGCGCGCGGTACTCCTGGAGGATCGCGTGCGCGTTGGTGCCGCCGTAGCCGAAGCCGTTGACCGCGATTGTCATCGGATCGGCATGCGGCGGCAGCGGTTCGGCGTCGACCTGGATGCGCAGGCCCAACTCGTCGAGCGGGATGTCCGGATTCGGCTTGTCGAGCCAGCCCTGCGGCGGAATCACCCGATGCCGAATGGCCAACGCCGCCTTGATGACGCTCGCGACGCCCGCCGCGGCTTCGGTGTGGCCCAAGGTCGCCTTGACCGAGCCGACGCCCAGCGGTCCGGTGCGGCCCGCCGGTGCGCCGAAAGCGCGGCCGAGCGCCCGCAATTCGACCGGGTCGCCGACCAGGGTGCCGGTGCCGTGCGCCTCCACGTAGGTGATCGCGTCCGGGGTCAGGCCCGCCCGGGTGCACACCGTACGGGCAAGGGCCTCTTGGGCATCCGCGTTCGGCACGGTGATCGCTGTGGTCCGGCCGTCCTGATTGGCGCCGGTGGCCTTGACCACGGCGTACACGCGGTCACCGTCGCGCACCGCGTCGTCGAGCTTCTTCAGCACCACCATGCCGGCACCCTCACCCCGGCCGTAACCGTCGGCGGCGGCATCGAAGGATTTGCACCGGCCGTCCGCGGCGAGGAAGCTGCCCTTGCACATCAGCACGAACGTCTCCGGCTGCAACATGACGTTCACGCCGCCGGCCACTGCGATGTGACAGTCGTCGTTGTCGAGGGCCTGGCAGGCGAGATGGAAGGCCACCAGCGACGACGAGCACGCGGTGTCGACCGTGAGCGCGGGACCGGTCAGGTTGAGCGCGTAGGCGATCCGGTTGGACAGCATGGTGTACGAGGCGCTGGCCGGGGTGTGCATATCGGTGTGGAACAGCGCCGGACCGACCACACCGATCACCGACTGGTCCACCACGAACCCGCCCACGTACACGCCGACCGGGGTCCCGGCGGTGCGACCCGCGAGTCCCGCGTCGTCGAGCGCCTCCCAGGTCACCTCGAGCAGCAGGCGCTGCTGCGGGTCGAGCACGGTCGCCTCGCGGGCCGAGATACCGAAGAAATCCGGATCGAACTCCCACGGGTCGATCGTCATGAACGCACCGTGCTTGGTGTAGCTACGGCCAGGCGTGCGGGGTTCGGGATCGTAGTACCGGCGATAGTCCCATCGGTCCGGTGGTACCTCGACCACGCCGTCCCTTTTGTCGAGTACGAAATCCCAGAATGTCTCGGGCGAATCGATCCCGCCCGCGTATCGGCAACCGATACCGACAATAGCGATATCCGACATGGAGGTCCTCCCGAATACGGCCATTCGTTATCGCCGGGCAATCGACGATACGTATAACAAAGTCCGACACAATAGTGAGCCTGGTCGAGTATATCGACGGCGAGTAGTGCTCTGAAACAGTCTGGAGATCGCTGCAAACAGGCGCGAGATTATTTGTGAAGCACCCTAATTCAGGCCGCTATACAGGCCGTTATCTGCCGCTGAGCTGCCGCTTTCCTGCGGTCATAGGTATGGATCACAGCAGTTCGCGGCAAGCATTGTGTGCTGTCGGAACTCCGGCGTTTCCCATGGTCGGGACACGCTGCCATTGGTACGTTCCAGGCGGCTCCGTCGAGTCGAACAATTCACACGCACAGGAGGAGGCGGCGTTTGTTCGCCGATTTCGGACAGTGGGCAGATTTCGTCGTCCGGCGGCGCTTCGCGGTGCTCGGCGTCGTCGTTTTCACCATGCTCGCGCTGGGTGCGTACGGCCTCGGGCTCGGTGACGAACTGAGCGCGCGCGGCTGGGACGATCCGACCTCGGAATCCGCACAGGCCACCCGGCTGCGGGACGAGGTATTCGGCCGTGACCACAGCGGTGATCTCCTGCTGCTGTTCCATGCGCCCGCCGGAAAGACGATCGACGATCCCGTGTTCGCCGCTGCGATCGTCGCGGGACTGAACGAGCTGCCGCGGCGCTTTCCGGACGAGATCGCGAAGATCAACGGGACGTACTGGCCGACCGAAACCGGCCTGACACTGCCGGACCTGTTCGGTTCCGCGGACCGCGCGCACGCGTTCGCGTCCGTCGCGGTGCGCGGCGGTGACGACACCACGCTGCTGCGCAACTACGGCAAAGTGGCCGGCCGACTGGACATTCCGGGCGTCGACATGGAGGTGGCGGGCGGGCAGGCCGTCGCGGGCGCGCTCAGCGACACCATGGTGCGCGACCAGCGGCGGCTGGAATTGATCGCGATTCCGATCGTCGCGGTGCTGCTGTTCTTCCTCTTCGGCGGGGTGGTCGCGGCGGCGCTGCCGCTCGTGGTCGGCGGCTTGACCGTGCTCGCGGCCTGGGGCGTGATCCGCGGGATCACCGCTGTGGTCGAGGTGAATTCCTTTGTTTCGCCGGTGGTTTCGATGATCGGACTGGGTCTGGCCATCGACTACGGGTTGTTCATCGTGAGCCGGTTCCGGGACGAACTCGCCGCGGGGCACGACAGCGCGGCGGCGGTCCGGCGGACGGTGCCGACCGCCGGTCGGACGGTGGTGTTCTCGGCGACCGTCGTGGTGGCCGCGGCGGCGGGGATCCTGCTGTTCCCCCAGGGATTTCTGCGCTCGTTCGCCTACGGTGCGATGGTCACCGTCACGCTGGCGGCGCTGACCGCGCTCACGGTGCTGCCCGCATTGCTCGCGGTGCTCGGCCCGCGGGTGGATGCGCTGGGGTTCGCCTGGTTTCGCCGAGCCCGGGCCGGAGACGATGTGCGGCAGAATATTTGGGGGAGGGTCGCCGGGGCGGTCATGAAAAGGCCGCTCCTGGTCGCGGTGTCGGTGTGTACCGGGCTGTTGCTGCTCGTCGCCCCCGTGCAACACGTGACGTTCGGTGGGATCACCGAGAAGTTCCTGCCGCCGACGGACCCGACTCGGCTGGCGCAGCAGCACTTCGACGAAATCTTTCCACTGCGGCGGATCGATCCGATCCAGCTGGTCATGATCACCTACCGCACCGCCGATATCGAGACGGTACTCGCGCGGGCCAATCAGGCGCCGGGTCTGGCCGCGCCGTTCCCCGCACCGCTACCGGGCCCGGCCGACCCGTTCGTTTACACCACCGACACCGTCCTGGCGGGCTCGGACCGGGCCGACGCGGCGATCGACTATCTGCGCTCGATGGAATTGCCCAGCGGGACAACGCTACTGGTGGGTGGTCAGCCGGCCGCGCAGCGCGACAGTATCGACGCGCTGCTGCACCGGCTACCGCTCATGCTCACACTGGTGTTCCTCGCGACGACCGCGCTGCTGTTCGTGACTTTCCGCTCGCTGGTGCTGCCACTTAAGGCCGCGGCCCTGAACCTGCTCGGCCTCGGCGCCACCATCGGCGTCCTCACCTGGGTCTTCGTCGAAGGGCACGGGTCCGGTGTGCTGGGCTTCACCGCACAGCCGATCATGCCGCTGGTCCTGATGCTGATCGTCGCCGTGATCTACGGTCTGTCCACCGATTACGAGGTCTTCCTGCTGGCTCGCATCGTGGAGGCCCGGCGCGCGGGGGAGTCCACCGCCGACGCGATCCGCACCGGCGTCGCGCACACCGGCCGCATCATCACCGCGGCCGCTGCGATCCTCATCGTGGTCACCGGTGTCTTCGCGCTCTCCGACCTCGTCATGATGCAATACATCGCCCTGGGTCTGGTCACGGCGCTGCTCATCGACGCCGCCATCGTCCGTCTGCTGCTGGTCCCCGCCATCATGAAACTGCTGGGCGATTTCTGCTGGTGGCCGCCCGATCGGGCTTCGAAAGCCCTGCCCCGCAATCCGATCCGTGAAGAGAAGCTCCTCACCGCCGCGGACGACCGCAGCTGAGTCTGTGTGCGGCACCCGCCTGGGTACCTCTCAACGGTTGTTGCAACCATTTGGTTGCGATATAGTATGGCAACCTCTTAGTTGCTATATCCGGAGACTGTGGTGCCCCTACCTGATCGCATCGAGCGTGTTCTCGACCTGCAGCATCCTCCCGAGAAGGTGTGGCACGCCCTGACCACGCCGGAAGGGCTCGGTGGTTGGTTCGGATCCCGAGCCGAAATCGATGAGCTACGTCCCGGTGGCACAGCGCGGGTGTGGTGGGCGGCGGACGGACCGCACACCCTGTGGATCCAGCACGTCGAGCCGCCCCGCCGATTCTCGTTCACCTGGGCGATCGAAGGATTGCCGAGCGGCGATCCGCGCCGGACACACGTGGAATTCTTGCTGACCCCGACCTCGACCGGCACCCGGCTCACGGTGACCGAAACCGGCTTTGCCCAGCTGCCCGGCGAACAGGCCGGTGCGTACGACGGCAATGTCAAGGGCTGGGCAATGGAGTTGACCGAGCTGGCCGAGTACCTCGATGCCGCGGCCTGACGATCTCGAGACCGAACTGGTCGCCCAGGCGGTATTCGCCGCCCTGGCGGACCCGACACGTCGCGCGTTGCTCGCCGAACTTGCCGCGCGCGGCCCGGCGACCGCGACCGATCTGGCTGCCCGCCTGCCCATTTCGCGCCAGGCGATCACCAAACATCTCGGCCTGCTCGCCGAGGCCGAACTCGTCCGCGCCGAACCCGGTGAGCGACGCCGGATCCGCTACCGGTTGCAAACCCGGCCGATGGCGGTGGCCCAGTCGTATCTCGCCGCACTCGCGCACACCTGGGACAGCCGCCTGAGCGCGCTGCACGACCACCTCGATCGGACATAGGAGAACAACAACACCATGACACCCCCCTTCCGCGGTGGACACAACATCGCCATGAAGCTTCCCAGGGCCCAGTTCGACCGGACCGTCGCCTTCTACCGTGACGTTCTGGGCATGGCGGTCACCGAAGACAGCAGCGATCCCGTCGCTGCTGGCGTGATCCGAAGTGCCGCAGTACAGTTCGGGCCAGTAACCCTGTGGCTCGACCGTGTCGACAACTATGCCCACGCCGACCTGTGGCTGGAATTGTTCACCGACGACGTCGATCGCGCGACCGAATACCTTGCCGCCCGAGGTGTCGCCGTGCAGGACGAGCTGGAACCGCTGCCCGCGGGCATGGCTGCCCACTGGATCAGCAATCCGGTCGGCGTCCCGCACATCGTGCGTCTGCCGGACAACGAGTGAACCCTCGCTAGAGCCATAGGGCAGCACCGCATTTCGCCATCGGATCACCTGCGCGCGACCGTTGCCTCGATCAATTCGAAGGCCAGATCCCAGCGCACACCGTCCGGATTGGTCAACCCCTTGTCCGCATACCAGGATTCGTCTGCCTCCGGATGCGGGCCGCTCACCCCGACCCGGCCCTTGCCGTACCGGGCGACGACCACCGCGGCCGATCCGTTGGGGTAGGTCGCCAGGACGGTCGCAGCGGCACCCTGATCCAAATGGAAAGCGGGCCCGTCCTGGAAATACATGTGCCGCGGCGTGCCCCGCCAGTCGACCGGTATGACGGTGTCGCGGGCGTCGGGGACGGTGGTGTCGGGCGCGTCGATGTAGCCGTCGGTGTCGCCGGGCAGCAGGTCGAATCCGGGATCGCGCCCGGCCAGGTAGCCGCCGAAACACACACCGAGATAACTGCCGCCGCCACGGACCCAGTCGCGAATCGTCTCGGCCGAACCACCCAAATCACGCCAGGTCGCCTCCAGGTCGGAGCCCCCGCCGGGCTGGACATAAAGCTGCGCACCCGCCAAAACCGCCGCGGTAAGCGGCTTCCCGGTCCCGGGCCCCACATACTCGACCCGAAACGGTTGCGGTGCCCGCCGCAGCACCTCACCCATCGCCCCCGCACAATCAGCACAGCCTTGCGGCCCGTCATAAACCAGCGCCAGCGGCAGTTGCGCGTTCGGCTCACCTGCGTCGGACCGAGCACAGGCGACCGGCAACAAGGCCGCAGCCAGGAGAACGCTGAGAAAGACCCGACGCAGACTCATCGACCGCGCTCCGCGCGCACCCGGCGATGAGATCACTCGGCGATCGATCGGCATATCGACAGCATCACCGCCGAGCGGACCTTCCGCTACCCGCCACGCGGCCGAGGCCAGCTGCCGACGGGATGCTCGGATCCCGTCAGTCGACTGGGCGACGGCGTGCGTGGTGATGCTGAGCGGCGGTGTGGCGGCCGAACAGGCACCGCTGCCACTGAGCGCTTCGTGAATGCCTTGTCGGGCGTTCGATCGACTGTGCATCGGTGTTCCGCCGGATACCGTCTTTCGAAGTGGCCGAATCGAGGGAGGGTGGGGCGCAGGTGGGCGACGACGAGTTCGGGGTGGGTGGGGTGGAGTCGGTCGCCTTGGCGACTATGCAGATCGCGTTGATGCAGGCGGATCTGGCGGTTACGCGGGTGGCGCGCGACGCGGCGGCGAAGCGTGCGGTTCGCGATGAGGCGGTGGGTCAGTTGCGGGGGACGTTGCGGCAGGTCGAAAGTGGGCGGGGAGACTCGTCTTTCGTTGCTGAGCTGGTGGCCTTGCTCGAAGACGCGGAGCCGGAAGTTGCCGCGGCGCGGGTGGCCGATCATGCCACGCAAGCGCCGCAGCGGGCGGTGTCTCGCAAGCATTCGTTGTTGATGCTCATCGATTTGGTGCTCTTCGATCCGTGGCCGGGCAAACTGCACTGGCATGAGCAGACCCGCCGAGAGTCGCTGCAGGCGTCCGCCGCTCGTTTTCCAGAAGCGGACGAGACCGACCTCGCGGCCATGCTGGCAGAGCACAAAGCGCTCGTGCGGCGGTTGCGGCGGAAGAATATTCGCTGGGGACGGGTGGCGGTGGCCGGTGCGGTCGGTCTCGGTGTCGGAGTCGCGACCGCCGGCTGGGCCGCCCCACTCATCGGTACTGCGATCGGCACCGCGGCCGGGTTGTCCGGCGCCGCGGCGACGTCGGCCGGTTTGGCGACCCTCGGCGGTGGCTCGCTCGCAGCGGGTGGATTCGGCGTAGCCGGAGGCACCGCGCTGGTCACCGGGCTGGGCGGGATCGCGACAGCCGGCGTCGCCGCGACCGGCGCGCGGTGGACCCCATGGACGGCCGGGCAGATCGTGGCGGGCGCGATGCGACTCGACCTCATCAACCGGGTCGTCCTCGCCGAAGAAACGAACAAAGACGAAATGCGCCGCCGCGTGGTGCTGGCGTTGCAACAGCGTTTGGACGAGGTGGTCGCGGATCGCGCGCGACTGATCGCCCGGATCCGTCAGCTCAACGCGGACAAGGCCAAGCTCTCGGCCGAGAACCGGCGTTTGCGGGACGAACTCCAGGAACGCAGCGAGCAGGCCGAAATATCCGCGGGCGCACTCGAACTCGTACTCAGCCGGGTGCCCGAGGCTGCGGGCTGACATGGACGACTCGATCGATCGCAACCTCGACACCATCCGCCGGCGGTTGGCCGAACTGGAGGAGGCCACCGAACAAGCGCTCCGCGAGGATGATTCGGGGCCGCTGCCCCTCGTCGCGGTACCGGCACCCGTGTCGTATGCGGAGATGACGGACTCGAACGATCGGCTGCGGTCAGCGCGTGACTGGTCCGAGATCGATCTCGACGCCGCGCTCACCGCGGTGCAACGAGCGGAATTCGAGCGGTGGCGAACTCGGCAGCGGATCGCCTGGGAGCGAGACGATCTCGTGGCGGTCGGCATCGCAGGCCTGCTCGGGGCACTGGGGGTGTGGTTCGACTCGACGATAGATCAGGGCGTCGCGAACGCGCTCGGATCGGTCGGCCGGACACAGCGCATGCGCCGATGGGAGCGTGCCGCGAAGCGGCTGCCGATCGACTACACCGGGCCGGGATTCGGCGGCCGGGCACATCGGGTCCGGTCGGCCGGCCACGATCTCGCACGGCCCTTCGAGGCGCTGCGACAGATCCGCACCGGCGAATTCCGGGGCGTGCGTTGGGATCACGGGGAGATGGAGTCGGTATCGCGCGCCGGCCGGTTTCGTACCGTCGAGTCGAGCGCGGAAGCGCTGGTGTTGTGGGTGAAGCATCTGGCCGCGGACTTCGTCACGCCGATGAGCCTTCCGCTACCCGGGTCGTCGCTGCTGTACGAACTCGACAACCGCGAACTCAGGAAGTTCGCGCATGCCGTCTACCTCGGGCCGTCCGCGGGCAACGGCCTGAACCTGCGGTCGGGTCTGCTGACCCCGTCGCTCAGCGTGCTCGCGACCGAAGTGGTGATTCGAACCCACGTGCACGCGAAGGCGTACGCGGTGGCCGGCAGCGCCGATCTGGATGCCAGGCGGCAGGCGTTGCGACAGGAGCTCCTGCTCGCGGCGCACGCGCTCGTCGGCGCCGCGTCGGTGGGGAAGACCCTCGCCCGGTTCGGCACGCTGGATGACCAGCGGCGCTGGCTGGCGGTGCGGCACGTGAACGTTCCGGTGTTGCTTCGAATCGGTTGTCTCGCCGTGGAAAACGTGCACGGGATGCGGGGTCGCGGGACGGCCGCAGCGAGTTGGGCCGAGCTGGACGAATTGCTGGCGTAGCGCACGTCGCGCGACGCCCGATGACATTTGTCATGGTGGGTTCGTGGGGGATTGCACGGGATTCGGTGACTGGGCTTACTACTGGGGGTGGGCTGGGTTCGCGATCGTTGAAGGCATGAACAGTGCAACGTTCGGGGCGCGGCCGGGGCGGCGGAATGACGAGGTCATCGCCGCTCGGGGACTGCGCCGCACCTATGGTCACGGGAAGAAGGCGTTCGAGGCGGTCAAGGGGGTGGATCTGCGTGTCGCCGAAGGGGAGGTCTTCGCCCTGCTGGGCACCAACGGCGCCGGTAAGACGTCGACGCTCGACATGCTGGAGGGGCTGGCCGCGCCGTCCGACGGTGTCGTGGAGGTTTTCGGCCTCGATCCGCGCCGGGACCGGGCACAGGTGCGCGCTCAGGTCGGCATCATGTTGCAGTCGGGTGGGTTGCCCGCCGAGCTGACCGTTCGCGAAACGCTGGAGATGTGGCGCGGGACGTGCACCAACCCGACGACCAGCGCCACGGTGCTCGAGCTGGTCGATCTGACGGACCGGGCCGACGTCCGGGTCGGATCGCTGTCGGGTGGCGAGCAGCGCCGCGTCGATCTGGCGTGCGCGCTGCTGGGACAGCCGCGACTGCTGTTCCTGGACGAGCCGACCACCGGCCTCGATCCCGAAAGCCGCCGGGGCACTTGGAAATTGCTCGCCGATCTGAAAGCGTCCGGCGTGACCATGGTGCTCACCACGCACTACCTGGACGAGGCGGAGGCGCTGGCCGACCGGATCGCGATCATGCACAAGGGGACGGTCGCGCGGGCGGGCACGCTGCGCGAGATCGTCGACGGTCATCCGGCGCGGATCGTCTTCGATCATCCCGGCCTGCCGTTGCCGCCGTTGCCCGGCGCACACCTCGACGCGCAGGCGCGCGTCACCGTCACCACGCACGATCTGCAGGGGCATCTGTTCGAACTGCTCGGCTGGGCGCGGGCGCACGGCTTGCAGCTGGGCGGCCTGGAGGCCCGTGCCGCCTCTCTCGAATCGGTGTTCCTCGACATCGCCGACGAACCGGTCGCCGCCGCGGCCCCCGAACTGATCGGAGCAGCCCGATGACCACCCTGACGTCCACCGGCACCACGTTTCGCCGCCGCCCGCTGGCCGCGCTCGCGAAAGCCGAGTACCTGCAATTCCGGCGGAACAAGACGCTGATGTACATGGCGACGCTGTTCCCGGTCGGCATACCGCTGGCGCTGTATTTCATCGCGATCAAGGACACCGCGCCGACCACGTCCACCGCGGCGGTGACGTTCGAACTGCTCGCGCTCTCGGCCCTGCTGTTCGTGCAGTACTACTCGGTGCTGTCGATGGTGACGACCCGGCGCAGCGAAGGCGTGCTGAAACGGTTGCGCACCGGTGAGTCCGCGGACTGGCAGATCATGCTCGCCCCGGCCGTGCCCGGTGCGCTCGCGACGCTGGCCTGCACGGTGGTCGTCGCCGCGGTGGTATATGGCACCGGCGCGCCCGCTCCGGTCAACCCGGCGGCGATCGTGCTGGCGCTGCTCGGCGGGATCGTGCTGTTCTCCCTGCTCGCGCTGGCGACCAGCGCGGTGACGAAGAATGCCGAGGCCGCGCAGATCACCTCGCTGCCGGTGATGACGATCGCGATGCTCGGCCTCGCGTCCATCCGGAAGGTGCTGCCGGACCGCCCGGCCGATCTGGCCGATTGGACGCCGTTCGCGGCCGTCTCGGATCTGGTCTCACTCGGCGCGTCGGGCCGGTTGGCCACCGCGGCCACCGCCGATCCGGCGCTCGACTTCGCGGGCACCTGCGCCGAACTCGGCCGTCCGTTTGCCACACTGGCGATATGGACCGTCCTGGCGCTCGCGCTGACCCGCAAGAGCTTCCGCTGGGACGACCGCGGTTGAACCGGATGAGCACCTGGTGGCACGAGCTGTCCGGACCGGCCAAGTTCCGGCTCTACACCAGGCTCACCCTGCAGTCGAGCGTGGCCGCGGTGGTCATCGTGATGGCGTTCACCGTGCGCGAGCCCTGGGCGGTGGCGGGGGTGCTGGCCGCCGGCGTCACGGCGATCCTGGCGCTGGAGGTGCAGCCGGAGTTCGTCAGGTCGGCCGGATGGGTCTCGCGCCGGTGGGTCCTGCCGGTGGCGGTCGCGGTGCTGACCGGGATTCTGCTGACGTTCGCGCTGATCGCTCGCCTGGCCACCGACGACGACGTCACGGATCGGGCGGCGGTGACCGGGCTCTACACCGCCATCCTCGCCACCTACACGCTCGTGTCCTTCATTCGGCACAGATGGTGGGCGACCCTGGGGATCGCGCTGGTCACCGGATTGCTCTACGGATCGTCGCCGCTGGCGGTGCTCGGCTTCGCGGGCGGTACCTACCTCGCCGGAATCGTCCTTGTCGGAACGACATTGCTCACGCTGTGGGGCCTGCGGGTCGTCGAAGAGCTGGATCGGGCCAAGGCGGTCGAAGCCGAATTGCAGGTCGCCGAAGAGCGTTTGCGTTTCTCGCGGGACCTGCACGATGTGGTGGGCCGCAGTTTTTCCGCGATCGCGGTGAAAAGCGAACTCGCCGCGGTGCTTTCCCGGTCCGGCAAGGGCGAACCGGCGGCCGCCGAGATGGACGAGGTCAGGACACTGGCCGTCGAATCCATGGATCAGATGCGCAAACTGGTCCGCGGCTACCGCGGCATCGACCTGATGAACGAGGTGGCGGGTGCGCGGTCGCTGCTGTCGGCGGTGGGCTGCCGGTTGGACGTCGAAGGCGATCCGGCGAACGTTCCGGCGCGCTGCCACGAGGTCGCCGCCTGGGTGGTGCGGGAGGGCACCACGAATATCGTGGAGCATTCTGCGGCGACTACGGCGGTGCTCGCGCTCGGGGCCGCCGGGATGTCGCTGCGCAACGACCGTCCGCACGGCGCGCCGGGTGCGCGTTCGGGGCTGCGCGGGGTCGGCGAACGGCTCGCGGCCATCGGCGCAACCCTCGACGTGCTCGCCTCCGACGAGCAGTTCCTCCTCGAGATACGTTGGGAGAACGAATGATTCCGGTGTTTCTCGCCGATGACGAAACATTGGTCCGGGCCGCCCTGGCGACCATGCTCGACCTGGAAACCGATCTCGAGGTGATCGACCATGTCGGCTCCGGCGAGGAACTCGTCGCCGCGTGGCGGCGGCGCAGCGAGGCGGGCGCGCCGATTGCCGTCGCCGTGATCGATTTGCAGATGCCCGGCATCGACGGCATCGAGACCGCCGTCGAACTGCAACGCCTCACGCCCGGCGCGGCCACCCTGATCGTCACGAGTCACGGCAGGCCGGGCTATCTGAAACGCGCCCTGGCCGCGGGCGTGCGGGGCTTCCTGCCCAAAACGACCTCGGCCGCGACCTTGGCGGCGGTGATCCGCACCGTGCACGGCGGTGGCCGCTATGTGGATCCGGAACTGGCCGCCGAAGCCATCAGCGCCGGCGACACACTGCTCACCGCGCGCGAGGCCGATGTGCTCGAATACGCCATCGACGGTGCGTCGGTGGAGGACATCGCGCGCCGCGCGCACCTGTCACCGGGCACCACGCGCAATTATCTGTCCTCGGCGATGGCGAAACTCGGGGTCGCCAACCGGTATGAGGCGGCACTCAAAGCCCGCGAAAAGGGCTGGATCTAGGGGCCGGGCGCGGAAGACCCGCCCAGCAGTACTACTGGGCGGGTCGCTTCCCCGTGCACCGTGTGGACGCCGCCACGCCTCACGGCACGACCCAGCATAGGGCGGATCGGCGCAGGCGCCGTGGTCTTGCGCCCCCGTGTCGCCGATCGGACGCTCAGAAAAGGAGAAACCATGCGAAAAACCGTGTTGCCGGTCCTCGTCGCCCTCGTGGCGGCCTCGATGGCGCCCGCGGTCGCCACCGCTACGCCCGGCTTGGCATGGGGCGCTTGTCCGGCCGACGTCACCGCACCCGGCCTGCAATGCTCGGTGCTCGAGGTGCCGCTCGACTACCGGAACCCGGACGGACCGCAGATCGAGGTCGCCATCTCCCGGTTGCGCACTGCGGATCCGGCACAGCGCCGAGGCGTGCTGCTGACCAATACCGGCGGTCCGGGTGGGGCGGGGCTGAGTTTTCCCGCTGACCTGAAAACGCTCGGGCTGCCGCAGCGTGTGCTCGACCGCTACGACGTGATCGGCTTCGATCCGCGCGGGGTCGGCCACAGCGCGCCGGTCACGTGTGCGCTGTCCCCGGCCCAGCGGACGAGCAATATCCCGCCCTACGCTCGTGATCCGATCGATGTGGCGCAGCGTGCCGGGGTGGTGAAAGATATTGCGCGGCAATGCGGTACGTCCGCGTCGGCGGCGACTCTGCCGTTCGTCAGCACCGCGAACACCGCGCGCGACATGGACCGGATCCGGGCGGCGCTGGGGGAGGAGACGGTGTCATATCACGGGATCTCCTACGGCACCTATCTCGGTGCGGTGTACGCGTCGCTGTTCCCGGAGCGCACCGACCGCGTCGTGCTCGACAGTGCCGTCGGGCCGGGCGGTTTCGACAGCCTGCACTCGCGCAGGTTGGGCGAGGGGTTCCAAGATCGGTTCCCCGATTTCGCGGCATTCGCGGCGGGCCATCCGGAATACGGTCTCGGGGGCACGCCCGAGCAGGTCACCGCGAAGTACTTCGAATTGGCGGCGCAGCTGGACGCGATACCGAATCCCGCGGGCGGCGGCTATGGTTCGCAGTTCCGGCAGGTCACCTTCGCGCTGCTCTACTACGACAAGAACCTGCCCGCGCTGGCCGAGCTGTGGCGGGCCGCGAGTACCGGTGCGCTGGAACAGACGCCGCCGGTCGAGGCCGAGCAACCCGACCTGGACAACTACCTGTCCAGCCAGTTGCACGTGCTGTGCAACGACACCGCCTGGCCGCGTTCGGATCTCAGCTATCAGGCCGATGTCGCGACCGACCGGGTCCGCTACCCGATGTTCGGCGCGGCGGCGGCCAATGTCTGGCCGTGCGCCTACTGGCCGTCCGACCCGGTGGAACCGCCGGTGCGGATCGGCGACCGCGGCCCGTCGAATGTGCTGATCGTGCAGAATCTCCGGGATCCGGCGACGCCGCTGTCCGGCGCGCGGGAACTCGCACAGGCCTTCGGCGGCCGTGCCCGGCTGGTGACCGCGGATCAGGGTGGCCACCTCGCCTACCTGTTTAAGGACAACACCTGTCTGAACGACGCCGTCACCGCGTTCCTGACCACCGGGCAACGGCCGGAGCGCGACGTGGCCTGCGCGGCGGAGCCGGCCGGCGAACGCTGAGCCGAGCGCCGGCCGGAGTTGTCGTGACCCCGCACTACGATCGAGCCGAGGAGGTGCCGCATGGCAGAAACATTCGAGGCGATCGAAGCCGACTTCGTTCGGTTCACGCAGGAGATCGTCTGGTGCACAGTCACTTCGGTGGACGGCAAGGGCCGCCCGCGGTCGCGGATCCTGCATCCGCTGTGGGAGGTGCGCGACGGTCGTCCGATCGGCTGGGTCGCGACGGGCAAGACGCCGGTGAAGGCGCGGCACCTGGCCGCCAATCCGGTTGTGGCGTTTTCGTATTGGAGCCCGGCCCAGCATGTCGTGCAGGGTGAGGCCGTGGCCACCTGGGTGGACGATGTGGCGGAGAAGCGGCGGGTGTGGGATCTGTTCCAGACGACACCGCCGCCGGTCGGTTACGACCTGAGCATGTTCGCCCCCGCCGGGCCGGAGAGCCCGCAGTTCACGCTGCTGCGTTTGGATCCCGATCGGATCCAGGTGCTGGACGGCGCGGGTTTCCCGACGAACTTCACGCCGCGCATCGCCCGGCTGGACAAGCCCTAGCGCAGTCCAGTGCGGCGACCACGCGTTCGCGATCGGCGTCCGGGGCAAGCAGATCGGGGTTGAGACAGGGATTCGTTCGTCACTGCTCCGGAGATCGATCGGCGGCCAGGAATTTGTCCACCGCCTCGATGCCGTCGTCGGCGGGTTCGAGGAGGCGCTCGTTGAGCACGGGGATCGGACGGTCCAGCCAGGCGGGGAGTTCGCCTTCGGCGGGCAGCAATTCGTGCCGGGTGGCGAATTCTTCCGCGAGATGGCGCACCGACTCGCGCAACGCGCTGACCACGACTCCCTCGGCCAGGCCGGTCAATTCCTCCAGCAGGGCACGGACCCGGTCGAGTTGGTCGGTTTCGGTGCTGTCGGCCTGGATGCGCGGCCACAGGGTGCGTTCGAAGATATCGCCGAAGTCGGCCGCGATCTGATCGGTGTGCGCGCGCAGCCGGACCACCTGGTCGAGCACCTCGGCGGGCGGGATATCGAGGTCGGCGACCCGCATCCCGCTGGTCAGCGCCCAGCGCCGGGCCTGCGGGCGCCCGCGCCGCCAGCGGACCAGCCCGAGCTGAGTTGCCTTGCGCAGCAGGGTGGGCCGCAGATCCTTGGCCTTGATCATCACCCTGATCTCGCGCAGGCCGAGCGGTACCCAGTCCTCCGGGCCGCCGGGTAGGGCGAGCAGATCCGCCACCGTCGCGCCTTGTTCGCGGGCCGTGAGCAGTTCGGTGATGGAGGTGAGCGAGAAACCGCGATCCTGCAGGCGCTGCACCAATTCGAGCCGTTGCAGGTGCGAGCTGTCGTAGCGCGCGGTGCGTCCGGTGCGGCGCGGCGCGTGCAGCAGTCCCTTCGACTGGTACATCCGCACGGTGCTGGTGGGCACGCCGGCGCGCGCGGCCAGCTCTTCCACGGTGAGGTCGATGCTCTTCGCTCGCACGAGGCCAGCGTTGCAGTGTCGAGTCGGCTAGTCAACACTCGTCTAGTAAATGCTCGTAGAATTTTTCTTTTCGCAGCTCAGTGCGCATGAGGTCGTGAAGTTTCGTGCGAGGCGTAGAGATTGACTCGTGGGATCGAGGTGCAAATACCGCGATCCGGCGACGCGGCCGATCGGGGACTTTGGTCCTGCGGATGAATTGCCGATGGCCCTATCGGCCGTGGCCGCCGCACCTCGATTCTTGTTTGCCAGAAGATGTGGACGTGAAAACGGCTGTGGTTGAAGGTAATACCTACTTAGGTGACCTCGATCACATTGTTAGCTGAGTGATTGCGGAGATCATGGACGGTCTGCTGTTCTGGGAAAAGTTACGTGCACGGTTGGATCGCTCTCTTGTGGGGTGGGTGAACTGGTGAAGACGATTTCGGGACAGGAAGCAGCCCCGGCGGGGACCTGCGACGACACGGCCGACGCATTGGCCGCGCGGCTCGACGCGCTGTTCCACACGGTGCGCGATCCGATCGGCAAGCCCTACACCTACGCGCGCGTGGTCGCCGCCTTGCAGGAAGCCGGTTGCCCGGTCTCCAACTCCTATCTGTCCCAACTACGTTCAGGTGTTCGGAGCAATCCGTCCGAACAATTGCTGGCCGCACTGTCGGCATTCTTCGGCGTGCCGCTCGACTACTTCTACGGCGGCGTCGAGCCGGTAGCGGCGTCCGGCGATCGCCCGCTGCTCACCGGGCTGTGTAACGAGAGTCTGCGCAAACTGCTCGACCTGGCCGCCGACCTGTCCGACGAATCGCAGGAACTGCTCACCGCACTGGCCGAACGCCTGCGTATCAGCGAAGAGCACGCGCCTGCCACCGCCGAACTGGATTGATCACGCCCCGCGCGATTGCGGGGCGCGTGCCGGTTGTCGTCCCCAAAGCGTTGGTGGCCGCATTTGCGCTGTACCCGAACGTATTCGAAGTATCATGAGGATCCGCCGACGGCTCGGCGCAGACGAATCATCGCGTCATTCGACTGGGGATGTTGGGTATGTGGTGGAATCCGGTCGACGAGGAATCGGAAACCCTGCGCCGCAATGTCGACACGCTGACCGCCCGCTATCGCGACCATCTGGATGCCGTCGCGAACGGCCGTACCCCGCAGCTGGTCTGGGGAGTCGGCAGTGCGCCGGATCCGAGCGGCCGCTGGAACAACGAACTCGTGCTCATCGAATGCGGTGCGCTCGGCCCGGACAGCGGCATCACGGTCGGTCGCTATACCGCGTTCGAGCTGCTACAGCGGGTGGACCCGCGCGCGCAGCGACGATTCGCGGAGGCACCCGCCCTGCAACTGCTGATCGAATGGCGGATCGGTCCGGCGACGCTCATCGACGTCACCACCCGTCCGCTGCCCGCGGCTGCGCACGTGCAGTTGCGGGACCTGGTCCGCGAGAACGCGGTACCGAACCGGACCGCCACCGCCGGGGTGTCGTGCCGCCGTACCGCGACGAACACACCCGCGATCGTCACCGCCGGGCACCTCGTCACCGGTGTCGGCGCGCGAGTGCAGATCTATGCGTCCGGTCAGCGGACACCCAGCTGGATCGACGGCATCGTGACCCACTGGTCCGATCCCGCGGTCACCGGCGGCGCGGGCTATGACTACGCGGTGGTGGAACTGCGCGACCAGCGCAACCAGATCCTCGGCGTGCACCACACCGGACCCGCCGGGACGCCCCGGCCGCCGTACACGCCGATCGACGTGACCGCCTACGGCGCGATCTCGGGCAGCGTCGCCGGCCAGATCAGCGGCGCGCTCACCCAACTCGGCGACACCACCCGGCAGTGGTCGGCCTGCTGGCAGCTCGGACCGTCCTACCTGCTCACCTTCGGCGACTCGGGCGGACTCGTGCTCGGCACCAACGGTGCGTACAGCGGAAAGGCACTGGGGCACTTCGTCGGTGGTTCCTACTGGCCGAATCAGCCTGGGCTGGTGCACCAGTACGTGCAGGACATGGCCTCCTGCCTCGATTCGGGTCTCGGCCGCCACATCACGGTGCGCGGCAGCGGATCATCGTCGGAATTCTGACCGCGGCGGGCGTTTGCGCGCCGACCGTGGTGATATCCCCGATTCCGGGGCGCACCGGCCAGGCCCGTAGTTCTATGGGCGTGACGTTATCTTGCGTCCCCTGAACACTTCTGGCAGGTTCGGATTTATCCGCGCGCGCCGGAGCAAGCCGGTGACTGCGATTGGAGGACACCATGGACTCTCCGCTCGTCTCCGTGGGTCTGCCCCTGGTGTTGATCGTGATCATGTTCGGGCTGGGGCTTTCGCTCACCGTGCCCGACTTCACGCGAATCGCCAAGAACCCCAAAGTCGTCAGTATCGCGCTGGCCTGTCAGCTGCTGTTGCTGCCGTCGATCGCGTTCGGTCTGGTGCTGTTGTTCGATCCGTCACCGAATCTGGCGGTGGGGGTGATGTTGCTCGCGGCCTCGCCGGGCGGCACGGCGGCGAATCTGTTCAGCCATCTCTTCCACGGCGACGTCGCGCTGAATGTGTCACTCACCGCGGTGAATTCGGTGATCGCGGTGGTCACCGTCCCGTTGGTGACGAACTTCGCCCTCGGCTATTTCGATCCGGGGGAGTCGGGCACGGTGGGGTTGCAGTTCGGCAAGACCGTGCAGGTGTTCTCGATCGTGCTGATTCCGGTCATGCTCGGCATGCTGGTGCGCCGGTTCGCGCCGGGTTTCGCGGACCGGATGGACAAACCCGTCCGGATCGGTTCCGCGCTGACGCTGACGCTTGTGATCACCGCGACGATCATCGACCAGCGCGGCGATGTCGTGGCGTATGTCCGCGCCATCGGCGTCGCCATGATCCTGTTCTGCCTGATCAGTTTGACCGTGGGGTATCTCGTCCCGCGCGTGCTCGGCGTCGAGGACCGCCAGGCCATCGCCTGCTCGATGGAGGTCGGCATCCACAACGGCGTCATCGCCATCACCATCGCCATCAGCGTGCTGGGCAGCACCGAGATGGCCATCCCCGCCGCCGTCTACGGCGTCGCCATCTTCCCCCTCGCCGCGGGCTTCGGCTGGCTGGTCACCCGCAAACACCCGCAAGGCCCCCGCACCGCGGCGGTCGACCGCGCGGACCCCGCCGAGACCACTCGCTGACCCGCCCGCGCGCGTCCCTGTTTGCGCGCGCTTAACCGGGCTAACCCGAGGGTGACCGGTGTTCGAGGATGGGATGAGTAATGCGGGATACGGCGCGACGTGGTGGGGGGAGTCGGACGATGCCGTCCGACGTACGGGGGAAGTTGACGATCTTCGATCGTTTCGCCACCGGGGCCGCGGCGCTCACCGCGAAGGCGGGGTTCTTCGTGTTCTGCGTGCTGCTGGTGCTGCTGTGGGCGCCGACGTTCCTGGTGCTGCCGAGCATCGACACCTGGCAGCTGGTGATCAACACCGCGACCACGATCATCACGTTCCTGTTGGTGGCGCTGCTGCAGAACACGCAGTCGCGCTCGGATGAAGCGGTGCAGCAGAAGCTCAATGCGATCGCCGACGCGCTGGCCGACTTCATGGGCGAATTCAGCGGCGATCACCCGGAACTCGAACGCCACCGCCGCGAACTCGCCGACGCGGTCGGCCTGGAAAACCGCGAATCGGCTTGACCGGCCCGCCACATGAAGTGATTGTCGACGCCGATCGGCGGTCCGGTCCGCCGACCGAACCGCGCCGGGTTCAGGTGCGGGCGACGAATCGGAAGCGGTCGCCGCGATAGATCGAGCGGGTCCACTCGATGGGACGGTCCGCGGGATCGCAGGCGCGGCGCTGGATCAGCAGGGTGGGGGAGCCGACCGCGACGTCGAGCAGGGCCGCCTCCTCCGGTGTGGTGAGCGCGGTTTCGACGGTGTCCTCCACCCCGGCCACCTCGATCCCGTAGCAGTCGCGCAGCGTCGCGTAGAGCGAGCCTTTGTCGGCGAGGCGCCGGCGCAGGTCCGGCAACTTGTCGGCGAGGTGCGCGATCTCGATCGCCAGCGGCTCGCCGTCGACCGAGCGCAGGCGTTCGAGGCGATGGATCCGGGTGCCGGGCGCGATGCCGAGCCGACCGGCGACCACCTCGTCCGCCGCCACCTCCGTCAGCTCCAGGATGCGCGAATCTACTTGCAGCCCTTGCGCATCGAGGTCGTCGGTCAACGACGTCAACTGCTGCAGATGCACCACCTTGGGCGGCGCGACGAACGTCCCGCTGCCTTGCACCCGCCGCAGCAGTCCCTCGGCGGCCAGTTCGGCGAGGGCCTTGCGCAATGTGGTCCGCGAGGTGGCCAGCTGTTCGGCGAGCACCCGTTCCGGCGGGAGCGCGGTGGACGATTCCAGTGTGCTGATGAGCTGGCGCAGCGCCAGTTTGGTGCCGTAGTAGCGCGGCTGCTGCGTGGTGTCCGGAGCGGTTCCGGTGGTGTTGCCCATGCCGCCGAACCTACCGCGCCGCCCCCGGAGTTGACGCCGGAATTGGTGTATGCCAATCTCGTCACCGGCAAATTGGTGTACACCAATTACTTCCCTGATCAACGGTGAGAGGCGAAGAAACATGGGGTTCGTGGCCGAGCTGCGGGCGTCGTCCCGGTTGGGGGTGCTGGTCGGCGTAGCCGCCGCCAGCGTCGGGGTGATCTACGGCTACGACCTGTCCAACATCGCGGGCGCGTTGCTGTTCATCACCGACGAGTTCGGGTTGACCACCCGGCAGCAGGAACTGCTCACCACGGCCGTGGTGATCGGTGAGATCGCGGGCGCGATCGGGGGCGGCGTGCTCGCGAACCGGATCGGCCGCAAGAAGTCGATGGTGCTCGTCGCCGCGACCTACGGCGCGTTCGCGGTGCTGGCCGCGTGCTCGACGGCGTTGCCGATGCTGATGGCGGCGCGACTCGCGCTGGGCATCACGATCGGTATTTCCGTGGTCGTGGTGCCGGTGTTCGTCGCGGAGTCCGCGCCGACCAGGGTGCGCGGCGCGCTGCTGGTGGCGTACCAGGTCGCCACGGTGATCGGCATCATCATCGGGTATCTCGCGGCGTATCTGCTGGCCGGTACGCAGAGCTGGCGCTGGATGCTCGGTCTGGCGGCGGTGCCCGCCGTGCTCACCACCGTCTTGCTGCTGCGGCTGCCCGATACCGCGCGCTGGTATGTGATGAAGGGCCGGATCGAGCAGGCTCGTCAGGTGTTGCGCCGCGTCGAGCCGGACCTCGACACCGACGCCCAGCTCGCCGAGATCGAGCACGGGCTGCGCGAGGAATCCGGCGGCGCGCTGCGGGAGATGCTGCGCAAGCCGTATCTGCGGGCCACGGTTTTCGTGGTGGGGCTCGGCTTCTTCATCCAGATCACCGGCATCAACGCGATCGTCTACTACAGCCCCCGGCTGTTCGAGGCGATGGGATTCCGCGGACACTTCGCCCTGCTCGTGCTGCCCGCACTGGTGCAGGTGGCCGCGTTGGCGGCGGTGCTGGTCGCGCTGGTGCTGGTCGATCGGCTGGGTCGCAGGCCGATTCTGCTGTCCGGGATCGGCATGATGATCGCGGCCAACGCGCTGCTCATCGCGGTATTCGTGGCCGGCTCCGATTTCGGCGGGGTGCTGACCGTGCTCGGGTTCCTCGGCGTGCTTTTGTTCACCGTCGGTTTCACCTTCGGATTCGGGGCGCTGGTGTGGGTGTATGCGGGCGAAAGCTTCCCGGCGCGGCTGCGCTCGACCGGGTCGAGCGCGATGCTCACCTCCGATCTGGTCGCGAACGCGATCGTGGCGGGTGCGTTCCTGACCATGCTCGAATCCCTGGGCGGCGCAGGAACTTTCGCGGTGTTCGGCGCGCTCGCGATCGTCGGTTTCGGGTTCGTGTACCGGCTGGCGCCGGAGACCAAGGGCCGCCAGCTCGAAGAGATTCAGTACTACTGGGCCAACGGCGGCCGCTGGCCCGCGGACGGGCGCACAGTCGCGCGGGATCAGGACGTGCGCGCATGACCGCGGTATTGGGCCTGGACATCGGCGGCTCGAAAACGATGGCCGTGCGGGCCGAGGACGGGGTCGTGGTCGCCCAGGCGCGGGCGGGCAGCGCCAACGTGGCCTCGGTCGGCGCGGACGCGGCCGGCCACCAGCTCGATCTGATCCTCGAACGCGTCGGCGGCGACGGGGTCCGGGCCGTGTGCGCGGGCGCGGCGGGCGCCGACACCCCGGAGGGTCGCGCGCGCCTGCAGGATCTGCTCGCGCAACGCCTGCCCGATGCGATGATTCGAGTGGTGCACGACAGTGAGCTGGTCCTCGCGGCCGCGGGGCTCGACGAGGGCATCGCGCTCATCTCGGGCACCGGCTCGGTGGCGTGGGGCAGGCACGCGGGCCGGACCGCGCGCGCGGGCGGCTGGGGCTACCTGCTGGGCGATCAGGGCAGCGGCTACTGGGTGGCGCGCGAGGCGGTGTGCCGGGCCCTCGCGGCGGTGGACCGCGGCGAGCCCGCCGACCCGCTGGGCCGGGCGCTGGCCGCCGAATGCGGGCTGCGCTCGACCGAACAACTGCTCGACCATTTCTACGACCACACCGACCGCAGATACTGGGCTCGGCGCGCCCGCGTGGTCATCGAGATGGCGGCGACCGGCGACCCGGTCGGCCGGGAGATCCTGGCCGCGGCCGTCGCCGATCTGACCGACCTGGTCGGCACCGTCGCCGACCGACTGTCCTACCCCGGGCCGGTGATCGTGGCCGGCGGGCTCGCGGTGCACCAGCCGCTGCTGCAAGCCGAGTTACGGCGCGCGCTCGCCGGGCGCGGACTCGACGACGTGCGCGTGCTCGACGTCGACCCGGTGCACGGCGCGGTGCGACTGGCGCGGCAGCTGCCGGACCGCAGCGCGGCGGCCCTGTCCGGATAAGCCTTCTACTTCGAGGAGTGACATGACCGACCAGGACAATCCCGGCGCCCTGATGGCGAGCGAGATTGCCGAACAACCCGCGGCGTGGCAGCGGCTGCTCACCGAGGGCACCGACGCCATCCGGCGTGCGGCCGCCCGAATCGCACAGTATCAGCCACGATTCGTGCTGTTCGTCGCGCGCGGCACGAGCGATCACGCCGCGCTGTACGGCAAGTACCTGGTGGAAATTCAGCACGCGCTGCCCGCGGGTTTGGTCTCGCCGTCCACCATGACGATCTACGACAGCGCCCCGGACCTGCGTGACGTGCTGTTCGTCGCGGTGAGCCAGTCCGGCGGCTCACCCGATCTGGTGCAGTCGGTGGAGGTCGCCCGGCGCCAGGGCGCGTTGACCGTGGCGCTCACCAACAACCCGGCCTCCGCGCTGGCCGCTGCCGCCGAGATCCACGTCGACGTGCTGGCCGGCCCGGAACGCGCGGTCGCGGCGACCAAGTCCTACACCGCGGAACTGCTCGCGCTGTATCTGCTGCTCGACTACGCGCGGGGCGGCGACGGCGCGGGCACCGCCGAGTTGCCCGGCCTGGGCAGCCGGGTGCTCGATTCCGGTGCGTCCCTGGCCGGGGTGGCCCAGCGCTACCGGTTCGCCCAGCGTCTCATCACCTCCGCGCGCGGGTACTCCTATCCGACCGCGCGCGAGGCGGCGCTGAAACTGATGGAGACGTCGTATCTTTCGGCGCAGGCCTTCTCCGGCGCGGATCTGTTGCACGGCCCGCTGGCCACCGTCGATCCGTCGGTGCCGGTGCTGGCGATCGTGCCGGACGGCGTGGGCGGACGCGCGATGCTGCCCGTGCTGTCCCGGCTCGCCGAGCTGCGCGCCGACGTATTCGGTGTCGGCACGGCCGACGCGCTGGCGGGGCTGTCCGGCGGCGTCACCCTCCCGACCGGGATCCCCGAACCCCTGTCCCCGCTCGTGGAAATCCTGCCGCTGCAACAGCTCGCGCTGCACCTCGCGATCGCCCGCGGCGGCGACCCGGACCGCCCCCGCGGCCTGAAGAAGGTAACCGAAACCCTCTGAGTCGCCGCTCACTCGCACAGCGCGTGGGTGAGTAGAGCGCGGATGCCGACGGGGGCGGGGGTGCCGGTGTAGGCGATGGTGATCGCCCGGGCGGTGGTGGCGCCGGCGATGGTCGAGAAGCCTGCTATGCCGCCGACGTGGCCCACATACTGTGTGCCGCAGGGGAGTTGGGTGTAGCCGACACCGAGACCGTAGGACATGCCGTCGCCGTAACCCATGTCCGTGCCGTCGAGCATCTGCGGCAGCAGTGCCGGCGGCACCACCGCTCCGGTCAGCAGCGCGGTGTAGAAGCGGTTCAGGTCGGCGCCGGTGCTGACCAGCGCGCCCGACGTCCACAACGCCGACGGTTCCACGCGGGTGGTGTCGGTGACGACGCCGTCGATCGTGGCGTAGCCGTTCGGATGTGGGTCGCGCAAACCGGTTTCGCCGGTCGCCGGCATATACGTATCCGACATGCCCAGTGGCGTCAGGACCCGGTCGCGCAGTTCGTCGGCGTAGCGGTGTCCGGTCACCGCTTCGATGAGCATTCCGGCGACGATGTAATTGGTGTTGGTGTATTCGAATCGGGTCCCCGGTGCGAACCGCGCGGGATGGGCCAAGGCCAGGGCGATCTGTTGCGCGGGAGTGAAGGTGCGGCCGTCACGTGCCACCGTGTACTCGTTGATGTCGGGGGATTCGGCCGGCTGCGGCAGTCCGCTACGGTGGCCGAGAACCTGGCGGACGGTTATGGCGCGTCCATCGATGCCGTCCCCGGCGACCGATCCCGGCAGATATGTCTCGATCGGCTGATCGAGGTCGACACGGTGTTCGGCGACCAGTTGCAACACGATCGCGGCGGTGAACGTCTTGGTGATGCTGCCGACCCGGACGTACTGCGGACGATCGGTGCCGATCGCAGACTTCGCGGCGATATCCGCGACACCGGCGGTGACGACCGTGCTGACGTCGTTGTCGGTGAGCGTGGCCACGGCGCCGACCGCGCCGGAACCGATCATCGCGTCGAGGTCGTCGCGCACGCGGTCCGCGCCGGCGACGGCGAGTGCGGGCGCGGACGTCGGCGCGACCGCGGCCGTCGTGCAGGCGGACAGCAGCACCGACACGGTGCATATCGGGAGGGCGAAAGCTCGAAACCACATGACCCGACCGTAGAAACCCAAGGCCCGCAGCCACATTGCACCGCAGTACTACGGTGCCTCGAACTGGAGTATCACACCGGGCGCTGGTCCACTACCGAACGCACGTGCGCGGCGATGTGCTGTTCGATCCTGGTGAGACAGTCGTAGCCCTGCTGGGTGCCGGCGACCCAGGCCGCCGTCATACCGCCGACGACATCGCGCGGTGCCGGAGCCTCGGGTTCGGCTGCCTGCGGGGTTGCCGCGGGCGGAGTCCAGGGGGAGACGGGCGGTTCGACCGGCGCGGGTGGGGCCTGGTAGATCGGCGGCTCCGGTACGGCTTCCGGCCCACTGACCGGCGGTGGCACGAGGGGACGCCCGGACAGGCCCGAGGTCGTGTGGTCCTGGCTCGACGCGGAGCGACCGGCCGGCGGTCCGTCGCGGTGGGTGCAGACCAGCGCGGTGAGCACGGCGGCGGTCGAGACCACCGCGAACTGCATCGTGACTTCGGACTTTCGTGGTGCGCGGTGTCTACCCATCGGCTGCTTTCCCTCGAATACCCGTCGGGTCTGAGAGTTTATGGCGCGCAATCGATTCGGACCAGAAATGTTAGCGTTTCTGTAAACGAGTTAAGTGCCACCGAAACTGCCTCGGGCACCACCGGGACAGGCCGCAACGGTGGCCGGTTGATATGCCCCTACCTGCGGGTTCTCGTCCGCTCGGCGGCAGCCACGCATTCCCGCCGCATACGACGGCATTTTCCGCGTAAATACCTGGTTGCGATTGAAATCGATCATGCCGGGTAGATCGAAGGGGCACTATGGGGTCTTGACGCCAGACTCGATGATTTCCACAACAGCTGTTTGTCTCGATGTACGCAACATCCGTGGCATTGCGAAGGAGGAAACCCATGGAATGGCTTCTGGGATTACTGGGCGGGGTGGTCGGTGGCGGGATCGGTGGTTCGAAGAACCCGCTCGGACCCTTGGTGAACGGTGCGGCGGGTGCGGTCGGTGGCGGCGTCACCGGCGGGATCATCCAGGCCGCGACGGGTAGCGGGCTGGACTTCGGGCAGATCCTCGCCCAGGTCGCCGGCGGTGGTGTGGTGGGCGCCGTGCTGTCCGCGATCATCGGCGTGGCCACCAAACCGAAGGCCGGCGAAGTTCGCTGACCGACAGCTTCGAGATTGCCTGCAAGTGCTAGCCCTGTCGCCCCTTGTGAGGAGTCTTTCGATGAAGAGCTTGAAGAAATCCCTATCCGCCGTCGCGTTCGCCGGCGGATTGATCGCGACATTCGGCGCCGGTGTGCTGCTGAGCCCGAGCGCCGGTGCGCAACCGGCCGACGCGGACGCCGCGATCACCGCGCACTACGACGAGAAGGGCGGCGCGTCTACGCCGCTCGGGGAAAAGGTCGGTGCCGTCTACGCTTTCGGGCCGGACGGGGCCGCACAGGATTATCGCGGCGGAAAGATCGTCTACTCGCCGGAAACCGGCGCGAAGGTGATGTACGGCGCGATCTTGGACAAGTATCTCGCGCTCGGCGGTGCGAGCACCGATATCGGTTACCCGGTGAACGACGAGTCCGACGCGCCGGTCGCGGGCACCGCGCGCTACAGCGAATTCTCCGCCGCGGACGGCGCGACCATCCAGTGGAGCCCGCAGAACGGCGCGTGGCTGGTGCGCGGCCCGATCCGCACCGCGTGGTCACATCTGAAGGCGACCGACGGTCCGCTGGGTAGCCCGACCTCCGACACCACGGTGGCCGACGGCGTCTACACCCAGACCTTCAGCGGCCAGAACGGCAATCCGGTGCAGATCCGCTGGAGCAAGGCCGACGGTTTCACCACCGTGCCGCCGGAGATCGCGGGTCAGTTGAGCGGACTGGATGTGTCCGCGCCCGGTGCGCCCCCCGGTTCGGTGGTGTCCGGCGGTAATCCGGAGCCGGCGACCGAAGCCAAGTCCGACTCCGATTCGGGCTCGAGTTCGAACGCGAAGTGGTGGGCGCTGCCGATCGGTCTGGTGATCGCGGCCATCGCGGGTGCGCTCGCGGCCATGGTGGGCCGCGGCGGATCCAACCACAGCGCGTCCGGGCGGGGCCGGGGCACCCCGGTGGCGGCGGGCACTGCGGCCGCGGCGCGTCCCCGTGGTGGATCGCATGTCGCCACCCCGGAGGAAGCGCACACCCGCATGGGCACCACGCGCAATCCCTGATTGCAGGCACGCCATGGGCTCCCGGGGACGATATCCCCGGGAGCCCAGACGTATTCGCTACCCGGCCGCAGCCGTACCCAGGTCGGCCCTGGCCGCGGTGGCGAACTCGAAAGCCGCCGGTTCGGGCTTGCGCGTCGCGCGCCAGTAGCTCGTGCCGGTGCCCGCCCAGGACTGGCGGTTGTGGCCGGTGTGGTCGAGAAACCAGCTGTGACAACCGCCGGACACCCACACGGACCGGTCGAGTTTGCCGTGCAACCAGGTGTTGAACTCGTCCTGCTTCGCGCCGCTCACCTCGATCCGGGTGGCGCCCTGGCGCTGCATCAGCCGCAGGCACTGCACGATGTAGCGGACCTGCGCCTCGATGAGGAACACGATCGACTGGGCGCCGCCACCGGAATTCGGGCCCATGATCATGAAGAAGTTCGGGAAGCCCGCCACGGTCATGCCGAGGTAGGCCTGCATACCGTCGCGCCACGCGTCCTGAATGGTGAGCCCGTCGCGACCGACGATGTGTTCGGTCGCGCAGCGGTTGTCGGTGGCGAACCCGGTGCCGAGCACGATCACATCCGCCTCGTGCAGTACGCCGTCGGCGGTGCGGATCCCGGCCTCGGTGAATTCCTCGATGCCGGCGGTCACCAGGCTCACATCGGGTCGTTGCAGGGCCGGAAAGAAGTCGCTGGAGAACAGGATTCGCTTGCAGCCGAAGGTGTGCGTGGGCGTGAGCCGGGCGCGCAGCTCGGGGTCGGGCACCTGCTTCTTCAGATGGTGCAGCGCCACGAACTTCAGCAGAAAGTTCCAGCGGGGGTGGAAGTAGCCGTAGACCGGCGCCTCGTGCAGCCAGAAGGCGAAATTGCGGTAGATCTTCATCAGGCCGGGGAAAGCCTGGAACATGCGCTGTTCGACGTTGCTGACCGGACGGTCCATCTTCGGCATCACCCAGTGCGCGGAGCGCTGGAACACCTCGACATGGGCTGCGCTATCGGCGATCTGGGGCGCCAGCTGCACGCCGCTGGAGCCGGTGCCGATCACCGCGACCCGCTTGCCGGTCAAGTCCACCGAGTGATCCCATTGCGCGGAATGGAAGACCGGCCCGGTGAAGTTCTCTCGCCCCTTGAACTCCGGGATGTTCGGCACGTGCAGCGCGCCGTGCGCGGCGACGACGGCCCGGGGCCGATACTCCTCGCCGTCGGCGGTGCGGACCACCCATCGGTCCGCGGCGGCGTCGAATTCATAGGACACCGCCTCGGAGCGGAAACGGATATAGGGCTCGATCCCGTAGTCTTTGACGACTCGTTTGATGTAGTCCAGGATCTCCGGTTGCGGAGCATACATTCGGCTCCAACCGGTATGCGGTGCAAAGGAATACGAGTACATCATCGACATGATGTCGCAACCGCAGCCGGGATAGGTGTTCTCGCGCCATACCCCGCCCACGCCGTCGGCCTTCTCGAGGATGACGAAATCGCGCTCGCCCGCCTCCAGTAGTTTGATCGCCATCGCGACACCGGCGAATCCGGTGCCGACGATGAGAACATTCGGGGACGCCGTGCTCACCTGATCGTTCGATGCCATGGTTCACCTTTACTCGACTGAGGGGCGCGTCCGGGTGACGGACCTGCGCGGTCGACTTTCCGACGGTGTGCCGACCCTCGGAATGCGCACTGCCGACGAATGATTCGGCTGCGGGAATCGACTGATTACACCACAGCGCGCCGCGTGCCGCATGCCGAATCGCGCGCGATGCCGCGGCCTGCGTTCGGCGCCCCCGTCGCGAATCATGGTGTGCTGATTGGTGTTCGGATCGTCGTGGTGAGATCCGTCGCGTGCAGCAGGGATTTCGCGTGCTGCCACAGCCGGACCAGGGTCTGCTCGTCGGGGACGTCGGTCCCGCGCGCGGTCGGCTCGCCCGCCGCCTCGGCGCCGTCGGCGAGCCGGCGCGCGGCCAGCACCAATTCGGCGACCATCCGGATATGTTCCTGTTCGTCTTCGACGACGGTGTTCTCGATCAGTTCGTCGACCGGCGTCGGCAGCGGCAGGACATATCTGGCGACGATTTCGGCCGCGTCGTGGATTTCCATTCGCCTGCGGTGCAATCGTTCCTGCGGCGAGACATTCCAACTGTCCGCCCGTTTGAGCCGGAAGACGACCTGCGGCGCGGCGGCGGTGAGGTCGCGCCAGATCGGATACACCCGGCGCGCGGCGCGCGATTCCCGATCGAGCCGCAGCAACTGCACGATCGCCTGCGCCGAGGAGGGCACGTACACCATGACCAGGGCGGCGAACACGAACAACCCGGGCTCGCCCGAGGTGAATCCGTCGGCGACGAGTTCGAAGATGCTGCGCGTGAACGCATTGCCCACACCGATGGCGTCCGCCGCGGCGGCGATCGCCATCAGGAAGACGGGCAGTGAGCTGGCGACACCGAAGCAGACGAGGGCGGCGACGGTGAACCGTTCCCACAGCGTGTTGGTCCGCCACACCGTGCCGCGGACTTTCAAGACGTAGTAGTACCCGGAAACGATCACGGGCAGGGCCGAATACAGTCCGATGTAGATGCCGAAACGCCAGCCGCCGTATTCGGCGATGGACGTCAGGCCGTGGGCCCGGGCGGGCGCGCTGAGCGCGAGGAATATCAGGCCGATCGCGGCGGAAAGACCCAGCACGACCTTGAACTGGGTGCGGTAGCGGACCGGGCCGTTCTCGTGCAGCAGCGCCATGCCGAGACCGAAGGCCCAGGCGGTCACCGTCAGCCAGTGCCAGGCGTCGAACACCGTGGGCAGGCCGCCGGGGACGAATTTCGCCACCTGTCGCGCGATGACCGGTTCACGCAGTAGCGCCGCCGCGGCGTCGAAGCCGAGCAGGGTGTTGATCAAGCGGCCGAACAGCGTCGTGTGCAGGGTCGACGCCAGCCGGATCAGGGTGATGGCGACGATGAACACCGTTGCCGAGATGGTGATCCAGGGCGACAGGTGGGTGTTCGGCCACATGCGTCACAACTCTCTCAACATCGGGTCGCGGCGCGGTCCGACGGTCCGCGCGCGGAAGCTGATCAGGGTCGCCAGCAGCTCGGCTTCGTATTCTTCGACCGAGGCGTAGCTCGAGGCGCCGCGGGCGGCGCGGACCATGGACAGATCGATGGCGTCGTTCAACGCGACCTCACTGGTCAGCGTCTTCCATTCGACCGAGGACAACGAGGTGTCCTGGCCGTGGCCGAGCAGCATATGGCTGACCTCGTGCAGGGCCACGTGCAATTCGACCGCCGGGTCCGAGGACTGCCTGAGGAAGATCACGTCGTAGTCCTTGCAGGCCAGCCACAGTCCGCACAGTCCCACCGGTGCGGTGGGCGGCAGCAGCAACCGCACGATGCGCCGCCCGCGCGTGCGTTCGACGCACGCGATGAACTCCTCGATGGTCCAGTCCGTCGGCAGCTCGAGACTGTCGACCAGCGCTTGCAGGCGAGCCCGCGTGGAGGTCTTGCCGCGAGTGGGCTTCCACGTGAGGGTGGAGGCCTTGCGCCGGAACAGTTTCAACATGTCACTTGCCTCCTCGTTCGAGTGAGGCGATCCGCGTCAGTGAGGTCCGACCCGTCGGCATTACCGCTGGTAAGAGCTGCTGCGTCGAGGCCGGTGGAATGCAGATCGTATGCGTTCACGATTTCCTCCCCCGAGCACCTGGAGATCCCACCTTGTTATCGCGCACCACAGCGGCATCGTTGCCACCGGCGCGATATTGTTCGTCGAAGTCGTCCGTTTCAACGGGAGTGCGACGTCGTCCATCGTCCCGGATGCCTTCAGCGGACCGGCATGTCGACACACATCGACTCACCATCGTCGACTTGCCGGGCTGGCATATACCCTACCTGTCACCCGGGCTTCGCGTAGCTGTAATTCCGCGGTCAGAAGTTCCAGATTGTCACTTTGACCTGGGCCGATATGGGTGAACAGTAACGCAAGATTCGGCATCGGCGCCGTCGGAGGAACGCGATCGGTCCTGGTGGCACGGCCGGCGGTGGCTCGGCCGCGCACGGTAGGGCAGGGTACGGGTGAGTTTTCGCCGGACCACGAAATATCGCGATGCCGACCGGTTTTCAGCGGTGGCGGCCGTAGGCGGACGGACGCGCGGTCCGGCGGCCGCCGGAACCGTTCCGCGCGTGAGCGATACCGGGCGCTCGTCCCCGTGGTTCGCCGAAATACTTTGTGTTTCAACCGTTGTCGCGTCGCGCGACCCGCGTGGACGGTCCCCGATCCGCATCCTCGGGTCGTCCGGCATGTCTCGAGGGTGCGTACGTCCATGACCCGCTGCTTCGGAGGCTAGGTCTGCGGATGGTCGTCTCGGTCGGACTCGCGCCCAGGCTGTGCGGGTTCGGCCGTGTTCTGTAGCGCCTGTAACAGGCGATCGATCGCGGTCTTCGGGAAGACCAGCTGATAGCCCTCGGTGTGGCTGCGGGCGCGTTTCAACTCGATGCCGAGCCGGTCGAGCTCGGTCACGAGGTCCACGACCGACCGGTGTTTGCGGGCCAGGTTCTGCAACGCGTCCACGCCGCTCTCGACATCGTCGGGCACGACGGTCTCGTCGGGTTCGTCCACCGGGGGCGCCCCGAGGGTGCCGCCGTGATGCAGTGCGGCGGTTGCGCTTCCGGCCGCCAGCCCCAGCGCTTCGAGCGCGCGGTTGTACTTCGCCTCCGTGGTGGCGCTTATCGTGTCGACTTGCCCGCTCTCGATCCGGGACTGAACATTTCGTGTAGGACCCCCGAGGTCATGGATGTGCTGGTGCGTGATCAGCTCATCGGGAAGATTTCGCTGCCGGAACGCCTTCAGCTGCCGTCCGAACCGCTGTCCAGCCGACTCGACTCTCGCACGGTTCACGGTCTCGCTGGCGCCCAACTCGTCGCCCATGGCAAGCACCATACCACTTGGCTGTGCAGAGCTGGTCATCATGCGCGTGCATGTCCTCTCATGTCCGGTCGCGAACGAGCACCTTAGCAAGATCATTGTCCGACGTCACGCAGGGGGTGGAGTTAGACTGCACGAGTGTGCGCATGAGAGGGATCTTGGATGCACACGAATGCACACCGATGTGTTGACATGACTGCTCGTGGTCGATAAATTCTGACCATGGGTGCGGATCTGGGCACCGGGCGTGAGGTGGGCACAAATCATGTGGACGTTCAGCACGATCAGCACGACCCCTGATGATGTGCCGCCCTGTGCCACCCAGCTCAACCGCCTCAGTGTCGATGTATCGCCGGCCGTCCGGCGTCCGAACGACTCGGTCCGACCGCCGAGGTCTCGTTCGGGGGGAGTAGGCACCGGCCGGGAGCTCCATGCCGTCCGGCGGTCCACCGAAAAGCGCTCGGCGGGTGGACATTTCGCATCGGCGGTCATGGTCCTCGAGGGGGGAACATGACCGCCGGCTCGATTTCGGCAAGTGACGGTCGGAAACTCGACGATCAAATCAGCCTGCTCGATGCCACCGCGCACCTGGAATCGAAGGCGTGGTGGGGCGTTTCGCGCAGGCGAAGCGCGAATGGTCGATACGGATCCTGATCGACTGGGCGACACCAACTGAGCGGTTGTCTCGCCCGGTCGATAGACGTGTGGTTACAAAACGAAGGTAATGCGATGGATTCTGTGCACAGCTCATCGATCGAGACCGAGTCGACCGCTCACGAGGGCATAGCCGTCGTGGGAATCGGTTGCCGGTTCCCCGGACGGGTTTCCGACGTGGGTGATTTCTGGCAACTGCTGCTCGGTGAGCAGGACGCCGTCCGTGAGGTTCCGGAGAACCGCTGGTCCGGCGCGGCGTTCTACGATCGGGATGCGGCGCGGCCGGGCCACCTGCGCACCAGGGCGGGCGGCTATCTCGAGGACGTCACGTCCTTCGATGCGCACTTCTTCGGCATCACGCCGCACGAGGCGGCGCGGATCGACCCGCAGCAGCGCCTCTTCCTGGAGACCACCTGGGAGGCGCTGCAGGACGCGGGCATCGTCCCGGAAAGCATCGCGGGCACGAAAACCGCTGTGTACGCGGGCGTCTCGGGGCACGACTACGGCATCATCCAGCTCAACCCGGAGAACCGCTACCTCATCGGCGGCCACACGATGACCGGCGTCACGAACTGCATTGTGGCGAACCGTGTTTCGTACCTGCTCGACCTGCGCGGCCCCAGTATGACGGTCGATACCGCGTGCTCGTCCTCGTTGATCGCGATCCACCTCGCGTGCCGCAGCATCCGCTCGGGCGAGGCGTCGATGGCGATCGTCGGCGGCGTCAGCACGCTGCTCATTCCCGAGGCGACCATCGGCTTCAGCCAGGGCACCTTCCTCTCGCCGGAGGGGCGGTCCAAATCCTTCAGCGAATCGGCCGACGGCTATGTGCGCAGCGAGGGTTCGGGCACCATCATCCTCAAGCCGCTGTCCGCGGCGCTCGCCGACGGTGACCGCGTCTACGCGGTGATCCGGGGCAGCGCGACGAACCAGGACGGCCGCACCAACGGCATCTCCGTGCCGAGCGAGGAAGCCCAGGCGCAGATGATCGCGGACGCCTGTCGGGACGCGGGCGTGGCGCCGGCCGATATCGGCTACGTCGAGGCGCACGGGACCGGTACCTCCGTCGGTGACCCGATCGAGGCGCGCGCCCTCGGAAAGGCCTTGGCGCCGGGGCGAAACGGGCACGGTCCGTGCATCGTCGGCGCGGTGAAATCGAACCTGGACCACCTGGAGTCGGCGGCGGGCATCGCCGGCGTCATCAAGGCGTGCCTGGTGCTCACCAACGGTGAGATCCCCGCGAATCTGCATGCCGAAGTGCCGAATTCGACCATCCCGTTCGACGAACTGGGCCTGCAGTTGGCGCAGTCCCGCCAGCCGTGGCCGGGTGACCGGCCGCGCCTGGCCGGTGTGAATTCCTTCGGGTTCGGTGGCTCGAATGCCCATGTGATCCTCGAGGGCCCGCCGGCGGCCGCGGGAAACACGGTGCCGGACAAGGCGAACGGGCACGCGACCGCCGTCGAGACACAGGAGCCGGTGGTGTTCGCGCTCAGCGCGAAGACCAAGGACGCGCTGCGGGCCTACGCCGAGAGCTATGCGGAATACCTGGAGGAGCCGCCCGCCGCGGCGAGCCTGCCGGGCATCGCGGCCACCCAGTCGCAGACCCGGGCGCACTACGACCATCGGCTCGCCGTGGTGTGCGCCGCCACCGACGAGTTGCGCGACGCGCTGCGTGAGGTCGCCCGCGGTGCGACCCCGGAATCCGTGCGTACCGGCGTGAAAGCGCCTGCCGCACAGCAGATCGCGTTCGTGTTCTCCGGCCAGGGCCCGCAGTGGTGGGGCATGGCGCGGGAGCTGCTTGCACAGAACGAGGTGTTCCGGGAGACCGTGCAGCGCGTCGACGCGGAACTGAGCAAATACGCCGACTGGACCGTGTCCGAGGAACTCGGGCGCGACGAAGCCGACAGCCGGATCGGCGAGACGTTCATCGCCCAGCCCGCGGTGTTCGCGGTGCAGGTCGGCCTGGCGGCCGTGTGGCAGAGCTGGGGCATCGTGCCCGCCGCCGTGGTCGGCCACAGCATCGGCGAGGTCGCTGCGGCCTACGTCTCGGGTGGGCTGTCGTTCGAGGACGCGGTGCGAGTCATCTTCCACCGCAGCCGGGTTCAGCAGCAGGCGTCGGGCAAGGGCAAGATGCTCGCGGTCGGTCTGCCGCTGAGCGAGGTGGAGCAGCGGGTCGCCGGATATCGCGGCCGGGTCGCCATCGCCGCGCTCAACGGGCCGCAATCGGTGGCGCTGGCCGGCGATCCCGACGCGCTCGAGGAGATAGAGCGCGAGCTCGGCGCGGAGAAGATCTTCGCCAGGATGCTCCAGGTAAGCGTGGCCTTCCACAGTCACCACATGGATCCGCTGCACGACGAGCTGCTCTCCTCGCTCGAGGGGCTCACCTCGGGTCCGGCGACGGTGCCGATGTACTCCACGGTCACCTCCGAGATCGTGCCGACCGGCGGCCTCGACGCCGAATACTGGTGGCAGAACGTGCGCGAGCCCGTGCGGTTCGCGCCCACCATCGATCGCCTCATCGAGGATCAGCACCTGGCGTTCGTGGAGCTGGGCCCGCACCCGATCCACGCGACGGCCATCGGCGAGCTGCTCGAACAGCGGCACGCCGAGGGGATCGCGGTGCCGTCGCTGCATCGCAAGCAGAGCGATCGGGCCACCCTGCTGTCCTCGCTCGCCGCGCTCTACACGGCCGGTTTCGACCCGTCGTGGGCGGCCCTGTTCGACGGGGTAGCCGCCCGGGTGCAGGTGCCGTTCTACCCGTGGCAGCGTGAAACCTATTGGCTGGAAACGCCTTCCGCGCGCGATCGGCGCTTCCCGGCGCTGCGGCATCCGCTGGTGGGCGAGGTCGGCCGGGTCGCGGACGAGCCGGACAAGCACGTCTGGGAGATCGTGCTCGATCCGGATCACTTCCCCTGGCTCGACGACCATCGGGTGCAAGGTCCCATCGTCTTCCCCGGTGCGGCCTACCTGGACATGGTGCTCGGCTGTGCCGAGGACGCGTTCGGCGCCGGCCGGTACTCGCTGGAAAACGTCGAGTTCCGGCGTGCGCTGTTCGTCTTCGACGATCGTCCCGCGCCCGTCGTCCAGGTGGTGCTGACACCGTCGCTGGACTACTCCGTGTACAGCAGGCAGGACGGTGACAAGGACTGGACCCTGCACTCGGTCGGGACGCTGCGCCGCGGCGCGCCCGACACCGAATTGCCAGTGCCGTTCGCCGAACTCGACGCCGAATGCCCGCTCGAGATCGAGCCCGCCAAGGTCTTCGCCAAGCTCCGCAACAACGGCCTGATGCTGGGCCCGACGTTCAAGGCGATCACCAAACTCGGCTACGCCGACCTGAAGTCGCTCGGCCGGATCGACACCCCGGTGGCGCTCGCGGACGAGGCGCCGCGCCACGCGATCCATCCGGCCGTGCTGGACTCCTGCTTCCAGTCGCTGTCCATCTCGATGGGCAACGATCCGAACAACGAGGACAAGACGCTCTACCTCCCTGTCGAGGTGAAGCGGCTCAGCTTCTACGCGAAGGCGAGCGGTCGCGTCTACTGCTATGGCCGCGCGCAGATCAGCGAGGACATCAACTACTGCTTCGGTGATCTCTGGATCGTCAACGAGGACGGCACGCTCGTCGCCGAACTCGAAGGGTTCCGGGGCAAGTCGATCACCACGACCGCCGAAGACAGCGACGCGCTACTGCAGTGGCTCTACGAGTTCCGCTGGCACGAGGCGCCGGTGCGCACGAAGACCCGCATGCCCGCCGCGCTGGCCGCGCCGGCCACGCTCGACGCGGCGGTGGCACCGCTGGTCGACGAGTTGCAGAATTGGTCGGTCAACCGCGAGTACCACGCGAGCACCGAGACGGTGATGGACGCGCTGTGCATCGCGTTCGTGACCGAGGCCTTCTATCAGCTGGGCATGGAGTTCTCGGTGGGCCGCACGGTCACCCTGGACGAGCTCGCCGCCGAGATGCGGGTGCACGACAAGCATCGGCGCTACCTCGCCCGGCTGCTGGAACTGCTTGCGCGACACGGGATCACCGAGAAGGATGGCGACGCGTGGCGGCTGCTGACGGTCCCCGAGCGGGTCGACACCCGCGCGGAACTGGCCAGGTTGCAGGAACTGCATCCCGAATGCGAGCCCGAACTGGCGGTGCTCGGCCGCTGTGGCACCGAGCAGGCCGCGGTGCTGCGCGACGATGTGAACCCCATCGAGCTGATCTTCCCCGAGGACGAATTCCAGTCGGTGGCAGACCTTTACGGTCCCTCGTTCTCGTTCGGCAAGGCCAATCGCATCGTCAGCAAGATCGTCGGTGAATGCGTGCGCGCGCTGCCCGCCGACCGGCCGATCCGGGTGCTGGAGATCGGTGCGGGCACCGGCGGCACCACCGGCTACGTCCTGCCGGAGCTGCCCGCGGACCGAGCCGAATACGTGTATTCCGATGTCACGCAGTTGTTCCTGGGTAAGGCACGGCATCGCTTCGCCGAATTCGAGTTCGTCGACTATCGAGTGCTCGATATCGAGCACGATATCGAGGCCCAGGGCTTCGACGCGCACTACTACGACATCGTCGTGGCCTCGAATGTGGTGCACGCCACCGCGAGTCTGAGTGCCACGCTCGCCAACGTGCAGCGCCTGCTGACCGCGCAGGGCATGCTGCTGGTCGTGGAGGCGACGGTGCCGCCGCACTGGGTCGACCTGACCTTCGGCATGACCGAGGGCTGGTGGGCGTTCAGCGACCACGACGTCCGGCCCGACTACCCGCTGATGGCGGAGTCGAAGTGGCGGGAGTTCCTGCCCAGCATCGGTTTCGAGAACGTGCAGATCTTCTCCGATATGGCGACACCGGAGCAGACCGGCAACTCGGTGATCCTGGCGCGCACCCCGTCGATCGACCTCGAACCGCATCAGCCGCGGATCGAGCAGGGCTCCTGGGTCGTGCTCGCGGACGAAGCCGGGGTCGGCGATCGCTACATCGCGCTGCTCACCGAGGGCGGTGCGGCCGGTGTCGTGGTCACCCGCGGCACGGAGTTCGAGGAGATCGACGCCAACACTTTCCGGGTGCGGCCGAACAGCAGCGAAGACCTGCAGCGGGTGCTCGAGCAGGTACGTACGCAAGCGGGCGAGATCGCCGGCGTGCTGCACCTGTGGAACCTGGACTACGCGGGCGCCGAACTGACCACCGAATTGCTGCCCGCCGTCGAAACCGAAGGCGCCTACAGCGTGATCGCGCTGGCGCAGGCGGTCGAGGAACTGGACTGGGAGCAGGCGCCGCGATTGTGGGTGGCGACCTCCGGTGCGCAGGTACTGGACCGCGCCGAGCACGTCGCGCTCACCCAGGTGCCCAGCTGGGGCATCCTGCGGGTGCTGCTGAGCGAGCACAGCAGCCTGCGGGCGAAGATCTTCGACTTCGATCCGGCGGCCGCGGCGCCGCAGCGCGCCGCGCAGCTCTTCCAGGAGCTGCTGCACGTGGACGCGGCGGACGAGGAGATCGCCTTCCGCGGCGAGACCCGGTTCATCGACCGGCTCGAACACGTGTCGCTCGCCGAATTCGAGGCCTCGGTCGCGACGCCGGCCCGGGTCTCGGACCCGACTCCGTTCGCCCTGTCGGTGCCCGCCGATCCCGAGATCGAACAGCTGCGCTACGAGCGGCAGGCGGTGCCGGTGCTCGGCGCTGGTGAGGTGGCGATCCGGCCGCTGGCCACCGGCCTGAACTTCCGCGACATCATGCTCTCGCTCGGCATGCTCTCCGACGGTGCGACTTTCGGCGGCTTCTACGAGAAGAACCTCGGCGTCGAGTGCGCCGGTGTGATCACCGAGGTCGGGCCCGGGGTGGACGGGTTCGCACCCGGCGACCGGGTGATCGCCTTCGCCCGTGGCTGTTTCGGTTCACTGGTGGTCGCCGATGTCCGGCGGGTCTACCAGGCGCCGTCGCGGCTGTCCGACGCCGAGGCCGCGACGCTGCCGATGGCCTACCTGACGGCGTGGTACGCGCTGGTCGAGGTGGGCAGGCTGCGTAAGGGGCAGCGGGTGCTCGTGCATGCCGCCGCCGGCGGTGTCGGCCTCGCGGCGGTGCACATCGCCCGCTCGCTGGGGGCGACCGTGCTGGCCACCGCGGGCAGCGAGGAGAAGCGGGAATACCTGCGGGCCTTGGGTATCGAGGCGGTCTTCGACTCGCGCTCGCTCGCCTTCGCGGACGAGATCCGGGAGCGCTACGACGGCATCGACGTCGTGCTGAATTCCCTGCAGGGCGAGACGATTCCGAAGAGCCTCGAGTTGCTGCGGCCGCGCGGCCGGTTCCTCGAGATCGGCAAGAAGGACATCTACGACAACTACAAGCTCGGCCTGAAGCCGTTCGGCAACAACCTGAGCTACGCGGCGATCGATATCGACCGGCTGCTGCTGGAAGATCCCGAACTGTGCCGCGAGGCGATGGTGGAGGTGTTGCAGCGCATCGCCGCAGATACGTTGCCCGCGCTGCCGCACACCGCCTTCGGCGCGGTCGAGGTGGCCTCGGCCTTCCGGTTCATGGCCTCGGCCAAGCAGATCGGCAAGGTCGTCGTCGAATTCGACGCGGACACCGAGGTGCTCGTGCATCCGACGGTGACCGGCGACCATGCCTTCGACGCCGACGGCGCCTACCTGATCACCGGCGGCTACTCCGGTTTCGGCCTGCGCACCGCGCAGTGGCTGGTCGAGAACGGGGCGCGCACGGTGGTGCTGGTCGGCCGCCGGGCCCAGATCGACGAGGAGAACGAGGCGCCGATCGAGGAAATGCGGGCCAAGGGCGTCAACGTGGTGCTCGAGCGGGCCGACGTCTCGATCGAGGCCGACGTGGTCGCCCTGATGGACCGGATCGCGGAGCTGCCGCCGCTGCGCGGGATCTACCACGCCGCGATGGTGCTCGCGGACGGTCCGCTGGCCGGCATGACCGAGGAGCAGTTCCTGCGGACCGTGCAGCCCAAGGTGGACGGCGCCTGGCACCTGCACAACCACACCCGCGAACTGGAACTCGACGCCTTCGTCATGTACTCGTCGATGAGCTGGAACGTCGGCACCCCCGGGCAAGCGAATTACGCTGCGGCCAACGGATTCCTGGAAGCGCTCGCCAAGCATCGGCGCGCGCACGGTCTGCCCGCCCTGACGGTCAACTGGGGTGCGCTCGCCGAGGTCGGTTTCGTCGCGCGCACCAAGCTCGACACGCTGGCCCGGCTCGGGTGGACACCGATCATCCCGGACCACGCTCTCGATTTCATCGGGCGGTGCCTGGCCCAAGGTGTCACGAGCACCAGCGTTTTCGGCGTCAACTGGTCGAAGATGAATCAGGTCATGCCGATCATCCGGAGCTCGCCGCGGTTGGCGCATCTCGCGCTCGCCGAAAGCGCGGGCGTCACCGCGAGCGGTGGCACCGAGGGGCTGCGCGCCGAACTGCTCGAGCTCGAAGAGTCCGCGCGCCAACCGCGGCTGATCGAGGCGCTCTCGCAACAGATCTCGCGGATCTTCGACATGCCGATCGACCGGCTCGCCCACGACGTGGCCCTGACCGACCTCGGCATGGACTCGCTGATGGCCGGGCAGATCCGCAACGCGCTGGCCAAGCATCTCGACATCGACTTCCCGACCATGGGTCTGATGCGTGGCCCGACGCTGGTCGAGCTCACCGACGAGGTGCTCGCCCAGGTCTTCGGCGAGGCGAACGGCGTGCTGCCGGTGGCGTCGGAAAACGCGGGCACGCAACGCTGGATCCACACGGTGAAGGGACGGTCGAGTACCGCGTCGCTGCGGGTGTTCGCGATGCCGTTCGTCGGCGGCGGCGCCTCGGTGTTCACACCGTGGCCGAACTTCCTGCCGGACACGGTGGAAGTGGTGGGAATTCAGTATCCGGGCCGCGAGGACCGGGTGAACGAGGTCCCGTTCGACTCCATGCCCGCCTTCATCGAGGAACTGGCCGATGCGATGCTGCCGCACCTGGATCGGACCTTCGCGATCTACGGGCACAGCATGGGTAGCCTGCTGGCCTACGAGCTCACCAAATATCTGGAACAGCAGTACGCCGAAGTGCCGCTGAAACTTATCATCGGCGGGTGGCCGTCGCCGGCGCTGGTCGAGAGCTACGTGCGAAACCTGAAGCACATTCGCGACGGCTTCGACATGGACCGCGAAACGGACAGCCGGGTGCTGGAAGTGTTGCGGGACAACGATCTGCTGAACATCCCGGTCGAGGACGAGGCCTCGGTGAAGCCGATGATGCCCGCGGTGCGGGCGGATCTGAAGATGCTCGGCGACTACCGATTCGAACACGGTGTGGTGCTGCGGGCCCCGATCACGGTGCTGCGCGGTGCCGAGGACCCTCTGTTCGAGGCCGACCAACTGCAGGGCTGGGAAAAGCTGACCAGCGGCCGGTTCTCGCTCACCACGGTCCCGGGCGGGCACCTGTTCATCCAGAACCCCAGTGCGCAGGTGATGCGGACGATCGCCGACGAACTGTCCGCCGAGGACCACTACCCGAGCTTCACCAGTCTCATGGATGGGCACTGAGCAACTGCTCGAACGGAGAAATGCTATGAAACCGATTGACCGATACGACGTAGTGATCTGTGGCGGCGGACTGGCGGGGCTCACCCTGTCGAGGCAGCTCAAGCGGACCATGCCCGAGCTCTCGGTGCTGGTGCTGGAGCGCACCGGCGGCGATATCCCCGACGGCGCGTACAAGGTGGGGGAGGCGACCGTCGAAGGCGGCGCGCACTACTTCACCGAACAGCTCGGCCTCACCGGCTATTTCAACAAGCACCACCTGCACAAGCTCGGCCTGCGCCTGTTCTTCGGCGACCAGCACGGTCCCTTCGAGGCACGGCCGGAGATCGGCGCGCGCCGGTTCGCCCGGGTGCCGTCGTATCAGATCGACCGCGGCATCTTCGAGCGCGATCTGCGCCGTGGCGCAAAGGATCTCGGCATCGACCTGATCGAACAGGCCAAGGTCGTCGACGTGGATCTGGCGCAGGGCGACGACGATCACGTCATCACCTACGAGGTGGCCGGCGGGGAGGAGCGCTCGGTCCGGGCGCGCTTCGTCGCCGACGCCTCCGGGCGCGGCAAGCTGATCCAGCGCAAGCTCGGCCTCGGCGCGCCGAGCCCGCACAAGATCAACGCGGCCTGGTGGCGGTTGCGCGGCGAGTACGACGTGGAGGAGATGGCGGGGCCGACCAGCCCCACCTGGCGTCCGAAAACCCAAGAGCGCCGGTGGTTCTCGACCAACCACCTGATGGGCACCGGCTACTGGGTGTGGATGATCCCGCTCTCGTCCGGGAACACCAGCATCGGCATCGTCACCGACGAGCGCTACCACCCGTTCCGGACGTACTCGACGGAAACCAAAGCGCGGCAGTGGATCGCCGAGCACGAGCCGACGCTGGCGAAGTTCACCGAACAGGCCGAGCTGCTCGACTTCCTGGTGCTGCGCAACGCGAGCTACAGCTCCACGCAAGCGTTTTCGCACAACCGGTGGGCCTGTGTCGGTGAGGCGGCGGTGTTCCTGGACGCGTTCTACAGCCCGGGCTCGGACTACATCGCCTACACCAACACGATCACGACCCGGCTCATCGAGCTCGACCGCAAGGGCAGGCTGACCGAGGACGTCGCCCAGTCCTACAACCGGTTGCTGCTCGAGGACCTGTGGCCCAATTACCTGCAGATGTACCACGACAACTACAGCATCTTCGGGCATGCGCCCGCCATGTTCACCAAGGTGATGTGGGATACCTCGTTCTACTGGGCGCTGCCCTCGCAGATGCTCTTCCGCGGCTTGCTCACCAGCCCGGACGCGGCGGCCGAGTTCCATCCGATCGCGTCGCGGTTCTTCGGCATCCAGTCGCGCATGCAGGCGAACTTCCGAGCCTTCGCGGCGCAGGCGCCGCAGCCGGAGAAGTACCTGTTCGTCGAATACAGCAAGGTGCCGATCTGCGCGCAGCTGCATCTGGACCTGCTGACCGACAAGACCGCCACGCAGACCTTCGCGGATATGCGGCGCAATGTCGACCGCTTGGAGGCGTGGGCGGATTCGTTCGAACAGGAAATCGCCACCAGGATCGACCTGCCGCAGCGGGATCCGGCCGAGTCGGCGCTGCAGGCGACGGCGCAGTAGCGAGGGAGTGGCGAACTTGACCGAATTCGAAGGCCGGGTAGCGATCATCACCGGCGGCAGTCGCGGTATCGGCAAGGCCCTGGCCCTGGCGCTGGCGCGCCGGGGCACCGCGGTCGTCATCGCGGCGAAGACGATGGAAAGCGGTGGCAGACTACCCGGTAGCGTGCCGGACACCGTGCGCGAGATCGAAGCGCTCGGTGGGCGTGCGCTCGGCCTGCGCTGCGATGTGCGCGACGACGCGGATCTGCAGAACGTCGTCGAGCGGACGGTGGCCGAATTCGGTCGAGTCGACTTTCTCGTGAACAACGCGGGCGCGATGTGGATTCAAGCGGTCGAGGCCACTCCGCAGAAGCGGTACGACCTCGTGATGAGCATCAACTCCCGCGCCCCGTTCCTGTTGGCGAACTACTGCATTCCGCATATGCGCAAGGGCAATTGGGGACATATCGTCAACCTGAGTCCGCCACTGGACCCCGACGTGCTCGAGCATGTCGGCGGGAAAGTCGCCTACATGGCTTCCAAGCTGAACGCGACGCTGCTCGCGTTCGGCTTGGCCCAGGAGCTGGCGGGCACGGGGATCGCGTGCAACGCGATCTGGACGCGCACCCTCATCGGCACGCTGGCGACGCAGAACCTCGGCCTCGGCAGTCCCGAGGACTGGCGCACCGAGGACATCGTCGTCGACGCCATTCTGGCTGTGCTGGAACAGGACCCGGCGAAGTTCACCGGCAACGCGCTGGTGGACGACGAGATCCTGGCCCGGTTCAAGGGCATCGACGATCTGTCGCGCTACCGGATGGTGCCCGACCACGAGCCGACGCCGATGACGTGGGAGCGCTGGGACCGGCTCGCCGACGAAGCGCGGCAGCAGTATTTCGCCGCCGTGCTGGCCGCCGATCCGGCCGGCGCGGCGAAGCTGTCGGGAGGCGCGTAGCCGTGTCGTTGACCCAACGTATCCGGTCGTACGGGGTTCTCGCGCGGGGCATGCTCGAAGGTGTGGGCTCGAATCGCACGCTGGCGCTCGAGTTCGAGCGGCGCAGCGGGCGCGCCGAGCATGCGGCGCAACCCTTTCTGCTGTACGCCGACGAGCGGTTCGACTACGCGGAGGCCAATCGCCGGGTCAATCGGATCGCCCACGCGTATCGCGAAGAAGGCCTGAGCAAGGGTGACGTGCTCGCCCTGCTGATGGAGAATCGGCCGGAGTTCATCTGGCACTATCTGGCGGCGGGCAAGCTCGGGGTCGTCGTGGCCTTCATCAACACGCAGACCCGCGGCGACGGTTTGGTGCACGCGCTCTCGGCGTGCGGCGCGAAACAGCTGACCGTCGGCTCGGAATGTCTGCCCGCGTTTCTGGCCGTGCGCGACCGGGTGCCGGCCGAGCTGGTCGACCGCTGCCGGGTGGACAAGGACGAAAAGGCCTCCGCTGCAGGCGATGTCGCGGGAATGGTGCGGTTCGTGCCGAGCGAGATCAGCACCGATCCGCCCGAGACGGCGCTGCATTCGCTCGCCGACACCGGCGCCTACATCTTCACCAGCGGCACGACCGGCCTGCCCAAGGCCGCGGTGATGAGCTATCAGCGGTTGACCTCGGTCGGCCGGGTCACCGGCGCGCTGGCGTGGCGCCTGGAACCGGGAGACGTGATCTACAACTGTCTTCCGCTGTTCCACACCAACGCGTTGGTGATCGCGCTGTCGAGCGTGATCGCGCACGGCTGCACCCTCGCCCTGGGGCGCAAGTTCTCCGCGAGTGCGTTCTGGCACGACATGCACCGCTTCGAGGCGACCGGGTTCAACTACATCGGTGAGATGTGCCGCTACCTGATCAACACCGCGCCGACGGAATACGATGTCGGACACCGGGTCCGGGTGATCGTCGGGCAGGGGCTGCAAGCCGACGTGTGGGCGACGCTGCAGGCGCGCTTCGAGATACCCCGGATCGTAGAGCTGTACGCCTCGACCGAAGGCAACATCGCGACGCTCAATCTGTCCGGAACGGTCGGCTCGGTCGGCAAGCTGCGCCTCGGCGGCAGGCTGGCGAAGTGGGATTTCGACCGGGACGATTTCGTCCGCGACGGCGCTCGCCTGGTCGACTGCCGCCCCGGCGAGGTCGGGGTGCTGCTCGGGCCGATTCGCAAGCGCACCCCGTTCGGCGGCTACCGGGACGAAAACGCCACGCGCGCAAAGGTCGTCACCAACGCCTTCCGCGAGGGCGACGCGCTGTTCAACACCGGCGACATGTTCCGGATCGACGCCGAGAAGAATCTGTTCTTCGTCGACCGGCTCGGCGACACCTTCCGCTACAAGGGCGAGAACGTGTCGACCACCGAGGTGCAGGAGCAACTCGTGCGCTGGCCCGGCATCGCCGCGGCCAACGTCTACGGCGTGCACGTGCCCGGACGCGAAGGCCGGGCCGGTATGGCGGCTATCGTGCTGGCCCGTGGCTCCCGCTTCGACGGCGTCGAACTCGCGTCCTATCTCGACGCGGTCCTACCCCCTTACGCACGGCCGATTTTCATTCGCGTGTGCCCGTCGCTGGAAACCACGGCGACGCTGAAGCTGGCCAAACTCGCACTGCAACGGGAAGGTTTCACGCCACGGGACGGGGAGCCCGTCTATATCCGCGATGCGGGGGACGCCGCCTATCAGGAGCTGACGCCGCAGCGCTACGCGGCGATCATGCGCGACGAGCGGGCGTCGGTGACCTCGGAAAGAACTGAGGGCCAATGACACTCGAAGAAACCTACGAGCGGGCGCAGGCCCCGCTGGCTGTCGAGCGCTCTGGTACCGGTCCGCCGGTCGTGCTGGTGCACGGTGGGATGCCCGCGCCGATGACCTGGGCCGCCCAGCAGGAGCTCGCGCAGCGCTGGTCGCTGATCGTGCCGAGCCGGCGCGGATTTCCGCCGAGCCCGGCCGCGCAGTGGCAGGACTTCCGCGCCGACGCGGACGATTTGGTGGACCTCGTCTCGGAAGTGCCTGGGGGAGTTCACCTCATCGGCTTTTCGTACGGCGGTATCGGCGCGCTGCTGGTGGCCGAGCGGCTACCGCACCTGGTGCGGTCGCTGACCGTGATCGAGGCGCCGCTCTGGAACGCCGCGGCCGAGGACGAGTACGTCCGTGAGCTGGCCGACCTGTCCGATCAATACGCGCAGCACCCGGACGATGCGGAGGCCGAGCGAAAGTTCTTCGCGGTGGCCGGTGTGGATCCGGCGATGCTCGCCGATGTGGGCGAAGAGGTCAGGCACGCGCTGGAATTCGGGCGCAAGCTGCGTTCACCGCGGGAAGCCGAGCCCCGGTTCGAGACGATCGCCGAGGCGGGTGTGCCGGTGCTGGTGTGCTCGGGCAAACACAACCCCGCCCTCGAACGGGTCTGCGATGCGGTAGCCGACCACCTCGATGCGCAACGGGTCCACCTGCCCGGTGCGGGTCATGCCGTCCAACATGCCCCCGGATTCAACACGATGCTGGAAACATTTCTGACAGCCGCGGAACAGAGCCGCGGCAATGGACGAGGAGGCACCAAATGAGTGATGACGCAACGATTCACGGCCATGAGAAGGTGCTCGAGTACACGGTCGAGCTCTTTCGCAGCTTCACCCCGCCCGGCGTTACCCTCCAGCTGCCGCCGCCCTCGGCGAAGGAAATGGACATGCAGTTCGAGGAGTACGTGCCGGGCACCTCGCTGACCGCGACGGTGGCGGCGCCGCCGAGCTATGCGAACGCTGTCGGCATCGTGCAGGGCGGGTTCCTCTCCGCCATGTTCGACAACCTCATCGGGCCGCTCAGTTATCTGACCGCGCGCGGCCCGACGACGACCCTGGAACTGACGACGCACTTCATGCGCCAGACGTTCCCCGGGCAGCGGCTGCGGTTGACCGCCGTGGTGCGCAAGGCGGGGCGCACGGCGATCTACCTTGCCGCGGAGGCACATAGCGAGGACGGGAAGCTGGTGGCGACAGCGGTGTCCACGGTTCAAGTTCTGTCGATGCCGACTCCGTAGTCGACGGTCCACCTTCGCCACGGCGAAGGTGGACATCTTTCTCAGCGAGGTTTGCGATGCCCTCATTGCTCGAAGTCACAACACATTTCTTTCTGCAGCTCGCGATCATTCTCGTGACCTGCCGCCTGCTCTGGCCGCTGTTCCAGCGGCTCGGTCAGGTCCAGGTGGTGGCGATCATGGCCGCCGGCTTCGTTTTGGGGCCATCGGTTTTCGGTCTGATCTGGCCGACGGGGCAGGAGTGGCTGTTCCCCACGACGCTGGAGGTGGGCGGGTCGTCGATCACGCACCCGAACCTCACGGCCATCTATGTCGTCGGCCAGCTCGGGCTGGTGCTGTACATGTTCTTGGTCGGCGCCTCGTTCAAGCTCGACATCCTCCGGTCGCACCTGGGCAAGGCCGGCGCCACCTCGCTGGCCGGTATCTCGGTGCCCCTGGTGCTGGGCGGACTGGTGGGTGTCTGGATGGTGAGCCAGGGCGACTACTTCACCGAGAAGGTCGGCACCTGGCAGGGCGGGTTGTTCGTGGCTTCGGCGGTGGCCATCACGGCGTTTCCGATGCTGGCCTGGATCATCTACGCGTCGGGTCTGCTGAACACCCGGCTCGGCACCATGTCGCTGTCGTGTGCTGCGGTGGACGACGCCTGCGCCTGGGTGCTGCTGGCGACGGTGGTCGCGACGACGAAGGACAGCATGTCCGGCGCGGTGCTCGCGGTCGGCGGTGGTCTGGGCTATCTGGCGTTCATGGTCGTCGTGGCGCGGCCCGCCTTGAAACGGCTCGAGGGGTGGACCCCGAGCAGCGGGGACACCGAACGCAGCGGTGGTATTCCTATCGTGCCGCTCACGGTCGTGCTGCTGGTCGTGCTGCTGGCGAGCTGGTTCACCGACTACGTCGGCATCTACTCGGTGTTCGGCGCGTTCGTCGCGGGCACGGTGATGCCGCGCGGCAAGTTGCTCGACGTCATCCGGGACCGGTTCGAACCGCTGGTCGCCTATCTGCTGCTGCCCGCGTTCTTCATCTACTCGGGCCTCAACACCAAGCTCAGCCTGATCTTCGAGCCGAAGGTGCTGCTGGTCGCGGTCGTCGTGATGATCGTGTCGTTCGCCAGCAAGTTCGGCGCGATCGGCCTGGTGGCCCGGTGGCAGGGGATGAGCTGGCGGGAGGCGGGCGCGATGGGGGCGCTCGCCAACGCACGCGGTTTGATGGAGCTGATCCTGCTCAACATCGGTCTCACCGCGGGTCTGATCTCGGGCCAGCTCTACACCATCCTGGCGCTGATGACGATCGTCACGACCTTCGTCGCCACACCGGTGATGCGGATGTTCGAACGCAGTGGATGGAAGCACGGCGTCGTGTTCGGTCCGTCGGGTGAGGAGAGCCGCGAGTCACACCAGACGCGAATACCGGAACCGGCCCGAATACCCGAGCAGGCGAAGCGGCACCAGCGGGTCGACGCGGCCGACGGCCCGCCATGACCGTCGGATTCGGATCGGATCAGGAGAGCCAGGTGCGCACCGGTCGCCGCCGCCCGGTCGAATGGTGCAGTTCCACTGTCGTGCCGCGGCGCAGTCTGCTCGTTGCGTCCGATTTCCCGTTCGCCCGAACGGATTTCGAGAACGCGGTGGCCGTGCACGACGGCTTCGCCCTGGCGGGCACGTGCTCCTGGCGGGAGGTGGTGGATCGGTCCGCGCGGTTGCGTCCCGACGTGATCGTGCTGGACGCCTCGGTGGCCCGGCTCGGCGGGCTGGCCGCGACCGTGGCACGGCTGCGGGATTCGGACCATCCGCCGATGATCACGCTGCTGGTGGAACACGGTGCCGCCAAGGCGGATATCGAACAGGTCGACGCGGTGGTGGCCAAGGACCGCGGCGTGCTGGCGGTGCTGGAGGTGCTGGAGGTGCTGATCTCGGGTGCGGTGCTGGCGATGGCGCCGCAGCCGAGCCGGATGCACACCGGGTTGGCGATGGATTACAAGGCGCGCCAACGCCTTTCCACGCTGACCAAGCGGGAGCGGGAGATCCTGCGGCTGGTCGTGGACGGGCTGTCCAACCGAGAGGTCGGCTCTCGGTTGTTCATCAGCCCGGACACGGTGAAGGAGTATGTCAGCCGTATTCTCGCGAAACTCGAGGTGACCAGCCGGATCGAGGCCGCCGTGGCCGCGGTCCGCGCGGAGTACGACAGTGGCGACTGGTAGCCGGTGGGTGCGTGCCCTACTGCGGCGTCGCGGCGACCGAGCGAATGGCGTCGGTCACCGTCGCCAGCGCCATGAGGCGCACCAGGTCGACGTCGGCATCGACGGAACACGTTGCGGCGGCGATGAATCCGTCGCCGTCGAAGCGGCCGTGCGGCGGCGTGAGGGCACGCGAGAGGCCGTCGTGCGCGCCCTGCGCGACGATGTGGCAGCCGACCTTGTCCAGCTTGGCATTGGTGATCACGGTGCCGATGGTGGTGTGCATCCGTGCCGCGGACGCCGCGGAGATGACGAGATCCAATTGGGTGACCGAGTCCAACGCGATCTCCGAGGCGCCGTCGTCGATATCGCCGAATGCGTTGACCACACAGAGCGCGCCGACCACGAGATCGTTCCAGCGCCGTTCGACGTAGGCGAGGCCGCCGGCCCGGCGGGCGCCCGGTCCGCGCCAATGCCCGGTGTAGGCGCCGGTACCCGCCCCCACGCGGCCGGCGAGCACCTGCTCGCCGGTGGTCGCGTGCGCCGCGGCGTAACCGCGCTCCGCGGTCGGGCGCGCCTTGGGATCGCCTGCGCTCAAATCGAACAAGGCGAGGGCGGGCACGATCGGTACTTTGCCGCCGGGTGTCGGCACGCCGCGGTCGTGCTCCTCGAGATAGCGCATGACGCCGTCCGCGGCGGCGAGACCGAACGCGGAGCCGCCGGTCAGCACCACCGCGTCGATGAACGGCACGGTCTTGTCCGGCGCCAGTACGTCCAGCTCGCGGCTGGCCGGCGCACCGCCGCGCACCTCACAGGACGCGACGGTGCCCTCCGGCAGGATCAGCACCGTACACCCGGTTTCCCCGTGCGGATCGGACCAGTGCCCGACCCGCACGCCGGGAATGTTTATCGTCATACCCACCTCAGCTCAAGAATTCGTATTCGCCATCACGACGAAGAAGTCATCCGGGGTCGTGGGGAAGCCCATACGCCGCACATCGGCCGGCACCGGCTGGTACTCGAACAATTGCCGCTCGTTGTATGCGAACAACTCCGCCCCCGTCTGTCCGGCAGAATATATCGAGACGCTCTTCGTCCACGCTATCTGGCGCGGATCAGTCACCGGGAAAAGTGTGACATTCCGGTACCGGTCCGCGTCGGCGCTCTCGCGATAGGGCGGCCGGATGGCCGAATACCGGTCTGCGGTCCAGTCCGCCGCCGAGTAATCCGGCGCACCGGGTTCGGTACCGGCGAAAACGGACAACCAAGGCGCCCACGAGGTCAATTTCTCGGTGGGTGCCGCGGCGGCCTCGGCGCGCTCCTGGAGGCGGCGGCCGAATTCTGCTTCGCCCGCCGAGCCCGCAGTGGTCAGTACATGCGGGCGGCCGTCGGTCATCTGGGTTGCCGTCACGGTCTCGCGACCGTCGAACTCGACCACGAAAGCGTTATGTGGATCGGCGATCACGAGATGAAAGGCGAACAATGTGCCGGAATCGCCCAAAGCGGGCACCAGTCGGGTGCGCAGGAGTTCGACCGCGTGCTCCGCGGACGCGGCGGTCGCGCAATCCAGGCTCAGCCCGCCCGGCGCGATCAATTCGGCGGCGGCGGAATTCCCGGTGGCGGCCGACCGCGTGTGATCGTCCCATTCCGGCGTGAAGACTCGGCAATAGACGCCGGTACGCCGATGGAAAGCCAGCCACGAGCCGCCGTCGATATCCAGGCCGCTCACCACGTCGGCCAATTCGGGGCTGTCCGCCGCCTGCACGGTCCACACCTTTTTGCGGAGATCCGGATTGTCCTGCCAGTGCGTGCCGTACGAGCACGGCTGCGGCAACCCGAGCTTGCGGGCCGCTTCGAATCCATGCGGCCGATAAATCGAATGGTCCCGGGATTCGATGGCGACGAAGCGCTCGCCGGCGCTGTCCAGGAAAAACATACAGGTGCACATGGTGTTTCCGTTTCACATTTCCCGAAGGTCGGTCAGGGTCAACGAGATGTTGTCGATCAGCCTGGTGCTGCCGACATGTGCGGCGACCAGCAGCCGGGCCGGGCCCGACGAAGGAGTGGGGCCGAGATCGGGATCCCGCAATTCGAGATATTCGACCTCGACGCCCGCGGCGGCGTCGAGCACCGCGCGGGCCGCGTCGAGTACCGCGGCGGGGCCCCGGTCGCGGACGCGCGCACCCGCCTGCAACGCCGTGGGGATCGCCGTGGCCGAAATCCGCTCGGTCGCATCGAGGTAGCGGTTACGTGAGGACAGGGCCAGGCCGTCCGGCTCGCGCACGGTCGCGACGCCGACGATCCGGATGTCGAAGTTCAGGTCGTGCACCATCTGCTGAATCAAAACCAGCTGCTGGTAGTCCTTTTCGCCGAAATAGGCCGCATGGGGCCGGGTGATCTGCAGTAGTTTGGCCACCACGGTGAGCATGCCGCCGAAGAGCACCGGCCTTGTCGCGCCGCAGAGTTCGGTGCCGAGCGGGCCGGGCGTGACGGTGGTCCGGGGTCCGGTCGGATACATTCCCGCGAGGGTCGGTGTGAACACCAGCCGCACGCCCGCGGCGCGCAGCCGATCGAGGTCGGCCGCCAATGTCCGCGGATAACGGTCGAGATCCTCCGAAGCCCCGAACTGTAATGGGTTGACAAAGATCGAGACAATGCACTCGGCTGCGTTTTTCCGGGCCGCCTCGACCAATGCGAGATGACCGTCGTGTAAGGCGCCCATGGTGGGCACGAAGGTGACCTCGCGACCCTGTGACCGCAGTTCCGCGGAAATGTGCGAGATCGCCGCCGGATCTTCCTGGACGGTCAATGTTCCTTGTGCATAATTGGTGACATCCGGTGGCTTCAATGATTCTCCCCTCCGGTTGGCCCCGAACGCGCTTTCGGCAGCGGCAACGGGCGTGTTGATAGATCACTTCGACGGTACCGGAACGGGGTCGCCGACGCAGCAGTTGACGTAATCGAGATCCGTTGTGGATCAAGCCTGTTGGTTTCGCGGTCCATCCGCCGAAACGTTGCCGCCGGTGTGCGCACCGTGATATTGTTCCTTCCGGAACATAAAATATCGACGGCCCTGGGGAGGGTGCCGGCGACCTGGCATTCTCCGCTTGGGAATCAGACGGGTACTCAATGGTCATGCATGCGTCAGAAAACACCGGTAACCCGGTTGACGGGAATCCGGCCGATCCGAGTCCGACCGAAATAGAGTTTTTGCAGTGGCGCGCGCTGAGCGCGGGTGACGGTGCGAAATTCTATGACCACGCCACGGCGGCCGATGCGGTGTTCGCGGTGCCTTCTCCGCACGCTTCGCTGTCCCGGCGGATCATGTTGAACGCGGTCGGTACGGCACCGCCTATCGAGGCTTATCAGATACTCGAGTTCCATGAGCGTTCGCTGGGGCCGGATGCGCATATCGTGTTTTACGAGATGTATCAGAAGCGGGTGGGTCTCGATGGTATCTATGCTGCAATTTCTACGGTGTATATACGTCGCGACAATCGCTGGCTCATGCAATATCATCAGCAGACTCCGTTGCGCCGGGGATCGGCCGAGGGAGTTTCGCGATGAGTACCGATTATGACGTTCTGATATTGGGCTCCGGCCTTTCCGGAAGCACGTTGTCGTTGTGTCTGCAGGCGTCCGGATTGCGTACCTGCATGGTCGACCCGAAGACGCATCCTCGCTTCGCCATCGGGGAATCGACGATCCCGAACACCTCGAAGCTCTACAAGCTGATGAGCATCAAATACGGTGTACCGGAGCTGGCCGCGCTGTCGTCGTTCGACAATCTCATCGGGTCGGTCGGCACCTGCGGCATGAAGAACAACTTCGGCTTCATCTACCACGAGCCGGGCACCACGGCTCGGCGCGCCCATCAGTTCCCGCTGTCGGAGATCGTGGAAACCGAGTCGCATCTGTTCCGAGCCGATGTCGATCACTGGCTGGCGCTGCGCGCCTGCGACTACGGCGCCGTCCTGCTGGAGGGGGTGGGCGCCCGCCGGCTCGACATCACCGAGGCCGGTGTGTTCTTCGAAGGCGATGAGGGAACCCGGCTTTCGGCCGAATACGTGGTCGACGCGGGTGGGCGCGGCTCGCCTGTCGCGGCCGCGCTGGGGCTGCGCACCACCGCAGGCCTGCGCACCACCTCGAAATCCGTGTTCACCCATATGACCGGCGTGACCCCGTTCGACGAGATCACCGCCGTGCACGGTCCGCGCGAATGGCACACGGGGACACTGCATCACGTTTTCGACGGCGGCTGGATGTGGGTGATCCCGTTCGACAACAACGAGAAATCGTCCAATCCGCTGTGCAGCGTGGGCGTCGTCTGGCGCATCGACGACGGCGACGAGGCGCCGCTGCCGAACCCGGAGCAGGCTTTCGCCGACTTCCTGGCGACGTACCCGGAGATCGGCAAGCAGTTCGAGCACGCGCAGAACGCGCGCTCGTGGATCAGCGCGGGCCGGTTGCAGTACTCGGCCACCCGCACGGTCGGCGATCGGTGGTGTCTCACCTCCAACGCGGCCGGATTCATCGACCCGCTGTTCTCCCGCGGCATGCAGAACACGGCGGTCGTGGTGGATCGGCTGGCCGAACGGCTGATCGACCGATTCCGGGGCGGTTTCACGCCGGAGACCTTCGACGACATCGAACAGATGCAGTCCAGCCTGATCGAGGAGAACGACTTCCTGGTCGGCAACGCATTCCGCTCGTTCACCGACTATGAACTCTGGAACGCGTGGTTCCGGGTTTGGCAGGTGAATCAGGTGACGGGCACCATGCGCACCGAGAACCGGTTGCGGCACGTCACCGCGCTCGCGGCCGCGCGCGCCGCCGGGAAGGAACAGTCGCAGCAGGCCGACGCGGCGCCCGGCACCGGGCTCGACGGCTTCATCGACGCTTTCTATCGGAAGTCGGACCAGATCATGACGGCCTACTGGAGCCGGGAGACCAGCCGCGACACCGCGGTGTCGGAGTTCCGAAAGCTTTTCGCGACAGTCGATTTCGTGCCGCCGTCGTTCGGGTTGACCGACATGTCCCAGCCCTACTTCGATATCGACATGGACAAAGTAGCCGGCGCGGTCGCCTGGGCCCGCCGGGCCCGGCCGGGGATCCGTGAGCTCTACCTCGGCGGACTGCCCGCATCGCCAGAGGGAGGTGCAGATGAATCCGATTGATCTCTCCACGTACGACGACCGGGTCTCGGCCGCGGTGTCCGGCTCCCTGAACGGGCTGCTCAGATTCGACCGCTCCATGGTCACGTCGTTGGACGCGCTCGAGCCCGACGACGCCGCGCAACCGGTCATCGTGATGCTGCGCGCCTACCTGTATCTGCTGGGCGGGGTCCGGCCGCCGGTGGAAGTCGTTGCCGCCCTGCGGGATATCGACCGGGGCGCGATCACCGCGCTGGAATCGGCACACCTCGACGCGATCCGGCAGTTGCTGCGCGGCGATTTCGGCGCGGCCGGTACCACCCTGCTGGAGATATCGCGGCAGTTCCCCGCGGACGAACTGGCGCTGGCCGCCGGGCATCAGGTCGACTTCCTGACCGGTGCCACCGAGACGTTGCTCGCCCGCCTGTCCGCGAGTCCGCTGCTGACCGAGGGCGCGACCGAGGCGTATCCGTACCTGCTGGCAATGCTGGCTTTCGCGCTCGGGGAGAACCATCGATTCGCCGAGGCGCACGCGGCGGGCCGCCGGGCGCTGGAGCTCGCCCCGGACGACAATCCGTGGGCGGTGCACGCGTGCGCGCACGCCCTGTTCGAAACCAGGGACCACGGTGCGGTCGCGGACCTGCTGTCCGCCACCCGCGCCCGCTGGAACGCCGAAAGTTGCCTGCTGCGTACGCATCTGAGCTGGCATCACGCGTTGAACTCGATGGCTGGCTCCGACCACGACGCGCTGGTCGGGCTCACCGGTGAGGTCACCGGCGTGCTCGGCGCCGAATGCTCGGCCATGCAATTCTGCGATGCCGTATCGCTGCTGTGGCGACTGCGGCTGGCGGGCCGGGCCGGGCCGGACGATTTCACGGCGGTCGCGGACAAGGCGCCGGAAATTCGCGCGGCCTCGAATTCGGCGTTCGTCGATCTGCACGTCCTGCTCGCGATCATCGGGGCCGACCGGCACGAACTCGCCGAGCAGCTGGCCAACGAAATCGGGGCGGAGGCAACGGATACCGCCGCGCATCTGATCGGCACCCGGCGCACCGCGGTCGGTGTGGCGGAGAGTTTCCGTTATTACTGCCAGTCGAATCCCGAACAGGCCGTGCGGCGTTTGATTTCCGTCCTGCCCGCCGTGGTGGGCGTCGGCGGCAGCATGGTGCAGCGCGACCTCGCCCTGGAACTGCTGGTCACCTGCGACTACGGCCGCAACGCGGATCTCACGATGCCCGCGGGCATCGATAAACGTCCACTCGTGACCAATCTCCGTTTGTGACAGGAATGAGCGAACGAAATGACTCACGCAACTCTTCCGATCTGCACCCAGACGATCACCGGCCCGGCCGCGTGGCGCAGTAGCGATTACACCGATCCCGACCAGTGGACGACGCCGCTGACCACCGATGACGTCGGCGAGTTGTTCGCCGCGCTGCAGCACTGCCGGCGGACCGGCAAAGATCTCGGCGACATCACCCGCGACGACTTTCCACTGGACGGCCTGGCGCGCAAGCTCGCCGCGCTGTCGGACACTCTCGTCTCCGGGCGCGGGTTCGCCGTACTCAGCGGCTTTCCGATCACGGCCGATATTCCGCGCTCCGATATCGAACTCATGTATTGGGGGCTGAGCGCGCACCTGGGGCCTGCGGTGACGCAGAACGCCCGCGGCGACATTCTGGTACCGGTCAAGAACTACGGCAACGGGGGCCTGTTGAACGCGGCGACCCGCGGCTACCAGACCAACGAGGCCCTCCCGTTCCACACCGACAGTTCGGATATCGTCGGCCTGCTCTGCCTGCACTCCGCCGGCGAGGGCGGCTACAGCAGCCTCACCAGTTCGGTGACCATCCACAACGAACTGCTCCGCGCGCATCGGGAACTGCTCGGCCTCTACTACGCCGGTTTCTATTACGACCGGCGCGACGAAGAGGTCGACGGTGAGCGGCCGTACTACCGGAATTCCGTCTACGCCTGGCACGAGGGACGGCTCAGCTGCCGGTACTACCTGCGGCAGTTCGTCGAATCCGCGCACGAGCGATTCGATCTGGACCTGTCCCCGGTGGAGCGGTACGCGCTCGACACCTTCGAGGCGATCGCCGCGCGGCCGGAGAACAAGATCACCATGCGAATTCGGCCCGGCGACATCCAGTTCCTCAACAACAATGTGATCGTGCATGCCCGCACCGCATTCATCGATACCGATCAGATCGCCCGTGAGCTACTTCGGCTCTGGCTCAACCCGTTCGGTGCGCCGACGCCGCCGCCCGGACACGCGGCGTTCCGTGAAGGTATGCCACTGAAACAAATTCGCTGATCGGAGATATCGTGTCATGGGTGTCTGGCTCGATCGGCGTCGAAACGAAGTCAGGAGTGCTGAATTGCAGTCTCGGAGAATGACGGTGCGCACCCGCGGGGGCATCCGTTGAGGCGCGGTCGTCCCGTTGTCGTCGTCGCACTCGCCTTCGCGGTCTGGCTGACCGGTGTGGCCTGCGGCACCGGCGGTGACGTGGTGCCCGGCGGGGACCCGAGCAAGGCCACCCAGGCCGCGACACCCCCGGACGACCAGCTGAACCTCAACGCGACGGCGAACGTTCGGTTCGCGCTGGAGCCGGTCAGCCTGAACACCTTCACCACCGCGGGCGTCGCGCTCGATCAGGCGTTGCTCGACAATGTGTACCAGGGCCTGGTTACGGTGGACGCCGGTGCCCAGGACAAGATCGTGCCCGGCCTGGCCACCTCGTGGGAACAGTCGCCGGACGGGTTGAGCTACACCTTCCACCTGGTGCAGAACGCGAAGTTCCACGACGGCTCGCCGCTGACCTCCGCCGATGTCGTGTGGTCGGTGCAGCAGCAGATCGCGCCGGGCTCCAAATCGCTGCGCGCGGCCGAGCTCGCGTCCATCGCGTCGGTGTCCGCCGCCGACCCGGCCACCGTGACGATCCAGCTGAAACAGCGCGATACCAACCTGCTGTGGAACCTGACCCAGCGCGGCGGCATCGTTTACAAGACCGGCACCGATTTCGCCGCCCTCGACGGTGCGGAGAACGGTTCCGGGCCGTTCCGGCTGGCGCAGTGGAACCGCGGCTCGACCCTCACCCTGACGCGATGGGACGACTACTGGGGGCCGAAGCCGAAGGTCGCAAAGGTGGTGTTCCACTACATCATCGATGCCAACACCGCGAACAATGCCGAACTGACCGGGCAGCTCGACGTGCAGACCGCGACCGATCCGACCCTGCTGCAACCGTTCACCGACAGCGACAAGTTCAGCGTGCTGCGCGGGACGAGCACCGACGAATACACCCTCGCCTTCAACGAAGCCAATCCGATCCTGGCGAATCCGGATGTGCGCCATGCCATCCGGCAAGCGCTGGACAAGAAGGCGATCATCCAGGCGGTGGGCGCGGGTATCCGGATCGGTAGCCCGGTGCCGCCGCAGGATCCCTGGTACGAGGACCTGACCGCGCTGGACGAATACAACCCGGAGAACGCGAAGAAGCTGCTCGCCAAGGCCGGGTACGGCAACGGGTTGACGCTGTCGGTGGAGTATCCCAACCACTACGTCACCGCGCTGAGCGACATCCTGGTCTCCAATCTCAAGGACGTCGGTATCACGCTCAATGTCCGGGTGGTGGAGTTCCAGACCTGGCTGTCGAAGGTGTACAAGAACCACGACTACGAGTTGAGCGTGGTCAATCATGCCGAGGCGCGGGACGTGAACAACTACGCGCGTGCCGACTACTACTTCGGCTACGACAACAAACAGGTCCAGCAGTGGTATCAGGAGGCGCGCACCGCGGACAGTGAGGACGCGCGTAATGCCCTGCTGCGCAAGATGACCCGGCAGATCGCCGAGGACGCACCGTGTGACTGGCTGTTCCTCGTCGAGCTGAACACGGTGGTGCGCAAGGGGGTTTACGGTGTGCCGCAGCACGAGACCAACAACCGGTTTCCGCTGACCGAGCTGGCGGTCGCCAAGTGACGGAGGTCTTTTGCTCTGGTATGTGATCCAGCGAGTGGGGCTGCTCCTGGTATCCCTGGCGGTGGCGAGCGTGCTCGTCTTCGCGCTGCTGCGATTGCTGCCCGGTGACGTCGCGGCGACCGTCGCCGGGCTCCAGGCGACACCGGAGCAGATCGCCGCCATCCGCACCGATCTCGGTCTGGATCGGTCGCTGCCGGAGCAGTACCTGTCCTGGATCGGCGGGGTGTTCCACGGTGACTTCGGCCATTCCCAGCTCAATGGGACCTCGGTGGGACCCGAGTTGCAGCAGAAACTGGCCGTCACCGGCCCGCTGATCGTCGGATCCCTGCTGATCGCACTGTGTTTGGCGGTATCGCTGGGCACCTGGGCGGCGATCCGGCATCGCAGCCGGACCGGTGAGGCGGCGAATGCCTTGTCGCAGCTCGGTATCGCGGTGCCGGGCCTGTGGCTGGCGATGCTGCTGATCCTGGTGTTCGCGGTGGAGCTGAAAGTGTTGCCCGCACAGGGATTTCCGGCCGATCGCTGGGCCGAACCCGGCGATGCGGTGCGCAGCCTGATCCTGCCGTGCGTGACGCTCGGGCTGTCCGAGGGCGCGGTGCTGTTCCGGTTCGTGCGCTCGGCGATCCTGGGGGTACTGTATTCGGAGTATCTGCGCACCGCGCGGGCCAAGGGACTGACTCGCACACAGGCGTTGGTACGGCACGGTTTTCGCAATGCCGCGCCGCCGGTGGTCTCGATCCTCGGCTTGCAGTTCGCGGTGTTGATCGTGGGTGCGGTGGTGATCGAGCGCGTGTTCACCCTGCCGGGGGTGGGCAGCATGCTGCTGTCCGACGTGGCGAACCGCGACCTGGTGAAGGTGCAGGGCGAGGTGCTGCTGATCGTCAGCGCGGTACTGGTGATCGGTTTCGTGGTCGACATCCTGCACCGGCTCATCGATCCACGGGTGGAGGCGACACTGTGATCCGAGCCGTCGAGCGGCCGAAGTGGCGGCGCAGGCGCCGTGCGGTACAGGTCGTGCTCGCCGCCCTGATCCGAAAGCCCAGTGGCGCTTTCGGTGTGACCATGGTCGGCACGCTGGTCGTGGCGAGCGTGGTGTCGCTGTGGTGGACGCCTTACGACCCGCAGGCCACCGACCCGGGCCGGGCCTGGCTGCTGCCGTTGCGCGAGGGCCACCTGCTCGGCACCGACCGGGTCGGGCACGACGTGTTCAGCCAGGTGCTGGCCGGTGCGTGGCAGACGCTTGCGGTCGCGCTGGTGGTCGCGGCGATCGCCGGCACGCTCGGCCTGCTGCTGGCGATGGCCGCGCAACTGTCGCCGCACCCGGTCGGCTCGGTGGTGGTGCAGCTGATCGACATCATGATCGCGTTCCCGGCGCTGTTGCTCGCGATGGTGCTGGCCGCGGTGTACGGCGGGTCGATGCTGACGGTGGCGGTGGCCATCGGCATCAGCTCGGGCGTCGCGGTCGCGCGGGTGGCGCGTGCCGAAGTGGCGCGCGTGCTGACCAGCGATTTCGTCCTCGCGGCCCGGGCGGCCGGCGCGTCGACGGGACGGATCGTGGGCAAACACCTGCTGCCCGCCATCGCGCCCACGCTCATCGTGCAGCTGTCCTGGGTGATGGCGCTGGCCGTGCTCGCGGAGGCGGCGCTGACCTACCTCGGTTACGGCAGTTCGCCCTCGGCGCCGTCCTGGGGCGGCATCCTGCGCGCGCAACAGGACTACATCAAGGTGCGGCCACTGCTGGTGGTGTGGCCGGGCCTGGCGGTGGCGCTGACGGTGCTCGGCTTCAATCTGCTGGGTGACGCGCTGCGCAGCGTCACCGACCCGCGGCTGCGCAAAGGGGTGCCGACTCGATGACACTGCTGAAGGTGACCGGGCTGACGGTCGAGATCGGCGACCGGGTGCTGCTAGACGCCGTCGACTTCGGTATGGAAGCAGGCGGCCGCCTCGGCCTGATCGGGGTGTCCGGATCTGGGAAATCCCTGCTCGCCCTGGCGATCATGGGTTTGCTGCCGGAGGAGGCGCGGGTGCGCGGCAGCATCACGCTCGACGGTGTGGAGCTGATCGGGCGCGGCGACCGCCAGCTGTCCAAGATTCGCGGCAGCCGGATGGCGATGGTGTTCCAGGAACCGCTGTCGGCATTGAATCCGCTGATGCGCGTCGGCAAGCAGATCGCGGAACCGCTACGGCTGCACCAGAAGCTGGGCCGGCGCGCCGCCGACGCCGCGACCATCGAGCTGGCGGCGCGCGTCGGCCTGCCGGACCCGGCGCATATCGTGCGCGCGTTCCCGCATCAGCTCTCCGGTGGGCAACGGCAGCGGGTCGGCATCGCGATGGCGCTCGCCGCGAAACCGGCCCTGTTGATCGCCGATGAGCCGACGACGGCGCTCGATGTCACCGTGCAGGCCGAAATCTTGGCCCTGCTGGCGGATTTGGTGTCCGAGGAAGGTTCGGCGCTGCTGTTCATCACGCACGATCTGGCGGTGCTCGCGCAGGTGACGCAGCGGGTGCTGGTGCTGGGGGAGGGGCGCGTGCTGGCGGACGGCGATCTGGCGCAGACCCTGCGCGAGTCGAAGCATCCGTATCTGCGGACGTTGCTGGAGCTCGCGCGGGCGTCGTCGTTCCGGCGCGGTACGACGAGGGTGAGCAGCGGTTCCGCGGAGGTGGTTTCGTGATCCTGTTGGAAGCCGAGGACCTGAGCCGATCGTTCCGCTTGCCGCGCACCAGACTGTTCGGCCACGCCCCGCGCCGGGATGCGGTGCGTGCGGTGAGCCTGACGTTGGCGGAGGGGAGCCACCTCGGCATCGTGGGCGAATCCGGTTCCGGGAAGTCGACATTGCTGCGCCTGCTATTGGCCCTCGATCGTCCCGATGGCGGCGACGTTCGCTACCAGGGCAAGCCGGTCCGCGGCCGCGATCTGAGCTGGTTTCGCCGGGAAGTCCAAGTGGTACTGCAAGATCCGCTGAGTTCGCTGGACCCGCGGATGATCGTCGGCGATTCGATCGCCGAACCCCTGGAGTGCCTGCGGATCCCGGGCAACCACGACTATCGCGTAGCGGAACTGCTCGTCGCCGTCGGGCTGGAACCCGAGGCGGCAGCACGCTATCCGCACGAGTTCTCCGGCGGGCAGCGTCAGCGCATCGCGATCGCCCGCGCCCTCGCGCCGAACCCGAAGGTGCTCGTCGGCGACGAACCGTTCTCTGCCCTCGACGCCCCCACCCGCGCCCAGATCATCGAACTGCTGCGCGATCTCGTGGAAAAGTTCGGTCTCTCGCTGATCCTGGTCTCCCACGACGTCGGCGTGGTCCAGCAACTGTGCGATCAACTCCTCGTGCTGAAAGACGGGGAGATCGTCGAACGCGGCGCCGCGGAAACGGTTCTCGCCCACCCCGAGCACCCGTATACCCGGGCGCTCCTGGACGCCGTACCGATGCTGCCGTTCTGAGTACTCAGCTGCGGGCAGGACCGTGCGGATGGGCGAGATCGTAAGCGCGGGTGAGTTTCTTGGGGACCACCATGCGCCAGGCGTCGACCACCAGTTCACGAGCCTCGGCCGCGTCCAGGGCCGCGAGGTCGGCGTGCACCCAGTTGAAGCGCATCGCCGTCGCCGCGGGGAGTTGGAATTTGTGCGGTTCGCTCGCGACCAGCGCCGCTCGTTCTTCCTTGGGGAACGCGAAGCCCATGATGGTCTCGTCGAGCGAGAACGCCACGTAGACAATCTGTCCGACGCGGAACTTCAACCTGCCACGTACGTAGACCTGGTACGAGCGCTCGAGCTCGGTCCCCAGCGCGCTGACATCCTCGATCACCGCCACAGCCGGACTCCTTCTTCCGATCCATCCAGAAGTATCGACGAGGAACCGGCCCCGAACTCATCGGTGTGGTCGACAACCTGAACTCCGGGGCCCGGGTATCGCCCTCCTTCCGGTTGCTGAAGATTTTCTCTGGAACCTACTTGCACTCTCCTGTGCCGAGTGCTAAATATTATCTATGTCAGATGACAGAGGTTATCTGAGTTCCCACCGATCGAGATTGGAGTGAGTTGGAGGTGGCGACCATGCTGATGCGTACCGATCCCTTCCGTGACCTGGATCGCCTGACGCAGCAGGTCTTCGGTACACCTGCGCGCCCGGCGGCCATGCCGATGGACGCCTGGCGGGACGGCGATGAGTTCTTCGTCGAATTCGACCTGCCCGGTATCGACCCGGACTCCCTCGACCTCGACGTCGAACGCAATGTCGTGACCGTGAAAGCCACCCGCCCGCAACTGGATCAGAGCCGGTCGATGATCGCCGCGGAACGTAGCCGCGGCGTGTTCTCCCGCCAGCTGTTCCTGGGCGAGAACCTCGATACCGACGCGATCCGCGCGGACTACCGCGACGGGGTGCTGCGATTGACCGTGCCCGTCGCGGAAAAGGCCAAGCCGCGCAAGATCGAGGTCATCCGCAGCGAAACCGCCGACCGTCAGGCCATCAACGCCTGAACCGGCCAGGTCCTGCTCCGGAGGTCCTGCGATGCGGAGTGCGATCGATACACCGGTCGAAGAATCGACCGCGGGGCCGTGGTGGCGCGAGCCCGGGCTGCTGGGCTTGGATCCGGACGTCGAGCGATTGTTCGCCGAGGTCGACGCCGTGCTGCGGGAAGTCGCGCGGCCGCGGCCGCAGCGGCCACCCGAGTCGTCGTCTCGACGGCCGTGCCCGATACCGGACCGGAACCGGCCGCGCGGTGCCGGACGCCGTCCCGGCCCGGCACGCGCGTGCCAGCGTGGACCGCCCAACCGTGTTCGCCCGGTTGGCAACTGATGAAAGCGAGGTGATGCCTGTCAAAACACGCAACCACTGGTTTCTCGGTTGGGGGCGCGGCCGTGTCGCCCCGGGCCTGCACCCTTGCACCGCGTCGTCAGGACCGACGTAACCGCGACGGGTGCCCGGCCACCTTGTATGGCAGCAGGCGCTGCGATACCCGGCCCCCACCGAACTGTTGAGCAAGACCATCACGTTTTCGAAATCTCTTCCTCCGACCGGTGGGCCCGCACGGGCACTGCTCGCGGGCCCACCGGTCCTTCGCTCCTTGCCGGCGCCCCCCGGCGAGACGATGCGAAACTCTCGGCACGAGAAAGGAGATCGCGATGACCACCTTCGTTCCCGCCGGCGGCGACGTCGACCGCGCCGGACAGCACGCCTTTGCCGATGAGCGCGACCGCGACCTCGGCCTCGACACCACCGCCGTGCACCCGGTGGCCGAACGCATCCGCGCCGCGTTCGACGCCGCCGACATCACCGACCGTATCGACCAGAACTGGATCACCCCCGCCCCCTTCGACGATGACTACTACTGCCTCGCCTATTGATACGCCCGCCGACGCGGCCGAGTCCCGCTGGCACCGCGGGCGGGTGACTTGGTTCGACACCGCGAAAGGGTTCGGGTTCCTCACCGCCTCGACCGGAGCCGCGGTGTTCGTCGACCACAGCGTGATCGACATGCCCGGCTACAAGACCCTCACCGCCGGGCAGCGGGTCGAATACACCGCCACCGATACCGGCCGTGGCCTCGAAGCCACCCGTGTCGTGCCCTGTCCCTGCGCCGCAGAGCGCAGCCTCCACAGGCCGCACCGTCTACCGATCGGCCGCGGCTGGTCGACGTGCCTCGCCTGGGCCTCCTGACACTCCACTACACCGGAAAACGCAATGACCACAACAAGTTCCGCTACCGTTCGCACGCACACCACGCCGAGGCCGGGCACCGCGATGGTGCACCGGCCCCGTGCCGGCTCGCGTCGCCCGTGGTGGGAATCGCGGGCGGTGCCGACCGTGCCCGCCACCCCCGCGGTTCCCCGCTCGCCCGATCCCCGCCACCCGCGGGCCCGAAATCCCTTCCTGCACTTGTGTGAATCTGCCCGCGTCGCCTACCGCTGACCCGCGTCACGCTCGGCGCACCCGACATACGGTTCACGGTGTGGCGGCATTCGTGTAGACGCGGTGCGGCGTGACGAAGACCAGGGTGCCGCGTTTGTCCCGCATCACCTGGTCGTAGGCGTCCCAGTCCTGGGTGACGCCTGCCGCGGCGAAGATATCGCGGATCACCCGTCGTTGTCGTTCGGCGTCGATGCCGGTATCGGGGTCGTCGGGCCCGACCAGCTGTGCTGTTCCTTCGACGGTGGTCCACCGCCAGCCGACACGGATGGTGAGCGTGATGGTCGGATCGGCCCGCAAGTTCGCGAGTTTCACAGTGGCACTGGGTGATACGAACGTGACCGTGTCGGCTCCGGTGACCGGATGCGGCAGCACCGCCGCAGTGACGACGGTGGCCTGCGGTGTGCCGTTCGCGCGCAGGGTGACGGCGACGCACAGGCCGGAATCGACGGGCACCAATTCGGCGAAGGACTTCACATCGGTCACAGACGCTCCTTGTCGGTGAAAACGGCTACGACGGGCCATTCTGCGGTATCACCCAGGTCTTGCGGCAAGCCCCCGGGTCGGATAAACGGCTTCGTGAATCAGGGCTCGGCGTCGGCGGTGCCCGTGATCGTCGGCCTGGTGGCCGACTGGTCCGCCGGAAATCGGCCGATCCTCTGCGGCATCGCCACCGACGCCTGCGTCCTCAAAACTGCCCTGGACGCGTTCGAACGCGGATACGTCCCGTGGGTCGTCCGAGACGCAGTGGCGTCCAACGCAACATAACCCACCTGATCCAGGCCGCCGACCGCGGCAGCCGTTGAGCGTCGGTGCCGGAACACGGCTGTCCCTCCTCTCAGGCGTAGCCGATCGGGGCAGTTCGATCAGGTTGCCGCCGACGGTTTGGTGCCGTCGTCGTCTCGGTCTCGGTTCCACAGTCCGAGGTCGCGTTCGACCGCTCGGGCGAGGTGCAGTAACCGGCGTTGTCGCCGGCGCGGGACCGTCGACGGCAGGGCGGCGAATGTCTTGATCGGGACGCGGACGGAGTCCGTGATCAGCGCGCCGTCCGACATCCGTACCAGCGTTCTGCACCACCAGAAGCTGATCTCGGCCTTCGGGTCAGGCCAGTCGTAGTCGGATGGATCGGGCACCAGGTAGTGCGTGCTCTCGGGATCGAGATGATGCCGCAGCCAGGACCGGAACGGGTCGGGGTAGAGCGCGCAGACTGCGTCGGCGTCGAGGGCCTTGAGGACACGTGCTTGCCGTGGCAGAGCGCGGTGTCCATCCGGGGGGCGTACCGGCCACTGTCCCGGCCATCCGATCCATCGCCACCAGGACAGGTGCGGTGGTTCGACGCGGGGCGCCGGCAGCGGCGGCGGCGGTGTCCAGCGGTAGTGCTGATCGACCTCGTGCAGAATCCACGCACGCCCCTCCGGGCTCGCGGTCTCCCAGGTGTAGGCCATCGGCCGCCGCGCGATCGCCTGATCGTAGCTGCGCAGGGGCATGTTCTTGCGCCACGGTCGCTCCTTCGACGGCAACGCGACCCAAGGCAGGTTGTGACATAGGTTGGCCAAGAACCGGATTCGTTCGACATCATCGGCCAGTACGGCGTCTGGCTCCTGGCGCCGAGCGGCTCCCGCGAGGTAACGGATCTCTACCAGCGCCCGGGTTGCCAACAACGCGGCGACACGTCGGTCGCGATCCGCGGTTCGCCATTCGCGAAGTCGTCTCACGGCCGGTAAACGACGAAACGGACGGTCGAGTTCCGCCCCGACGGTCGGCGAAACCAGCGCAGCCAGCCGGCGACCGCGCTGCGGGGCAGTATGACGTAGCCCACACTCGCTCGTTACACGTTGTGATAGCAACCCTCGTAGGATCGACAATCAGCTCAGCCGGCTAGGGGCCGTTCGCAGCGGCGGATGACCTGTTCGAAAGCGTTGATGTGGGAGGAGGGGATGGGGCAGGCGGTCGCACTGTATGTGAAATCGGTAGGTCCCATCCTTGGCCGACGAACACCATCCGCCGAGGATCGTTTGTGTGACTCGGGGAGTGTCGTTGTCGAAGGTTCGTATTCTCGGCGCTGTCGGCGTCGTTGTTGTTCTCATCCTGGCCGGATCGCTGTACTTCGGCTTGCGCGACAAGTCCGATGACGCGCCGGCGAAGCAGAAAGCGATCTCGGTCGCGGTCGATGTGACCAATCTGCCGCAGCGCGTGATTCAGGTGAAACAGACCATCCCCGTGCAGTCGGGCGAGGTCGAATTGCTGTTTCCGCAGTGGCTGCCCGGCAACCACTCGCCGTCCGGTCCGATCGACAAGATCGGAGGCATCACCTTCACCAATGCCGGGAACGAGCTGGAGTGGAAGCGTGATCCGAAGAACGTGTTTGCATTCAAGGTCGCGGTGCCCGACGGCGTGGACTCGATCGACGCCCGCTTCCAATACCTGACCCCCACCGACTCCACGCAGGGGCGCGTGGTGATGACGCCGAATATGCTGAATCTGCAGTGGAATGCGGTGGTTCTCTATCCGGCCGGCCCGCCCGCCGGCGAGATTCCCTTCACCGCGAGCGTCACCTACCCGCCGGGATTCGAAGCCGGAACCGCGCTGGATGTGGCCGGCAAGGACGGCGACACGGTGAACTACAAGACTGTTCCGTTGGACATCCTCGTCGATTCGCCGGTGTACGCGGGGCGCTATCACAAGGAGTTCGACCTGGCGCCCGGCGCGAAACCCCCGGTGCGGCTGCAGGTATTCGCGGACGCGCCGGAGCAGCTCGAAGCCAAGCCCGAGCACATCGAGCTGCACAAGGCGCTGGTGCAGCAGGCCGTGAAACTGTACGGCTCGCAACACTACGACCACTACGACTTCCTGCTGTCGTTGTCGGATCAGCTCAGCTCCAACGGATTGGAACACCAGCGGTCCAGCGAAAACGGCCAACCCACCGACTATTTCACCGGGTGGAATCCCGCGGTCGGCAGCGCCGATCTGCTCGGACACGAGTACACCCATTCCTGGAACGGCAAGTTCCGTCGCCCGGCGGACCTGTGGACACCCAACTACAACGTCCCGATGCAAGACAGTTTGTTGTGGGTCTACGAGGGACAGACCCAGTATTGGGGCAACGTGCTCACCGGCCGGTCCGGTTTGCGGCCCGCGGAAGTCTCGCGTGACGCGTTGGCCTCGGTAGTCGCCACGTACACCGATAACCGGCCCGGACTTTCCTGGCGCAGTGTGCAGGACACCACCAACGATCCCATCATCGCGCAGCGGCGTACGAAGCCGTATCGGTCGTGGCAGCTCAGTGAGGATTACTACCAGGGTGGGCAACTGGTGTGGCTGGGCGTGGACGCGCGGATCCGCGAACTGTCCGGGAACACGAAGTCGCTCGACGATTTCGCTCGCGCGTTCTTCGGTGTCGACGAAAACAAATGGGAGTCCCAGAACACCTACGATTTCGACGACGTCGTCTCGACGCTGAACGGCGTGGTCGCCGACGATTGGGCGAAGTACCTGCGCGATCGCCTCGACGGAAAAGAACCGTTCGCCTCGAGCGTCGAGAAGACGGGCTGGAAGTTGGTCTACGACAACAATCCGGGTGCCCTGCTCACGGCGCAGATGAAAACGGCCGAGGGCGCTGTCAACTACACCTACTCGATCGGTCTCAACGTGTCCGGCGCGGGCAAGGTCACCGATGTGCGCTGGGACGGACCCGCGTTCAAGGCGAAAGTCGGCACCGGGATGACGGTGGTTTCGGTCAACGACGCCCCGTATTCCCAAGCCACGATGGAGGCCGCGATCGAGGCGGCCAAGACGAACCCGGCTCCGATCCGCTTGCAGGTGAAGGACTTCGACCAAACCCGGACCATCGAACTGAACTATCACGACGGCCTGCGCTACCCCCACCTGCAACGCATCGAAGGCACCCCGGACTACCTCACCCAAATCCTCGCCGCCCGCAACTGACGCGGCGGTTACCTGCCGCGCACCTGTTGGCGTCCCGCGCGCGTGTCATTCGGCTGACACGCGCGCGGGGCGCTGAAATGTGCGCGCGAGGCGGCTGCTAGCGGTCGGCGAGTGCGGTCACTACGAGGCGGGCGCCGTGGGCGGGGACGTTGGTGATGTTGCGGACGCGGCCGGGTTCTGGGGGGCCGGGGAGGGTCAGGTGGTAGCGGGTGAGGACGGTGCGGAGGACTACCGCACCTTCCATCAGGGCGAAACCTGCTCCGAGGCAGCGGCGTACGCCGCCGCCGAAGGGTAGCCAGGTTTGCGGGGTGACGTCGCCGTCGAGGAAGCGCTCCGGCCGGAAGTGTTGCGGCTCAGGGTGGTTGGCCGGGTTCTGGTGCGCCAGGACGATCGAGGTCGACACTCTGGTGCCGCGCGGCAGGGCGACCCCGCCGATGGTCAGGTCGCGGGTGAGCTGGCGTTGTACCCGGCCGATCACCATGCGGTGGCGCAGCGCCTCTTTCATCACCGCTTCGAGATATTTGTCGTCGCCGTCGCGGCTCGCCTGACGCGCCCGGTCCTGCACCGCGGGCGCGGCGGCCAATTCGTGAAAGGCCCAGGACAGTGCGGACGCGGTGGTCTCGTGTCCGGCGAGCAGCAGCGTGACGAGCTGGTCGCGCAGCTCCGCGTCGCTGAGCGGTTCGGTGGCGGGATCGTCCCCGGAACCCACCGCGAGCAGCCGGGACAGCACGTCGGCGTAGTGGTCGACGTCGGGTTGGCTTCTGCGGCGGGCGATCTCGGCGTAGAGCAGGTCGTCGATGGCGGCGAGCGTCTCGGCGAAGCGGCGCCACGGCCCGAAACGCCGCAGCCACGGCCATTTCCAGCCGAGCAGCACGACGGGGCTGACCGCGGTGACCCGGCGCAGCTGCGGTGTCAGCTCGGCCCGGCGGCGCTCGTCGGCGACGCCGAAGACCACCTGGGTGATCACGTCCAGCGTCAGGTCTTCCATGCGTGCGAGCAGGTGTTCGGTGCTCCCGGCGGTCCACCGTTCCACCTGGGTTTTGGTGATGTCCTCGACCAGGGCGCGGTAGCCGTTGAGGGCCGCACCGGTGAACGCGGGCATCAGCAATCGGCGGGCGCGGGCGTGTTCGCGGCCGTCGGTCAGCAGCACCGAATGCTCGCCCATGATCATCGCGAGCTCCCGATACGCCTCGCCCGCATGGAGATCCGCCGGTGCGGCGGCGAAGATCTCCTTGATGTGGTCGGCCCGGGAGAACACCACGATGCGGTCCGGATAGGGCGGCAGTAGCCGCACGGTGAAGACATCGCCGAAGCGGCGCGCCTGCGCGCCGAGGAACTGGGCGTGCCGCTTGGTGTGCAACACCGTCTGGAGTAGTCGCGGTAGTCGTGGTGCCGGTGGGTACGCGCCGGTCATCAGGTGGTCCTTTCCGCCGAGTCGGGCTGAGGCCGCCCCGTCGCGCCCGCGCGCCGCGCGTAACCCTCGATGACGACGAAGGCGACCGCGCTGAGCGCCGCGGCGGCGATCGGCAGGGCGAAGGGACTGAACAACGAGAGGGTGACGCCGCCGGCGATGCTGCCGAGGGTGACACCCAGGTAGGTCGACGACGAATTGAGCGCCAGCACCTGGGTCGCCGAATCGGGCGCGGAATCGAGCAGCATGGTCTGCATGGCCGGTGCGTTCCAGTAGAGCGACAGCGACCACACCAGCGTCAGCAGCACGAGCACCGGCAGCGGGATGGGGGCGAACGCGGTGAGCACGGAGAACACGACCATGGTGCCGAGGAACAGTCCGAACCCGATCCGCAGCGCAGCGGAGGGCCCCTTCTTGTCCACGTAGATGCCGCCCGCGACCGAACCGAGCAGGCCCGCGACACCGGCCACCGCGAACAGCAGACCGCGTTGGCGCAGCGATGAATTCGAGAAGTCGGCGGCGAACGGGCCGAAATAGGTGAACATCATCAGCGCGCCGCCGAGCAGAATGGTGTTGCCCAGGAGCACGGTGACCACCGGCCGACTGGACAGTGCCTGCAGATGTGTTCGCGCCGAGGCCAATTCGCCCGGTTTGTCGAGCTGCGCGCGGACCCCGAACAGCAGCGCCGTCGACAGCACGCTCAACCCGGCGAAGACGACGAAATTGCCGCGCCAGCCGAACACGCTGGCGCACAGCGTGCCGAAGGGTACGCCGACCGCCAGCGCGCCGACGATGCCGGTGGACACGATGCCGATGTAGGAGCTGCGCTTCTCCGGCGGCGCCAGCATGGGCGCAAGGGCGAACATCGCGGGCAGGCAGGCGGCGGCCGCAGCCGCGGCGAGCACCCGCAGCAGCATCAGCTGCCAGAACGAATCGACCAGCGCGGCCAGCAGATTCGCGATGACGAACACGGCCGCGGCGGCGACGAAGACACCGAAGCGGCTGCGCCGGGCCGAGGCGAACGCGATCAGCGGCGCACCGATCACCAGTACCAGCGAATAGATCGAAACGAGCTGTCCCGCCGCGGATTCCGAGATGCCGAGATCGGCGGCCAGCTCGGGTAGCACACCGGCGATCATGTAGTCATCGGTGTAGAAGACGAATACGGCGAAGGTGATCGCTATCAACCAGAACGGCATCGGGCCTCCAATGGCGGGTGGTCAGGGGACGAGAAAGTCCGTGGCGATCTTGTCCGGGTCCAGGCATAGCGACCGCTCGCCCATTGTCGATCGATCGCGGGTTCCCGTGGCGAAGATCGCGGCCCAGTCCCGGTGATACAGCGGATCGCCGTCCCAGGGCCGCCACGCGATATGCGGTGTCAGCGTGACGCGGCCCTTATCTATCCACGGCCGCAACAGCTCGGTGCGCTCGTCGGTCTCGACGTCGCTGGTGAGCCGTCCGGTGCCGGCCGCCAGCCAGCGCAGCAGCGCGCCTGCGTCGACGGGCGCGGAGCGCGCGGGATTGACCAGATGCCCGTCGTGGCGCAGCAAGCCGAACAGGGTGTCACCGATGTAGTCGACCAGTTCGGGAAGTCCGGGCAGCGCAACGACCATCAGGTGCGCGAAGCGGCCCGGCAACCGGTCGATCGGCACGGCCGCCGCGGTGCCGAGCGACTGTGCGGCACCGGATCGTGGACGGACCACCGTCACCGCGGCACCGAGTCCGGCCAAAGTCTGCGCGACGGTGCGCCCGAATGCGCCGTATCCCACCACGAGCGCCGCGCGCCGGTGGAACGGCTTGGGCATGTCCTCGAAAACAGTTGTGGTGCAGTGCAATACCTGCTGGGTGACCACATATTCGGTGAGGGCGGGCGCATACGCTCGGGCGCTGCGCGTCACCAGATTGTCGCGCGCGAGCGCCGGAACGTGCGGGTAGGTGGGCGCGGAGGAGACCAGGTGTACCCAGCAATCCTTTGTCGCGGCGGCGGTTTCGGCCAGCTCCGCGGCGGTGAGGTCGTGGGCCGCGAGCGCGACCATGGTGCGGGAGAGCGGAGTTCCGGGCGGCACCGGTTCGACGCGCACCTGCGCGTCGCGCAGCGGGTCCGCGATCGTGGCGGGATCGGTCGACGCGCCCAGGCAGTAGAGCGTCGACCGATCCACCGTGACGGGCCGCATCAGCGCCCGGCGGTCAACGCCAGTGGAACGCGGATATGTCCGTGCAGTACCACAGAATCCCGCCATTGACGGCCCGGCAGCAACCGGGCCTCGGGATAGGCGGCGAGGAAACTGCCGACCGCCACCTGTCCCTGCACCTTCGCCAAAGATGCGCCGAGACAACGATGTACGCCGGTGGAGAAGCTCATGCTGGTGCGCGCCGCCACATTGCCGACGTCGAGCCGGCCCGGGTTCGGGTAGGCGCGGGTGTCGTAATTGACCGCGCCGACCCAGATCAGCGCGCCGGTGCCGGGTGCGACGACCCGGTCGCCGACCTTGGTTTCCACCCGTGCGGTGCGGTGCGTCAGCTGGATGGGGGAGTCGTAGCGCAACAGCTCCTCGAACCAGGGGTCGGTCAGACGGCCGTCGTCGAGCACCTCGTCGCCGAGACCGTGTTCGAGCACGGTGACAATGGAATTGGCGATGAAGCTGACCGTGGTCTCGAAGCCCGCCGCGAACACGAAACCCACCAGGGTCAACAACTCTGGAAAAGTCAGCTCGCCGGCGCGGTGCATGTGCACGCAGTCCTTGAGGAACCCGTCGCGGAGCTGGTCGGGGTCGGTGCGGCAATCGAGCACGAAGTCGGTGAACTTGCGGGCCACCGTCATACCGCGCCGGTAATCCGGATAGGTGATCCCGACATCGAGCAGTTTGGCTCCGTGCCCGCCCAGCGCGTCGAGCATGTCCGCGCCCAGGTCCGGAATGCCCAGGAAATCCGAGATCACCCGGATCGGGATCTTGCGGGCGAAATCCGCTACCAGGTCGATCTGTTCGCGGCCCGCGAGCTCGGCGAGCACGGCTGCGGTGTGACCGGTGATCACGTCGATGGATGCCGTCACGGCGCGATGGGTGAACATCGGGAACACCAGTTTGCGCAACCGGGTGTGCTCGGGCGGGTCCATGAAAACGAGGGCGGGAGCGTCGAGCGCGATCGGCACGGAACGCCGGGTCAGCCAGCGGTAGAGTCCCGCGGCGGGCGGTATCGCCACCGGCTGGTCGGCGGACCAGTCGTTGCTGCGCAGGATCTCCTCGCTCTCTTCGTATCCGGTGACCACCAGGCCCGCGGCGCTGTCGTGCACGCCGGCGTTCGCGCCGATCTTGGTGAGGATCGCCCGATACGGATCGCCCTTCTCCGGCGGGCGCAGGAAGAGCCGGCCCACGTCGTTGCCGTCGCCGAGCATCGAATCGGGCAGCAACCGCAGTGGGCCGTGCAGCAGGAACCAGCGAATCGGATCAGTGACCACCGAGCTCACGGAGGACAACGTCGACACCCCCTTGTCGTTGCATTGCGGCATAGAAGTTTTCGCGTTCGAAGCGGAACAGCGCCGCTTGCTTGTGCGGTAGGTCCACCTCGCCGAGTTCGTGACCGTCCACCACTTTGCAGACGCTGCGGTCCAGTGCACGCACCAGCTGGTTGGCGGCGGACGGATCGGAGATCACCCCCGTGCACTCCGGATAGGTCTCGAAGACACCGGCGATGAGCGCGACCCAGAACGGCAGCGCGTACCCGAAATAGTCCGGCTCACCGATGCATCCGTGCATACCCATATCGAGTTCCGGCGTGTCGTAATAGTCGGCGACCACGTCCAGCGCCGCCCGGTAGAGCTCGACGTAGCCGCCGCGCTGTCCGTTCTGTCCGACGAGGAACGGCCGAGTCTTGTTGTCGGAGAACTGGAATTCGATCTCGGCCTGCCAGCCGTCCCGATCCCAGTCCTTGTGCATGGCGAATTGCACGTGCGGTCGGGCCATCCACTCGACCACCTGGTCGATCTCCGCGGTGGTGTCCGGCGTGACCGGGGTCAGCTCCCACGGCGTCGGCAGCGTCGGCACCTTCCATTCCTGAAAGGCGAAGTCGGTCAGCGGTTTCCCGCGGCGGCGGGACCGATCTATGGGTTGTCGCCTGCTTGCCACTGCTCACCCCTCATTCGCGACCGCCAGCAGTTCGAGCGCGGTCAGGACGGCATCCGTGCGGCCGCTGAGCCGCGCCCGGCCGCCGAGGCGGATGTGATCGAACGTCGCGTCGACGGGCAGCTCGTCGATGCGGTCGGCGCCCTCGATCGGCCTGCCGACGCGCCACAACCAGCCGCCCGAAGCGTCGGCGTCCACCTTCGGCTCGGACCAGTCGAGTCCGGCCTGGATCCGCAGATTCAGCAGCTCGAGATCGATACCGGTGATGATCCTGGATTGGAACGGCACCTCGCCGCCGGACGCCCGCGCGCACACCTCACTGACCACGACATCGGTGAATTCCGTTCCACTGGAAAGGTATTCGACGTGCGCGGGGAAAGTCCCGTCGAGTCCGAGCGCGGTGCAGGTGCGGATCGCGAGATCGGCCAGCCGGGCCTCGAGCTCGGGTGCGACCCGGGCCGAGCCGGAGGGCCCGCCCGTGGTCAGGTCCAGCAGCGAGCGGATGTAGAGCCCCGAGAACAGGTGCGTCACAGTGCCGTTCACCACGAGCACTTCCGAATGATATTGCGGCCCGCCGAGCAACCGTTCGATCAGCCCGTCGCCGAGCGCGACCGGATCGACGGCGCCGAACGGCTCGACCCGGATGCCGCGCAGATTGGCCTCCGCGGCCGGCTTGACGATGACGAGTTCGTCGTCGCCGAACCCGGTGAATCCGGCGGTCGTCTCGACGGCGCCCGCCGCCACGATCAGCGATTCGGGCACCGGGACGGCGGCCGCCTCCAGCGCGCGCCGCATCCGCCCCTTGTGCCGATAGTTCTCCAGCGAGCCGGGCACCGGTGTCGGCAGGCCGCGTTCCCCGCACAGCTGGGCCGCGAGGCCCAGCAGGTACTCGTCGTTGGTCACGACGGCGCTCGTCCCGTCCGGGAGCAGCGACCGCCATTCGCCGATCGGGGCGATGTGCTGCTCGCCGAGGTCGTCCAGGGTCACTTCGGCATCGCGGACCAGCGGCACCTCGCCGGTCCGCAGGATCCGTAACCGGGCGCCCGTCGCCGCTACGGCCGCTCCGAAGTCGGCCAGCCCTTCGCTGCCGAGCGATTGCTTCGCCTGCAGCAGGACCACCGTCGCGCGCTCACCTGATGACAACACGCCTCCATGCCTCTAGGTGCTGGTCGACGCGCTGGCAGCCCGTGACGACGGCTTCCGGATCGCGTGCCAGCGATATACGGATCAGGTCGGTGCCGAGATTCGGCTGCTCCCAGTAGAACAGCTCGCCGGGCAGTACGTGTACCCCGACCTCGCCCAGGTCGGTATACAGCGCGTTGGCGGCGACGCCGGCGGGCAGCCGGAACGTGTCGACCGAGATCCGCGAATCCGGATAGGCGGGCGGCAGATTGATGTTGTCGCGGGCCAGGGCCCGGTTGCGCTGGATGTCGCCGCGCAGTTCGTCGTAGCCGCCGTGTCGGCCGTCCTCGGCGAACAGTTCGACCACCCGCAGAATGAACGGCGAGGCCGAGAGCATGTGGTCGGAGTACATCCTGGCCAGCGGCAGCGGGTTGCCCGCGTTCCAGTTCAGGAACCCGGTCTTGAGTTCTTGCAGGGGCCAGAGCTTTCCGGTGTCCTCGATGATCACCCAGTCGAGCGCGAAACGGCCGAGCACGGCGTACATGTCGTACTGCGCGCGCAGATCCTGTGCCCGGAAGCACGAATCGATGACGAGCACGGTGCCGCGCTCGGCGCACGCGGCCGCGATATCGCGTAACCGCTCCGCCGCGAGCACGGTGCCGGTCGGATTGTTCGGCGAGACGATGAACAGCACCCCGCCCGGCGGCGCTATATTGTCGAGCGGCCCACTGGCCAAAGCCTTTTCGGCCACCGAGCGGATGCGCAGGCCGTGGCCGGCCAGCAGGTCGTGCAGGTTGTCGAAGGTCGGCTCGACCATTGCCACCGGGCGATCGGCGAGGCGAATCGCCTTGCCGATCATGTCGATGGCGGTGGAGGAGGAATAGCAGCTGCGAAAGCTGATGTCCTCGGCGAGCGCGCTGTGCTGCCCGATCGAGGACAGGAACGCGGCCCGCGCGCTCTTCTCGACCACGTCCACCGGCAGCTTGCGGGTATGCGCGAAGATCTCCGGGAAGGCGGCGACGATCTCGGATTGGCTGGTGGACAGCGACATTCGAGGGTGACCGTCGGACAGGTTGACACCGTCGACGAGCGCCCTGACCTCCAGGTCGGTGATGTTGTCAGGCATGCAGACGACCGTCCTGTTGTATCCGGTTCCGCCGGGCGGCCGCGGCGAGCGCCATGATCTCGAAGATCACCGCGACGCCGAGATGGGCGGTGATATCGGCGGAGTCGTAGGGTGGCGAGATCTCGACCAGCGAGACGGTCCGGATGTTCGGCAGCTCGAGCTCGCGCAGCAGTTGCAGCGCGAAGGCCGACGACGGCCCGCCGACCTCGGGGGTGCCGGTGCCGGGCGCGCACGACGGATCGACGAAGTCGATGTCGAAGGTGAGCGCGACCGGGTTGTCGCCGACCTTGTCCCGCACGATCCGGCCGAGTTCCCGGCAGCCCAGCGCGAGCGCCTCGTCGCTGTGGATCACGGTGAATCCCATGCCGTCCGGGGCCAGGTCCTCGCGGGGCACGCTGCCGCGCATGCCGATCTGCACGCTGGTGGTCGGATCGATCAGGCCTTCGTCGACCGCCCGGCGATAGACCGTGCCGTGGAAATGCTCGACCCCGAAGTAGTTGTCCAGCACGTCGCGGTGGGCATCCAGCTGGACCAGCGAGAGCGGACCGTGATGCCTTGCCGCAGTGCGGAGTTCGGCGATAGCCAGGCTGTGGTCACCGCCCACCAGGATCGGCAGCGCGCCGATCGCGTGCACGGCGTCGACGCCGTGCTCGATCAGCTCGAGGGTTTGCAGGTGATACCCCGGGATGATATGCACATCGCCGCCGTCGACGACGGAGAGCAGGTCGGTGATCACCAGATCGCGTTCCCGGCTGCCCAACCGGGCGAGCGTGCTCGCGGCACGCACCGCCTCCGGCCCGAATCGCGCGCCGCTGCGATAGCCCGTCGCGCCGTCGATCGGCACTCCGAGGATGACGGCGTCGACACCGTCGCCGGCGGTGAGCTCGCGCACGGGCCGATAGGGGAGCCGGAAGAAGGTGCGCGGGCCCGAGCTCAACCGGGAGACCGCCTGGCTGTCGGTGTAGTCAGTCATCACTGGATTCCTTGGACCGCAACAGGATTGCCGTCACGATCCCGGTTTCGTCGAGGCCGGGCGTGTCCACGTCCGCGGCCACCACCTCGAGCCCTTCGCTGTCGAACAGGCCGAGCCAGTACTGCTTGGTCGCCAGGCGCTGGTCGGTGAACGGGTGCAGCAGGAAATAGTGGTTGTAGTAGTTCGTGCGGTGCGGGTCCTTCATCGACTCCGCGTTGTCCCAGCAGTAGTCGATGTCGATGACGAGCAGTTCCAGCCCGGGATTGTTGTCGAAGAGGGTCCGCAGGAACTTCCGCACGCCCGCTTCGCCCTCCTGCCCGAGGATCTCGTGGATGACGAAGCTGATGATGCCGAAGTCGTAGTGCGAGTCGGTGTGCTCGAGATGGCCGGTCGCGTTTGCGTTCACGATGCCGATCCGGTCCGCGTGCAGCGAGCCCGCGACGAATTCCACTGCGGCCGCCGCCCCTTCGGGGCTCGGCTCGATGCCGGTGAGCCGCATCTCGGGATATCTTTCGGCCAGCGTGGTGAGGAAGATCCCGCTGCCGCAACCCAGATCGATGCCGCTGCGGTAGGTCTTCCCGCGCTGGTCGAGCACCCGGTACATCAGCGGGATCGCGTCGTGCACGCTGATCGCGCAGCTGCCGACCCCGACCATGCGGCCGTCGCGGGGCACCGCCGCCGGATCGGTGAAGCCCTGGCCGATCTCGAGGAAGGTTCGCCCGTAGCCGCCGATCATCATCTGATACCAGCCGCGGGCCTCCCAGATCTGTACCAGCTTGTCCGTGGCGCGGTCATCCTCGGTGTAGCCCGCGGTGCGCAGGAACAGTTGCAGTGCCTCGACCCGCTCCGGCGTCGTCACGACCGACTCCAGCGCTTTGCGGGCCGGGACGCCGTTCACGACGATCTGTTCGAGGATGCCGTGCTCGATCAGGTTGTACAGCACAGCCGACTGCACGAATCCGCTGAACGGTTCCAGCGCTTCGATCAGGCGATTCCGGGTGAGCATGTGGTTCATACCTCTCTTGCGGTAGTTCTGCGCGGGTCAGCCAGCGGCGAGCCGATCGGGATCCCCGACGAAAGCGAGTTCGTACTTGTTCTGCCGGTATCCGTAGGCCCCCGAGGACAAGTTGGTGAACAGCGTCCAATCGGAGAGCTGCGGCGCGACGGGCAGCAGACCCTGCCCGCTGGTCCGACCGGGTTTCGGGCAGATGAGGTCCAATCCGGCGATCTGGGACAGCAGTGTCGCCGCGCCCTCGATGCGCTCGGTGAAGTTGCCGATGCCCTGCAGCAGCGTGGTGCGATCGGCAGCCCAGAAGCCGTAGCGCTCATCGAAAGTCGCGGATTCCAGGGCAGCGGCGAAATCTCGTTCGGTGCTCGTGGCGAACCGGCGCAGCTTCGCCAGCAGCACCGCGGGCTCCTTGGCCGAGGTCGGGCCGCCGTCCAGGACTCGCTGTGCGAGTTCGTGATACAGCTGCGCCTTCGCCGACATCCGCGCCAGCGCCTGCACCCAGGCGGGGTGGGTCATGCCGGTGCGGGCCCGGAACGTATTGCACTGCTCGACCGAGCCGTCGATGAACACGTCGGCGTTGGGCACGAAGGCGTGGTCGAGCTCGATGATCGCGTCCTGCTCGTCGAGCACATCGATCGATTCGTCCGGAATCTCGTGTGCTCCACGGAAACCCGGCCGTGCGTGCACCTTGACGCCGTCGCTGCCCGGCTCGATGGCGACGCACAGCGCGGTGGACGCCTCGGCCTGCGACAGCATGCGGTAGGGGTAGATCAGCAGCACGTCGGCGTACGGCGCGAGGGTGGCCAGCTGCTTGAAACCGCTCAGATAGATGCCGTCCGGATCTCGTGCCACGACCCGCAGCAGATGGTGCTCGGAAATGCGCCCGCGTTCGGAGATATCGGAAATCGCATGGGTGAGGATCGAATTGGCCGCGCGGCAGCCGCGATGGAACTCCTGTACGCGTTCGGCGTTTTCCCCGAAATGGGTGGCATTGGCGGCCCACGCGGAGACGATACCGGCCAGGAAATCAGGGCTGCGCCCGAGCAGTCCACCGCTGTAGGTGGCGAATCGGCGCAGTTGCCCGGCGTACTCGAAGAACTGATCTCTGGTCGCCGGTGGCGTCCAGATGCAGTCCCAGAACAATTTCAGTTCCGGATTGGTCCGCAGCCCGTCCAGGGTCTTTGCAAATGGCGTGCGATCGGTCGCCACACGCGCCGTCGAAATGCTGTCGGTCGAGCAGGTGATCTGCTGAGTTTCCAATGGATTTCCTTAGCCTGCAACCCGGATAACTACCGTTGACGTGGTGTCCGGGCAGATGAGTAACCTTGCGGCTATCTGTGCTGCGGCCCGAGCGGTGTGTATACCCCGATGAATCAGGTCGAATGCATAGAAACCCCCCGCTCTCGAGATGGACAACCTGTAGCATGCCTCGCTCGCGAGAGTCATGAAAACCCCCTGATCGGGGGGTTGCCGATATCGCCGAAACGGCGAGAATGCCAGCCCACCCGCGCGTGTAATAACTTCTGTCGCAATGCCTCTCATTCAACACCAGCTTGTCAGGAGTATGCCCCCGGCAGCGTTGCGAGGTGGGTGTGTCGGTGCTAGATTCGGGCCGACGGGGGCTGAGCTTTCCCTGATTCGGGTGTCCGGCGAAAGCTTGTGACGAATTCGACCGGTAACCGGCGCGCGCGGGCCGGACCATGAACCCCGATGGTTGAAGGGCGGTATTGGTGGAGACGAATCGGGTGGGGTCCGGCGCCATCGATCGAGCGGCGATCGAAGAATGGCTGTCCGGAAGAATAGGTGAGATCGTCGGCGCGGATCCGGCGACGATCGATCGGACCACCACCTTCGCCGCATACGGGTTGACCTCCTCGGACGCGGTGGGCCTCTCCGGTGAATTGGAGGAGTGGCTCGACCGCAAGCTCCCGGAAACCCTGCTCTACGAGCATCCGACGGTGGCGCAACTCGGTGCGGCGCTTGCGGATACGAGTTCCGCTGCCGCGGCCACACCCGAACAACCGGCTGCCGCCTTCGCTACCGGTGGACCGTCCGGCGAGCAGGACACGATCTGCATCGCCGGGATGGCCTGCCGATTCCCCGCCGGAGCGAATACGCCACAGTTGTTCTGGCGCAATCTCGCCGACGGTGTCGACGCCGCGACGGACGTGCCGCACGCCCGCTGGGACGCCCGGCGATACTTCGATCCCGACCCGTACGCGCCCGGAACCGCCTACACCACTCGCGGCGCGTTCGTCGACGACCTCGCGGGATTCGACGCGCAGTTCTTCGGCATCTCACCGCGCGAGGCTTTGCGGATGGATCCGCAACAGCGGATGCTGCTGGAAACCGCCTGGGCGGCACTCGAGGACGCCGCGATCCCCGCGGACCGGCTCCGGGAGAGCCGGACCGGTGTCTTCGTCGGCATGATGGCCGACAGTCGCTACGCGCACCTGCTGGTAGACCGCGGAGGTCCCGGCGAGCTGGACGACCCGTATGTGGGGCTCGGCAGCGCGACCAGTGTGGTGGCGGGGCGGCTGTCGTATCTGCTCGACCTGCGCGGCCCGAGCATGGTGGTCGACACCGCCTGCTCGTCCTCGCTGGTCGCATTGCACTTGGCGATCAACAGCATTCGCGTCGGCGAATGCGATCGCGCCGTGGTCGCCGGGGTCAGCGCGATCGTGCACCCCGACACCTACCTGCAGGCGTGCAAGATGCGGATGCTCGCTGCGGACGGGCGCTGCAAGACGTTCGACGCCCGAGCGGACGGCTTCCTGCTCGGCGAGGGATGCGGGGCCGTCGTCGTAGAGCGGCTGGCCGACATCCGAGCACGCCGGCACCAGGCCCGCGCCGTGGTGCGCGGGTCGGCCGTGAATCAGGACGGCACCAGTAACGGATTGACCGCGCCGAACCGAGCGGCACAGGTCGCGGTGATCCGGGCGGCGCACCGCAACGCCGGAATCGATGCCGGCAGCGTGGACTACGTCGAAGCGCACGGCTCGGGCACCCAGCTCGGCGACGCGATCGAGATCGCCGCGTTGACCGAGGTTTTCGGTCCCGCGCGGGTGGGCGTACGGCCGCTGTACGTCGGGGCGGTGAAGACCAACGTCGGCCATCTGACCGGCGCGGCCGGGATGGCGGGGCTGATCAAAACCGTGCTCGCGCTGCACCGCCGGACCATCCCGCGGAATCTGCATCTGCGCGAACCGAATCCGGCAATCGACTGGGCGGCGAGCCCGGCTCGCCTGCCGCACGAGAACATTCCGTGGCCGGATGCGCACGAGCGCACCCCGACCGCCGGTGTCAGCTCGTTCGGATGGTCGGGCACCAACGCCCACGTCGTCGTGTCCGCACCGCCCGCGCTCGTACGGGCGGACGACACAGCGCGCAGGCACATATTGGCGCTGTCGGGGCGCTCGCCGCAGGCCGTGTCCGCAACCGCGCACGCGCTCGCCGAGCACCTGCGCAGCCATCCGCGCCTGCACCCGGCCGACGTGGCGGCCACCTTCCAGACGGGGCGATCGGCGATGCCGTATCGGGCTGCCGTCCCGTTCGAAACGCTGCTCGAGGCAGCCGAGGCGCTCGACGAGGTCGGACGACGGGTGCCGGTGACGGCAGTACCGCACGGGCGAGCGCCGACCGTGCGCTTCGTCTTGCCCGGTACCGGCGATCAGTTCGCCGGGATGGGCCGCGACCTCTACCGTGCGGAACCTGCCTTCCGCGCCGCACTCGACCACTGCGCCGAGATCGCGGCCGCGCCTCTCGGTATGGACCTGCGGACGGTCCTGTACCCGGATTCGGCACCCGCGCCGTCGGATCCCTTTGCCGCCCTGCGTAACCGGGGCTCGACCGCGCTCCCCGCCGACGAGTTGGTGTCCCGAACCGATCTCGCGCACGCTGCGGTGTTCGCGTTGAGTTACGCCGCGGCGCAGCTCTGGCGCGACCACGGCATCGAGCCCACCGGTCTGCTCGGCTACAGCCTGGGCGAGTACACCGCCGCCTGCCTGGCCGGAGTGTTCGACGTCGAAGTCGCGCTGCCGCTGGTGGTGCGGCGCGCTCAGCTCGTCGCGGCCGCCGCGCCCGGTGCCATGCTGACCGTGGCCATGGGTGTGCATCGGCTCGCGGACTACCTCGGGCCGGATCTGTCCTGCGCCGCGGTCAACAGCCCGGGCACGGTCGTCGTCGCCGGAACTGAGGCCGCCGTCGCCGCGCTCGAGCAACGCCTGGCGGCCGACGAGATCGCGGCGCTGCGCGTGCCGACCACCCGCGCCATGCATTCACACCTGCTGGAGCCGCTGCGCGCGGCACTGATCGAGCTGTTCGACGGCGTCGAGCTGCGCGCCCCGCGAATTCCGTTCGTGTCCAACGTGACCGGAACGTGGATCAGCGACGAGCAGGCGCGTGACCCGCACTACTGGGCCGAGCATCTCTGCGCGACCGTGGTTTTCGACGAGGGCGTGCAGACACTGACAGGCTCGGATCCGTGCGTGCTGGTGGATCTCGGGGCGGGCCAGCTCGCCAGTTTGGCCGCGCAGACCTTGGCGCACTCGGATGGCGCGCTGACCTTGCCGACGTTGCGCGCCGCATCGCTGCGCGACCCGGACGACCAGGTGGTCGCCCGCACCCTGGGCCGGTTGTGGGCGGCCGGAGTGGACGTGGATTGGTCCGAGGTCGGATCGGCGGGGACGTCGGTCTCGTTGCCGACGTATTCCTTCCAGCATCAGCAGTTCTGGCCGGAAGCGTGCGCGGCCCGCCCGGTGCGCGAACCCGGTCCGGCGCGCACGGGGACCATCGAGGTGCTCGAACCGCAGTGGGTCGGTACCCGCGTCACCGACGGTGCGAACGAGCGCAGCGGTCCCTACCTGGTCTTCACCGATCCTGAGACGTGCAGCGCCGAGCTGGCCCGGCATCTCGTCAAAGCCCTCGGCGGGGCCGACGTGGTAACCGTTTCTCCCGGAACGGAATTCGCGACGACCACGGCGGGCGGCTATCAGCTCCGGCCCGGTGCATCCGGCGACTACGCACAGTTGATGACGGCACTGGCCGACCGGAACCTGTTACCCCGCACGGTGGTGCACCTGTGGTCGGTGCAGGGCCCGCAGGAAGATCCGGTGTCCGTCGACGGTGTCGGCGCGCATCGGCGGCTCGGCTTCGACAGCCTGCTGGCGCTGGCCGGGGACCTGAGCCGCCACTGTGCCGACGGCTGCCGGATCCTGGTCGTCACCGATCATGCGCAGACCTGCGATCCCGAGGACGAACTGTATCCGGGCAAAACCACCCTCGTCGGGCCCGCACGCACCGTGGGACAGGAATATCCCGGCTTGGCGGTGCGCACGTTCGACGTCGTCACCCCGGCCGAGGATGCGTCCGCTTCGTGGAGCGAACTCGCGGAATCGGTGGTCGCCGAGCTGGATTGGCGCGGCTCGGCGGCGGTGGTGGCCCGGCGTGGACGGCGCAGATTCGTTCAACGTTTCCAACCGCGCACGCTCGGCGAGGCCGAGGCCTATGTGCGCGACGGCGGCGTCTACGTGATCACGGGTGGCACAGGAAGTATCGGTCTCCAGATGGCCGCCCATCTGGTGGCGGCGGGGTCCGGGCTCAAATTCGTGCTGCTCGCCCGGACTCCGCTGCCGGATCTCGACGACCCGGCCTCGCTCGCGCAGGCGAGTGCGACGGCACACGAGCGCGCCGCCGCGGTGCGCGAGCTGGTCCGCGCGGGCGCACAAGTACTGGTGCAGCCCTGCGATATCGGTGACCGCGCGGCGGCGGCGGCCGCGATCGCGCTCGCCCGCAAGCGGTTCGGTCCGATCGACGGCGTGATCCACGCCGCGGGCGTGCTGACGCCCGACGCCTTCACCACCATCGAGGGGACGACCCCGGAACTCACCGCAGCGCACTTCCGGGCCAAGGTGGACGGCACGCTCGCGCTGGCCCATGCGCTGCGCGACGAGCGGCCCGACTTCGTCGTCCTGCTGTCCTCGATGTCGGCGGTGCTCGGCGGCATCGGTTTCACCGCTTACGCGGCGGCCAACGCCTTCCAGGATCAGTTCGTCACCCTGCGTGGCCTGCCGGGTGGGTCCGCGTGGCGCACCGCGTGCTGGGACACCTGGCAGGCGACCGTGCGGCACGGTGAAAGGCCGTGCGTCGCAGCATCATTGGACACTTACTCGTTCGCCCCCGCGGACGCGCTCGCGGTGTTCGACCGGTTGATCGCGGGCGGACCGCGGCGCGCGGTCGTCTCCGCGGGGCAGCTGCGCGAGCGCCTCGCGGCGTGGGTGCGCGCCGGCGATCCGCTCGACAGCAGCGTTGCACCGGCTGCGGCACCGGACCGCACGGTCGAGGACTATCGGCGCGAACTCGCCCGGTTGTGGCAGACGGCACTCGGCGTCGACCAGGTGGGCCTGCACGAGAATTTCTTCGAATCCGGGGGCAATTCGCTGGTCGGCTTGCAACTGATCAACGCGATCAAGAAGCAATTCCGCGTCGTCGTCCCGACTGTCGCGTTGTTCGAGGCCCCCACGGTCGCCGAGATGGCCGACTATCTGCTCACCGCGACCGCGCCGGAAAGGAAGTCACGGACATGAAATCGCTCGGAGTCATCGGTGCGGGCGTGATGGGCAGTGGCCTCGCGCAAGATCTTGCGGCACACGGCTTTTCGGTGGTGCTCGTGGATCGCTCGCAGGAACAACTGGACCGTGCGGCGGACGAGGTGCTGCGGTACTACCGCACCGGTCGCCTGTTCGGCCACGACACCGAGAAATACGGGGACCTGACCCAGCGGGTGACCTACACGACCGATCTCGCCGATGTCGGGGCCGCGGAGTTCGTGATCGAGAACATCACCGAGAACTGGGCGTTGAAGTCCGAGATCTATCCGCGGCTGGACCAAATCTGCCCGCCCGAAACGGTGTTCGCGGCGAATACGTCGTGCATTCCGATCACCAAGATCGCCGGGGCGACCACCCGGCCCGACCGGGTGCTGGGCATGCACTTCATGAATCCGGTGCCGATGAAGTCCACGGTGGAGGTGATCCGCGGCTGGCACACCTCGGAGTCCACCATCGCCACGGCGCAGGACCTGCTCGACGGTCTCGGCAAGCGCGGCATCGTCGTGCACGACATGCCGGGTTTCGTATCCAATCGGGTGTTGATGCTGATGGTCAACGAGGCGATATTCCTGCTGCAGGACGGCGTGGCAGGTGCGGCCGAGGTCGACGAGATCTTCCGCTCCTGCTTCGGGCACGCCTCGGGTCCGCTGGAGACCGCGGATCTCATCGGGCTCGACACCATCCTCTACAGCATCGAAGGGCTCCAGGAGTTCTACGGCGACAGCAAGTATCGGCCCTGTCCGCTGCTGAAGAAGATGGTCGATGCCGGACTGCACGGCCGTAAATCCGGTCAGGGTTTCTTCTCGTACTCCTGAGCGCAGCACCCGCCTCCTTGCCCCGTAACCGACAGGACCGCAGACATGTTCTCCGATGCCCGTTCCGAACTCCGTGAATTCGTCGCCAAGCGCTTTCCCGCCGGTGAACTCCAGGACGACCGCGACATCTTCGAAAGCGGCTTCGTCAACTCGCTGTTCGCGATGGAGCTGGTCATGTTCATCGAACAGCGACTGGGCGAACGGATTCCGAACGACGAACTGATGCTGGACAATTTCCGCACGGTGGACCGGATGCTGGCGCTGGTCGGCCGGCTCGGCGGCCGGGATGCGGCGACCGAGGTGGCGTGATGCGGCCGCGGGCGGAGATCACCGCGTTCGTCGACGAGGTGCTGGCTCCCCGGGCCGCGGAGTTCGATCGCGCGGGCCGCATCGACGGGAAGATGGTGGGGGAGTTCGCCGCTCGCGGTCTGTGGGGCGCGGTGTTGCCGGAGGCCGACGGCGGCACCGGGGCGGGCATGACGGCGCTGGCCGAGCTACACGAGGAGATCGGCCGCGGCTGCGCGGCCATGCGCAGCCTGCTGACCGTGCACTCGATGGTGCTCTACGCACTGGATCGCTGGGGCAGCGCGACGATGCGGCGCCGGTGGCGGGCCGATCTGGTGGCGGGGGCGGCGCTCGGCGCGTTCTGTCTCACCGAGCCGGACGCGGGCAGCGACTTCGCCGCGCTGCAAGCCACGGCCGTGCGCGAGGGCCAGGAGTGGGTGCTGAACGGGCACAAGCTCTGGGTCACCGGCGGCCGACTCGCCGATGTGCTGCTCGTTTTCGCCCGCACCGGGAAAGGTCCGGCGGCCTTCCTGGTGGACGCCGCCGAGCCCGGCGTGCGGCGCAGGCCGGTCGAGCACGTCACCGGGACGCGCGGCAGTGCGGTCGCCGAGATCGTCTTCGAGGATTGCCGGGTGGGGCCGGACGCGATGATCGGACCCGAGGGGATGGGGCTCGCCATCGCCACCGGTGTCCTCGATATCGGCCGGTTCAGTGTGGCCGCCGGCTGTGTCGGTCTCCTGCAGGCCTGCCTGGAGGCCTGCGTGCGCTACGCGAGCACCCGGCGTCAGGGCGGCGCGCTGTTGCGCGAACACCAACTGGTGCAACAGATGATCTCCACCATCGCCACCAACACCAGGGCGGCGCGGTTGCTGGTGTGGCAGGCCGCACGGCTGAAGGACGCGGGCAGCCCCGACACCATCATGGCGACCTGCATGGCCAAGCAGTTCGCTGCGACCGCGGCGGTGGCGGCCGCCAACGACGCGGTGCAGCTGCACGGCGCGCGCGGCTGCAGCGACGAGTACCCCGTCGCGCGGTATCTGCGCGACGCCAAGGTCATGGAGATCATCGAAGGCAGCACCCAGCTGCAACACGTCCTGATCGCCACCGACGCGTGCCTGAATCGGGCGCGGGTCGTCGCCATTGATTGATGCCGGCCGGATCTGCGCAGCGGGAAGGGGAATTCGATGAACGCCGAGGTGCGCAAGCGCCCCCGTCAGATCAAATGCGTGGTCTGGGATCTCGACCACACGCTCTGGGACGGCGTGCTGCTCGAGCAGGCCACCGTCACCGACCTGAAACCCGGTATCCGGGAGACCATCACCACGCTGGACGAACGCGGAATACTGCATTCGATCGCCAGTCGCAACGATCCCGAAATCGCGCTCGCGAAACTGACCGAGCTCGGGATCGCCGACTACTTCTTGCATCCGCAGATCGGCTGGGCCGATAAGTCGGCGTCGGTGGCCGCCATCGCGCAACGGCTCGATATCGGGATCGATACCCTCGCCTTCGTCGACGACCAGGCGATGGAACGTGACGAGGTCGCGTTCGCCCATCCCGAGGTGCTGTGCCTGGACGCCGAAGAGATTGCCTCCCTGGCGGATCGGCCGGAATTCCGGCCGCGGCACGTGAGCGCGGACGCGCGTAATCGGCGGCACATGTACCGGGCGAGCATCGAGCGTAGCGTGGCCGAGCAGCGCTTCCCGGGCACCAACGAGGAATTCCTCGCCACCCTCGGCATGCGGTTCCGGATCAGCCCGGCCGCCGCCGCGGATCTCGGCCGGGCCGAGGAACTCGTCGTGCGGACCAATCAACTGAACTCCACCGGGATCATGTACTCCGCCGAGGAACTCGCCGCCTGTGCAGCCTCCGACGAGTATCTGCTGCTGATGGCGGAACTGGACGACCGCTACGGCAGCTATGGGCAGGTCGGTCTCGCGCTGGTGCAGCGCGGCGCGCACGAATGGCGGTTGCAGCTGCTGCTGATGTCGTGCCGGGTGATCTCCCGCGGCGTCGGCACGGTGCTGTTGCACCACGTGCACCGGCTCGCGCAGCGCCACGGTGCCCGACTGCTCGCCGAATACGTTGCCACGGAACGGAATCGCATCATGTACATCACCTATCGATTCGCCGGTTTCACCGAGGCGGGCGAACGCGACGGTGTCACGCTGCTGGCCGCCCCGGCCGAGCCGCCCCCGCCGCCACCGGCGTACCTCACGGTCGAGACTCCCGAAGTGGGGGTCCGTCGATGAGTGCGCCGACGATCGCCGCGGGCAAATGGATGCCGTATCCCGGGGCCGGTGGCGCGGCCGCCACGCTGTACTGCCTGCCGCACGCGGGCGCGGGCGCCTCGACCTACCTGCCGTGGCGCAAGCAGTTGCGCCCCGAGGTCGACGTGGTCCCGTTGCAACCGCCCGGGCGGGAACTGCGGATGCGGGACCAGCCGTTCGAGGACCTCGGGGCGCTGCTCGACGATCTGCTCGCGGTAATGGACGGCGCGTGGCAGGAGCCGTTCGCGCTGTTCGGGCACAGTTTGGGCGCGCTGGTCGCCTACGAGCTGGCTCGGCGGCTCGCCGCCGGGGCCGGGCCGCGTCCGGTGCACCTGATCGTGTCCGGACGTCGTGCGCCACACCATCCTTCGCGGTTGCCGTGGGTCCGCATGGCCTCCGACGCGACGCTGCTGGAGATCGTCTACCGGCTCGGCGGCACACCTGACGAGGTGCTCGCGGACGAGCAGATGCGCGCCCAGGTGCTCGCGCTGATGCGCGCCGATCTGGGGGTGGATCAGACCTACCACTATCGGCCGCACCCGCGCCTCGACCTGCCGATCACCGTGCTGAGCGGGAGCGCCGATTCGCACGTCACCATGGCCGAGCTCGAGCCGTGGGCCGAATGTGGCTCGGCCGGAGTCGATATCCGGCTCGTGCCCGGCGGGCATTTCTTCCCGGTGACCCACCGCGACGCCGTGCTCCGGCGGGTGCGCCGATGCCTGACGGGTTCGCCGTGAGCGGCGGCACGGCCCCGCGCCGGACGATCGCGCCGGACGACGTCGAACTGTGGTGGACGGCGCTGACCGGGGAGTGCGCGCCGGACGATCGTCGCGTACTGGCCGCCGCGGAACTCGACCGCAGCACCCGCTTCGGCACGGCAGCGTTCGCGAACGACTTCATCCGGATCCGGGCCACGCTGCGTCGCGTGCTCGGGGCGTATACCGGAATTGCCCCCGAAGCATTGGAATTCACCACAGGCGTACACGGCAAGCCGGAATTACTCGGCCACGCACTGCAATTCAATCTCACGCACACGACCGGCTGCGCGGTCGTCGCGGTGGCCGGATCGGGCGCGGTCGGCGTCGACATCGAATCGCTGGATACCGACTTCGACCAGATGGCACTCGCCACTCGAGTGCTCACCCCGGGCGAGGCGGACCTGGTCCGGGCCGACCGCCGCCGGTTCCTGCACCACTGGGTGGCCAAGGAAAGCTACCTGAAATGGCTCGGCAGCGGGTTGACGATATCTCCCGACACCCTCGAACTCGGGGCGGATGCGTCCGGGCACACGGTGGTCACGGGCGTCGACGGCGCGGCACTGCCCGTTGGATACGTCCATCGCTTCGGTCTGAGCCCGCGCCACGTCGGCGCCTTCGTCAGTCACCGGCCGGCCCGGCGCTTTCCCTTGCGCCCCACCGAATCGGCCGGGGCCAGAGCATATTTCGGTCGTCGAAGCGCAGGAGTGCAAGCATGACAACCTTCTTCCCGGTAGAGCCGGTCACCCTCGTGCAGATGCTGACCATGCGGGCCGCCGCCAGACCCGACGAGGTGCGGTTCCGGCATCTCGGCGACGGTGACGAGGTCAGTGCGGCAATGACTTTCGCGGACCTCGACCGGGCGGCCCGCGCGGTGGCCGTGCGGCTGGCCGAGGTCACCGAGCCGGGGGAGCGGGCGCTGCTGCTCTACGCGCCCGGGCTGGAATTCGTCGTGGCTTTCTACGGCTGCCTGTACGCCGGTGTGGTCGCGGTGCCGGTGGCGCCGCCGCAGCCGAACAAGCTGGCCGACTCGCTGGCGCGGCTGGCGTCCATCACCGCCAACTCCGGGGCGCGGCTAGTGCTCACCAGTGTCGATATCGAACCGCTGCTGACACCGGTGCTGGCGCACAACAAGGGATTCACCCAGCTGCGCACCGTGGTCACCGATCAGGTCGACCCCGCGACGGCCGACCGGTACCGCGATCCGGGCATCACCGCCGAAACCATTGCGCACTTGCAGTATTCGTCCGGTTCGACCGGTGAACCCAAAGGTGTCGTGCTCACCCACGGCAACGTGCTCGCCAATCTGCGGCTGGTCACCGGAAAGATCGGCGCCGGAGTGGGTGTGGCGTGGCTGCCGACCTTCCACGACATGGGCCTGCTCAGCATGGTGACCTACCCGGTGTACAGCGATTCCTCCGTGATCAGCATGTCCCCCTTGGCTTTCGTGCAACGACCGGCGCGCTGGATCGCGGCGATGTCGCGCTTCGGCGCCACCCATACGGTCGCCCCCAACTTCTCTTTCGCGCTCGCGGTGCGGCGGGTGGCTGCCCCGCAGGTCGGCAAGTACGACCTGTCGCCGCTGCGGGTGGCGCTCTGCGGCGCGGAGCCCGTCCGGGTGGACACGATGCTCGCCTTCGCCGAGCATTTCGGCGACGCGGGCTTCGACGCCGCCAGTCTGTTCCCGTGCTATGGCCTCGCCGAGGCGACACTGCTGGTGACCGGCGGCCCGCGCGGCAGCGGCCTCACCACCGTCGAGGTGGACCCGACCGCGCTGGCCAAGGGGCGGGTGGAACCGGTGCCGAGCGGTGGCCGCAGGTTGGTGGCCAGCGGTGAACTCAACGACGCCTACGAGTTCGTGCTCGCCGACCCCGAGACGCTCACCCCGCTACCGGCCGGGCAGGTCGGCGAAATCTGTTTGCGCGGAGACAGTGTCGGCGCCCGGTACTGGGACGCGCCGCAAGCCTCGGCCGAGACGTTCGGCGCGAGCGTCCCCGGCCACGCCGGAAACTTCCTGCGCACCGGCGATCTCGGGTTCGTGCACGAGGGACAGCTCTATGTCACCGGTCGTCGTAAGGACCTCATCATCATCGACGGCTACAACCACTATCCCTCCGACCTCGAAGCCACCGCGATGGACAGCCACCCGGCCCTGCGGCCCGACCGCTGTGCCGCCTTCCAGGTGCTCGATCACGACGACCCCGAGCTGGTGCTGGTGGCCGAACTGAACCGCGACCACCCGGCCGACGCCGCCACCAGAGCCGAGATAGCCACCGCCGTGCGCACCGCGATCGGCGAGCACCACGGCCTGCGCCTGACCGACGTGGTCCTGATCACCCCCGGCTCCATCCCGCTCACCTCGAGCGGCAAAGTCCGCCGCTACGCGGTCCGCGCGCAATACCGCGACAACGCGCTGTCCCCGCTGTCCTGAATCACCCGACTACACGCCGACATCCCCTGCTGGGCAAGGGATGTCGGCCGGTTGGGACGTCGAGCCGGGCGGGGCGGCAGCGGTCCTCCCTCCGCTGTCCGCACGCCGCCGGTCGCCCGACGCCGTCTCGGTGCCGGCCACTCGCACCGCAACCCCTCGATGCGGCGACGGCGGCCGGTGTCACGTGGGCGGTGGGGCGCGCTGGGAGTGTGGGTCGGGCCGCCCCCTCCGCGGTCCGACCCACCCGGGATGCGGTGTCGTGTTCATCCGGCCACCCGCGCTCGATCGACCGGGGCCGGTCGGCTCGCGCGGCCGGTGCGGGTCAGCGCCGCCAGCACGAGGGCGGCGCAGACCGAGGTCAGGATGAAGGTCTGGAAAACCTGCAGCGGGCCGGTCGCCGCCAGGACCCAGCCACCGAGGGTGGGTGCGGCCACGGCGCCGAGCCTGCCGACGCCGTTGGACCAGCCGAGCGCACTGCCGCGCAGGTCGGCCGGATAGGCGTCCGCCACAGCGGCATTGATGAGATTCAAGGTCGAATGCGCGGCCGCGCCGAGCACCGCGATGACGGCGAGTAACAGCAGCCGGTCCGACAGCCCCGTGGCGCAGGCCGCGATCATGGCCGCGGCGACGCACGCGCTCACGCTCGCCACGGGGCGCGCGCCCCACCGCACGGCCGCCGCGGCGAGCGCGAACGATCCGAGGACCGCGCCGCTGTTGAGCGTCAGCGAGAACTGCAGAGCCGAGGTCATCGGGTAGCGCAGCTCCCGCATCAGTGTGGTGATCCAGGTGTTCAGCCCGTACCAGGTGAGCAATTCCGCGAACGCCGCCACCGCGAACAGGATCGTCATCGGTCCGCGGGGCGCGGCGAACAGCTCACGTACCCGGCTCGGGCTGCGGGTGCGCGCGAATTCCCTGGATTCGGGCAGCAAGACGATCGCGATGAGCAGGACCAGCGCGGAGCCGACTGCGCCGATCCAGCACAGCGGCCGCCAGCCGTGCTCGGACAGCAGGATCAGCCCGGCGAGCGCGGAGGTGATGCCGCCGATCGGGATACCGGCCATGAGCACGGTGACGGTCAGGCTGGTGCGGCCGGGCGCGGTGTACTCCTTGGCCAGCGCCAACGCGACCGCGGCCGCGGCGCCCATGCCGATCCCGGCGAGCAGGCGGAACGCGCCCAGCTGCGCCGCGGAGCCGGCCAGCGCGCAGGCCGCGGTCCAGCCGGTGAACCAGCCGACGGCGACCAGCAGGGGACGCCGCCGCCCGAAACGATCGGCCAGCCTGCCGCCGGTGAGCGCCCCGGCGGTCATCCCGACGTAGACCATGCTGCCGACCGTGCCCGCGGTGGATTTGGTCATCCCCCAACCGGTTTCGTCGAGCAGCGCGGGCAGCATCGCGCCGTACATGATGAGGTCGTAGCCCTCGGCGACGACGATCAGCGCACACAGGCCGATGACGCCGGTCGCGGGTAGGCGGTCGCGGGCGCCCCCGCTGTCCGCGATCACGGTTTCTCTCCGCACGGTCGCCGCTCGCCGGTGCGCCGCCAGCTCGCGAGCTGGCCGCCCCACAGATTCACGCTGCGGGGCACCGGATCCCAGTGCCGCGGGGTGTAGGTGGCGCGGTCGTCGTGGAACTTCTCCATCTCCGCGGACAGTTCCACATGGTTGCCCGCGGGATCGTCCGCGAAGACGAACAGGTTGTTGCCCGGTCCGTGCCGGCCCGGACCCCAGGCGACGTCGACCTCCTGCTCGGTGAGGCGGTCGCACCAGCGCTTGAAGTCGTTCCATTCGGCGAGGTCGAACGAGTAGTGGTCCAGGCAGGCCCGCTCGGCGGCGACGATCGCGAGGGTGTGATGGTCGCGGTTGCTGCGCAACCAGGCGAAGCTGCCGTCGGAGAGCTGATCGGAGATCTGGAAACCGACTGTATCGCAATAGAATTCGATCATCCTGGGGACATCGGTGCTGCCCAGGGCGAGATGCTGGTAGCGGATCGGCCGCTGCCCGGTATCGGCGCCGCGCTCGCCGGTGCGGTGCACCGGTGCGTGGAAATGCACGATATTTCCTTCGGGGTCGGTGGTGCCCAGACCGGTTGCGGTACCGACGGATTCGTCCAGGAACAGCTCGTCCAGCGCGTCGACCGAGTGGCCCGCCGCCCGCAGTCGCTTGTCCAGCAGGTCGAGTCCGCCGGGGTCGGCCACCTCGAAGCCCAGATGGTCCAGTGCGGGCGTGCCCGGCAGTAGATCCAGCACGTGATGCCCGCGGCCCCAGCCCAGCCGCATCCCGCCGCCGGACAGTTCACTGTGCGGCACCAAACCGAAGACGCGCCCGTAGAACTCGGCCACCGGGCCGACCTCCGGAACTCGCAGCCCGAGGTGTGACGCCGCGGTACGGCGGAGCGCACCGCTGTGCCGAGACTCGTTGTGCGACAACGGCGTCGGGGCGGTCATGAGGTCCTTCACCTCCGTGCTCATGCGGGAACGGGGTCGGCGGCGCACAGCGCCGTGGTGAGGGCGGGGGCGCGGCCGGGCTGCCAGGCGGCGGCGACGAACCGGTCCGGGCGCAGCAGCACACTGTGCCCGCGGTACGCGGCCAGGTCGGCGGCGAGCCGGCCGTCGAGATCGACGATCGAGCCGATACCCGGTGCGCACGAGGGCATCCGGTCATCGATCGGAACGTGCAACACCACCGGCGCGAACGACTGTGCGTGGCGCACCTCATCCGCGAGGATCGCCGCGTCGCCGCCGACGCCGAGCAGCGCCCAACCGAGACCGAGGATTTCATCGAGCAGCCGCATCCGGCCGGTGCCCGCCTCGAACACCACCGGCTGCCCGATCGCGATGCCGACGGGCGCGGTCGCGGCCGCGATCAAACCGGTCGAATAGACCTGGGCGGGCCGGTAGCGCATCCCCTCGAAGTACGCTTTGCCATGCGGTGTCGAGACCGCCCGGCGCAGGTAGTCGTCGCGGCGGCGGGCCAGCCTGGCATCGGTCGTCATCACCACCCGCCGCATCCGCTCCGAGAGGGCTACGGTGGCGAGGGCGTGTGGTTTCCGTTCGCTCTCATAGGAATCCAGCGCGGCGGCGGTCAGCCGGCCGGACAGGACATCGGCGATCTTCCAGGTGAGATTCGCCGCGTCCCGGATGCCCGAATTCAAGCCCTGGCCGGCGAACGGCGGCATCATGTGCGCGGCGTCGCCGAGCAGGAACACCCGACCGGCGCGCCACCGATCCGCGACCAGGCTGTGGAACCGGTAGGTCACCACGCGCTCCACCTGGTCGTCGGTGATCTCGCGGTACGGCGCGAGCAAGCGGCGCACGAGTTCCAGCTCCGGCAGTTCGGCTTCGCCGGGGTGCAGCAGGAATTCGTACCGGCAGCGCCCGCCGCTGCCGGGGATGATCACGTGCGGGCGCGCGGGATCGGCGTGATGCATGCCGTACCGCTGATCGTGCCGATCGCCGAGCACGTCGGCGACCAGCCAGGTCTCCGGATGGCTGTGGCCGCGCATGCCGATGCCGAGCCGGTCGCGCACCGTCGAGCGGCCGCCGTCGCAGCCGAGGACGTAGCGAGCCCGCAGTCGCTGTGTGCCGCAGCGGATGGTGACGCCGTCGTCGTCCGGAATCAGGTCGGTCAGCTCCGTGCCCATGCGCAGTCGCACGGTCGGCTGCTGTCGAAGATGCTGTGCCAGTTCGCGTTCCAGGTCGGGCTGGGCGAACGGGTTCTTGAACGGATAGCCGAAGCGCCGGGGTTGCTCGGCGCGCGCGTGGAACAGCGGGCTGCCCTGGCTGTCGTAATAGCGAGTGCCGGTGCCGGGCACCATGATTCGCAGCAGCCGCTCGGCCAGGCCGGCCCACTGGAAGGCGCGCAACGCCTCGTCGTCGATGCTGATCGCCTTCGGCTCGTCACTGGTCTCGGTGTTCCGCTCGAGTACCTGGACCCGCACGCCGCGGGCGGCGAGCAGTGCCGCCGCGGTCATGCCCACCGGGCCCGCGCCGACGATCACGACATCGCTTTCGATCACCCCACCCTGCACTCGAACGCTCCTTCCGGAAGACTGCTCGAGTCCACTCTAAGTGCGCGTCCCGGATATAGGGACTGAAGTCCTGAGAAACGGGACAAATTCGGCCAAGGTTCCAGACTGGAACCCTAGAATGTCCTACATGGCGGGACATATTTCTGGAACGAACAGCGGGTACCGCGAACGCAACACCACCGCGGACCGCGCGCTCGACATCCTGCTGATGTTCGACGAGCGACATCTGGTGTTGACCGCGGCCGAGGTGGCCGCCCATCTCGCGGTGGGTCGCTCCACTGCCTACCGGTATCTGCAAAGCCTCACCCAGACCGGATTCCTGGAGGACGCCGACGGCAGCGGTTACCGCCTAGGATCCCGGGTGATGGAGCTGGCGCGCCTGGCCCGTCGCGGTTTCGGCCTCTCCGAGATCGCCCGGCCGATCATGCGCCGCCTCGCGACCACCGTGGGAGAAACCGTCCTGCTCACCCGGCTCACCGGCGACCGCGTCATCTGCCTGGAGCGCGAGGACAGTGGTAGCCGGGCCGTGCGGATCACCTACGAGCGCGGCGAGATCCTGCCCATCAATGCCGGAGCGTCCGCGTTCAGCCTGCTGAGCTGGCTTTCCGACGCCGCGGTCGACGACATCCTCGACACCACCCACCTGGAAGGTTTCACCGCACGCACGCCGGTGACCAAGCGCGCCCTGCTCGCCCGCCTGCAACAGACCCGCGAGCAGGGCTACGCCGTGAGCCGCGGCGAACTGGACCCCGACGTACTCGGCATCGCCGCACCCGTCCACGGCGCCGACGGCGACGTCGTCGCCGCAGTGAGCATCGCCGCCCTCTCCACCCGCGTCCCCGACGCCCGCGTCCCGGACCTGGCAGTCGCCGTCCTTGCCGCCGCAGCCGAAATCACCGCAAACCTCAACGGCTGACCGGTTATTCGGCGGGGTTGTCCGGCCACCATGCGGGCAACTTCGCACCGCGCTGCGGCACCACGTGTTCTATCGTTTCGAAGTCGATGCCCCAGCGCTCGACGGCTGCCGCGATCGTGGCGATCAGCCTGCCGGTCGCCATCTCCGGGACCTCGGTGAGCAGCGGACCGGCCAAATGCAGTGCGCGGGCCGAGTATTCGATCGCAGCAGGGTCGTACCGCAGATCGAGCAGCCGGAGGATGTGCGTCATCTCAGCATCCAGGGTGCCGGTCTGATGCTGCCGCCAGAGTTGGGCGCACAGGTCGAGAAAGACCCGGCCTTTCAGCGTCGCCTGAGTGCGTGTCGCACCACCGCCGAATTGCGTGAGAAAGCCGCACCCCAGTAAGCGCAGCAAGCGTTCACGGATCGCGCCGGGCGAGACGCCTAGTTGTTCGCCGATATCGCCGGGACGTCGATAGGGTTCGAGCGCGGTCGAAATCGAGACGAGCACCGCGACGTGGAGCCCGGCCAGACCGCCGGTGCGGACGAAGAAACGCACATCCTCGGCGGTGAGATTGCCGAAGACGACATTCATGAGCACGTCGCGAACGACATTGTCGGTCAACACGTCGCCGACTATCCGGCGCTGCTCGTCGTCATCGGCATCGAAGTCGGCCGGTATCCAGAACACCCGTAACCGATGGGGCGCGAAAGGCAGGCCGCTCGTCCGGAAGTCGCGCATCGCCTCGGATAACAACCGGCGATGGTGCACGGTATCTTTGGCCACGTATACGCAGATCTCCGCTTCGGTGTCGAGCAGCATGGTGCGCAGATCTTTGTCTATTCCGGAGTGATGACTCCAGAGGGTTTGACCGACGAGGGGGCGAGACCAATCCCGTTGGAGCTCGCAGGCGAAGTCGAACTTGCGTCGTTCGGCCTCGGTGTAGGAATAGAGGCGGGATCTCGCCAGGTCGCTCAGCACGTCGACCACCCGCTGGGAAAGGAATTGATGTTCGACAGAATCTGCCATGTACGCGCCTTCCGGCAGTGGCCCAGGCGAGGCGGCCCCGCCGGGACCATCGCTGCTTTGCCCGACCGTACCGAGGTTCGACTCCGGCCGGTGTCCTTCGAATGGCGGACAACGCCGCGCACCTGGCCGCCGCCGAAGTCCCCGATGCGGTGAATACCCTTGTCGGAGAGTTCCTTTCCCGACATCCCGGACAAACCTGATGGCGGGGTGAATCGGGCTGGTGCGCGGGATCGGCGAGACCGTACGCCGTATATGGACGGCCGGTTACGATCTCGGACAGCTCTTCGCTAACTTGACCCTTGGCGAGGTTGAAGCTTGTACTGTCACTGGCAGATCGGATGCAACCTGTCAATACCCTACCGTCGCCGGTCGGCGGTGCCCCGCTGTTCGCGTTCGCTGAGGAGCCGAAAAACCATGTCCGAGAACCTTACCCCGCAGATCCGGACCGACATCCCGCATTCCGCGCGCATCTGGAACTACTGGATGGGCGGCAAGGACAATTACGAAGTCGACAGAGTCGTGGGTGAAGCCAGCCTGCAGGTCGATCCGGACATCAGCACCATGGCGGTGCAGTCGCGCCAGTTCCTGATCCGCGCGGTGACCTATCTCGCGCAGGAAGCGGGGGTGCGTCAGTTCCTCGATATCGGCACCGGCCTGCCGACGATGCAGAACACCCACGAGGTGGCGCAGGGGATCGCCCCCGAATCGAAAATCGTGTACGTGGACAACGATCCGCTGGTGCTGACCTATGCCAGGGCATTGCTCAACAGCACCACCAACGAAGGTGTCACCACCTACGTCGACTGCGATTACCACGACCCCGAGCAGATCATCGCCGACGCCCGCAACGTGCTGAATTTCGACAAGCCGATCGGCGTCATGTTCATGGGTGTGCTCGGCCATGCCAAGACCTACGACGACATGTTGCGCATCGTGCGCACCGTGGTGGGCGCGGTGCCGTCGGGCAGCTACCTGGTCCTGTGGGACGGGACCGACGACAGCAAGGCCTATGTCACGCTGTGCGAGAACTACACCAACAGCGGCGGCGTGCCGTACGTGCCTCGGCCGCAGGCCCGGATCCGCGCGGCCTTCGACGATTTGGAACTGGTCGAGCCGGGTTTCGTCTCGATCACCGAGTGGCGTTCCGGTGATACGCAGGTCGGCGAAACCCGGCCCATCTCCGCGTACGGCGCGGTGGCTCGCAAGCCCTGAACGACTGGTCAGCCGTGATAGCGCTCGACCAGCGGGACCAAGGTGTCCAGTTTGCGTAGCGCGTCCGCTTCAGGCAGCGGTGCCAGCGACAGCGCCACCCGTTGCACCCCGGCCTCGGCGTAGGCGTCGAGGATCGCCGGGTCGGGGAGCACCGGCGCGACCATCACGGGCAGGTCGTTGCCGGCGAACGGCGCCAGCTGCGCCGGGACCTCGGCCGCCGTGGCCGCGCCATTGGGCACCCAGCCCACGCCGTGCCGGATGGCGCGTTTGATCGCGGCCGTCTCGCCGCCGACGAAGATCGGCGGGTGCGGCTGCTGCACGGGCTTGGGCCACGAGTACATCGGGTCGAAATCGAGGAAACGGCCGTGGTATTCGGCGAGTTCCTCGGTCCAGATCACGCGGATCGCCTCGAGTTGCTCGTCCAGCAATGCGCCGCGGGTGCGCGGGTCGGTCCCGTGGTCGGCCATCTCCTCGCGATTCCAGCCGACGCCGACGCCGAACACGACGCGCCCGCCGGAGATCAGGTCCAGGCTCGCCACCTCTTTGGCCGTGTGGATGACGTCGCGCTGGATCAGCAGGGTGACGCTGGTGCCCAGGATCAATCGCTCGGTCACCGCGGCGACGGCGCTGAGCGCGACGAACGGATCGAGCGTGCGGTAGTAGCGGCGGGGCAGGTCGCCGCCCATCGGATACGGCGACTTTCTGCTCGCCGGGATGTGCGAATGCTCGGCCAGGAACAGGGATTCGAAGCCGCGATCCTCCAGCGCGGGACCTAGTGCCTTACCGCTGATGCCTTCGTCGGTGAGAAAAGTGATGATCCCAATCTGCATGCCCGCATGCAACTCCTGGGCTCCGGCAGAAATTCCGGCGCGACGAGCGTCTTCTCAGTTGGGCAGTGGGGGAGTAGCCTGTCCCAGGTAGATAGTTACCAGAACTAAAGACATTGCTGCTTTGCCAAACCGCTGGTCAGGGAGACATGTGATGACAGATGTAGAGGTAGCTCGACGAATCGATGACCTGTCCGCCACGGACGAGGTGCTCGCGGGTGCACTGCCCGATCCGGCAGTCAACGCTCGAATTCAAGATCCTGCGGTAGGGCTCGCGGAACTGATCCGCATCGTGTTCGATGCCTACGGTGGCCGCCCGGCCGTCGGCGCCCGCGCCACCCGATTGGTCACCGATCCGGTGACCGGCCGCACGACGCTGCATGTGCTGCCGGAATACGAAACGACGACCTACGCCGAACTCGGGCGGCAGGTGGCGGCCGTGGCCGCCGGATTGCGCGGCGAGGCGGCGGACGGCGGCTGGGTGCGCCCCGGCGAGCACGTGGCGATGCTCGGTTTCACCAGCGTCGAATACACCGTGCTCGACCTCGCGGCGACGCTGGCGGGCGCGATCGCCGTGCCGATGCAATCGAATGCGCCTGCGGTGCAACTGCGCCCGATCCTGGCCGAGACGCAGCCGCGCGTCCTCGCGGCGGGTGTCGACCAGCTCGCGGAGGCGCTCGACCTCGCCGACGGCGAGCACCGGCCGGGCCTGATCGTGGTGCTGGACCACCGGGCGGAGGTGGACGCCCATCGCGAAGCGTACGAGGCGGCCGCCGCGCGTCTCGCCGGAACCGGTGTGGCACTGAAAACGCTTGCGGAACTTGCCGATAGCGGGAAAGCCGGCGAGGTTGCGCCGGAAGCGGCGGACAGCGAGCGAATCGTGCTGCTGATCTACACCTCGGGCAGCACCGGAACGCCCAAGGGCGCAATGTATTCGGAGCGGTTGGTCGCCAACCTGTGGCAGGGCAAATTCGGGTTGGGCGAGGGCCCGCACGCGGCCGGGCCGTGGATCACGCTGAACTTCATGCCGATGAGCCATCTCATGGGCCGCTACACGTTGTACGGCACCCTGGCCCGCGGCGGTATCGCGTATTTCGCTGCCAGCAGCGATCTTTCGACCTTCCTGGAGGATCTCTCGCTGGTCCGGCCGACGCAGCTGCAATTCGTGCCGCGGGTGTGGGATCTGCTCTACCAGGAGTACCAGCGGGCCCTCGACGGCGTCGGTCCCGCCGAGCGGTCCGATCGGGCACCGGAACTGCTCGCGGAACTGCGCCGCGACCTGCTCGGCGGGCGCGCGCTCGGCGCGGTCACCGGGTCCGCGCCGATCTCGGTCGAGGTGCGCGAATTCGTCGATGCCCTACTGGGTTTCCACCTACCGGACGGGTACGGCTCCACCGAGGCCGGCGGCATCACGGTCGACGGCAAGGTGGCGCGGCCGCCGGTGCTGGACTACAAGCTGGCCGACGTGCCCGAGCTCGGCTATTACCGCACCGACCGTCCGTACCCGCGCGGTGAGCTGCTCGTGAAGACACAGAACATCTTTCCCGGCTACTACCGCAGGCCCGAGGTGACGGCGGAGGTGTTCGACCCGGACGGCTACTACCGGACCGGCGATATCGTCGCCGAGGTGCAGCCCGACGAGTTGCGCTATCTCGACCGCCGCAACAATGTGCTCAAACTGTCGCAGGGCGAGTTCGTCACGGTGTCGAAGCTGGAGGCGGCCTACGGTGCCAGTCCGCTGATCCAGCAGATCTACATCTACGGCAACAGCTCGCGCCCTTACCTCTTGGCGGTGATCGTCCCGGACGACGCAGTGCTGGAACGGGTTTCCGGTGACGTCGGTGCGATCGGTCCGCTGCTCACCGAGGCATTGCGGGCAGTCGCCGCCGACGCCGGGTTGCAGTCCTATGAGATCCCGCGCGACTTCTTGGTCGAGACAACGCCGTTCACGGTGGAGAACGGCCTGCTCACCGGCATCCGCAAGCTCGCGCGGCCGAAGCTGCGGCAACGCTACGGCGAGCTGCTCGAGCAGCTGTATCAGCGGTTGTCCGACGGGCAGGCCGAGGAGTTGCGCGCGCTGCGGACGGGTGCCGCCGACCGGCCGGTGCTCGAGACCGTCACCCGGGTGGCCGCCGCGTTGCTCGGTATCCCCGCCGCCGACGTGCACCCGGCGGCGCATTTCACCGAGCTCGGCGGAGACTCGTTGTCCGCGTTGACCTTCGGCAACGCGCTGCACGACATCCTCGGCGTCGAGGTGCCGGTCGGCGTGATCGTCAGTCCGGCGACCGATCTGCGCGCCCTGGCCACCTTCCTGGAGTCCGGCGCGCAGGCGACGCGGCCGACGTTCGAGAGCGTGCACGGACCGGAGGCGACCGAGGTGCGCGCCGCCGATCTCACCCTGGAGAAGTTCCTGGACGCTGCCACGCTCGACGGCGCCGCCGCCCTGCCCGCGCCGAACTATGCGGTGCGCACCGTGCTGCTCACCGGCGCCACCGGCTTCCTCGGCCGGTTCCTCGCGCTGGCGCTGCTGGAACGGCTCGGTCCAGTGGACGGCACGCTGATCTGCCTGGTCCGCGCGACCGACGACGCGGCCGCCCGTCAGCGCCTGGACGCGGTGTTCGACAGCGGCGACCCGCAGTTGCTCACGCATTACCGGCGACTGGCCGAGCGGCACCTGGAAGTGGTGGCGGGTGACAAGGGTGACCTCGACCTCGGGCTGGACCGCGCCACCTGGCAGCAGCTGGCCGAGCGCGTGGACCTGATCGTGGACTGCGCCGCGCTGGTCAACCATGTGCTGCCCTACCGCCAGCTGTTCGGGCCGAACGTGGTGGGCACGGCCGAGCTGATCCGGTTGGCGCTCACCGGAAAACAGAAGATCTTCGACTACATCTCCACCGTCGGCGTCGGCGATCAGATCGCGGCCGGGCAGTTCGTCGAGGACGCCGATATCCGCACGATCAGCGCGACCCGGTCGGTCGACGAGCGCTATGCCAACGGCTACGGCAACAGCAAGTGGGCGGGTGAGGTGCTGCTGCGCGCGGCCCACGAGCGATATGGGTTGCCGGTCAGCGTGTTCCGATGCGACATGATCATGGTGGACGGCCGCTATGTCGGTCAGTTGAACGTGCCCGACATGTTCACCCGATTGATGCTCAGCCTGGTGGCCACCGGCGTCGCGCCCGGCTCGTTCTATCAGACCGATGCGGCCGGGCAGCGGCAGCGCGCGCACTACGACGGGCTACCGGTCGACTTCATCGCCGAGGCGGTCACCGAACTCGGTGTGCACGAGGGCTTCTCGACCTACCACGTGATGAACCCGCACCACGACGGCATCGGGCTGGACGAGTTCGTCGACTGGCTCGTCGCGGCCGGCTATCCGATCGCCCGGGTCGCGGACTATCAGGCCTGGCTCGAGCAGTTCGGCACGAAACTGCGTGCGCTGCCCGAGCAGCAGCGCAGGCATTCCTTGCTGCCGCTGCTGCACAGCTACGCGCATCCGCAGCCGCCGGTCGAGGGCAGCGTCGCCCCGGCCGACCGCTTCCGCGCCGCGGTGCAGGACGCGAATATCGGCCCGGACAAAGACATCCCGCACCTCACCGAGTCGACCATTCTGAAATACGTCACCAACCTGGAGCACCTCGGACTGCTCTGACCGATAAGGAACGCGAGTGGGGTGCGGTGGGCTGCCGCGCCCCACTCGTATTCTTCGCTCGCCGAACTAATTTGGTTGATCCGCGTCCATCGTTCAACCGATATTCCGGGCGGTGTCCGTGCGGTTACGGTGAGTTCCAGCCCGACTCGGCGAAAGTTCCGCAGCCGGCTCGGCGCCGGGACGTGAGGTACCGATGGATGCACGACGACGGCCGTTTCGGTCGGATCTTACCTCTGGCCTGCGCAGATTCCTGGACCGGTTCGACCGGCCCCCGCCCCGCGTCGAGCATTCCCTGTTCGCGCGCGAAATCGGTCCGGACGCCGCGGCCCTGCTGCACGAGATACGAATTCGGATAAGCCGATTGGCCGCCGACGGATCACTGACGCCAGGCGGCGGCTTTTTCTGTGGCGGTCAGGACGGTGCCGGGGACTATGCGCGCGAATTCGACGCCTATTTCGTTTCGTTGGCCGAACTCGATATCCCGGACTCGAAGCTCTCGGTCCTGAAGCCACTTCCGGCCCGCGAGGCCGACCGCTCGTGATTCCTGAACGCGCCGAACCGCAGCGCGGGCACCGAGCTGCGGGCTCACGGTGACTATCTGGCTCAGCTGCGGAAGTAGGACGGTTACTGCGCGGGTAGGGCGTCGAGTACTAATTCGAGGGCGTGCGAGATCGTTTGATCGAGCACCGCGGCGGGATCGCCCGGAAAATGCCGGCGCTCGGTCGCGGTCGAATGCTCGGTCGCGACGGCGAACCAGACCGTGCCCGGGGGTTGGCCGTCCTGCGGGTCGGGTCCGCCCGCGCCGGTGACCGCGCAGGCGATCGTCGCGCCGGTCATCGCGCGCACCGTACGCGCCATCGACTCGGCCGCGACCTGCGACACCACCGGTCCCTCGGGCACATCGAGCACGCTGTGCTTGACGAAGCGTGAGTACGCGACCACACCGCCGTGGAACCAGCTGCCCGCGTCGGGGGCCGCGCCCAAGGCGGCGGCCAGGCGACCGGCGGTCAGCGATTCCGCGACCGCTACGGTGCGGCCCGTCCGCTGCGCCGCCGCGGCGATCTGCTCGGCGAGGTTGCTGATACCCATCGTTTCTTCATACCAGTCGCCTGCGCGGTAGCCGTCGTACGAGGGGCGCGGCAGGGCCGGGGAGTTCGGCGATGTTTGCGCCGTGGTCCTCGGGTATGCGGTGGACAGGCGTACGTGCGCCGCCGCACGCAGTCCCGGCAGTTCGATTCCCCGACCCGCACAGGAGGACGAAGATCATGACCGCACCCACCGCCGTCGCGTTGGTCTGTACGTTGCAGAAATCGCCCGCCGAGTCCAGTAGCGAACTCATCGCCCGGCACGCGCTCGACGCGCTGGCGGAGCACGACGTCAAAGGCGAGATCCTGCGGGTGGTCGATTACGACGTGCATCCCGGTGTGCGTGCCGACGAGGGCTCCGGCGACCAGTGGCCGACGATCCGCGCCCGCATCGCGGCGGCGGACATTCTGCTGATCTCGACGCCGACGTGGGTGGGCCACATGTCCTCGGTCGCGCAGCGCGTGCTCGAGCGCCTGGACGCGGAACTGTCCGAAACCGATGACGCCGGACGGCCGTCCATGGTGGGCAAGGTCGCCATCGCCGCGGTGGTCGGCAACGAGGACGGCGCACACAAGATCGTGGCCGACCTGTTCCAGGGGCTCAACGACATCGGCTTCTCCATCCCCGCGCAGGGTTGCACGTACTGGAACGGCGAAGCCATGGGCGGCACCGACTATCAGGATCTCGACGAAGTTCCGGACTCGACCGCCTCGGCCACGAAAGCCATGGCGCGCAACGCCGCCCACCTCGCGCGGGTGCTGAACACCGAGAGTTACCCGGCCTACGAATAGGCCCGTGATCGTGCCCCGAAGGCGCTGCGACAGACGACGTTTCGACGGCGGCTCCGGATAAGCGCCGGTGCGGGCGAGAATTCGATGAAGGAGCAGTGATGAAAGCAGTGACGTGGCAGGGCAAGCGCAAGGTCGGCGTGGAAGAGGTGCCCGACCCGCGGATCGAGCAACCGACCGACGCGATCATCCGGGTGACGTCGTCCGGGATCTGCGGCTCGGACCTGCATCTCTACGAAGTCCTCGGCGCGTACATGAGTGAGGGAGATGTGCTGGGGCACGAGCCGATCGGCATCGTAGAGGAGACCGGGGCCGGGGTCACGAATTTGGCGAAGGGCGACCGGGTGGTGGTGCCATTCCAGATCAGCTGCGGCCACTGCTTCATGTGCGACCAAGGCTTGACGACCCAGTGCGAGACCACGCAGGTCCGTGAACGCGGCAGCGGCGCGGCGCTTTTCGGCTATTCGAAACTGTACGGTCAGGTGCCCGGCGGGCAGGCCGAGTACCTGCGGGTGCCGCACGCAGACTTCACCCACGTCAAGGTCCCGATCGGCCCGCCCGACGATCGCTTCCTGTACCTGTCGGATGTGCTGCCGACCGCGTGGCAGGCGGTCGAGTATGCCGCGATCCCGGCGGGCGGGTCGGTGACCGTGCTCGGCCTCGGGCCGATCGGCGACATGGCCTGCCGGATCGCGGCGCAGCGCGGATTCCGGGTGATCGGCGTCGACCTGGTGCCGGAGCGCTTGGCTCGGGTCGCCCGGCGCGGCATCGAAACCATCGATCTCCAGGTGGCCGGGCGACACCTCGCCGATATGGTGCGAGAGAAGACCGCGGGACGCGGCACCGATTCGGTGATCGATGCCGTCGGCATGGAAGCGCACGGCTCGCCGGTCACCTCGATGGCGCAGAAGGCGGCCGCGCTGCTGCCGGACGTGGTCGCCGAGAAGGTCAACGACACCGCGGGCGTCGATCGGCTGGCGGCGCTGTACAGCGCGATCGACATCGTGCGCCGCGGCGGGACCATCTCACTGGTCGGCGTGTACGGCGGCATGGTGGATCCGCTGCCCATGCGGGTGCTGTTCGACAAGCAGATCCAGCTGCGCATGGGCCAGGCCAACGTGAAGCGATGGGTGGACGACATCATCCCGCTGCTGCACGACGCCGACCCGCTGGGCGTGGATTCCTTTGCGACGCACCACCTCCCGCTGTCCGACGCGCCGGAGGCCTACGCGCAGTTCCAGCAGAAGTCCGACGGTATGGTGAAGGTGGTATTGACACCCGGCCGAGAGTGAGCGTACGAGGAGGGCAAGCGGCCTATGCTCCGATTCTTCGTCGTCGGGTTCCTGCTCGCCGCGACGATCGCGGTCGGCGTCGCCGCCTCGATCGGCTCGTGGGCGTGGTGGGTGCTGGCCGTGGCGCTGGCCGCGCTGCTCGGGGTCGGTCTCTACGACTTGGCGCAGCGGCGGCACGCCGTGCTGCGCAACTATCCGATCCTCGGGCACATGCGCTACCTGCTGGAAAGCCTGCGGCCGGAGCTGCAGCAGTACTTCATCGAACGCAACGTCGACGGCCGCCCGTACGACCGCGACATCCGGACGATGATCTACGAGCGCGCCAAAGGTATCCACGGCGAACTGTCGTTCGGTACCGAGCGCGACGTCGAGAGCGTGGGTTACGAGTACCTGGTCCACTCGAACGCGCCGGTGCCCGAGCCCGCGCGAGCGCCACGGGTGCTGATCGGCGGCCCGGACTGCACCCGGCCGTACTCGATGTCGCTGTTCAACGTGTCCTCGATGAGCTTCGGCGCACTGTCGGCGAACGCGCTGCGGGCGCTGAATCGCGGTGCGGCGCTGGGCGGTTTCGCGCACGACACCGGTGAAGGCGGGCTCACGCCGTACCACCTCGACGGCGGCGGCGACCTGGTGTGGGAAATCGGCTCGGGCTACTTCGGCACCCGCACGCGCGACGGCGCGTTCGACCCGGCCCGGTTCGCCGAGCAGGCCGCGCACGAGCAGATCAAAGCGATCTCGATCAAACTCAGCCAGGGCGCCAAGCCCGGCCTGGGTGGGGTGCTGCCTGCCGCGAAGGTGAGCGCGGAGATCGCCGAGTTCCGTGGCGTGCCCGCGCACGAGAAATGTGTCAGCCCGGCAGCGCATTCCGCGTTCCGGACCCCGCGCGAACTGGTGGCGTTCATCGCCCGGCTGCGCGAACTGTCGGACGGTAAACCGATCGGATTCAAGCTGTGTCTCGGTTCGCGCAGCGAGTTTCTCGCGATCTGCAAAGCGATGCTGGACGAGCGCGTCACGCCCGATTTCATCCTGGTCGACGGGGCCGAAGGCGGCACGGCCGCAGCGCCTTTGGAGTACGAGGACCACGTCGGGCTGCCGCTGACCGATGGGCTGATCACCGTGCACAACGCGCTCGTCGGCACCGGACTGCGCGACCGGATCAAGATCGGGGCCAGCGGCAAGGTGGCCGTGGGCAACGACATCGTCAAACGGCTGATCCAAGGGGCCGACTACACCAACGCGGCGCGCGCCATGATGATGGCCATCGGCTGCATCCAGGCGCAGCGCTGCCACACCAACCACTGCCCGGTCGGCGTGGCTACCCAGGATCCGCGCCGCGCTCGCGCGCTCGACGTGGCGGACAAGACCGAGCGGGTCCGGCGCTATCAGGAGGCCACGGTCGCGCAGGCCGTGCAGATCATGGCGTCGCTCGGCGTGGATCACCCGGCCCAGCTCACGCCCCACCTGCTGCGCAAGCGCATCTCGGCCACCGAGCAGCTGTCCTACGCCGAACTCTACGATTGGCTCGCTCCGGGCCAATTGATCAGCGAAGCGCCGCCTGCCTGGGCCGCGGACTGGGCCGCCGCCGACCCGGACTCGTTCCGTGCGCGCGTGCGCTAGCGCGAATCGGTCGCCGCGCCGTAATGAGCAGGGGGAATGGCGCTGCCCGCCGGGGTGGAGTAGGTTTCAAGGAGGTTCAGACAGGAGCCGACGGTAGTCCCCGCCTCGAGACGGCTCCCTTCGGCGTCGCCCAACTCGGCCTGGTCTATCACCGAATTATGCTGGGCGATATGTCCGTTCGGCGGTGAACCGGAGCGTTGAGCATGAGCAATCAGCTGAGTCCGCGCCAGCCTCGCATGTCTCGTCGGCTGTTGTCGCACCCGCACCATTCGAGGACGCGCGACTACGCGCGTGGGCAGCTCCGCATCCGGGTCGACGTGCTACCCGGCGTCCGGGTGCTGGCCGTCAGCGGCGACCTCGACCTCGCCACCGCGCCCTTTCTGCACCAGGTCGTGCGCGCCGGTGAGCACTTCCCCGCGACGGTGGTGGACACCAGCCGGATCGCCTTCCTGGGCTTCGCCGGGGTGGACGTGCTGATCCTCGCCGCCGAACGGGCCGAGGACGACGATCGGAAGTTCGCCGCGGTGGTGTCGTCGCGGCCGACGCAGCGGGCGTTCGACCTGTCCGGCGCGGCCGCCTGGATCAGGTGCTATCCGCGCCTGGGCAGCGCGCTGGACGCGGTCTCCGAAAGCTGAGCAAGCCGCAGACCTGGGACGACGTGCTGGTGCATGATCCGCGTGCTGGTGGGTAGCCAGCAAGGGATGGACCAACTACGAGCACCTATTCTGGACGCACTGGACGACTACCGGCGGCGTGGTCGGTACGGCTTCACGCCGCCCGGCCATCGGCAGGGGCGCGGCGTCGACGACCGGGTACTGCAGGTACTGGGCGACGCTTTTCGCAGCGATGTGCTCGCCTCCGGCGGGCTGGACGATCGTCGCGCCCGGGGCGAGTACCTGTCGGACGCCGAAGAGCTCATGGCCGACGCCGTCGGCGCCGAGATGGCGTTCTTCTCCACCTGCGGCAGCTCGCTGTCGGTGAAGGCCGCGATGCTCGCCGTGGCGGGTGGTGGCGACGGTGGGCTGATCCTCGGGCGGGACAGTCACAAATCCATTGTCGCCGGATTGATCTTCGCCGGCCTGCTGCCCCGCTGGGTGACGCCGCGCTGGGACGCCGAACGGCATTTCTCCCATCCGCCCTCGGTCCAGCAGATCGAGGACGCATGGCAGCGTCACCCGGACGCCTCCGGTGCGCTGATCGTGAGTCCGAGCCCGTACGGAACCTGCGCGGATATCGCGGGTATCGCCGAAGTGTGCCACCGCCGCGGCAAGCCGTTGATCGTCGACGAGGCGTGGGGCGCGCATCTGCCGTTCCACGAGGAGTTGCCGACCTGGGCGATGGACGCGGGCGCGGACGTCTGCGTGGTGAGCGTGCACAAGATGGGCGCCGGATTCGAGCAGGGCTCGGTCTTCCACGTCCAAGGCGATCTGATCGATCGGGCGCGCCTGAGCGCGTGCGCGGACCTGCTGACGACCACGAGCCCGAACGTCTTGATGTACGCCGCGATCGACGGTTGGCGCCGCCAGATGGTGCAGGACGGTCACCGGTTGCTGGGCGAGGCGTTGCGTGTGTCGGATCGTCTGCGCTCGGAACTGGCGCGGATACCGGGCATCCAGGTGATGGAGAAGGAGCTGCTCGGTGTCGAAGCCTCGCACGACCTGGACCGCATGCAGGTGCTGATGGACGTATCCGCCACCGGGGCAACGGGTTACGAGGTCGCCGACTGGCTGCGCGAGGAACGGCACGTCGACGTCGGGCTCAGCGACCATCGGCGCATCTTGGCCACGCTGTCCTTCGCCGACGACGACGATACCGCGGACCGGCTCGTCGCGGCGCTCACCGCCTGGCGAGAGCAGTGGAAAGAGCCTGCGCCACATCACATCCGGCTGCCGTCCCCGGACGAGCTGGAACTGGAGACCGTCATGCTGCCGCGCGATGCCTTCTTCGGCCGGGTGCAGGCGGTGCCGCTGGCGGCGGCGCCGGGACGGATCGCAGCCGAACAGGTCACGCCGTACCCGCCGGGTATCCCGGTCATCGTCCCCGGTGAGCGGATCGACGAGGCGGTCGTGGCATACCTGCGCACGGGGCTGGATTCCGGCATGAATGTGCCCGATCCCGCCGATCCCGCACTGCACACCATCCGCGTGGTCGCCGAGTGAACGGAAGTCGTTGTGCCCGCTCGTGATACAGCGCCAGGGGCCGCCGAGTTCGTCCCGAGCGGACGGCCGTCGTTGCGCACCCTGCGGGCGGCCGCGCAAGGGTGTCACGGTTGCGATCTGTACCGGGACGCCACCCAGACGGTGTTCGGCGAGGGACCGGCCGCGGCCGCCATCGTGATGGTGGGGGAGCAGCCCGGCGACCAGGAGGACGTACAGGGCCATCCCTTCGTCGGCCCCGCGGGCGGTCTCCTGGACCGCGCGCTGGCCGAGGCAGGCATCCCGCGCGATCAGGTCTATCTCACGAACGCGGTGAAGCATTTCAAGTTCACCGAGCGCGGCAAGCGGCGAATTCACAAGCAGCCCGGCCGCACCGAGATCGTCGCCTGCTCGGCATGGCTGAGTGCGGAGTTGTCGGTCGTGCACCCGAAGCTGGTGGTGGGTCTGGGCGCGATCGCCGCCAAAGCGTTGCTGGGCAACACTTTCAAGGTCAGCGAGCGCCGCGGTGAGGTGATCGCGCACGGCGACTACGACGTGATCACCACCGTGCATCCCGCCGCGGTGCTGCGCGCGCCGGACCGGACCGCGGCCTACCAGGCGTTCGTCGACGATCTCGGAATCATCGCCAGGGAAGCCGGTTTCCGGCCCGGCTGAGTCTGTTTCTGCTCCGGTTGCCCGGGTATGCCGCCCCTGACCGAGTCGCGCAACGCGACAGCAACGAAAGGGGTACACATGAGTACGTTGGCCGCCACCGTGGATGTCGAGGTACCGGTCCGCACCGCCTACAACCAGTGGACGCAATTCGAGTCGTTCCCCGAGTTCATGGAGGGTGTGGAAGCGGTGCAGCAGCTCGACGACCGGCACACCCACTGGCGCATCCACGTCGGGCCCTCGACCCGCGAGTTCGATGCCACCATCACCGAGCAGCACCCGGACGAGCGGGTGGCGTGGAAGTCCGATTCCGGCCCCCAGCACGCGGGGGTGATCACCTTTCACCGGCTCGACGACACGCACACCAGGATCACCGCGCAGATGGACGTCGACCCGGACGGCTTCGTGGAGACCGCCGCCGACCGTCTCGGCGTGCTGAAGCACCGAGTGAACGGCGATATGCAGCGGTTCAAGAAGTTCATCGAGAGCAGGCAGCACGAGACCGGCGCGTGGCGCGGGGATATCGAGCGTCCTGACGCCTGATCACAGTTCGAGGCCCGACCAGAGACAGAGGAGGAGCCGGTGGTGCCGGTAGCCGAGACCGAGACCCCGCAGCGGGTGGTGATCGTCGGCAGCGGCTTCGCCGGCTTCACCTGCGCCGCGAAACTGTGCCGCCGTCTGGCGAAGGCGGGCCGCGACATCGAGGTCGTGCTCGTCACGCCCGACGACTACATGCTCTACACGCCGTTGCTACCGGATGTGGCAGGCGGACTGATCGATCCCCGATTCGTGGTGATCTCGCTCGCCGACGCCCTGCCCCGGGTGCGACTCGTCGTCGGCAAGGCCGAATCTGTTGATCTGCAACGTAAGTCGATCACCGTGCGGAGCGAGTACTATCCGGCGCGGGAACTCTCGTGGGATCGGCTGGTGCTCACACCCGGCTCGGCGACCCGGCTCTTCGATGTGCCGGGCCTGGCCGAGCACGGGCGTGGCCTGAAAACCATTGCCGAGGCGCTGTATCTGCGTGAGCAGCTGCTCAGGCAACTCGAATTGGCCGACCACGAAGACGATCCCGAGCTGCGCCGGGCGCGCCGCACGGTGGTGGTCGTCGGCGCTTCGTACGCGGGCACCGAACTGATCGCGCAGTTGCGCGCGCTCGCCGACGCCTACGCCCACCGCCGCGGTGTCGACCCCGCCGAGGTGCGTTTCGTGCTGCTGGACATGGCCGACCGGGTGATGCCCGAGGTGGGCGAGCGGCTCGGCGACAAGGTCTTGTCGGTGTTGCGGGGGAGGGGAATCGACATTCGATTGCAGACCTCGCTGCGCGAGCTGAGCGACGGCCACGTCGTGCTCACCGACGACAGCGTGATCCCCACCCACACGGTGGCCTGGGTGACCGGCGTGACCGGTGCACCGCTGTTGAGCACCCTGGATCTGCCCCTGGAACGCGGCCGCCTGGCGGTCGACGCGCAGCTGGGCGTGCCCGGCCATCCCGACGTGTTCGCGGGCGGCGACGCGGCGGCGGTCCCGGATCTGACCAAGCCCGGCAAGATCACCCCGCCGACCGCACAGCACGCGACGCGCCAGGGAAAAACCTTGGCGCGCAATGTGGCCGCGAGCCTGGGCATCGGCACCGCCGGACCGTACAAGCACCGCGACATGGGCTTGGTCGTAGATCTGGGTCCGGGCTTCGCCGTCGCCAACCCGATGGGCATCCATCTGTCGGGCCGACTCGCCAAGGTCGTGACCCGGGTCTACCACATCTATGCGGTGCCCAGAGCGGTGAACCGGTGGGCGATCTCGTTGGCGTACGCCACCAACGCGGTAACCCCGCGGGCGCTCGCGCTGCTCGGTCTCGTCAGCCCGGAGGAAGCCAGTTTCAGTGGCAGCGAAGGGATTCCGAGCAAGCATCCGGCGTCGAAATAGGGAGTCGCGCAATGAGTGAACGAAATGTTGTGCACGCGTTGCTCGAGCGGGCGGGCGAGGGCTATGCGGCGCAGGCCGGTATCGACCTGGCCGACAAGCCCGCGCCGCTGTTCCAGCTTCTCGTGCTCGCCGAGCTGCTGAGCACCCGGATTTCGGCGGATATCGCGGTCGCCGCGGCGAAAGAGCTGATCGCCACGGGATACCGCACCCCGCAACGGATCGCGGACGCGCAGTGGCAAGAACTCGTGGACGCGCTGGGCCGCGCGCGCTACAAGCGCTACGACGAGAGCACCGCGACCAGGCTCGGCGCGAACGCGAACCTGGTGCTCGACAAATACGGCGGTGATCTACGCAGACTGGGCGAGGCCGCCGAAGAGGACCGGGCCCGCGCGGCGCAGCTGCTCCAGGAATTCCAGGGGATCGGACCCACCGGCAGCGATATCTTCTTGCGCGAGGTCCAGGACGTATGGACCTGGGCGAGACCGTACTTCGACGAGCGCGCCAAGCAGGGCGCGCGACGGGTCGACCTGCCGACCGGCACCGACGAACTCGCCGCGCTCGCGCCGGACGGCCGAGCCGGCGCGTTGGCGGCGGCACTCGTCCGCGCCGCGCTGGACGACGAATTCGCCGAGCAGATCCGCGCGGACGCGCGCTGAGCACCTCCGGCTAACGGCACTTCTCCAATGTGGCGTCGGCGAGTTCTGTCACCACGTCGCTCACTCGACCGTTGTTTCGGAAGGCCACGATCTGACGGCGGGCGCCGTTGCCGCGCTCCAGCACCGTCGCCACCGCGTCTGTCACGAAGGTGCGATCACCCAGCTCGTCGAGAGCCGGCGCGACATGCTCCAGCAACGCGGACAGTCGTGCCGGGGCGGGCACAACGCGCCGGGACACCGGATCGAGACCGTTGCCGTCGAGTCCGAAGCGCGCGGCGTTCCAATAGGCCGCGCGCAGCACCTCACCGGGGACCTCCGGCGCGCGTTCGCCGCGTTCCAGCGCCGCCCGCGCCATCATCGCGGTGGCGCGCACCAGCGTGGCCAGCAGGGCGGTCTCGGTGACGGTGGCGGGCACGTCGCTGACCCGGACCTCGACGGTGGGGAACGATTCGGAAGGCCGGACATCCCAATAGACCATCTTGGTATCGAGGATGTTGCCGCCCTCGATCATCATGTCGACCATGGCCGCGTAATCGGCGGCGGATTCGAAGTAAGGCGGCGGCCCGGCGCTCGGCCAGCGCCGCCACAGGATGCTGCGCCAGCTCGCGTAGCCGGTCTCGGCCGCGCGATAGATCGACGAGTTCGCGGTGAGCGCCAGGTACACCGGCAGCCACGGCCGCAGATAATTGCTCACCTGGATCGCCGTCTCGCGATCGGGCACGGCGACGTGCACGTGACAACCGCACAGACCCTGCTCGTGCGCGATCATCCCGAACGTGTCGGCGATGCGCTGATAGCGCTCGGTGTCGGTGACCGGGAACCGCTCGGGCACGGTCGGCGGCACCGCGACGGCCAGCAGGCGGGTGCCCACCTGTTCGGCGCATTCGGCGACACTGCGCCGCAACTCGGCGAGTTCGCCCAGTAGCGCTGGTGTTTCGCGGTGCACGCCGGTGCTGGTCTCGACCTGGCACGAGGTCAGTTCGAGTTGCAGTTCGACGCCGCGTTGCTCGGCCGCGGCGGCCACCTCGGTGTTCTTCGCGACGGGGGCGCCGGTAACCGGGTCGACGAGCAGGAACTCCTCCTCGACACCGACGGTGATCGTGGTTGCGTCCAGCATTCCGGCTCCTCAGTTCGTGGTGCGCAGCAGGCGGATCACCGCGCGCTCGACCGTGTTCTGGCGTTGCTCGTCCGATCCGCCCCGGGCCGCGCGGCGCAAGGCGGCCGAAATCGTCGCCCCGTGCTCGAAGGCGGTCAGGACGCGGGGATCGACATAGGACGCCCGGGCGACGGCCGGGGTATTGCCCAGCGCCGCAGCGACATCCGTGATCACCGTGCGCTCCACCGCTTTGCGTCGGCGCTGTGAGTCCGGCCGCTCGACCGAGCCGAAACCCGCCGCGGCCAGTACCGTGCCGTGCCAGGTGCGCAGATCCTTTACACTGCACTCGCTTTCGGACCACTCCCGGAACAGGTCGTTGATATCGTCGGCATGCAGTTCGCAGTATCGCGACCCTTTCCGGTAGACGAGCAGCCGTGGCGAGTCGTGCCGGCAGCGGCGTAGCGACCGCACGACGCGGGCGGAGTCGGCGTCGCGGATCCGCACCCGGCGTTGGATACCGCCCTTCGCCGGATAGTCGAACGACATCTCGGCACCGGACAGCCGGACCTGCTCGCGCAGCAGGGTCGCGACCCCGCGGGTCCCATGCTCCTGCGCGTATTCCTCACCGCCGACTCGGAATACGCCCCGATCCACCAGCGTCACCGCGAGCGCGGCCACCCGTCGCAGCCCCAGGCCCGGTTCGGTGAGTTCGGCGTGGATGCGCCTGCGGAGTTCCGGTAGTCCGGCGGCCAGGTCGAGGACGCGATCGAACTTCTCCTCGTCACGCTCCTTGCGCCACTGTTCGTGATAGAGGTACTGGCGCCGGCCCGCGGCGTCGACCCCCACTGCTTGGATGTGCCCGTTGTCGTGCGGACAGATCCACACCTTGCGCCACGCGGGCGGTATGACCAGGCCACGAATGCGTTCGAGGGTCGCCTCGTCCGAAACCCGGGCACCCTCGGTGCTCACGTAGGAGAACCCACGGCCGCGCGCCACTCGGCGCATGCCGGGGCCGTATGGCGTGCTGCGTCGCAGCCGCATATCCGCGAACCTCCTGGGTTGTCCGTCATGGGTGGCTAGCTGGACGTTCCCCGGGAGGAGGGAGACAAACAGGCTGCCACGCACGGTATGTCCGTTTGGTGCGATGTGCGCCGGGAACGCCACAAGGATGAAGGACTCTCTCGAACGTGAAACGAAATGGGAGGTCGACCGGGCTTTCGCCCTCCCACCGCTCGACGATCTGGTGCCCGGCGGGCGGGTCGAGGCGACGGCGGTGGAGCTCACCAGCACCTATTTCGACACCACCGCCCGCGATCTGCTCTCCCACGATCTGGTGCTGCGGCGCCGGGCCGGCACCGACGAGTCCGGTTGGCAGCTGAAGATCCCGCAGGACGACGGCAGGCTGGAGCTGGTCACCGCGTGGTCCGACGAACTACCGGACGAACTCGCCGACGTGGTCACCGGCGCCGCCCTCGGCAGGCGACTGCACGAGGTCACGACGATTCACACCCTGCGCAACCGGCACCGGGTGTTCGGGCCGGACGGCGAACTCGTGGTCGAGGTCGATGACGACACCGTGCGAACCACGCCGGGCGACGGGTCCGCGGCCGCCCTGGCCTGGCGGGAAATCGAAGTCGAGCTCGGCCCGCGTACCGCGGCCGCGCCCGCCGAACTGCTGGACCGGCTGGCCGCGGCGGGTGCGTCGCGGTCGAGGTATCCGTCCAAGCTCGCGCGTGTGGTGCCACCTCGGGACGAACCCGCGGTGGCACGGTCGAAAGCGGAGCGCGCGATCCACGAATACCTGAACGCTCAGATCGATGTCGTGTTCGCCGGAGACCTCGCGCTGCGCCGTGGCGAGGATCCGATCCACGACACCCGTGTCGCGACCCGGCGCCTGCGCAGCACGCTGCGCGTCTTCGGGAAGCTGCTGGACCGCCCGGCGATCGAGGGCATCGCGGACGAATTGAAGTGGTACGCCGGACTGCTCGGCGAGGTGCGGGACTGTCAGGTACAGCGGGCGCGCCTGGCCGCCGAGATCGAGGAGCTGCCCCCGGAACTCGTCCTCGGTCCGGTGGCGGGCCGAATCGACGCCACCCTGCTCGAACGGCAGCTGACCAGCCGGGCCGCCCTCGCGGCGGCGTTGGATTCGCCGCGCTACCTGGCGCTGCTCGCGGCGCTGCAGGCGTGGAAGTCGCAGCCGCCGTTCGCGGTTCGGGTGCGCAAGAGCGAACTGGTGCGGCGCGCGGGGCGGGCGGCACGCAAAGCCGACCAGCGGCTCGCGGTGGCGCTGGCCGACCGGCGCGACGAATCGCTGCACCGGGCGCGCAAGGCCGCCAAGCGCGCGCGATATGCCGCCGAGGTGCACGAACCGGTGCATCGGCGCGCTACCGCTGAGTCGAATATCAAGTACTACAAGAAGCTTCAACGCGTGCTCGGCGACCACAACGACGGCGTGGTCTCGGCCGGACTGCTGTGGCGGCTCGCGACGACGGCGGGCACGACCGCTGGTGAGAACGGCTTCACCTACGGCCTGCTCTACGCGAACGAGCAGCACGCGGCCGAGCGGGCGCGCCGACTGGTGGCCGAGATCGCCCGCTAGTTGTGGTCGCGCTGGAACCCTGCGAGTTGCTCTATCGGACAATAGAATTCGGAACTTGTTCCGGGTTCCAAAGTTGACCAGTCCCCGGTTCCAGTACGGAAAGTTGTGGCGTGACAAGGACATTCGCGTCATATCGACGACTTTTCCGCTTTCCCGCGACCGAGGGGTGGGATAGCGTGCGCGAGTATGAATTTCGTGCGAGGAACCGTCGCGATAGCGGTGGCCGCCGTGCTGGCCTCGACCGGTATCGCACACGCCGCACCGGCCGATCCGGGCCGGTGCCGAGATCTGTTGCTAGCGGTGCCCGACGGCGAACTGGGCGCCCGGATGTGCCTGCCGGCGCAGGCCACCGATACCGTGCTGGTCCTGATGCCCGGCGCGGCGACCAATGCCCGATACTGGGATTGGCCCGCGGCCGGGGAGAAATACAGCTTCCGGCGTGCTCTGAACGCCGCGGGCTACGCGGTCGTCTCGGTGGACCGGTTCGGCACCGGCCGGAGTTCGCGTCCGCCGAGCCACAGCGTCACCTCGCCCCGGGAGGCCGACGCGGTGACCGGGATCATCGCCGGTCTGCGCCGCGACGGAATGGCGGGCCACCCGCCGTTCCGGAAGGTGGTGTTCGGCGGCGTCTCGTTGAGTTCCGGGATCGGGGTGCTCGCGGCGGTCGGCGGGGCACAGCTGGACGGCCTGCTGCTGACCGGCTACTCACACTCGGTGAATCCGTTGGGCACCATGGCCGCCGCGCTCACGTTCCGATCGGTGGCCACCGACCCGGACCCGCGTTTCGCCGGCCACGATCCCGGCTATCTGACCACCGCCCCGGGCACCCGTCCGGCGAGTTTCGGGGTTCCCGGCACCGACCCGGCCGTCCTCGCCGTAGACGAGGCGCAGGTGAAGGACACGTTCACCCTCGCCGAGATGGTCACCGGCCTCGTCACCACCGTCGGGCCGATGACCCGCCGGATCGGCGTGCCGGTGATGATCGCCAACGGCAGCGAGGACAAGCTGTGTTCGGTGTGCGCCGACACGGCGGCGCTGTACGCGGCCGAGGCGCCGTATTTCGCACCCGCGGCGCGACTTCGGACCTACGTGCTGCCGGATGCGGGACATGCGCTGGTGATCGCGCGTGCGGCCCGCGCCCATCAGCAAGCCGTGCTCGACTGGCTGGGTACCCTCGGCTGAGCCCGCTGCCGACGACCCGCGCCGGCCACTACCGGCCGCTGCGAAAAGGGCGGTGGCACAGGCTGCGATGCACCATTTCGGTGAGCGTGACGATGTCGAACACCGGGATGCCGAGACGGCGCTGGATCGCGTGCCCGTAGGGCACCAGGTCGGTGCATTCGATCACCAGCGCGCCGAGCGCCGGCTGCGCCGCGGCCAGGCGGTCGACCTCGGCGAGCACCTCACGCCCGAGCCGGTCGGCGTCGAGCGCGGTCCGGCGGCCCTCGAGGACGACCTCGCGGAACTCGGGGTGCGCGTCCATTCCGGCGACGCGGATCGGCAGCGTCTCGGCGCCGATCGCGCGCAGGTGCCGCCAGGTCAGCGCGTCCCGCTTGGCGACGAGGACGCCGATCTCGCGGTCTGCAGCGATCATGCGGCGCACCATCGGCAATTGGATGAGGCTCGAGCTGTACAGGGGGACGTGCACGGCGTCGGCCAACTGCTGCTGGAACAGGACGAGGAACCCGCAGCCGCTGGTGATCGCGGCCACCCCGCGGGCTTCGAGTTCCTTTGCGGCGGCGACGAACGGCGCGAGCAATGTCGGATCCGCCTCGGCCACCACCCGCTGCGGTGTCGCGCCGCGCACCACCTGGTAGACGACGGGGAAGTCGAAGGTCGACGGATTCCGGATATGGCCGGGGAGCTTGGTGAACGCGGTGTCGAGGCACAACACGCCGATCGTGCTGCCGCGCTTGGTGTCCGGGTGCGCGGTCATGTCGGCTGCCGGTCACGCGACCCACCGAAACGATTCGGGCGCAAGGGATCCGGATCGGTGACCGGTGTCTCACCCGCGAGCAGGTGCCCGACGAGCTCACCACCGGCCGGCGCGAGCCCCATGCCGATATGGCCGTATCCCGCGGCGACGATCAGGTTGCCCGGCCCGGCCCGGCCGATGACCGGCACGCCGTCGGGTGTGCTGGGGCGCAGACCACTCCAGGTCTCGCGGGTGTGCGTCTGTTCGAGGTCGGGCAGGTAGTCACCGACGGTGCGCAACATGCTCCGCACCCGGCGGTCGGAGATGGTGTTACGCATGCCGGTCAGCTCCAGGGTGCCGCCGATGCGCAAGCGATCGCCCAGGGGGACCAGCGCCACCCGGCCTTCGCTCAACAGGACAGGACGGCTCGGCCCGTTCGGCGGCTGGTCCATGGTGACGCTGTAGCCCTTGATCGGTTGCAGCGGTAGCTCGACCCCGGCCATCCGCGCGCATTCGGTCGACCAGGCGCCTGCAGTGAGGACCACCGCACCGGGACGGAGCTCACCGCGGGTTGTGCTGAGCCGACCGATCTTTCCCGCGGTGATCGCGAAGCCGGTCAGCTCGGTGTATTCGCGGATCTCGACGCCGAGTGCCCGCAGCAGGCGGCCGAACTCGAGCACGAACTCCGGCACCCGCAGGTACGCGCCCTCCGGGTTGTACAGCGCGCCGTGGACGGCGAACCGGGTCCTGGGCTCCAGTTCGTCCAGCTCGCCCGGTGCGAGGACGCGCAACGGGATCCCGTTGGCCACGGTGCGGGCGAGGGCCGCGCGCGCGGCGGAAAAAGCCTTGGGCGGTCCGGTAAGTCAGGACGATGCCGGGCGCTGCGAAAGTGTCCGCGATCCTTTCGGATACGCAGAGTTCGTGCAGGATCTCGAGGCTGCGCCGCTTCATCTCGGCCAGGGTCCGAAACCCCGTCGCCGCGGCCGACGGTGTGCAGGCCCGCCCGAAATGACCGAGCCAGCGCAGCAATTCGCGGTCCGCCCGCGGACGCACATGGAACGGGGCGTCCGGATGCAGCATGGCGAGCGAACGCCACGAGCGCATTCCCGGCTCCGCCAAGGGCGCGGCGCCGTGCGTGCCGACGAAGCCTGTGTTCCCGCTGGAACACGACTGCGGGCCGCCGAGCGCGCCGCGTTCCAGCACGGTGACCGCCGCACCGGCGCGGCGCAGGTGATAGGCACAGAACAATCCGGCGGCCCCGCCCCCGACGACCACGACGTCCGGGTCGTCGCGCACGGGTGGCGCCGTCTCTTCGGACACCGACGCCCCCTACACGGTGACGACGAAGAAGTTGGTCGGCAGGTTAACCACGACCCGCTCGTAGATCTGCGCCATCACCGCCGCGCCGGGCTCGGTGAACGTGCCCGGCGGTGGCTCGGCGAACCGGATCACCGAGCGTCCGGCGTCGAAAAGCTGTGCGCCGTGGCCGAAGTCGCCGACGATGGCACTGCCCGGCTCGACCAGGCGGGTGCGCACGATGAACACGCCGTTGCGCTCCAGATCGGTCATCAGGGTCCCGGTGCCCATGGCGCGGTAGTAGTCGACCGGGTTGATGATCATGCCGTCCGCGGTGCCGCCCATCTGCTCGATCTCGTTGCAGGCGCGCAGGATAGTCGAGCTGAACGGCCCGGCCGAGGTCATCCGCTCGATGCCCGGAATGTTGAGCAGGCCACCCGCGCTCGCGATGATCGTGTAGTTCTCCGCCGTGCACAGCCGCACGATCAGGCGATAGTCGATGAAGGATTCGAACGTGCCGGGGTCCTCCCACAGCTGCGGCGGCACCTGGACCCAGGCGGTGGTGGGCAGCAGTTCCGGGATCGGTGACCTGTGGAACCTGCTGGCCAGTTCCCGGCGGACGTCGGCGCCGTCGATCGGGGCGTCGTCGGCGCCGGGCGGGCTTTCGTGCCAGTAGTACTGACGCGGATCACGGGACAGGTCAATGGCTTTGAGCATATTGCGCGCGGGGTGGCGCGGCTTGCGCCGCGAACTGGTCAGCGAGTCGGTGATCGTCACGTCGTACTCGACCGCGGCGTCCAGACCCCGCTCGGCGCAGCACTCCACGAACATCCGTCCCGGGGAGAGTTCCTGCGCGCGGTCCCGGACGACCTGCGCCAGAGTCGGTTTCACGCCATCGGTGTGCAGCATGTTTTACTTCCTTCCGTGTCGCCGGCGACAGTGCCGGTCACGCTGGTTCGGCGGGGTGTGACCAGCTCGGGCCGAGCAGGCTCGCGCCGCCGTCGACCAGTTGGACCGTCCCGGTCAGATAGGAGGACCGCGCGCTCGCCAGAAAGGCGGCGACGGCGGCCATTTCGGCCGGGTGGGCGATACGCCCGATCGCGGTGTGCCTGCCCAGCGTGTCGAACTCGGCTTCGATCCGGTCGGTGCGTTGCGCCACCACGCGTTCCAGCAGGGGCGTGCGGGTCGCGCTGGGCGCCAGCACGTTGACCGTCACGCCGTCGCGGCCCACCTCGACGGCCAGGGACTGGGCGAAACGGGTGATGGCCGTCCTGGTCACACCGGACAGCGCCAGATCGCCGATGGGCACGCTCGCGGTCTCCGAGGTCACGAAAATTACCCGGCCCCAACGGGCTTTGCGCAGATACGGCAGCGCGGCGAGGGCCACGTCGACCGCGGGCATCAGCACGCCATCGATCGCCGCCCGGTAGTCCGCCGGCGCGAAGCAGGCCGCGTTCCCGGTGGGCGGGCTGCCGCCGCTGACCACCATGACGTGCACCGCACCGAATTCGGCGGCGACCTCCTCGATCCAGCGGTGGGCGGCCGCACTGTCGGTGATGTCCACACTGGTGGCGTGCACCCGGGCCCGCGCGACCTCTTTGACCGCCCGCTCCGCCGCGGCCAGCCGGGCGGCGTCGCGCGCGCCGATCGCGACGTGCGCGCCCTCGGCTGCCAGTTCCCGCGCGATGGCCAGCCCGATCCCGCTCGACCCGCCCGCGACCAGCGCTACCTTGTGCTCGAGCCCGAGATCCATGACTACCCCTTCGCTTTCGTGGTGCCGAGCGCGTAGCCATAGCGGCGTGCGAGCGGCCAGGACAGTGCGGCGACGGTGCGCTGGGCCGACTTCGGCAACCCGGACCGCCAGGAATCGTCGGACGGACGGATGACGGTGGCCCCGGTGTGGAAGCGGTCCGGGTTCCCGGTCACCGTGTGATTGGTGTGCAACTCGACCGTGCGATCGGTGACCGGGTTCGCCGCGGGATCACACGCACAGTGCGCCAGCATCGCGGCGATGGTCTGTTCGGGCGCGGCGATGAAGTCCTCGTAGCGCAGGAACAGGGAGCGTTGCGGATGGCGCCGGGTGATCGCGTGCGTGGCGAGATTGAATCCGGTCCAGTAGCCGGTGCTCTTGCCCGGCGACATCGCGTACACGTATTCCTTCGGCTTGCTCCAGGATTGGGCCACCGCACGCGGGTCGCGCACCAGATGGACGTAGTACGGGGTGATGCCGTCGAGATACGGCAGCAGCGCGGCCTCGCCGGGAATCTTGCTGGTATCGACGATCACTCGGGCGTTCGAGCGGGCCGCGACGGCGTGATAGACCTCGGTCATCAGCGTGGCGTGGGCGCGCACCTGCGCGCTACGCAGGCCGCGGCCCAGGACCTGCCAGGTGTGGCGGGTCCGGACGCTGCCGAGCTGACGCCGGATGACCGTGTCGGCATGCGCGGCGAACGGCGTATCGGCGGGCTGACCGATCGGCAGGACGGTGGACCAGATCGGGCAGTCGACGAGCTCGAGCCCGCAGCCGCACTCCTGGTTCACGCCGCGCCCGGCCGCGTTCTTCCAGAGGAAGGCCAGCTCGCCGACGTGAAAGAAGCCGGGAATCTCGTTCAGGATGTTGCCGATGATGGTGCTGCCGTTGCGACACCAACCGGTGATGCACAGGACTTTCAGCGGGGTGGGGTTCGTCATCGGCCGACTGCCTTCTCCGTGGTGACTGCTTGCCGGATCGTCATGGCCAGGACCGAGGCCGCGAGCGCGCAGGCCGCGCCGACCACGAAGACGGCGGGGTAGCCGAACCCGGTCGCGATGGCCCCGGTCGCCGGACCCCAGACGAACAGGCCCAGATCCCAGAACGAGGTGTAGGCGCCGATTGCCGCGCCCTGCTTGGTGTTTTCGGTGTTGTTCATGACCATCAGCGCCAAAGAGGGATGCAGGAGCGAGAATCCGACGCCCATGACCACGGCGCCGAGCACCGCGACCGGCAGGTTCGGCGCCCATGCGATGATCAGCAGCCCCGCGGCTTCGCCTGCGCCACACCAGGATGCGACCCGGCGCGGGCCCAGCTGATCCGGCAGATGCCCGATGAACAACCGGGTGCCCGCGTACACCGCGCTGAAGGTGCTCAGCACGACGACGCCCGCGTCGATGCCGCGTTCCTGCAGACCGCTGATCACGAACGCGGCCAGGCCGACATAACCCGCGGCGCCCAACGCCAGGCCCAGCCCGGGCAGCACCGCGGGCCGCAGCAGCAGCCCGCGGCCGCTGGCCGCCGCGACGTGCGGTTGCGGCACGACGATGTTGATCAGGACCGCGCCGAGCAACGGCGCGGCGGCACAGAACGCCCACACCGCATCGATGCCGAAGTGCCGCAAGACCGCACCGAGCGCGGTGCCCAGCGAGATGCCGCCCCACATGGCGATGCCGTACAAGCCGATCACCTGGCCGCGACGGTGGTGCGGGGCGAGCGCCACGGTCCAGACCGCGCCCGCGGTGAACAGGGCGGCCTCGCCGATGCCGAGCAGCAGCCGGACCACGATCAGGCCCGCGAGACCGACCGGGAGGAAGTACAGCAGGCCGCCCGCGGCGATCGCCAGCGCGCCGAAGCGCATGACGCAGCGATGCCCGTATCGATCCGCGAGCCCACCGAAGATCGGACGGGTGAGCAGCGCGGTGAGCGCGGTCGCGGTGACCGCGAGCCCCACCGCGAGATCGCCCGCCCCGAACTGATCCCGGACGTGCGCGGGCAGCACCGGGATCGCCGCGGACAGGCCGAGATAGCCGCAGAACAGACCGCCGAACACACCGGCCAGGGCGAGCCGCGGTAGCGCGCCGGCTTCGGTGCTCATCGCTGCCCGGCCGCTGCGGAGCCCGCGCCCTCTTCGGTGCCGAGTTCGGCGGCGGCGACTTTGCGTACCGCCGTGACGAGTTCGTCGCAATCCGCGGGCGTCAGCGTCGAGGAGAGCGGAACATCAACGGCCCCTTGGAGATAGCGGGTCGCCGCGGGCAGCAGTGCTTGGATGGCGGTGGTCGTCATGCCGCGGAACAGGAATCGCCAATTCCAGAACGCCCGGATGTTGTGGTCGGCGTCGGAACCGAGATTGCGCGCCTCGATGCCCTCGTGGCACAGCGCCCGCGCAAACCATTGGGCGCGCCCGCTCGGCACCTGAAAGATGAAGGCCTCGCCGAGATACGCGCCCGGCGCGACCGGTTGCCGGATCCGAATTCCGTCGACGTCGGCCAGCGCCGCGGCGACGTGATCGTAATTGCGCCGGAACGCGGCCAGCCGTACCGGCAATCGCGCCAGCTCGGCCCGCAGCAGCGCGGCGCGGATCTCGTCCATGCGGAAACTGAGCAGCGGCAGATCCAGATCGGTGCTGATCGGTGGTTCGCCGTCCGGGAAATGCCGGCGTAATCGTCCCTCGTACGCGCCGGAAAGCACAGTGGCGCGGGCGAACAGCGCGCTGTCGTCGGTGACGAGAAAGCCACCCTCGCCGCTGTTGAGCGACTTGTCCGATTGAGTGCTGAAAGCGCCCGCCAGGCCGAAGGTGCCGAGTTTACGGCCGGCCAATTCCGCGCCGAGCGCCGGCACGGCGTCCTCGAACACGGGCACACCCATTTCGTCGGCGAATTCGAGCAGGGCCGCCATGTCGCCGGCGAAACCGCGCATGTGCACCACCATGATCGCGCGTACCTGCGGGGTCCACCGGCGCCGCAGATCGGCCACGTCCAAGTGCAGATTCTCGTCGACGTCGACGAGGAACGGCGTGCATCCGGCGAGCAGGATGGCGCTGGGCGTCGCCGCAAAAGTGAAACCGGGACAGGCGATCAGACTGCCGGGCGGAATGCCCGCGGCCATGATCGCCAAGGCCAGCGCGGTGGTGCCGCTGGCGGTGGCCAGCGCGTGCTTACAGCCGAAATAGCGGCAGAGTTCGGCTTCGAATCCGGCGCACTCGGTTTCGTGCGCGGGCCGGTAGTCGTAGCGGAAGTAGAGGTGGCTGCGAATGGCGCGCAGCGCCGCCGCCTCGTCTTCGGGATAGACGCACACGGCGCCTCGGTCATAAGTCGGCCAGGGCGCCGATCGGACGGGGACACCGCCGTCCAGCGCCAGCCGCGAATCGGTAGCTATCCGTGCGCCCGGCAGTTGCCGGGTCGATGCCGAATGGTCTATCTCATTATCCGCCATCGGAATTCCTTGCCAAACAAACAGTAAAACATCGGCGAGCCGCCACCGTATCGTCCGTCGAGTTTCCCCCGGGGAAATGGTAGGACGTCCGTGGAACGGTACACCGAAGTTTCCGTCCGGATACCCGAAATCGATTGCCCGGCAATGCGGTCTACTGTTGAGACGTCACCGAAATCGCCTTGCCCTGGCAGGCGAAATGAGAGCGCGCGGATATGACGCCGATGCGCCAGAGCGCGAAAGCGGTCACGGCGGAACGGCTTCCGGACATGAAGCCGCCCGCATCCTGCGGTGGCCGACTGGGCGGCGCGCAGGATGCGGGCGGTTCGGGGGTCAGGCGATGATGCGGAGCGGCTGCTCGAGCAGGTCCTTCAGGTGGGCGAGGAACTGGGCGGCGACCGCGCCGTCGACGGCGCGATGATCGGCGGACAGGGTGACGCGCAGGATCTTGCGGGTCACCACGGCCCCGTCCGCGAGGCGCAGTTCGTCGGCCGCCGCGCCGACCGCGAGGATCGCGGACTCCGGCGGGTTGATGACGGCGGTGAACTGCTCGATCCCGAACATGCCGAGATTGGAGATGGTGAACGTGCCGCCGGACATTTCGTCCGCGCGGAGCTTGCGCTCGCGTGCCCGGACCGCCTTGTCCCGGCTCTCGGCCGCCAGCTCGGAGACGCTCTTGCGGTCCGCGTCGCGCAGCACCGGTACGAGCAGACCCGCCGGGGTGGCCACCGCGACGCCGAGATGAATACCCCGGTGGCGCAGCAGCTTGTCGCCCGCGAAGCTGACATTGACCGCGGGGTCCTTGCGCAGCGTCGTGGCGACCGCCTTGACCAGCAGGTCGTTGACGCTGACCTTGCCCTCGCCCGCGGCCACCAGCGTCGTGTTGAGCTGCGCGCGGAAGGCGAACAGGTCGGTCACGTCGATCGCGCTGGTCAGGTAGATGTGCGGCGCCTGCTGCTTGCTCTCGGTGAGCCGGACCGCGGAAACCCGCTGGATGTTGGTGAGCGGGATCTCTTCGTAGTCTGTTGTCGCCGGGACAGGCTGTGCGGCAACGACACTCGGTGCGGACGCGGGAGAAACGGGTCCGGAGGGCGCCTCGGCCACTGGGCTGGGCTCGGCGGCCTGGCCGGGCGCGGCGGTGGTGCCGGATGCGGCGGCCTGGCGGTGCGCGGCTTCCACATCCTGACGGGTGACCCGGCCGCCGGGGCCGGTGCCGGCGACGGCGGCGAGATCGACCCCCAGTTCCCGCGCAATCTTACGAGCCAGGGGAGACGACTTCTTGCGCTCGTCCGCGCCGGCGGCGGGAACACTGTGCACCGCAGGCGTTTCCGGGGCCGGGTCGGCCGGACGAGCTTGCGCCGGAGTGGTCTCGGCCGGTTGTGTCGCGGCCGCCGAATCCGCCGGCGGCGCAGCGGCCGCCGAAGTGCCGCTCCCGTCGCCGACGATCGCGATGGGCTCACCGATCGGCACGCGTACCCCCGGCGCGGCGAGGATCTGCTCGAGCACGCCGTCCTCGTACGCCTCGAGCTCCATGAGCGCCTTGTCGGTTTCGATCTCCGCGACGACCTCGCCGCGGGTGATCTGCTCGCCGACCTGCTTGAGCCAGGCGGAGACGACGCCGTCCTCCATGGTGTCGGAGAGCCGGGGCATGGTGATTTCGGGCATGGTCAGGACCTCCGGCCAACGGCCGCAAGGGTTTCCACCGCGGCGGTGTAGAGCGAATCCGCGGACGGCAGGGCGAGCTTCTCCAGCGGTTTCGCGTAGGGGAGCGGAACCTCGGCCATCGCGACGCGACGGACCGGGGCATCGAGGTAGTCGAACGCGCCATCGGAGATCGAGGCCGCGATCTCCGCGCCGATACCGTAGGTGAGCCAGTCGTCCTCGCCGACGACCGCGCAGCCGGTCTTGCGCACGGACGCGATGAGCGTCTCGCGGTCCAGTGGGCGCAGGCTGCGCAGGTCGATCACCTCGGCAGAAACACCCTCGGCGGCAAGGCGTTCGGCGACCTGGGTGGCGACGGTGGCCATCCGGGAGTAGCCGATGAGCGTGATGTCGGTGCCTGCCCTGGTGACTGCGGCCTTGCCGATCTGCGCGGCCGGAAGGTCCACCGGCACTTCGCCCTTGGTGTTGTAGAGGGACAGGTTCTCCAGGAACAGAACCGGATCGTCGTCCTCGATCGCGGCCTTGAGCAGTGCGCGGGCGTCGGCGGGCGTGCTGGGCGCCACCACTTTCAAACCGGGCACGAAGGCGTAGTACAGCTCGATGTTCTGCGAATGCGTCGCGCCGAGCTGCTGGCCGCCGCCGCCCGGCGTGCGGATGACCATCGGCACGCTGGTCTGCCCGCCGAACATGCCGTAGATCTTGGCGGCGTGGTTGACGATCTGGTCCAGCGCGAGCAGCGAGAAGTTGATCGTCATGATCTCCACCACCGGGCGCAGGCCCAGCATGGCGGCGCCGATCGCGGCGCCGACGAAACCTTCCTCCGCGATCGGAGTGTCGCGTACCCGCTTCTCGCCGAATTCGGCGAGCAGTCCGGCGGTGATCTTGTAGGAGCCTTCGAAGACGCCGATCTCTTCCCCGATCAGGAAGACGTCGTCGTCGCGGCGCATCTCCTCGCGCAGGGTTTCGCGCAGCGCTTCGCGATAGGTCATGACAGGCGCTGGGGGTTGGTAGCCGGCGGCGCTTGCGGAGCCGGCGGGGTTGGTAGACACAGTTGGTCCTCAGGCGGTGAAGAGCGGGTCGGCGGGCAGACGGCGGGAGTCGCTCGGGACCGGCGTGGCGTAGTTGTAGTCGAACAGACTCGACGGGTCCGGGTGCGGGCTGGCGTCGGCGAATTCCACGGCGGCGACCACGCTTTCGGTCACCTCTCGTTCGATCTCGGCCAGCGACTGATCCGTGAGCACCTCGGCGGCGAGCAATCGGTGCTGCCACAGCGCGATCGGATCGTGTTCGCGCGCCGTGGCCACCGCTTCGGTGCTGCGGTATTTGGCCGGGTCGACCACCGAGTGGCCTTTGAGCCGGTAGCTGACCGCCTCCAGCAGCGCCGGTTTCCCTTCGCGCCGTGCGGCTTCGATGAGTTCGCTCGCCATATCGCGCACGGCGAGCACGTCGGTGCCGTCCACCCGCTCGCCGCGCATGCGGTAGGCGGCGGCCCGCTTCCACAGATCTGGCTCGGCCGAGGAGTTCTCGACCGTGGTGCCCATGCCGGTCTGGTTGTTGATCACCAGGAAGACCACCGGGAGCCGCCACAGGGCGGCGATGTTGAGCGATTCGTGGAACGCGCCGATATTGGTGGTGCCCTCACCCATCTGGCACACCACCACGTCGTCCCCGCCGCGGTAGTCGATGGCCAGCGCCGCGCCGATGGCGAGCGGAACCTGGCCGCCCACGATGGCGTAGCCGCCCAGCAGGCGGGTCGCGGTGTCGTACATGTGCATCGAGCCGCCCCAGCCCTTGGAGGTGCCGGTGGCGCGGCCGTACAGCTCGGCCATCACCCGGCCCGGCTCGATGCCTTTGGCCAGCGCGTACCCGTGCTCGCGGTAGTTGGTGAACAGGTAGTCGGTGGGCCGCATCGCGGCGCCGAGGCCGACCACGGTGGCTTCCTCGCCGAGGTTCAGGTGGCAGTAGCCGCCGATCTTGGCCTGCTGGTAGCTCTGCGCGGTGCGCTCTTCGAAGCGCCGCACGAACAGCATGTCGCGGAACAGGCCACGCAGGACCGCGGGATCCTCGGTGGCGAAAGGTGATTCGGCGGGCACAGGCGCGGCCTTGGTGGCCCGACGGGTGGTCTTGCGCGGAGCGCTCGTGGTGGTCATCTGCGGCTCCTAACGCTTACGCGGCGCGATGTGCACCGGCAGTCCGAGCCCGGCCAGCGCCGTCTCCATGCCGATCTCGCCGAGGGTGGGGTGGGCGTGAATGGTGTCGGCCAGCTCATCGAGCGTCGCCTCCAAGTAGATGGCCAGCGCGCCCTCGGTGATCAGGTCGCTGGCCGACGGGCCGATGATGTGCACGCCGAGCACCTCTCGATGTCGTTGCCCGGCAACGATCTTCATGATGCCCTCGGTCTCGCCGAAGGTCTTCGCCCGGCCCAGCGCCGCGAACGGGAACTTGGCGGTGATCACCTCGTGACCGGCCGCACGCGCGGCCGCCTCGGTGAGCCCGACGCTCGCGATCTCCGGATGAGTGAAGGTGGCGGCCGGGATCACCGTGTAGTCGATGTGCGCGTCGTGTCCGGCGATCACGTCGGCTGCGGTGAGGCCCTGATGCGAGGCGACATGGGCGAGCAGTGCCCTTCCGGTGACGTCGCCGATGGCGTAGACGTGCTCGACCCCGGTCCGGAGCTGATCATCGACCTCGATGAAACCCCGTGCGTCCGTGCCGATTCCGGCGACGTCCAGACCCAGGTGCGCGGTGTTGGGCCGGCGGCCGACCCCGACCAGCACGACGTCGGCGGGGATGTCCTGGGGCTTGGGTCCGGCGACCGAGACCAGCAAGCCGTCGTCCTGGGCGATGGCGGTGACGGTGGCCCCGGTCAGCACGGTGATGCCGCGTTTGCGGAAGGAGCGGCCGAGCGCGTCGCCGATCTCCTTGTCCTCCAGCGGAACCAGGCGATCCTGCATTTCCACCACGGTGACCTGGCTGCCGAACGTGGCGAACAGGCTGGCCCATTCCGCGCCGACCGCACTGCCGCCGATCACCACCAGGCGCCGCGGCACCTCGGTGAGCCCGAACGCGCCGTCGGAGGTGACGACACCGGGCAGGTCGGCCCCGGGAATCGGCAACAGCGCGGGCACCGAACCGGTCGCGACGATCACGTCCTGGGCGCTGACCTGCCGCACCGGCGCGCCCGGCGCGGCGGCGTAGCGGGGACCGCCCTCGAAAATGGGCGACGCGCCGGTCTCGTGCACCTCGACCGTGGTCGGGCCGACGAACCGGGCGTGACCCTCGATGACCGTGACGCCGTTGGCCTTCAGCAGGCCGGCGACGCCGTCGGTGAGTTCCTTGACGACCCCGTCCTTGCGCTGCCGCACGGCCGCGAAGTCGAAGCGCACATTGTCGGCGTAGACGCCGAATTCCGCTGCGGCGGTGAGCGTGTGGAAGACCTCGGCGGAACGCAGCATCGCCTTGGTCGGGATACAACCCCAGTTCAGGCAGACGCCGCCCGGGCGCTCCTTTTCCACCAAGCCGACCCGGAGTCCGCGCTGCGCGCCCCGGATGGCGGCCACGTAGCCGCCCGGTCCGCCGCCGATCACCAGTAGATCGAATTCCGGCACTCGTGGTGCTCCTCATCTCGACGATTAGCGACCCGGCCGGGTTGTGGCGTGGGTCGTTCTCTCGAGTCTTGTGGGCCGTGATTGCCCAAGCAATTTGCCGGAAGCCCAGAAATCGGGGCATGAAAATGGGCGCAGCGCACAATCGCTGCGGGCGGCTCAGTCCGATCCGGCCACACCCAGCTCGACTGCCGCCAGCGCGAGCGACAGCTCGACGTAAGCGCGTCGGCCCTCGAGCGGGCGGCCGAGCAGCGTGGCGATGCGGTGCAGCCGGTTGATGACGGTGTTGCGATGGCAGTGCAGCAGCGGCGCGGCGTTGGCGGCCGAACAGTTCTCGGCCAGCCAGGTGGTCAGCGTCTCCAGCAGGATGTCGCGTTCCCGCTCGGGGAGTGCGAGCACCGGCCCGAGCGTGCGCGTCACCAGCAGTTCGGTGAGGTCCGGGGACCGCAGCAGCATCGCCTCGGGGTAGCGCTCGTCGAGCAACACCAAACCCTGTGCGTCCGTAGGCAATGTTTCCAAGGCGAGCATGGCCAGCGAGTGAGCGGCATCGATCTGGGCTAGCCCCGGCACTGGTGGCGAGGCCGCGGCCCCGCCCCGGACGCGCGGCCGGATCTGTTGCAGCACAGTGGAACTGTCGTGCCGCTCGAGTGAAACCAAGCCGACCGTGGTGTCCACCCGATCGTGCCACACCGAGCGAATGCCCAGCGCCGCCAAGGCCGTCTCGGTGCCGAGCTGCACGGCCGGCCGGGCGCCGCGCACCGCGACCACGAGGTAGGCGCCGTGCGCGGGCAGGTTCAGTTCGCGGGCGGCGCGCGCGGCGAAGGTCGCGTCGTGCGCGCGCCCGGCCAGCAGGTCCTCGATCAGTCCGTGTCTGCGGCGCTCGTCCCGGCGTACCTGCTCGAGTTCGGTATTGCGGTAGGAGGTGACCAGCGCCGAGGACATGCCGTCGATGACCGACCAGGTCGCCGCGCCGATCTCGCGGAACTCGCCCGGCGCCAGGTCGTCGGCGCGGTCGAGCAGCGCCTCCCAGACGATCTGGCCGCCGAGCCGGAACGTCCGCAGCATCACCTCCAGCGGCACGCCTTGCGCCGCACGGTTGCGGCCGATGGCGGCGGCGACATCGTCGCGGTCCGGCACGGTGACATCCCCGGCGAGCAGGTCCAGCACCCGGGTCAGGTAGCTGCGGCAGCCGTTGCGCAGATCCTCGCGGCTGACGGGTGAGTAATCCGTCCACTCGGGGATATCGGTGAAGATGGCCGCCATCAGCCGCCGGGTCAGCACCGGAACCTCGGTCCGGCACACCGCGGCCAGTCGCCGGATGCCCGGCGTCGGACCGGTGTGCTTGGGTGCTGCCATAGGCCTAGACGCTACGCCGCCCGGCAGGCGCCTTTTCCGGGCCTGCAGAAGCGAGTCACCAGGTGCTTTGATGCGGCACGCCGTGGAAGAGGGCGGCCTCGGCCCAGAGCCACGCGGCGACCGGTCCCGCGAAAACGGTCGAGATGGTGGACAGGTCGGGTATCAAAGCGGAAAGCGCGGCGCGCATGTCGATCAACTCCGTTGTCTTACCGCGATCGTTCGGATCGCATGGCTTTAAGCACGTGGTTATGGCCGGGCATGCAGAGGGCGGGCGAACGACTTGCGCAGCGAAGCCGGGGCCACCAGCGGGAGGAGTGCCGCGAGGACCTTGGCTTTGAACGCCTGCGGCGTGCGGGTCAGCTCGATGTCGACGCGCGTGCCGTGCTCGTCGGGCGTGAGCCGGAAGACCCAGCCGCCGCCGGGGCCGAAGAGCTTCGAGTCGCGCGTGGTGACCGTGACGGTGTCGCCCGCCGGATCCCACTCGTAGCGGGCGCGTTCCCAGGCCGCGGCGGTGCCCTCGGTCACCTCGGCCCAGCTGTCGCCGCGCTCGTGGACGACGAAATGGCCGGCGTCGATGCTCGGCCACACCTGCGGGCGGGTCGGCCCGAAATCGGTGAGCACGTGCCGGACCTGTGCCGGCGTGAGGGTGGACAGGAGGTGGAAACGGACGATAGCCATGCTCTGACGATGGCTGTCGCGGCGGTGGCGCCGAATCGGTCAGGTGACGCTGCCGATGACGTAATCCCGATTCGGTAGGGTCGCGGACGGGCCCGTAGATCGACGCGGACCTGGCGAAAGGGGTACCGCGGCATGCCGATGTTCGGCCGAGACACCGAGCTGAAGGCGCTGCGCGCACTCGTGGACGGGCCCGGTGAGCAGTCCGGCATCCTGGTCGAGGGGGAGCCCGGTATCGGGAAGTCGGCCCTGGTCGAGGAGACGGTCGCCGCCGCGGCCGTGGCGGGGCTGCGGGTGTTGCGTACCGCAGGGGCTGAAGCCGAACTGAACTCGGCGTACGCGGGGCTGCAACGTCTGCTGTACCCCCTGCGTCGGAGCTTCGGCGAACTACCGGCACCGCAGTCCGCGGCGCTGGCGAGCGCGCTCGGGATGTCGGATGCCGCGGGTGCGCCGAACGGCTATCTGGTCGGGCTGGCCGCGTTGACGCTGCTGTCGGACGCGGCCGCCGAGCGTCCACTGCTGATCATCGCCGAGGACGTGCACTGGCTCGATGCGGCCAGCGCCGAGGTGCTCGCGTTCCTCGCGCGCCGGATCGAGGCCGAGCCGCTCGCGTTGATCGCGACGTCGCGCGAGAGCGGCACCCCGCTCGCCGACGCGGGGCTGACTCCGTTGCGGCTCGGCGGTTTGGCCGACGACGACGCCGCGGCACTGCTGGACAGTGCCGCACCGGACCTGATCGCGCCGGTCCGCCGCCGGGTGCTGGCCGCGGCACAGGGCAATCCGCTCGCGCTGAGCGAACTGGCCACGGCGACAGTGGATCTCACGGGACCTATGCCCTTGACGGAACGCCTCGAGCGGACGTTCTCGGCACGAAGTGCCGCGCTGCCGCCCGAGAGCAGGTCCGCGTTGCTCGTCGCGGCGCTCAACGAGGGCGACTCGATCGCCGAAACATTGGCCGCCGTAAGCATTCTGACGGGATCCCCGGCCGACCCCGAAACCCTCACGCCCGCGCGGACGGCCGGACTCCTCGAAATGGATTCCGGCACGGTGACATTCCGGCATCCGCTGCAACGGTCGGCGGTCGCCGCCGAGGCATCGGCGCAGGAACGCCGCCGTGCCCACCTCGCCCTGGCCGAGGTGCTCGAGGCTGCGCCGGACCGGCGGATATGGCATCGAGCGGCGGGCACGCTCGGCCCCGACGAGCACCTCGCCGTCGAGCTGGAGACCGCCGCCGAGCAGGCCCGGCACCGCGCCGGTGCGGTCGCCGCGCTGGAACGTGCCGCGGCACTGAGCGATACCCCCGAAGGGCGGGCGGACCGGCTGTTGCGGGCCGCCGAAACGGCGGTCGATGCCGGTCGCCGCGATACCGCCGAACGACTGATCGCGGCCGCCCGCACGCTGCCGCTGACGCCGCGCCATCAGGCCACGGCCACCTGGCTGCTCAGCGGTTTCGACGACGGGGTACGCGAAAGTCCCGCGCGTATCGGCGAATTGGCGGCACTCGCCGCCGCTGTCGCCGCGGACGGGTACACCGACGCAGCCCTGCGGATCCTGTGGGGCGCGGCCATGCGGTGCTTCTGGATCGAGCCCGGCCCCGAGACCCGCCGGGCACTGCTCGCGGTCGCCGATGCGCTGCCGATACCGGACGAAGATCCGCGCATGGTCGCGATCAACGCGTATGTGGCGCCGTTCGATCGCGGCGCACACGTCCTCGAGCGGCTGCGGCGGTTGGCCGCGCACACGGGCCGGGATCCGGAGGTGGATCGGTTTCTCGGTAGTGCCGCGCTGCAGGTGGGCGCGTTCGACTTGGCCGCCCGGTTCTCCGCGGCCGCCGCACCCGGCCTGCGGCACGCGGGGCAATTGGGTCTGCTCCCGCGCGCGCTGACCGTGCAGTCCTGGAGCCTGACCCGGCTGGGTGATCTCGCGGCGGCGGCGCCGGTCGCCGCGGAGGCCGTGGATCTGGCCCGGGAAACCGGCCAGCCGTTCATGCACGGCCTGGCCACCGCGGTGCAGGCCGAGATCGCCGCCCTGCGCGGGGACTATCCGCAGGCGGCGGCACTGGTGGCGGACGCGGAGCGGATCGGGCTCGCCGCGGGCGCGCGTCCCGTGCTGGCCACCGTGCAGCTCACCCGCGGGCTCATCGCGCTCGGCACGGGCCGGTTCGACGACGCGTGTGCCGACCTGCTCCGGCTGCACGACCCGCGCGACCCCGCGCACGCGCCGTTCTTGCGCGCGTACTTCCTGGCCGAGCTGGCCGAGGCGGCGGTGCGGGCGGGGCAGGCCGAGGCGGTGCATGAACTGACACGCGAGCTGGCACCGGTGGCGGCGGTGACGCCCTCGCCTGCGCTGGCGATCGGAATGCGTTACGCGCAAGCGGTATTCGCCACCGCAGCGGTAGCGGAGCGATTCGCGGCGGCGCTGTCGGCGGATCTCACCGGCTGGCCGGCCGAGCGTGGCCGGGTGCACCTGGCGTTCGGTGAATGGTTGCGGCGGCAGCGCCGGATCGTCGAGTCACGCACCCAGTTGCGGACGGCCCGTGACATTTTCGATGCACTGGGCTTCGCCGCGTGGAGCGAACGGGCGCGGGTGGAACTGCGCGGCGCCGGTGAATCGAGTCCGGATCGCAGCCCGGCGGCCCGGGAACGGCTGACGCCGCACGAGCTGAGCATCGCCCAACTGGCGGCGCAGGGGTTGACCAATCGGGAGATCGGGCAGCGGCTGTTCCTCTCGCATCGCACGGTCAGCACGCATCTGCATCGCATCTTCCCGAAGCTCGGCATCAGCGCACGAGGTGACCTCGCCGCACTGCTCCCGGTCCTGAACGACCCGTCGCCCCGCTAGCGGTGACCGACAGCGATTACGTCATCTGACGCTCGCCGCCGCACCGAGGCGCTGCCTAACGTCGGCGATGCGGACGGTGCTCGGGCGGATGCCCCGGTCCCGACCGCGTACCGGACCAGGGACGAGGAGCTCAGATGGAAATCAGCAGACGATTCTTCGGTGGGGCGCTGGCCGCGGGCGCGACGAGCCTGGCCGTCGCGACGCTGAGTGCCTGCGCCACCGACCCGGCGACGAGCCCGGCCCCGACGCCGCCCGGCGCGGAGCTGCGGGCGGGCTCGGGTGCCCACACCACACTCGGCCCGATCAAGCAGATCGACGCAGGCGCCCTGAACATCGGCTACGCCGAGTTCGGGCCGAGCACCGGCCGGCCCGTCATCCTGCTGCACGGGTGGCCCTACGACCCCTACAGTTTCGCCGACGTCGGACCGCTGCTGGCCGCGGCCGGATATCGGGTGCTGGTCCCGTTCCTGCGCGGCTACGGCCCGACGACATTCCGGTCGCCGCAGGCGGTACGCAACGGGCAGCAGTCGGCGATCGCGCGCGACATCGTCGACTTCATGGACGCTTTGCGGATCGACCAGGCGGTGCTGGGTGGATTCGACTGGGGCGCAAGGACGGTCGACATCATCGCCGCGCTGTGGCCGCAGCGGTGCAAGGCGATCGTCGCGGTGAGCGGTTACCTCATCACCCGGCAGGCGGCCCAGCAGCAGCCGCTGGCGCCCGAAGCCGAACTGGGCTGGTGGTATCAGTACTACTTCGCCACCGAGCGCGGCCGCGTCGGGTACACCCGCAATCGCCACGAGTTCAACAAGCTGATCTGGCGACGGGCCTCCCCGCAGTGGAACTTCGACGACGCCACCTTCGACCGCAGCGCCGCCGCGTTCGACAATCCCGACCACGCCGAGATCGTGATTCACAACTACCGCTGGCGTTTGAGCCTGGCCCCCGGCGAGGCCCGATACGACGAGTATGAACAACAACTCGCGACCGGCCCGGCGATCACGGTCCCGGCCATCACCCTCGGCAGCGACTTCGACGGTGCCGCCAAGGACGGAAAACCCTACCGCGACAAGTACCTCGGCAGGTACGAACACCGGGTGCTGGACGGCATCGGGCACAACGTCCCGCAGGAGGCGCCACAGCCCTTCGCGCAGGCGATCATCGACGCCGACCGGCTCTGAGGCCGTGGGACCGGCGGCCTCGGTCGCGAGACCGCCGGTCACCGAGTGCTACAGCGCGGCCTGCGGCCGGAAACGACCGTCGGCGTCGAGGGCGACGACGGTGTCGATGCCGAGCCGCCGCAGGAACGGATAGTCGTGGCTGACCACCAAGAGTGCGCCGCGATAGTCGGCGAGCGCCTCGACGAGCTGGTCGACCGAGGCGATGTCGAGGTTGTTGGTCGGCTCGTCGAGAATCAGCAACTGCACCGGCGGGTCCGCGAGCAGCAAGCGCGCCAACGAGACTCGGAAACGCTCACCGCCGGACAGGCTCGACACCGGGCGTTCGGCCGCCGCGCCGCGCAGCAGCAGCCGGGCCAGCTGATTGCGAATGGTGCCGGGTGGAGTGGTGACGGCCACCGCGTGCACGTTCTCGACCGCGCCGGCCTGCTCGTCCAAGCCGTCGAGGCGCTGCGGGAGATATCCGACGCGATCGGTGTACAGGGTGCCGCGTTCGGGCCGGCGACCGTGCACGAGATCCTCGATGAGCGTGGACTTGCCCGCGCCGTTGGGGCCGATCAGGGCGACCCGTTCCGGCCCCTGGATCGTGACGCCGCGATCGCCGTCGCGCAGTTCCGCGATGCGCCTGCTGCGTGGCACGTCGGGATCGGGCAGGTCCAGGTGGATGTGTTCGTCGGAGCGGACCCGCGCCGCCGCGGCGTCCAGCACCTCTTGGGCCGTACGAACTTTGGCGTCCAGCGTGGTGCGCATGGCGCCGGCGGAAGCCTGCGCCTTGCTGGCACGGTTACCCGCCAGGATGCGCGGGATACCGCCGTGCTGCTGCGTCGCGCGGCCGGTGCGTTCGCGCCGGGCCAGCTTGGTCTCGGCCTCGATGCGTTGGCGTTTCTCGACTTTCAGCGCCTGCTCGGCGGTCCGGGCCGCCTGGGTCGCGGCCGCCTGCTGCTGCTCGACGTGCTCGCGCCACGCGCTGTAGGGGCCGCCGAACACTTCCAGTGTCGCGCCGTGCAATTCGGCGGTGGCGTCCATGTGCTCGAGCAGTTCGAGATCGTGACTGACCACCACGAGGGTGCCCGGCCACGTGTCGACGAACGCGGTGAGCTGGGCGCGAGTTTCGCGATCGAGGTTGTTGGTCGGCTCGTCGAGCAGCGTGATCGGCTTGCGCTGGACGCGCAGGCCGGTGATCGCGACGAGGACGGCCTGGCCGCCGGAGATCGCACCGACGGTGCGGTCGAGATCGGCTGCGCCGAAACCTATTTCGTGTAGCGCCTGATCGGCCCGGGCCTCGATGTCCCAGTCGTCGCCGATGATGTCGAAATGTGCGGTGTCGCTGGCGCCCGACTCGATGGCGCGCAGTGCGGCCAGCTTGTCCGCGATGCCGAGCAGCTGGGCGATGGTGGCGTCGCGTCCGAGGGTGAGGGTCTGCGGTAAATACCCGACGTCGCCGGTGGTTTCGATGCGCCCGGACGTCGGGGTGAGTTTTCCGGCGATCAGGCGCAGCAGGGTCGACTTGCCTGCGCCGTTACGGCCGACCAAGCCGGTGCGACCGGTGGTGAAGGCGCCGTCGACGTCGGCGAGGGCGACGGAGCCGTCCGGCCATTCGAAGGTCAGTTGGTGCAGGGCGATTGCCGAGGTGATGGACATGCGTCAGTGGCTCTTCCTGCTCGCGAGCGAGCGGCAGCGAGGTGAGAACAGATTCCTGTGGCTGCCGGCGAAGGGCGCGGCCGTACTCCGAACGAGCACGTGTATCAGGGCGCCGCCTTCGACCGGGCGGCTAGCGTCTGTCGACCTCGATGAGCACGTGCTCAGACTATCAGTCGCGGGTCGGGCGCCCGAGCGATGCTTCCGGCGCGGCTGCGGAGGTAGAGGTGTGGCGGATGGTTGCATGTCGGCCATGGACCCAGCGGTGCGTGCCGACCGGGCACAGAAGACCTGGTTCTTTCCTTCGGCCTATACGATCCTCGCCGCTGTCGCGGTGCTGGTGTGGCTCGCGGCGTTCGTGATTCCGCCGGGGGCCTACGACACCGATGCGCTCGGCCGTCCGATCGCGGGGACCTATCACCGCGTCGACGATGCCAAGGGGTTCGGCGAACGGTTGCGGGAGCTGTTCCTCGCGCCGGTCAACGGTCTCTACGGCGTGCAGGACGACAGGTCGGGTCAGGTGGGTCCGGACCTGACCGGTCACCTCTACGGCGCGGCGGCGGTCTTCCTGTTCGTGCTGGCGGTCGGCGCGTTCATCACCGTCGCCTTCGCGACCGGCGCCCTCGACAGCGGGATCGGGCGACTGGCCCATCGGTTGCGTGACCGGTCCGCACTGCTGATCGTCGGCATCATGCTGGTCTTCGCGATCGCGGGCACGGTCGAGGGCTTCGCGGAGGAAACGCTCGGCTGCTACGCCCTGCTGGTGCCGTTGCTGCTGGCGCTCGGCTACGACCGGATGACGGCGGTGGGCACGATCATCTGCGGGGCCGGCGTCGGGATGCTGTGTTCGACGGTGAATCCGTTCGCCACCGGCACGGCGTCCGCGGCGGCCGGCGTGCCCCTCGGCGAGGGGATCGGGCTCCGGCTCGCGATGCTGGTGGTGCTCACCGCCGTCACCGTCGGTTACGTGCTCCGGTACGCGGAGCGGGTGAAACGTGACCCGGAAAAGTCTTGGTCCGGTTGGCAACCCGGCGACCGCGAGATATCGGCCGACGATCATCGCCCCGACCCGATGACCCGGCGTCAGCAGGTGGTGCTCTGGTTGGTGGCGGCGACCTTCGCGTTCATGATCTTCGCGATCATCCCGTGGGCGGAGGTGATCGACGGGCCCGGCGCCGCGCGCTACCGCTGGCAATTGGGTTGGTACTTCCCGGAACTCACCGCACTGTTCCTGCTGGGTGCGGTGGTGGTCGGACTGGTCGGCGGGCTGGGGGAGAACAGGTTGTCCGAGGCCGTCGGCAAGGGCTTCGGTGATTTCGTCGGCGCGGGTCTGGTGATCGTGCTGGCGCGCGGGGTGACCGTCATTATGAACAACACCGAAATCACCAGCACCGCACTGCATTCCCTGGAAGGGCTGGTAACCGGTACGTCCTCGGTGGCGTTCGCGGTCACGGTGTTTCTGGTGAACGTCCCGCTCGGCTTCCTGATCCCGTCCAGCTCCGGGCATGCCACGCTGGTCATGCCGATCATGGCGCCGCTCGCCGATTTCGCGAAGGTGCCACGCTCCCTTGTGGTCACGGCGTGGCAGTCGGCGTCGGGCTGGGCCAATCTGGTGACCCCGACGACGGCGGTGGTGACCGGTGGTCTCGCCCTGGCGAAGGTGCGTTACGACCGCTATGTGCGGTTCGTGGCCCCGCTGCTCGGGCTCCTGGGCGTGCTGATCTGTGGGTTCCTCGCGCTCGGCGCCGTGCTCCGGTAGTCGGCGGTCGTGGGCAGCAGCAGTGGGGTGGCGAGCAGCAGCACGCCGGAGATCGCGATCGCGGTGCGCGGGCTGGTGCAGGTGGCGAGCACGCCCCAGAGCACCATCAGGGTCGCCTGCAGCAATTTCGCGCAGGCATTCCAGGTGCTGAGCACGCGGGCCGCGTGGTCCCTGGAGGTACGTCGCAGGCGGGCGGTCGCGTAGACCGGATTGAAGACACCCATGCACGCGATCAGGAAGGCCTCGACGCCGATCACGGTGAGCAGTCCGGGAATTCCCGGCTGGACGAAGGCCAGGCCGAGCGGGAACACCGCCCGCGACCAGCCGGAGACGAGCATGACCCGGTGTCCGCCGTAGCGGAGCACGAGGCGGGCCGAAAGGCGCGCGCCGACGAAACCCCCGAGCGCCGGAACCCCGAAGGCGAGACCGTATTGCCAAGCCGGGAAATGGTATTCGCCGAGCAACAGGACCGACAGCAGTGGGACGCCCGCCATGATCAAGCCGCTGACCGAAATCGAGTTGAGGAACAAGCGCACAAGAACCCGGTCCCCGCGGATGCACCGCCAACCGTCGAGCAGGCCGGCTCCGGGTGGCGCGGCGGGCTCGGCGCGCGGCGTGGCGATATCGTCGCCGCGGATCCGGCGCACGGCGCACGCGGACAGCAGAAAGCTGACCGCGTCGGCGGTGATCGTGACGACCGGGCCGAACAGACCGATCAGCGCACCACCCAGCGGCGGCCCGACCGCGGTCGCCACCCAGCTCGTCCCTTCGAATCTGCCACTGGCGACGAGCAATTCATCGCTGCGCACCAGGTGCTTCAGATACGCCCCCGAGGCGGCGGCGAAGGCGAGGCCCGCGGTGCCGGAGACCACCGATACGACCAGCAGTTGTCCGTAGGTCAGCGCGCCGAGGACATACGCGACCGGCACACTGGCCAGCGCGCCGCACCGGATCAGGTCCATCGCGATCAGCACCGGCCGCTTGTTCCGGTGCTCGACCCACGGCCCGAGCCCGAACGCGACGATCGCCGCGACGGCGAGTCCGGCCGCCTCCAGCAGCGCTACGGCCAATGCCGAGGAGTCCAGCACCCGCATCGCGAGCAGCGGAAAAGCGCCGAACGCCAGACAGGTGCCGTAGGTGCTGACCGCGTAGGACGACCACAGCCAACCGAAATCGCGTCCCAATCGTGCGTGCATCTCACTCCCTCGACAACCGGCCCTCGGATCTGGGATCACAGCAGCCCGGGCAGCGGCAGATCAAACAACCGGCGCTTCGGCGAGCCACAACCGACAGTTGTGTACGCATAGGGTGGGTCCATGGACACCGAGGCGGTCCGATCGTTCGTCCGCGCGGCCGAACTGGGCCAACTGCAGCAGGCGGCAGCGGAACTGGGCGTGACGCAGCAGGCCGTGTCCAAGCGCATCGCCGCGCTGGAGCGCGCACTCGAGGTCCGGTTGTTCACCCGGACCGCGCGCGGCGTCGAGCTGACCCTCGACGGTCAGGCCTTCCTCCCGCACGCGCGCACCATCGTCACGAGCGTGGACCGGGCGGTGGCCGCGATCGAACCGGGGTCGCGCGCCCTGCGGATCGACGTGCTCGGCCTGCGCTCGGCGCAAGCCGTTGTCCTGCACGACTATTGGCGCGCACATCCCGAAATCGCCTTGGACGTGGTGACGCTCAAGGTGGACGACCCGCGGGTCGCGGTGGCCGCCGTGCGGGCGGGCGAGATCGATGCCACGTTCCGTTCGGTCACCGATCCCGCGGCCCTGCCGGACGACGTGCGGATGATCCACGCCTTCGATTCGCCGCTGGAACTACTTGCCGGACCGCGGCATCCGCTGGCCGCCGCACGCACGCTGACCCCGGCCCAGTTGCGTAAGCACCGTATCTGGGTGCCGGGCATCGCGGCGCGCAGCGAATGGGCGGACTTCTACGATCAGCTCGCCACGGATTTCGATCTGCGCATCGATGCCGCCGGGCCGAATTTCGGCAACGAGGTACTGCTCGACATTCTGGCGGATTCGGCGGACGTGGCGACCCTCGTCGGCGCGCGGGACCGCTACCTCTGGCCCGCGCACTACGACCTGCGCCGCATCCCGCTCGCGAATCCGGCCCTCGCCTACCCGCTGTCGCTCATCTTCGCCGCTGCGAATCCGCATCCGGGACTGCGCGGCGTCATCGACCACGTCGGCAGTCTGCCCCCGGTCCCCGCGGATGCCTGGCGCCCGACCTGGGCGGTGCGGTGACACGCGAACCGCACCGATGATTTCCGGCGCGCCACGGCGTCTACTCGGGGTAACACCACGAGCAGGAGGCGCAATGACCACGACCCAGGATCCGCAACCATCGGACATCCCGGACAGCCGGGATACCGCGCTCGACCGGCTCGAACCGCTGGTCGGCCGGTGGCAGGTGGAGGCATCGTTCGCGGCGGGGTTCTTCGGCCCGGGCACCCCGGCCGTCAAGGACCGCAGCGGTACGACGACGTTCGAATGGATGAAGACCAAGCAGTTTTTGGTCGAGCGCTCGGTCATCGACAATCCGATGGCGCCCGACGCGATCGTGATCATCGGCCTCGACCGGGACGGGTCGTTCGTCCGGCACCACTACGATTCGCGCGGTGTCAGCCGTACCTATCAGATGCGCCTGGAGGCCGGTGCCCTGCACATGTGGCGCATGGAACCCGGCTTCTCCCAACGCTATTCGGGCACCTTCAGCGTCGACGGGAAACAGATCACCGGTGCCTGGGAGAAATCGGCCGACGGTGTCGCGTGGGAGCACGACTTCGATCTCACGTACTTCCGGATCGACGACTGACCGGGAGAACAAGATACGAAAGAATAATTGCGCAAATTTCCTTTCGTATCTAGCCTGAGTGGCATGCCCGACGCTGCGCCGCCGACCATCACCGATCTCGATACGCTGAAGGTCTTCACGCATCCGTTGCGGATCGCGCTGTATCGCGCGCTGCACACCGCCGGCTCCGCGACCGCGTCGCAGCTGGCCGAGCAGGTGGACGAGGCGGTCTCGCTCGTCAGCTACCACCTGCGGAAGCTGGCGGCGCACGGATTCGTCGTGGCGGCACCGGAATTGGGGACCGACGGCCGCGAGCGCTGGTGGAAACCGGTGTCGGACAAGGGCTGGAGCTTCCGCAGCTCGGACTTTCTCGCCGATCCCGAGGGCGCGATGGTCGTCGGGCAGGTCACCCGGCAGCTGCTGGCCGACCGCAGCGAACGGTACCGCGCCTACCTCGATCAGCAGTCGGCGTGGCCGAAGGCCTGGACCGACGCGGCGTTCAGCGCCGAGTACACGCCGCGGCTGACCGCGGCCGAGCTGGCCGAGCTGGAGGCGGAGCTCACCGCTGTGGTCCGCCGCTGGCAGCAGCGCGGCGAGGCGGCGGTCGCGGCGGGTGAGGTCGAAGGTCGCGAGCACGTCGCGGTGCAGCTGTACGGATTTCCGTCCCGGCCGTGAGTACCGAAGCCGTTCGGCCGGACGCGCAGGTGCCGCCGGCGTATCGCGATGCGAATGTGCTGCGCTGGCTCGGCGCGTTCGTCTGTTCGCTGCTGGGGGACAGCGTGTACTTTCTCGCACTGTCCTGGGCGGCGATTCAGGTCGGCACGCCGGCGCAGGCCGGGCTGATCCTGGCGGTGGCGGCGGTGCCCAGGGTGCTGCTGATGCTCGGCGGGGGAGTGCTCGCCGACCGGTTCGGGCCGCGAAAGGTGTTGATCGGCAGCGATCTGACGCGCTGCCTGGTGATCCTGGGCGCGGCGGGTGTGTTGGCGTTGGCGACTCCCGGCGTCTGGCTGCTCGCCTTGGTCGCGCTGGTGTTCGGCGTGATCGATGCGCTGTTCCTGCCCGCGGTCGGCGCGCTGCCGCCGCGCATCACGAAGCCGGACCAGCTGGCTCGGGTGCAGGGCCTGCGCGGGCTGGCGTCCCGCGCCGCGCTGATCGGCGGCTCTCCGCTCGGCGGACTGGCGCTGGCGACCGGCGGTCCGTCGCTCGCTTTCACCACTGCCGCACTGTTGTTCGCGGTGTCGCTACCGCTGCTGATCGCCGTCCGGATCGCGCCGCTGCCGGACGACGGTGCGGTCGAGCAGCGCAGCACCGCGTGGGCGGATCTGGTCGAAGGCGTGCGCTACATTCGCCGCGACCCGGTGCTGGCACCGCTGGTCGTCGTCCTCGCCGTGGGCGAGCTCGGTTTCACCGGTCCGCTGAATATCGGCGTCACCCTGCTCGCCGCTGAACGGGGCTGGGGCGCAACAGGCCTCGGCTGGATCATCGGCGGATTCGGTGTGGGCGCGGCCGCCGCGTCGCTGTTGCTCGCGGTCGGCGGCCGGGTACCTCGGGCCGGACTCGTGCAGCCGGTGTGCCTGATGCTCGGTGCGATCGCGATCGGCGCGCTGGCCTACGCCGCGGCCCTGCCGGTCGCGGCGGGCATCGGCATCATCATCGGCCTCACCGCGGGACTCAGCGGTGCGCTGTGCGCGGCGCTCATTCAAACCACTGCTGTGCCAGCCTATCTCGGCCGGGTAACCGCAGCGGCCAGCCTGGTGACCCTCGGCCTCGCACCCCTCGTCTATCCGATAGTCGGCGCGGCCATCGCAGCCTGGGGCACCCGTCCGGTCTTCGTCGTCAGCGCCGCCGTAGTCGCCCTCGGCGCACTCCTCGGCTTCCGCGCCACCGCCCTCCGCCGCGCCGAATTACCGTGACCCGCAACGTGTTCTGCGGAAACGCGCGGAACGGCCGGTGACGACTTCGCTCCACTGCCGCGGAGTGGCCTTGCACGATTGCGGGTCGGCGCTCGTGTCCCACCTCGCATGGTTGTGCCGATCAGGCCGGCGGCCGATCGGTTTCCATGAGTTCGAGCAGGCGTTCCCGGACCGGGGTGGGCCGGGCGAAGAGGTAATCGTGGCCGCCGGGCCAGGTTTCGACCGTGCAGCTGCGGGTGGTGAGTTTCGACCAGGCCGTGAGCGCGCCCGCGGGCATGAGGTCGTGGTCGCCGAGCCACGCGGTGATGGGGCAGTCCAGCACCGGTTCGGTGGGGACGGGCAGTTCCGCGGACAACGCCAGATCCGCATACCAGCGCCGGGTCAGGCCCTCCTGGAACTCGGCGGGCAGCGCGTGCCAATCGGCCACTTCCAGACCGCTGAGCGCGGCGAGCTGGGCGAGGTCGATATCGTCGATCCGGCCGCTCGGGAACACCCGGGAGAAGCGGCTCTCGCTGGGATCCGGCCGGTACGAGCTGACGATCAACCGTCGCACCTCGCGGTGCGGGGCCAGCCAGGTCGCGATATGCGTGCCGATCAGGCTGCCCATGCTGTGGCCGAGCACGTGGTACGGCACCTCGGGCAGCGCGGCGAGCGCGTGCGTGAACTGCTCGCGAACCTCGTCGAGCGTCCACTCGGGCGGCTCCGCGTAGCGGTCTTCCCGCCCCGGCGGCTGCACCAGCAGCAAGTCGATCTGCGGTGGCAACCATTGTGTCCAAGTCCAATACGCGCCGGCGGCGCCCCCGGCCGGCGGCACGCACACCAGGCAGGCGGTGCCCTGCTGGGCATCGGACACCACATGCTGCAGCCAGGGCGACGGTTGCTTGATTGTTCGCTGACCCATTCGGGCTACCTCAGATCCTGCGGTTGGCCGGCAGCACGAACCGCCGGAAGACGAGTTCACGAAGCACGTCGTCGCCGGCTTCGACGATGGTCACCGCCCGGATATCGCGCAGGTACTTGGCGATGGGCAGTTCGGTGGTGTAGCCGAGGCCGCCGAACATCTCCGAGCCGACCGTGGCCACCTGCCAGCCGGTCTGGCCGCAGAACATCTTGGTGGTCAGGGCCGACCGCAGCGCGCCGCGCTGGAGGAACTCAGCGGCCGGGTCATCGGTCGCCATGATGGCGTCGTATTCGGTTGCCGCGGCCAGGCATTGGTTGCGCATGACGTCGATCTGCATTTCCATCTGCCCGAGTTTGCTTGCGAACACCGCGTTCTCGACGAGGGTGCGACCGCCCAGCGGTTTGGTCATCGCGTAATCCAGGCAGATATCCCGGATCCGCCTGGCGACGCCGAGCGCGATGGTCCCGATCAGGATCCGGCTCGAGTTCAAACCGACCTCGATGATCTTTAGTCCCGGCCCGTTCAGCACATTGCCGCTCGGCACGACGCAGTCAGTGAACGACACCTGGTAGGTGCCCGCCGACCGGAGACCGATCATGTCCCAGCGTTTGACCACCTGCGCTCCCGGTGTGTCCCGAGGCACGAGCACCGCGTGATAGGTCGCCCCTTTCTTGTCCCCGGCGGACCTGGCGAACACGACGAGGTAGTCGGCGAAGCCGGAATTGGTGGAGAACATCTTCTCGCCGTTGAGGACCACGTCGTCGCCGCGCCGGGTGAGTGTGGTGGCGAGATTGATCAGCTCGCTGCCCGCCGCCTGCTCGCTGCCCAGCGCGGCCGAGTAGCCGCCCTCGCGGGTCATCGCCGTGAGGAACCGCTCTTTGAGTTCCGGTGCGCCGTACAGCGAAACCATCGAGCTGCTGAGGATGGAGATCAGCAGGGTGAAGGCCGAGCCCGCGTCGGCGTAGGCGAGCTCGGAGACGAGGTCGATGCTGTCGGTGAGGCCGAGGCCGGCGCCACCGTATTCGGTGGGCAGCCACCAGTTCAGCAGACCCATCTTGTGCAGGGGTTCGTACAGCGCCAGGGGCGGTTCCGCGCCGGAATCGAACTCGGCGTCGTGGCCGAGCAACGTGGTCCGCGCGAACTCGCGGACGGCTTGCAACGCCGCTGCCGGCGACAGCGGCCGGTCGTCAGGATGCACCGATCAATCCTTTCCGGATACGGGTGGCGGAAACGCGCGACGGAATGTAAACGCTTCCTGCGTTGGGCCTTTCGCGTTCAGCAGGTCCAGCCTGGCCATGCTCTCGCCGACATCGGGCAGGCTGCCGACGGGCAGCCACCACAGCACCGACGGAGCACCGCGCGGCGGCTTGAACCATTTCCGGCGGATGCGCAGGGAACCGGCATGCTCGCCCCGATAGGTAAACTCCCGCAGCGTCGCCATGTCCTCCCACACCGAAATGTTCAGCATGTAGGGGTCTTCGGGGAGATCGAACAGCGACTCGAGCCGGAAGACGAAACCCGGTGCGGCGCGGGCCATCGCGTCGATCTTCAACGCGAGCTCGTGGAAGTCGGCGAGCGTCTCGGACTTCAGCGAGTCGACGGCGTAGAGGATGTTCGCCTGCGCTAGATGGTATTCACCGCTCATCGTGTCGAGGCCTCCTGTGCGGCGGGCAGGTGGCCCGTCTCGATGAAATAGTCGATGGTCGCGCCGAGCGCCGCGGCGCTCGCGGGCGGGCCGGATACGCCGACCGCCGTGAGCGCCGCCCGGGTCGCGGTGGACTCGAACGACGACCGGCCGTGGCCGGGCTGCTCGAAGGCGATCTCCGAGAAGGCTTGCAGCACCGGATGGGCGGCATTGTCGGGATCGCTGCCGATCATGTCCGCCCACAGACCCGCGGGGAGTTCGGCCAGCGGATACCCACGGGCGACGAGAGCGGCGACGATCGATGCGAACGGCACCGGTTCCGGGTTGGACAGGTGGAAGGTCGCACCGGCCGCTCCGCCGTCGCAGGCCAGGGCGGCAACGGCTTTCGCCGCGTAGTCGACCGGGATGAGGTCGGCGGTAAGTTCGGTCGCGGGCGCGACGCCCGCCTGGACGCAACCCTGCACGACGCGCCAGAGCAGGTCCGTCGGCGAGCACGCCCCGGTCTCCCGGTGGCCGAACACCCTGGGCAACCGGTAGACCGAGACAGGTAGCCCGCGGTCGCGTGCGCGCGAGACCATTTCCTCCGCGATCCATCGGGACCGCGCGTGCTCGCCCGTCAGTGCGTCCGACGGGCCGGTGGGTGCGTCCTCGGTCAGTGCGGGCGCTTCGGTGTCCTGCTGTCCGAAGACGGCGAACGTGGACAGGTGATGCACCGGGACCGTCCGGTGCCGGGCGGCCAGGCGCAGGGCGGCCGCCATCCCGTCCGCGGACTCGGATTCGTCCACGACTGCGGCGCAATGGAATACGCCGTCCACGGTGCGGGCCAGCGCGTCGAACGCCGCCTCGGTCAGGCCGAGATGGGGATCGGTGAGCGTGCCGGGCACCGCGATCAGGCGTTCGGCCAGCGCGTCGTCCCACAACCGGTAGCCGCGCATTGTGTCCTGCAGCCGGGCCAGGCCCGCCGGCGCGCTCGGCGACTCGACGAGGCAGTGCACGGTCGCCGAGGTCCGGTCGAGCAGTTCACGGACCAGGAAGCTGCCGACGAAACCGGTTGCGCCCGTGACGAAGAGGTGTGCGGCGGCGGCCAGGGTGACCGGGCCGGAGGTGGTGGCTGGCCCGATATCGTCGGGTAGCCGCACCTGGTCCGGTGCCGGCTCGTCGACTGCGGCGGACTCGTCGTCGCCGGTCAGGATCGTGGCGATCCGCGCGGCGAGGCCGGTCGGCGTCGGCGTCTGGAAGACCGCGTTCGCGGAGAGGTGCCCGGTCAATCCGAGCTGATGTACCAGCCGATTTCGCAGTTCGAGCGAGGCCAGCGAATCGAAACCCAGTGCCATCAGGGGCAGATCGGCGGCGACCTCGTCGGCCGAGGCCAGATTCGCGACCTCGGCGGCGTGCCGGGTGACGATCCGGACCAGTTCTGCTCGGCGTTGTGCCGCGGGCAAGCCGATCAGATGGTCACGCAGCCGCTCACGTTCGCGTGCGGTGTCATCCGCCTTGGGTGCGCTCGTGGCCTGGCGGAGCCGGGGCGCGGCCCGGACCATATCGCGCAGCATCGCCGGAATGAGCTGTGCGTCACCGGATCTGGTCAACTGGATGCGGCAGGGAATGGCGAGTGGCCGATCCGCGGCGCGGGCCGCGTCGAAGAGCGCGCAGCCGTCCGCGGCGTCCAGCGGCAGCAGTCCCCACCGGCCCAGGCGGGCGTGGTCCACCTCGGACAGGCCCTCGGTCATGCCCGCGTCGCTCGCCCACGGTCCCCACGCCAGCGAAATGCCCGGCAGTCCGTGCGCGCGGCGGTGCTGCACGAGCGCGTCCAGGAAGGCGTTGCCCGCCGCGTAATTGGCCTGCCCCGGCGTGCCGAGCACACCCGCCACCGAGGAGTAGGTCAGGAAGCCGGACAGCCCGAGATCCTCGGTCAGCAGATGCAGGTTCACCGCGCCGTCCACCTTGGCGCGCATGACGCGCTCGATCTGGGCATCGGTGAGCGTCTCGACGGTGCCGTCGTCGAGCACCCCGGCCGCGTGGATCACCGCACCGAGCGGCCGGTCGGCGGGCAGCGAACGCAGCAGGTCGGCGGTGGCCGCATAGTCGGCGATATCGCATGCCGCCACCCGGACCTCGGCGCCGAGTGCGTTCAGTTCGGCGACGAGTTCGGCTGCGCCGGGAGATGTTTCGCCGCGTCGACTGACCAGGAGCAGGTGCCGGACGTGATGCACGGTCACGAGGTGGCGCGCGAGCAGTCCGCCGAGTCCGCCGGTGCCGCCGGTGATCAGCACGGTCTGGGCCGGATCCGCCAAGGGTGGGGCGGTGGCTTCGGTGCGCAACGGGCCGATCCGCGGTGTGCTCAGATGACCGTCGCGAATCGCGATCTGCTCCTCCGCGGTGCGCAACGCCGGCGGCAGCGCCCGCGCGGAGGCGGGTTCGTCATCGAGATCCACCAGGACGAACCGGCCGGGGTATTCGGCCTGCGCGGTGCGGATCAAACCCCAGACCGCGGCGCTCGCGAGATCGGTGACGTCCTCGTCGGGCGTGGTTGCGACCGCACGATGGGTGACCACCGCGAGCCGTGCCGCCGGGTCGCCGGTGGCCGCGAGCCACGCCCGGATATCGGACAGCACCCGCCGCACGACGTCGAGCGCCGCGCGGGCCACGCCGTCGGCGGTGGTGGCGGGGGCGACGTCGAGCAGCACTGGACTCGAGGTCCCCGCGGCGGTGGCATCGGTACAGCGGCCGAATTCGACTCCGGCGTCGGCGAGTCGGTGGCCGAGGTCGTCGCCGAGCACCCACAGCTCGTCGCTGGTTCCGGTATCGGCGGGTGCGGCCAGCGAGGTCCAGCGGACGGTGGACAGCGCCTGGGTCGCACCCTGTAGCAGGGAACCGGCGGGCCGGAAGCTCAGCGTCGCGATCTGGCCGACGGCCGCACCCGCGTCGTCGGCGAGGTCGACACGGAACTCCGTGTCGCCCAGGGCAGTGATGCGAGCCCGGACCGCTGCCGCGCCGAGCGTGTACAGGCCGACCCCCGTCCAGGTGAACGGCAGGACCGCCGCGTGTGTGAGCGCGTTCCGGTCGGCCATGGCGGCGAGGCAGCCGTGCAGCACGGCGTCGGTCAAGGCGGGGTGCAGACCGTATTGCCCGGCGTCGGAAGCTATTTCGTTCGGCAGGCGCGATTCGAGGTAGTACTCGTCGCCGCGCCGCCACAACCGGTCCAAGCCGCGGAAGGCGGGCCCGTACGCCATACCCGCCTGTGCCGCACGGTCATAGACGGCGTCCACGTTCATCGGTGCGGCGTCGGTGGGCGGCCACTCGGCGAATCCGTCGGCCGGCGGCTCCCAGGTGGGGGACACCGTGCCGTGCGCGTGCCGGGTCCACGCGCCGAGGCCGCCGCGCCGGGAGTACAGGCTGACCCGCCGTCCGCCCGTGTCGTCCACCGCGCCGACGGTGAGCTGGACCTGGACCGTGTCGTCGCCGGGCAGCACCAGCGGAGCCTCGAGCACCAGCTCGTCCACCCATTCGGCGCCTACCTGTTCGCCCGCCCGCAACGCGAGTTCGACCATCGCGGTACCGGGCAGGATCGCCTCGCCGCCGACCGTGTGGTCCGCGAGCCAGGGTTGACTGTCCAGCGACAGGCTCGCGGTGAACAGGTGCCCCTCGGTGTCGGCGAGCTGCACGCCCGCGCCGATCAACGGGTGCGCCGGGCGTTCGAGCCCGGCCGCGGTGAGGTCGGCCGGTCCGGTGTGCGGCGCTTCGGTGAGCCAGTAGCGCTGGCGCTGGAAAGCATAAGTGGGCAGGGGGATTCGGCGTGGTCGAGTCGGTGCGAAATAGGCGTCCCAGTCGACATGCACGCCGTACGCGTGCGCCTGGGCGAGGGCGGCGGTCATGCGATCGAAACCACCGTCGTCGCGGCGCAGGGTGGCGACCACGGCCGCCTCGGCCCGGGTCGCCTCGATGGTGCTTTCGATACCGAAGGCGAGCACGGGGTGCGGGCTGATCTCGACGAAGACGTGATGTCCGGCAGTCAGCAGATGACGGGTGGCGCTTTCGAATTCGACCGGCCTGCGCAGGTTCTGCCACCAGTAGTTCGCGTCGAGTGCGGTGTGCTCGATCGGCGCGCCGGTCACCGTGGAGATCATCGGCACCGATCCGGCGCGCGGCCGCACTCGGGCGAGTGCGTCGAGCAGCTCGGCCTCGATCGGGTCCACGTGACTGCTGTGCGAGGCGTAGTCCGCGTTGATGGTCCGGGTGTGCACGCCCGCGGCCGCGCATTCGGCCTGTAGTTCCGCGATCGCGTCCGGTTCGCCGCAGACCACCGTGGACTCGGGCCCGTTCGCTGCGGCGACGGACAGCCGGGTGCCGAACCGCGCCATGCGTTCCCGTGCCGCGGCCGCACCGAGGCCGAGCGAGAGCATCGCGCCCGTTCCCGACAGCGGCAACACCGCTCGGCTACGTCGCGTCACGATGAGCGCGCCGTCGTCCAGGGACAGCGCGCCCGCCACGCAGGCCGCGGCGATCTCGCCCTGAGAATGTCCCACCACCGCAGCGGGTTCGACGCCGTAGGCCTGCCACACCCGGGCCAGTGCGACCATCACGGCCCACAGCACTGGCTGCACGACATCGACCCGATCGAGACTCGGTGCGCCCGCGGCATTGTCGAGGACGTCGTGCAACGACCACGGGACGTACCGGGCGAGCGCGTCAGCGCACTCGGCCAAGCTCTGTGCGAACACCGGCGACGACTTCAGCAGCGCCGCGGCCATTTCCGGCCACTGTCCGCCCTGTCCGGGGAACACGAAGACCGGACGCGGGTCCGGCCAGGCGGTCCCGCGCACCACTTGCGGCGCGGCCTCGTCGCGCGACAGCGCCGTGAGACCGGTCAGCAATTCGTCGCGGTCGGTGCCGACCACCACGGCTCGGTGGTCGAACCGAGAGCGGTTGAGCGCCAATGAGAATCCAACGTCCTCGGGACGTTCGGTCGCCGCCGCGGTGCGCAGAGCCGCGGCCTGCGCGGGCAGGGCCGCGGCACTTCGGGCGGTGACCACCCACGGCGTCACTTCGGCCGGTGGGCCACTGGACCCGGTGTCGGGTGTCGCCACCGGCGCTTCCTCGAGGATCACGTGCGCGTTCGTGCCGCTGATGCCGAACGAGGACACCCCGCACCGCCGTACCCGCTCGCCGCGCGGCCACGGCACCGCTTCGGCGAGTGGCCGCACACCCGCCTCCGCCCAGTCCACGTGCCGGGACGGTGTCGTGAAATGCACCAGCGCGGGCAATGTTTCGTGCCGCAGCGCCAGCACCATCTTGATCACTCCGGCCACGCCGGCGGCCGCCTGCGGATGACCGATGTTCGACTTCACGCTGCCGACCCACAGCGGCCGCTGCGCCGGGCGGCCCGCACCGTAGGCGGCGATGAGTGCCCCCGCTTCGATCGGGTCGCCGAGCGAGGTGCCCGTCCCGTGCGCCTCTACCGCGTCCACCTCGGCAGGCGAGAGGTCGCAGGCGTGCAGCGCGTCGCGGATGACCCGTTGCTGGGCGGGCCCGTTCGGTGCGGTGAGGCCGTTGCTGGCGCCGTCGGAGTTGATCGCCGAGCCGCGCAGCACCGCCAGTATCGCGTGCCCGTTGGCGTGCGCGTCGGATAGTCGCTCCAGCACGAGCATGCCGACGCCTTCACCCCAGCCGGCCCCGTCGGCGTTGTCGGAGAACGGCTTCGAGCGTCCGTCCGGGGCCAGCCCGCCCTGCCGGGACATCTCGGTGATCACCCGCGGGTGGCACATCACCGTCGCACCGCCGGCCAGCGCGAGCGAGCATTCGCCCCGGCGCAGCGAAGCGGCGGCCGCGTGCAGCGCGACCAGCGACGACGAGCACGCCGTGTCGATAGTGACGGCGGGGCCCTGTAAACCCAGCGTGTAGGCGATCCGGCCGGACGCGACGCTGCCGAGTTCGCCGGTGAGCAGATAGCCTTCGGCGTCGTTCGGCGGTGCCTGTAGCGGCACGCTGTAGTCCTGGTAGATCACCCCGGCGAAGACTCCGGTGCGACTGCCGACCAGGGTGGTCGGATCGATGGCGGCGCGTTCGAGGGATTCCCAAGCGCATTCGAGCAGCAGGCGCTGCTGCGGATTGATCGCGGCGGCCTCGCGCGGCGTGATTCCGAAGAACCCGGCGTCGAAAAGCGCCGCGTCGCGCAGGAATCCGCCCTCGCGCACGTAGGTTGTGCCGGGGTGCTCCGGATCGGGGTGGTAGAGGGTGTCGGTGTCCCAACCGCGGTCGGTGGGGAAGGGCGCGATCGCGTCACCGTCGGCGGCCAGCAGATCCCAGAGATCCTCGGGCGAGCTCACGCCGCCGGGAAAGCGGCACGCCATGCCGATGATCGCGATCGGCTCGCTGATCCGCGCTTTCAGCCGCTCGTTCTCCTTCAGCGACTCGCGCAGCGCCTCGACCAGTTCGTCAACCGATGTGTTCACCGTGCCTCCTTACCGAGCGCCAGCCGCACCAGCTCGGCGCCGTCCATATCGTCGAATCCGCGCGGACCGCGGGCGGTGGGCGCCTCGGCGGCGTCGCGGTCCGGGTTGTCGCTCGGGTCGCCGCCGAGTCCGGCGAGGTGGTCGGCGAGCGCACGCGGGGAGGGGTAGTCGTAGATGAGGGTGGTCGGCAGGCGTCGCCCCAGCGCGACGCTCAACCGGTTGCGCAACTCCACGCTGGTCATGGACTCGAAGCCGAGGGCCTTGAACGACAGGCCGGCGCTCACCTCGGCGGCGGTGTCCAGGCCGAGCACCGCGGCGATCTCGCGCGCCACCAGCTCCCGGATATCGCGCGGGGTGGTGGACGGCGCGGCGGGCTCCGGATCGGTGTCCGCTACCGGCGCAGCGTCGGCGGCCGGAGCTCCGGGTGCGTCGAGCCAATAGCGTTGGCGCTGGAACGCATAGGTGGGCAAGGGGATTCGGCGCGGTTGGACCGGCGCGAAATACGTGTGCCAGTCGACGGCGACGCCGTGGGCCTCGGCTTGGGCCAGGGACATGGTCAGACGGTCCAGTCCGCCGTCGTCGCGGCGCAGCGTCGCGAGCACCGCGGCGTCGGCTCCGGCGGCCTCGATGGTGCCTTCGAGGCCGAAGGCCAGGACCGGGTGCGGGCTGATCTCGATGAACACGTGGTGCCCCGCGTCGAGCAGACTGCGGGTGGCGGCCTCGAACTGGACCGGCCTGCGCAGGTTTTGCCACCAGTACCCGGCGTCGAGCGCATCGTGCCGGATCGGCGCGCCGGTGACCGTCGAATACAGGGGCACCGCTCCCGTGCGCGGCCGCACCGGCGCGAGTGTTTCGCGCAGTTCGCGCTCGACGGGGTCGACGTGGCTGCTGTGCGAGGCGTAGTCCGCGTTGATCGGCCGGGCGCGGATGTCGTCGCGTTCGCATTCGGCTTGCAATTGCGCGATCGCCGCGGGTTCACCGCACACCGCCACCGCTCCCGGACCGTTGATCGCGGCGATGTCGAGCCGAGTTCCCCAGCGTGCCATCCGCTTTCGCGCCGCCTCGGCCCCGAGCCCGAGCGAGAGCATCGCGCCGGTCCCGGACAGCGCCAGCACCACCTGACTGCGGCGCGCGACCACCCGGGCCCCGTCGTCGAGGGAGAGCGCACCCGCGACGCAGGCGGCGGCGATCTCGCCCTGCGAATGTCCCACCACCGCAGCGGGCTGCACACCGTAGCCCTGCCACACCCGCGCCAGGGCGACCATCACCGCCCACAGCACCGGCTGTACGACGTCGACGCGCTCGATGCTCGGCGCGCCCGCGACGCCGTCGAGGACATCCGAGAGCGACCACGGCAGATAGGGCCGCAGCGCCGCGGCGCAATCGGCCAAGTGCCCCGCGAACTCCGCTGACGATTTCGCCAGTGCGGTCGCCATTCCCGGCCACTGTCCGCCCTGTCCCGGAAAGACGAAGACCGGTCGCGGTTCGGACCACGCAGTGCCCCGCACCACCTGCGACGCGGGGACGCCGCGTACCACCGCTTCGAGGCCCGACACCAGCTCCGCTCGGTCGGTACCGACGATCACTGCCCGATGATCGAAGCGGGACCGCGTGACTGCCAGCGAGTACCCGACGTCCGCGGGCCGCTCGGGTTCCGCGGTCGCCAGCAGTCGCGCCGCCTGTGCGCGCAGGGCAGTCTCGCTGTGGGCCGAGATCACCCACGGCTGCACGTCCGCCGGTACGGCCTCGGCGGGGTCGGCCGCCTCGAATTCCGGTGCCTCCTCGACGATCACGTGCGCGTTGGTGCCGGCCACGCCGAACGAGGACACCCCGCAGCGTCGCGGGCGGTCACCGCGCAGCCACGGCTCGGTCTCGGCGAGCGGCAGCACCGCGGCCGCCGCCCAGTCCACCTCCGGCGACGGTGTGCCGAAATGCACCAGGCCGGGCAGCTTTTCGTGCTGCAGTGCCAGGACCGACTTGATCAGCCCGGCCACGCCCGCGGCGGCTTGGGCATGGCCGATATTGGATTTCACGCTGCCGACCCGCAACGGCCGGTCCCGTGCCCGATCGACACCGTAGGTCTCGACCAAGGCGGTGGCCTCGGCCCGGTCGCCGGCTCTGGTGCCGGAGCCGTGCGCCTCGACGGCATCCACGTCGGCGGCCGTCAGCCCGGCGTCGGCCAGCGCCCGCGTGATCAACCGTTGCTGGGCCGTGGCGCTCGGGGCGGTGAGACCGGTGCTCGCGCCGTCGGAATTGACCGCGGAGCCGCGGATCACCGCCAGCACCCGGTGCCCGTTCGCCCGGGCGTCCGACAGCCGCGTCAGCATGATCATGCCCGCTCCTTCGGACCAGACCGTGCCGTCCGCGTCGGCGGCGAACGGTTTCGCCCGGCCGTCCGGTGCGAGCCCCTGCTGCCTGGTGAATTCGGTGAAGAACCCCGGTGTCGGCATGACGGAGACGCCGCCCGCCAGCGCGCGTTCGCACGCACGGGCGCGAAGTGCTTGTACCGCAAGGTGAATCGCGACCAGTGAACCCGACGAAGCGGTGTCGATCGTGATCGCGGGACCGGTGACCCCGAGCGTGTAGGCGATCCGGCCGCTGAGCGCGGCGGCTATGTTCCCGGTCAGCATCAGCCCGGCCGCGCCCTCCGGCGCCAGGTGCATCGGCGGTCCGTACGCGGTGGACAGCTGCGCCGCGTACACGCCGGTATCGGTGTCGCGCAGCGAGTGCGGGTCGAGCATGGCGTGTTCGCAAGCCTCCCAAGCGACTTCGAGCAGGAGCCGCTGCTCGGGATGCATCGCGGTCGCCTCGCGGGGGGAGATGCCGAAGAACGCCGCGTCGAATGCGGCGGCATCGAGGAAGCCGCCGCGATGCACCGCACTGGCCCCGGCGCGCGCGGGGTCGGCACGGAGGCGGTCGAGATCCCAGCCGCGGTCGGCCGGGAAATCGGTGACGGCCGTCGCACCGGCGGACAGGAAATCCCAGAATGCTTGCGGCGAACTCGAATTGCCGGGATACCGGCAGGCCATACCGATGATGGCGATCGGTTCCGTTGCCGTTTCGTGTGTCGTGAACGCGGACATAATCCCCCTCGCCAAAGGCGGCCGCGGCGGCGGCCGTGAAGATCGCGGTGTCGAATTCGTCGAGTCGGTGCCGTTACGGCGTGATGATGACTTTCAGTCCGGTGCGGCGCTGCGCGTCGGCGAACGCGGCGGGTGCCTCGGTGAGCGGGACCCGCGACGAGACGAGCGGGTCGAGTGCTATGACACCGCGCGCCGCCAGATCGATCGCGCGCGGGTGAGTTTCGTTGCTGCGCCGGACCATTGCGATCGTCAGCTCTTTGCCGCGGGCCAGCGACGCCCGGAAGGTCGTGGTGTCCGAGCCGGGGATGCCGCCCAGCACCACCCGTCCACCCGGTCGCGTGGCGGCCATGGCGATGTGCACCGCGTCGTCGTTTCCGGCCATTTCGAAGGCGACATCGACGCCGTGCGCGGCGAAGTCGGGTGGGTCGGCGGCAGGGTAGGGATCGAGAATTTCGTCGGCGCCCCATTTCGCGGCGGCGTCTCGACGGTGCGGCAACGGCTCGACCGCGAGCACGCGGGATACCCCGGCGGCGCGTAGCACCTGGATCAGCAGCAGTCCGACCGGTCCGCAGCCCACGACCGCCGCGGTGCCGCCGAACGGTACCCGGCCGAGATCCAGCGCCCACAGGGCGACCGCCAGCGGCTCGAGCAGTGCGCCTGCTGCGTCGGATACGTTGTCCGGCAACGGATGTAAGCGATGTGACGGCCACGGCAGGGTCTCGCGGAGCATCCCGTCGGTTACCCCGTGACCGGCGAATCGCACGTGGTAGCAGAGATTTCGATACCCGTCCCGGCAGGCGCGGCAGGTCTCGCACGGGATCGCCGGATCGATCGCGACCCGTTCGCCGCGCCGCGGCCCGGTGGCGATCTCACCCGCGCCCTCGTGACCGGGTATCAACGGCTGCCCGAGTTTCGCGTCACCGATCGCGCCGTCTTCGTACCAGTGCAGATCCGATCCGCAGATGCCGACCGCGGTGACCCGAACCAGGGTCTCGCCCGTAGCCGCCGCCGGCGGTGGTTCGTTCCCCACCCGCAGGTCCGCGATTCCATGAAGTCTCGCTGTCCGCATTTTCCCGACTATAGGGGGGTATTCCGCGCGGTGTCCACGCTGCGAGGGAAATGACGGAACGGTAAAGAGGAGATGAAAACAGCAGGTAGGCAACAATATTCGAGCTGCTTCCGGTTTGTCGGAAGTCTGATTTGTCACTTCTGTTCGGAAAGAATGTGTCACCTCCGATCGGCCCTCGGGACAATTCGGACATTCCTGACTTCGGTTGCTCGATTCGGGCTCGCAAAGGGTAAGTGCATCAAGTATTTTGAGCCTCGGACAATGCGAGCGACAACCGGAAGGCAGTGTGCCCATGCCCGGACAGTCCGCGGCCGTCGTGCCGTTCGAAGTCGAGATCCCGGAATCCGTGGTGACGGATGCGCGGGAGCGCCTGCGCCGCACCAGATGGCCCGAGCCCGAGACGGTCGGCGACTGGTCCCAGGGCACACCCGCGGCCTATCTGCGCGGGCTGTGCCGGTACTGGCTGGACGAGTACGACTGGCGCGCCGCACAGCGGCGGCTGAATCGGTTCCCGCAGTTCGTCACCGAGATAGACGGATTACCAGTGCATTTCGTGCACGCAAGGTCGCCGCACGCCGGCGCGACGGCGCTGCTGATCACGCACGGCTGGCCCGGCTCGGTCACCGAATTCCACAAGGTCGTCGCACCGCTGACCGATCCGGTCGCGTTCGGCGGCAACGCATCCGACGCGTTCCACGTCGTGTGCCCGTCGCTGCCGGGGTTCGGTTTCAGCGGTAAGCCGGAGCGGACCGGGTGGGGCGCGGAGCGGATCGCCGACGCCTGGGACCAGCTGATGCACCGGCTCGGTTACGCCCGCTACGCCGCCCAGGGCGGCGACTGGGGCGCGCGGATCACCATGGCGCTGGCCAGACGGCATCCGCAGCAGGTGCTCGGCATCCACCTGAACATGGTGCCGTTCCGTGCACCGGTGGATGCCGAGGACCTCACCGAGGCGGACCGTCGCGCAGTGGCCGCGCTCGCCGGACATCGTGCCCAGGGCTCGGCATACGCTGCCATTCAGGCGACTCGACCGCAGAGCATCGGCTACGGCCTGACGGATTCGCCTGCGGCGCTGGCCGGTTGGATCATCGACAAGTTCCAGGCCTGGAGCGATTGCGCCGGCGATCCCGGCACCGTCTTCACCGAGGACGAACTGCTCGACAACCTTTTGACGTATTGGCTGCCGGCTACCGGCGCCTCGGCCGCACGGCTCTACTGGGAGAGCTTCGCCGCCGCGACCGGCGACGACAGCCGCATCACGGTGCCCACCGGGTGCTCGGTTTTCCCCGCCGACATCTACCGGCCGACGCGCCGACTGGCCGAGCCGCAGTTCGCCGATCTGCGGCACTGGAACGAGCTCGACCGGGGCGGGCATTTCGCCGCCCTCGAGCAGCCCGCCGTCTTCGTCGACGAGGTCAGGGCCACGTTCCGCGGGCTGCGCTGAGGCGCGACGGTCACCGAACCGGTTCGCGCACAGTGGCATTGTCGCGAAAGCGCAGGCCGACGACGGCGGCGGCCAGTGCGGCGGCGGCCATCGCCACCCAGGCGATGCGGAACTCGCGCAACGCTTGCTGGCCGAGGAGCACGGTGAGGATCGCGACGCCGAGCGCGGAGGAGAGCTGCCGCGACATCATGAGCACCGCGCTGGCCAGCGAGGTCTGCTCCGCCGGCAGGGTGGCCGCCGACCCGAACAGCGCAGGCTGCAACAGCGCGGTGCTGATCCCTGCCAGGATAGCGCCGGGCAGGAACACGGCGAGATACTGCGGCCGGTCCGTCGCGGTGAGCGCCCACCAGCCGCAACCGGCCGCGAGCGCCACGCCGCCGAGCATGGTCGCGATCCGCGCGCCGACCCGGGCCACGATCCGGCCGTACAGCAGCGCCGTCGTCATGGTGCTCAGCGGCATGGGCGCGATGCTGAGCGCCGCGGTCACGACGGAATAGTGCCAGCGACCGGTGAGGAACAGCGTGGCCGCGAGGATCATCGCGGCGAAAGCCAGGTAGTAGAGGAACAACCCGCCGACCGCGACGGTGAACAGCCGGTGCCGGAAGAGCGCGAAGCTGACCACCGGGTCGGGCGCCCGGCGCAGATGCCGCACAGTGAGCGCCGCGAGCAGCACGGTCGCCAGCGCACAGCCGAGAATCGCCTTGGAGGTGTAGCCCCACTCCGGGGCCTGCACGAAGACGGTCGTCAACGCGGCCGCGGTGAGCAACACCAGTGTGGCGCCGAGCAGATCCAGGCGTTTGCGGGCGCCGCGCGCCGCGGCGGGCAGCACCCGGCGCCCGGCCAGCACCGCGACCACGACGACCGGGATGTTGATCAGGAAGATCCACCGCCAGCCGGCGGCCAGCAGCAGACCGCCTGCCACCGGGCCGCTGCCCGCGCCGGCCGCGGCGACGGCGGTCCAGATGCCCATCACCTTGGCGTGTTCGCGCGGCGGGAAGGCGGGCAGAGCCAGGCCGAGCGAGGTCGGGATCAGAATCGCGCCCGCGACGGCCTGCACCACCCGCGCCGCCACCAGCACGCCGAGCGTCGGGGCGAGGGCACAACCCAGCGACGCCACCCCGAACAGCGTCATACCCACCAGGAACGCGGTCTTGCGGCCGATATCGTCGGCTATCCGCCCCGCGGGCACCAGCATCGCCGCGAGCACGATGGTGTAGGCGTTGAGCACCCACGAGACCTGAGCCAGCGTGCTGCCGTGGAAGGTTTGCTCCAGTGCGGGGAACGCGACATTGACCGCGAACAGGTCGAGGATGGCGAGGAATTGGGCGGCCGAGGCGACCGCCAGAATCCGCCACCGCCGGCTGTCGACCTGCAGGACGGCAGGGTTGTCCGGGATGTGGGCTGTCACGTCACGTCACCGTACAGAGCCGTCGCGGCGGCCACGAGTGCCGTGTTTGCCATCATTCGATAGCTTTGTGACATGCCCAGTGTCCCAGGCACTCTCGCGGTGCTGCTGCTCCCGCAGCAGGCCGCCATCGAGGTCGCGCTCGCGTGTCAGGCCTTCGGTACGCCCCCGCACGAGCACGCGGGCGACTGGTACGACCTGCGGTTGTGCGGGGTCGACGGCGCGGGTGCGCACGTCGGCCTGCGGGCCTGGTTCGGTCACGCGGGACCCGCCGGGTCGTTCGGCATGTGCGCCACCCACGGGCTCGACGATCTGGTTACCGCGGATACGGTGCTCGTCCCCGGAACCGGTGACGTGCACACGGATCCGCCCGCGGCCGCGCTGGCCGCCATCCGGGCGGCGCGGGCGCGCGGCGCCCGGATGGTTTCGCTGTGCTCCGGCGCGTTCGTGCTGGCCGCGGCCGGGGTGCTCGACGGCAGAACGGCCACCAGCCACTGGGAGCACGCCGCTCTGCTGGCGAGCCGGTTCCCGGCCGTGCGGGTGGATCCGAACATTCTCTACACCGACGAACCGGACGTGCTCACCAGTGCCGGGCTGATGGCCGGAATCGACCTGTGCCTGCACGTCATCCGCGCGGATCTGGGCACCCGCGCCGCCAACGCGGTGGCGCGCCGGATGATCGTCCCGCCGCATCGGGCGGGCGGTCAGGCGCAGTACATGGCCGCACCCGTGCCCGCCCCGGACGGTGGCTCCGGTCTCGGCGAGGTGCTGGAATGGGCGATGGCGCGGCTGGATCAGCCGACCGGGGTGGGCGATCTCGCGGCCGCGGCGGGTGTGTCCGTGCGTACGCTGATCCGCCGGTTTCATGCCGAACTCGGCACCACGCCGAGCCGCTGGCTGCTCGCGCAGCGCCTGGCCCGCGCCCGCGAACTGCTCGAACGCACCGGCCTGCCGGTCGATCTCGTCGCGGCGCACAGCGGCCTGGGCACCGCGCCCAACCTGCGCGCCCACTTCGCCCGCGAGCTCGGTCTGTCGCCGACGAAGTATCGACGCGACTACAACCCCGGCAGGTAGTGCGCTCTTCGCTTGTGCCGGAGCATCATTCGGGGCGCGCCGCCGCGGCCGCCCGGGCGGCGTGCGGGAGCGCGTCGAGGATCGTGGTGAGCGCGCGGTCGTCGTGCGCGGCGGTGACGAACCAGGCCTCGTAGACACTCGGCGGCAGCGCCACGCCGTGTTCGAGCATGGTGTGGAAGAACGGCGGGAACCGGAAGGTGTCCTGCGCCTGCACGGCCGCGTAGTCGCGGGCCGGGGTGGGGGAGAACAGCACCGAGAACAGGTTGCCCGCCGACTGAACGGTATGCGCGACACCGGCTTCGGTGAGGGCCGCCGCGGTGGCTGCCTGAATCGTGCTACTGGTCTGGTCCAGCAGATCGTAGGTCTTTTGGTCCGCGAGGCGCAGCGTGGCCAGACCCGCGGCGACGGCGAGCGGGTTCCCGGACAGCGTGCCCGCCTGATACACCGGTCCCTCCGGCGCGAGGCACGCCATGACGTCGTGGCGGCCACCGACCGCCGCCAGCGGCATGCCGCCGCCGATCACCTTGCCGAACGCCACCAGGTCGGCGTCGTATTGTGCGGTCGAGCGCGACCTTTCGAGGCCCCAGTAGCCGTCGGGCGCGACCCGGAACCCGGTGAGCACCTCGTCCAGGATCAGCAGCGCGTCGTGCTCGTGCGCGAGGGCGGCCAGCGCGGCGTTGTAGCCGTCGCCGGGCGCGACGACACCCATGTTCGCGGCGGCGGCTTCGACGATGACGGCCGCGATCCGGCCCGGATGCGCGGCGAAAGCGGCACGGACCGCGGCGATGTCGTTGTACGGCAGCACGATCGTCTGCGCAGCGATCGGCTCGGGCACCCCGGCCGAGGCGGGCAGGCCGAAGGTGGCCACGCCGGAGCCCGCGGCGGCCAGCAGGCCGTCGGAGTGACCGTGATAGTGGCCGGCGAACTTGACCACCAACGGTTTTCCGGTGAACCCGCGGGCCAGCCGGATCGCGGTCATCGTCGCCTCGGTGCCGGTGGACACGAGGCGGAGTTCGTCGATCAACCCGCCCTCGGCGCGTGGGCCGCCGAGCCGGGCCACGACGAGTTCGGCCAGCTCGGTCTCGGCCGGTGTGCTGGCACCGAACGACAATCCGCGCGCCGCCGCATCCTGCACGGCCGCAACGACTTCCGGATGTGCGTGACCGAGAATGGCGGGCCCCCAGGAAGCCACGAGATCGACGTACTCGCGGCCCTCCACATCGGTGACATACGGCCCCGCGGCACCCACGATGAACCGGGGCGCGCCTCCGACGGATCGGAAAGCGCGCACCGGCGAGTTCACCCCGCCCGGAATAACCTGCCGCGCACGATCGAACTGGATCTCGTTGCTCGTAGAAGCAGCCATACCCCTCAGCCTAGGGGAGCCGCCGCGTCGCCGGCCGCGGCTCGGCGGCGCAAGACCATGGGCAGTCCGTCGCGGGGGCGCAGGGTCAGGGTGTGTTCGGGGAGGACGCGGGCGCCGGCGGCGAGGTCGAAGGTGTAGCGCTGGGTGAGCATGGCGAGGATGAGTTTGGCCTGGATGCGGGCGAAACCCAGCCCGATGCACTGGCGGTGGCCCGCGCCGAAGGGGAGATATGAAAAGCGGTGGCGGACAAGAGGATTCGCGGTGGTGCCGGTCGCGGGGAAGACGAACTGCCGGTGCTCGGGCAGGAATCGGCGCGGATCGAAACCTTCGGGATTGGGCCAGGACCGCGGGTCGTGGTGCAGGAGATACGGTGCCACGTACACGGTCGCGCCCGCCGGTACATGGTAGCCGCCGAGCACATCGTCGGCGACGGCCTGCCGTTCGATCAACCAGGAAGGCGGATACAGCCGCATCGCCTCCTCGATGACGGCCGAGGTCCACGGCAGCTCGTCGAGGTCGGCGGGCGTGGGCCGGCGGCCGCCGAGCACGGTGTCGACCTCGGCGATCAGGCGCTCGCGCGCCTCGGGATGATTCGACAGCAGCAGCAGGGTCCAGGCCAGCGAGTAGGCCGTGGTGTCGTGCCCGACCAGTAGAAAGGTCTTCAATTCGTCGCGGACCTGCCGCGGACTCATCGCCGCCGCCCCCGCCTCGTCCCGCGCGTCGAGCAACAGACCGAGCAGATCGTGCCGATCATCGCGAGGGTTGTCCTGTCGTTCCCGGATCAGCCGGGCGACCACGTCGTCGAGCACCCCGACCGCCGCGTCCAGCTTGCGCCAGCGCGGCGCCTGCAACCGCAACGCCGCATCGGGTGTGACGCCGGGGATGCGCAGCGGCAGCCAGGTCAGCAGCGAGGTCATCGCCTTGCCGACGCAGCGCAGGATCTCCACGAGCGCCTCGTGCACCCGGGCCGCGTCGTCGGACAGGTCGCCACCGAACAGCGCGGGGCCGGTGACGTCGAGCGTCAATGCGTTCATCGCGACGGAGACGTCGAGCCGGTCGCCGTCGGGACGGGTCGCCCAGCGGGCCAGGGTGCGTTCCGCGGCGTCGATCATGGACTCGGCGAACCGGTCCAGCTGCCTGCGGGCGAACAGCGGCTGCATGATCCGGCGTTGCCTCGTCCAGGACTCGCCCTCGTTGGTCAGCAGCCCGTTGCCCAGCGCCATCGCCGCGACTTTGGCATTGAGGGTCTTGCCGTAGTTGCTCTGCCGCGCGACGAAGACGGCTTCGACGAGATCGGGGTCGTTCACGAGGAAGAACTGCTGCCCGGACGCGTCTATTCGGACGACATTGCCGTAACGCTCGACGAGTTCCTGGAATGCCGAGCACGGATCCCGGCGGATTTCGGTCATTATCCGGAACGCGTCCAGGCCCGTCGGTCCGGGCGCGCGGGCCGGCTCGGTCGCGGTATCGATGAGCGGTGGGGCTTCGGTCACGGTCGTCGCTTCCCGTAATGCTTTGGGGGAGATTTGGCTCGGAGTTGTTCGTCCAAGATCAGGGGTGTTCGCCCGGATTTCAACCCCCCATCCGGGGCATCCCGGACCACGAGTTCCTCTGCCAGACTGGCCCGATGGGCGACAACGACTGTCGAAGCCTGCCTTTCGGAACAGGTCGCGCACCCGCATGGGCGGCGCAGTGAGACGGTCCGTGGGGAGTGAGAGGATCCAGATGGAAGCGGTAGAGCAATTCCTGAAAGAGAATTCGATCACGATGGTCGAGCTCGCCACCCCCGATATGACCGGCGCCCTCCGCGGAAAGCGAATCCCGGTCGAATCCTTTCTGGCCAACGGAATGTCGGACGGGGTCGGGCTTTCCTCGGCGGTATTGGCCTGGGACTACCGGATGGAGGTCATCGAGACCGCCGACTACAGCTGGTCGAACGGATATCCCGACATTTTCCTGCGGCCCGACGTGGCGACTTTGCGGCTGGTGCCGTGGAAGCCGAAGACGGCGCTGGTCTTCTGTGACGTGGTGGACGCCGCCGGCGAACTCGCCGCGATCGCGCCGCGCGACGTGCTGCGCCGCGTCGTCGCCGATGTCGAAAACGCCGGTCTCGCACCGTATATCGCGATGGAGACCGAGTTCTACGCGCTCGACGGCGAGTCGCTGCGCGCGCCCGGAGATCGCAACCCGGTCTACAGCCTGCACGACAACCATTACCTGGAGCCGTTTCTCGACGAGATCTGCGCCATGCTGCTGAGCGCCGACGTCGAGGTCGAGGCGTGTGGCGCCGAGTACGCGCCCGGTCAGGTCGAGATCAACCTGACCCCCTCCGATCCCGTCACCGCGGCCGACAGCCTGCTGTTCTTCCGTTATGCCGTCAAACAACTCGCACCGCGGCACGGGTACCGCGCCACGTTCATGGCGAAGCCGTTCGGCGATCTCTCCGGCAGTGGGTTGCACATCCATCAGAGCATGTGGGGGAAGGACAAGAACAACGCGTTCTGGGACGCGCGGACCGGCGGGCTGAGCACGGTCGGCGGCAATTATGTTGCGGGACTGCTGAAGTACGCGGCCGAGCTGCAACTCGTCGCGGTTCCCACGCCCAACGGTTACAAGCGCGTGACGGATCATTCGTTCGCACCGACGAACCTGTCCTGGGGCTTCGACAACCGGTGCGCCGCCGTGCGGGTGCTGATCCGGGAGGCCAAGGGCACTCGGGTGGAGACGCGGATCGCTGCCGCCGACGCCAATCCCTATCTGCTCGCCGCAGCCCAGCTCGCGGCGGGCGCGGCCGGCGTCACCGCAGGGCTGGCACCGGCCGAGCCCGCCGCGAACTCCTATGTGTCGGCGGAATACCCGCCGCTGCCGACGAATATCTGGGCGGCGGCAACGCTTTTCGGCGAGAGCGAATTCGCCCGGCGGACCCTCGGCGCGGGGACCGTGCAGAACCTGTGCCAGGTGGCGCGCAGCGAGGCCGCGGCGGGCCAGCGAGAAGTGACCGAATGGGAGCGCGCGCGGTATCTGGACTCGGTGTAGGCGACGGCGCTGCGACCTTTTCGATCGTCAGGAAGTAGGAGATACCCGTGTGTGGTGTGGTCGGATTCATTGACAGCGGATTACGAAAAGACCAGCGGCTGGACTTGGTGCGGCGGGGGATTCGGGCGATCGCGCATCGCGGTCCGGACGAAGTGGGCCTCTACGACAGCACCGATTTCACCCTCGGCACCGTCCGGCTCTCGGTCATCGACCCCAGGCTCGGCCAGCAGCCCATGGTCACGCCGGACCAGCGATACATCGCCGGATTCAACGGCGAGGTGTTCAACTATCTCGAACTGCGCAGCGAACTGGAGGGTTACGGCGTTCGTTTCCGGACGAACTCCGATACCGAGGTGCTGCTGCATTCCTTCGCCTATTGGGGCCTCGACGCGCTTTCCCGATTGAACGGCCAATACGGCTTCGTGTTCTACGACAGGTGGGAACGGACCCTGATCCTGGGCCGGGACCGCTTCGGTGAGCGGCCGATGTTCTACACCGAGCAGGACGGCACCTTCTATTTCGCGTCCGAGATCAAGGGACTGTTCGCGTTTCCGCGGGTGCCGCGCGAGCTGGCCGCGGACAAGGTGCGGCGCGCGATGCGGTACTGGAGCCCGGTCCCCGGCGAGACCTGTTTCACCGGCATCGACGCGATCCCGCCGGGACACATCCTCACCGTCCGGGACGGGCAGGCGGAGCTGTCGAAGTACTACCACGGCATCGCGCGTCAGGATGCCATCGCACCGCCGAAGTCCTTCGAGGAGGCGAAAAGCGGACTGCGGGAGGTGATCCGGGACTCGGTGCGGCTGCGACTGCGCGGCGACTATCCGCTGGGCACCTACATCAGCGGCGGTATCGACTCGGCCGTCATCTCCTCGGTGATGAGCGAGCTGATCGGGGAGCCGCTCACCACGTTCTCCATCGACGCGGCGGACAGTCCGGTGGACGAGTCGCCGTACCAGCAGGCCATGGTGGACCGGCTGGGCAGTAAACACACCCGGATACCGGTGTCGCGCGCACAGGTCCGGGAGCGGTTCCCGCATGTCGTGCGGCAGTGCGAGCAACCGTTGCATTTCACCGCGCCGGTGGCCTACGGCGTGCTGGCCGAGCACGTCGGGCTGGCCGGGGTGCGCATCATTCTCGGCGGCGAGGGCGCCGACGAACTGTTCGCCGGCTACGACGTGGCCAAAGAGGCGACGATCCTCGAACGGTGTTTACGCGGTGGGTCTTTCGCGGGTGCGGCGGAGGAACTGGAGCTGGCGCTGAACGATATGCGCTACAGCGACGCCACCAACGCCGCCGCGATCCTTCGCTTCTACGCCGACCGCGCGGACCGTGACTTCACCCTCGGCGCGCACCTGCGCCGCTTCGAAACCGAACCGGTCGACCAGCTCATCGCCGCGTCCGGCGATGTCTACGACGACCACGCGGTGCTGCTGCGCCGGTTGCGCACCGAGTTTCCCGACTTCGATCAGCGGCCCGCGATCGACCGATCGATGCTCGTGGACATGCACACGTTCCTGATCGGCTACGGGATGACGTGCCTGGGTGATCGGGCCGGCACGGGTTACGGCGTCGAAGGGCGCTATCCGTTCATGGACTCGCACGTGGTGGAGTACGCGGCGGCGCTGCCGGTCGACTGGAAGCTGAACGGCGCGCGGGCGAAACATATTCTGCGCGAGGCTTATTCCGATCGGCTGCCGCACGGCATCGTCAATCGGCCGAAGTTCGGGATGCGACTGCCCGGCGCGGAGGCGCTGCTGCCCGACGGTGACGACTGGGTGGCCGCGGTGCTGAGCCCGGCCACGATCAAGCGGGTCGGATTCCTGGTGCCCGAGGCGGTGGACCGGCTCGTCGACCGGGTGACCGGATCACAATCGCCGCGGGTGCCGTATCCGTTCGGCGACGCCTATGTGCACTTGCTCAGCGTGCTGCTGATGGAGGAGTTCCTGATCCACGACTTCCAGGTGCCCGAGGTCGACATCGACCGCATCATGATGCGCGACATCGACGGGGACCACGACCCGGTGGGCACGGCCGCGCGCTGACGCCAGCCAAGAGAGGATCCATCATGTCCCATGTCGACCTGGTCGACGATGTGCGAGAGGTCGGGACGGCGGTCCTGGAAGCCCTTGTCGCACATGTCGAATCCGTCCGGGCCGGATCGGGTGAGGTCGTCTCGGCGGCCGATATCGACACGGTGTCCAAGCGGCTCGAACTGCGCCGGTGGGTGGAGGAAGGGGGCATGACCCTGCCCGAACTGCTTTCCTTCGTCACCACCTACAGCGATATCTCGGCCAGCCATCACCACCCGGGATACATGGGGCATCAGATCGCGCCCTCGGATACCCCCGGTGTGGTCGCCGACCTGCTGCAAGCGGTGACCAACAACATTCCGCTGGTGTACGAGCTGGCACCGGCCGCCGCGGCGGTGGACCGGTCGGTGTGCCGCTGGATGCTCGACCACGTCGGCTGGGGCGAGACCGGTCTCGGCGCCATCACCAACGGCGGCACGCTGGGCAATCTGACCGCGCTGCTCGCGGCGCGTTCGCATGCCGACGCGACCGCGTGGCAGCGGGGAACGCCGGGCGATCTGGTCATCCTGGCGCCCGCCACGAGTCACTACTCGGTCCGAAAAGCGGCCGCTGTCATGGGGTTAGGGGTGAACGGCGTCTACCCGCTGCGCACCGACGCGCTGGGCCGCATCGACCCGGCGGGGCTGGCCCCGGCGCTGGCCGACGTGCGCGCCCAGGGCCTGCGGCCCGTCGCGCTGGTGGCTAACGGCTGCGCCACCGGGACGGGCCTGTACGACCCGATCGCGGAGGTGGCGCAGTTCTGCGAGGCCAACGGACTGTGGCTGCACATGGACGGCGCGCACGGTGCGGCCGCGCTGCTCTCGCCGCGGCTGCGCGGTCTGCTCGCCGGCCTCGAACGCGCGGACTCCACGGTGTGGGACGGGCACAAGATGCTGCGCACCTCGGCCCTGTGCACCGGGGTGCTGTTCCGCGAAAAGCGTTATCTGGACACGATGTTCAAACAGGACGCGAGCTATCTGTACCGGCCCGAAGCCGAAGACGTCGATCCCGGGCAGTACACCTTCGAGACCTCGAAGGCACCGCTCGGGTTGAAGATCTTGCTCACCCTGGCCTATCGCGGTGAGGCATCGTTGCGCTCCTACGTCGAGCGGCAGTACGGTCTGGCCACCGAGCTGTGGGAGCTCATTCAGGAACGGCCCGATTTCACCGCGCCATATCGGCCGCAGAGCAACATCCTCTGCTTCCGCTACGAACCGTGCGGCGACCGGCAGCTCGAGCTGCGGGCGCGGCTGATCCAGGACGGCCGGTTCTATTTGTCGTCCTTCCAGCTGGGCGGTCGCCCGTACCTACGGGCCTCGCTCATGTCCCCGACCACCGACCGGCAGACGCTGCACGAGCTCCTGGAGGTGATCACGAAGGTCGCTGCCGTGTGATGTTCCGCTGTGGGACATGGCATCTCGTGCTCCCGGTCTGGCCGAAGTGGCTGTGGCCGCCTCCGGGTTGGCGGACACTGTAGACAGGTCGTTCTCGTACGGGAGGGAGACACGTCATGGATGAGCAGGGCGCGACCGTGCGGGTCGCGACAGCGCCGCATCGATTGCCGGTGCTGGGGCACCTGCTGTCGCTGCGGCGGGATCCGCTGGGCTTCATGGCGTCGCTGCCCGCGCACGGCGATCTGGTCCGCATCGGTCTCGGGCCGGTCACCGCCGTGGTGGTCTGCGACCCCGAGCTGACCCAGCAGATGCTGCGGCAGGACCGCATCTTCGACAAGGGCGGCCCGCAATTCGACCGCGGCCGCGAACTGGTCGGCCACGGCCTGGCCACCTGTCCGTACGCGATGCACCGGCGGCAGCGGCGGCTGTTGCAGCCCGCCTTCCACGCCGATCGGATCACCGGATACGCGCCGATGATGACCTATCAGATCACCGAGATGGTCGATTCCTGGCGCGACGGCGAGGTAATCGACGTCAAAGCGCAACTGCACACCCTCGCCGCCAAGGTGACCGCGGCGACGCTGTTCGGGCAGGCGATGCCGGAATCCGACCAGCAGCGGCTGTTGCACGACGTGGAGGTGGTCTTCGCGGGCGTGATCCGGCAGGCGATGATGCCGGAGTGGGTGCGCCGCTGGCCGGTACTGGGCAATCGCGCCTGCCTGCGGGCCGCCGAGGAGGCGCGCGCCATCCTCGGTGAGCTGGTCGCCGCCCGGCGTGCCGAGGGCGTCGACCACGGCGATCTCTGTTCGGCCCTGGTCATGGCCCGCGACAACGACGGCGGGCAGTTGAGCGACGGCGAGATCGTCGATCAGGTGCTCACCTTCTTCTTCGCGGGCACCGACACCACCGCGACGGCGCTGGCCTGGGCGTTGATCCAGCTCGACCGGCATCCGGAGGTCGCCGCCCGGTTGCACGCCGAGGTCGACGCCGTCCTGGCGGGGGCCGCCGCGCGGCATGGAGACCTGCCGCGCCTGCCGTTCACCGGTCGGGTCATCGCCGAAACCCTGCGCTTGCGTCCGCCGGCCTGGTTGTCGACCCGCACGGTGACCGAGGACACCGAGCTCGGCGGTCACCCGCTGCCTGCGGGCAGCACGGTGATCTTCAGCTCGTACCTGATCCAGCACCGCCCCGACCTCTATCCGGACCCCGAGCGATTCGATCCCGACCGTTTCGATCCGGCCCGGCCCGAGCCGCCGCGCGACGCGCAGTTGGCCTTCGCGGCGGGCGCGCGCAAATGCATCGGGGACCGGTACGCGCTGACCGAGGCCACCCTGGCGCTGGCCACCATCGCTACCCGCTGGCGTTTGCGCAGCCTGCGCGGTACCGATATCCGGCCGACACTTGCCGTGGTCCCCGAACCGCGGCGACTGCGGATGCGCGCCACCGCCCGCTCGCCGCGCAGCGCGCGAGCCGAGGAACCGGGGCAACTGGTCTGAGGGTCGGGAACCACTGCGTCAGTGGCTGATTCGCACGACGCGACCGTCAGCGGAACAGGCGCGGTAGATACTGCACCATGAGCGTGGACCAGGTGAGGTGGGTGAGCATCGGCGCCTGGATGCCGCCGGTGGCGCGGCGTTGCAGACCGAACAGCGTGCCCATCAGGACCGAGGCGAGCACCAGTGCCGGATTGCGGGTGGCGGCGGTGGTGCAGGCGTAGACGCCGGTGGAGGCGAGAACGGGATGGCGTCCGGCGACGGAGTAGACGGCACCGCGGAAGAAGATCTCCTCGGCGGCGCCGTTGGCCAGCGTGATCAGCAGCACCCGCGGCGTGGGTCCGCGTTCGGCGTAGCGCAGCACGCCGGTGATCGCCTTGCGCAGGAAGGGAATTCGCCGGGCGACCAGGCCGCAGCCGTAGAAGACGGCGAACGTGGCCGCGCCGAGCGCGATGGGGGCGAGCACGGGCGCGGGCCGCTCGCCTTCGCGTGGTGTGCGACCGCCCAGCGTCCAGGTCGCCGCGGTGGCGAGGGTGAGCCGGTAGAACCGCGCGGAATCGGGCTCGGCGGCGAACGAGGCGCCGAGCAGGCCGGTGCCCGTTAGGGCGACGGCCGCGACCCGGCGACGGCGGGCGAGCAGACCGGCGGAACTCATGCGGCGCGTGCCGCTTTCGCGCGTTCCCCGAGCGCGCGCAGGACGGCGGCGTCGTAGTCGAGCGGGTCGAACGGCACCAGTGCGCGAATGCTGTTGTCCCGCACCACCACCTCGTTGGTCATCGAGTCCACCAGGGCGCGGCCCGTGGTGGTGTCGACATCGGTCACCAGCGACAGCCACAGCGAGGACATCCGCGGCGAGAGCAGCGGCACCGGCACCACGAGCAGCGACCGGCCTTCGATCTCGGCGACCCGGCGGAGCATGTCGAGATATTCGAGGACGTCGGGGCCGCCGATGTCGAAGGTGCGTCCGGTGGTTTCGGGGTTGGCCAAGACCCCGACCAGGTAGCGCACCACGTCGTCGACGGCGATCGGCTGCGTCCGGGTGCGTACCCAGCGCGGCGTGACCATCGCGGGCAGGTGCTCGACCAGTTGCCGGGTGATCTCCCAGGAGATACCGCCGTGTCCGACAATGATTCCCGCGCGCAGCGTGGTCACCGGCACGCCCGCAGCGCCCAGCAATCCCTCGACCTCACGGCGGCTGCGCAGGTGCGCGGACAAGTCGTCGGTATCGTCGCCGAGTCCGCCGAGATAGATGATCCGGCGCACCCCGGCCTCGGCGGCGGCGCGGCCGAAGTTGCGGGCGGCCGCGGCATCGCGGCGCCGGAAATCGGCTTCGGCCAGCGAGTGGACCAGGTAGTACGCGGCGTCGCAGTCGTGCAGCGCGGCGCGCAAGGAATCGGGGTCGGCGACATCGCCGCCGATCGGTGTGCCGCTGCCGCGGTAGGACTCCGGATGCCGGGTCATGGCGCGGACGGCACGTCCGGTCGCCGCCAGCTCGGGACACAGTCGCTGCCCGACGAAGCCGGTCGATCCGGCGACGAGCACAGTCATTGGCGCATCCTCTCCGTCGCGGTGGGTGGTGCCGGGGTGGTGAGCCGTTCTCCGCCAGGCTACTCGAGCCCGCGGCGCGGCCTCGCCGAGCCGCAGCCGATCGGGGGCACACCCCCGCCGATCGGCTGGAACATCCGTGCCGGACGGCCGGTTTCCCGGCTGCGCGCTACCCCGGCGGGGGCGGGCCGGGCAACCTGGGCCGATGCAGGTGTGCTCGTGATTCGCGTCGCCGTCGTCGACGACGAGGCGCTGGTCCGCGCGGGTTTCGCACTGATCCTCGGCGCCACGGACGATATCGAGGTCGTCCTCACCAGCTCGGGTGTGGCGGCCGTGGACGCGATCCGAGCGGCGGCGCCACAGGTGGTGCTGCTGGACATCCGGATGCCGGAGGTCGACGGTTTGCACTTGCTGTCCCGGCTGATCGAGGCGCCCGATCCGCCGGCGGTCGCCATGTTGACGACCTTCGCCGCCGACGACTACATCGCCGACGCGCTCCGGCGCGGCGCTTCCGGCTTCATTCTCGAAGACACCGACCCGCTGCGCCTGGGGGCGATGGTCCGCGTGCTGGCGGCCGGCGGGGTGGTGCTGTCACCGGCCGTGACCGAGGTGGTGGTCGAGCGTTATCTGGCCGCGGCCGCGGCGGTCACGCCGGAAACGGTGCGGCTGTTGACGGATCGGGAACGCGATATCGTCGTGCTCATCGCCGCAGGCCTGTCCAACGCGGACATCGGTACGCGCCTGCATCTGAGCATCGGCACGGTCAAGGACGCGATGCGCATCATCTTCGGCAAATTGCAGGTGCGCACCCGGGTGCAGGCCGCGCTGATCGCGGAACGCGCGGGCCTCGTGCCCGCGGACCTGAGCCGGTGGCGTCCGGCGGCGCAGCAATCCGGCACGCAGGTCTGAGGCTGCACAAGACAACGCCCGCCACCGATCATATTCGGTAGCGGGCGAGCGGATTTCGTCGTTCAGCGCAGTGCGAGGCGGCGGTACTCGAGGGCGGTGGCCACGGCGTAACCGCCGCCGCCGGCGATCGCGAGGACGGCGAAGAAGCCCGGCATGCCGACGAAGAGTGCGGCGGTCGAGACCAGGGCGAGCCAGGCGCCGAGGCCGTAGTGCAGCACGTTGCGGCGTGCGGCGCCCTCGCCGAGGTACAGCAGGCCGACGACGAGCCCGGAGCCGGCCGGCCACAGCACCGATTGCAGCTCGGGCAGACCCGCGGTGGTGGTGAGTCCGGTGATGGCCACGAACAGTGCCCCGAAGCCCACCGCCCAGGACAGTCCGAGGAGTTGCCCGGTCAGTACGTCGGGTTTGGCGGCGCCACGCTGGGCGCGGAGCGCGGCACGGGTGGCGCAGACGGTGCCGACCGCGAAACCCATGCCCAACAGCGCGAGTGGCAGCCAGGCGGGCAGGGCCAGCAGCGGATCGTCGCCCCGGGAGAGCGCGGCGGCACCGTGCCCCAGGATGTAGGCGAGTCCGAAACTCACGTAGGTGGACCGATTGTCGACGTCGCCGCTGCGGGAGAGGACGGGCGCGGGGGCGAGCGGGGCGGCGAGTTGTGCGGTGGTCATGACAGGAGCCTCCGAGATAAGGGTGTGGATCGGGGTACGGGAGAAGTGCGGTGGTCAGCGGGGCGCGTCCGGCACGATGACGACTTTGCCTGCGACGGTGTGTGATTCGGCGAGGGTCAGCGCCGCCGCCGCCTCGGACAGCGGGAACTCCGCGGCGATCTGCGGGGTGAGCGCGCCCTCGGCCAGCAGGCGGAACACCTGGGTGAGGTCCTCGCGCAGGTGCCTGCGGAACACGTCGAGGCGACGCCGGCCCGCCCAGAGGTTGTAGAAGCGCGCGCTCTTGCCGTTGGGCAACAGGTGCCACAGCAGCAGTCGCGGAAACAGCTTCAGCACGGGCAGTTTCGGGTTGCCGTCCGCGTTCTTCGTCGCCGCGGTGCCGTAGGAGACGAGCGTGCCGCCGCGGCGCAGCAGCCGCCACGAATCGACCACGGTGGGCCCGCCGACGTGATCGAAGACCGCGTCGACGCCGTCCGGCGCGATCTCCCTGATCCGGCGGTACATGTCCGGATCGCGGTAGTCGACCGTGGTCACGCCCTGCTCGCGCAGCGCGGCGTGGTGGCGCGGGGCGGCGGTGCCGATCACGGTGATCCCGGCCTGCCGGGCCAGTTGCACGAGCGTGGAGCCGACACCACCGTTCGCGCCGAGCACGACAACCGTTGCGCCGGTGCGCACCTGCGCCGTCCGATGCAGCAGTTGCCAGGCCGTCAGTCCGTTGACGACCACCGTTTCGGCGGCGGCCGGGGTCACCCCGTCCGGCACGGGCACCAGGTCCGCGGCGTCCAGCACGAGGGCGCTGGCCCAGGCGCCGACCTTGGTGACGGCGGCGAAGCGGCAGCCGATCAAGCCGGTGTCGACGCCCGGGCCGGTCGCGGTGACCGTGCCGACCACGTCGTAGCCCGGCACGAAGGGGAACGGCGGTTGGTCGAAGTACTTGCCGCGGCGCATCTGCTGTTCGGCGAACGAGACGCCGGTCGCCTCCATGCCCAGGACCACCTGACCGGCGGCGGGTGTCGGCAGATCGCGGGTGGTGACCCGCAGGCCATCGGGCTCGACCCTGTCCGGCAGGACGATCGCCGTGATGGTGGCGGTGCTGTTGTTCATGGTGTGTCCGATCCGATCCGGTTGAGCTAACGGATGTAAGGCTACGGCTGTTAGGCGAGATTCCGCAAGGGCTAACAGCTGTAAGTTTTGATCTGTAAGGTTTTGGTCATGAACGAGAACGACAGCGCGACGCGCACCCGCGTGCGCAACCCGCGGGGCGAGGGCGCGCGGCTGCGGGACGAGATCGTGGCGGCGGCCGTCGCGCTGCTCGACGAAACGGGCGACGGCAGCGCGCTGACCCTGCGATCGGTCGCGCGGCGGGCCGGGATCGCGGCGCCTTCGATCTATCGGCACTTTCCGCGCCAATCGGCGATCATGCCCGCGGTCGTGCACGATGCCTTCGCCCAGTTGGACGCGCAGTTGCGGGCGGCGGTGCGGGCCGCGGGGGACTCGCCCCGGGATCGTTTGGCCGCAGTGTGTTTCGGCTATCTGGAGTTCGCCTGTGCGCGTCCGGGGCGCTACCGCACCATGTTCGGCGGCGGCTGGGTGCCCGACCGCGACGACGGCACTGTCTCCGAGGGCGAAATGGCGGTCCTGGGGCAGTCGAGCCTGCGACTGCTCGCGGCTGCGCTCGCCGATTGTGTTGCCGCGGGCCACGCTCGGAGCGCGGACCCGGCCGTGGACGCGGTGGCGCTGTGGCTCGGGCTGCACGGCCTCGCGCATCAGCGTGCGGTCGCCCCTTCGTTCCCCTGGCCCGCCGAGATCGTCGAACGTCTCGTCATCACCCTCGCGCACTTGACCACTCCGTGAGCACGGTTCGGCACCTAGGCGAAAAGCGTTGCGATGCAGGGTGGTCGGGGCGCATGGACACCGCTGCCGGGCACTCGGGTGGCCGGGGCGGACGCCGGGGGATATGCTCGTCGAGATGACTACTCATTCTGTCGAAAGATTGGGGGTTCCATTCGTGCACGGTGAGCGCTGATGCCCACCGATACTGCGAATGGGGACCTTTCCCGCCTCTCCTTCTGGTCGCGCGTACGTGAATTCGCCGTGCCGCCAGGAATGATCGAGACTGCCACCGCTCGTCGCCTGCAGGGTGATTGGGCCGGCGCGTGCGCCGCGGCAGGCTTCGATGTCGATCTCGACCTGCGCTCGACGGCGCGGACCCACGGTCGCGAACTCGCCGCGCGGATCCGGTCCGACCTGCGATATCTGGCACCGGACCTGCTGCGTTGGCACCTACCGCGGATCGCACCGGATGGGCTGCTGCGGCCCGGGTCGACCAGCACCCTCGCGCGCTACGCGCCCGCAGGGCAAGAACGCGGCAGCCCGCCGGGCCTCGAACTCGTGGTTCGCACCGCGCCCGCCTGGGCCGACGCGGGCCAGCGGATCAGCCTGGCGTTATCCGACGGCTCCGCCAAAACGGCTGCGGCGGAACTGCATCCGCATCCTCGACCGGACCGCCGATATCGCCTGGATCTGCACCGCCACCTCTGGGACGCGCGTAGCACCGACGAGTTGTGGGCACGCTGCGGGGCCGGGCAACCGCCTGCCCGGCCCGATCCCGAACTCCTCGCACTGTTGCCCCCGTCCGGTGGGTGTGCGGTCGAGACCTGGGCGCTCGAGGCGCGGCTGCTATTGGATGCCGAGAAGTGTTGCGGCAGTGCGTTCGTCGTACGGCTGGGCGGTCGGCGACGATTGGTTCTGCGGGTCGGCGGCGACGGCGGGGGACCGCCCACCGTGCGGATCGAGCCGGGCTATCCGGCAGGCCGCGTCTCCGCGTTGCCGGTACTGCCCGACGCCGCGACCTGGACGCTGCCCGACCTGGCCCTGCTGCGTGCCGGTGCGATCACGGCGCAGCGGCTGCACCCGCTGGTCGCGGCGGCACTGGTACCCGGCGGCGCTTCCGCGGTGCAGCAGCCTTACGCCGTGGCCGGACCGCGTCTCGTGACCTGCCGGGGCGAGCAGCACCGCATCGGATTCGTCGACGGTGTCCTGTCCGCGCTCGACCACGACCCCGTGGAACTCCGGCGGGAGGAACTGCTGGCTGCGCTGTCGGGCACGCCGTTGCCGTGCTTGCAGGCCATCGATGTGGCACACCGTGCACCGGACTGCCTAGCGGGCATCCGGGAACGATTGCACCACGGCGATATCGCCGGCGCGTTGGCCTTGGTCGAGGGACTGCTCGGTGCCGACGCGCTGCTGCGCGACGGCGCACTGCGCGACGAACTCGAAGCCGCCGCGCGGCGGCGAATCACCTACGGGCTCTTCCGGTCCGGCCTGTCCGAAGCCGCTTCGGAGCCCGTCCCCACCGGGCGGGCCCGGCGGCGCGACCGTCGCGCGCATCCGCGCAACGCAACGCTGCACTGATTCGACGACTTTCCTTCCAGCCACACCGATTCCCCGAGGTGATCACCCATGCTTGCTACTCGTCCACTCGCTCAACTCGACGTCGCCGAAGACCTGCTGACCCTGCTCCGCGCATCGACCACCGAACCGCGTGCCGACAATCAGTTGGCGGCACTGGCTTTGGCGGTGGCCGCCGACCTACCGGTGCTGCTCTGGGGCGAGCCGGGGATCGGCAAGACCGCGGCGCTGACCCAGCTCGCCGCCGATCTGGACCTCCCACTGACCACGGTGATCGCGAGTGTGCACGAGCCGTCGGACTTTTCGGGTCTGCCGGTCATCGGCGCCGACCCCGCGGTGGACGGCGTCCCGATGGCGCCGCCGGACTGGGCCGTGCGACTGGTCCGGGCCGGGCGCGGGCTGTTGTTCCTGGACGAATTGTCCACTGCGCCACCGGCGGTGCAGGCCGCGTTGCTCCGGTTGGTGCTGGAGCGGCGCATCGGCGCCCTGCAGTTGCCGCCCGGCGTGCGGATCGTCGCGGCGGCCAATCCCCGTTCCTCCGCGGCCGATGGCTGGGAACTCGGCCCGCCCCTGGCGAATCGGTTCGTGCACCTGCAATGGACGCACGACCACGATGTCGTCGTGCGTGGTCTGGGCGGCGTCTGGCCGCACGCGGTATTGCCCAGGTTGGCGCCGGAGCGGCTGAGCGAGGCCGTCGCCTTCGCCCGCCGCGCGGTGTGCGTACTGCTGGCGGCGCGACCCGCCCTCGTGCATCAACTGCCCAGCAGCGAGACGCGTCGCGGCGGGCCGTGGCCGTCGCCGCGCAGTTGGGAAATGACGGTGCGGCTCATCGCCTTTGCCACCGCGGCGGGTTCCTCCCGCGACGTGCTCTCCCAGCTCGTGCGCGGCACCGTCGGTGACGGACCGGGCTTCGAACTGCTGGCGAGTCTGGACCGGATGGATCTGCCGGACCCGGAAACGCTGCTCGCCGACCCGGCGGGTGCCGTGCTGCCCGAACGTGGCGATCTGCGGCAGGCGGTGCTCGACGGGGTGGTGGCGGCGGTGCGTAAGCGGCCCGAGCAAGCACGGTGGGCTGCCGCGTGGGCAATCCTGGTGCGCGCCTTGGAAACCGGTGCGCCCGACCTGGTCGTCGTGCCCGCGACCACCCTGGCCACGCTGCGGCAGGGCGACTGGACGGTGCCGGCCGCGATCGAAAAGCTCGCCGGAGTGGTCGCGGTATCCCAGGGCGCGGATCATGCCGCGGCGGCGCGACGATGACCGTACCGTTGGACCGGGAGAAGCTCTTCGCCGCTCGACTGCATGCCGCGCGGGTGCGACCCTACCTCGCCACCGCGTTGTTCGCGCTGCACGTCGTGGCATCCGCCGAGGTGCAGACGATGGCCGTCGATCGGTACTGGCGTTGTTACGTTTCACCACGCTTCGTGGACCAGACCCACACCGCGGAATTGGCCGCCGTGTGGGTGCACGAGGTGTCGCATCTGCTGCGCGACCACCACGGGCGCAGTGACCGGTACGCCCGGCTGCACGAACTCACCGGGCCGGGCGAACGGTTGCGGATGAACATCGCCGCGGACTGTGAGATCAACGACGACGCGTTCGGGGACGGTCTGATCCAGCCCGAAGGCGCGGTACTGCCCGCGACTCTGGCGCTACCCGCGGGCGAACTCATGGAGGACTATCTGGGCAAGTTCCGGCTCGGGCCGCACACCGACGGCATGGCGTGGCTCGACTGCGGCAGCGGCGCGGACGGATCGGAGCGCGCATGGGACCTCGGACCCGACGGAGCGGACGGGCTGAGCGAACAAGAAACGAACGCAATCCGATTCAAGGTGGCCCAGGGCATCATCGGGCGGCCGGGCAACGCGTCCGGAGCATGGCGGCGCTGGGCCGAGGAGGCTTTGCATCCGCCACAGCCCTGGCGAGATCTGCTGGGCGCGGCGGTGCGCAGTGCGGTCCGCGCGCCGGGTGTGGGCGAGGACTACACCTACGGACGACCGGCGCGACGGGCGGCCGCGCTGCCCGGCATCGTGCTGCCGAGCCTGCGTCGCACCCCACCGCGGGTCGCGGTGCTCATCGACACGTCGGCTTCGGTCAGTGACACCGAATTGGGCAGCGCGCTGCTCGAAGTCGCCGCCATCGGCCGCGCCCTGGGTGGCCGTCGCGATCTGGTCAGCGTGGTGCCCTGCGATGTCGCGGCCACCATCGTGCACCCACTCTGCGCCGCCGAACAGATCCCGCTGCTCGGTGGCGGCGGCACCGACCTGCGCACCGGCTTCACCACCGCCCTGCACAGCAGGCCGCGCCCCGACGTCGTCGTAGTGCTCACCGACGGTCAAACCCCGTGGCCTGCAAGCTGTCCGCCGTGCCGGACGGTCGTCGGACTGTTCCGTCGCGGCTTCGGCGGGTCCTACCGCGAATTCGACGCCGAGTACGTTCCGGACGCTCCGCCGGACTGGGCCCGCGTGGTCGAGATCGGTTGAATATGTGTTGTGGGCACGGTCGATTCGGCCGAGTAAAGGGTGAAGCCCCGCCGGTCGGTTAGCCGGCGGCCTCGGTGTCGCGCCGACCCGATTCGCGCAGCGCGGTGTTGTCGTCGCGGAGACGGTCGTTGTCGGTGTGCAGGGTGGCGTTGGCGTCTTCCAGGTCGAGGATGCGGCCGATGCCCGCCAGATTCACGCCCGCGGCGGCGAGGGTGGTGATGCGCTGCAGGCGGGCGATGTCGTCACCGCTGTAGCGGCGGGTGCCGCCCTCGCTGCGGGCGGGTGTCAGCAGACCGTGGCGTTCGTAGAGCCGCAGTGTCTGCACCCCGATCCCGGCCAGGTCGGCGGCCACCGAGATCCCGTATACGGCCTGGCCCGACGGGGGTAGGTGAAATTCCTGCTGGGGCTCCTGTGGCATCGCGCTCCTGATCTCTTGGTGCTCATGAGGTTTTCTATTCTAACCACTTGCACTCATCTGTCGAGAGTGCTAAAACAAATCTATGTCAGATGACACAGGTTATCTGAAACAACGAGGAAGAATGGAGTGTGTTGGAGGTGGCGACCATGCTGATGCGTACCGATCCGTTCCGTGATCTGGACCGATTCACGCAGCAGGTGTTCGGCACAGCGGCGCGACCCGCGGTGATGCCGATGGACGCCTGGCGCGACGGTGACGAGTTCCTGGTGGAGTTCGACCTGCCGGGGATCGATCCGAAATCGCTGGATCTGGACATCGAACGCAATGTGGTGACCGTGAAAGCGGCTCGGCAGGAACTGGATTCGGGGCGTTCGATGATCGCCGCCGAACGTCCGCGCGGTGTGTTCAGCCGTCAGCTGTTCCTCGGCGAAGGTCTCGATACCGACCACATCCGGGCCGACTACACCGATGGTGTACTGCGCCTGGCGATTCCGGTCGCGGAGAAGGCCAAGCCGCGCAAGATCGAGATCGAACACGGCGAACGGCGGCAGGCGATCGACGCCTGAGCGTCCGGCACGACACCCTTCCCTCGGGCGGGCCCGGTAGCCCCGGGCCCGCCCGCCCGACGATAGTCAGAACATCTGTGCGAGGAGGTTTCTCATGACCATGCGCACTGCCGAGCTGCGCGGTGGCACCGCGCCGGCGGTTACCCGATGAGTACCGAATCGCGAGTATTGCGAACACATCTGGAACAGGACGCGGCGACGGCGGTACTGACCGTCGGCGGTGAAGTCGACGCCGCCTCCGTGACGCTGTTACGTGCCGGGATCGAGGCGGCGCTCGACGCCGGATCGGAGGTGCTCGTCATGGATCTGTCCGACGTCGGGTTCTTCGGTTCCGCCGGGCTCAGCGCACTGCTGTTCGCGCTGGAGTCCGTGCCGCGGCGCGAACTGCGCGTCGTGGCGTCGCCGCAGGTGCGCCGACCGATCGAGGTGACGGGCCTGGACCAGGTTCTCACGGTGTTCGACACCCTGGACGGCGCGCTGTCGCCGGACGAGGACCCGAGCGTCGCGTGAATCCAGCGCGGTTCATGTGCGCTGGGTGCAAGTATTCGTTGCAGAGATTGCAGTAGACATCAATCCCGGCTGCCTCGAGACTGAGTGCATGAACCGCAATCAGGAACCGGTGGCCGTGGGCAGGATCGTACGGCCGCGCAAGTACGGATCGCCGGACGTCCTCGAGATCGTCGAAACGCAGATATCGCAACCGGATGCCGACGGGGTCGTCGTGCAGGTGCGGGCCGCCGGCGTGAACCCCATCGATTGGAAGATCTACAGTGGTTCGTTCCACGAGGTCGACGACGACGAGAAGGGCGCGGCCGGGCTCGCCGAGAACCTGCCCCGGCTCGGCCTCGAGTGCGCCGGCGTCGTCACCGCGGTCGGTTCGACCGTCACGGAGGTGGCGGTCGGCGCCGAGGTCATCGTGTACCCGATCACCGGTGCCTACGCCGATTACGTTACGGCGCCGGTGAGTTCGCTGATACCGAAGCCCGCCGGACTGGACTGGCCGGCGGCCGGGGCCTTGATGCTGGCAGGCCTGACCGCGATGCATGCGTTGCACGCCGCGGGTGTGCACGACGGTGACACGCTGCTCGTCCACGGCGGTTCCGGTGGGGTCGGGCTGCTGGTCGTGCAGTTGGCCGTGGCGGCGGGCGCGACGGTGATCGCCACCGCCAGCGCCCGCAATCACGCACTGCTGCAACGGCTCGGCGCGATTCCGGTGAGCTACGGCACGGGACTGCTCGACCGCGTCAGGGCCGCCGCACCCGGTACCGTCACCGCGGCGATCGACTGCGCGGGCAGCGACGAGGCGTTCGACACCTCGCTGGCAGTCGTCGCCGATCGGCGACGCCTCGTCTCGATCGCGGGCGGTGATCGTCACGTCGCCGCCGGTATCAAGGTGCTCGGCTATGGACCCGGTCAGGATGCGGGCACCGAGTTCCGCAACGCCGCCCGGGCCGGACTGGCCGCACGCGCAGTCGATTTGGAGATTCTGATCGACAGCGTCTATCCCCTGTCGGAAGCGGCGCAGGCGCACCAGGCCGGGCTCGCCGGACACGCGCCGGGCAAACTGGTGCTGATCCCGTAAGCATCGGCACCGTGGCAGGCCGCGCCGCGCGACCATGCAGCGCGAGGGGCCTTCCTGTTGTTGGTCAATTACCCTGTGCCGCTTCGCTGACCGAGGCCCACTCGCGCCACAGCGCCAGGCGCGCTTCGTATTCCGTGGTGACGTAGCGCAACGCCCCCTGCCCGAGCAGCAGCCGCCGCGGTGGCTTGCCGGCGTCGACGACCGCCAGCAGAGCGGATCGGGTCGCACGCGGTGCGCCGAGCGGTTGATCCGTATAGTCGATGGCCGCGCGGGCAGGATCGTAAGCCGCGTTCGCCGTGGTGAATCGGGTAAGCGTGAACCCGGTGTCGTAGCTGGCGGGTTCGAGCACGGTGACGTGGATGCCGAAACCCGCGACCTCGTCGGCCAGTGCCTGGGACAACCCTTCGAGCGCCCACTTCGAGGCGCTGTACGCGCCGGTGTTCGCTGCGGCCAGCAGTCCCCAGACGCTGGAGACCTGAATGATGTGCCCGGCCCCGCGGGCGCGCAGGAAGGGAAGTGCCGCCTGCGTAACCCACAGTGGCCCGAGCAGATTGGTCTCCAATTCGGCTCGGATCTGCTCCTCGGTGAGCTCCTCCACCATGCCGAACTGCGCGTACCCGGCGTTGTTCACGACGACGTCGAGGTGCCCGAAATGCTGTACGGCCTGCTCGACCGCGGCGTGCACACCGGCCCGATCCGTCACGTCCAGCTGCAACGGTAAGAAGGTCGCCGGGAACTCGGCGGCCTGCGCGGCCAGTGCCGTCAGATCGCGAGCGGTGCCCGCGACCTGATCGCCTCGTTCCAGCGCGGCTGCCGCCCACTCCCGGCCGAGTCCGCGCGAAACGCCGGTTATGAACCACACCTTGCTCATTCGATCCATCCTTTTGCCACTACATCCTCAATTAACGGACGTAAGGCTACGACTGTTAGTTAACTGAAGGCAAGGGATAACATATGTAAGTTTTGTGTTGTAAGGTGAGACGCATGGGCAAGAACGAGACTTCGGCACCTGTCCGATCCCGCAACCCGCGCGGTGAGGGTGCGCGACTGCGGGACGAGATCGTGGCGGCGGCGGTCGCGCTGCTCGACGAAACCGGTGACGCGAGCGCCATCACCTTGCGCTCGGTCGCGCGGCGCGCGGGCATCGCGGCGCCCTCGATCTACCGGCACTTCCCGGACCAGCCGGCGATCATGCTGGCCGTGGCGCAGGACGCCTTCGGCGAGATGGCGCGACAGCTGCGTGCCGCGTTCGACGCTGCGGGCGAGTCGCCCAGGGCGCGGCTCGCGGCGGTCTGTCACGGGTATCTGGACTTCGCGCAGGCGCGACCCGGGCCTTATCGCACCATGTTCGGCGGGGTCTGGGTGCCCGATCTCGGCGACAGTTCGGTGTCGGAGAGCGAGATGGCGATGCTCGGGGACGAGAGCCTGCACCTGCTCGCCGCGGCGCTCGCCGACTGTGTCGCCGCCGGCGTTTCCAGCAGTACCGATCCGGCCGCGGATGCGGTGGCGCTGTGGCTGGGACTGCACGGGCTCGCGCATCAGCGGGTGGTCGCGCCGTCCTTTCCGTGGCCCGCGGACATCGCCGACCGTCTCATTGCCGCCCTCGCTCACCTCGGCGCGGCGTGAGGTAGCCGGGCAGGTTATTGTCCAGCCACCGATGGTGTGCACGGCGGAAGGGAAAACCCATGCGGTACAACGAATATCGGACATATGACGCAGTCGGCCTGGCGGAACTGGTGGCCAAGGGCGAAGTGCAACCGGCCGAACTGTTGCAGGTCGCTCTGGACCGTTGCGCGCAGGTCGATCCCGGTATCAACGCGGTGAGCCTGCTGATGGCCGAGGCCGGGCGGGCGGCCGCGGCCGCGCCGTCGACGGGGCCCTTCGCGGGGGTGCCCTTCTTGCTGAAGGATCTGGGCCAGGATTTCGCGGGGTATCCGACCTCCGCGGGCACCGGTCCGTTGCGCAAGATCGACGCCACCCACCACAGCATCGTGGTGCAGCGGTGGATCGACGCCGGCCTGGTCGTTTTCGGCAAGACCACCACACCCGAGTTCGGGGCCGTAGCGGTCACCGAGACCGGAACCTTCGGCGCGACCAGGAATCCCTGGGATCTCGACCGGTCGCCGGGCGGGTCGTCCGGGGGCGCGGCGGCCGCGGTCGCGGCGGGGATCGTGCCGATGGCCGGCGCCAGTGACGGCGGCGGGTCGATCCGGGTTCCCGCGGCCTGCACCGGATTGTTCGGCCTGAAGCCGGGGCGCGGGATGGTTCCGGCCGGTCCGGACGCGGCCGAGAACATCTTCGGCGCCTCCACCAGTGGCGTGCTGTCGCGCAGTGTCCGCGACACGGCGGTCATGCTCGATGTGCTGAGTGCGCCCGATCCCGGTGGCCCCTACCTGTCCGCGCGCGCCGAGCAGCCCTACGCCACGGCGGTGAGCACCTCACCGCGACCGCTGCGCATCGGGTTCAGCTCCGAATCGCCTTTGGGCACAACGGTTCACGCAGAAGCCGTGCGGGCGGTCGAGCACACCGCAGCACTGCTGGAAGAGCTGGGCCATCACGTGGAACCCGCCGCGCCGCGGATCGATGGCGAGCAGTTGGCCCACGATTTCATGGCCGTGTGGACCGCCAATCTCGCGACGAAATTGGCCAAGGCCCGGCGGATCAGCGGTGCGCCTGACTCCGCGTTCGATATCACCACCCGGGCCGCGGCGGCGGCCGGGCGCGCGCAGACCGTGACGGCCCTGCTCGAAGCGCACGAGGGCTGGAACACCCACGGACGAGCGCTGGCCGCATTCCACGACACCTACGACCTGTGGCTCACCCCGACCATCGCCGCGCCGCCACTGCGCATCGGCCAGACCAAACCGCCTGCGGCACTGGCGAAGATCCTCGGGGCGCTGCTGGAAGTCGGTGCGGGCCCGGCCATTACACGTAGCCCAATCTACCGCAAGATCGTGCGGGCCAACCTGACCCCGGTGCCGTTCACACCGCTGGCCAACGTCACCGGCCGACCGGCGATGAGCGTGCCGCTGCATCGCACGGCCGACGGCCTACCGCTCGGCAGTCAGTTCGTCGGCGCTCTCGGCAGCGAGTTCCTGCTGCTGCAACTGGCCGCGCAGCTCGAGACAGCCCAGCCGTGGGCGCAGCTCGAGCCGCCCGAACCCGCGTAGCTCCTAGGCGTGCCGTGGCAGGCCGCGCCGGTCACCGGTGGCGTCGTTCCGCCTCGTACATCTCGGCTGCCGCATTGATCCGGGCGCGGGCCTCGATGTGCGCGACGTGGGTGCACGGGGTCGGATCTTTCAGAGTGGGCAGGACGAAAGCCAGTGGCCAGACCCACGCCAAATAGTAAGCGGGCGTGAAGAACAACGCGGGGCCGCCGTTGATCACCTTCAGCGGCACCCCGTGCCGCTTGCGGTAGTAGATCTTGCAGACGATGATCCCGGCGGTGATGTAGGTGAGGCCGAGGATGATGCCGATGAGAGTTGCGTCCATGCGCACCACGGTGTCACCCGCGCCGGGCCGGCGGTATCGGCCGAACGTGGGACATGTTGGCGCACAAGGGAATTCTGTAGGCCGGTCGAATGACACAGTCGGTGGGCTCAGCCACCGAGCGGCGCAAGGATGCGGCATTCGATGTCGGCCGAGGGTGGTCGTTGTGCCCAAACCTTGCGTCGGTGTCTGAGACAGTCTATTTTGGAGGGCACCCGTCGCTTTTTACGCGGACGACACAGGAGTCGCGCCATGATCTCTGTACCTCTGGATGTCCTTCCCCGTTCGGGTCGTAGGCCATGGCGGTGGCGGTGACAGGCACGGGCGGCGGCATCGGGCGACTGCACCGGATCACGAAGCGGGACAGGACATGAACGAGACAGCAGCGCCGCTGTACGAGGTCGCCGTGATCGGGGCGGGTCCGGGCGGTATCGCGGCGGGTGTGAAACTGCGCCGGGCGGGCATCGAGGATTTCGTCGTGCTGGAGCGCGCCGACGAGGTCGGCGGCAGCTGGCACGAAAACCACTATCCGGGGCTCGGCGTCGATATCCCGGCGCTGGCCTACCAGTATTCCTTCGCCCGAAAAGCCAACTGGAGCAGAGTCTTTCCGCATGGCGCCGAGGTCGAGCGGTACCACATCGACGTGGCGCGTCGCTTCGGCGTGCGCGACCGGGTGCGGTTCGGCGCCGAGGTCGAGCGGGAGGAGTGGGACGAGCATGCGGGCTACTGGCGGTTGTTCCTGGCCGACGGGTCCACCGTCAGTGCCCGATTCGTGATCAGCGCGGTGGGCGCGTTCGTCCGGCCGAAGACCGAGATGGGCATTGCCGGTGTGCCCGCCTTCAAAGGGAAGATCCTGCGCCCGAGCAGCTGGGATCACGACTACGACCTGTCGGGCAAGGCGGTGGGCATCATCGGCACCGGTGCCAGTGCGGTGCAGATCATTCCGTCCATCGCCCCGCAGGTCGGCAAGCTGACGGTCTTCCAGCGCACCCCGGTCTGGTCGTTGCCGAAGCCTGACTTTCGTATTCCGGTTGCGCTGCAACGGGTTCTGGCAGTCCCGGGAATCCAGCCGGCGCTGCACGGCGGTGCGCTGGTGGTGATCGATCTCGCGTTGCGTGGGGTGGTCGGGTTGCCGGGGAGAGTGGTGCATCCGGCCATGGACCGTTTCGACTCCGCCTGCCTGGCGCTGTACCGGCGCTATCTGGCGCGCGTGGTCACCGACGCGCCGACCCGAGTGGCGTTGACGCCGGACTTCGGCCCGGTGGCGAAGCGGCCCACCCTGTCGAATAGCTACCTGCAGGCCTACAACCGGGACAACGTGGCCTTGGTGACGGCGCCGATCGAGAAGATCACGCCGACCGGAGTTCGGACCGGCGACAAGGCGCTGCATCGGTTGGACGCACTCATACTGGCGACCGGTTACGAGGTCTTCTCCGACCCGGAGACGTATCGACCGGGAACCATACTGGGCCGCAACGGATTCGACTTAGCCAAGTTCTATCGTGAAGAAGGCCTGCAGGCCTATCAGAGCGTATCGGTGCACGGTCTGCCGAACCGGTGGACCCTGGTCGGCCCGTACTCCTGGACCGGTTCGGGGTGGCACGCGTTCGTGGAGATGACCGCCGACCACGCCGTGCGCGCGATCGCGGAGACGCGCAGACGGGGTGCGCTCTGGTGCGAGGTGCGCAAGGAGGCCGCGGACGCGTACCACCGGACGGTGCACCGGCGCGGCGAGTCGCTGCGCTACTACCTGGCCGAACTCAACGGCCATGTGCCGACCTACTATCGGAACTCGCAGGGCGACACCACTTATGTCCGGCCCTCGGGGTTCTTCGAGGCCCGGCGTGGTAACCGCCGGTTCCCGCTCGACGACTACCGGTACGAGATGCAGGCCCCGGCGGGAGTTTCGGCATGACACGACCGCCCCGGCCGGAACGGCCGCACGACCACGGGCAAGTTCTCATGCGTTCCATCAGCACACCCGACTACGACGTGCTCGTCATCGGTGCGGGTTTCGGCGGCCTCGGCACCGGCGCGGCGCTGCGCCGCGCGGGCGTCGACAACTTCCTGATCATCGACAAGTGGCAGCGGGTCGGCGGCACCTGGAACGCCAACACCTATCCCGGTGTGGCCGTGGATGTTCCGTCGCCGATCTACAACTTCTCGTTTCAGCAGCGCTCCCGGTGGTCCCGGTTCTTCGCGCCCGGCGCCGAGATCCAGCGTTACGCCGAAGAAGTGGCGGATCGGCAGGGCCTGCGCGACAAACTGCGGCTCGGTTGCGGGGCGGTGCGGGCACGGTTCGACGAGTCCGCCGATCAGTGGCGGGTGCTGACCACCGACGGGGACGAGATCACCGCCCGCTTCCTGGTGAGCGCCGTCGGCGTCCTCGAACAGCCGAAGCCGCCCGCCATTGCGGGACTCGATCGATACACGGGCATGCTCATGCACACCGCGCGCTGGAATCACTCCTACGACTACCGCGGCAAACGCGTCGCGGTGATCGGTACCGGAGCGACTGCGCTGCAAGTGATTCCGCGGCTGGCCGAGCAGGTCGAGCAGCTGACGGTCTTCCAGCGGACCGCCATCTGGGTAGCGCCCAAACCGGACTTCGCGTTGGGCCGGGTCGGTCATCGGGCACTGGACTTTCCGCCGACCCAGCAGGCGGTCCGGCTGGTCGGCAACGTCGCCGTGAACGCTTTCCTCGGGATCGGCCTGGCGTTGTCGGACTATCCGCGCCTGACCTCGGCCGTGCTCGGCGCGGGTGAAGCGGCGCTGAAGGCCTATCTGTTCACCCAGGTGCGTGATAGTGCCCTGCGCCGCGCACTCACCCCGACCTATCGGCTGGGGTGCAAACGCCCGTCGATCTCCAACAACTATTTCAAGACCTACACCCGGCCCCATGTCGACCTGGTCACCACGGCGATCGAACGCTGCACCGAACAGGGCATCGTCACCGCGGACGGCACACATCGCGAGTTCGACATGGTGGTGACCGCCACCGGATTCCAGGTGATGGACAAGGGCGCTACGCCGCCGTATCCCGTATACGGCTGTGGCGGCACCGAATTGGGGGAGTACTGGGACACCCACCGGTACCAGGCCTACGAGGGGGTGTCGGTGCCCGGGTTCCCCAACATGTTCCACATCTTCGGGCCCTACGGCTACGCGCCGGGTTCGGTGATCCCGCTCATCGAAGCCACCGCCGCACACAGCAGCCGGGTCATCGCCGAGGCGTTGCGGCGCGGCGCCACCCGGGCCGAGATCCGCCGGGAGCCGCACGAGGAATACTTCGCCCGCATGTATGCCCGCAACAAGAACACCTATCTGTTCAAGCAAGGCTGTGCGGAATCGCGCACCTATTACATCAACTACCAGGGGGACGGACCGGCCTTCCGTGCGACCACCCAGTTCGGAATGTATTGGAGCAACCGGCATTTCCCACTCGACCACTACCGGTACACGTCGTCTCCAACGGTGCCTGCCGCCGGGGGCGTCGAGTTGGCGGCGGCCGAACTACCGTAGCCGGACGAGCCGCGCGCGCGTCACGCCGGGATCGCGGCGGTGAGCGAGTAACTCAGCCCGATCGCGGCGATCACCACCATCAGCAGCAGCGCCAGCAGCATTCCGGGCACGGTGTCGATGAGGGCCGGTTCGTTGCGGTCGGTGCGCGATACAGCCATGAGATTGACCTCCGGAAAATCGGGCGTGGTGTATTGCTGCGATTCCCTGTTACGCGAGGGTCAAACATGGACGGATGTGACTTGTGTCCACCGCCGGTGTCAGAACAGGCCGGCACCGGCGAGGTCAGCGAACTGATTGCCGCCGCCGGACCACGCGGCGGTATCGAGCGTGTCGCCGATGTCGAACAAGCCGGTGCCGCTGTCGGACGCGCGGGTGCCGCTGTCGCCGAACCAGTCGAATCCGTCGCCCGCCTTGTCCGGGCGCGACGCATCGCTGCCATCGCCGAACAGGTCGGTGTAGTCGCCGCTCGGTTTCTCCGGTTTCGGCCGGGGTGTGCCAGGACGGGTCGGCCGATCATCGGGATCGCCTTTCTGCGGGGTGCTGTCGGAGGGTGACTCCGAATTTTCGGCTTTTCGCGCTGATACATCTTGTTGAGTTCGCCGACTTCGCTTTGCCCAGTGGGCTGGGTCCCTCACCGCACCGGTTGACGACGCTGGCCATGATGCTGTATTCGCTCTCGTTGTGATCGAGGCCGATGGCGTGCAGTAGTTCGTGTCCGGCGATCTCGGTGCGGTCGGCGGGGTCGAAGCTGCTGTTCTTGGGGTCGAGTTTGACGAACGGACCGTTGTCCCAGCCGCCCAAACCCGCGACGTCGCCCTGGAAGCGTTCGTTGCTGATATCGATCGCGCCATTGCCCGTTCCCGGCTCGAGCACGATGTTCAGACCGGGCGTCGCGTCCAGATGCTTGACCGCGTTTTCGATCCCGGGCTCATGAATCTTGTTGTTGGCGTGAGGCGCCCACATCAGGCTTGACCTGAAGACCTCCGAATATCAACGAACGGGCTCCACCGCACGGCCCGGCGGCGTCGACAGTACTGACAGAAACGCCCCGATGCGTAAACTATAAGCCGCAGCTGAATACGCGAAAATGGCTTTGCCCCAACATCTTTAAGTCGGATCTGTAGGTTTGTTAGCTGCCGGAGTTATGGGGGTAGATCGCAGAGTTGACTAGGCCGGTGCACTCGGGGTGTCGATTGTTCGATGGATAGGCAGGTTGTGGCCCCGCCGGATAGGATTGCGGCACTGTTCATTTCATCCCCCGGCAGAGGACGCGGGACAATCGGCGAAGATTTCGCTTGGACGACAATGTTGTATCAATGGCGCGAGAAATCGCTGCCTCTGTCGTGCATCCGAAAGAGGCTCGCAGTGGACCGATCGACCGCGGAAAGCCGAGTCGGCATGCAGTTCGGTCATTACGAGTTGCGTGCGCTGCTCGGTCGCGGCGGCATGGGGGAGGTGTATGAGGCTTTCGACACGGCAAAGAGCCGCGCGGTCGCGGTGAAGATCTTGCCAAAAACGTTGGCGAAGGACACAACGTTTCAGGAACGGTTTCGTCGGGAATCACGCGCGGCCGCTCGCGTGCAAGAACCGCATGTCGTTCCGATCCATGACTGGGGCGAGATCGACGGTGAACTCTATATCGACATGCGACTCGTGCGCGGGCACAGCCTGCGGACGTTGGTCGGGTACGGACCGATCGCACCGGCTCGTGCAGTCGCCCTCATCGAACAGGTCGCAGCCGCATTGGATGCGGCGCACGCGGAGGCCTTGATCCACCGCGACGTCAAGCCGGAGAACATCCTGGTGACCAGTGACGATTTCGCCTATCTGGTGGATTTCGGTATTGCCTGCTCCGCAGCCGACCCCGGCCTCACCGCTGCGGCATCTGCGATCGGCTCGTACGGCTATATGGCTCCCGAGCGGTTCGACGATGCACCGGTCACCAGCCGCGTAGACGTTTACTCACTCGCTTGTGTGCTCGTCGAAATCCTGAGCGGCGAGCGACCTTTCCCCGCGTCGAGTGTCAGTCATGTTGTGAAGGCGCACCTCATATCTGCGCCACCCCGGCTCAGCATCAGCCGACCAGGCATTCCGGCTGCTCTCGACGCTGTCGTCGCGCGCGGTATGGCGAAGGATCCGGAGGCTCGTTATCCCACCGCCGGTGATTTGGCCCGCGCGGCACGCGCGGCGTTGTCCGCACCACGACTGGACAAGGTAACGGCGATCGACAGTCAGGAGGTACCCACCACGGTCGGCGCAACGCCTGCTTATGCGGCCACCTTGACGCGACCGACCAGTGGCTTAGGTTCTGCGGCTGAGATCATCGCGCGCACAGGCGGTTCGGCCCAGCCGGCGGGCATCTTGTACGCGAGTGCTCCGTTCCGCGTTGCGCCGCTTCCTGTTTCGACGAGGCGGTCTCGTGCCGTATCGATCGTCCTCGGCTTGCTTTTGGTGGCCGTTATCGCCCTCGGCGGAGTCGTGACTTCGTTGATTGCCGTCGAACCTGAGACCAGAAGTGGTGCCCAGCCCACGCCGAACGGGGCGCCGGTCGGGTCGGGCAAGCACAGCACCGTCGCGGTGCCCGCGGTGCCTGCGGTTGTGGCAGGGGATCTGCCGCCGGGCGCGACGCCGTGCGCGCCGGTCTTCGGCCGAACCGGCGCTTTCACCGCCTCGGCGGCGGGCACCACCGTCACTTCCTGCGCGTTTGCCGAGGAGGTACGTCGCGCCTACGCCGCCAGCGGTCCACCGGCGCCTCGGCCTCGCGTGGTCGTCGCCTTCAGTCCGGTCACCGGACTCACCTACTCCATGGTGTGCACAGCGGAAGCGGGCCTCGTCAGTTGCAGCGGCGGCAAGGACGCTGTGGTGTACGTCTATTGACGCCGCGCGGTGCCGCCGGTGCGTTCAGAAATAGCGCACCCAGAGGTAGGTCCAGGCGAGGGTGGTGCTCAGGGCGGTGACGAGGATGCCGTATTTGGTGAAGGTCCAGAAGGTGATGGGGTGGCCGGCGCGGCGGGCGATGTCGAGGGCGACGACATTGGCGCTGGCGGCGACCGCGGTGCCGTTGCCGCTGAAGTCGGCGCCGAACGCGAACGACCACCAGAGTGCTTGCCCGTGCACCGGGTTCGGCGTCTCGGCGACCAAGCCTTCGACGACGGGCGCCATGGTGGTCGTGTAGGGGATGTTGTCGATGAATGCGGCGACTACGGCGGAACCGAAAACCAGTGTGGCAGAGGCTAGTAGCGGGTTGTCGCCGAACGCGGTGACGGCGGCGTCGCCGATGCGGTCGATCACGCCGGTGTGCACCAACCCGGCCACCATGACGAACAGTCCCATGAAGAAAACCAGTGTGCCCCATTCGACTTCGCGGAGAATATCGCCCACCTCGAGATCGGAGATCAGCACCATCGCACCGGCGCCGAGCAGTGCGATGACCGAGGGCGCGATATGGAACACCGAGTGCAGCCCGAAACCGAGGACGACGGCGGCGAGCACCAGCATGGAGCGGGCGAGGAGCCTGGGGTCGGTGATGGCGCGCCGCTCGTGCAGCGCCATCACGACCTCGATGTGCGCGGAATCGTGGCGTAGATGCCTGCGGAACAACCAGCGGGTGAACAGCACGAACAGCACGAAGATGACCGTGACGGCCGGCGCCATGTGCACCAGGAAATCGTTGAAGCTCAGCCCGGCCCGGCTGCCGATGATGATGTTGGGCGGATCGCCGACCAGGGTCGCCGCACCGCCGATGTTGGCGGCGAGGATCTCGGCGATGAGAAAGGGTTGCGCGGGCAGCCGCAGTCGATCGCACACGACGATCGTCACCGGCGCGACGAGCATGATGATGGTGACGTTGTCGAGCAGCGGCGAGGCGACGGCGGTGATCACCATCAGCATCACCATGAGCCGAAACGGCTTGCCGCGGGAACGTTTTGCCGCCCAGATCGCCAGGAAGTCGAACAGTCCGGTGTGTTTGACGACGCCGACGATGATCATCATGCCGAGCAGCAGGAAGATGACGTTCCAGTCGATGCCGTTGTGCGCGGAGTAGAACACCTGCTCGCCCGGCACCAGCCCGAGCACCGTCATCAGCCCCGCCGCGACTAGCACGATCTTGACCTTGTCGGCGCGTTCGGTGGCGATACACCAGAAGGCGCCGACGAAAATGGTCAGGGCCAGTAGCTGATTCACGCCGATCACCTCGTGCGGCCCCGGCGGGCTCAGTCCTCGGGTCCGGCGATGGCCAGGCTCAGCAGCAGCCGCTCCAGCGTTACCGCGCCGAGCAGCGTGCGATCCCGGTCGACGACCGCGACCAGCGGACTGTGCTTCTGCGCCATCAGCGCCGCGACCTCGAGCAGGGTGGCGTCAGGGCGGACGGCGGCAGGTTTGGCGATGGTCTCGGGCAGGCAGTCGCCGACCGTCCAGCGGCCGGGTTCCTGCCAGAAGAGTTCGGCGTGCAGCTCGTCGATCGTGCGGACCAGTGCCGGGTCGTTCTGATACGAGCTCGGGATGGCCAGCCGCAGCACCTGGGTGCCGGGCAGCACGGCGATCGGCCGGTCCGCGTCGTCGACGACGATCATTCCGGGTAGTCGATTGACCACCATCAACCGCATGGCCTTGGCGACGGGGTCGGCCACCCGGACGGTGGGCAACTGGATCGCGATCTCACGTGCTTGCATGGCTAGGTCCCGTTGCGCGTGCGGGGGAAAGGTGGGCATCACCGGTTCCGATCGTCGGCGAGGGTGTCGAGCAGCCGTTCGAGGCGGGCCACCCGATCGGGGAGCGGGGCGCTGTGCAGGAGTGCGGCGAACTGGTCGGCTTCGTCGGGTTCGAGCGCGACGATCTGCACCGGTTCGTCGCCGGTGTCGTCGTAGACGAGCACGTGCTTGTCGCCGTCGGAGGCGGTGAGCAGGGCGAAACGCGCGCCGCCGCGGGCCAGGAAATGGTGCACGGTGCCTCGTCCCGGCACCGTCGTGCGATCGACATCCATGCCGGATACTCCTCCTGCGGTCCCGTGGTTTCCGATCTCAGTCTCGGTCGGCACCGGGTGTGCCGACCATCGGTGCTGTTACTCATCTCCGCAGGTGGCGGCTATGTAGTCGGGCGGTCGCGGAATGGGTGTCAGACCCCATGGACACCGGCGTGCACCGGCGGACAGACTGGGAGGATGGACCGACCGGACAGTGCCGCCAGCGTGTTCCGGCGGGGGCCGCGTACGCCGGCCCAGGCCCTGTTCCGGCGGATCTTCCTGATCAACGGAGCGGTCTTCACGCTCGGCACCTTGGTGCTGGCGCTGTCCCCGGCGACGGTGTCGGCCCGGGTGCGGCTGACCGAGGTCCCGGTGTTGCTGATCGGCCTCGCGGTCATCCTGGCGGCGAACGCGCTGCTGCTGCGGACGAGCCTGGCGCCGCTGGACGGATTGATCGCCTCGATGGATCGGGTGGATCCGTTGCGCCGTAGCGGCCGGTTCGACGACCGCGGCAACGGTGATCTGTCCCGCCTGATCGATACGTTCAACGCGATGGTCGATCGGCTGGCCACCGAACGCACCGCGGCGAGCGCGTCGGCGCTGGCCGCGCAGGAGGGCGAACGCCGCCGGATCGCCCGTGAGCTGCACGACGAGATCGGCCAAAGTCTCACCGTCGCACTGCTTTCGATGAAACGGGCCGCCGACCGTTCGCCCGCCGACGTGGCCGAGGTGTTGCACGGCGCGCAGGAGACCGTGCGCGGGTGTCTCGACGAGGTCCGCAATATCGCCCGGCGGCTGCGCCCGGACGTGCTCGACGATCTGGGGTTGGCGAGCGCGCTCGCCGCGCTGTGCGGCGAATTCGCCGGCACGGCGGGAATCACGGTGGCGCGCACGGTGGATCGCGATCTGCCGCGGCTCGCGGAAGAGGTCGAGCTGGTCTGCTATCGCATCGCGCAGGAGAGCTTGACCAATATCGCCAGGCACGCGCAGGCGACCGCGGTGCGCCTGAGCCTGGCCGCGCAGGACGACACGTTGGTGCTGCGGGTCCGCGACGACGGACGCGGCGGCGTGGTCGAGGACGGTGCGGGCGTCCGTGGCATGCGCGAGCGGGCCTTGCTGGTGGACGCCACGCTGGTGATCGATTCGGCGCCCGGATACGGCACCGAGGTGTGCGTGACCATCCCGCAGCACCGTTCAGGAGGTAGCTCGTGACGACCGCGGCACCGGCCCGCATCCTGCTCGCCGACGACCACGCCCTGGTGCGTTCGGGTCTGCGGCTGATCCTCGACGCCGAACCCGATCTCACCGTGGTCGCCGAGGCGGCCAACGGCTACGACGCGATCCAGCAGATCGCCGCCACACCGGTCGATCTGGCGATCCTCGATATCGCGATGCCGCGGCTGACCGGGATCCAGGCCGCCCGCGAGATCGCGGGCAGCAACCCGCAGGTGCGGATTCTCATGCTCTCGATGTACGACAACGAGCAGTACTTCTTCGAATCCCTGCGCGTCGGCGCTTCCGGTTATGTCTTGAAATCCGTGGCCGACCGTGACCTGCTCGAAGCCTGCCGGGCCACCCTGCGCGGCGAGTCGTATCTGTACCCGGGCGCGGTCAATTCGCTGATCCGCGACTGGTTGCACCGGGCCCGCGACGGCGAGGCGTTGCCGCGCAGCATCCTCACGCCGCGCGAGGAGGAGGTGGTCAAACTCGTCGCCGAGGGATTCTCCTCGCGGGAGATCGCCGGTGAGCTGTTCATCAGCGTGAAGACCGTCGACCGGCACCGGGCCAACGTCATGCAGAAGCTGGGCCTGCGGGACCGGCTCGCGTTGACCCGCTACGCCATCCGGGCCGGGCTGATCGAACCCTGAACCGTCGCGCACGGGCCCGGGGTGGGTGGCTGCGCACGCCGAGGCGCGGCGACGGCAGACTGGTTGCCGATGAAACTGCCCGAACTGCCTGAACTGCCGGTCCGCCCCGCACTCGATGGTCTCGTCGAGACGTTGGCCGAGCGGGCGACCGCTGTGCTGGTCGCGCCGCCGGGGACGGGCAAGACGACCCTGGTGCCGCTGGCTTTGGCGGGGGCGAACACCGGGCGGGTGCTGGTGGCCGAGCCGCGGCGGCTGGCCGCGCGGGCCGCGGCGGCCCGGATGGCGGCGTTGCTCGGCGAGTCGGTGGGGGAGACCGTCGGGTACTCGGTGCGCGGAGACCGGCGCGTCGGGCCGGGTACCCGGATCGAGGTGGTCACCTCCGGACTGCTGGTGCGACGGTTGCAAGGCGACCCCGAATTGACCGGCGTCGATGTCGTGATGCTAGACGAATGTCACGAGCGGCACCTCGACGCGGATCTGCTGCTGGCCTTGCTGCTCGACGCCCGGGCGGGCCTGCGACCGGACCTGCGAGTGCTCGCTACCTCGGCAACCGTTGCGGCCGAACGACTTTCGGTACTGCTCGACGCCGACCGCGGTGCGCCGGTGGTGCAGGTCGAGGGGCGGACGTACCCGGTGCGGACGACGTATCTGCCGCAGTTGCCCCGGGAGCGGATCGAAGCTCAGGTCGCGCGGGCGACCCGGGCCGCGCTCGCCGGCACCGATGGCGATGTCCTGGTGTTTCTACCCGGTGCCGCCGAGATCCGCCGGACGACAGCGCTTCTCGCCGAGCTGAGCGAGGTGGATGTCGTCCCGTTGCACGGCAGGCTCTCCGCGGCGGGTCAGGATACGGCGCTGCGCCCCGGCGTTCGGCGGCGGGTAGTGCTGGCCACGGCCGTGGCGGAATCGAGTCTGACGGTGCCCGGCGTCCGGGCCGTGGTGGATTCGGGACTGGCACGGGTGCCCCGCATCGATCGGGGGCGCGGACTGTCCGGGCTTGCGACAGTTCGGGTTTCGGCGGCGGTCGCCGAACAGCGCGCGGGCCGCGCCGGGCGCGAGGCCCCCGGTCACGTGTGGCGGTGCTGGCCGGAAAACGAGCACGCCACCCTGCCCGCGTATCCGGAGCCGGAGATCCGGACGGCGGATCTCACGCGGCTGGCGTTGGAATTGGCGTGCTGGGGCACGGCCGACGGCCACGGCCTGGCCTGGTGGGACGTACCACCGCCCGGTGGGCTGGCGGCGGGCCGGGAAGTGTTGCGCGCGTTGGGTGCTGTGCACGACGACGGTACGGTCACCGACCGTGGGCGGCGCATCGCCGGGATCGGTCTGCATCCCCGATTGGCGCGCGCGTTGCTCGACGGTGCGACCGAGGTGGGCGCGCGGGCGGCGGCGGAGGTGGTGACCGTGCTCGACGACGACACCCTGCTGTCCGGTGTCGATCTCGTGGCCGGTCTGCGCACGCTGCGCCGCGAGCGGCCCGGTCGCTGGCAGCGTGAAGTGGCTCGGCTGGCCCGCGCGGTGGCTACGACGGACGGTCGCGACGATCCGGCTTTCGTGGTGGCACTGGCCTATCCGGAACGGCTCGCGCGGCGACGTGCGCAGGGCTCGGCCAGCTACCTCATGGCCGGTGGCACCGCGGTCACATTGCCGCCGGGTTCCGGGTTGGGCGAGGCGGAGTGGTTGGCGGTCGGGGTGGCGACGCGCGATCCGGGGCGTTCCGACGGGCAGGTCCGGCTGGCGGCCGTTGCCGACGAACAGCTGGCGCGCCGCGCGGCGGCGAGCCTGCTGAGCACCGTGGACGAGGTCGACTGGGTGGACGGCGATGTGGTGGCCCGTCGGGTCGAACGCCTGGGGGCGATCGTGCTGTCGGAGCGGCCGATTCGCGATCCGGACCGTGAATTGCTCGGTGCCGCAGTGCGTCGCGGCTTGCGCGAGAGCGGCCTCGAGGTGCTGCGCTGGCATGCCGAGGCCGTCTCGCTGCGGCACCGCCTCGACTTCCTGCATCGCACCCTCGGCGCGCCGTGGCCCGCGGTCGACGACGCATCGTTGCTCGCCGACACCGAACTCTGGCTCGGCCCGGAACTCGCCGCCGCCCGCAATCGCGCGGACCTCGCCCGCATCGATGCCGCAACGGCACTGCGCCGGCTACTGCCTTGGCCGGAGGCCGCCCAGCTGGACGAATTGGCACCGGAACGGCTGACGGTCCCGTCGGGTAGTCGTCCCCGCCTCGACTACTCGGCCGACCCGCCCGTGCTCGCGGTCAAGGTGCAGGAGGTTTTCGGTTGGGCGGACGCGCCGCGCCTGGCCGGCGGCCGCGTCCCGATCGTCCTGCACCTGCTCTCTCCGGCACAGCGACCGGTGGCGGTCACCGCGGACCTGGCCTCGTTCTGGCAAGCCGGTTGGTTACAGGTGCGCGCGGACTTGCGCGGTCGCTATCCCAAACACGCTTGGCCGGAAGACCCCACCACCGTGCCCGCCCATCGCGGGACCGCGCGCAACGCGGGCCGCAACTGAGTGCTGTTGGGGTGCTTGCTGTTTCGGCAGGCGAATCGGCGGCTCACCCGGGTCGCGGCGGTGCGCACCGGGACCCGACCGGCCGCGCCGGGAGGCGAACGCGGCCAGCGGTAGAGTGCCGCAGCCCGCTCAACCCTGCAGGCGCGCCGCAGAGACGTCGACGCCCAACCCGTGGTCGCCGGGCGGCGCACCCGGCAGCGGCGAGTTGTCGAGATAGCGGATCTCGTAGACCCTTTCGGTGAACTTCCACCCGTCCGGCGTGCGGCGGTAGCGGTCGTGGTAGATCGCGTAGTTGGAATGCGAACTGCCGCTTTTCAAGCGGCCGAGTTCGAGGATGTGGGCACGGCCGACGGCGGTGTCGCCGTCGAGCTCGATGACCCCGGCATGGGTGTGCTGGATGAAGTACTCCCAGGCGCCCTGCATGCGCGGCAGCGCGTGCTGCAACTCGGCGCGACCGGTGAGTTCGATCTCCGCGTCCGGGATGCGGAGCACAGCGTCGTCGGTGAACAGGGTGAGCAGGCGATCCGGGTCGCGCATCATCACGGCGTCGCTGAACTCGGCACCGAGCGCCGCGATTTCGATGCGGTCGGCGAGTACGCGGAAGTCGTTCGGTATCAGCATGTTCGACTCCTCAGGAGGTGACGAGCGTGGACTGGCGGAGCGGGGCGAGCGCGGTGCTCCACGCGACGACCTTCTCGAGCAGTTTGTCCAGGGCGACGGCGTGCCGCTCGGTGGGGCGGAAAGCGGTGTAGTTCTCGAAATCGGTGAGCACCGAGATGGTGACCTGCGGGCTCACGTCGGCCATGCCGAGGGCACTGCACACCTGACGCAACTGCTCCACCGCGAGCACACCGCCCCCGGCCCCGTACGAAACGAAGCCGACCGCCTTGTCGGCCCACTGCGCGAACAGGTGGTCGATGGCGTTCTTCAGCACACCCGGTGCGCCGTGGTTGTACTCGGGCGTCACGATGACGAAGCCGTCGAACGGGGCGATCCGCTCGGCCCAGGCGCGGGTGTGCGCGTGCACCGACGGACCGAACATGGGCGCCACCGGCTCGTCGAGGTGGGGCAGTGGGTGCGCGCGCAGGTCGATGAGGTCGAACTCGGCGTCGGCGCGACCCGCCGCCGTGTCCAGCACCCATTGCGCGACCTGCGGGCCGTTCCGGTTCGGGCGGGTGCTGCCGAGGATGATGCCGATTCTGATTGTCATGCCCTACCGACGACGCACCTGGGCGAAATGTCAGGCCGGCTCACATACCGGCTCGCTGTTTCGTCAGTCTGGGTAAGGAACGTATCGACCGAAGGAGCCGACCACCATGACCGACCCGCAACCGCGGCCGGTGTTCAGCGAACGTCGTCAGCTGATCAACCTGGCCTACCGGCTGCTCGGCTCGCTGGCCGAGGCCGAGGACGTGGTGCAGGAGGCGTACGCGCGCTGGTACGCGATGTCCGACGCGCAACGCGCGGCCGTGGCCGAGCCGGGTGCCTGGCTGACCACCGTCGCCGGGCGCATCTGCCTGGATCTGCTCGGTTCGGCCCGCGCTCGGCGGGAACGGTATGTGGGCGAATGGATTCCGGAGCCGGTGCCGGGACGCGCCGAATGGCTCGGCGGGCCGATGCCCGCGGATCCCGCCGACCGGATCACCCTGGACGAGTCGATCAGCATGGCGTTTCTCGTGGTCCTGGAATCCATGACACCGGCCGAGCGGGTGGCGTTCGTGCTGCACGACGTGTTCCGCTACTCCTTCGCCGAGGTCGCCGACGTGGTCGGGCGCACCCCGGCGGCCTGCCGGCAGCTGGCGTCCTCCGCGCGGCGCCGGATCCGCACCTCCCGCGACGTCACCCTCACCGAACGTGCCGAGGTCGTGAAGGATTTCAAAAAGGCCTGGGAGACCAGCGATATCGAGGCGTTGATCGGCCTGCTGGACCCGCAGGCGATCGCGACCGCCGACAGCGGCGGCTTGGCCCCGGCCTTCCGGCAGCCGATCAGCGGCGGTGCGCGGATCGCCGCCGCGTGGCTCGAGATCGCCGCCCGGGCGCCCGAGGTGACGCTGATCGAACGCACGGTGAACGGTCAGCCCGGGCTGGTGGCGCTCGTCGCCGGCACCATCGTCTCGGTGTACGCCTTCGACATCGCGGATCGGCGGATCACGCGGATCTGGGTGATCCGAAATCCGGACAAGCTGCGGCCCTGGACCGAGTGACCCGTCGTCGCGGTAGCGTTTGCTCTGTTCATGCTCCGGCAAACCGCGGTCACTAGCATCCCCGAGATGGTCCCGATGTCCCGTCGACACCTGTTCGGCTCCCTGGCGACGGCTGCGGCGGCGTCGCTGCTGCCGCCCTCGCTGCACCGCGCCATGGCCGCGCCCATGCGACGCGGCGGGCTCGCGGAAATCGAGCACGTGGTGCTGTTGATGCAGGAGAACCGCTCGTTCGACCACTACTACGGGACGCTGCGCGGAGTGCGCGGATTCGGTGACGAATCCCCGTTGCGGCTGCGCACCGGGCGTTCGGTGTTCCATCAACCGCAGCCGGCGCCGCCCGGACCGCTCCCCGCACCGGCCGCGGAGGTGCTGCCGTTCTCGCTGCGCGCCGCGGCGGCCAGGGCCGGTCGCCCGGACAGCGACATCCAGTATCTCGACGCCCTGAACCACGAGTGGTACGGCAGTACTGCGGCGTGGGCGCAGGGGTGGTACGACGGCTGGATTCCGGCCAAGACGCCCGCCACGATGACCTATTACGAGCGCCGCGACATTCCGCTGCAGTACGAGCTGGCCGAGACGTTCACCATCTGCGACGCCTACCACTGCTCCCTGTTCGGCGGGACCAACCCGAACCGGAACTACTTCTTCACCGGCACCACCGGATTCGAGCCCGGCACCCGGAAACGGGCCGTCGCCAACGATGCCTACGAGATCGATCATCCCGGCTATGCGTGGACTACGTATCCCGAGCGGCTGGAAGCGGCGGGCGTGTCCTGGCAGATCTATCAGGAGTGGGACAACTTCACCGACAACCCGGTCGAATACTTCCTGCCGTTCAAACGCATCGGCACCCGACTGCTGGCCGAAGTCGACGGGGGATACCGGACCACCGAACAGCTGTACACCGCGCTGCTGACCCTGCCCGAAGCCGACCGGCAGCGGCTGCTCGGTCAGCTCGACGCGGCACTCGGCGGACTGACGGCGCGGCAGCGCAGCCTGTTCGACCGTGCCATGTACCGCAGCGCGCCGGGAACGTTGCTGTCACGCTTCCGCGCCGATGTTGCGGCGGGCACCCTGCCCGCGGTGACGTGGCTGGTGCCGCCCCAGGCGCTGAGCGAACATCCGTCCGGTTCGACCCCGGTGGGCAGCGCGAACCTGATCTACGAACTGCTCGACATCCTCGCCTCGGACCCCGGAACCTGGTCGAAGACAGCGCTGTTCATCAACTTCGACGAGAACGACGGCTTCTTCGACCACGTGCCGCCGCCCGTGCCGCCGCGACCCGCGGACGGCGAGGGCGACGACTGGTATGCGGGACAGGCGATCGGGCTGGGACCGCGGGTGCCGATGGTGGTGGTCTCGCCTTGGACCATCGGTGGTTTCGTCGACTCCGAGGTGTTCGACCACACCTCGGTGCTGCGTTTCCTGGAAACCTGGACCGGCGTCGCGGAACCGAATATCAGCGAGTGGCGGCGCACCGCCTGCGGCGACCTGACCTCGGCCTTCGACTTCACGAACCCCGGCAGCCCGCCGACGCTGCACCGTCCCGGACCGGTGCCCGCGCCCGTTACCCGGTGGATGCCGAATCCGCCACCCGCGCAAACGGTTCCGGAACAGGAGCCCGGCCGCCGACCGGCGCGGGCGTTGCCCTATCAGCCGACAGTGTCGGCCGTGCTGCGTTCGCCCACCCGGCTGGCGGTGACCCTGCGCAACAATGGTGCGCGACCCGCGCATTTCACCCTCTACAGCTACGCGGGCGAGCCCAGCTTCCCGGTCCACCTCGATGTCGCGCACGAGGCCACCGAAATCTTCACCGTCGCAGGTGAATACGATATCGCCGTACAAGGGCCGAACCGTTTCTGGCACGAACTGCGTGGGGACACCTCGGGTGCGGCTGCCGATAGCGTTGTCCGCCAGCTGATCCGCCGCGGTACCTTGTCGATCGACGTGGCCAACGGTGGGGGAGACGAGGTCACATTGACTCTCTCGTCCCGCCGCTTCACAACGACCCGGCACGAAGTGATCCTGCTGCCCGGCACTACGAAATCCGTCGATTGGCCGACCGCCGACGGTTGGTACGACCTCACCGTCACATGCGCCGAAGACCCAACCTTCAGTCGCCGGCTGACCGGCCGGATCGAACCCCCTGCCGTCGAGGTCGACTGACTACCACCGAGGCCCGACCACGCCCGTTGGACCAAGCGGGCCTCGGTGCGGCGCGCCGCAGATCAGTCCGCGAAGACATCCTTGTGGAACGGCTATGGAAAGTGCGGGGAAATCGGGCAGGTTCCAGACGGTGCTGACCGGAGGGTTCCAATTGGTAACCGGGAGCGGGTTGGGCGGCGTTTTCGCGCCGGAGTGTCGCCGTGAAAGATGTGCGGTGTTGCTGTGGTTTCGGGTGCGGTCGATCTCCCCATCGGTGGGGCTGGGGCTGGTCGAGGTGGGGCGGGTTGCGTCCCCAGTTGTCGGTGGTCGAGTTCGATCACGTAGGTGTGGTTCTACTTGGTTATGAAATGGACAAATGGCTCAGGTGGGGGGCGTCGGTCGGTAGTGGTGCGGAGTTTGCTGGCTGTGGTGGGGGTGGTGGGTGCGCTGGCGGTGGGGGTCGGGCCGGCCGCGCACGCGGGCCCCGCGGCGGACACGTGTGCGACCAAGCCGAAGCCGACCGGCAAAGTGCTGCAAGGGTATTGGGAGAACTGGGACGGCGCGTCGAACGGGGTGCACCCGGGGATGGGGTGGATCCCGATCACCGATCCGCGCATCGCGGCGCACGGCCACAACGTGATCAACGCGGCGTTCCCGGTGATCGAATCGAACGGTACCGCCCGCTGGGAGGACGGCATGGATCGGACCGTGAAGGTCGCGACCCCGGCCGAGATGTGCCAGGCCAAGGCGGCGGGGGCGACCATCCTGATGTCGATCGGTGGCGCGGCGGCGGGTATCGATCTGAGTTCGAGCGCGGTCGCCGACCGTTTCGTCGCGACCATCGTGCCGATCCTGAAGCAGTACAACTTCGACGGCATCGACATCGACCTGGAGACCGGACTCACCGGCTCGGGCAACATCAAGACCCTGTCCGCCTCGCAGTCCAACCTGATCCGGATCATCGACGGCGTACTCGCGCAGATGCCGGCCGGTTTCGGCTTGACCATGGCGCCCGAGACCGCCTACGTCACCGGTGGCAGCGTCACCTACGGCTCCATCTGGGGCGCCTACCTGCCGATCATCAAGAAGTACGCGGACAACGGCCGCCTGTGGTGGTTGAACATGCAGTACTACAACGGCAGCATGTACGGCTGTGCCGGCGACTCGTACCAGGCCGGGACCGTGCAGGGCTTCACCGCGCAAACCGATTGCTTGGCAAAGGGTTTGAATATCCAGGGCACCACGATCACCGTGCCCTACGACAAGCAGGTCCCCGGCCTGCCCGCGCAGCCCGGCGCCGGTGGCGGTTACATGTCACCGAGCCTGGTGGCCCAGGCGTGGAAGCACTACGGCACCGGTGCGGCGAACAGCTTGAAGGGCTTGATGACGTGGTCCATCAACTGGGACGGTTCGCGCGGCTGGACCTTCGGTGACAACGTGAAATCGCTGCAGGGGCGCTGAGCCGAACGTCAATCACGATGGCCGGGTGCGGGTTTCGGATGGATCCACAAGGCTTCGGCGAGGGCGCACACGGCGCCGTCGCGGGTGGCCAGAGCTACGCCCACGGTGGATTTGCGGCCCGCCTCGGCGATCGGCCAGGCGTAGGAAACGTAGTCCTCGCCCGCGCGCACCGGCGCGAGCTGGGTGGCGGTGAGCGCGGCGGTGACGGTGCCGTGGCGCAGCGTGTGCAGCGCCATCGCCACCCACCCGCCGGGGCAGTCCAGGGCGGCCCAAACCTGTTCGGTCGGTAGGTCACCGGTGTCGGCGGCGAGACTTTCGTCCGGTGTCCAGGCGGCGACGACGCGGTTGCGCTCGCGTTCCGGCCACGGGAACAGGCGCAGGCCCTGCCCCGGCCCGCACAGCGAACCGCAGCCGTAGCAGTCGGATTCGTGCCGCAGCGGCGCGGAGGACTCGGTGACGGCGAGCGCCTCGTGCCAGGCCGGTGCGGGCGGCGCGGTGAGTGTCAGGGCAGCGGGCACGGCTTCGACGAGGGGCAGGCCCTCGAGATCGGTCAAGACCAATCCGTCGGAGTCGTTGCGCCGCATGGTCACCGGCGTCTCGACCGGAACGCGGCGGCGGAAATCGACCCGCACCGCGGGCGCGCCCGACTGTGCCGCGAGCAGACCGGCGACATATCCGCCGAACGCGACGCCGGGATACCCGTGCACGTGCTCCGGCACGACGATCGTGTCCGTTCGAATCATGCGATCTGCACCCCTCCGTCGTGCTGCCGGGTAAACGATACCGGCGGCGCGTCGATTCGCCTCGCGTACCCGTCGTGAGCTGCGACGCCGTGCTGCGCCGGAATTACCCCGGATGCCCGCGTGTTGCCACGGAACGTGACGAAAGCAGGAATGAACGTACTTGTCGTGTACGCGCACCCGAAGCCGGACTCACTGACGGGTGCGTTGAAAGACATAGCAGTCGACCAGTTACGGGCGGACGGGCACGAGGTCCGGATCAGCGATCTGTATGCGATGGGCTGGAAAGCGCACGCCGACACCGAGGATTTCGGCGCGGTGTCCGAAACCAATTTCATGCTCGCCTCGGGTGCGGCGTATCACGAAGGCACATTGCGTGCCGATATCCAGGCCGAGCAGCAGAAACTGCTCTGGGCCGATGCCGTTCTGCTGCACTTTCCGCTGTGGTGGTTCAGCATGCCCGCGATCCTGAAGGGATGGGTGGACCGGGTCTTCACCTGCGGGTTCGCCTACGGGGCCGGTGGCACGGCGCTGCCGCGTTATGGCGCGGGCGTGCTCGCGGGACGCCGCGCGATGCTCGTGGTGTCGATCGGCGGCAAAGAGCCGTCGTATTCCGATCGCGGTATCAACGGCCCCGTCGAGGATCTGCTGTTCCCGATCCAGCACGGCATTCTCTACTACCCGGGGATGGACGTGCTGCCGCCGTTCCTGGTGCACGGCACTATCCGGCTCGATTCGCAGCGTTTCGACGCCGTCGCCGCGGATCTGCGTGCCCGCATGACGGAGTTGCCGAAGATCGAGCCGATCGGGTTCCGGCCGCAGGGCGGCGGGGACTACGACCACAGGCTGCGGCTCGAGCCGGGGCGGGAGCCGAACGGCGCCAGCGGATTCGAGCTGCACATTGCGCGCTGAACTGTGCTGCGACCGGGCCTGAGCCGCGGCCTGACTTGCGGGTGCGACCGGACTTGCGCCGTGACCGGACTCGCGCCGCGGCCTGACTCGCGGCCCGTGCCTTGATGCACCGCTCAGGGCAGGGGAGCGGCTCCGCGCTCGGCGAGCAGCATCCCCATCAGTCCTGTCTCCTGCGCCTGGCCGTGGATCATCGAGCGCGCGGTTTCCTTCACCGGGCCGCCGGTGAGCAACTGGTCGGCCGCCTGCGCCATCGCGATGCCGCCGCGGTGATGGCGATACATCAACTGCAGGAACAGGATTTCGGCGTCGCGCCCGCGCGCCGTGGCGAGCGCGTCCAATTCGGTGGTGGTCGCCATACCCGGCATCCCGGCGGCGGGCGGCGTTTTCGGTTCGGTCTGTGCGACCGGCAGCGAATGGTGCTGCGCAGCAGTCTCGTCCGCGTGCATCCACGCCATCGGACGGGCCGACATGGGTGCGGCGTTCGCCAGCCGCAGCCAGCCCAGCATGGTGCCGATCTCGAGTCGCTGGGTGCTGTCGAGCTGTTGGGCCAGGCGCAGGACGGTCGGATCGACGGCGGGATCGAGCCGCTGCACCATGATCAGCGCCTGCTGGTGGTGGGCGGTCATGTCCTGGACGAAGCCGATCTCGACCGTGCTGAGAATCGTTGTCGCCGTGTGCTTCTCCGGCAGCACGAGGGGCCGCAACGCGGCACCGAGCACGAGCAGGGCGAAGGCGGCGGAGACGAACGCTGCACCCCGGATCCAGCGTGGCACGGCTAGGACCCGACGATCGACTCTTGGTCCGCCGGCGGCGAATACACGTCGTTGTCGAGCTGCAACACCATGAACCCGTTGTCGGAGCAGGTCACATACAGTTGCGAGCCACGCCATTCCGGCGGCGAGAGGCACCAGTCGGTGGACACGTCGCCGAAGGCGAGCCTGCCGGTGCGCGGGGTGAGCGCGTCGAGCGGATTGAACTGGCCCTCCAGCACGGCGCGCAGGGCCGGCGGGGTACTCATCAGCGGCACACCGATGATCGATGCCAGCGCGTGCGGCGAGTTCCACAGGCTGAGGTTCTGCCCGGTGCGGGCGGGCGGGTTGTAGTAGGCGATCTCGCGGATGTCGCGCGGATTCCGGATATCGAAAACCCTGATGCCCGAGGAGATCCACCCGCACGCCAGCGCCGTCGGATCGTCGCGGCGATCGGCGGTGCAGTAGTGCGATTCGTAGGCGAACGCCGAACCGCCCATGGACGACCCGATATTGGCGTCGATATTTTGCGGCAGGTTGATCTCCAGCTTGATCTTCGCGGCGACCTTGGGCGCGGTGTCGTCGGCGATATCGATGAGTTTCACACCGCCGGAACCGCCTTCGTCGACGGTGTACAGATACGGCTTGCCGCCATAGGTCACCGGAATGCTGTGCTGGGTGGCCCAGCCGTCGGTCCAGAACACCCGGCCGATGTGCTGCACCTGCGGGTTCGGGTCGCGGCGCTGCACCGCGCTGATATCGAGCACGGTGAAGCCGCCGAGCGCGGACAGATACATCCGGTTACCGTCGGCGCTGATCCCGAAACCGTGCGCTTCGATACCGGTGAGCCCCTGCCAGACGACGCGCGGATTCGCCGGATCGGTGAGGTCGACCGCGCTGACGAAACCGGGGACGATGCCCGAGGCCCAATAGGTGTTGCCGTCGGGGGAGAAGCCGCCCTCGTGTGTGGTGATCGGCAGCGGCATCAGCATATTCGTGCCGGGGCCCGGGTTGAGCAGGCGCGGATGCGCGCAGTCGGAGATATCGTAGACCGAGAGGTAGCCGACGCCGGTGCCCACCGGAACGCCGGTGCCCACCAGCAGCTTTCGTGCGGTGTTGACCTTCAGGCTCTCCCAGGTGCCCGCGAGCATGGCGGGTTCGGTGAGGGTGACGGTCGGGCGTGGGTGCGCCGGGTCGGACACGTCGAGCACCTGGACGCCGCGCCCCTCGCTGATCAGGTCGCCGGGGAAGAACGAGCCCATGTAGGCGCAGTGCTCGAAGCTGGTCGAGGTGATGCCCGCGCCGCGGCCGGCGAAGCCGCCGACGAACGACATGTTGCAGCGGTAGCCCTGCGTGCTTCGTCCGCTGTCCCGGTCGGCGGCGGTCACGTCGCCCTGCATGCCGTTCTCCGGGGCCGAGCCCGCTCCGCAGTCGGCGCGCGGGACCGCGGTGCGGCCGACGTCGAGGAACTCCTGCACGGCGGTCTGGATATCGGACTGCAGATCGGCGGACGCACTGCTCGGCACCATCAGTGCGGCCGCGAGACCGACCATGACCAGCACCAGCGGTTTGGTGCCGCGCAGGCGTGTCAGTGAGCGCATCGTCGAACTCCCCAACCTTCAGCAAGTTGATACATGGTCGCCCGAACTGACTGGGACAGCCGACCGAACTGACTGAATGGTAGTAACTACCGTTAACTTATGGGAAGGGTTTCGCGGAAATTGGCAGTGCGCGCGGCGTGCCGTCCCGGAGCGTGGGGATCTGGTACGGGCGTTCAACTGCTGGTGAGCTGCGATTCCTGGGTCAGCAGCGCGTCGCAGACGTCGAGCAGAATGCCGCGTAACTCGGCCGAACGGTCGGCCAGCGCCGACTGGGCCCTGGCGTACTCCGCGCGCCCGGTGGGCGTCTCGATGCGCACCGGGGTGTAGCCGTACTCGGACAGATCGTAGGGGCTGGCTCGCATGTCGAGTTCGCGCGCGGCGCAGGCCAGCTCGAAGCAGTCCAGCAGCAGCCGGGACGAGACCAGCGGAGCCAGTTTGAAACTCCACTTGTAGAGGTCCATGTTCGCGTGCAGGCAGCCGGGCTGCTCCCGGTGCAGCTGATCGGCGCGGGTGAGCGGTTCGGCGTTGCGTCCCACCGCCGCCGGGGTGAAGAAGCGGAACGCGTCGAAATGGGTGCAGCGCAACGACATCGACTCGACGACGGCGTCGGTGCCCGCGCGGCCGAGCCGCAGCGGCACCTGCTGGTGCCGGATGTCGTCGGTGCGATACACCATCGCCCACTCGTGCAGCCCGAAGCAGGACAGCTGCGCGGGGCGAGCCGCGGTGGCGCGCAACAACTTCGCGACGAATTCGAGGGTGTCGCGGCGGCGCGTGAGGTAACCGGGGTCGGCGGTGTGCGCCGCGCCGACCCGGTGGTAGCCGCGGGCGCCGTCGTACTCGCGGGCACCCGCCAGCGCGACGCCGAAGCCGGGATGCCAGCGTCGCAACTGTGCGGGTTTGTGCCCGTAGTAGGTGAACAGGAAATCGATCACCGGATGCGTCGAACCCGACGCGCGCCGTTCGAGATACGGGCCGACGAGCGCATCGAGGCGGCCGAGGTGCGCGGCCGCCGCTGCGCGCCACTCGTGCTCGGCGAGCACCGTCGTCGCACCTGTGCTCATCGCCGAACCCCGAAAATGCCGTAGCGCGAACTCATTCGATGATCCGGTGTGTCCCGTCGCGGACCGTGCCGACGAACTCCTCCACCAGATCCTCCAATGCCACGATGCCGGTGGTGTTGCCGCGGGTGTCCACGACGCGCCCCAGGTGACTGTTGGTGCGCCGCAACCGGGCCAGCGCCTCGTACAGCGGCGTGTGCATGCTGAGGGTCGGCAACGGCCGGATATCGGTGCGGGGGATCGGCGTCTCCGGTCCCGCAGTCTCGTCGGCGACCTTGTCCAGCACGTCCTTGACGTGCAGGTAGCCGACCAGCGAACCGTCGCTCGCCTGGACCGGATAACGGGAGAAACCCGTTTCGGCGACGGCGGATTCGATATCGCCGAGCGTGGTTCCGCTGCCCCGCAACGGCACCGTGCGGGTGGTCGCCAGCGACACCATCACATCGGTGACCACGCGGTCGCTGGTGCCGAGCGCCTGGGTGAGCCGGCGGTGCTCCTCCTCGTCGAGCAGGCCCTCCGAGCGGGATTCGCCGATCATCTCGGCGAGTTCGACGGAAGAGACGGTAGCCTCCAGCTCGTCCTTGGGCTCGATCCGGACCATGCGCAGCGTCAGGTTCGCGGCCAGGTTGTAGACCGCGATGAGCGGACGCGCCAGGCGCAACCACATCAGGTGCACCGGAACCAGCAGCAGCGCACTGCGTTCCGGGCCCGCCAGCGCGATGTTCTTCGGAATCATCTCGCCGAACAGGATGTGCAGGATCACCACGATGGCGAGCGCGATCGCGAAAGCCACCGGGTGCAGCAGCTGTTCGGGCAGGCCGAGGAACTCGAACGGACCCTCCAGCAGATGCGCCACCGCGGGCTCGCCGACCCGGCCGAGCAGGATGGAGCAGATGGTGATGCCGAGCTGTGCCGCGGCGAGCATCATCGACAGGTTCTCGCCTGCTCGAATCACGGTGTCGGCGTTGCGTTTTCCTTGCGCGGCCAGTGCTTCGAGCCGGTCCCGGCGGGCCGAGATCAAGGCGAATTCGGCGGCGACGAAGAAGGCGTTGCTGGCGAGCAGCACCACGGTGAGCAGCACACCGAACAGGTCACCCATGACTGTGCTCCTGTTCGCGATCGGCCGCCGTGCCGGACTCGGCCGGCGCGGTCTCCTCGTGCTGGAAGCGCCGCAGCGCCAGTTCCTCCGGGGCGACCGGGATCAACCGGACCCGGTCGATGCGGCGGCCGTCCATGCGTTCCACCCGGGCGATCCAGCCACCGGAAGCCGGGGAATCCTCCGAAGACCATTGCTGGGAACGGGGATTGGGCAAAAGCACCTCGTCGCCCGGCTCCGGGATGCGGCCGAGACGGGTGAGCACCAGGCCGCCGAGCGTTTCGTATTCGCCCTCGGGCGCGTCGTATCCGGTGGCCCGGGACACCTCGTCGATGCGCAGCAGGCCCGAGCAGTCCCAGCCGTCGGAGACGCGGCGCACGTCGAGTTCTTCCTCGTCGTGCTCGTCGCGGACGTCGCCGAGGATCTCCTCGATGATGTCCTCCATGGTGACGATGCCCGCGGTGCCGCCGTACTCGTCGACGACCAGCGCGACCTGCATGCCGTCGGCGCGGATGCGTTCGAGCACCTCGTCGCCGTCCAGGCTCGCGGGCACGATCGGCACGGGATGGGCCAGCATCTGCAGCGGGACGGTCCGCCGGACCGCTGCCGGATGGGTGAACGCCTGTTTGACGTGCACCACGCCGAGCGTGTTGTCCAGATCGCCGTCGATCACCGGGAACCGCGAGTAGCCGGTGCGGCCGGCGGCCTCGATGAGATCGGCGATGGTGTCGAGCTTGTCCAGCGATTCGATCTTCACCCGCGGCGTCATCAGTTCCTCCGCGCTGCGCTCACCGAATTGCAGCGACCGGTCGATCACCTGCGCGGTGCGTGAGTCCAGCGCGCCGCGCAACGCGGACGTGCGGACCAGCGAACCGAGCTCCTGCGGCGAACGCGCGGAACGCAATTCCTCGGCGGGTTCGACGCCGAAGCGGCGCACCACCCAGTTGGCGGTGTTGTTGAGGAAGTGGATCAGCCATTTGAACACCACCGAGAACGCGACCATCGGCGCGGCGGTGACGCGCGCGGTGGCCAGCGGTTTGGAGATGGCGATGTTCTTGGGCACCAGCTCGCCGTAGATCATCGACAGCGAGGTGGCCAGCACGAGCGCCAGCGCGAGGGAGAGGCCGCGGGCGGCGCCGTCGCTGAGCCCGAGGCCGGTGAACAGCGGATCGAGCAGCCGGGCGAGCACGGGTTCGGCGATATAACCGGTGATCAGCGTGGTGATCGTGATGCCGAGCTGGGCGCCGGACAGCTGGAACGAGAGCGTGCGATGCGCTTGGCGGACCATGCGGGCCCGCACGTCACCCTCGCGCGCGTGCGCTTCGACGGTGCTGCGTTCCAGGGCGGTGAGGGAGAATTCGGCGGCGACGAAAAGCGCGGTGCCTGCCGTGAGAGCGATGAATCCGAGCAAGCTGAGCACGGTGAGCGCGACGGTCATCGTCGGCACCACCTGATGGCCGGAGACCCGCCGATCGGGAATGGAGCTCGAACTCGGAGGACGCGGGGGAGTAGGAGGACGCCGGGTTTGTCACCCGGCTCGGTAGAGGAGCCCTCCTGTGCTGCGCCCTTGGACGCGGGTGACAACTGGATCCTTTCGCGAAGCCGGTGATGTGCTGCCGGAGGCCGGCAACCCCCATGTTACCGGCCCACGTCGTGGAACGCGTGGGCCGGTGGGTGTCCCGGCACGGGCGTGTCGGACGCCGTACCGGGCGGGTGTCTCAGGGAATGGTGTTCACCAACCGCTGGGCAGCGGCCGGCCCTCGGCGAACCCGGCGGCCGACTGCACACCGAGCACCGCCTTGTCGTGCAGTTCCGCGAGACTGCGCGCGCCCGCGTAGGTGCACGCGCTGCGCACACCGGAGCAGATGTGGTCGATGAGATCCTCGACGCCAGGGCGTTCGGGGTCAAGCCGCATGCGCGAGCTGGAGATGCCCTCCTCGAACAGGGCCTTGCGGGCCCGGTCGAAGCCGCTGTCGGAGGCGGTACGCGCGGCGACGGCGCGCTTGGAGGCCATGCCGAAGCTTTCCTTGTACGCGTTGCCGTCGCGGTCGACGCGCAGGTCGCCCGGGGACTCGTAGGTGCCGGCGAACCAGGAGCCGATCATCACGTTGGACGCGCCCGCGGCCAGCGCGAGGGCGACGTCACGCGGATGCCGCACGCCACCGTCGGCCCAGATGTGCACGCCGAGTTCCTTTGCGGCGGCAGCACATTCGGCCACCGCGGAGAACTGCGGGCGACCGACGCCGGTCATCATGCGGGTGGTGCACATGGCGCCGGGGCCGACCCCGACCTTGATGATGTCGGCGCCCGCGGCGGCCAGGTCGCGGGTGCCCTGCGCGGAGACCACGTTGCCCGCCACGAGCGGCACGCCGAGGGCGAGATCGCGCACGGCGCTGAGAGATTCGAGCATTTTGGCCTGGTGGCCGTGCGCGGTGTCCATGACCAGCACGTCGGCGCCGGCGTCGACGAGGGCCTTGGCCTTGGCGACCACGTCGCCGTTGATGCCGACCGCGGCGGCGACGCGCAGCTGGTTGCGGTCGTCGACGGCGGGCTGGTAGATCCCGGCGCGCACCGAACCGGTGCGGGTCATCACGCCGGCCAGGGTGCCGTCCGCGGCGGTGAGCACCGCGAGCTGGGCGTGCTCGGCCTCGAGCAGTTCGAAGATGTCGCGCGGCGAGGTGCTGACCGGGGCCTGGACGAAATCGGTGATCGCGACGTCGCGCAGCCGGGCGAAGCGGTCGACATCGGTGCACGAGGCCTCGGTGACGACGCCGACCGGGCGGCCCGCGTCGACCACGACGACGGCGCCGTGGGCGCGCTTGTGCATCAGGGCGACGGCCTCGGACACCGAGCGTTCCGGGTCGAGGGTGACCGGGGTGTCGGCGGTGAGCGAGCGGCTCTTGACGAAGGCGATGGTGTCGGCGGCCGCGCTGATCGGCAGATCCTGCGGCAACACGACGATGCCGCCGCGACGGGCGACGGTCTCGGCCATGCGGCGTCCCGCGACCGCGGTCATATTGGCCACGACGATGGGAATGGTGGTGCCGGTGCCGTCGACGGTGGAGAGGTCGACATCGAACCTGGAGGCGACATCCGTCCGATTGGGGACGAGGAAGATGTCGTCGTAGGTCAGGTCATACGGCGGCTGATGGCCAGGGAGAAACTGCACTTAACCGATGATAACCAAGTCCGGGCGGTGGTGCGCAATCCGCCGGCATTCGGCGGAGACGAACCTCACAGCCCGCGGCTCGGGCGTGTCGCGGGGCGCCCGGACGGCGCGAGCTGTGCCTGAGTCAGGCCGCGGCCTGCGAGCGCGACAGACTGATCGTGGCGGCGCACATGACGAGCACGGCCAGCGCGGTGACCAGCAACCCGAAACCGTTGGTGCGGAAGCGTTCGTCGAGCACGGTGACGCCGACGAAGGCCGCCGCGAGCGGCTCGGCGATGGTGACCGCGGGCAGTGACGCCGCGAGCGAACCGGCCTGGAATGCCTTCTGCTGTAAATAGACCCCGGCGATTCCGGCGGCGACCAGCGCCCAGGCCTGCCAGCTGGTCAGCACGTCGAGCGGGCCGTGTGCGAAAAGATCCGTGACGTATGAGGTGAGCGCGGCGGCCAAGCCGTAGAGCGAACCACTCGCTGCGCCGAGCAGCAGTGCGCGCCGGCCGGTATCGGCTGAGCGGAGGCCCACCGCGACGGCGATACCGGCCGAGGTCACCAGGGCGATCAGCGGGATCAGCCAATCACGCAGCGGCGCACTGATATTCCCCTCGGACGGGTTGCCGACGACCAGGAAGGCGACCAGCGCGGCCGCCAGCGCGAGCGCGATCGCCCAGGTGCGGGCCGAGATTCGGCGTTCGTTCAGCCGCGCGGCCAGCGGTAGCGCGAACACCAAGGCGCTCACCAGGATCGGTTGCACGAGCAGAACCGCGCCCAGTGCGAGCGCGGCCACCTGCATCGCGTAGCCGCCGATATCGCCGACCACACCGGCCCACCACCGCGGATTGCGCAACAGCGCCCGGACGAGCGGCACCTCGTCGGGCACCGCCGCGGCCGCCCGCTGCTGTGCCACCGCCGCCACGGCGAAGAACAGCGCGGCGAGCAGTGCGCAGGCGACGGCGCCCACCGGATGGCCGGTCACGGCCGCTAGTTTGCCCCGCGGTTGCGGGTGCTCGGCGCACGCTCCGGGCGCACGGCGCGTCGCCGTG
>NZ_BAFT02000061.1 GCF_000308475.2 Nocardia brasiliensis NBRC 14402 | reverse complement strand
ATCTCGTCGGTGCGGCCGGTGAAGTCCGCGATATCGCCGGGCAGCTGGTTGCGGCTCGGCAGCGTCTCGGGCCGCAGTTCGAGCACGGTGCCGATATCGCCCGGCCCGAGCGGACCTTCGCCGGGCGTGGCGGGGCCGGGCCGGGCGGCCTCCTGGTCGGGGTCGGTGGCCGTGGCGGGCGGTGGCTCGATCTCGTCGCGCAGGATGCGCCGATGCAGTTCGCGCAATTCCCGGCCCGGCTCGATGCCGATCTCGTCGGCCAGCCTGCGCTGCGCGTCCTGGAAGACCAGCAGCGCCTCCGCTTGGCGGCCGCAGTGGTAGAGGCCGAGCATGAGCAGTGTGCGGAAGCGCTCCTGCAGCGGGTGCGCGGTGACCAGCGGGGCGAGTTCGGAGACCGCCTCGGCGTGGTGGCCGAGGGCGATTTTGATACCGGCCCGGTGCTCCAGCGCGCTCAGATAGCGTTCCTGCAACCGCCGGCGTTCGCCCTCGATGATCGGCCCGGCCAAGCCGCTGAACGGTTCACCACGCCAGAGCGCGAGCGCGGCATCGGTGTGCGCGGCCGCGGCGGCCAGGTCGCTGTCGCGTCTACAGCGCTCGGCGGTCGCCAAGAGCCGGTCGAACGCGACGTGATCCGACAGCGTGGGGTCGCCGTGCAGGACATACCCCGTCTCGGACCACACCAGCGCGGGCTCGGCGACCTTGCGGCGCGGCGCCAGGGCGCGGCGCAGCCTGCTGACGTAGGTCTGGACACCGTTGCGCGCGTCACCGGGCGGGTGTTCACCCCACACCCCGTCGATGATCGCGTTCACCGTTACCGGCCGGTTCATCTCCAGCATCAGCGCCACGAGCACTGCCTGTTGTTTCGCTGGGCCCAACTCGATTTCACAGTCATCCCGCCACGCCGTGAACGAGCCGAGCACCCCATATCTGATCTGTGTTTGCGCCATGGACAAGCCCTCCTGAACCATGTGCTGCCAGCGCAGAGCATAGGCGGCGCGGGCCGCGCCGAGCGCGGGAACGCGGGGATAGTTACCACTTTGACCAGTCATTTACGCACTAGTACAGCGCCAGTTACGCAGGCCGGGACATTCTGATCGAGTGTGCTGCACCAGGATTCGGGGGCAACGACGTGCGAGGGGGCCGGTCGGCCGGCGACCTCGCAATCACGCATCCAGTTATGGTCGAGCGTCCACTAGGTGGATCGGCCAGGCAGTGCACCAGCTGAGCCGCCGTACCGGTGTGCCCCGACGGGCTCCGGACGAGGTTGCCGCCCATGGGGATTCGGGGTGGATGGCGCGCGCATGTGCTACGACGTGTCCCGGCTGTGTGATCGGACGTACCCGAAACGCTCACCATCGCAGACTTTCGGCCAGCAGACGATCAGTTCCGCCCGGCACAGGTGATGAGCGAGGGAGTTCGCTATGCAATCCGGTAACAAATCGCTGCTGCGCAGTTTGACTTCGATTCAGAAAGAACTGTGGATAGCGCACGAACTTTCCGATATTCCCAATAATTGCATCGTCTACATCGATATCCATACGGATCTGGAACTCGGCTATTTCGCCGACGCCCTACAACAGGTTTTCGCGGAGTCACCGGCGCTGACGGTCAACATCGTCCGTGGGCCGAACGGGCCGATGCAGGTGGAACGGGATATCCGGGATTGGCTGCCGACCTACGTCGACTTCACCGCGGAACCGGACCCGACCGCCGCGGCGCTGGACTACATGGCCCGCGAACGTGAGCTCGGTTTCGATCTGGAGCTGGACTCGCTGCTGCGGGTCGCGCTGCTCGAGATCGGCGCCGATCACTACCTGCTCTCGATGTGTTTCCACCACATCATCATGGACGGTGTCGGCGTGGCCACCTGGGCGCAGCGGGTGCTCGACGTGTACTGCGCCATGGTGGCCGGAACACCCATCGCACCAGCCGATTTCGTGCACATCGACGATCTCATCGAGCATGATCTAGCCTACCGCCGCCGCCAGCAGGCGATCGATCGCGCCTACTGGCGCAAGCAGATTCCCGCGGGGATCGAGCCGTTGCGACTGCCGGGCAACGCGGCGCCGGGCACGCCACCGGGCCGCATCGGCAGTACCCACAGCTTCTCCGGCGCGGAGCTGGGCGGGCTGCTGAGCGCCGCGCGTTCGGCCGGCGTGAAGCTGCCCTACCTGCTGCTGTCCGTCGCGGCCGCCGCGATCCAGCGTTACGCGTTGCGCGACGAATTCTGTTTGCAGATACCGGTGTCGAATCAGGTCGGGATCGCGCACAAGACACCGTGCCAGCTGTCGGACACGGTACCGCTGCTGGTCGATTCGAACCGCAATCTGTCGCTGGCGGAGCTGGCCCATCGGATCTACGCGACCATCGCCGGCGCCCGCGATCATCTGCGGTACGGACTCTCCGATATCCGCCGGGACCTGAGAATGCCGAAGACGAAAGGTAATCCGTTCGGCCCGGTCGTCAACGTGATGTCGTTCTTCGGGGCGCTGGAAATGACGGACGGCACCGCCGATCTCCAGCTCTATTCCGCCGGTAACAGCGGCGATCTGTCCATTGTCTTCTATTACGAGCGGCGTTCGGACCGGGGTGGATATCTGCGGATCGAAGGTGACGCGCAACGCTATACCGACGCCGACCTGCAGACCTACCTCGATTCCAGCGCGCGCTTCCTGCGCCAGGCGATCGCCGATCCGGGCGTATCCATCGGCGCGGTGGACATTCTCGGTCCTGATCGCCGCCTGGTGCTCGAGACGTGGAACGACACGGCGGTGCCGGTGGACCCGGACGCGACGTTGGTGGGACTGTTCGAAGAGCAGGTGCGCCGCGCGCCCGACGCGGTCGCGGTGGAGTCCGGCCCGGTGGAGTTGTCCTACCGGGACCTCGACCTGTGGTCGGATCGGGTTGCGCGCACGCTGATTTCCCGCGGGGTGCGCCCGGACGACGTGGTGGCGGTGGCGTTGCCGCGCTCGGTGGAGTTGATCGTCGCGATCCTGGCGGTGGTGAAGGCGGGCGGCGCCTATCTGCCCGTCGATCCGGGCTATCCGGCCGAACGTCTGGCCTTCGTTTTCGACGACGCCGCACCGGTGGCGGTGCTCACCGATGAGGCGACCGCGAACACGGTGCCGCGCACTGCGGTTCCGCGCATCCTGGTCGGCGAGGTGGCGGGAGAACGGTCGGGCGTGGTACGTCCGGTGCCGCTGCGACCAGGCAACCTGGCCTACCTGATCTACACATCCGGGTCCACGGGGCGGCCGAAGGGCGTCGGGGTCACCCACCGCAACGTGGCCTCGCTGTTCCTGAGCACCGCCGCGTGGTGCGAGTTCGGCCCGGAAGACGTGTGGGCGTGGTGTCATTCGCAGGCCTTCGATTTTTCGGTGTGGGAGATCTGGGGTGCGCTGCTGCACGGCGGCCGGGTCGTCGTGGTGCCGTGGGACGTGGTGCGCACCCCGGCCCAGCTGTGGGATCTGGTGGTGGACCGGGGCGTGACGGTGCTCAACCAGACCCCGTCCGCCTTCTACGCGCTGGCCGAAGCCCGCGCCGCGGGCGATCGTGCCGAATCGGCCTTGCGGATGGTGATTTTCGGCGGCGAAGCCCTGCAGCCCGGCTATCTGCGGCCGTGGTACTCGGCGGGCAACGGGACGGGTCCGGCCCTGGTGAACATGTACGGGATCACCGAAACCACCGTGCACGTCACGAGACTCGAACTGTCGGCGGCGCAGCGGGACGGCGGTGGCAGCCCGATCGGGTCGGCCCTCGGGAACATGCGTGTGTACGTGCTGGATTCGTGGTTGCTGCCGGTGCCCGTGGGCGTCGCCGGTGAATTGTACGTAGCGGGAGCGCAATTGGCGCGCGGCTACCAGGGGCGCGCCGGACTGACCGCCGCCCGGTTCGTGGCCGATCCGTTCGATCCGGCGGGCGGGCGGCTGTATCGCACCGGCGACGTGGTGCGCTGGACCGCGGGCGGGGTACTGGAGTACGTGGGCCGGGCCGACGAGCAGGTCAAGATCCGCGGCTTCCGGATCGAACCGGGCGAGGTGGAAGCCGTACTGGCACAGCATCCGTCGGTGACCCAGGCGGTGGTGGTGGCCGCTGACACCGAAGGCGGCAAGCAACTGATCGGGTATGTGGTGGCCGAGCGCAACGGTCGCCCGCACGGGCACGGGTTGGACGGGGCACAGGTACGCCGATTCGCCGCCGAGCGGTTGCCCGAGTTCCTGGTGCCCGCCGCGGTGCTGGTGCTCGACGCGGTGCCGTTGACGCCCAACGGGAAACTCGACCGTGCCGCGTTGCCCGCGCCCGAATGGGTGTCCGCGGCGGGGTATCGGGCACCGGGCAACGAGACCGAACGGATCCTGGCGGGCCTGTTCGCCGAGGTGCTCGGTGTGGACCGGGTCGGCGTGGACGACAGCTTCTTCGACTTGGGCGGCCACTCGCTGTCCGCCACCCGCCTGATCAGCCGGATCCGCGCCACGCTCGGCGTCGAGGTGCCGATCCGGACGGTCTTCGACGCGGCGACCGTGGCGCAGTTGGTGACTCGGCTCGACGACAGCGCCCAGGTGCGTCCCACTCTGACGACTCGCCCACGGCCGGGCGTGCTTCCACTGTCGTACGCGCAGCGGCGGCTGTGGTTCATCCAGCGGCTGGAAGGCCCCTCGGCCACCTACAACGTGCCGCTGGCGGCGCGGGTGCGGGGCGCGTTCGATCCGGCGGCGTTCACCGCGGCCCTCGGCGACGTGGTGGCCAGGCACGAGAGCCTGCGCACGGTCTTCGCCGAGACCGACGGTGTGCCCGCGCAGCAGGTGCTCGACGCGGACGGTGTGCGGATACCCGTGCTCGTCACCGACGTGGACGCCGCCGACACAGCGGCGGCGGTGGCCGAGGCCGCGGGCTATCGCTTCGACCTGTCGACGGAGATCCCGCTGCGGGCCCACGTGTTCCGCTGCGGCACCGACGAGTGGGCGCTGCTCGTGCTGATCCATCACATCGTCGGCGACGGCTGGTCGGTGACGACCCTGCTGCGGGATGTGTCGCAGGCGTACTCGGCTCGGCGCGCGCAGCGGGAGCCGCTGTGGGCGCCGTTGCCGGTGCAGTATGCGGACTACACGCTGTGGCAGCGCGAGATGCTGGGCTCGGCGGCCGACCCGGGCAGCGTGCTCGCGCGGCAATTCGACTACTGGCGAACCGAACTCGACGAACTGCCCGAGCAGCTGCCGTTGCCACTGGATCGGCCGCGGCCGCGGGTGGCCGGCTATCGCGGCGACCGCGTCCTGTTCGAGATCGACGCCGAGACCCGGACCGCGGTGGAGCACCTGGCGGGCCGTGCGGGCGCGACGGTCTCGATGGTGTTGCAGGCCGCGCTGGCGGTGTTGCTGAACAAACTCGGTGCGGGCGAGGACATTCCGATCGGCGCGCCGATCGCGGGCCGGACCGACGAGGCGCTGGCCGAGCTGGTCGGCTGCTTCGTCAACACCTGGGTGCTGCGCGCGTCCGTCGCGCCCGCGGCGGCTTTCACCGAGATCCTGGCCGGTGTCCGGGCAAAGGCGCTGGCCGCCTACGAGAACCAGGACGCGCCGTTCGAGCTGCTGGTCGAGCTGCTCAATCCGGTGCGTTCGGCGGCCCGTCATCCGCTGTTCCAGGTGCTGCTGACGTTGCAGAACAACGCTTTTCCGGCCCTCGTCCTGCCGGGTGCCGACGTGACGCCTTTCCTGCCGCCCACCACGACGTCGCGCTTCGATCTGACCTTCGACCTCGCCGACGCCGCGGCGCCGGCACCGGACAGCGATGCCGCGCCTGATCCGGTCGGCTGGCAAGGCTATATCGAATACGCCACCGAGCTCTTCGATCGGACCACTGTCACGGCGATGGCCGCGCGCTGGGTGCGGATCCTGCGGCAGGTGGTGGCCGACCCGGACCGTCCGGTGGGGGCGATCGACGTCCTCGATGGCGAGGAACGGAATATGCTGCTGCGGCAGTGGAATCGGCGCGCCGTGCCGTCGGTTCGGCACGGCACCACGCTCGAGCGGTTCGAGGCGCAGGCGGCCGCGACCCCGGCCGCGACCGCGGTGGTCGGCGCGGACGCCGAGATCTCGTACCGGGAACTCGACGAACGGGCGGAGCGACTCGCGCGCGTCCTGACCGCGCAGGGAGTGGCCCCGGAAACGATTGTGGCGGTGGCGTTGCCGCGCTCGCCGGAGCTGATCGTGGCGTTGCTCGCGGTGTGGAAGGCGGGCGGCGGGTACCTGCCGATCGATCCGGCGTATCCCTCGGACCGGCTGGCATTCATCCTCGCCGACGCCGCACCCGTGGTGCTCGTCACCGACCGGGCCACCGCGCCCACGCTCCCGGACACCGCGATTGCCCGGCTGTACCTCGACGGCCCCGAGCATCCTGACACGACCGGAGCGCCACGCGGCGGTGCCGCGCGCGCGGGCAATCTCGCGTATCTGATCTACACGTCCGGCTCGACCGGCGTGCCGAAAGGCGTTGCGGTCACGCATGACAACGTGCACAACCTCGCCGCCCAGGCCTGGGCGGCGGGGCCCGGCGAGCGCGTCCTGGTGCATTCCTCGACTGCGTTCGACGCCTCGACCTACGAGATCTGGCCCGCGCTGCTCGCCGGCGGCGCCGTGGTGCTCGCCGGTGCGCCGCGGTCGGACGCCGCCGAGATCGTCGGATTGGTCGCGTCGCGGGCGGTGACCAAGATGTTCTGCACCCCGGCGTTGCTGGCGGTGCTGCTCGAACACGCGGAAACGCTGCCGGGCCGGCCGTTGCGCGGCCTGAACCAGGTGATCGTCGGTGGCGCCGAACTCGACGCGGCACTGGTGCACCGGGTGCGGACCGCCAGTGCCGGCGCACAGGTGAGCAACGGCTATGGGCCGACCGAGACCACGGTGTTCGCCACGGTGTTCGGCGCCGACGGCGTGAGCGCGCACGCGGCGGCGGTGCCGATCGGTTCGCCGCTGGCCGATGTCCGCGCCTTCGTGCTGGATTCGTGGCTGCGGCCGGTGCCGATCGGCGTCGCGGGGGAGCTGTACGTGGCCGGGGCCCAGGTGGCTCGGGGATATCGCGGACGGCCGGGGTTCACCGCGACGCGGTTCGTGGCCGATCCGTTCGACGCGACCGGCGCACGGTTGTATCGCACCGGTGATGTGGTGCGCTGGAATCGGTCCGGGCAGCTGGAGTTCGTCGGGCGGGTCGACGATCAGGTGAAGATCCGCGGCTTCCGAGTCGAGCCGGGTGAAGTGGAAATCGTGCTGGCGCAGCATCCTTCGGTGTCCCGCGCCGTGGTCGTGGCCCGGACCACCGCAGCCGGGGAGCAGTTGGTCGGCTACGTCGTCGCCCAGCACACCGGCGGCGCGGACACGAACGGTCACACCGAGCTGACGGGCGCGGACGTGCGCGCGTTCGCCGCCGAGCGGCTGCCCGAATTCATGGTGCCCGCAGCGGTGCTCGTCCTCGACACGGTGCCGCTGACGCCGAACGGCAAACTGGACCGGGGCGCGCTGCCCGCGCCCGAATTGCGTTCCGGCGCGCGGTATCGCGCGCCGAGCACCATCCAGGAACACATGCTGGTCGAGCTGTATCGCGAGATTCTCGGCCGCGACCGGGTCGGCGTGGACGACAGCTTCTTCGAGCTGGGCGGTCATTCGCTGCTGGCCACCCGGCTCGCCAGCCGGATCCGGGTGGTGCTCGGCGTCGAGGTGCCGATCCGGACGGTGTTCGACGCGCCGAGCGTGGCGCAACTGGTGACCAGGCTCGACGCCGACGCGCAGGTGCGTCCGGCATTGCTCAGTCGGGCTCGGCCCGAGGTGATTCCGCTGTCCTACGCACAGCAGCGGTTGTGGTTCATCCACCGCTTGGAAGGTCCCTCGGCCACCTACAACATGGTGCTGGCGGTCCGGCTGCACGGGCTGGATGTCGCGGCGTTCGGCGCCGCCGTGCGTGATGTGGTGGCCAGGCACGAGAGCTTGCGCACGATCTTCGTCGCCGCCGACGGCGTGCCCGCGCAGCGGGTGCTCGCGGCGGACGACCTCGAGGTACCGGTGGTGGTGACCGAGGTGGCCGCCGCTGACCTGGACGCGGCCGTCACGGCCGCCGCCCGGTACGGCTTCGACCTGTCCGCGGAGATCCCCCTGCGTACCAGCGTCTTCCGGTACGCCCCGGACGAGTGCGTCGCGGTGGTGCTGATCCATCACATCGCCGGGGACGGCTGGTCACTGACGCCGCTGCTGCGGGATCTGTCCGCCGCGTACGACTCCCGCCTGGCGGGCCGCGCCCCGCGCTGGACCGCGCTGCCGGTGCAGTACGTGGACTACACGCTGTGGCAGCGGGACCTCCTCGGTGCGCCGGATGATCCGGACAGCGTGCTCGCACGCCAATTCGAATACTGGCGAAACGAACTCGACGCGGTGCCCGAGCAACTGCGGCTGCCCACCGATCGACCGCGGCCGCGAGTGGCGAGCTACCGCGGCGACGTGGTCACCTTCGAGGTCGACGCGCCGTTGCGCGCGGCGGTGGAACAGTTCGCGACCGGCGAAGGCGCGACCGTATCGATGGTGTGGCAAGCAGCGCTGGTCGTGTTGCTGGCCGAACTCGGTGCGGGGGAGGATATTCCGATCGGCGCGCCGATCGCGGGCCGGACCGACGAGGCACTGGCGGATCTGGTCGGCTTCTTCGTGAACACCTGGGTGCTGCGCGCCACGGTCACGCCCGCGGCGTCGTTCGCCGAGGTGCTGGGGCAGGTCCGGGCGAAAGCGCTGGCCGCGTACGAGAATCAGGATATTCCGTTCGAACTGCTGGTGGAGTTGCTCAACCCGGTGCGCTCGGCGGCGCACCATCCGCTGTTCCAGGTGACGCTGGCGTTCCAGAACAACACGCTGCCCGCCTTGGAGCTGTCGGGGGTGCGGCTCGAACCGTACGACGCGTCCACCGCGACCGCGCGCTTCGACCTGTTCTTCAATGTCTCGGAGGCGCCGGCCGGTGCGCCGTGGCGCGGTTTCGTCGAATACGCGACGGAATTGTTCGACCGGTCCACGGTTGCGGCCATGGCGCAACGACTGGTGCGGGTGCTGCGGCAGGCGGTGTCGAGCCCGGCCGCGCCGGTGGGCGCGATCGATCTGCTCGACGCTGCGGAACGTGAACTGGTGCTGACCCGCTGGAACGACACCGCGTGCGCGCTGCCGGTAGCCACCGTGGCCGGGCTGTTCGAAACGCAGGCCGCCCGCACGCCCGACGCGGTGGCCGTCGTCGGCGGGGCGACCGAACTCACCTACCGCGATCTCGACGGTCAGGCCGATCGGCTCGCGCAGCATCTGCGTGCGCACGGCGTCGGGCCCGACCGCATCGTCGCGGTGGCCCTGCCCCGGTCGGCGGAGCTGGTCGTTGCGTTGCTGGCGGTGCTGAAGGCAGGCGGCGGATATCTGCCGATCGATCCGGTCTACGCGACGGATCGGCTGGCGTTCGTGCTGGACGACGCGGCGCCGGTGCTCGTGCTCACCGACGCCGCCACCGAGAACACGTTGCCGCACAACGTGATACCGCGCCTGCGAGTCGACACGGCGGAGCTGCCGGACCTCGGCGACCGCAGTGAGACGGCTCGGCCGCAGAACCTGGCGTATGTGATCTATACATCCGGTTCGACCGGTGTGCCCAAAGGCGTTGGCGTCACGCATCGCAACGTGATCAACCTGGTGACGCAGGCCTGGTCGGCAGGTTCCGGCGACCGGGTGCTGGTGCACTCCTCGGTGGCGTTCGACGCGTCCACCTACGAGATCTGGCCGGCGCTGTGCGGCGGGGCAACGCTGGTGATCGCCGCGGCGGAGCGTTCGGATCCGGGCGAGATCACCCGCCTGATCGCGAGCCGGGCGGTGACGAAGCTGTTCGCGACACCGCCGCTGCTCGCGGCACTCGTCGAGCACGCGGCGTCGGTGCCGGGCACCCCGTTGCGCAGTCTGACCCAGGTGAACACCGGAGCCGACACGTTGCCCAGCGGCTCGGTCGACGCGTTGCAAGCGGTATCCGGCGGCGACGTCCGGGTGGACAACCTCTACGGTCCGACCGAGGGGACGGTGAACGTCACCGCCTACCGCGTGCCCGCCGGTCTGCGGGACACGTTGGTGCCGATCGGGGCGCCGGTCGCGAACAGCCGTGTGTACGTGCTGGATTCGTGGCTCATGCCGGTCCCGGTGGGGGTAGCCGGTGAATTGTATGTGTCCGGTGCGCAATTGGCGCGCGGCTACCGCGGGCGGGCCGGGCTGACCGCGGCGCGGTTCGTGGCCGATCCGTTCGATCCGGCGGGCGGGCGGCTGTATCGGACCGGCGACGTGGTCCGCTGGACGGGTTCGGGCGTGCTGGAGTTCGTCGGCCGCGCGGACGATCAGGTCAAGATCCGGGGGTTCCGAGTGGAACCGGCCGAGGTGGAAACCGTGCTGGCGCAACACCCGTCGGTGGCGCAGGCGGTGGTGCTGGCCCGCGACACCGGCACCGAGGGCGGCAAGCAGCTGGTGGGTTACGTCGTCGCCGACCGTTCGGGGCCGATCGTGGGCGAGGACGAGTTGGTGGGGCAGTGGCGCCGGGTGTACGACGACCTGTACGCCGCGGCGAGTGAGAGCGGCACCCGATCCGACCCGCAGGCCGGGTTCGGCAACGACTTCGGTGGCTGGAACAGCAGCTATACCGGTGCGCGGATTCCGTTGGCGCAGATGCGGGAGTGGCGGGCGGCGACGGTGGATCGGATTCGGGAATTGGGTCCGCGTCGGGTGCTGGAGATCGGTGTGGGGTCGGGTCTGTTGATGTCGCAGTTGGCACCGGAGTGCGCCGAGTACCACGCGACGGACTTCTCCGCCGAGACCATCGCCTCGCTGCGCCATCAGCTCGCGGAGTTGCACGAGGACTGGGTCGAGCACGTCGAATTGAGCGTTCGGGCCGCCGACGACGGGTCCGGCTTGCCGGCGGGCCATTTCGATACGGTGATCGTGAACTCGGTGATCCAGTACTTCCCCGGGGAGCGGTACCTGCGGCGCGTGCTCGAGCACGCGCTGCGCGCGCTGGCGCCCGGCGGCGCGGTGTTCGTCGGTGACATCCGAAATCTGGCCCTGCTCACCGAGTTCACCACCGCGGCGCAGATCCGGCGCAACGGCGGTACGGATCCGGCGGCGGTCGAAGACCGCGTGCGCCGCGATATCGCCGCCGAACAGGAACTGCTGCTCGCACCCGAGTACTTCCCGGCGCTGCGCGAGGTGCTCGAGATCGGCGCGGTGGATATCGCGCTCAAGCGCGGATATTCGGTGAACGAGTTGACCCGGTACCGGTACGACGTGGTCCTGTACAAGGCGCCGGTGGCACCTGTCACTGTGGCCGAGCTGCCGAAAGCTGTCTTCCGCGACGGAGAATGGCTGCGGACGCTGCTGCGGGAGGGTTGTTCCGGCGTCCGGATCACCGGTATTCCGCACGCCGGGCTCGTCGGGGAGGTCGCAGCCGCGCATCGGATTCGCAACGGTGCGCCGGTCCACCCGGACCGCGAAACCGGCGCCCTCGCCGCGGGTTTCGAAGGCGTACTCGGTGATTACGCGGCGCGCTCGGAAACCGGATTGCTGCCCGAGGACCTGCACCGGTTCGGTGCGGAATTCGGCTACCGGACCGCGGTCACGTGGTCGGCGGAGCCGGGCCGGATGACAGCCGTGTTCGTCGACGCCGCGACGGCGCCGGACGGGCCGCTCGCCGACCTGTACACACCGACGGCACAGGGTGATCCGGCCCGATACGCGAACAGCCCGCACGCGGGCCTGCTGGCCGCCGAGGTACGCCGCTGGGCCACCGACCGCCTGCCCGAGTTCATGGTGCCCGCGACCGTGCTGGTGCTCGACTCGATGCCGTTGACCGCCACCGGCAAACTCGACCGGGCCGCCCTGCCCGACCCGGAGTTCGCCCCCGCGCGCGCCTACCGGGCACCGCGCGACGAGCGCGAGCGGGTGCTGGCCGAATTGTTCGCCGAGATCCTCGGCCTGGACCGCGTCGGCATCGATGACAGCTTCTTCGCCCTGGGCGGGCACTCGTTGCTCGCCACCCGGCTGGCCAGCCGCATCCGGGTGGTGCTCGGGGTGGAAGTGCCGATCCGGACGGTGTTCGACGCACCGACGGTGGCGCAGTTGGTGACTCGGCTCGACGCCGGGACGATACTGCGCCCGGCCTTGGTCGCGCGGCCGCGCCCGGAGGTGGTGCCGTTGTCGTTCGCACAGCGCCGGTTGTGGTTCATCCACCGCCTCGAAGGGCCCTCGGCCACCTACAACATGGCCTACGCGGTGCGGCTGCACGGGGCGGACGCCGCCGTGCTGACCACGGCCATCGGTGATGTGGTGCGCAGACACGAAAGCCTGCGCACCATCTTCGTCGACGCCGACGGCGTGCCGTCGCAACGGGTACTCGACGCGGACAGCCTCGAGATTCCGGTGCACCGCAGCACCGTCGACCCGGCCGAGGTCGACGCCGCGGTGACCGCAGCCGTGCGTTACGGCTTCGATCTGTCGACCGAGATCCCGTTGCGCGCCGACGTTTTCCAGTGTGGTGCGGACGAATACGTGGTGGTGCTGCTGATCCACCACATCGCCGGTGACGGCTGGTCGATGACGCCGCTGCTGCGGGACCTGTCGACGGCGTACACGGCGCGCATAAGCGGCCGGGCGCCGGATCAGCCGCCGCTGCCGGTGCAGTACGTGGACTACACGCTGTGGCAGCGCGAACTGCTGGGCGCCGCCACCGATCCGGGCAGTGTGCTCGCACGGCAATTCGAGTACTGGCGGCGTGAACTCGACGGCCTGCCCGACCAACTGCAACTGCCGGCCGACCGGCCGCGGCCGCGGGTGGCGAGCTACCGCGGCGATATGGTGTTCTTCGAGATCGATCCCGAAACACGCACGGCGGTCGAGCGTTTGGCGGCGACCGAGGGCGCGACGGTCTCGATGGTGCTGCAGGCGGCGCTGGCCGTGTTGCTGAGCAGACTCGGTGCGGGCGAGGATATTCCGATCGGGTCGCCGATCGCCGGGCGCACCGACGAGGCCCTGGCCGATTTGGTGGGCTTCTTCGTGAACTCCTGGGTGCTGCGCGCGAAGGTGCCGGCGGCCCTGTCGTTCCGGGAGATCCTGGCCCAGGTGCGGACGAAAGCACTGGCCGCCTACGAGAACCAGGACGTCCCGTTCGAACTGTTGGTCGAGCTGCTCAATCCGGCGCGCTCGGCGGCGCATCACCCGTTGTTCCAGGTGTCGCTGGCTTTCCAGAACAACACGCTGCTGTCCCTCGAGCTGCCCGGCGTGCGGTTCGAGCCGCACATCGCGACCACGGCCACCGCCCGGTTCGACCTGTTCTTCAACATCACCGACGCACCGGCCGGCCAGGCCTGGAGCGGGCTGGTCGAATACGCGACCGAACTGTTCGACGGGTCGACGGTCGAGACCATGGTGCGCCGGTTCGAGCAGGTGCTGCGCCGGATCGCGGTGGAGCCCGCCGCGCCCGTCGGTTCGATCGATGTACTGGGCGCGGACGAACGAGAGTCGGTGCTGCATCGGTGGAACGCGGCGACGGCGGCGGTGCCGGAGACGACCCTGACCGAAGTGTTCGAGGCACAGGCGGCGCGGACGCCGGAGGCGCTCGCGGTGGTGTGTGCGGACACCGAACTCACCTATCGCGAACTCGACCTGCGTGCGGGCCGGTTGGCGCGGATGCTGACGGCCTACGGGGTCGGCGCGGAGCGGCTGGCGGCGGTGGCGTTGCCGCGCTCGCCGGAGTTGCTGGTGGCGTTGCTCGCGGTGTTGAAGGCCGGTGGCGGATACTTGCCGATCGATCCGGCCTACCCGTCGGATCGCGTCGAATTCGTGCTCACCGACGCGGCTCCCGTTGTCGTGGTGACGGATTCGACGACCGCGAAGCTGCTGCCGTCGACCTCCGCACCCCGGCTGCATCTGGACGCGCCCGACGCGGTGGCGGCCATGGCCGGGCGTGGCGGGTCCGCCGAGGTTCCGAGCAGCGCCCCCGCGCCGCAGAACCTGGCCTACGTGATCTACACGTCCGGCTCGACCGGCAGGCCGAAAGGCGTTGCGATCACCCATCGCAACGTCGTCAACCTGGTTGCGCAGGCATGGTCGGTGTCGTCGGCGGACCGGGTGCTGGTGCACTCTTCGATCGCCTTCGACGCGACCACCTACGAGATCTGGCCTGCGCTGTGCGGCGGCGCGGCGGTCGTACTGACCTGCGAGCAGCGCGCGGATCTGGCGGAGATCACCCGGCTGGTGCAACGGCGGTCGGTGACCAAGATGTTCGCCACGCCACCGCTGCTCTCGGCGCTGTCCGACCATGTGGCGTCGCTGCCCGGCAGTCCGTTGCGAACGTTGCGCAGGGTGATCGCCGGCGGCGCGGAACTGACCGCCGATATCGTGCGCAAGCTGCCCGAACGCGGTGCTCGGGCGCAGGTCATGAACGGCTACGGGCCGACCGAGACCACGGCGTGCGTGACCACCTACGACGCCGGGACCGACCTCGACGGTCCGGTGCCGATCGGCGTCCCGGTGCCGAACACCCGGGTGTACGTGCTGGATTCGTGGCTGACGCCCGTGCCGGTGGGCGTGGCCGGTGAGTTGTACGTGGCGGGCGCCCAAGTGGGACGGGGTTATCGAGGCCGGGCCGGGCTGACCGCGGCCCGATTCGTGGCCGATCCGTTCGACGCCGCCGGGGGCCGGTTGTACCGCACCGGCGACGTGGTGCGCTGGAACCGTTCGGGGCAGCTGGAATTCGTGGGCCGGGTGGACGACCAGGTGAAGATCCGCGGCTTCCGGGTGGAGCCGGGCGAAGTGGAAACCGTGCTGGCCCAGCATCCTTCGGTGTCCAGCGCCGTCGTGGTCGCGCGTGCGACGGAGACGGGTGGCAAGCACCTGATCGGTTACGTGGTGCCCGATCGAACGGGCACCACGGGCGGCGAGGACGAATTGGTCGGCCAGTGGCGCCGCGTGTACGACGACCTGTACTCCGGGGCGAGCAAGGCCGACAGCCGCTCCCGCAACGGGGTAGGCGGTGCGGCCGTGCCGCCCGCGGCGACCGAGACGACGCCGTTCGGCGGCGACTTCGGTGGTTGGAACAGCAGTTACACCGGTGCGCCGATTCCGTTGGCGCAGATGCGGGAATGGCGGTCCGCCACCGTCGAGCGCATTCGCGGGTTGCGCCCGGGGCGCCTGCTCGAGATCGGCGTCGGGTCGGGTCTGCTGCTCTCGCAACTCGCCCCGGACTGCACCGAATACCGGGCGACGGATCTGTCGGCGGCCACCGTCGACACGCTACGACAGCAGCTCGCGCGACTCGACGCGGACTGGACGGATCGGGTCGTCCTGAGTGCCCAGGCCGCCGATGACGTGACGGGGTTGCCGCAGCACCACTTCGACACGGTGGTGCTGAACTCCGTCGTCCAATATTTCCCGAGCGAAGCGTATCTGCGCCGGGTGCTCGACCGTGTCCGCGGCCTGTTGGCCCCTGGTGGTGCCGTTTTCGTGGGCGACGTACGCAATCTCGCGCTGCTGCCCGAGTTCGCGACCGCCGTGCAGGTAACCCGCCACGGCGGCGAGGATCCGGCGACGGTCGCCGACCGTGTCCGGCGCGATATCGCGGGGGAACAGGAGCTGCTCCTGGCCCCGGAATACTTCCTCGCGGCCGGCTTCGACGCGGTCGACATCCAGCTCAAGCGCGGACGATCGGTCAACGAGCTGACCCGGTTCCGCTACGACGTGGTCCTGCACAAGAGTCCGGCCGCGCCGATCTCAATGCTCGACCTGCCGAAGGTCGAGTTCGACGACGGTGACCGGCTGCGCGAGCTGTTGCGGTCGCGGCACCCGGAAGGTCTTCGGGTCACCGGGATCCCGCACGCCGGACTGCTCGGTCAGATCGCCGCGTCCCGGCGTATCGCGGCGGGTCTCCCGGTGTCGAGCGGGGCGCAAAGCGACCCGCGCACAGCGGGTTTCGAAGGAATGCTCGACTCTTCGGACCCGGCGGAGGTCGGTTTGCTGCCCGAGGACCTGCATGTGCTGGCCGGACAGTTCGGTTACGCCGCGGCCGTCACCTGGTCGGCGCGAGCGGATCGGATGGACGCGGTGTTCGTCGATGCCGCAGGCGCGCAGGGACGTTCACTCGACGGCGTGTATCTGCCCACGGGCGCGCTCGCGGACCGGGGACACTACGCCAACAATCCGCAGGACAGCCTGCTGCCCGCCGGCGTACGGGCGTTCGCGGCCGAACGATTGCCGGATTTCATGGTCCCGACGGCGGTGCTGGTGCTGGACGCGGTGCCGCTTACCGCGAACGGCAAGCTCGATCGCGCCGCCCTGCCGGATCCGGAATTCCTGTCCGCCAAGGCTTATCGGGCGCCGCGCAACGACCTCGAGCAGACCCTGACGGGCCTGTTCAGCGAAATACTCGGGGTCGGACGGGTGGGCATCGACGACAGCTTCTTCGCGCTGGGCGGCCACTCGCTGCTGGCGACCCGGCTGGCGAGCCGGATCCGGGCGGTGCTCGGCGTCGAGGTGCCGATCCGGGTGATGTTCGAGGCCGCGACCGTCGCCGAACTCGCCGACCGATGGCCCCGGCTCGCGCCGTCGCGACGACCGGCGCTGCGCAGGATGAACCGAGAGGTGGGTCTGTGATGATTCCGTTGTCGTACGCGCAGCGGCGTTTGTGGTTCATCCATCGTCTGGAGGGCCCGTCCGCCACCTACAACATGCCGCTGACGGTCCGGTTGACCGGCCCGTTCGATGCGCGGGCCTTCGCGGCCGCGGTCGGTGACGTGGTCGGCAGGCACGAGAGCCTGCGCACGGTCTTCGTCGAGGCGGACGGCGTGCCCGGGCAGCGGGTGCTCGACGTGGACCGGGTGGCGGTGCCGGTGACGGTCACCGAGGTGGCCGCCGCCGAACTCGATGCCGCCGTGACGGCGGCGGTGCGGCACGAATTCGATCTGGCGTCGGAGATCCCGGTCCGCGCCGACGTGTTCCGCTATGCCGAGGACGCCTGCGTGGTGGTGTTGCTGATCCATCACATCGCCGGCGACGGCTGGTCGATGACACCGCTGCTGCGCGACCTGTCCGAGGCGTACGCGGCACGACGGCAGGGCACGGCGCCGGACTGGGAGCCGCTGCCGGTGCAATACGTGGATTACACGCTGTGGCAACAGGAATTGCTCGGCTCGGCGACCGACCCGGACAGCGTGCTGTCCCAGCAGTTCGCGTACTGGCGGCAGGAATTGGCCGGCGTGCCCGAACAATTGGCGCTGCCGACGGACCGGCCCCGGCCGCGGGTGGCGAGCCATCGCGGCGAGGTGCTGGTGTACGGGATCGACGCCGAATCGCGCGCCGAGGTGGAGCGTTTCGCCGCGACGGCGGGGGCCACGGTCTCGATGGTGTGGCAGTCGGCCCTGGCGGTGCTGCTGGCCAAACTCGGTGCGGGCGAGGATATTCCGATCGGCGCGCCGATCGCGGGCCGCACCGACGACGCGCTGACCGAGCTGGTCGGATTCTTCGTCAACACCTGGGTGCTGCGCGCTCAGGTGTCGCAGGCGAACACCTTCGCCGACCTCGTCGGTCAGGTGAAGGCGAAGGCGCTGGCCGCCTACGAGAATCAGGATCTGCCGTTCGAACTGCTGGTCGAGCTGCTCAATCCGGCACGTTCGGCCGCACACCATCCGCTGTTCCAGGTACTGCTGAGCGTCCAGAACAACACCGCCCCGACCTTTTCCCTGTCCGGGGTCGGCTTCGAGCCCTATGCGCTGGCGACCACGACGTCGCGTTTCGATCTCACGTTCACCATCGCCGACGCGGCCGGCGGCTGGGACATGCACGTCGAATACGCCACCGACCTGTTCGATCGAGCCACCATCGAAGCGCTGACGGCACGGTACGCCCGGCTCGTCCGGGCGGCTGTGTCCGCACCGGATCGTCAGGTCGGGTCGATCGACCTGCTCGACACCGGCGAACGCGCACTGGTGTTGCGCCGCTGGAACGACACCAGTCGCGAGCTGCCCGGCAGCACTGTCACCGAACTGTTCGACGCGCAGGTCTCGCGCACTCCGGATGCGATCGCAGTGATCTGCGGTACGCACCGGCTGTCCTATCGGGACCTCGGCGCGCGCGCGGATCGGCTGGCGCGCGTGCTGATCTCGCGGGGCGTGCGTCGGGACAGCGTCGTCGCGGTGGCCCTGCCGCGGTCGGTGGAACTGCTGGTCGCGCTGGTCGCGGTGTTGCGTGCCGGGGGCGGTTATCTGCCGATCGATCCCGGATATCCCTCGGAGCGGCTGACTTTCGTGCTCGCCGACGCCGCGCCGGTCGTCGTGGTGACCGATCCGAGCACGGCGGAAATGCTGCCGTCCACGGACATACCGCACTTGTCTGTCGACACCGAGAACACGGGCCGCACCGGTCCGGTCGGCGAGCCCTCGGCCGAAGACCTGGCGTATGTCATCTACACGTCCGGTTCGACCGGCGTGCCCAAAGGCGTGGGAATCACGCATCGCAACGTGGTGAACCTGGTAATCCAGGCGTGGTCGGCGGGGCCCGCGGATCGGGTGCTGGTGCATTCGTCGATCGCCTTCGACGCGTCCACCTACGAGATCTGGCCCGCCTTGTGCGGCGGAGCGACCCTGGTGGTCGCGACCGAGCAGCGGTCGGATCCGGCGGAGATCTCGCGCCTGGTCGCGCTGCACTCGGTGACGAAATTGTTCGCGACACCGGTCCTGCTCGCCGCGTTGGTCGAGTACGCCGAACCGCTGCCGGATCGGCCGCTGGCTGCCTTGGCACAGGTGAACACCGGTGCCGACACGGTATCTTCGGCGCTGGTCGAGGGGCTGCGGACGGTGTGCGACGGGGTCCGGGTGGACAATCTCTACGGCCCGACCGAGGCGACGGTGAACGTGACGTCTTATGCGGCACCGGATCTCGTAGCGGGCGCGACCGTGCCCATCGGCGGGCCGGTGGCCAATACCCGGGTGTACGTGCTGGATTCGCGGCTGTTGCCGGTGCCCGTGGGTGTGGACGGCGAATTGTATGCGGCCGGTGCCCAGTTGGCGCGCGGCTATCGCGGGCGGCCGGGGTTGACGGCGGCGCGGTTCGTGGCCGACCCGTTCGATCCGGCGGGTGGGCGGCTGTACCGCACCGGTGATGTGGTGCGGTGGACGGCGGCCGGGGTGCTGGAGTTCGTGGGCCGGGCCGACGATCAGGTGAAGATACGCGGGTTCCGGGTCGAACCCGCTGAGGTGGAAGCTGCTCTGACACAGCATCCTTCGGTCGCCCAGGCCGTGGTCGTCGCGGTGGACACCGAATCGCGGGGCAAGCAGCTGATCGGGTACGTGGTCGCCGAGCGTGCGGCCGCCGCGGAACTCGACGGCGCCGAGGTGCGCCGTTTCGCGGGTACCCGCCTGCCGGACTTCCTGGTGCCCGCGGCGGTGCTGGTGGTGGACTCGGTGCCGCGGACCGCGAACGGCAAGCTCGACCGGGCCGCGTTGCCGGTCCCGGAGCTGAGGTCCGCGGCCGAGTACCGTGCGCCCGGCACGGCGCAGGAACGACTGCTCGCCGAATTGTTCGCCGAGGTGCTCGGCGTCGAACGGGTCGGCGCGGATGACAGCTTCTTCGAACTGGGCGGGCACTCGCTGCTGGCCACGCGGCTGGCCAGCCGGATCCGCACGACGATGGGGGTCGAGGTCGCGATCCGCGCGATCTTCGAGGCGCCGACGGTGGCCCAGCTGGTGGCCCGGCTCGAAGCCGGTGCCAGGCCGCGGCCGGCTTTGGCACCGCGACCGCGCCCGGACGTGCTCCCGCTGTCGTACGCGCAGCGGCGGCTGTGGTTCGTGCACCGCTTGGAAGGACCGTCGGCCACCTTCAACATCCCGTTGGCGGTGCGGTTGCGCGGGGTGGACGTGGCGGCACTGGGCGGTGCGCTGCGCGATGTGGTGGCCCGGCACGAGAGCCTGCGCACGACGTTCACCGAGCGCGACGGCGTACCCGCGCAACAGATCGTGGCCGCGGAATCCGCCGACGTGCCCGTTGTCGTCACCGACACGGGCCCGGACGAGGTGGCGGCCGCGGTGCGGGCGGCGGTGCGCTACGGCTTCGACCTGTCCACGCAGATCCCGGTCCGCGCCGGCGTGTTCCGGTGTGCCGACGACGATTGCGTGGTCGTGCTGCTGCTGCATCACATCGCCGGGGACGGTTGGTCGATGACGCCGCTGCTGCGTGATCTGGCGTCGGCGTACGCCGCCCGCCTCGCCGGCCGAACGCCGGACTGGTCGCCGCTGCCGGTGCAGTACGCGGATTACACGCTGTGGCAACGCGAATTGCTCGGCGCGCAGACCGATCCGGAGAGCGTGCTGTCGCAGCAGTACGAGTACTGGCGGCATGAACTCGCCGGGCTGCCCGAACAGCTGCGGCTGCCGACGGACCGGCCCCGGCCGCGGGTCGCCGGATATCGCGGCGACGTGGTGGCGTTCGGCATCGACCCCGCGACGCGCGCCGCGGTGGAACGCGCGGCGGCACGTGCGGGCGCGACCGTTTCGATGGTGTTGCAGTCGGCCTTGGCGGTCTTGCTGTTCGAACTCGGTGCGGGCGAGGATATTCCGATCGGCTCGCCGATCGCCGGACGCACCGACGAGGCGCTGGCCGATCTGGTCGGCTTCTTCGTGAACACCTGGGTGCTGCGGACCGCCGTCACGCCCGCCGCGTCGTTCGCGGAGATCGTCGCCCAGGTTCGGGCGAAAGCCCTTGCCGCCTACGAGAATCAGGACATTCCGTTCGAATTGCTGGTGGAGCTGCTGAATCCGGTGCGCTCGGCCGCGCATCATCCGCTGTTCCAGGTGTCGCTGGCGTTCCAGAACAACACAGTGCCGACGTTCGAGCTGCACGGCACCGAGTTCGCGCCCTACGACGTGTCGCTGGGCGTCGCGCGCTTCGATCTGTTCTTCAACATCGCCGACGCACCCGCCGGTCAGCTGTGGAGCGGCCTGGTCGAATACGCGACCGAACTGTTCGACCGGGCCACCGTCGAGACGATGGTGGCCCGGCTGCTGCGTGTGCTGCGCCAGGTGACGGCCGACCCGGACCGGCCCGTCGGCCGTCTCGACGTGCTCGAACCCGGCGAACGGGAGGCGATGGTGCGCCGGTGGAACGGTGGCCACGCCGAGGTCCCGGAGACCACGGTGGCCGGACTGTTCGAGGCGCAAGTCGCCCGCACGCCCGACGAGATCGCGATCGTCTGCGCCGACGCCGAGCTGTCCTACCGCGAACTCGACGCGCGGGCCGACCGGCTCGCGCAGCTCCTGGTCGCGCAGGGCGTCGGGCCGGACGCCGTGGTCGCCGTGGCCCTGCCGAGGACGGCGGAGCTGATCGTGGCGCTGCTCGGCGTGCTGAAAGCGGGCGGCGGCTACTTGCCGATCGATCCGGCGTACCCCGCGGATCGGCTGCGGTTCGTGCTCGCCGACGCCGCACCCGTCGTCGTGCTGACCGATACCGCGACCGCGCGGCTGCTGCCCAATACTGCAACGCCACAACTCTGTCTGGACAGTGAGTGGACCCCGGGCACGGTCGTCGAGCGGTTGCCGGACCCGCAGAATCTGGCGTACGTGATCTACACCTCCGGTTCCACCGGCGTGCCGAAAGGCGTCGGCATCACGCACCGCAACGTAGTTCACCTAGTGGCCCAGGCGTGGTCGATCGAGCCCGGGGAGCGGGTGCTGGTGCACTCCTCGGTCGCGTTCGACGCCTCCACCTATGAGATCTGGCCCGCGCTGTGCGGCGGCGCGACCCTCGTGCTGGCCGGTGCCGAGCGCTCGGATCCGGCGGCGCTGAGCCGGCTCATCGCGACCGGCTCGGTGACGAAAATGTTCGCGACGCCGCCGCTGCTCGCCGCACTGCTGGAACACGTGGCGTCGTTGCCCGCCAACCCGTTGCGGTCGTTGCGCCGGATCATCGCCGGCGGCGCGGAGCTGACCGCGGGTGTGGTGCGCAAGGCGACTGCATACGCTGCCGGTTTGCAGATCGTGAACGGCTACGGACCCACCGAGACCACGGCGTGCGTGACCGACCACGACGCCGAACCGGACGCGATCGGCGCGGTCCCGATCGGGCGGCCGGTGCCCAATACCCGGGTGTACGTGCTCGATTCGTGGTTGAACCCGGTACCGCTGGGCGTGCCCGGTGAATTGTATGTGGCCGGTGCGCAATTGGCGCGCGGCTACCAGCGCCGAGCGGGGCTGACGGCGGGGAGGTTCGTCGCCGACCCGTTCGATCCCGCCGGTGGGCGCTTGTACCGCACCGGCGACGTCGTGCGCTGGACCGCCGCGGGCGTGCTGGAGTTCGTGGGCCGGGCCGACGATCAGGTGAAGATCCGCGGGTTCCGCGTCGAACCCGGTGAGGTGGAAGCCGTTCTGGCACAGCATCCGTCGGTGGTGCAGGCGGTGGTGCTCGCCCGCGCGACCGAGGCCGGAGGCAACCAGCTGGTGGGTTACGTGGTCGCTTCCGGTGCCGAACACGAACTCGACGGCGCGGAGGTGCGCGGCTTCGTCGCCGCGCGGCTGCCGGAGTTCATGGTGCCCGCGGTGGTGACGGTGCTCGACGCCCTGCCCCTGACCGCGAACGGCAAACTCGATCGCGCCGCGCTGCCGGATCCCGAGTTCGTCTCCTCGGCCCGCTATCAAGCGCCGCGGACCACCCAGGAGCAGGTGCTGGCGGCCGTGTTCGCGGAGGTGCTCGGGGTCGACAAGGTCGGGGTCGACGACAGCTTCTTCGAGTTGGGCGGCGACAGCATCCGGTCCATCCAGGTCGTCTCGCGGGCGCGGGAACGCGGGGTGCAGATCAGCCCGCGCGAGGTGTTCGAGTATCGGACGGCGGCGGGCCTGGCGGCGGTCGCGGCCGAGCGCGGCGTCGGCGGGACGATGCCTGCGGAGTTGCCCGGCGGCGGCGTGGGGTGGATGCCGTTGTTGCCGGTGGCGCGTTTCATCCGGGAACTGGGTTCGGGTTTCGACAGTTTCACGCAGTCGCTGATGCTCGAGCTGCCGCCGGGGATCGATCGGGCAGGTTTGCTGGCCACCTTGGGTGCGGTGCTGGATCGCCACGATGTATTGCGCGCGCGACTGGTGGACGACGAGCGCGGCGCGGGGCTCGAGGTGGCACCGGTCGGCGCGGTAGACGTGCGTAGTCTCCTGCATCGGGTGGACGTCACGGACCAGGACGCCGAGGAGTACGCGGCGGTGCTCGCCGCGCAGGTCGAAGCCGCGGTCGCGCGGCTGGCTCCGGCGGCCGGGGTACTGGTGCAGTTCGTCTGGTTCGACGCCGGGCCCGCGCGGCCGGGCCGGTTGTCGGTCGTCGCACATCATCTGGCGATCGACGGGGTGTCCTGGCGAATCTTGTTGCCGGACTTGGCTGCCGCCTGGGCGCAGGTGGCGACGGGTGCGGTGCCGGTGCTGCCGATGGCAGGCACATCGCTGCGCCGCTGGGCGCACGGACTGGCCGAAGCGGCGACCGGCTCCCGGTGGACCGGCCAGTTGCCGTGGTGGCGAGCGGTACTCGAACGCCCCGATCCGGTGCTGGGCGCGCGGCCGCTGGACCCGGCCGTCGACGTGATGGCGACCGTCGAGCAGGTGCGGGTCGAGCTGCCGGCGACGGTGACCGAGTCGCTGCTGACCGCGCTGCCCGCGGCGTTCCACGGCGGCACCGAGGACGGTCTGGTGGCGGCATTGACTGTGGCCGTGCACCATTGGCGGCACAGCCGCGGCCGGTGCGCGGAACACGCCGGGGACGTCTGCGACGATTCGGTGCTGCTGCGGCTGGAAGGTCATGGCCGCGAGGAAGACACCGTGCCGGGCGCCGAACTCTCCAGCACCGTCGGCTGGTTCACGAGCGTGTTCCCGGTTCGATTGCGCGCCGGGGTGACCGAGTGGGATCAGCTCTGCGCGGGCGGTCCGGCCGCGGGTGCGGTGGTGAAAGCGGTGAAGGAGCAGCTGCGCGCGGTTCCGGACAAGGGCATCGGGTTCGGACTGCTGCGCTACCTCGATCCGGCGAGCGCCGAAGTGCTGCGGCAGTATTCGACCGGGCAGATCGGGTTCAACTATCTGGGCCGGTTGGCCTCCGGTGATCTGCTGCCGGACCGTCGGCCAGGTGCGGGTTGGACGCCGTCGCAGGAGAGCGCCGCAGCCACGGCCGCGCCACATCCGGCGATGCCCGCGCTCGCGGCGCTCGACGTCACCGTCATGGTCGTAGACGCCCCCGAAGGCCCTGTCCTGCAAGCGGTGTTCGCGGCTCCCACCGGGGTGCTGCGGCGGCAGGAGACCGCGGAGCTGGCCGAGCTGTGGCGGCGTGCGGCCGTCGGTGTGGCGCGGTGTGCCACCGGACCGGACGCGGGCGGGCTGACGCCGTCCGATCTGCCGCTGGTGGCGCTGGACCAAACCGAGATCGAAGTCCTGGAGGCGCAGTACCCGCACCTGGTGGATGTGTGGCCGACGACGTCGATGCAGTCGGGGCTGCTGTTCCATCGGGCATTCGCCGATTCGGGGTTCGACGCCTATCACATGCAGGTGGTGTTCGAACTGGCCGGACAGGTGGATCCGGCCAGGATGCGGGCGGCCGGTCAGGCGCTGCTGGATCGTCATCCGAACCTGCGGGCGGGATACGTCGAAGGCGTGCGCCGCGAGCCGGTGCAGGTCGTCGTCGATGCGGTCGAATTGCCCTGGCGCGCCGTCGATCTGCGGGAGCTCGACGAAAGTGCGCGCGCTGCCACCTTGCAGCGGCTGCTGATCGCGGACCGGAACACACATTTCGACATGGCGCGGCCACCACTGCTGCGATGGACGCTCGTGCAGTTGACCGACGAGCGCGCCGAGCTGTTGTTCAGCACCCACCACGTGCTGCTGGACGGCTGGTCGCTGCCGCTGCTGATCCGGGAACTGTTGCACCTCTATGCGAGCGACGGTGCAGCCGATGCCTTGCCGCAGGCACCGGACTACCGGCACTTTCTGACCTGGCTGGCGCAGCGCGACATGCCTGCGGGCGTACAGGTCTGGGCCGACGAGCTGGATGGGCTCGCGGAACCGACCCTGCTCGCCGGGCCGGGCGGTGACGTCGGTGCGGCCGAGGTCGAGCAGGTCGCGGTGCCGCTGGACGCGGCGACGGCGGCCGCACTGCCGCGGCGCGCGAAGGAACTGGCCGTCACCGTGAACACCGTCGTGCAGACCGCGTGGGGCGTCCTGCTCGCCAAGACCACCGGTCGCAACGATGTGGTCGCGGGGGCCACGGTGTCGGGTCGCCCGCCGGAGATCCCGGACGTGGATTCGATGGTCGGCCTGTTCATCAACACCGTTCCGGTGCGGGTGCGGTTCGGCCCGCAGGACAGTCTCGCGGATCTGCTGGCCGACGTGCAGGCGCGCCAGGTCGCCCTGCTGGACCAGCAGCACGTCGGTTTGGCCGAGATCCACCGCGCCGTGGGTCTGAATGTCTTGTTCGACAGCCTGATCGGGTTCGAGTCCTATCCGGTCGACTACACCGGAATCGGCGCGGCGGCCGACAGCAGCGGCCTCGCCATCACCGGGCTGCGCGCCGACGCGCCGACCCACTATCCGCTGACCCTCGTCGCGGGCGCGGCCCCCGCGCTGCAACTGCGCCTCGAATACCGCACGGACCTGTTCCGCCGGCCTGCCGTCGAGGCGATGGCCCGACAGCTGACACGCATAGTGCAGCAGGTGATGTCGGATGCGAGTGTCCCGGTGGGCTCGATCGATCTGCTCGGTGCCGACGAACGCGAGCTGGTGCTGCGCCGCTGGAACGACACCGCGCTCGAGGTGTCCGGCAGCACCCTGCCGGAGCTGTTCGAGGCGCAGGTCGCGCGCACACCGGACGCGGTCGCGGTGAGCTGCGGCGCGGTGGAGGTGTCCTACCGGGAGCTGGCCGCGCGGGCCGATCGCCTGGCCGCACTGCTGATCGCCTATGGTGTCGGACCCGATGATGTCGTCGCGGTGGCGCTCCCGCGCTCCGTGGACCTGATCGTCACGCTACTGGGCGTCTTGCGGGCCGGCGGCGGCTACCTGCCCATCGATCCCGCGTATCCTTCGGAGCGTTCCGCGTTCGTCCTCGCCGATGCGGATCCGGTTGTCCTGGTGACGGATTCGGTGACCGCAGCAGAACTGCCCGAGACCTCGACGCCACGGCTGCAACTCGACGCACCCGCGGCGACCGCGCGCGCGACCGGACGAACCGGGTCGGCTCGAGCGGTGACGCCGCAGCATCTCGCGTACGTGATCTATACGTCGGGGTCGACCGGTGTGCCGAAAGGCGTTGCCATCACCCATGGCAACGTGGCACACCTGGTCGCCCAGGCGTGGTTCGCGGGACCGGGAGAGCGGGTGCTGGTGCACTCGTCGATCGCGTTCGACGCGTCCACCTACGAGATCTGGCCCGCGCTGTGCGGGGGAGCGACATTGGTGCTCGCCACCGGGGAGCGGTCGGACCCGGCGGAGATCACGCAGGTGGTGCAGCACCGGTCGGTGACCAAGATGTTCGCCACGCCGCCCCTGCTGTCCGCCTTGGCCGACTACGCGAAGTCGTTGCCCGGCACGCCGTTGCGCAGCCTGATCCAGGTGAACACCGGTGCCGACACGGTGAGTTCGGGGCTGGTGCACAACCTGCGTGCCGGTTGCGCGGGCCTGCGCGTCGACAATCTCTACGGCCCGACCGAGGCGACCGTGGATGTGACCTCGTTCGTCGTACCCGCCCGGATCGACGGTGCGGCCGTGCCGATCGGCGCGCCGGTCGCGAATTCCCGGGTATACGTGCTCGATCCGTGGTTGACGCCGGTTCCGATCGGTACGGCAGGTGAGTTGTATGTGTCCGGTGCGCAACTGGCCCGCGGCTATCGCGGCCGGGCGGGGTTGACCGCGCAACGGTTCGTGGCGGATCCGTTCGGCCCGGCGGGCGGACGGTTGTATCGCACCGGTGATCTGGTGCGCTGGAACGAGGCCGGGCAGCTGGAGTTCGCGGGCCGGATCGACGATCAGGTCAAGATCCGGGGTTTCCGCGTCGAGCCGGGTGAGGTGGAAACCGTCCTCGCGCAACATCCGTCCGTCGCCCAAGCGGTCGTACAGGCCCGGGCCGGCGATCGAGGCGGGAAGCAGCTGATCGGATACGTGGTCGCGGACCGAACCGCTACGAACGCAGGCGAACTCGACGGAGGTGAGGTCCGTCGCTTCGCCGCTGAGCGGCTGCCGGATTACATGGTGCCGACGGCGGTGCTGGTGCTCGAGTCGATGCCGCTGACCGCGAGCGCAAAGGTGGATCGCCGGGCGCTGCCGGAGCCGGAACTGAGTTCCTCGGCGGCGTACCGGGCGCCGCGTACCAGCCAGGAACAGCTGCTGGCCGAGGTGTTCGCCGAGGTGCTCGGACTCGACCGGGTCGGAGTCGACGACAGCTTCTTCGAGCTGGGCGGCGACAGTATCCGGTCGATTCAAGTCGTCTCGCGGGCAAGGGAATTGGGCGTCGAGATCAGCCCGCGCGAGGTGTTCGAGCATCGGACGGCCGCGGCGCTGGCCACGGTGGCGCTCACCCGCGACGTGGCCGCCCCCGTGCTGGCGGAGTTGCCCGGTGGCGGTGTCGGGTGGATGCCGCTGCTCCCCGTGGCGCGCTTCGTCCGCGAATTGGGCGCCGGGTTCGACAGTTTCACGCAGTCGCTGTTGCTCGAGCTGCCGGTGGGGATCGATCGGGCGGGCTTGGTCGCGACCTTGACCGCGGTGCTGGATCGCCACGATGTGTTGCGGGCGCGGCTGGTGGACGACGAGCGCGGTGCGGGACTCGAGGTCGCGCCGCCGGGCGCGGTCGACGTGGACGGCGTGCTGCACCGCGTCGAAACCGCGGCCTTCGCGGCGCATCCGGCGGACCGGGCCGAAGTGATCGTCGCGCAGGTGGCGGCGGCGGTGGGCCGGATGCTGCCCGCGGCGGGCGTGATGGTGCAGTTCGTCTGGTTCGACCACGGTCCGCACCGTCCCGGTCTGCTCTCCTTCGTCGCGCATCACCTGGTGGTCGACGGGGTGTCGTGGCGAATCCTGCTGCCCGACTTGGCCTCCGCGTGGCAGGAGGTGGCCGCCGGCGTCGCGCCGGTACTGCCCGGCGTCGGGACCTCGATGCGGCGGTGGGCGCACGGTCTCGCCGCGGCGGCGACCCGTCCGGAGCGCGTGGCGGAACTGTCCTGGTGGCGTTCGGTACTCGACGGCCCCGACCCGGCACTGGGCAGCCGAGCACTGGACCCGCTGGTCGATGTGATGTCCACCGTCGAGCACGTCGAGGTGCGAATGCCGGTGCAGGTGACCGAGACCCTGTTGACCGCGTTGCCCGCGGTGTTCCACGGTAGCGTGGAGGACGGACTGCTCGCGGCCTTGGCCGCGGCGGTGACTCGCTGGCGAGGCGGCCGGGGCGCCGAGGCGGACTCGGTGCTGATCCGGTTGGAAGGGCATGGACGCCAAGAAGACACCGTCGCGGGTGCCGATCTGTCGCGTACCGTCGGCTGGTTCACGAGCATGTTCCCGGTGCGGTTGCACGCCGAGGCCGACGCGTGGGACCAGCTCTGCGCCGGGGGCCCGGCGGCGGGCACGTTGTTCAAGTCCGTGAAGGAACAGCTGCGCGCGGTTCCCGGCAAGGGCCTCGGGTACGGCATGCTGCGTTACCTCAATCCCGACACCGCGGCGGTGCTGCAAGCCTTTTCCGCCGGTCAACTCAGCTTCAACTATCTCGGGCGGTTCACGTCGGCCGATCTGCTGCCCGCGCGATTGCGCGGCGCGGGCTGGACGCCCGCGGTCGACGGCGAGCGACTGATCACGCCACTGGACCCGGCGATGTCCGAGCGTCCCGCTATCGCCGTGCTGGACGTGAACGCGATGGTGATCGACACCGCCGCGGGTCCGGTGTTGCAAGCGGTGTTCGCCGCGCCCGCAGGCGTGCTGCCGGAGCACGAGATCCGGGAACTGTCCGAATTGTGGCGGGACGCGGCCACCGGCCTGGCCCGGCACGCCGATCTCGGCGCCGGTGGCCTGACACCGTCCGATCTGCCGCTGGTGACCCTGGCGCAGAACGAGATCGAAGCGTTGGAGGCGAGATACCCGCGCCTGGTCGATGTCTGGCCGTTGACCTCGATGCAGTCGGGGTTGCTGTTCCATCAGGTACTGGCGGGCGCGGGCTTCGACGCCTACCACATGCAGGTCGTCTTCGGCCTGGCCGGAGCGGTGGACCCGGAACGGATGCGAGCCGCCGGACAGGGTCTGCTCGATCGCTACCCGAACCTGCGGGTGGGCTTCGTGACGGACGGACACGGCGATTCCGTCCAGGCGGTGCGCGAGGGTGTCGAATTGCCTTGGCGGGTAGTGGATCTGCGTGACACCGCGGCGTCCGCACGTGGTGCGGCGCTGGACCGGTTGCTCGACGAAGACCGGCGCACCCACTTCGACGTGACGCGGCCGCCGCTGCTGCGGCTGACGCTGGTGCGGATGACCGACGAGCGTTGCGAGCTGATCCTGACCGCCCATCACGTGCTGCTGGACGGCTGGTCGTTGCCGCTGCTGCTGCGAGACCTGTTGCACCTCTACGGTTCCGGCGGCGACCGAACGGCGCTCCAGCAGCCGCCCGCCTACAAGGAGTTCCTGAAGTGGTGGCACCGCAGGGACTCCCGTGCCGCCCGGCAAGCCTGGGCCGAGGAACTCGACGGGGTCACCGAACCGACCCTGCTCGCAGGCAACGACGGTGGTGCGGGCGACGGGGTGGCGCACGTCGCCGTACCGCTGTCCGCGGCGACGGCGGCCGGGTTGAACCGGCGCGCCACCGAACTCGGCGTCACTCTGAACACGGTGGTGCAGGCGGGCTGGGGGATGTTGCTCGCCGCGACGACCGGACGCCGCGACGTGCTCACCGGCGCGACCGTCTCCGGTCGTCCGCCCGCGATTCCCGGCGTGGACGCGATGGTCGGCCTGTTCATCAACACCGTTGCGGTGCGGGTGCGATTCGGTGCGGGCGATACGATCGCCGACCTGCTGAGGGGTCTGCAGGCCCGTCAGGTGGCACTGCTCGATCATCACCACATCGGACTGACCGAGATCCATCAGGTGACGGGTCTGAACGTCTTGTTCGACACGCTGATCGGCTTCGAGTCCTATCCGGTCGACCAGAGCGGCATCGGCGCGGCGGCGGGCACGAGCGGTATCACCATCGCGGACCTGCACCCGTATTCGCCCTCGCACTATCCGCTGACGTTCATTGTCAACGGCGGCCCCGTACTCGACCTGCATCTCGAATACCGGACCGATGCCTTCGAACGATCCGCGGTCGAGGCGCTGGCCGCGCGGTTGGTGCGGATCTTCGAACAGGTCGTGCGCGATCCCGAGATGCCGGTGGTGGCGATCGATCTGCTGGGCGCAGCGGAGCGGGAATCGGTGCTGCGCCGCTGGAACAGTGCGGCGGCGGCGGTACCGGAGGGCACGATCGCGGACCAGTTCCGGGCCCGGGTGGCCGCGACTCCGGACGCGGTCGCGATCGTCTGTGCGGATACCGAGCTGAGCTATCGAGATCTCGATCTGCGGTCGGAACGCCTTGCCCGCGTCCTGGTTTCGACGGGAGTGTGTCCCGATGGCGTTGTGGCGGTAGCGTTGCCCCGGTCGGCCGAACTGCTCGTCACGTTGCTGGCGGTGCTGAAAGCCGGTGGCGGATACCTGCCGATCGATCCGGCGTACCCCTCGGATCGGCTGGCGTTCATCCTCTCCGATGCCGGGCCGACGGTGCTCGTCACCGACCACGCGGCCGCGGCGGCCCTGCCGCACAGCGAAACTCCCCGCCTCTACCTCGACACGCTGGATACCGGGCAGCAACTCGACGACAGCGACCTGCCCACCACGGTGCGGCCGGACAATCTGGCCTATGTGATCTACACGTCCGGCTCGACCGGCGTGCCCAAAGGCGTTGCCATCACCCATCGCAACGTACTGTCCTTCGCCGCCCAACCCGTGTGGCAGGGCGGTGCGCACGAGGCCGTCCTGCTGCATTCCTCGATCGCCTTCGATGCGTCGACGTACGAGATCTGGGTGCCGCTGCTCGGCGGCGGCCGGGTGGTCGTCGCGCCGCCGGAGCGCACCGATATCGCGGCGCTGGGCCGGATGATATCGGCGCACGGGGTGACCGCGGCCTTCATCACCACGCGGTTGTTCGAGCTGTTCATCGATCACTGCCCCGCGGCACTCGGTGCGCTCCGGCAGGTGTGGGCGGGCGGCGAAGAACTGCCGGCCCGCGTGCTCGCCCGCGCCCTGCGCGTATGCCCCGAGACCCGGGTCGTGAACGGCTACGGGCCGACCGAGACGACGACCTTCGCGACCTGTCGCGGCTTCGAGAGCGCGGACGGCGGTGTGGACGCCGTGGTGCCGATCGGTGCCGCACTGGCCAATATGCGTGCCTTCGTGCTCGATCCGTGGTTGCGGCCGGTGCCGATCGGGGTGACCGGAGAGCTGTATCTGGCAGGCGGCCAACTCGGCCGCGGCTATCACGGCAGGCCCGGCGCGACCGCCGCACAGTTCGTCGCGGATCCGTTCGATCCGGCGGGCGGTCGGCTGTACCGCACCGGGGACGTGGTGCGCTGGAACAGCACCGGAGAACTGGAGTACGTCGGCCGGGTCGACGATCAGGTGAAGGTCCGTGGCTTCCGGATCGAGCCGGGCGAGGTGGAAACCGCGCTGGCGCAGCATCCTTCGGTGTCGCACGCGGTGGTGATCGCGCGGGACACCGGAGTCGGCGGTAAGCAGCTGATCGGGTACGCGGTCGCCGCCGACCCGGCGGATCGGCTCGATGGCGCGCAGCTGCGCGAATTCGTGGCGGGCCGCCTGCCCGAATACATGGTGCCCGCGGCGGTGCTGGTGCTCGAACGGATGCCGTTGACCGCCAACGGCAAACTGGACCGAGCCGCACTGCCGGTCCCGGAACTGTGGTCCACCGTGCCGTATCGGGCTCCGGGCACCGAGCGCGAACGCGTGCTGAGCGCACTGTTCGGCGAAGTGCTCGGGCGCGACCGGATCGGCCTGGACGACAACTTCTTCGAGTTGGGCGGTCACTCGTTGCTCGCCACCCGCCTGATCAGCCGGATCCGGGTGGAACTCGGTGTGGAGGTGCCGATCCGGGCGGTCTTCGACGCGCCGACCGTGGCGCGACTGGCGCAGCGGCTCGATCCGGCGGCCCGCGTCCGGCCGGCGTTGACGGCGGGCCGCCGGCCGGACGTGGTGCCGCTGTCGTTCGCGCAGCGGCGGCTGTGGTTCATCCATCGCCTGGAAGGCCCGTCCGCCACCTACAACATTCCGCTGGCCGTCCGGTTGCGTGGTGTGGACGTCGCCGCGCTCACCGCCGCGATCGGCGACGTCGTGGCCAGGCACGAGACGCTGCGCACGGTCTTCGTCGAGACCGACGGGGTGCCCGGCCAGCGGGTGCTGGCCGCCGCCGACGTCGAGGTGCCGGTGCAGGTGACCGAAGCGCCCCCGGACGAGCTGGACGCGGCGGTGACCGCGGCGGTGCGCTTCGGGTTCGACCTGTCGACGCAGATCCCCATCCGGGTCACGGTATTGCGTTCGGGGCCGGGCGAATACGTGCTAGTGCTGCTGATCCATCACATCGCCGGTGACGGCTGGTCGATGACGCCGCTGCTGCGCGACCTGGCCACCGCCTACACGGCCAGGGTGGACGATCGGGTGCCCGGCTGGGCGCCGTTGCCGGTGCAGTACGTGGATTACACGCTGTGGCAGCAGGACCTGCTCGGTGCGCCGACCGATCCGGACAGCGCACTGGCGCGGCAGTTCGACTACTGGCGGGCCGAACTCGACGGGCTGCCCGAACAGTTGCGACTGCCCACCGACCGGCCGCGGCCGCGGGTCGCGAGCTACCGCGGCGATATGGTCGTCTTCGAGATCGACACCGAGATCCGGTCGGGTGTGCAGCGCCTTGCCGCGCGTGCGGGCGCGACGGTGTCCATGGTGTTGCAGTCGGCGCTGGCCGTGCTGCTGTTCGAACTCGGTGCGGGCGAGGATATTCCGATCGGTGCGCCGATCGCGGGCCGGACCGACGCGGCCCTGGCCGACCTGATCGGATTTTTCGTCAACACCTGGGTGCTGCGTGCACGGGTCGCGCCGGCGGCCTCGTTCACCGAACTCGTCGCCGCGATCCGGGCGAAAGCGCTTGCCGCGTACGAGAATCAGGACGCGCCGTTCGAACTGCTGGTGGAAATGCTCAACCCGGTGCGCTCGGCGGCGCAGCATCCGCTGTTCCAGGTGTCGCTGGCGTTCCAGAACAACGCTCTGCCCACGCTGGAGTTCGCCGGAGTCGAGTTCGAGCCCTACCACGCGTCCACCGCGACAGCGCGGTTCGACCTGTTCTTCAACATCGCCGACACCCCGGCCGGCCAGCCGTGGGGCGCGTTCATCGAGTACGCCACCGACCTGTTCGACCACGCCACGGTCGAGGCGATCGCGACGCGATTCGTCCGGGTCCTGCGGCAGGTGGTGGCGAATCCGGGTGCACCGGTCGGCTCGATCGACGTGCTCGGCGAGGAGGAACGCGGCCTGGTCGTGCACGCGTGGAACGACACCGCGGTCGCGCTCGAGCCGGACCTGACCCTGGCTGAACTGTTCCGCCGCCGGGTCGCGGCGACACCGGACGCCGTCGCCGTCATCGCCGCGGGTACCGAGCTGTCGTACCGCGAACTCGACGTTCGCGCGAAAAAGCTTGCGCGCGTGCTGGCTTCGTACGGTGTGGGGCCGGACAGCGTCGTCGCGGTGGCGCTGCCGCGCTCCGCGGACCTGATCGTCGCGCTGCTGGCGGTGGTGCAGGCCGGGGGCGGGTACCTGCCGATCGATCCGGGTTACCCCGCGGATCGGTTGGCGTTCATCCTCGCCGACGCGGAACCCGTGGTCGTGCTGACCGACGCCGCCACCGCCGCGGTGCTGCCGCAGACGACAACGCCGCGGGTGGAACTCGATTCAAGCACCGCGTCCGGGGCCGAGCACACGGACCGGTTCGCGCCACCGCGCCCACAGAACCTGGCGTATGTCATCTATACCTCCGGCTCGACCGGTGTGCCGAAAGGCGTCGGCATCACGCATCGGAACGTGGTGAACCTGGTGGCGCAGGCGTGGTCGACGGGCCCCGCCGATCGGGTGCTGGCGCATTCCTCGATCGCGTTCGACGCGTCGACGTACGAGATCTGGCCTGCGCTGTGCGGGGGTGCGGCCCTCGTGGTGGCGAGTGCGCAGCGCTCGGATCCGGCCGAGCTCACGCGACTGATCCAGACGCGTGCGGTGACGAAGATGTTCGCGACGCCGCCGTTGCTGTCGGCGTTGGCCGAATACGCGGAGTCGCTGCCGGACAATGCCTTCCAGAGTCTGCGGCAGGTGAACACCGGTGCCGACAGTCTTTCCACCGGACTCGTCGAGGCGTTGCGGAGCAACTGCGGCATCTCCCGTATCGATAACCTGTACGGTCCGACCGAGGCGACCGTGGACGTGACGTCCTACGTCGTGCCCGGCGCGGTGTCCGGCGCGACGGTGCCGATCGGCGCCCCGGTCGCCAATACCCGGGTATACGTGCTGGATTCGTGGTTGTCGCCGGTGCCGGTGGGGGTGGCCGGTGAGTTGTACGTCGCCGGTGCGCAATTGGCCCGCGGCTATCTCGGCCGTTCGGGTCTGACCGCGGCGCGGTTCGTGGCCGACCCGTTCGATCCGGCCGATGGGCGGCTCTATCGCACGGGGGACGTGGTGCGGTGGACCGCCGCCGGGGTACTGGAGTTCGCCGGCCGCGCCGACGATCAAGTCAAGATCCGCGGCTTCCGCGTCGAACCGGGGGAGGTGGAAACCGTGCTCGCGCAACATCCCTCGGTGGCGCAGGCGGTGGTCCTGGCCCGCGAGACCGGCACCGGCGGGAAACAGCTGGTGGGCTACGTGGTCGCGGACAAGGCCGGACCGGTGGTCGGCGAGGACGAACTGGTCGGGCAGTGGCGCCGGGTCTACGACGACCTGTATTCCGGGGTGACCGGCGGCGCGGAAGCGGTGGCGGAACCCGGCGACGAGCCCGCCCGCGCGGACGAACTGGCGTCAGACTTCGGTGGCTGGAACAGCAGCTACACCGGTGCGCCGATTCCGTTGGCGCAGATGCGGGAGTGGCGGGCGGCGACGGTGGATCGGATTCGGGAATTGGGTCCGCGTCGGGTGCTGGAGATCGGTGTGGGGTCGGGTCTGTTGATGTCGCAGTTGGCCCCGGAGTGCGCCGAGTACTGGGCCACGGACCTGTCGGCGGAGACGATCGGGAAGCTGCGCGGGCAGTTGGCCCGCGTCGATGCCGGGTGGGCGGCCAATGTCTTCCTGAGCGCCCGTCCGGCCGACGATCCGGCCGGGCTGCCCGAATGTCATTTCGACACCGTGGTGTTGAACTCTGTCGTCCAGTACTTCCCGAGCCAGGCCTACCTCAGCAAGGTCCTCGAACAGGTGCTGCGAGTGCTCGCCCCGGGTGGTGCGATATTCGTCGGCGACGTGCGCAACTTCGCGTTGCTGACGGAATTCACGACCGCGGTGCAGCTCGTTCGCCATGGCGGCGCTGACGCTGCGGCGGTGCGCGATCGGGTGCGCCGCGATATCGCCGCCGAACAGGAGCTGCTGCTCGCGCCGGAGTACTTCACGGCGCTCGGGCGCGAATGTGGTTTCGACGCCGTCGATATCGAGCTCAAGCGCGGGCATTCGGTCAACGAACTGAACCGTTACCGCTACGACGTGGTGCTGTGGAAGGCTCCGGCGCAACCGCTTTCGGTGGCGGATCTGCCGAAAGCCGGGTACCGCGACCACGACTGGCTGTGCGCCCTGCTGCGGAACGGTCATTCGGACGGCCTGCGGATCACCGGGATTCCGCACGCCGGGCTGATCGGCGAGGTCGCCGCGGCGGAACTGATCCGCGGTGGGCAGTCCGTGCCGGATGAGCCGGAATCGGTTTCGACGGCAGTGGGTTTCGAAGGAACGCTCGACCGGGCCGCGCGACCCGACACCGGCCTGCTGCCGGAGGAACTGCACGTGCTGGGCACCGCGCTGGGCTACACCACCGCCGTGACCTGGTCGGCCACCCCGGGACACATGGACGCGGTGTTCCTCGACGCCGAGACTCGGGGCGGGCGGCCGTTGGCGGGCGTGTACGAGAGCCCGGCGAACTCCGCGGCCTGTGCGAACAACCCGCAGGCGGGCCTGCTGGCCGCGGCGGTGCGCCGCTGGGCGGCGGACCGGTTGCCGGAATTCATGGTGCCCGCCGGCGTGCTGGTGCTCGACGCGCTCCCGTTGACCGCGAACGGCAAACTCGACCGCGGCGCGCTGCCGGATCCGGAACTGTTGTCCGCCAGCGATTACCGGGCCCCGCGCACCGAGCGCGAGCAGACCGTGGCCGAGCTGTTCGCCGAGATCCTCGGCGTCGGACGGGTGGGTATCGACGACGACTTCTTCGCGCTGGGCGGTCACTCGCTGCTGGCGACGCGGCTCACCAGCAGGATTCGCGCGACGCTTGGCGTGGAGGTGCCGGTGCGGGTGGTCTTCGACGCGCCGACCGTCGCCCAGCTGGTGCCGCGGCTCGACGAAGGCGCCTCGGCCGGTACGGATTTCGATCCGGTGCTGCTGCTGAAGAGTTCCGGCGGGCAGCAGCCACTGTGGTGCCTGCACCCGGGCGGCGGTCTCGGCTGGTTCTACCAGCAACTCGGCGGGCACCTGCCCGACCGCCCGGTGTACGCCATCCAGTCCCGTGGGCTCGACGGCGGGCCGGTCGCCGAATCGTTCGAGGCGATGGTGGCCGACTACATCGACCAGATCCTCGCCCTGCAGCACGAGGGCCCCTACTATCTGCTCGGCTGGTCCTACGGCGGCATCGTCGCGCACGCGCTGGCCTGCGAACTCACCAGGCGGGGAAGCGAAGTCGGGTTCCTCGGCATCATGGACAGCAAGCCGCCGGTGGCCTCGGACGACGACCCCGATATCTCGGAGGAGCAAGCCATGGCGGGCATCCGTGAGTGGGCGGCCGACCGTTTCGGCGAGCAACTCGAATCCCCGGTGATCCAGCGGCTGGTAGCGCAGGCGACCAAGGTGCTGATCAACAACAGCACCCTGCTGGACGGCTTCACCTCGCCGTGCTTCGACGGCGACCTGACCGTGTTCGCCGCCGCGATCGACGAGGCGGGAAATCGCACGGCGGACGCGGCGACCGAGTTCGAGCGAGCCTGGCGGCCGCATGTCAGCGGCCGGATCGAGGTGCGCGAGGTGGACTGCGCACACGGCGACTTCGACCGGCCCGAGAACATGCACCGCGTGGGCCGGATGCTCGACGAGCTGTTGTGATCAGTGCGCGCGACCGAGAAAAGCGAGGACACGGGTCTGCTCGTCGGCGTCGGCGGGAGCGTCGAGGGCGGGCCCGCAAACTCCGGGCATGCGCAGCGAATCGCCGAGCGAGCGCGCCACGCCCTCGACCCATTCGAGATCCGCGGCGGAGATGGTGGCGTCGGTGCCCGTGGCGCGGGCGATGTCCCAGCCGTGCACGACCAGGTCGAAACAGTAGAAGCGCTCGATCGTCGCGGCGAGGTTCGTGCGGCCGAAGTGGCCGTCGTATTCCCGGGTGGCCCGCGCGGGATCGTCGAGAATGTCCTGTACGGCGGCGCGGGTCGCGGCCCAGGCCGCGGCCGGATCGTCGTCGACGGACGGCGCGGGCGGCAGCTCGAGTCCGACCATTTGTACGATATCGCGTTCGCTGTCGATGACATGCCGGAGGACATCGCGCGCGGTCCACTCGGCGCACGGGGAACCGGCATCCCAGTCGGCCGCCGGGACGGCTTCGACCTTGCGGGTGAAAGTCTGCGCGAGCGCACGATAACGGTCGGCGGGAGAAAGCGTCGGTTCAGCCATGCGGCAAATTCTGCGCCACCGCCGGGCGCCCGTCTTGGATATTTGCGACACCCCGTTTCGAGCGGGCCGGACCGGGTATTTGCCCCGACGTTCGGTTCGATCGAAATGAGATGAGTGCCAGCATGACTCAGACCAAGGCGACCAGCAAAGCGGAACGGATCGCCCAGCACCGCGTCTTCGAGCGCTTCGCCCGGGCGGGGTTCGTCATGACGGGCATCGTGCACCTGATCATCGGCTACATCGCCATCCGCATCGCGCTCGGCGGTTCGGGTGGCGCCGCCGACCAATCCGGGGCGATGAAGGAGATGGCGGCGGAGCCGGGCGGCCCGCTCGTGCTGTGGGTCGGCGCGGTGGCCTTCCTGATCCTGGCGCTGTGGCGGCTGGTCGAAGCGGTACTGGGCAGCGCGTCCAAGCCGGACAAGGACAGCAAGAAGTCCGAGGCGTTGCGCCGGGTGAAGGCCCTGTCGCTCGCGGTGATCTACTTCGTCTTCGCCGTCTCCGCCTTCGGTTTCGCCCGCGGCAGCGGCAAGTCCAGCAGCGGCGAGAGCGCCGGGCTCGCGGCGCGCGTCATGCAGCACACCGCGGGCGCCATCGCCCTGGTGGTGGCCGGGCTGATCATCATCGGGGTCGGCGGCTACCACGTGTACAAGGGCGTCACCCAGAAGTTCGTCGACGATTTGCAGGGCGCGCCGAGCAAGCTGGTCCGGCGTCTCGGCATGGCCGGCTACCTCGCCAAAGGCCTGGCCGTCGGCGCTGTCGGCCTGCTGGTCATACTGGCCGCCACCAAGTCCGAGCCCGAGAAGGCCGCGGGGTTGGACGGCGCCCTGAAAATCCTCGGCGCCCAGCCCTTCGGCATGGTCCTGCTCATCGTCGCCGGTCTCGGCATCATCACCTACGGCCTGTACAGCTTCGTCATGGCCCGCTACGCGAAAATGTAGGTCCCGGAACCTCTTTGCCGCCGCAGCTCGCTGATCAGGCGATCAATTTCTGGGTCCGCAGCCAGTCGTAGGCGACGTCGGCGGGGTCTTCCCCGTCGATGTCGACGCGGCCGTTGAGTTCCTGCATGAGATCGTCGGTGAGGCGTTCGGAGATGGTGCCGAGCAGCGGGCGCAGTTCCGGATGCCGGTCGAGGACGGCGCCGCGCACGACGGCGGTGCCGCTGTACGGCAGGAAGAACTTGCGGTCGTCGTCCAGCACAACGAGATTCAAGTTCTTCACCCGGCCGTCGGTGGTGTAGATCATGCCGAAGTTGCAGGGTGCGCCCTTGGCGGTGGCGGTGTAGACCACGCCCGCGTCCATCCGGGTCACGTTGCCGGACGGGACGCCGTTCGGATCGTTGTACGGGATACCGTACTTCGCCAGCATCGGGATGAAACCGTCGGAACGGCTGAAGAATTCGTCGTCGACGCAGAAGGTGCGGTCGGGGACCGGCAGGGTGGTCACGTCGGACAGCGATTTCACCTGCAGGCGTTCGGCGTTCGGCGTCGACGCGCCGAAGGCGTAGGTGTCGTTGAAGTTGGCCGGCGGCAACCACACCAGATCGTGATCACGCTGTTCCAGGTCGTGCACGCGCTGCCAGAGCTGTTGCGGGTCCGCGATCGTGTCGGTCTGGTTGTGGTAGTTCACCCATCCGGTGCCCGTGTACTCCCAGAGGATGTCGGCGTCACCGTTGAGCTGAGCCTGCCGCGACGACGCGGAACCCGGCGCCCCGGTCAGGTCGGTGACCTTCGCGCCCGCCGCGCCCAGATACGTCGCGGTGATCTTGCCGAGCAGCACGCCCTCGGTGAAGCTCTTCGAGGTGACGACCAGCTTGACCCCGTCCAGCGGCTGCGCGCCGTCGGGCAGCCGTGCGTCGTGGAACGTGCCGGACGAGCTGACCAGACCACACCCGGTGAGCGCGGCGGTGGCCACGACGAGCGCGGCGAGCAGCGTCGTGAGCCGCGGCGGCCTCATGCGATGCCCCGCGGCGTCGCGGCGAGTTCGACGAGCCGGCCCAGCCAGTCGATGGTCAAGGCCAGCAGGCCCACCAGGATCGCGCCGGAGACGAGCAGTTTGGGCAGGAACAGCGTGACGCCCGTGGTGATCAGCGTGCCGAGGCTGGTCGCGCCGATGAACGTGCTCAGCGTCGCCGTGCCGACCAGGATCACCAGCGCGGTGCGCACGCCGTTGAGGATCACCGGCACCGCGAGCGGCAACTCCACCTGGAACAGCGTCCGGCTGCCGGAGTAGCCGATACCGCGCGAGGCCTCGATGGTGCGGTGGTCCACCTGCCGCAGTCCGACGATGGTGTTCTGCAGGATCGGCAGAATCGCGTACACGACGAGACCGACTATCGCCGTACGGAATCCGGTGCCGAGCCAGAACGTGAACAGCACCAGCAGGCCGACCGCGGGCGCGGCCTGCCCGACATTGGCGATGTTCACCGCGACGGGCTCGACGCGTTTCAGCGCGGGCCGGGTGAGCGCGATGCCGAGCGGAATCGCGATGACGACCACGATCAACGTGGCCACCACGGTGAGTTTGATGTGCGCGAGGATCGTGGTCTGCAAGTTGTCCCAGGCCAGGGATGCTTGCTCGGTGGGGGTGAAGGTCGTGGACCGGTACCAGAGGACATAGCCGAGACCGATCACGCCGATGATGATCGGCTCGAACCACACGTCGAGCGGCACGCGCCGCAGCCTGCTCATGCCGGCTCGGCCGATCCGGGTTCGTCGTCGGCGGCGACCACCGGCGTCGGCGCGGGATCGGTGCCGTCGACGTAGGTCTCGTAGGACAGATCGGCCTCGTCCGACCGCACCTCGGCGAGTTTGGCCTGGATCGTCTCGGTCACCGTGCCGATGCTGAGCGCGCCGACCACGGCGCCGCGGCCGTCGGTGACCAGCGCGGCCCCTTGGCTGGCCGCGAGCATGGCGTCGAGTGCGTCGTTGAGCGTGGAGGAGCGGGCGACCACGGGCAGGCGCCGGTCGAGGAAGTCCGAGACCTCCGGTTTGGTCGCCAGTTCGGTGAGCGAGGGCCACGATCGTGGCCGGCCGGCCTCGTCGACGACCACGACCCAGGTGTGCCCGGCCGCCATCGCGCGCTGGATCACGCCCTGTGCGGGTTCGCCGACCCGGGCGGTGATCACCTTGTCGTATTCGACGTCGCGCACCCGGGACACGGTGAGATAGGCCAGCTTCGCGCCGGACCCGACGAACTCCTCGACGAACGGCGTGGCCGGGTCGGTGAGGATCTCCTCCGGGCTCGCGTACTGCTCGACGTGCCCGCCCTCGGACAGGATCAGCACCTTGTCACCGAGCTTGGTGGCCTCCTCGAAATCGTGCGTCACGATCACGATGGTCTTGCCGAGTTCGTGCTGGATCGCGATCAGGCTGTCCTGCAAGCGCACCCGGGTGATCGGGTCGACCGCGCCGAACGGTTCGTCCATCAGCAGGACCGGCGGGTCCGCGGCGAGCGCGCGGGCGACGCCGACCCGTTGTTGCTGACCGCCGGACATGTCCTTGGGCAGCCGGTCGGCGAAGGTGGCGGGATCGAGCCCGACGAGATCGAGCAGGTATTCGGTGCGTTCGGCGATCCGCTTCTTGTCCCAGCCGAGCACCCGCGGGATGGCACCGACGTTCTTGGCGACGCTCCAGTGCGGAAACAGTCCGCCGGACTGGATGACGTACCCGATCGACTGGCGCAGTTTGTCCGGGTCCTCGCGGGTGACGTCGCGGCCGCCGATGAAGATCCGGCCCTCGGTCGGTTCGATCAGCCGGTTGATCATCTTCAAGGTCGTGGTCTTGCCGCAGCCGGACGGACCGACGAACGCGACGATGTCACCGGCGTCGATCTCCAGGTCGAGCCGTTCGACCGCGGGCGCGTCCTGGCCGCGGTAGCGCTTGACGACGGCGTCCAATGTGATGTCGGCGCCGGTCACGTTGCGCTCCGGCGCGGGCGGAGCGGGGCGGCTGGTCACTTCGGTCATGACAGTCCCTTTGCGATCGTGAGGCGGCCGAGCAGGACGAGGAGTGCGTCGAACACCAACGCGATGAGGACGATGAGAATGGTGCCGGTCAACGCCATCTCGATGGCGTTGGCGCCACCGAGCCGGGACAGGCCGTTGAAGATCAGCGACCCGAGGCCGGGTCCGAGGACGTAGGCGACGATGGCGGCCACGCCGACGATCATCTGGGTGGAAACCCTGATGCCGGTGAGGATCACCGGCCAGGCGATCGGCAACTCGACGGTCAGCAGGATGCGCAACCGGGAAAAGCCGATGCCTTTGGCGGATTCGATCACCGAGGGCGGCACCGCGCGCAAACCTACGATCGCGTTGCCGATAACCGGCAGCGCGGCGAAGAACGTCAGCATGAGAAACGACGGCACCACGCCTAACCCGAACGGCACCAGCAGCAGTGCGAGCAGGGCCAGCGACGGAATGGTCAGTGCCACCCGGCTAGAGGTGAGCGAGAGCGCGGCCAGCAGCGGCAGCCGATAGACCGCGACCGCGATGAGCACCGCGACGACGGTTCCGACCAGGACGGTCTGAAATGCCAGGGAGGCATGCTGATAGGTGAGGAACGCGAGGAATTCGCCCCGCCCTCGGATATAACTCCATAAATCCACGCGATTCCCCTCGTCGGGCAAGACCGGTCGGTACCTGCGGGTGCGTAATCACCGGACGCGAGCCGTCAAAGCGTAATCGAGACTTCGTGTGCGGTTCTGGATGGCGCGCTGCGCGCGGATCGCCGGGTTGCCGATCTCGCGATTGTTTTCACCGCCGAGCCGGTATCCAAACAATGCGAGTTCGAAGAGGACGGTTAAGCCGCCGTGGTGAGTGGATCGACCGCGGAGTAGGACTCGGCGTTTCCCGCGATGACGGTGCTGGACGTGCCGTCGACGCCGACCGGGATATCGCCGGCCAGGGTGATCCGGGTCAACCTGCGGTGCTCCGCGCCGTCGTAGTCGTCGATCGCGTAGTGCTGGGTGGCACGGTTGTCCCAGATGGCCACGTCGCCGAGTGACCAGTCCCACCGGACGGTGTGCTCGAGCCGGGTCACCCGGTCCTGGAACAATCGGAACAGCGCCTGCGACTCGCCACTGGACAGGCCCACGATCTGCTTGACGAAGCAGCCCAGCAGCAACGCCCGTTCGCCCGTCTCCGGGTGCACCCGGACCACCGGATGTTCGGTCTCGAAGTAGGTGGACTCGAATTCGCGGCGGTAGGCCCGCGCGTTCTCGTCCGGGCGGTCCTCGACGGTGGCCGCGTAGTCGTACTGGTTGGTGTGCCGCGCACGCAGGCTTTCGGCGAGTCGCCGCAGCGGTTCCGGCAGCGAGTTGTAGGCGGCGACGGTCGAGGCCCAGGTGGTCGCGCCGCCGTAACTCGGCAGTGTGACCGCGCGCAGGATGGAGGCCTTCGGCACGCGGTCGACGAAGGTGACATCGGTGTGCCAGGTGTTGGAGCGGCCGTGGTGGGAGTCGATGGCCAGGCTCTTCACGCCCGCGGAGGTGAGCGTCGGGTGCGGTGTGGTGGGCGTGCCGAGCAGTTCGGCGAACTCGTACTGGCCGTCCTCGGTGAGGTGGTGCTGTTCCCGGAAGAAGATCACCTTGTGCTCGTTGAGCGCGGCGCGCACGGCGGCGACGGTCGCGCCGTCCAGCCCACCGCCGAGCCGGACTCCCTCGATTCGGGCGCCGATGTGCGCACCGAGCTTGACCACCTGCACGGACATTCCACGACCTTTCGCTCCACCCGGATGATTACGGATGAGGAAACCAGGCCGGGCGCGGCTCGACCAGTATTACGGTCACCGGGATCGCAATGTGCAATCGCGCATCAACTGCCATTGCGTGCGGCCGAATCGGGCGCGCTCGAAAGTGGTTGGCGCAGGAATCTTCCCGGCCGCCGGTAGAGCAGGAATGCGCAGATCGCATTCGCGGCCAGCAGCAGCAGACCTTGTTCGCCGAGCCACAGCCAAGCCCGCGCGCCCGTGGTGTGGGTGTCGAAGACGGATTGGATCACCGAATTCCACGACGCGTGCAGCACGACGGCCGGCCAGGCGCTGCCGGTATCCAGCCGCACTCGCGCGAAAACATAAGAGACCACGACGACTTGGATCAGGAACAGCGGCGCGATCACCAGCACGGAACCGCCGTTGCCGCTCAGATAACTGCCACCGATGATCAACGGCATATGCCAAGCGGCCCAGATCAATCCGCCGACCAGGATCGGCTGTGGTATGCCCGCGTCGATGAGCCGGGTGAGCAGATAGCCGCGCCACCCGAGTTCCTCGCCGAGCGCGAACACCAGGCCGATGGCGGTGCCGGGCACCAGGCCGATGAGCAGCTGGACCGCGAAGGCGATCCAGCCGGCGGCTTCGCCGTCGGGCGTGGTGAACTCGGCCAGGCCGGTGAGCCAGCCGACGCCGTACGCCGCCCCCGCGACGACCACCGGGTAGCCGAGCGCGAACAGGCAGGCCCACCAGCCGCGGCGGCCGCCGAAGCGCAGCGAGATATCGCCGAATCCTTCGCGCAGCAGCAGCCGGGCGAGCAGCGAGGCGACGCCCGGCGCCCACATCAGCAGCAGGATGCCGATCTCGTTGCGCGCCACGACCGCGAAGATCATGGCCGGTGCGGACAGCGCGACCAGCGCGACGAGGAAGAGGCCGACGCCGCGCCGGGCGAGTCGGCGGCGGTCGGGTAGCGGTGGAGCGTCGGGTGGCCCTGAGGTCATGCGGGCACACTATGCGGCGGCTACCCGGTTCGTCGTCAGCCCGCAGGGTGGTATCGGCCTCCGGTATTTCCCTGACTCGCCTGTGGGCGAAGGGGTTCCAGGGTCAGAGCGTGCCCTCGCGGGCCGACCGCCACAGATCGACCGCTCCGTCGTCGTCGAGCAGGGCGTCGATCTCGGCCAGTTCCTCGGCGCGGAACTCGAGTCCGTCGAGCGCGGCGACGTTCTGCTCGAGCTGGCCGGTCGAGGACGCGCCGATGACCAGCGACGTCACCCGCTCGTCGCGCAGCGCCCACGCGAGCGCGAGCTGGGCGAGCGTCTGGCCGCGCCGCTCGGCGAGGGCGTTGAGCTTGCGCAGCCGGTCGATCATCGCGGGGGTGAGCAGCTCGTTCTGGAACGACTTGTCCTGGGCGGCCCGCGATTCCCGCGGAATGCCGTCCAGATATTTCGCGGTGAGCATGCCCTGGGCCAGCGCGGTGAAGCCGATCACGCCGAAGCCCGCCTCGGCGGCGGCGTCGAGCAGTCCCTCGGTCTCGATCCAGCGGTTCAACATCGAGTACGACGGCTGGTGGATGAGCAGCGGCGTGCCCAGCTCGCGCAGCATCGCCGCGATGGTGCGCGAATCCTGCGCGGTGTACGACGAGATGCCGACATAGAGCGCTTTGCCCTGCTGCACCGCGGTGTGCAGCGCCGACGCGGTCTCCGCCAGCGGTGTCGTCGGGTCGAACCGGTGCGAATAGAAGATGTCGACGTAGTCCACGCCGAGCCGGGTCAGTGACTGGTCGAGCGAGGCGAGTACGTACTTCCGCGAGCCACCGCCCTGCCCGTACGGTCCGGGCCACATGTCCCAGCCCGCTTTCGTGGACAGCACGAGTTCGTCGCGATACCGGGCCAGATCCTCCCGCAGGATGCGCCCGGCGTTGATCTCGGCCGCCCCGTACGGCGGCCCGTAATTGTTCGCCAGATCAAAATGGGTGATACCCAGGTCGAATGCGCGCAGCGCAATCTCGCGCTGGCTGCCATAAGGCCGGTCGTCGCCGAAGTTGTGCCAGAAGCCGAGCGAGAGCATCGGCAGATCGAGCCCGGATCGACCCGATCGCCGATACCGCATCGGCCCGTCGTACCTGGTGGGTTCGGGAACGTAGGTCATGGGAGTTCTCCTCGACTGTCTCGGCGTTCGTGGTCGGCGCGGCCGGTGCGCGTGGCACGCGCCGCATCATTGCGCTTCGTGCTCAACGCAGGTCGGCGGCGACCTTGCCCAGGCCGTCGGCGATGGCTTTGCGTTGCTGCGGGGTGAGGACGTCGATCAGGAGTTCGCGGACCAGAGCGACGTGGCCGGGGGCGGCGGCTTGGAGTTTGCGGCGGCCGGCGGGGGTGAGGGTGGCGATGATGCCGCGGGGGTCGTCGGGGGCGGGAGTGCGGCGGACGAAGCCCGCCTTCTCCAACTGCCCGATCTGATAGGTGAGACCGCTCTTGGAGGTGAACAGGGCGGCGGAGAGCTCGGTCATCCGCAGCGCGTCGCCGGGTGCGTCCTCGAGTCGCACCAGCACCTCGTACTGGGTGTGCGACAGGTGCGCGTCCTCCTTGAGCTGCTGTTCGATCCGGCGATTCAGCAGCGCCGTCGAGGCGAGGAACGCCTGCCAGGTCCGCATCTCTTCGTCGTCGAGCCAGCGGGGCTCGTCCACTGTGACCACCCTCCCTATTGTTCAAACTCGAACGATAATCTACCATCATCGACAGATGTTCAAATTTGAACTACTTGCTGGGAGGCCGAGACCGATGCGAATGCCCGTGGTGTACCTGTCGCACGGCGCGCCGCCGCTGGCCGATGACGCGATATGGCCGGGGCAGCTGGCCGCCTGGTCCGCCGAACTGCCGAAACCCGAAGCGGTGCTGATGATTTCGGCGCATTGGGAAGACGCGCCGCTCGCCGTGGGCGCGACCGCGACGGTTCCGCTGGTCTACGACTTCTGGGGCTTCCCGCAGCACTACTACGACGTGTCCTATCCCGCGCCCGGGGCGCCCGAACTCGCCGACGACGTGCGCAAACTGCTGCGCGCCCCAGGCCGCTCGGTGCACGACGTCCCCGATCGCGGCCTCGACCACGGGGCGTATGTGCCGCTGGTGCAGATGTATCCGGCGGCCGACGTGCCGGTGCTGCAACTGTCGATGCCGACGCTGGACCCGTCCGGTCTGCTGGAACTCGGCCGCAAGCTCGCGCCGCTGCGCGACCAAGGCGTGCTGATCGTCGGCAGCGGCTTCTTCACCCACAATCTGCGCGCGCTGACCCAGGACGGCTCGGTGCATCCGGTGATGACCGAGTTCGACGACTGGGGCCGGCGGGCGCTGGCCGCCGGCGATGTCGACGCCCTGCTCGATTTCGAGAAGAAGGCTCCGGCCGCGGCGGCGGCGCACCCGCGCACCGAACACTTCGCGCCGCTGTTCGTCGCGCTCGGCGCGGCCGACGCCGACCTGAGCACCCAGCGCAGCGTGATCGACGGCTTCTGGAACGGCCTGGCGAAACGTTCCCTCCAATTCGGCTGACCCCTGCCCCCACCGAAAGGACCATCGAATGAGTTCCACCGCAACCTCCGCATCTACCGCATCCACGGTCGCGGCCCGTGTGGCGCCGGACCACGCCGCGACCCCGCACGCCTACGACGCGGGTCTGCTCCTGCTGCGCATCGCGGTCGGGCTGACCATGGCCGCGCACGGCGCGCAGAAGCTGTTCGGCTGGTTCGGTGGTGGTGGGCTGGACGGGACCGGAAAGTTCTTCTCCAGCAACGGCTATCCCGCCGGGGAAGCCATGGCGTTCGTCGCGGGTGTGACCGAGACGTTCGGCGGTCTCGCGCTCGCCGTCGGCCTGCTCACCCCGCTGGCCGGCGCGGCCGTGGTCGGCACCCTGCTGAACGCCATCGCGGTCAAGGGCACCGGCGCCTTCTTCGCCCCCAAGGGCATCGAATACGAACTGATCCTCACCGCGGCCGCCGCCACCCTCACCCTGACCGGCCCCGGCCGCTACGCGCTCGACCGCTTCGTCCCCGTCCTGCGCAACCACCGGCTGAACTACGGCCTCGCCGCCATCGTCCTCGCCCTCCTCGCCGCCGGGGCGGTCCTCGTCGTGCGCACCTAGGGCCGAACCGCCGCTGCCGCACGGTAAGGCAGTTCGCCGGCTCGGCGTCCGCTGAACCGCACAGTGGCAGTCCGTGACTTCTGCACGAAATCTCCACAAGCGCAACAGCGCAAGTGTCGCGCGGTCCGCTACCGTGGCTTCGTGTCCACCCCGCAGTCCTGGCGGCGTTTCGGCGGAAGCCATACGGCCTGGATCGTCTTCGCTGTCGCCGCCCTGACCGGTCTGTTCGTGCTGTTGTCGGTGACGTTCGCCGACGCCTGCTACTACCTGGAGTGCCGGAACACGTTGGCGCCCTTCTCCTTTTCGCTGGGGATGATCGTCGCCGGTGTCGGACTCTCATTGATCGTGGGCGCGGTGCTGCTCTACCGCACCGGGCGTCGCGGTCGGCCGCGGTTCAAGTGGTCGGTGATCGCGTTGGCCGGCGTCTTCGTGTCTTCCTGCGGCGGTTGGCAACTCATGACCGTCGCGCCCTTCGATGACCGACCGGCGCTGACCCGGGAGGCGAGGGATATCGCGACTGTGCTCGGCCGTATGCCGGGAGTTCATCAGGTGTCGACCGAGATCGGCGGTCTGTTCTCGGCGGTCGTCGTGCTGTCCGAAGAGGCGTCGGCGGCGCAGACCAGAGCGGTGATCGAGGCGTTCCGTGACCAGGTATGGGCCGCAACGGATTTCAATCAGTGGGAGACGGAGTTCGAAGTCCGTCGCTCGAAGTCGGGCAGCGCCTTCAGGGCTGGGAAGGACGGGTTCGTCGAAGCGCCGGACCGCGCCGGTCTGTGGTTCGCGTTGACCGAGGCCTTTCCCGGGGACGAGGTGAAATGGACCTACCGCACGTGGGCTCACTACGCCTACAGATCGAGCGACAAATTCGAGCGAATGGATATCGGGGTCGGCGATATTTCCTTGAAACTGTCGTCCGCGAACGATTTCCGCGCCGTGAGCGACACGTACCGGCGCTTGATGCGGGAGTTTCCCGCGCTGGCGGGGGCGCGCTGGCAGGTAGGTCCTGCGGCCGCCGGGAGCGGGTCGCTGTCCGTGGCCGGCAGATATCCGACCGAGCGCGAGTTCACCGTCTGGCAACGACTCAACGAAGACCGATCCATGCCGCACAGCGTGCTGATGGCTGCGGGCGCCGCCCTACCGGCACGGCCTCCGCGACCTCGGGTCACCGAGCAGCTCCACTCGCGGGATCTCGGCGACGCGAGACTGCTCGCAGAGCAGCATCTTCCGATCGTCGCGGAGCTGGGTTCGCCCGAGATCGACTACCTGGTCACCACCGACCCCGACGACTACTTCACCGCCGAAGGAATGCGACGCGTCTGCCTCGAACAAAGTCTGTCGATGACCGTCACCAATCGCGCGTATCCCGCGAACGACCCGCCTTGGTCTGCCGGGCAGGGCTTCTCGGTTCGGTATCGGCAGTGTTGACCGGCGGTGCGGCGTGAGCGAAGAGCCGCGGCCCGGCGGACCACCGGCTGCGGTTGCCGGACGGTGATCGGCGTTAGGACTGTAGGTGTCCTAAGGGGTCGGCATGCTCGAACCATGAGCGAAATCGAATCGACTGCGCCGCAGACTGATCAGGCGGCAATCACCGACTACGACGATCCGAACGCGCCGTGGAACCAGGCGTGGGACCCGGCGGGCAGCATCACCGACGGGAATGTGGATGTGATCGCCGAGTTCCGGGCGAACTCGGGCAAGGTGGGTGGCGCGTATGCGGGTGGGGATCTGATCCTGCTCACCACCACCGGCGCGAAAAGCGGCAAGCAGCATACGGTTCCGCTCGGCCCGGGGTATCGCGGCGACATCATGTACGTGAGTTCGTTCATGGAGGAGAGGTACCCGGCCTGGTGGCACAACATCAAGGCGAACCCGCAGGTCACCATCGAACTGCGGGACAAGACCTACCGGGGGACCGGCCGGGTGCTCGAAGGCGCGGACTACGACGAGTTCGCGGCCTGGGTGCTGGCCGACAACCCCCTGCTGGCGGACTTCCAGTCCAAGGTGGACCGTCCACTGCCGCTGGTCCTGCTGACCCTCGACGCCGAGATCGCTTGCCGGACAGGCGATCAGGAGGAACCGGCGTAATTGCCTGCTCGGCCGACGCCGTCGTCGATTTCCCCTGATCAGCTGACCTCCGGGCGGGGATCAGGATCCGCGGAGGCCGAGGGTGCGGAGCTCGAGGGTGGCGAGGGCGCGGACGGTGGCGTCGTCGCCGCGTCGCCAGGCGGTGACCACCTCGGGGTCGATGCGGTCGAGCCGGCGCAGTGGTTGGTGGGCGAGGGCGCGCAGGGCGAGGAGGTCTCGTCCGCCGGGGTCCGAGCGCAACCGAGTCGCGGTGGCGGCGCGGCGGATCCAGCGCAGCCGCAGCGGCAGCCAGACGAACAGGACCAGCCCGAGCGGAACGACGGACAGGCCGATGGCGAGGGCGAGCGCGAGATCGCCGACGAGGTCCTGCTGATCGTGGCCCGCCTCGGCGATCGTACGGGCCGCCGTGGCGGCTCGCTCGAACGGCGAGGTCAATTCGTCGCCCACCACGGGAACCCGGCCCACCTTGTCGCCGACGGTGTCGAGGTTGTCGGCCAGGCCCCCGCCCGCGCCTTCGAGTTTGCGCCCGGGCACGGCGAGGGCCAGCACCAGGTCGTGTAGCCACAGGGCGGCGCGGATGGTGCCGTACACCCACGCCGCCACGAGGAGATCGGTGACGAGCTGGCGCAGTGCGGTGGCCGGGCGGTCGGCGTAGATCCTCATGCCCTCAGAATCCACCGGACCGGCTGCTGATCAACGGCTTTCGGCTATTGCGGCCGAACCGATCTCACTTGCCGGCGGGGATGATCGGCGGGACGTAGTCGAACGTCATGCCGAGCAGCCAGACCAGCAGCAGCACCACCGGCAGGTGGAAGATGAACTGCAGGAACGTGAACCCGACGAGATCGCGCGCCCGCAGTTTCAGTACCGCGAGCAACGGCAGCATGAAGAACGGGTTGATCAGGTTCGGCAGCGCCTCGGCCACATTGTAGATCTGCACCGTCCAGCCGAGATTCATCTGCACATCGGTCGCCGACTGCATGACGTAAGGCGCTTCGACCAACCATTTTCCGCCGCCGGACGGGACGAAGATGCCGAGTACCACGGTGTAGATGGCGATCACGACGGCGAAGGTGCCACCGCCGCCGATGCTGGTGAAGAAGTCGGCCAGGTGCTCGGAGACGGTGATCCCGCCGCGCCCTTTCGCTTTGGTGAGGATCGCGGCCATCGCCGCGTAGAGCGGGAACTGCACCAGGATGCCCGCGGTGGCGGGCACGGCCAGGGTGACGGCTTGCAGGAATTTGCGCGGCGTCCCGTGTAGCACCAAGCCGAGCACGAGGAAGACGAGCAGGTAGCCGTTGAGGCTGCTCACCACGGTGAGCGCCGCCTTGGTGACGAACTGGGAGATCAACCAGCCCAACGTCATCAGCCCCGCGACGATCGGCAGGATACGGCTGTACTCGAGCCATTCGCCGGGCCGCGCCCGCGGGGCGACCTCGTCGGGCTGATCGTCGAGGTCGACCTCGAGTTCTTCGGCGGTCTTGATCGCCTCGCCCTTCGGCGCCGAGAAATGAGCGATGACCACGGTGATGGCCATGATGATCGCGCACATCAGCAACGACTGCCAGGTGAAGATCGTCATCCCGAAGTCCAGGACGCCGGTGATCCGCAGCAGGGCGGGCGGTAAGGAACCAGCCGTCGCCTGCAACTGCGCGGCCGAGGACGAGATGCCCAGTGCCCACACGGCACCCAGCCCCATGAAGGCCGCCGCGCCGAGCGCGCGATAGTCCACCCGCAGATCGGTGCGCCGGGCGATCGCGCGGGCCAGCAGGCCGCCGAACACCAGACTGAGTCCCCAGTTCAGGAAGGACACCGACATGCTCAGGAACGCAACGAAACTCACCGCGCCGGCCGCGGATCGCGGTACGGCGGCGAGGCGTTCGATGAGCCGCGCGACCGGTGGGGAAGTGGCCACCACGTAGCCGGTCAGCACGACCATGGCCATCTGCAGGGTGAACGCCGTGAGATCCCAGAAGCCGTCGCCGAACGCGGTCACCACGGCCTGCGGCGACGAGCCGTTCGCCAATGCCGCGACGGCCACGATGAATACACCGGCCAAGGCGACGACATAGGCGTCCGGAAACCATTTCTCCGTCCATTTCGCGAGTGACTGCGCGATTCGCGCTAGTCCCTTCTCGGAGCTGGTTTCGTCGATCGTGGCCGTCATGGAGCTGTCCCTCATCTTTCTACACACCACCCGTGTGCGCGCATGTGACGCACCACACACGGGCTCGGTTGGCCAGTATCGAGGCCCACCTGTCCGCAGACAATAAGGAATCACGCAGATCCAGTCTGCAAATATGCAGAAATCACCCCTGGTCAGGGGGAGGGGCGGGTCGGGGCTAGCGGTCGGCTCGCTCGAGGTCGGCGCGCAGATATTGCGCGGTCACGGATTCGTCGTCGCCGGTCAGGTCCCGGGGCGTGCCCTCGAAGAGGACCTTGCCGCCGTGCCGTCCGGCGTCGGGGCCGAGATCGATGACCCAGTCCGCGTGCTTGACGACCTCGAGGTCGTGTTCGACGACGATGACGGTGTTGCCGTCGTCCACCAGCTGATCGAAAAGGGTCAGCAGGCGGTCCACGTCGGACATGTGCAGGCCGGTGGTCGGCTCGTCGAAGACGAAGACCGTCCCGGTGTCCTGCAGGCGGTGGGCGAGCTTGAGCCGCTGCCGTTCCCCGCCGGACAGGGTCGAAAGCGGCTGGCCGAGTGTGAGATAGGCGAGTCCGACCTGATCGAGCAGGGCGAGCTTGCCGGTGACCTTGTCCTCGGTGAAGTAGTCGAGGCCCTCTTCCACGGTGAGCGCGAGCACCTCGGCGATGTTCTTGCCGCGCAAGGTCTTTTCCAGCGCCTCGGGCCGATACCGCAGGCCCTCGCACACCTCGCAGGTGACGGTCACCGGGTCCAGGTAGGCGAGGTCGGTCTGGATCACGCCGCGCCCCTGGCAGGCCGGGCACGCACCGGTGGAGTTGAAGCTGAACAGTCCGGGTTCGGCGTCGTTGGCCTTCGCGAACAGCGCGCGGACCGTGTCCATGATGTCGACATAGGTGGCCGGGGTCGACCGCGCGGAGATGCCGATGCCCGACTGGTCGACCATCACCGCGTCCGGATACTGCGCGGCGAAAGCTCCTGAGATGAGCGAACTCTTGCCGGATCCGGCCACGCCGGTGACCGCGGTGAGCACCCCGGTCGGGATCCGCACCGTCACGTTGCGCAAGTTGTTCAGCTTCGCTTTGCTGATGGTCAGGGCTCCGGTGGCCGTACGGACCTGCTCCTTCAATCCGGTGTGCGCGCACAGCCTGCGCCCGGTGAGCGTGTCGGAGGCGAGCAACTTGCGGAAGGTCCCCTCGAACACCACCTCGCCGCCGTGCGCGCCCGCGCCGGGGCCCATGTCGACGATGCGGTCGGCGACGCTCATCACGTCGGGATTGTGCTCCACGACGAGCACCGTGTTGCCGTTGTCGCGGAGCCGGCCCAGAAGTTCGTTGAGCCGGTGCACATCTCGGGGATGCAGCCCGACGCTGGGCTCGTCGAAGATGAAGGTGAGATCGCTGAGGCTGCTGCCGAGATGGCGCACCGTCTTGAGCCGCTGGCCTTCGCCGCCGGACAGGGTGGAGGTCTCGCGGCCGAGGCCGAGGTAGCCCAGCCCGATGGATTCGAGTCGTTCCAGCGCCGTGACAGCGGCCTGCACAACGGGTTTCGCGACCGGATCGTCGATCTTGCCCAGCTCGACGATCAGCTCGCTCACCTCCATCGCGGCGTAGTCGGCGATGTTCTTGCCCTTGATCTTCGAGGCGAGCGCCGCCTTGTTGAGCCGTGCGCCACCGCACACCTCGCAGGTGCGGGTCGTGACGACCTGTTCGACGTCCTTGCGCTCCTTGTCTTTCAGCGCGTCCAAGCCGTTGTCCAGGTAGCGGCGGTTGAACCGGACGACGATGCCCTCGTAGGTGTTGGAGTGGGTGACGTCGCGCCCTGGTCGCCGCACCTTGAACCCGCCGCCGTGCAGCAGCAGGTCCCATTCCTCGGAAGTGAAGTCCCGCAACGGTTTATCGGCATCGAAGAGGCCCGACTCCGCGTAGGTGGTCCACGGATATCCGCCGACCGCGAAGAGGGGAGAGGTGATCGCGCCGTCGTTGAGCGATTTGCTCTTGTCGAGCAGCAGGTCCAGGTCGAGCCGCGCGGTGCGGCCGAGCCCTTCGCATTCGGTGCACATGCCCTGCGGCACGTTGAACGAGTACGCGGTGGATTCGCCCGCGCTGGGCTTGCCGTGCCGGGAGAACAGCACGCGCAGCATCGGATTGATCTCGGTCATCGTGCCCACGGTCGAGCGGCTGTTGCCGCCGAGCTGACGCTGATCGACCACGATGGCGGTGGACAGGTGCGCCATGTTCTCCGCGTGTGGCCGCTCGTATTTGGGCAGCCGGTTGCGGATGAACCACGGGAAGGTCTCGTTGAGCTGCCGCTGGGACTCGACGGCGATCGTGCCGAACACCAGCGACGACTTTCCGGAACCCGACACGCCTGTGAAAACGGTCAGCTGCCCCTTCGGGATGCTCAGCGATACGTTCTTCAGGTTGTTCTGCCGGACTCCGGCCAGGGTGATGCTGTCGTTCGCTTGTCGTCCGCCTCGACCGGACATCTCCGACTCCCCTCAGCGTGACCAAACTAGTTTCCAAAAGGAAACTATACCAGGACGCGCACGTCGTAAGCGGTGAGCCACTCGTCGATGCGGATCGGTGTTTCGTTGAGTAGCCCTCTTTCCTGCATCGAAACAGGCTTGTCGACGGGCTGATCCAGATGCCGGTGGAGCGCATCCAGATCGAGCAGCGGCAGCGACGGTGAACTCGGCTCCGCGACGATCTTGCCGAGGACCTGCTTGATCGCCTTGTCGTAGCCCGCATCCTGGGTGGACGGATAGGGCGCTTTACGGCGTTGCACGATGGAGTCCGGCAGCAGATCCCGCGTCGCGGCGCGCAACAGACTCTTCTCCCGGCCGTCGAAGGTCTTCATCGACCACGGGGCGTTGAAGACGTACTCGACCAGGCGGTGGTCGCAGAACGGTACCCGCACCTCGATCCCGCTCGCCATGCTCAGCCGGTCCTTGCGGTCGAGCATGACCGGGAGGAACCGGGTGAGATTCAGGTAGCTCGCGGCCCGCATCCGGCGGTCGAGCCCGGTCTCGCCGGGCAGTTCCGGAACTTCCCGCAGGGCCGTGTGATATTGGTCCGCAATGTATTCGGTGAGGTTGAGCTGCGCCGTCAGATCGGGATCCAGGAAGGCCGTGGACTGTTCGGCGACGGAGCGCTCGCCGAGCGCGTGCCACGGGAACGTATCGGCCTGCACCGCACGCTGATCGTGGAACCAGAGGTAGCCGCCGAACACCTCGTCCGCCGATTCACCGGACAGGGCGACGGTCGATTCCTGCCGCACCGCGCGGAACAGCAGATAGAGCGATGGTCCGAGATCGCCGTCGCCGTAGGGGAGATCCCAGGCGCGCAACACCGCCGCTCGTGCGTTCGGCGACGCCAGATCCGCGTTGTCCAGCAGGATGATTCGATGATCGGTGCCGACGTGGCGGACCAGTTCCGCGGCGAACGGCGCGTCCGGCGCTTCGCGCAGCGGTTCCGGCTCGAAATTTTCCACCTGGCCGACGAAATCCACCGAGAAGCTGCGGATCCGGCCACCGCGGCCGGCGTCGAGCGTGCGCTGACCGAGGGCGGTCAGCGCGCTGGAATCCAGCCCGCCGGACAGTAGCGTGCACAGCGGAACGTCGGCGACCATCTGCCGGGAGACGATATCCCCCAACAGCTCTCGCACCTTGCCGACGCTGCTGGCCACATCGTCGGTGTGCGGCCAGGAGCGCAGCTCCCAGTACTTCTCCTCGGTCCGCCGGCCGTCCCGGAACCGGAGCACATGGCCGGGCCGCACCTCGTACATGCCTCGTAGCGGTGTCCGGCCGGGCACGCGGACGAACGACAGCACGTCGCGCAGCCCGTCGAAGGACAGTTCGGCGCGGCTTTCCGGATGGGCGAGCACGGCTTTCGGCTCGGATCCGAAGAGCAGGCCGTCGCCGGTGGGGTAGTAGAACAGCGGTTTGACGCCGAGCCGATCGCGGTACAGCAGCAGTTCTTCGGTGCGGCTGTCCCAGATCGCGAAGGCGAACATCCCGTTGAGCCGCCGCACGAAGCCCGTTCCCCATTCGAGGTAGGCGCGCAGCACGACTTCGGTATCGCTTCTGGTGCGGAAGCGATGGCCAAGTGTCAGGAGGTCGTCGCGCAGTTCGACGAAGTTGTACACCTCGCCGCTGTAACTCAGTACGGCCAACGGTGTTCCGTCGGAAAGTTTTTCCGGTGTGGCCATCGGCTGCTTGCCGCCCTCGAGGTCGATCACCGAGAGCCGCCGGTGCCCGAGGGCGCAGCGCGGGTGCAGCCACATGCCTTCGTCGTCGGGGCCACGGGCGGCCATGGTGTCGACCATGGCCTGTACTGTCCGGCCTGCGGCGGTGAGGTCACGGTCGAGCGCGACCCAGCCGGTGATTCCGCACATCGTTGGTCCTTTCGCTGCTGTCGACGGCTCAGGCGAGCGTCGCCCACACGGTTTTCGGCTCGAGATAGGCCTCGACGCCCGCGCGGCCCATCTCGCGGCCGACCCCGGAGGCCTTGACGCCGCCGAACGGGGCTGCCGGATCGCCCGGCGCCCAGGTGTTGAGGTAGACCGATCCGGCGCGCAGCCGGGCGGCGAGGGTGTGTGCCCGGCCGAGGTGCTGGGTCCAGATGCCCGCGGCCAGACCGTAATCCGTGTCGTTGGCCTGGCGCACCACCTCGTCTACGTGTTCGAACGGCGCGGCCACGAGCACCGGCCCGAAGATCTCCTCGCGGCAGATCCGCATCCGCGGGTCGACGTCGACGAAGAGCGCGGGCGCGACGAAGTAGCCGCCCTGGGGCGAAACCGGTGGCACGATACCGGCTTTCAGGGTCGCCCCCGCGGTGACGCCCTCCTGGAGATACCCGCGCACCCGGTGGTACTGCTCGGCCGAGATCACTGGCCCGAGTTCGGTGGCCGGGTCCAGTGCCGGACCCACCTGTGCCTTCTCGACCCGCGTCAACAGTCCCGCGACGACCTCGTCGAACACGCTCTCGTGGACGAAGAGCCGGGACGCGGCATTGCACGCCTGGCCGGTATTGAAGTAGATCCCGTTGAAGGCGCCGGCGATCGCCGCGTCGAGATCGGCGTCCGGCAGAATGATGTTCGGGCTCTTCCCGCCCAGTTCGAGCGTGACCGGCTTGAGCTGCGCGCCGGCCTTCGCGCCGATCTCGCGCCCCACCGCGGTGGAACCGGTGAACACGATCTTGTCGACGCCGGGATGCTCGACCAGCGCCGCGCCGGTGGTGCCGTCGCCGGTGAGCACATTGACCGTGCCGGGCGGAAACCCGGCCTCCGCGACGAGTTCGGCGAGGCGCAGCACGGTCAGCGGTGTCTGTTCGGCCGGTTTCACCACCACGGTGCATCCTGCGGCCAGGGCCGCGCCGATCTTCCACGCCGCCATCAGCAGCGAGAAGTTCCACGGGATGATCTGCGCGCACACGCCGACCGGCTCTTTGCGGGTGTAGCACAGCGTGTTCGGCACCGCGACCGGGATCGTCTCGCCCTCCAGCTTGGTCGGCCACCCCGCAAAGTAGCGGAATTGCGCTGCGGCGGCCGGGATGTCGAGCGCGCGGGTCACGCTGATCGGCTTGCCGCCGTCGAGGGCTTCGAGCTGGGCGAGTTGGTCGGCGTTGCCCTCGATGCGGTCGGCCAATCGAGTGAGGAGGGTGCCGCGATCCGCGGCCGACAGTGCGCCCCACGGCCCTTCGAGCGCGGCGCGCGCCGCCGTGACCGCCGCGGATACGTCGGCCGGTCCCGCGTGCGCGACCTGCGTGATCGGTGCGCCGGTGGACGGGTCGACGGTGCCGAAGGTCCGGCCGTCCGCGGCGGCGACGAACTCGCCGCCCAGATAGAGCAGGTGCGGCCCGGACAGGAAGTGCTGTGCCGCCGGACCCGGTGTGCTGGAAAAGGTTTCCACGGTGTCCTCCCGGTCCGGGTCAGAAGCGGTCGATGACGGTGATGCCGCTGGTGCTGAAATCGCTCATCGCGGCAAGGACATCCCCGGCCTGCTCGAGCGCTACGGTGCGCTGGACCAGGGATTGCGGGGTGAGGCGGCCGGACTCGACCAGGGTGAGCAGCCACGGGTAGCTGGTGTGCGGGTTGCCGTGCGAGCCGACGAGGGTCAGCTCGCCGAGGGTGACGGTGTCCACCGGGATCGCGATCTGCCCGGCGTCGTCGGCGCTGGTCAGCCCGACCTGCACGTGTCTGCCGCGTTTGCGCAGCGAGCGAAGGGAATTGACGACCGTGACGCGGGTGCCGAGGGCATCGATCGAGACGTGCGCGCCGCCGTCGGTGGCGGCCTGGACCGCTGCGGGCACGTCCGCCTCGACGCTCGCGTCGACGGTGGCGAGCGCGCCCTGCTCCGCGGCCAGCGCGAGTTTGGCGGCATCGATGTCCACGGCCACCACGCAAGCGCCTGCGGCAGTGGCGATCTGCACGGCGGCGAGTCCGACACCGCCGACACCGTGTACCGCGACCCATTCGCCGGGGCGTACCTGTCCCTGTCCGGTGACCGCGTGGAATGCCGTCATGAATCGGCAGCCGATCGCACTCGCCGCCACCGGGGTCAGCGTCTCGGGTACGCGCACACAGTTGAAATCTGCGTCCGGGATCGGCACGAACTCGGCATAGCCACCGTCGCACCAGAAGCCGAGCACCTGCATGGCGTCGCAGATATTGGCCTGTCCGGACCGGCACTGCGCGCAGGTGCCGCAGGCCAGATGGAACGGCACCGTGACGCGGTCGCCGAGGCGCACCGTGCGCACGTCGGCACCGACTGCCACGACCTCGCCGACCAGTTCGTGCCCGAGCGTGCGCGGCAGCGCCACCTGTCCGCCCATCCAACCCCAATCACCTTGCCACGCATGCCAATCGCTGCGGCAGACGCCGGTGGCGCGGACCGCGAGCACCACGCCGTCCGGTTCGGGGACGGGATCGGGCAGCTCGCGCACGACGAGCGGGGCGCCGTACTCGACTATCTGCGCCGCCCTCACGAGGTCGCCTCGCCGGAGATGCGGATGGGCAGCCGGTCCAGTCCGCGGGTGATGTTGTTCGGTGTGCGGGTGGGTTCGCCGGTCAGCTCGAGCGTGTCCGCCCGTTTGGCCAGCGCGCCGAACAGCGCGTGCGCCTCCATCGAGGCGAGCGCGCGGCCCGGGCAATTGTGCACCCCGAACCCGAATCCGACGGTGTCGGCCGGGTTTCGGCGCGCGTCGAAGCGGTCCGGCTCGGGATAGTGCCGTTCGTCGCGGTTCGCGGCGGCGAAGGAGACCACGACGCGGGCGCCTTCGGGGATGGTCACGCCGTCGACGTCGGTGTCGCCGGTGGTGACCCGGGAGAAGGACTGGATCGGGGTCTCCATCCGGACGCCTTCCAGGAACGCGCCGGGAATCAGTTTCGGATCCTGCCGGACGGCCGCCCACTGGTCCGGATTGCGGGCCAGCAGCCAGAGTGTGCTCGCCACGCCGGCGATGGTGGTGTCCAATCCGGCGCAGGCGTAGGCACTCATCGTCATCAGCGCCTCGTTCTCGGTGATCTCGCCGTGTTCTGCTGCCGCCCAGACGATTTGGCCGAAGCTGTCCGGCAGCAGTTTGTCGGGCGTGGCGTCGGTGACGAGGTACTGCATCAGCGCCTGCACGTCGGGGAAGGTCGAGGACTGCCGCGCACCGGGCGGCCCGAAGTAGTTGAACGCGCCGAGCGCCCAGATCAGGATCTTGTCGCGATACTCGTCGCGCGGGAAACCGATGAGGTCCATGACGATGTCCACCGGCAGCTTCGCCGCGAAATCGGTGACGCCGTCGAACTCGTCGCGGCGCAGCAGATCCTCGACCAGATCGTCGGCGAGCTGTTCGATGTCACCGGCGACCTTGCGAACGTACTTGGGGCGCAACGCATCATCGAGGACCTTGCGTACCGCCCGGTGCCGCGGCGGATCCATCGAGAGCAAGGAGCCGTCGGAAAGCTCGTTGGCGGTGGGATTCATCGCGATGCCCTGGGCGGAACTGAAACCCTCCCAATCGACCAGTGCCGCACGCACCTGGTCGTAACGGAACAGTCCGTAGAGGTCGTGCTCGCGCAGGTAGACGACCGGCCCCAGCTCGCGCAACGCGCGGAACTGCGGGTAGGGGTCGAGCAGCGCTTCGGTCGAGAACGGATCGAGGTCGGTGGCGGCGGCGCGGCTCGTGGTCTCGGTCACGGCTGCCCCGCTCCGGCGACCAAGTCGTAGAAGCACATGCGTGGCCCGGCGCTCGGACGCGTGTACATCCGGCGGCAGGTCAGGGTGGACTTCTCGAACACGTCGAACCAGGCGGAGCGGTCGCGCGGCAGGCCCTGTCCGGTCAGCACGTGGATCAGGAAGAAGTCGTCGTCGTTCTCGCGCCCGTCGTAGCGGATCTCCGGTTCGCCGACGAGCAGGATCTTCAACTGCGGGAACTTGGCCGAGATGTCGTCGAGCAGGTCGACGACGGCTTGTTCACCGTTGCGGAAATGCTCGTGCAGCGCGCTCATCATGCAGAGCCCGTCGGCCGCGAAGCACTCCTGCGGCCAGGTGCCGGGGGCGAACGCGTCCCCGACGACGAACCGCACGCGATCGGCTACGCCGCTCCGCCTGGCGTGCTCGTTGGCCACCTCGACAGCGTCGGCGTCGATATCGAGGCCGATACCGCGGAGCGTGGGGTCGCGCAGGCAGGCGTCCACCAGCAACTGCCCGCCGCCGCAACCGATGTCGAGGATGCGCGTCACCTCGCGCCCGCGCATGGCGCGCAGCAGGGTCGGGGTGTGGAAGGCGGAGAACGGCGTGTCGCAATGCGCGCCCAGCTTGCCGCCGTCGCGCACCACGTCTTTGCCGTACACCGCTGTGCCGGTGAGCAGATCGCCGATCCGGCTGGTGACCGCGCCGTACGCGTCCACGTAGACGCCGAGGCGGGCGAGGGAGACGTCGGTGGTGAGGAACTCGCCGAGACGGGTGAAAAAGTATTCCGCGCCGCGGGTTTCGAGGATGCCGCGCTGGACCAGGTAGCGCAGGAAGCCGGGCCCGATCTCCGGATCGATGCCCGCGAGCAGCACCTGCGGGGTCCGCTGAGGTCCGGTGCGCAGCCGCGCCAGCAAGGGGGTGTCGGCGAGGGCGCGCACCGCGTGGCACACGTGCATCGAGCTGATCATCTCGGGCAGGTCCGACAGGGTGAACGCCTGCCATTCCCGGCGCTGCGGTGCGTCGTCGAGTTCGACGATCTCCGGCCGGTATTGCGTGCTCGTCATGACTGTCATCTCTTTCTGAATCGTTGTCGCCCAGCGCTATTCGGCCACCGCGTAGGCGTGCCTGCCGCGGGGGCTGGCCGCCGCGCGGACGAACTCGTGATCGTCGGTGAACCCGGCCGCGCACACCCGTCCCAGCGAGTAGGCGGGGACGAGGTCCACGTCGTGGCCGCGGGCGCGCAGGTCGGCGACGACCTCGGGCGGGCACGTTTCCTCCGCCACCAGCACGCCGGGCCGGTGCGCGTGCGGGGTGAACGACGCGGGCACCTGGTCGGTGTGGAAAGCGGTCGTCTCGGTCGCGCTCTGGAAGTCGAGCCCGAAATCGGCCACGTTGAGGAAGAACTGCATCGTCCACTGATCCTGGCGATCGCCGCCCGGGGTGCCGAAGGCGACGAACGGACGCCCGTCCCGCAGCACCACCGAGGGGCTGAGCGTGGTCCGGGGCCGTTTGCCCGGCCCGAGCGAATTGGGGTGACCCTCGGTGAGGAACATGCACTGTCCACGGGTGCCGAGCGGGAAACCGAGGCTGCCGATGGCCGGTGAACTCTTCAGCCACCCGCCGCTCGGGGTCGCGGCGACCATATTGCCGTGCCGGTCGACGGCGGTGACGGTGACCGTGTCGGTCTTCGCCTTGGTCGCCTGCAGGATCGTCGGTAATCCGTTCTGCAACTGGGACATCCACTCGGAGTCGACGTCCGGATCGTCAGGCACCGGCAGGTCGGGGAGGAACGAGGCGCGTCCGCCGGGCGTGCCGGGACGCAGCGTGTTTTCGGCGCGCGCACCGACGAGGGCGCGGCGCTGCCGGTTGTACTCCGCGTCGAGCAGGCCTGCCAGCGGCACCTCGCTGAAATCCGGGTCGCCATACCAGGCTTCGCGATCGGCCATCGCGAGCTTGGTGCACTCGATCACCGTGTGCACGTATTCGGCGCTGCCCTGGCCCATCCGGGCGAGATCGAAACCGTCGAGCAGCGCGAGCTGCTGCAGAAAGACCGGGCCCTGCGACCACGGTCCCGGTTTGAAGACCTGATAGGGGCCGTAGCTGTGGCTCGGCGCGGTCTCGACCGACGGCGTCCAGTCGGCGAGATCGTCGGCGGTGAGCAGGCCGCGGTGCCGGCGGCCGGTGGCGTCGAGCATCGGGCCGGACTCGAGGAACTCCGAGATCTCCGCCGCGACAAAGCCTTTGTAGAAGGCGTCGTGCGCGGCCCGGAACTGGGCATCACGCTCGCCGGACGCGGACTCGGCGGCCTTGATGAGGCGCTGATAGGTGTTGGCCAGCGCGGGATTGCGGAAGCGGCTCCCCGCGGCGGGGGCGTTGCCGCCCTGCAGATAGACCTGTTCGGAGCCGTGCCATTCCGCGCGGAACAGCGGCGCCAGCACGTCGATGGCGCGCGCGGTCTCCGGCAGTAGCGGAAAGCCCTTGTCCGCGTAGCCGATCGCGGGTTCGAGCACCTCGGCCAGGCGCTTGGTGCCGAACTCGGCGAGCAACCGCATCCAGCCGCCGAACGCGCCGGGAACACAGGCGGGCAGCAGCCCCGACCCGGGGATGCTGCGTAGGCCGAGGTCGGCGAAGGTGCCGATGCTGATCGTGCGGGGCATCGGACCCTGCGCGCAGAGTGCTTGGACGTCGTCCTGTCCGGCCTGATGCGCGACCAGGGACAGATCGCCGCCGAGCCCGTTGAAATGCGGTTCGACGACCTGGAGCACGAATCCGGCCGCGGCGGCCGCGTCGAACGCGTTGCCGCCGTCGGCCAGCATCCGCATCCCCGCGGCGGAGGCGAGCCAGTGCGTGCTGGCCACGGCACCGGTGGTGCCGGTGAGTTCGGGCTTGGCTGGAGGCATGCGGCTACTCCCTAAAATCGTGGTGCGAGCGCGAAGGTATGGAATGCGACTAATCGTCGGTGCGAATGCCGAGGCCCGGTGCGAGAATTCCGCGGGGGTCGTAACGCTTTTTCGCCGCGCTGAACGCGGGCCATCGGTCGCCGTAATGATCACGCCAATCCTGGGCCGTGCGGCGCAGCGAGCCGATGGGATAGAGCACCGCGCCGTACTGTTTGCGTGCCTCGGTCAGCAGGCGGTCGTTGCGATCGAGCATCTCCTCGACGAATTCCGGGTGTGCACCGCGGGTTTCGGCGACCGTGTTGATATCGAGCACGAAAACCCAGTCGGAACCGTCGGGTTCGGGCACCGGTGGGTACGGCCTGGTCAGGGTCGTGCGGCGTTGCGGATACAGCAGGCTGATCCCGAAGGGACCGATATCGCGTGCGGTGAGCGAGGATTGGACCTCATCGACGTAGTCCTCCACGACCGCGCCGCCGAGCCACACGTCGTACCACGGCTTGACGAGCTCGTCCCAGTGCACCGTCTCGCGCATGCCGTCGACCAGCGTGTCGATCTTGAACACGTAGTCGAGGTAGGGGGTGTCCTCGATGACGGGATCGGTGGTCAACCCACGGATACCCACTTCATCGTCGGGTGGGTTCGCCGGGTCGTACATGACCGTCGCGTAGAGCCGGTGTGTCGGCTCGGACTGCGGCGAATACAGCTCGGCGTACACATGATCGATGCCGGGCCGCTCGATAAGGCTACGCAGGTCGCGGAAGAAGTCGGCGTTGTCGGTGTAGTCCAGCACGTAGCTGCGAGCGCGTTCACGCGCGGGCTCCAGTTCGATCACGGCCTTGGTGATCACCCCGCACTGGCCGAGTCCGCCGAGCACGGCCTCGAACAGATCGCGGCGCTGCGCCGGCGAGCACCGCACGAGTTCGCCGGTCCCGGTGACCACCTCGAGTTCGCGCACGTGGTCGACCTGGAGCCCGGTGCGCAACGCGCCGACGAGTCCGCCGAGCCCGCCGACCGAGAGCGTGCCGCCGACGGTCAATGAGGTGTAGCCGGTGACGGCGGGCGGCGTGCGCCGCGGTGACTGTTCGAAGGCGGTGGTGACCAGGTTCTTCCACAGGACGCCTGCGTCGACCTCGGCCACGTCGCCGTCGATCGAATGGATGCGGTTCAGGTAGCGGTTCTCGATGACCAAGCCGTCGGACAGGCCCTGACCGAGCGTGGTGTGCGCCTGCCCCCGGGTCGAGACGCTGATGCCGTGGGTGTGGCAGAAGCCGACCAGCGCGGCGATGTCCTGCGCCGAGCGCGGCCGCAGCACCGCCGCCGGGGTGCGGCGGGTGATGTTGCCGAGGTCGGTGGCGACCGCCCGGCGCGCGGACTCGTCGAGCAGCAGCTCGCCGTCCACTGCGGGCGCGTCGGCAAAGATTCCGGGCACGAAAACTCCTTTCGGCGTATTGGTTTCGGCCTGCGTCAGCGAAATGGCTGCGGGCTGTTACCAATACGTCGAACATATCCGGGACGACCCGCCCGGCACATTCAGAGGAGTTTCAAATTACTCTCAAAACCTTGTGAAGCCGGGCGTCATTCGGCCGTCTGCAACGAGGAGTGGATGGCCTCGGCGACACGACCGCACAGCTGCGCGAAAACGGCCTGCTCGGCCGGATCCAGCACGGACTCGGCTATTTCGGCGTTCTCTCGCCGGCATTCGGCGGCGCGGTCGAGGAATTCGCGCCCGTCCGCGGTGAGCGAGGTGGTCTGTTCGCGCCGGTCGGTCCCGAGCGCCGCCTGGGTCACCAGGTGTTGATCCTTCAGCACGCGCAGGGCTTTCGACATCGTCGGACGGGAGACGCTGAGCGATTCGCTCAGCGCGGAAGGCGTCATCGGGCCACGCAGGCGCAGCATTTCGAGCACGTCGTACTGCTGCCAGGTGACCCGTTCCGGGGTGGTCCGGGTGCGGCGCGCGACGAGCACGCAGGTGAGGTGGGCGAGGGCGTTCTCGACGCCGTCCTGCCAGTCGAGGACCTGGCTGGGGCTGTCCGCGGCGGCGGGCACTGGGTCAACGGGCACGGGTCTCTCCTCGCCGTTCGGGAACTTGATTTCCGGTTGGAAACTAGTTTACGGTAGGAATCGCTACACCAACTCACAACCCTGTCACACAGGAGGAGTGGTCATGGGCAGCTTCAGCCCGCGGCCGGCGACTGTGGGGTGGTTCGATATCACCGCCAGCGCTCCGGCGCACACCAAGCAGTTCTACCAGGAAGTGTTCTCCTGGGAATTCACCCCGATCGGCGACGATTACCATACGATCACCGCGCCCGGCGCGGCCGCGGCCATGGGCGCGCTTCGCCGCGGCGACCGCGACGCGCTCTGGATCGATGTCGTCTGTACCGACCTCGCGACCACGATCCCGCGACTGGAATCGTTGGGCGCCAAGGTGATCGAGCCGACCGGCGAAACCCCGGCGGGCGCGCGGACCGCGGTCGTCGCCGACACCCGAGGCAACCGGCTCGGACTGTACGAACCGGCGAGCACCGGCGAAGCCGACACGACGGCCGCGGCCGCGCTGCCGAACGCCACCGCGTGGTTCGAGATCGGAACCCTGGATTTCGCCGCCACCCGGCAGTTCTACGAGCAGGCCTTCGGCTGGACCTACGAACGCGACGAAGCCGCCGAAGGGGCGGTCTACTACAGCATTTCGGCACCGGGCGCCGCGGAGCCGATCGGCGGGACGATGGACCTTTCGGCCCTGCCGGACGCCGCCGAGTACGCGATCCCGGGGCTGCTCGTCACCGACGTCTCCGCACTGCTCGAGCGAGTCGAGCGAGCGGGAGGACACCGCGTGATGGATCCGTTCGCCGATGCGCACGGCCTGGTCATCGCGCAGTTCACCGACCCGTTCGGCAATCGGTGGACCTCCTTCGCGCAACCCGCCGCGCGCTGATCACCTGCCCCGGAAGGGGAGTCATGCCTTTCGCCGTATATGTGTTGGGGCTGGGCGTTTTCTGCCTCAACACCACCGAGATCATGGTTGCCGGACTGATTCCCGGTATGTCGAGCGATCTGGGCGTCTCGATCGCCGCCATCGGCTACCTGGTGTCGCTGTTCGCTGTCGGCATGGTCGTCGGCGGGCCCGTGCTGATCGTCGGCTTGTCCCGGGTGGCGCAGAAGAAGTCGCTGATCCTGTTGCTCGCGGTGTTCGTCGCGGGACAGACCCTGGCCGCCATGGCGGCCGACTACTGGGTGCTGGTCATCGCGCGCATCGTGACCGCGCTGGCCGCCTCGGCGTTCTTCGGTGCGGCCGCCGCCGTATGCGTGCGGCTCGTCGGCGCCGAACGACGCGGTCGCGCGATGTCGGTGCTGTACGGCGGCATGATGGTGGCCCAGGTCGTCGGCCTGCCGACGGCGACGTTCATCGAACAGCACTTCGGCTGGCGGGCGAGTTTCTGGATCGTCGACCTGCTCGCCGTCGGGTGCATCGCGGCGGTGGTGCTGCTGGTGCCCGGTGGCGGCGGCGCCCAGACCTTGGATTTCCGCACCGAGATCCAGGCTTTCCGCAATCTGCGCCTGTGGGGCGCGTATGCGACCAACGCGCTGATCATCGGTGCGGTGGTGGCCGGATTCACCTACCTGTCACCGATTTTCACCGACGCGACCCACTTCGCGCCCGCGACGGTGCCGGTGTTGTTCGCGGTCTACGGGATCGCCACGGTGCTGGGCAATGCGGTCGTCGGACGGTTCGCCGATCGCTACACCCGTCCCATCCTGGTCGGCGGGCTGATCGCGCTGACCCTCGTGCTGGTCGCGTTCGCGCTGTGCGTCTCGTACAAGGTGCCGACCATCGTGACGACCGTGCTGCTCGGACTCATCGGGCTGCCGCTCAACCCGGCCATGGCGGCCAGGGTGATGTCGGTGTCCAACGAGGGAGCGCTGGTCAACACGGTCAACGGCTCGGCCGTCAATATCGGCGTCGTGCTCGGCCCGTGGCTGGGCGGTCTCGGGATCAGCGCAGGGCTCGGCCTGGTTGCGCCGCTGTGGATCGGCGCGGGCATGGCGCTGCTGGGGGTGTTCACGTTGCTGCCGGATCTGCGCCGGGGCGCAGCTCCAGATCCGCGCCGGAGCGCACTGGGGGACCGCCCGGCGTCCGCGCCCGAGGAGCGTGGGAGTATCCCGGTGCGCGATCGTTAAACCGCTGGTGGGCACAGGATTTCGGCAACTGCCGACAAACCCTCCCTGACACCGACTTTAGAGTTTCTCGAGCATCTTTTGATTGCCCCGGGCCGCGCGGCCGACCGACGATGGAAGCGCTGGGACGATCCCCTCCCACAGCTGCGATGAGGGGAATACCGCAAGCGTATTCGCGACGGAAGGGCATCCGATGCACGGGCTTGACATCGCGCCGAGATTCCACCACCTCGCCATCCAGACCGATGACGTGGACGCCACGATCGAGTGGTATCGGGAATTCCTCGGGGCAACGGTCGAATGGTCACTCGACAGCTTCTCGCCACTGACCCACGACCGGCTACCCGGAATCGAGAAATTGGTCGAACTGAAGAAGGGCGACCTGCGATTCCACGTCTTCGACCGGGCCGAGCACAGCAAGGACGGCCCCGACCCGCTCGGCTACCAGTATCAGCACGTCGGCATCACGGTGCAGCACCCGCAGGATCTGGTGCGGCTGCGCGCGCAGTGGCTGCTGGTGCGGGAGCGGACCGAGATCGCCTGGGCCAGAGACGATCCGCCGTCGGACATCGTGACCGACGCGGACGGCATGCAGAGCCTGTACGTGCTGGACCCGAACGGTCTCGAGCTCGAGTTCAGCTACTTTCCCGAGGCGGCGTCGTGAGCAGGAATGGCCGATATAGGTCGGCGGGCCGGCAACGCCCGCCCGCATTGCAACCGCGGTTGCTGTTCATGCCGTCACTCGGCGAGCCGTTCGACGAGTCCGGGCCCGACGGAGACACCGTGCTCGCCCCACGAGATGCGCCCGAGTACCCCTTGTTCGGCACCGAACCGGTCGAGGCCGAGCGGTTGTTCTGGTATCGCTGGATCGCGGGCCACCAGATCTCTTTCCTGCTCTGGCGGGCGATGTGCGATGTAGTGTGCCAGTACCCCGACGAGGTGCCGGGCGAACGGGAACTGGAAGTGCTGTCCGCCTGCATCGACGGCTACAGCGCGATGCTGCTGTATTCGTCCACGGTCCCGCGCGACCACTACCACGCCGACATCCGGCCGCGGATGGCGTTGCAGCACCCCTCGTTCAGCGGCACCTGGGCGCCGGACTACCGGCCGGTGCGCCGGCTGTTCCACGGCAGGCTGCCCTGGCAGGACGATCCGTCGTGCCGGGCACTCGACGCCGCGGTGGACCGAAACGAGTTGACGCACAGTCATATCGCCGATCATCTGGTCCCGGACGGGCGTTCGCTGCTGCAGCAGTCCGTGGGAGCCCCGGGCGTCAGCGTGTCCCGGGAGAAAGAAGACCTGTACGACAACTTCTTCCTCACCGTGCGGCGTCCGGTGAGCCACGCCGAATTCGTCGCCCAGCTCGACGCGCGGATCACCGAGCTCACCGTGGACCTGTCGCACCACGGGATGTATCCGATGGTCGAAGGCCGGCACCACCCGGTGGTCGGCGACCGGTCCGAGGCGGTGATGCAGCCGCTGATCACCTACGCCGTCCAGGTCGTGGACCGCGCGGCCCGGCTGGTATCGGAGATGCGCCTCGAGGGGGTGCGCCGATGAAGCACGGAGTCGTCCTGCTGCCCGAGCACGAATGGAAGGTCGCCGCCGAACGCTGGCGCGCCGCAGAGCAACTCGGCTTCCGGCACGCCTGGACCTACGACCATCTGATGTGGCGCTGGCTCGCCGACCGCCCGTGGTACGGCGCGATCCCGACGCTCACCGCCGCGGCGACGGTCACCGAGACCATCGGTCTCGGGCTGCTCGTGGCCACCCCGAACTTCCGGCACCCGGTCGCGCTCGCCAAGGAACTCGTCACCGTGGACGATGTCGCAGGCGGCCGGCTGATCTGCGGGCTGGGCTCGGGCGCACCGGGTTTCGACGTGAGCGTGCTCGGCGGCCCCGACCTGGGCGCGCGCGAACGGGCCGAGCGTTTCGAGACGTTCGTCGAACTGCTGGACACCGTGCTGGCCGGCGGGCGGGTGAACAAGGTGTCGCGCTGGTACACGGCGGCGGGGGTGGACTTCCATCCGCGCGCCGGCGCCGCCGGGCGGATGCCGTTCGCCGTGGCCGCGACCGGCCCGCGGGGTATGGCGCTGGCCGCCGGGTTCGCGCAGTACTGGGTTACCTCCGGGCCGCCCAACGACTTTCGCGGGCGGCCGCTGCGCGAGGTGGTGCCGGTGCTGCGTCAGCAGAGGCAAGGCATCGACGCCGCGTGCGAGCGGCTGGGCCGGGATCCGGCCACCCTGGGCCGGGTGTTCGTCGGCGATGCCGCGGTGGCGGGGATCACCGCCTCGCTCGCGGCTTACGAGGACGCCGCGGGCGAACTCGAGGAGCTCGGCATCACCGACCTGGTGGTGCACTGGCCGCGCCCGGAGCAGCCGTATCAGGGCGACGAACAGGTCGTGCTCGAGTTCGCCGAAAAGCATGTGAGGGCCGCATGATGCGGGCGACGACGGTGGACATGTTCGGGGCCGCACCCGGGCGGGGCAGCGCGCTGGATGTGCTCGTCCCCGCGGATGTGAGCGCCCAGGACGCGGCGCAGGCCGCCGCGGACTTCGCGCGCCGCAGCGATTCCTGCGAGACCGTCTTGGTGGACGAATGCTCCCGAACGCAAAGGACTTTCGCCTCGCGGATCTTCAACGCCGCGGGCGAGACGCCGTTCGCGACGCACTCGCTGGCGGGCGTCGCCGCCTGTCTGGTCGGCACCGGCCGGCTCGCCCCGGGTGCGGTCGGCCGGACCGCGGCGGCGGGCACCCAGTGGTTGTGGACCGACGGCAGCGAGGTTCGCGTGCCCTTCGACGGACCCGCCGTGCGGCAGGAGCCGGCCTACGAAGCCGCCGAGTTCGGTTGGGCCACCGGCGAATCGCATGCGGGCGGAGTCGGCCGGGCCTTCAACTTCGTCCGGGTGCCGGCGGATCCACGGGGTCTGCCCGTACCCGACCTCGATCGCATGCGCGAGCTCGACGTCACCGACCTGACCGCGTTCCGCTGGGACCCGGCGCGCCGGGAGGTGCTGGCCTGCGTGTTCGCCCCCGGCTTCGGCATACCCGAAGACGCCGGATGCCTCCCGGCCGCCGCCGCGCTCGGCGTGGCCGCGCTGCAACTCGATGCGCCCGATTCGGCGCCCCTGACCATCCGTCAGGTGACCCGGCACGGTACCGAGTCGGTGTTCGGCTGCGTCGGCTCGCTGCGGGACGGCACCGCCCGCGTGCGCATCACGGGTCAGGTCTGGGTGCCCCGGGACGACGACCAGAAAGCTTGTGGGGCATGACAATTCGCGACGACACCGATCCGCTCACCGCGTACGCGGACGAGTTCGCCACCGACGGCGCCGTCCACCTCAACGGCAACTCGCTCGGACCGCCCCGGCGCGGTCTCGTGGGCGAGCTCGACCGTGTCGTGTCCGGCCAATGGGCGCCCCGGCAGGTGCAGGGCTGGTTCCAGGACGGGTGGCTCGACCTGCCGCGCGCGATCGGGGACCGGCTGGCCCCGCTGCTCGGCGCCGGGCCCGGGCAGGTCATGGTAGCGGGCGAGACCACCTCCACGACGCTGTTCAACGCGTTGGTGGCGGCCTGCCGCCTGCGTGGTGACCGGCCGGTGTTGCTGATCGAGGCGGAATCGTTCCCCACCGACCTGTATATCGCCGACTCGGTGGCCCGGCTGCTGGACCGGCAACTCGTCGTCGAGTCGCACGGGGAGTTCGACTCGTATCTGTGCGAGCACGGGGGACAGGTGGCCGCGGCCGTCACCGCGCCGGTGGACTTCCGGACCGGTGAACGTCGCGCGATCCGACCGATCACTACGCTGTGTCACGACGTGGGGGCGCTGTCGGTGTGGGACCTCAGCCACGCCGCGGGTGTGCTGCCGGTGGACCTGGATGCCAACGCGGTCGATCTCGCCGTGGGGTGCGGATACAAGTACCTCGGTGGCGGTCCCGGCGCACCGGCGTTCCTTTACCTGCCCGCCAGACTGCAAGCGACGGTGGACTTTCCGCTGACGGGGTGGCACGGCCACGCACGGCCGTTCGACATGTCGCCGGTGTTCGAACCGGCCGCCGGGATCGAATGCGCCCGCACCGGCACACCGCCGCTGCTCAGCCTCGTCGGATTGCACCACGCGCTCGCGCCGCTGCTCGACGTGGGTATCGACGCACTGCACCGGCGCAGCGTGGCGCTCGGCGAGTTCTTTCTGGAATGCCTCGAGCAACGTCGTCCGCCACTGCTGGACCGGCTGGCCTCACCCCGGGAGACGGCGCGGCGCGGCGGGCATCTCGCGTTGCGAATTCCCGAGGCGGACAAGGTGGAACGCGCATTGGCCGAGCACCGCGTGCTCGTCGACGCCCGGCCGCCCGACCTGATCCGGTTCGCCTTCGCGCCGCTGTACGTGACGCACGAGCAGGTGTCACGCGCGGCCGAAGTGCTGTGCCACGCCACGGAAGGAGTGCTATGACCAGCGCCCCCGAATACCTCGTCCCGGAGTACGTCACCTACGCGCACATGGACGAACTGCACGCGCTGCAGCGACCGCGCAGTGACGCGCGCGGCGAGCTGAATTTCATTCTGCTCAGCCACGTCAAGGAGCTGCTGTTCCGCGCGGTGATCGACGATCTGAGCACCGCCCGCGCCGCGCTCGAGCGCGACGATGTCGCCGACGCCTGCCTGGCCCTGTCCCGGGCCACCCGCACGCAGCGGGTGCTGGTGGCCTGCTGGGAATCGTTGAACGGTATGTCGGTGGACGAGTACGTGGCCTTCCGCGAGGTGCTCAACGACGCATCCGGCACGCAGTCCTTCGCCTACCGCGCTTTGGAATTCGTGATGGGCAACCGGCCGGCCCGGCAGGTCGAGGCGGCGCACCGGGACGGGCATCCGGTACTGCGCACCGAGCTGGCGCAGCCGTCGCTCTACGACGCGGCACTGCATCACCTTGCACGCCGAGGCTTTGCGATCCCGGCGGCGTGCGTCGCGAAACCCGCTGCCGCGCAGCACGAACCGCTCGCGGAGGTGGAGGACGTCTGGCTGGAGATCTACCGGAACCCGGACCGGCATCGCGACGCGCACCGGCTCGCCGAGGCGCTGCTCGAGGTGGCGTACCAGTTCTCGCATTGGCGGGCCACGCACCTGCTGGTGGTCGAACGGATGCTCGGCGGCAAGAGCGGGACCGCGGGCACCGACGGCGCACCGTGGCTGCGGGCCATCAACGAACACCGCTTCTTCCCGGAGCTGTGGACCTTTCGCACCCGGCTCTAGCGGCAATCCACGACAACGACGGTAAGGAACACGATCACGATGACGGAAACGCAGACCGAGCTCAGCAAGCCGGTCGATCTCACCTCGCTGGTCCCGGTGCTGTTCGGCTTCGCCGCCTTCCAGCAGCTGCGCGCGGCCTCGGAACTGCAATTGTTCGAATATCTCGACCTGAACGGTCCCGCCACGAGCGACGACGCGGCGGCGGGCCTGGGCATGCCGGGCAAATCGGCGCGCATGCTGCTGCTCGGCACCACCTCGCTCGGCCTGACCGAACGCGACGGCGACCACTACCGGCTCGGCGCGACGCTGGCCGCGGCGATGGCGGACGGCACCTGGCCGCTGCTGCGCAACATCATCGACTTCCAGCAGCGGCTGTCGTATCTGCCCGCGAAGGAGTACGCGGAATCGTTGCGCACCGGGAAGAATCTGGGTCTCAAACACCTGCCCGGCACCGGCAGCGATCTGTACTCGCGGCTGGAACAGACCCCGGAGCTGGAGAATCTGTTCTTCCGCGGTATGCACTCGTGGTCGGAGCTGTCGAATCCGGTGCTGCTGCACCAGGTGGACTACGCCGGCGTGACCGGGATCCTCGACGTCGGTGGCGGCGACGCGGTCAACGCGATCGCGATCGCGCGGGCGCATCCGGACCTGAAGATCACGGTGTTCGACCTCGAAGGCGCGGTTGAGGTGGCCCGGGACAACATCGCGGCCGCGGGACTCGGCGACCGCATCGACGTGATCGCGGGCGATATGTTCGGCGAACCGCTGCCCGGCGGCTACGACGTGGCGCTCTTCGCGCACCAGTTCGTGATCTGGTCGCCGGAGCAGAACCGGACGCTGCTAAGGCAGGCGTACGCGGCGCTGCCGCCCGGTGGACGGGTGCTGGTGTTCAACGCGTTCGCCGACGACGACGGGCGCGGGCCGCTCTACACCGCGTTGGACAACGTGTACTTCGCCACGCTGCCGTCCGAGGAATCGACGATCTACCCCTGGCGCGAACACGAAGAGTGGCTGCGCGCAGCGGGATTCGCCGAGGTCACTCGCATCCGCAGCGCCGGATGGACACCACATGGGGTGATCGAGGGGCGCAAATCCGATGAGTGAGCGCAGCACGCTCGACCGGGAGTATTCCCCGAGCAGCACCGCCCGCGATCCGGCGGGCACGCTGCGCCGCTACCGGATGCGCAGCGACCTCGCCCGCTCCCGGCTGGACGCGCACATGGCCGTGCCGTACGGCGGCGGCCGGGGCGAACGCTGCCATGTGTTCCCGGCCGTGCCGCACGGTACGCGCGGGCCCGAGACGCCCGCCCTCGTCTTCGTGCACGGCGGGCACTGGCAGGAGTCCGGCATCGACGACGCGTGTTTCGCGGCCAGGCAGGCGCGGGCCCACGGATGTGCTTTCGTGGCAGTCGGTTACGGGCTGGCGCCCGATCGGACGCTGCCGGGCATGATCGCCTCGGTGGCCCGGGCGCTGGCCTGGCTGGACGGTTCCGGCTCGCTGTTCGGCATCGACCCGGCGCGCGTGCACGTCGCGGGCAGCAGTGCGGGCGCGCATCTGCTGGCCGCGGCGCTGGCCGGCGCCGACGCGCCGCGGGTGCGCAGCGCGTGCCTGCTGAGCGGGCTCTACGACCTGACCGAGATCCCGCGCACCTACGTCAACGACGCCGTGCGGCTGACACCGGAACTGGCGCAGGAGTGCAGTCCGCTGCGGATGCCCGCACCGCGCTGCGACTCGATCCTGCTCGCGGCCGGCCGCCACGAGACGCGGACCTACCTGCGTCAGCACGAGCTGTACGCGGCCTACCTTGCCGCACAGTCGATCCCGGTGCGGGCACAGATCGTGCCGGACCGCGATCACTTCGACCTGCCGCTGGATCTGGCCGATCCGTCGACCCCGTTCGGCCGGATCACCTTGCGGCACTTCGGCCTCGAGGCAGGCCGTCGAGGCGCATTCACACCGGAAGGGACGGTGACATCAGCCCGATGACACACTCGCCAACCGCAACACCGGTCGAGTCCGTCGACATGGACCGGACCGGGGCGGCCACCACCGACACGATCGTCGACGCGTTCGAGCGGGCGGCACGGGAACACGCCGCGCGCGAGGCGATCTCGGACGGCACGACCACCCTGACCTACGCCGAGCTGGACGCACGGGCCGATCGACTCGCGCGGGCGCTGCGCGAGCGCGGCCTGGCACCCGGGGCAAGGGTCGGCGTCCATCTCGATCGTGGATTGGTCACGTATCAACTGTTTCTCGGGATCCTGAAAGCCGGGTTGGTGGTGGTGCCGTTCAACCCGGCCCACCCCGCGGCGCACAAGGACCGGATGTGTGAAGTCGCCACACCGGCGCTCACGGTGGTCGACGGACCGGTCGACGGCCTCCTCGAAGCCGAGTGCGTGCCGGTGGACGAGCTGCTGGCCGCGGCGTCGGCGCTGCCCGGTACACCGCTCGAGCTCGACATCGACCCGGCGGCACCGGCTTTCGTCTTGTTCACCTCGGGCTCGACCGGCACGCCCAAGGGCGTGGTGATCGCCCATCGGGGCATCGCCAGGGTCGCCCGGCATCTCACCGGGTTCACGCCGGGCCCGCGGGATCGGTTCCTGCAACTCGCGCAGCCCGCGTTCGCGGCGTCGACCACCGATATCTGGACCTGCCTGCTGCGCGGCGGCAGGCTCAGCGTCGCGCCACAGGAGATGCCGCCGCTCGGCGAGCTGGCCGAACTCATCGCGCGCGAACGGATCACGGTGCTCAACCTCTCCGTCGGCTTGTTCAACCTGCTAGTGGAACATCATCCGCAGAGCCTGGCCGGGGTGCGGACGGTGATCGTGAGCGGCGACTTCCCGGCCGCGTCGCACGTAGAGCGCGCCCTGGCGGTCGTGGGCGGCGAGGTGCTCAATGCCTTCGGGTGCACCGAGAATTCGGCGTTGACCGCGGTACACCGGATCACGTCCGCGGATCTGGCCGCGGCCGAGATCCCGGTCGGCCGCCCCATGCCCGCGGTCGAGCTGACGGTGCGGGACGAGGCCCTGAACGAATGCCCGCCCGGGACGATCGGCGAGCTGTGCATCGCGGGCGACGGCGTCGCGTCGGGGTATCTCGGCGACCCCGACCTCACGGTGCGAAAGTTCGTCCGGCACGACGGTATTCGGCTGTTGCGGACCGGCGATCTGGCCAAGCTGACCGAGCGCGGGGAGATCGTGCTCGCCGGCCGCACCGATCAGATGGTGAAGGTGCGCGGGTTCCGGGTGGAACCACGCCATGTCGAACTCACCGCCGAGGAGTTCCCCGGCGTGCAGCAGGCGGTGGCACAGGCGGTGCCGAGCGGTGGCGCGGCCGGGCAACTCGCCCTGTGGTGCGTGCCCGCGCTCGGCGCCGAACTGTCCGAGCTCGAACTCACCGCCCACCTGCGCGAGCGGTTGCCCGACTACATGGTGCCGTCGAAAGTGCTGACGCTGGAGGCGTTTCCGCGCAACACGAACGGAAAAATCGACCGCAAGCGCCTGTCCTCGCTGCTCGCGGAGCAGACGGCGGACGGCACCGACGAGGCGGAGACCGGCGTGTCCGCGCAAGGCGAGGCCCCGGATCGGATCGCAGCGGTGGTGCGCTCGGCACTGGCCGACATCACGAAGACGGCGGAACTCGAGCTGGACGCGGGACTGCTCCACAGTGGTGTCACGTCACTGCAATTGATCGACCTCGGGGCACGGCTTGAGGACGTGCTGGGCGTCGCGTTGGCGCCCGACGAGATGGTCGGCGCCGGCACCGTGCGCGGCGTCGCCGACCTGATTCGCACCAAGCGAGCGCGAGGCTGACATGACGGCTTGCAATGAGTTCACGACGGTCGAGGCGCGGCGATTGCCGGCCTCGCCGGCCCAGCCCGGGATGTGGTTCGCCAGCGTCTACGGCGCCGATCCCACGGCCTACAGCCAGCCGCTGGTGCTGCGGGTGCCGCTGCGGCTGGCGCACGGGGTGCTCGTGCGAGCACTGGCTTCGGTCCATCGGGACCATACCGCCCTGCGCACGACCTTCGAGATGGCCGACGACGGCGATCTGCGGCAGGTGGTGCACGGGGAGCTGGCCCCGGCGGTCGACGTCCTGGACTTCCCGGGCGGCGACCCCGAGGAGTGGGTGGCCGAACAGGTGGCCCGAGTAGCCGCAACCGAATTCGATCTGCGCGACGGTCCGCTCGCGCGGGTACGACACCTGCGCTGGCGCGCCGAAGGTCGCAGTGTGCTGGTGTTCAACATCCACCACACCGTGTTCGACGGACTGTCCTGGAAGCCGTACCTCAGCCAGCTGGAAGCCACCTATACCGCGCTGACGCAGGGCCGGGAACCGTCCCGGCCGGAACGGCGGCAGTCGATCGAGTCCTACGAGCGCTGGTCCGATCTGAGCGCCGACGCAGAGGCGCTGCGGCACTGGCAGGCGAAGCTGGCGAACGCGCCCGCGGCACCGCAGCTGGGCCTGCCGGGTGGGGGCGAAGCCCGGCAGGTGACGCGGCAGCTGATCCTGGACGACGACGTATCCCGGCGGGTGCGTGCGTGCTGTGCCGCCGAGGGCATCACCACCAGCATGTTCTTCATCGCCCTGTGTTTCGTGCTGCTGCATCGGCAGACCCGGCGCGACGATCTGCTCCTGGGTCTCCCGGTCTCGGTGCGCGGCGCCGGTGACGCGGAGGTGCTCGGCCATCTCACGAACACCGTGGTGCTCCGGCATCGGCTGGACCGGGCCGACACCGCCCGTGACGTGCTCGCGGCCGTGAAAAAAGAAGTGCTGGAGGCGCTTCGGCATCGGCACATGCCGTTGGCGGCGGTGCTCGGCGAGGTGCGCGCGGGCCACCAGGACGGTGCCGACGATCTGTTCAACGCGATGATCACGGTGATGCCCGCGGCCGCGCGGCGGTTGGATCTGCCCGCCTGGGGCGTGCAGACCTGGGAACACGCGCCGGGCGGGGCCAAGTACGACATGGCGATTCTGGTGGACGAGACGGCGGACCGGTTCACCGTGGTGGTGGAGCACCGCACCGCCGCGCCGGCGGGTGGACGGTTCACCGAGTACCTGGCGCAGCGAGTCGCAACGCTGGTGGACAGCGTGCTGGCCGACCCGGATACCACGGTGGCGGCGTTGCGCTGGATCGGTGCGGACGAAGAGCGGGCGATCACCGAACTGTGTGCCCGCCGCGGCGATGCGCCCGACCTCGGCACCGAGCTGACCGCCGATCTCTTCGCGGCGAGTGCGGCTGCCGCGGCGGCGGATCCGGCGGTGCGCGCGGACGGTACGCAGACCTCGTATGCCGAATTGGCCGGGCGCGCAGACGCAATCGCGGAGGCGCTGGCCGCCGAGGGAATACGCGACGGGCAGCCGGTCGCGGTGCTGCTGCGTCCGGGGCTGGACCTGGTGGCCACGGTCATCGGCGTGCTGCGCGCGGGCGGCAGCTACGTGACCCTCGATCCGGACCAACCGAGGGAGCGGCTGAGCTTCGCCCTGCGCGACTGCGGCGCAACGATTCTGCTGCGGTCCGGCGACGCGGGCGCTGCGGAGTTCGAGCTCCCGGCCGGCGTCGAGGTGCTCGACTACGCCGATATCGACGGTGCCGTGGCGACATTCGACGGGCCGCGCAAGACGCCGGAGGACACGGCCTACATCGTGTACACCTCCGGTTCCACCGGCCGTCCCAAAGGCGTGCGACTGCCGGAGATCACGCTGGCCAACCTGGTGCACAACCAAGCACTCTGCTCGTCCGGCCGCGCGCTGCGCACGTTGCAGTACATGCCGCCCGCGTTCGACGTGTTCGCCCTCGAGGTGTTCGGAACCTTGTGCACGGGTGGCACTCTGGTCGTTCCGCCGGCTGCGGCCCGCACCGATTTCGCGGCGCTGGCCGAGCTGTTGGCGCGGGAGCGGATCGAGCGGGTGTACCTGCCGTACGTGGCGCTGCGTGAGCTGGCCGCGGTGCTGCGGTCCGCGACGGTGTCGTTGCCGGAGCTGCGCGAGGTGTACGTGACCGGGGAACGGCTGGTGGTGACCGAGGACGTGCGGGCGATGTTCCGGCGGCACCCGGCGGCCCGGCTGATCAACGCGTACGGTCCGTCGGAGGCACACCTGTGCAGCTGGGATGAACTGCCGGCCGATCCCGGCGCCTGGCCCATCATCCCGTCGATCGGCCGGGTGGTCGCGGGCGTCGACGCCTACGTGCTCGACGAGTCCGGCACGACCGGCACGGCACAGCGGGTCCCGTTCGGTGTCGAGGGCGAACTCTGTGTTGCGGGACCGGTGGTTTCGCCCGGGTACCTCGGTCTGCCGGAGAAGACGCGCGAGGCCATGGTGCCGGACCCGTTCGTCGCCGGGCAGCTGATGTATCGCACCGGCGACGTGGTGGTGCTGGCCCCGGACGGGCAGTTGCACTACCGCGGCCGCAAGGACGACCAGGTCAAGATTCGCGGGTATCGCGTCGAGCCGGGCGAGATCGAGGCCGCCCTGGAACGCGAGTTGGCGGTGGCAGCGGCCGCGGTCCTGGTCGTGCCCGCGGGTGGCGACCGCACGCTGCACGCGTTCGTGCAGAGCGACACGCAGCCGCCGCCGGACTGGCGTGCGCGGCTCGGTACGGCGCTGCCCGACTACATGATTCCGCGCCGGCTCACCAGGATCGACGCGATGCCGGTGACCGCGAACGGCAAGACCGACCGGCGTGCACTGACGGCGCTGTGTGGTTCCGACGAGTGCGGTCCCGCCGATTCGAACGGGCCGGACTCGGCGGGGTCCGGATCGGCCGAGGCCGAATGGACCGGTACCGAGCGGGTGCTCGCGGAGCTGTGGGCCGAGGTGCTCGGCGAACGGCCCGCGCACCCGGACGCCGACTTCTTCGTGCTCGGCGGTCATTCGTTGCTCGCCGCGCGCCTGCATCGAATGGTCAAGCGGCGCTTCGACACCGACGTCGGGCTCGCGGCGTTGCTGAGCACGCCGACACCGCGCGGGATGGCGCACATCCTCGCCGACCGTACGGCGGCGGCCGGCCCGGATCTGCGCGCCGAGGCCGAACTGCGCGACTTCGTGGTCGGTACCCGGCAGGAACCGGCCGACGGCACGGTATTCCTCACCGGCGCCACCGGATTCCTCGGCAGTCACGTGCTGGACGAGCTGCAGCGCACCGGCCATCACGTGCGCTGCCTGGTCCGCGCGGGCAGCGTCGAGGAGGGGCGGGAACGGCTGCGGCGCGCCTTCCGGAAGTTCGCGCTCGATCCGTCCGGGCTCGACGAGGTCGACATCTGCCTCGGCGATCTCGACCAGCCGCGGTTCGGCCTGGGCAGCGGCTACGAATGGCAGGCGCGCGATATCGCGCAGGTCTATCACGCGGCGGCGCACATCAATTTCGTCGTGCCGTACCACACGGTCAAGCGCACGAACGTGGACGGACTGCGCCACCTGCTGGACTTCTGCGCGATCAATGCCACGCCGCTGCGGCTGATCTCGACGATGGGCGTCTTCCCGCCCGATTCCGGCACCGGTCTGATCGGCGAGGAAACGGTGCCGGGCGACCCGGCCTCGCTGGGCATCGGGTACTCCCAGAGCAAGTGGGTCGGTGAGCAATTGGCGTTGCGGGCGCGCGCGGCCGGACTGCCGGTCACCGTGCATCGGGTCGGCCGCATCGCCGGGCACCGCCGGACCGGCGCGTGCCGGCACGACGACTTCTTCTGGTTGCAGATGAAGGGATTCGCGCTACTCGGCCGCTACCCGGACGATATCGTCGACGCCCCCGCGGTGGACCTGTTGCCGGTGGACTACGTGGCGCGCGCGATCATCCAACTGTCGGAGGGCAAGCCGGACAACGAGACCTGGCATCTGTACCACCCCGACGGGTTGGACTGGCCGACCATCCTGGAAACCGTGCGCGCGGAGGGTTATTCGATAGCGCCGACCAGTGGCGCCGAGTGGATGGGCGCGCTGGAGCAAGAGGTGGGCGACAGCGACGACCAACGGCAGGGGCTCGGCCCGCTGGTGCCGCTCATGCGCGAGGGCGTGATGCGGCTCGGCACGCACACCTTCGACAACGAAAAGTCCAGGCGCGCACTGGCCGACGTCGGTTGCCCGTACCCGCAGGCGGACACCGGCTGGATCCATCGGATGTTCGAGTACTTCCGCGCGGTCGGGGCCGTGGCGCCGCCCGACGGGCCGGATACGGCAGGAGACCACAATGACTGAACTGGAAATGCGCTCGGTGGTGATCATCGGCGCGGGCCCGGTCGGGTGTGCGCTGGCCACCCTGCTGCGGCAACAAGGCTTGCAGGTGGACGTTTTCGAGCGAGGCACCGAGTCCGCGGGCACCGGGTCCGGGCACTCGTTCAATCTGACGCTCACCTCGCGCGGCCTCGACTGCCTGCCGCGCCCGGTCAAACGCCGCCTCTACTTGCAGGGGACGGTGCTGGCCAAGCGGATCATCCATCACCGCGACGGCGCGATCTCCACCCAGCCGTACGGGACGCTCTACAACCATCACCTGTTGTCCATTCCACGCGGAGTGTTGCAGGAGCTGCTGCGCGACCAGGCGTTGCGGGCAGGCGCGCGGATCCACTACGGCCTGGAGTGCGTCGGGGTGGATACCGGTCGGGCCGCGGCACTGCTGCGCGACCGGGACGGCAGTGCGGCGTGGGTCGAGGGCGGTCTGCTGGTGGGCTGCGACGGTGCGCACAGCGCGGTGCGCGATGCGATCGTCGCGGCGCATCCCGCGGATATGTGGGTGACCCGCGATACCATCGCGCACGGCTACGCCGAGATCACCATGGACTACGGCGACGCCGATCCCACGGGTATGCACCTGTGGCCGCGCGGCGATCACTTCCTGCAGGCCCAGCCCAACCGGGACCGGACCTTCACCACCAGCCTGTTCAAGCCGCTGACGGAAAGCGATGGGCGCAGGCACTTTTCGGAGCTGTCCTCGGCCGCGGCGATCAGCGACTACTGCGCGACGCAGTTCCCGGACGTGTTCGGCCGGATGGCCGAGGTGGGCTCGGAGCTGGCGAGCCGCAGCCCGGGCCAGCTCCGGATCATCAGCTGCGCGCCCTATCACCACCGCCGCGCGGTGCTGGTCGGCGATGCCGCGCACGCCGTGGTCCCGTTCTTCGGGCAGGGCATCAACTGCAGTTTCGAGGACGCGGCCACGCTGGCGAACCTGGTGGAGAAGTTCCAGGCGGCCGTCCGCTATGAGGGGGGCACCCTGGCGACCGTCGCCGAGGTCGTCGCCGACGAATACAGCGATGTACGGGTGAAGGCGGGTCATGCGCTCGCGGAACTCTCGCTGCGGAACCTCGAAGAGTTGTCCGACCACGTGAACAACCCGGCGTTCCTGGAACGTCGCGCATTGGAACGACGGCTCCACGAACTGCGCCCCGACCTGTTCACTCCGCTGTATCAGTTGGTGGCGTTCACGCACATGCCCTACGACGCGGCGCAGCGCGCGCACCGGGAAGCGAGCGAGGTACTGGACGCGTTGTGCGACGGCCGTGATCCGCGCACCGCGCAGGACGCGATCATCGCCGAATTCCTCGGCTCGGCCCGCGGCACGTTCGGTGCGCACGAGCGGCGTACGGGCTGAGCCGGCCGGGCGGCTCGCGCGCGTCAGCCCGCGGTGCCGCCCGCGTTGGCCGCCTCGACGGCCGGTGCGGGCTTGCCGCGGGTGGCTTCGTCGTTGAACCGGAAGCCGATGCCGTGCACCGTGACGATCCAGTCCGCGGAGCCGAGCTTCTTGCGGATGCTGCTCAAATGGGTGTCGATGGTGCGGCTGGCCAGCGAGGTCACTTCGGCGTCCACCTCGTCGTACCCCCAGATCCGTTGCAGCAGTTCGGCTCTGGAGAAGACCCGCTGCGGTTCGGTGGCGAGCAGGCGGAGCAGTTCGAATTCCTTACGGGTCAGCTCGATGAGCCGATTGTCGACGCGGACCTCCCGCAGGGCCGAGTCGATCTCCAGTTGGCCGACGATCAGCGCGGGCTGCGACATCATGTGGACCCGGCGGAGCAGACCGCGCAACCGTGCCATGAGTTCGCGGCTGTGGTACGGCTTCACGATGCAGTCGTCGCACCCGGCTTCGAGGGCGAGGACCTGATCGAGTTCGTCGAGCGAGGAGGCGAAGGCGATGATCGGAATATCGCTGGCGGCGCGGATCTCCCGGCACAGCGTGAGTCCGTCGAAATCGGTGAAGTCGAGATCGATGAGCACCACATCGAAATCGGCATAGGTGGCGAGCGTGGCGGCCCCCGTCGAGATCGGCTCGGGCACGAACCCGTGCCGTTCGAGGTCTTTGACGGTGTCGTCGACCCCCGCGCAATCCGACACGATCAACAAGCGCGGATGCAGCAACGCGCTACTCCTTCCAGGTGTTGCCATCAAGTGAAAGACGTGAGTTCGAGGAGAACTCGTATGGACGACTCCAGCGCGTAGTTCATCGAGCCGCCGTTGGGTTCGAATGCCGTGTGCTCGCCTGCGAAATGTATTCGTCCTTCCGGTGTCCGGGTATGCGCCATCAGCTCGCCGTGTGCCAGTTCGGGGAGCACGTAGGCGCCCCCGATATAGGGCTCGTTGTCCCATGCCACGGAGGTGCCCAGTTCGAAGTGGTCCCGTGCCCCCGGCAGGATCGATTCCAGTTCGTGCAGTGCGAAATTCACCCGCTCGCCCGCGCTCATGTTCGCCGCGGCCTGCGCGGGCCAGCCGGTGAGCCAGCATTCGAGGATCTTGCGCGGGCCCGGTAGTCCGGGGGTGCCGTCGCGCACGGTGCCGAGCGGGGTGTCCGTGGACAGCATCAGCCGTTTCTCCGGCCAGAATTGGGCGCGCATCTGCAAGAAGATGCGCAGCACCGACGAGTAGCGCAGCCGGCGCATGGCCGAATGTTTCGCCGCGGAGAGCCGCGCCATAGAAAGATTGATCCGGCGCAGGCTGGTGAAGGGAACGGTGACGATCACCCGGTCCGCGCAGAGCGTCTGCAGCCGGTTGTGATCGACGAAGCTCACCTGCGCCTCGTGGTCGGTCTGGCTGATCCGGACGACCGGTTTGCGGTAGTGGATGCGGTCTCTGATCTCATCGGCGAGTGCGTGCGCGAGCCGGTCGGTGCCGCCCTCGACCTTGTACCAGCGCGCGTCCGCGGTGGTGAACGAGCGGGGACCGGATTCATAGCGGGCCCATGCCATGGCCGAGGCGGATTCCAGTTCGCCGCCACGCATTTCCAGGAACATCGGTTCCATCAGATCGATCGCGGCGGCCGAGGCGCCCCGATCCTCGAGTACCCGGCGCACGGAAAGACGGTCGAGTTCCTGTAGCTGCGGGGCCGGCGTCCAGCCGAGTTCCGCTATTTCGGGGCAGATGTCCGCGTTGGGTTTCGTGACATATTCGGCGATCAGATCGGCGACCGTGCGATTTCGTTCGTGCGGATGCAGGCCCAATATTTCGGCGTGGTCGTCCAGGTTGTCGGGGCGTATTCTGGTGCCGTGGCGGAGATAACTGAAATCGGTGTCGACGAGATCGCTCGGCTCCGTTTTCAGGCCCAGTGCCCGCAGATAATGCATGGTGTAATGGCAGTGTTCGGTCACCGTCATCGCGCCCGCTTCGGTGCGCAGACCGTCGTCGAAGGGATCGCGCAGGGTACGGGTGCGTCCGCCGGGCCGATCGCTCGCCTCGAGTACGGTGACGTGAGTTCCGTTGCGCGCCAATTCATTCGCTGCCGCCAGGCCGGACAGTCCGGCGCCGACGATGATGACGGATCCGATGGGTTCGCGCAGCGGGAGCCCCTCGTCGAAGGTGCGCCTGACGTCTTCCTGGGTAAGCCTCAGCACTGCGATCCTTCCGGCGAACTGCCACTGATTTCCGCCGGCCTCGCTGACGTTATTGATGAAGCTACTTCATCGACAGGTCATCGCGTCGACGAATTTCAAGCGTCCGCATCCAACCTATAATCCTTTTGCGAATGAAATTATCGTATCAACGGGCCCGAAGTGGTGCAAACAAGTTTCAGTTGCCGCAATTTAACTCGGCGGGTGTGTTGTGCACCTCACTGGCGGGACGTTGTTTGCTTGCCACGTTGTGACCGTTGTCACATTCGTCGGCTGTTTGAAGCGTGACAACTCTCCGGCGAATCGGGTCCAAATCACGGTCCTTGCCGGTGTTTTCACTGACCATCGGTGATACGCACGGTCTGTCGCCGATCTTCGGATAGGCGATAGTTGAAGCCGGGGCTAATCGTGTGCGAACGCTTGACCTCGGGGGCGGGCAGTGGTAACCGACCGGTCAGCGTGCTGAGCGGGGTGCCAGGAAAACCTGGCTCGTGTTGTGCGTTGAGGCAAGGAAATCGGGGCTTTCATCCACCAACTGCTATGGGGGTGAATGATAGCCGGCTCGATCGTGCGTCCCGGCCTGCGTGGATGTTCGGGGTGCGCAGCGGAGGAAGGGAATCGGCATGTTGGATCCCGCCGGACCGGTCGTCGTCGCGCGCGCGGCGACCTGGTTGTCGTTGTTCGAGGAGCAGGTGGCGCGCCGGACCGACTCCGTCGCGGTGACATTCGACGGGATATCGCTGACCTATGGGGAGTTCGCGGGACTGGCGCGGCGCTGGGCCCGGTATTTGATCGCGCAGGGCGTCGGCCCGGATTCGCTGGTGGGCATCGCGATTCCGCGCTCGGTCGAACTCGTCGTCGCCGTGTATGCGATCCAACTCGCCGGCGGCGGGTGTGTGCCCATCGACCCGGAGCATCCCGGCGCGCGTAATCGCTACGTCCTCGACTCGGCCCGGGTAGCGCGGATATTGACTCTCGCGGATTCGGGATTCGATGTCGGGCCGGGTGCGATCCCGATGGATCGTATTGATGTGTCCGGCTTTTCGCCGGAGCCGATCACCGACGCGGAACGGCTGGGCGTATTGCGTTCCGCGAATGTGGCCTACGTGATGTTCACGTCCGGCTCGACCGGTCAGCCGAAAGGGGTGGCGGTGTCGCACGCGGCACTGGTGAACCGGCTGGCATGGATGCAGGCGGAGTACGGTTTGGACGACGGCGACGCGGTACTGCACAAAACGCCCGTTTCGTTCGACGTGTCGATGTGGGAACTCTTGTTGCCGTTGCAGGCCGGCGCGCGGTTGGTGCTCGCGGCGCCGGGTGGGCACCGCGACCCGGGCTATCTGACCGAACTCATCGCGCGCGAAGCGGTGACGGTCGTGCACTTCGTGCCGTCCCTGCTGGAGTTGTTCCGCACCGCGACCGGTGCGGCCGAATGTCACGGGTTGCGTGCGATTTTCGCCTCGGGCGAGGCCTTGCCCGGCCCACTGGCGCAGGCGACGGTCGCCGTCACCGGTGCACGCCTGCACAACCTGTACGGGCCGACGGAGGCGGCCATCGACGTCACCCGGCACGAGGTGCGCGGCACCGACACCGGATCGGTGCCGATCGGACGTCCCGTGCCCAATACCCGGGTGTACGTGCTGGACACGCGATTGGCACCCGTCCCGGCCGGAGCGGTCGGGGAACTGTACCTGGCGGGGGTGCAGTTGGCGCGCGGCTACCTCGGACGCGTCGGCGCGACGGCGGATCGATTCGTGGCCGACCCGTTCACGGCCGGGCAGCGGATGTACCGCACCGGGGATCGGGTGCGCTGGAACGCCGAGGGCGATCTGGAGTATCTGGGGCGTAACGATTTTCAGGTCAAGGTGCACGGGGTGCGGATCGAGCCCGGGGAAATCGAGGCGGCGCTGTCCGTGCACCCGGTCGTGACGCGGGCGGTGGTCACCGTGCGGTCCATCGGGGGTGCCGCCCGATTGCTCGGGTACGTCACCGTCGACTCCGCCCGGGCGGTGTCCGATGCCGGCGACGAGGATGCGCGGATCGAGCACTGGCATCGGCTCTACGACGAGGTCTACGCCGACGACGCCACGGCCGAATTCGCGGGTTGGCACGACAGTTACACGGGCGCACCGATTCCGGTCGAGGAGATGCGGCAGTGGCGGGACGCGACCGTCGCCCGGATCCGCACGCTGCGGCCGAGCCGGGTGCTCGAGCTCGGCGTCGGCACCGGTCTGCTGCTGTCCGCGCTTGCCGCGGAATGCGCGGAGTACCACGCCACCGACGTTTCCGCGGCGGCGATCCGGAACCTGGCGGGGCGGCTCGACGCCGAGTGGGCCGGACAGGTAGTGCTGGAGCGGCGGGCGGCGCATGATCTGGCCGGACTGCCGAGCGAGTGGTTCGACACGATCATCCTGAACTCCGTCGTGCAGTACTTCCCGAGCGAACGCTACCTGCGACGCGTGCTGGAGCAAGCACTGCGCGTACTCCGGCCGGATGGTGCGCTGTTTCTCGGCGATATCCGGAACCTGGCCTTGCACGAAACACACACCGCTGCGGTGCAGCTCGCGCGGCACGGTATCGCCGACCCGGGCGTGCTGCGTACCCGGGTCGAAGCGGCGCTGCGCGCCGAACCGGAACTGTTGCTGGCACCTGACTACTTCACGGCACTGGCTCGCGAGACGGCTGAAATCGGTGCGGTCGACATCGCACTGCGACGAGGAGCGTCGAGCAACGAGCTGACGTCCTACCGGTACGACGTCGTCTTGCGTAAACAACCGACGGACGCAAGGTCTCTGGCGCCCGGGCCGCGACTGCCGTTCACCGGTCGCGATGCACTGGGTGCTGCCTTGCGTGACGTGCACACCGCGACGTTGCGCGTCACCGAGATTCCGCACGCGGGCGTCGATCGCGATCTCGACGCGACGGCGGAGGCGATCGGCGAGCCGCGATCGTCCCGCGACGGGCTGCTTCCCGAGGACCTGCACCTGCTCGCCGCGGCGAACGGCCGGACCGCCGCGGTGACGTGGTCGGCCCGGAAAGGCCACATGGACGCGATATTTCTCGCGGATGCGCCCGACTGCCCGCTCACCGATGTCTACCTGCCCGACGGTCCGCCACAAGCCCCGGCCCACTACGCGAACAATCCGCAGACCGCCTCGGTGGTCGCGGATCTGCGCGCGCACCTGCGAGAGTTGTTGCCCGACGTCATGCTGCCGACGGTCGTGGTGCTCGACGAGTTCCCGCTGACCGTGCACGGCAAGGTGGACCGAAGTGCGCTCCCGGTACCGGAGGTCTTCGCGCACAACCGTTCTCGGGCACCCGCGACCACAAGCGAGCGTGCGGTGGCGGAGCTGTTCGCCGAGACCTTGGCGGTCGGTGCGGTGGGTGCCGACGACGATTTCTTCGCGCTGGGCGGGCACTCCCTCTCGGCGACCCGGCTCGTCGGTCGCATCAGGGCGGTGCTGGGCGTCGAAGTGCCGATCCTGACGGTGTTCGACGCGCCGACCCCGGCATTGCTGGCGGCCCGCCTCGACCGCGGTGCCGAGGCCCGACCGGCGCTGATCGCCCGCGCGCGGCCCGCACGGATTCCGGCTTCCTTCGCCCAGCAGCGGTTGTGGTTCCTGTATCGGCTGTACGGGCCTTCGGCCACGTACAACGTGCCGTCGGCGGTGCGATTGACCGGGCCGCTGGACGTGTCCGCGCTGGGTGCGGCGGTCGGGGACGTGGTGCGCAGGCACGAGAGTCTGCGCACGGTGCTCGCCGAGGTGGCGGGTGCGGCGGTACAGCGGATCTGCGCGAGCGCCACGGTCGAGCTGCCGGTGACCGAGGTCGTCGACGTCGCGGCGGCGGTGCGGGACGAAGCCCGGCGCCGGTTCGATCTCTCGGCGGATATACCGTTGCGTGCCAGACTGTTTCGGGTCGCCGCCGACGAGCATGTGCTGATCCTGGTGCTGCATCACAGTGCCTGTGACGGCGGTTCGCTGCCGGTGCTGGCGCGCGATCTGTCGCTGGCGTACGCAGCTCGGTGCGCCGGGCAACCTCCGGAACCGGCTCGGCGCACGGTGCAGTACGCCGACTACACGCTGTGGCAGCGGGACCTCCTCGGCGATCCCGCGGACCCGGCGAGTGTCTCGGCGGTTCAGCTGGAGTATTGGCGGGCGGAACTGGCGGGCCTGCCCGAGCAGTCGACGCTACCGCCCGACCGGCCCCGGCCGAAGGTCGCGAGCCACCGCGGCGATACGGTCGCCTTCGAGGTCGGGCCCGAATTGCGTTCGGCGGTGGAAGCCCTGGCGCTCGACCGGACGGCGACCGCGTCGATGGTGCTGCAATCGGTGTTCGCCGTGGTGCTGCACAAGCTCGGCGCGGGTGTCGATCTCGCGATCGGCAGCCCGATCGCGGGCCGGACCGACGACGCGGCGGCCGAGCTGGTGGGCTTCTTCGTGAACACGTGGGTGTTGCGCGTCGCGGTCACCCACCGCTCGACGTTCGCGGACGTGCTCGCCCAGGTCCGGCGCAAGGCGTTGCACGCCTACGCGAACCAGGACCTGCCGTTCGAACAGCTGACGGCACAACTGAACCCGGCGCGCTCGACGGCGATGCACCCGCTGTTCCAAGTGATGTTCGCGTTGCAGAACAACATGTTCCACGAATTCGCCTTTCCGGGAGTGCGGGTCGAACCCATGACGGTCGGCACCGGAACATCTCGGTTCGATCTGTTCTTCGCGCTGACCGAGGTGCCCGGCGGGGGTTACGCGGGCAGCGTCGAGTACGCGACCGACCTCTTCGATCGGGACACCGTCGAACGCCTCGCCGCGCGATTCGTGCGGATACTCGCGCTGGTTGTGCGGACGCCCTCGGCCACGGTCGGCGACATCGACCTGCTCGAGCCCGCCGAGCGCGCGCAGCTGCTCGAATCCTGCCGTGGCGCCGCCCGGCCCAGCGATCCGACGGCGACGCTGGTCTCGATGTTCGAGGCGCAGGTGCGGCGGACGCCGGACGCGCCGGCGCTGACGTACGCGGGTACGACGCTGACCTACCGCGAGTTCGCGGCACGGGTACACCGGCTGGCCCGCTACCTGGGGTCGGTAGGCGTGCGGCCGGGTGCGTTGGTGGCGATCGGCATGCGGCGCTGCGACGATCTGGTGATCTCGATATACGCGGTGCTCGTGGCCGGCGGCGGGTACCTGCCGGTCGACCCCGACCACCCGCTGGGACGCGTCGACCAGATGGTGGCGTCGGCGAAGCCGGCACTGCTGCTCACCGCGGGTAGGGACCTGGCGACCCGGCGAGTACGGCAGGTACGGGTCGATCGGCTCGACCTCTCCGGATTCGACGACGCGCCCCTGCCGGACGCCCGGCCGCGCGCCGGTGCGATCGCCTATGTCCTGTTCACTTCCGGTTCGACCGGCGCGCCCAAAGGCGTGGCGGTGCCGCACGCGGCGATCGTCAACCGGCTGGTCTGGATGCAGGCGGAGTACGGCCTGCGCGCGGACGACGCGGTGTTGCAGAAGACGCCCGCGACGTTCGACGTATCGGTGTGGGAGCTGTTCTGGCCCTTGCAGATCGGCGCCCGGCTGGTGGTCGCCGAACCGTACGGGCATCGGGATCCGGCCTATCTGGCCCGGATCATCACCGAACAGCAGATCAGCACCGTGCATTTCGTGCCCGCGCTGCTCGCGGTGTTCGTCGCGGAGCCGAAGGCCGCCGAATGCCGCAGTCTGCGGCAGGTTTTCGCGTCCGGTGAGGCGTTGCCCGCCGCGACGGCGCAGCGCCTGCGCGCACTGACCGGCGCGCGGTTGCACAATCTGTACGGTCCGACCGAGGCGGCCGTGGACGTCACCTTCCACGAGGTGAGCGCGGCGGACACGGTCTCGGTGCCGATCGGCGCGCCCGTGGACAACACCCGGATCTACGTGCTGGACAGCGGACTGGGACTGGTCCCGGACGGGGTGGCCGGTGAACTGTACGTGGCCGGCGCCCAGCTGGCGCACGGGTACGTAGGGCGGGCGGACCTGACCGCAGAGCGGTTCGTGGCCGACCCCTTCGTCCCGGGCGCGCGGATGTATCGCACCGGCGATCTCGGCAGGTGGACCGCCCGCCACGAACTGGAGTTCCTGGGGCGCACGGACTTCCAGGTGAAGCTCCGTGGCGTCCGGGTGGAACCCGGAGAGATCGCGGCGGTGCTGACGAATCTGACGCCGGTCGCACAAGCCGTCGTGGTGGTGCACACCGACGAGCGTCTCGGCGCTCAGCTCGTCGCCTACCTGGTCGCGGCAGCCGGTTGTGTCCTCGACCCGGAGGCGGTGCGCGCACACCTCGTCGGCGCCCTGCCGCCGAACCTGGTGCCCGCGGCGCTGGTGGTGCTCGACGAATTGCCGTTGACCGCGAACGGCAAGCTGGACACCCGGGCGCTGCCCGCACCGGAGTTCCTGGCGCGCTCGGCGTACCGGGCACCGGAATCATTGCCGGAGTTGGTGCTCACCGAGCTGTTCGCCGAAATCCTCGGCGTCGAGCGGGTCGGCGCCGACGACGACTTCTTCGACCGGGGCGGACACTCGCTGGCGACCACGCGTCTGGTGAACCGCATCCGCGTCGTGCTGGGACTCGAGGTGCCGGTCCTGACGGTGTTCGAGGCGCCGACCCCGGCCTTGCTCGCGACGCGCCTCGACCCGAGCTTGCCGCCGCGTCCGCCGCTGACCAGACGCGACCGTATGGAGCGCAGTGCGCTGTCTTCCGCGCAGCAGCGCATGTGGTTTCTGGACCGGCTGCGGGGACCGTCGGCGACGTACCACATTCCGGTGGCGGTGCGGCTCACCGGACCGGTCGATCTCGGCGCGCTCGCGGGTGCGGTGCGCGACGTCGTGCGCAGACACGAGAGCCTGCGGACGGTCTTTCCCGAGATCGACGGTGCGCCAGTACAAGTCGTGCGCGATCCGGAGCGGCTCGCGGTGCCGTTCGAAGTACGCGCATTGACCGCGGCGCAACTGCCGCAGGCGATGTCTGACGTGGCCCGGCGGCCCTTCGATCTAGCCACCGAGATTCCGTTGCGGGCCACCGCGTTCCAGTGCGTTGGCGACGAGCTGGTGTTCGTGCTCGTGGTGCATCACTGCGCGGCGGACGGCGGGTCGCTGGGACCGCTGGCGCGCGACCTGTCGGCGGCGTATTCGGCCAGATGCGCCGGGCGAACGCCGGAGCTGCCGCAGTTGCCGGTGCGGTACACCGACTACGCCGCGTGGCAGCGGGACCTGCTGGGGGACATCGACGATCCCGCGAGCCTGCTGTCGCGGCAGTTCGAGTACTGGCGGACCGAGCTCGCGGGACTGCCGCAGCAGCTGTCGCTGCCGACCGACCGGCCACGCCCGGCGACGATGAGCATGCGCGGTGCTGTCGTGGAGTTCGCGATCGACGCCGGATTGCGGGCGGCGGTCGAGGATTCGGCGCGCAGCCGGGGCGCCACCGCCTCGATGCTGTTGCAGTCGGTCTTCGCGGTGTTGTTGCACCAGTCGGGCGCCGGGCCGGAGATCGCGATCGGCAGCCCGATCGCGGGTCGCACCGACGACGCGTTGAGCGAACTGGTGGGGTTGTTCGTGAACACCTGGGTCCTGCGGGTACGCATCGGCGCGCAGGCGCGGTTCGACGAGGTGCTCGACCAGGTACGCGCCAAAGCACTAGGCGCCTACGCCAATCAGGACCTGCCGTTCGAGCGGCTGGTCGAACTGCTGAATCCGGTGCGGTCGACGGCGTTCCATCCGCTGTGCCAGGTGATGTTCGCCGTGCAGAACACTGCGGTTCCCGAATTCGACCTGCCCGGCGTCGCCGCCGAACCGCTCGCGTTACACACCGGAACGGCGAGATTCGACCTGCTCTTCGTGCTCGAGGCAGCGGTGTCCAGCGGGTACAGCGGCAGCGTGGAATACGCCAGCGACCTGTTCGACCAGCACACCGTCGAGGGCTTGGCCGCAGCGTTCGTGCGCTTGCTGGCGATGGTGGTGGCCGATCCGGCGCTGACCGTCGGCAGTGCCGCGCCGAGGCCTGCCGAACCGAAGAAGCCTGCGCGACAACGGGTTGCCTATCGCGCGCCGGTGACGCCGCGGGAGCGGATGCTCGCCGGGTTGTTCGCCGAGGTGCTCGGCGCGGCACGGGTCGGCGCGGACGACGACTTCTTCGAGCTCGGCGGGCATTCGCTGGCCGTCACCGGATTGGCCGCCCGGATCAGACAGGTCTGCGGAATCGAAGTGCCGATCCTGACGGTGTTCGAGGCACCGACACCGGCGCTGCTGGCGACCCGGCTGGACGAGAGCATGCCGGTGCGTCCGGCGCTGGTGCGGCGGGCTCATCCCACGCCGGTGCCGTTGTCCTTTGCGCAGCAACGACTGTGGTTTCTCGCCCGGCTGGAAGGCGCGTCCGCGACGTACAACATTCCGCTGGCGGTCCGGCTGACCGGGCCGGTCGATCTCGCCGCACTGCGGTCGGCGGTGACCGATCTGGTGCGCCGGCACGAGAGTCTGCGCACCGTGTACACCGAGGTCGCGGGCGTGCCGGTGCAGCGGGTGCGGGCGGCGACGGTAATCGACGTCCCGGTGGCCGACGTCGCGGACGTGCGTGGCGCGCTGGACGCCGCCGCGCGCTACGAGTTCGATCTGACGCGAGATATCCCGTTGCGGGCGAGCCTGTTCCGCTGTGCGGCCGACGAGCACGTCCTGCTGCTGGTGCTGCACCACATCGCCTGCGACGGCGGATCGCTTCCGGTGCTGGCGCGCGATCTGTCCGAGTCGTACGCGGCCCGCTGCGCGGGCCGGGAACCGGATCGGCCGGATCCGCCGGTCCGATACGCCGACTACGCGATATGGCAGCGGGACCTGCTCGGCGACCCCGGTGATCCGAAAAGCCCGGCGGCGCAACAGTTCGCGTACTGGCGCCGGGAACTAGCCGAACTGCCCGCACAGTTGACGCTGCCCTGGGATCGGCCGCGCCCGAAGATCGCGAGCGCACGCGGCGATATCGTCGAATTCACGGTGGGGCCGCGGCTGCGGGCCGCGGTGGAACAGGCCGGACGCGAGCGCGGCGCGACCGCGTCGATGGTGTTGCAGGCGGTGTTCGCGGTTCTGCTGCACAAACTCGGTGCGGGAGCCGATATTCCGATCGGGACGCCGATCGCCGGCCGTACCGATGCGGCGACCGCGGAGTTGGTGGGGCTGTTCGTCAACACCTGGGTGCTGCGGGTCGAGGTGTCCCGGAACGCCGCGTTCTCCGCGGTGCTCGACCAGGTCCGCGCAAAGGCGTTGGGGGCCTACACGAATCAGGATCTGCCGTTCGAGCGACTGATCGAACTGCTGAATCCGGTGCGGTCGACGGCGTTTCACCCGCTGTGCCAGGTGATGTTCGCGTTGCAGAACAATATGGCGCACGAATTCGACCTGCCCGGGCTGGAGGTCACCGCGGTGCCGGTGCGCACCGGCACCGCCAAACTGGACCTGTTCTTCGCACTGGAAGAGTCGCCCGCGGGTTACCTCGGCAGCGTCGAGTACGCGACCGATCTGTTCGATCGGCCCACCGTCGAGGCGCTCGCCCGCCGTTTCGTACAGCTGCTCGAAACTGTGGTCGCCGAACCGGCAGCCCCGGTCGCGGCACTGGATATCGTGCTGCCGGAGGAACGACAGAACCTGCTGGTGACGTGGAACGACACCGCGGCGGCGCCACCCACGGCGACGGTCCCGGACTTGGTCGCCCGCCAGGTCGCCGCGACGCCGCAGCGGCCCGCGGTGATCTGCGGCCCGACCGTGCTCACCTACGCCCAGCTGGAGGCGCGCGCCGAACGAGTGGCGAATTGGCTGATCGCACAGGGCGTGCGCACCGAAGAGGTGGTGGCGGTGAGCTTGCCGCGCTCGGCCGACAGCGTCGTCGCCATGCTCGGTGTACTGCAGACCGGAGCCACGTATCTGCCACTGGACCAGGACTATCCGGCAGCACGGCTGCGGTACATGACGGCGGACGCGCGGCCCGTGCTGCGGTTGGACGGCGCGTCGATGGCCGCGGCACAGCACCATCGCGCGGGCCGGACGCACCGGCCGTTTCTCGCGCCGGACAACGCGGCCTACGTCATCTATACGTCGGGTTCGACCGGCGCGCCGAAGGGCGTGCT
>NZ_BAFT02000062.1 GCF_000308475.2 Nocardia brasiliensis NBRC 14402 | reverse complement strand
GGGTCATCGCCGTAGGGGGAAGTCTCGTAGGGCGAATTCACTGACAAGATCTCCATAACTCGTGACGTTGCTGGTGGCTCGGTGCGGTCACGCGGACCGCGGCGGACCCGTTTCGGCTCCGCGAGTCACCCGACGGGCAGATGACCAGGCACTTCATTCGGCTGCGGTACGCCGGTTGGCTCGGGTCCCGGTGCGGCGGCGCGTAGGCGCCGGCGCGGTGCCGAGCACATAGGACTGCACCAGATGATTCCAGCTGCAGGACCGGCATACCTCGACGACATGGACCGAGAACTCTTCGCGAGTCTCATCGAGACGCGCCAGCTCCTCCGGGGTGCGAGCCGAACCCGCCATCGGTCCCAGGCCGTCGCCGTAGACCCAAGATACAAGCGTGAGCTGTTCTTTCCGGCAGATCGGGCATGTGACCTCGCTCCCCCGACCATGGAACTTCGCCGCACGCAGGAGATAGGGATTCGCATCACATACCTCGGCGACATCGACACGGCCCGCATACACGTCGGCCAGCAGAGATCGCCGCCGGAGGGCGTAGTCGACCACTTGCCGCTGGATTCGCACGAGAACCAGAGTAGCGGTGTTGCCGAGGGGGTGCCCCGGCTCAGGGGTATGAGAAAGCCGGTAGATCGCGGGTTATATCGAGCGGGGCTGTGCACGGTTATATCGCTCCGATATAGTTAGGAGTCGCATCCATCAGTTAGGTCTGTACAAAGTCAGGGAGGTGAAGCCCGGTGCTCGAGCTGGCAATCCTCGGGCTGCTCCTCGAATCGCCCATGCACGGCTACGAGCTGCGCAAGCGGCTGACCGGCCTGCTCGGCGCGTTTCGTGCCTTCTCCTACGGGTCGCTCTACCCCACGCTGCGCCGCATGCAGTCCGACGGGTTGATCGCGGAGGAGATCCCGGCGGGCGTGGTCGCGCGCCGTGCGCGCCGGGTCTACCAACTGACGCCTGCGGGCCGGGAGCGGTTCAGCGAACTGCTGGCCGACACCGGACCGCAGAACTACACAGACGACGGCTTCGGCGTGCACCTCGCCTTTTTCAGCCGCACCCCCGCGGAAGCGCGGATGCGGATTCTGGAGGGCAGGCGGCGCCAGGTCGAAGAGCGCCGAGAAGGGCTGCGGGAGGCGATCAAGCGGGCCAGCGGGTCGCTCGATCGCTACACCCGCCAGCTCCATCAGCTCGGACTCGAATCAAGCGAGCGCGAAGTGCGCTGGCTCAACGAGTTGATTGCGGCGGAGCAATCGACGAAGGCGGCACCACAGAAAGAGGGAAATATCGGCCATGAGTGAAGCACAGAAGGCTGACAACGCCACCGAAGTACGCGTCGCCATCGTGGGTGTGGGCAACTGCGCCTCCTCGCTGGTCCAGGGTGTGCAGTACTACAAGGACGCGGACGAGACCGCGACCGTGCCCGGCCTCATGCACGTCAAGTTCGGCAAGTACCACGTCCGCGACGTGAAATTCGTCGCCGCGTTCGACGTGGACGCCAAGAAGGTCGGCTTCGACCTCGCCGAGGCGATCTTCGCCAGCGAGAACAACACGATCAAGATCTCCGATGTGCCGCCGAGCGACGTGGTGGTGCAGCGGGGTCCGACCCTGGACGGCATCGGCAAGTACTACGCCGAGACCATCGAGCTGTCCGAAGCCGAGCCGGTCGATGTGGTCAAGGTGCTGAAGGACAACAAGGTCGACGTTCTGGTGTCGTACCTGCCGGTCGGCTCGGAAGAGGCGGACAAGTTCTACGCGCAGTGCGCCATCGACGCCGGCGTCGCGTTCGTCAACGCGCTGCCGGTGTTCATCGCCTCCGACCCGGAATGGGCCGAGAAGTTCACCAAGGCGGGCGTGCCCATCGTCGGTGACGACATCAAGAGCCAGGTCGGCGCGACCATCACGCACCGCGTCATGGCGAAGCTGTTCGAGGATCGCGGTGTGCAGCTCGACCGCACCATGCAGCTGAACGTCGGCGGCAACATGGACTTCAAGAACATGCTCGAGCGCGAGCGCCTGGAGTCCAAGAAGATCTCCAAGACCCAGGCCGTCACCAGCAACCTGAAGAAGGAGCTCGGCGCCAACGACGTGCACATCGGCCCGTCCGATCACGTCGGCTGGCTCGACGACCGCAAGTGGGCCTACGTCCGGCTCGAGGGCCGTGCCTTCGGCGACGTGCCGCTGAACCTGGAGTACAAGCTCGAGGTGTGGGATTCGCCGAACTCGGCGGGCATCATCATCGACGCGGTGCGCGCCGCGAAGATCGCCAAGGACCGCGGCATCGGCGGCCCCGTCATCCCGGCCTCGGCCTACCTGATGAAGTCCCCCCCGAAGCAGCTGGCCGACGACATCGCCCGCGCCCAACTGGAAGCCTTCATCATCGAGGCCTGAGTTGTCTGCCGCGTGGCCGCGGCGTGTTCATGGCCCCTTGGTGTCTCGCGTCCGAGCGGACGAGACTTGCGCCTGCGGCGCGTGCGCTTCGTCCACTCGGACGCGAGACGGGCCATGAACGTGCTCGTCGGGCTCGCACTGTGTGGGCAAGGTTATCGATGCACGAGCCGCCCGGAGGTACTCCTCCGGGCGGCTTCGGTTTTCGGGACTCGGTGCGGTGGGTTGATTCAGTCGAGGGAGACGTAGACCTCTACGGAGGTGGGGCCGGTGTAGCGCTCTAGCTCGGCGGTGTGGGAGCGGGTGATGGTGCCGGCGCTTTCGGCTTTGCGGACCTGGGCCCAGGCGGTGCGGAGCAGGTCGTAGGGCTTGTCGGAGACGACGAACTTGGCGTAGCGGCCCTGCGGGACGCGGGTGAGCACGTCGCCGGCGTCCATCTCGGCCATGCCGGTGATCTCGTAACCGAGCACCGCGACGGCGTGATCGTTCTGGCCGATGTAGGCGGCCACCCGCGGCACGTTCTTTTCCCGCGCGAGGTAGCGGTCCCAGGTGAAGTTCACCAGGTCGAGGTCGCGGGCGGTCACCTCACGCCCGGCCAGCGGGACGGTCAATCCGGCGACCAGGCTCTCGTCCAACGTGACAATCTCGAAGTCCACAGTCTGTTCCTACCCGTCGACCTGATCGTCTGCCAGCGCTACGAAGACTTCGACCGTGCGCGCGTCGGGATAATGCTCCCAATCGCCGGTATAGGACCGCACGAAACGGCCCGCGGCCTCGGCATCCCACACCGAACGCCAGATGTAGACGATGGTGTCGCCGAGGTTGTCACCGCTGGCGATGAACCGCGCGAACCGTCCCGCGGGAACCCGTGCCAGTACGTCGCCGGGCAATAAGTCGTCGAGGCTGCGGCAGCGATAACCCACGATGTGGGTCAGATACGAATTGATCTCCGGCGCGTGGTCGACGTACGCGGTCGTCGGCGGTCCGGGCAGCTGGCGCGCCAGATTGCGCTTCCACGCCTCTTCGACTTTCGCGCGGCGCGGCCCCTCGACCGCGAGCGCCGGGCTGCGCAGTACCGTGCCCGCCACCAGCGTCTCGGGTTGGTCAACGACATTGAAATCCACCGGCGTAGCCCCTATGTCTCGTCTGTCTCCAATTGCGGCGCTCCCTGGCCCTTCGTGGTGCGCCTCCGGGCCGGTTCGCGGGTCGCTGTGTTCCGTTTCGAAGCCCATCGTGGTCAGGCAAGTCGCCGCCTCCGGGCCTGTCGCTCACACCGCTGTGTCGTCGTTCGAGCGCTTATCCTTCCGCATCGATCCCGGGACTCCGGCGTCGGCCTGTTCCGACACAGTCCCTGTTCGCTCTCACTCTGGCAAACGATGCTGCCATGCCAACCGTTCCCCCGGGTGCACGAAGGTCACAGCATCATCGCTATCCCGGGACCGGAATGCTCAGCCCGGGAAAGATCTCCACTTCCTTGGGCGGCTGCGGGGCGGGCGGGATGATGACGACCGGCTCACGCGGGGCGCCCGTCGGCGGGTCCAGGATGTCGTAGGTGCCGCCGGAGGGCTTGTTCGCGTTGGGGGTCGCGGCCGGGCCGGGCCCGTCCACGGCGGGGAACTGCTCGACCGGCGTGCCGTCGAGCGCGTTGTCCATCACCTGCTTCCAGATGTCTGCGGGCAGGCCGGAGCCGTAGATGTCCGACCCGCGGGCGGTGTGGATGGGCTGGGACTGTTCGGTCCCGATCCAGACGGCGGTGGACAGCGACGGGGTGAACCCGATCATCCACGCGTCCTTGTTGTCCGCGGACTCGCCGAGCTGGGTGGTGCCGGTCTTGGCCGCGGACGGCCGGCCACCGGCGAGGGCGTGGCCGTTGGAGTACGCGGCGATCGGCGTCATCGCCTGCGTGGTCTTGTCGGCGATCGCCTTCGGTATGCGCTGTTGCCCTGCGGGCATCTGTTTGCCGATCTGCTGTTCCGGAGCACCGCGGTCCAGCAGCACCCGTCCGTCACCGGTCACCACCCGCTGCACGAAGTACGGCTGGTGATAAACACCGGACGCACCGATGGTGCCATAGGCCGAGGCCATATCGATGGGACGAACGAGATACTGCCCCAACACGATTCCGTTCAACGGCCGCCCGCCGTCCTCGGTGAGCGTCTTTCCGGCCACCCCGGGGATCTCCTCCGGGATGCCCGCCGCGTGCGCCGCGTCGGCGATCGCCTTCGGTCCGTCGAACATCGACATGGTGAGCCGGTAGAAGCTGGTGTTCAGCGACCGTTTGAGCGCCTCGGCCATGGTGCATTTGCCGCACGATTCGCCGTCCACGTTGGTGATCTTCGTGCCGCGGTCGGTGACCGGGGAACTGTCCAGCAGCCGGGTCAGCGGGACGCTCTGCTGCTGCGCGGCGATCGCCGCGAACGGTTTGAACGCCGAGCCGGTCTGCAGCGGCGCCTGGGCGAAGTCGTAGCCGATGCCGTCGAATCCGCCGAAGTAGGCGCGCACCGCGCCGGACCGCGGATCGATCGACACCACCGCCGCGCGCAGTTCCGGCGGCTGACCGGCCAGCCGATCCTGTACCGCGCCGAGCACCGCCTGCTGCGCCTTGGCGTCGATCGTCGTGGTGATCTGCAAAGCCCCGGTGTTCAATTCGTGCTCGCTGATCCCGGAGGAGCGCAACTCCCGCACCACCTGGGCGCGGATCAGCCCCTCGGGACCACGGGCCACGTTCTCGTCGGGAATCTCGTTGAGCGGGATGATCGCCGGGAACGTCGTGGCGTCGCGGGTGCCCGGCGCGAGCACGCCCATCTCGACCATGCCGTCGAGCACGTACTGCCAGCGCGCGGTCAGCTCGGGCAGATGGGTTTCCGGGTCGAGGATGGACGGGGTGCGCACGAGCGCGGCGAGCACCGCGCCCTCGGCCAGGGTCAGCTGATTCACCGGCTTGTTGAAGTACGCCTTGGTCGCGGCCGCGATCCCGTACGAGCCGCGCCCGTAGTAGATGGTGTTGAGGTAGGCGGCAAGGATGTCGTCCTTGCTCCACTGGCGCGCCATCTTGGCCGCGATGATCAGCTCGCGCATCTTCCTGGTGAGCGTGCGCTCGGAACCGAGGAAGGCGTTCTTCACATACTGCTGGGTGATGGTGGAGCCGCCGCCCGCGTCGTCGCGGCCGAGCAGGTTGTCCCGGGCGGCGCGCAGGAAGCCGGAGGTCGAGTAGCCGGGGTTGCTGTAGAAGTTGCGGTCCTCCGCGGACAGCATCGCGTCGCGGGTCGACTGTGGCACCTCGGCCAGCGGGATCGGCGTCCGATTCCCGTTCGGCGGCACGACTTTGGCGATCACCGTGCTGCTGTCGGCGGCCAGGATGGTGGCGATCTGGTTGGTCTGCACCGAACTGGGATCGGGGATCTCGGCGCTCCAGTAGACGAGCACCGAGAGCAGCAGCGGCACCACGCCGAAGATGATGAACAGCGCGAGCACGAGCCGGCGGAACCGCTCCGCCCTGGTGCGCGGCGGGCGATTCGGATCCGGGGTGGGTTTCGGTGTGGCCGGTGGCCGGTCCTTCGCCGCGTGCGCGCGCCGCTTCGCGCGGGCGGCCGGTGAGGTCAGCTCGTTGAAGCCCGCGATGGAGGAGTAGGGCGCGGAATCAGTGCCGCGCCGCGCTTTCCGCCTGCGAATCGAGCCCACGATCATCTCCTCCCGGAGCGTCGGTCGAAACTCACCTGCACGAACAACGATCGGAAATGTGCCCCCACGGCACGACTGTACTCGTGCCGTGGGTGACCCGCGATGCTATCACCGGGCCGTTGCGGCGCACCCGGATGCTGCGCGTGAGCTAGCTCTTGACGCCACCGGCAGTGAGGCCGGAGATGATCCGGCGCTGGAACAGCAGCACCATGAGCACCAGTGGAATGGACACCATCGTGCCCGCCGCCATGATCGCCGCGTAGGGCTCCACCAGCGGGTTGTTCCCGGAGAACCGGGCGACCGCGACGGTCACCGGCTCGGTCTTGTCCGAGGAGAGCAGCCGGGCCAGCAGGTATTCGTTGACCGCCGCGATGAACGCGAGGATCGCGGTGGTGAACACCGCGGGCGCGGCCAGCGGCAGCATCACCAGGCGGAAGGCCTGCATCTTCGTCGCGCCGTCGATCCGCGCGGCTTCTTCGAGCTCCCACGGCAATTCGGTGAAGAAGGAAGCCAGGATGTAGACGGTCATCGGCAGCACGAACGAGATGTTCGGGATGATCATCGCCTGGTATTCACCGATCCAGCCGATGTTGGTGAACAGCTGGAACAGCGGTGTCACCAGCACCACCACCGGGAACATCGAGGCGCTCAGGATCAGGCCCGACACCAGGTACTTGCCGCGGAAGGTGAGCCGCGCCAGCGCGTACGCCGCCATTACGCCGATCAGCAGCGCGATCACCGTGGTGATCGAGCCGATGACCACACTGTTGATCAACGCTCGGCCGAAGTTGTTGCCGCGGCTGGTGTCGAAGGCGTTGCGGAAGTTCTCCAGCGTGACGTGCGTGGGCCACGGGGTGCTGTCGAAGGTGTAGTCCGGGTCGCGGAACGCGGTCACGGCCATCCAGTAGAACGGCCCGAGCCCCCACACCAGCACGATGAACACACCGGCGTACAGCCGCACCGACTTGAGCCGGTGCGTCCACGGAACCGACTGTGGCGGGCGAGTATTCAAAGGATTCGTCGTAGTCATGGGTGCACCGTGCCCGGGTAGGTATAGGTCGACCGGAGAAGCGGAGCGCCTCCGGTGGCGGACCAGCGTCTGGTGGGCAGGACGAAAGCCGAGCGCCAGCAAGGTGTCGTCCTGCTCACCCCGCCTCCCGCTGTTCCTCTTGGGTCCGGACGGCGTTGGCGCCCAAGACCTTCACCAGCACGAAGGCCACCGCGAAGATCAGCAGGAAGGTGATCGTCGACAGCGCGGCCGCGCTGTTGGGGCCCTGCCGGACCTGGTCGACCACCAGGATCGACAGCACCCGGGTGGACGGGTTGTTCAGCGTCATGATCGCGGGCAGGTCGTACATGCGCAGCGCATCCATGGTGCGGAACAGCACCGCGACGAGCAGGGCCGGGCGCAGCAGCGGCAAGGTGATCTGGGTGAAGCGCTGCCAGGCGGTCGCGCCGTCGACCCGGGCCGCCTCGTACACGTCGGCCGGGATCACCTGCAGGCCCGCCAGCAGCAGCAGCGCCATGAACGGCGTGGTCTTCCACACGTCGGCGGCGATGACGGCGAACCGGGCGGCCCAGGCGTCGGAGGTCCACAGGATATGGGTGCCGAACACCCGGTTCACCACGCCGTCGTACTGGAACATGAACTCCCACAGCCGCGCCGTGACCGCAGTGGGGATCGCCCACGGGATCAGCACCGCGGCGCGCAGCAGGGCGCGGCCGCGGAACGTCTTGCCCATCACCATGGCGAAGCCGAGGCCGAGCGTGGCCTCCAGCGTCACCGTGACCACCGTGAAGAACAGCGTGACGCCGATGGCCAGCCAGAACTGCGAGCCGAGGTTGCCGGTGGGACAGCTGACCGTCTCGCCGCCCGCCTGGCACTGTTGCAGCAGCCAGTGCGTGTAGTTCGAGAAGCCGGCGCTGCCACCCTCGGTGAACATGCCCGTCGCCGGGTCCAGCCCCGAATCCTTCTGGAACGACATCCACAGCGCGCGCACCACCGGATAGCCGATGACCACCGCCAGCGCCAGCAGGACCGGCGAGACGAACAGCCAGGCTTTACCGGAGCGCCGCATTTCCAATGCCAGGGTTTCGCCGAGGCCACGCTTGCGTGGCAGGAAATCCTCACTCGACACAGTGCTGGCCGCTCCCGAAGGATCCGACACCGTTTCTCTCTCCTACGGGTCTCGTCGGGTCCGTTGCGCTTCCGCCTACGATCCCGCGGTCTCGATGCCCTTCTGCATGCCGGTGATCGCGTCGTCGACCGACTTGGTCTGCTTCAGCGCAGCATAGGCGTTTTCCTGGATGGCCTTCGACACCGCGGGATAGAACGGCGTGACCGGGCGCGGCACCGCGCTGGCGATGGAATCCTTGAGCGCGGGCAGGTACGGCATCTTCGCGATCAGGGCCGGGTCGTCGTACATCGACGCGCGCACCGAGGGCAGCGCGCCGGAGGCGACGATGTGCTGGGCGTCCTCGCTGATCAGGAAGCGCAGGAAGTCGAGCGCGGTGGCCTTGTTCTTGGAGTAGGCGCTGATCGCCGCGTTGTAACCGCCGAGCGTGGACGCGCCGACACCGTTCTCACCGGGCAGCGGGGCGACCGCGAACTTGTCCTTCACCGCGGACGATTCGCCGCCGACGTCACCGTAGGTGGACGGCCACGAACGCAGGAACATGAGCTTGCCCTGCGCGAACGCGTTGCTGCTCTCCGGCTCCTTGAAGGAGATGGCCTCCGGCGGGATGTCGCCGTTCTTGTAGGCGTCGACCAGCACCTTGAGCCCGGCCCGGGACTGCGGGCTGTTCACCGTCGGGGTCTTGCCGTCGGCGCCGACGAAACTGCCGCCGTAGGCGTTGATCACCTCGGCGGTGTTCACCGTCAGGCCCTCGTACGGCGCGAACTGACCGGCGTAGCAGCCGATGTTCTGCTCCTTGGCCAGCGGGCACTGGGCGAGCAGCTCGGTCCAGGTCTTCGGTGCGTTCGGCACCAGGTCCTTGCGGTAGAACAGCAAGCCGCCGTTGGTGTTTCGCGGGGCCGCGTACAGGGTGTTGTTGTAGGTGGCGCTGGCGACCGGCGGGGAGAGCAGCGCGGAGGTGTCGATGGCGAAGGCGTCCTTCAGCGGCTGGATCCAGCCCTTCGCGGCGAACTCGGCGGTCCAGGGCACGTCGAGGGCGACCACGTCGTAGTTGGACTGCTTGGAGCGCATGTGCTCGACCAGGTCGTCGTACTGCTGCGAGGCATCGTTGGACTGTTCCTTGAACGTCACCTGCTCGTCCGGGTGCGCGGCGTTCCAGCGCTCGATGAGCTGCTTGACCGCACCGGTCTCGGTGGTGTCCTTGCCCTCGACATAGGTGATCGGGCCGCGCCCGGTCAGGTTCTGGCTGGTCGGGCTGCCGCCGCTGTCACTGGAGCAGGCGCTGGTGAACGTCGCCGTCAGCAGCGCGACCGAGACGGCCGCGACCGCGGCCTTCGGTACGAGCGACGTACGTAGGGACGACACCTTTTTCACAGCCATCGCGGACACTCCAGATCGATCGTGAGCATTAGCACACCCTGCCGGTTGCACAACGCAAGATACATGGTGTGGGAGTTACTCGGGGGAATGTGGCGGGAAGTCCTCGCTACATCGCCGCGTCCCGCCGCCTAAGCTCGCAGGTGATGACATCGCCGAACCCGGTTCCCGAACGGATGCTGACACGCATCGGCGGACTGCTGCGCCAGGCCGAGTCCACCGACAACGAACACGAGGCCGAGGCGTTCCTCGCCGCGGCGCAACGCCTCGCGACCCGCTCGTCCATCGACCTCACGGTGGCGCGTGCGCACGTCGCGGGGCGCGAACGCAGGCCGGCGCCGATCCAGCGGATGATCCCGATCGGTGAGCCGGGCAAGCGCGGATTGCGCACGTACGTGCAACTCTTCGTCGCGATCGCGTCCGCCAACGATGTGCGCTGCGATGTCGCTCGCACCTCGACCCAGGTGTACGCCTACGGTTTCGACTCCGACATCGACACCTGCGAGGCGTTGTACGCGAGTCTGCTCGTCCAGATGGTCCGCGCGTCGGATCAGTACATCAAGTCGGGGCAGTACCGTTCGGCGACCGTGGAGAAGGTGGTCACCGAAAAGCGCTGGGGGCGAAAGGTGCAACGCCGGGTGCAGGCGCCGGTCGCGGGCGTGACGGCGCGCCTGAATTTCCAGATGGCGTTCGCGGCGCGGATCGGGCAGCGGCTCGCCGCGGTGAAGGCCGAGGTCGAAGCCGAGGTGGTGCCCGCCGACGCACCCGCCACCGGCACCGCGCTCGCCTTGCGCAACAAGGAAATCGAGCTCACCGACTTCTACGCCCGCACCTCCGAGGCCCGCGGCACCTGGCGTGGACCGCAGGCCTCGGCCGGGCATTCCGCGGCGGCGCGGCGCGCGGGGGACCGCGCGGGCAAAGCCGCCCGCTTGGGCACCTCACCCGAACTCGGTGCGGTGCGCGGACAATTGACCACGCGGAAGGCACGCGGCGGGGGCGACGGATCGGAGTGAGTGCGCCGCGGATTTCCCGCCCGGGTCGCGCATTCGGGTACGTAGGACGATGCTCGTGAGCGTGTGTCAGCTGAGTGACCTGAGCCACAGTGGGTTCGGGCCGAGAACGTACTCGCCAGGAGACCCGTCGTGAGTGCGCGAGATACCCAGCGCGCCAAGGTGTACGACGCGGAGCAACTGGTGCGCGGGGTCTTCGATCGTGCCGACGAGCACGGCAATCGCACCGTCGAACTCTACGGCTCGCACATCACCCTGCCGATCGAACGCCGTTTCGCCTCGGTGGACTCGGTGCAGACCTACGCGGACAAGGTGCTCGCCCTGAATTGGGTTCGGGCGCACTGGGATCGCGCCGACGTACCGGTGCGGGTGCGCGCCAGGTCGGGCGCCACCGCCGCCCACTACGAGTCCGCCGACGCCGTGCTCGCCGTCCCGCTGCACACCGGCGGAACCGCCTGGGCGCTGCGCGAACTCGTCGTCCTGCACGAACTCGCCCACCACCTGGAATCCGCGCCCGAGAAGGTCGCCCCCCACGGCCCCGAATTCTGCACCCGCTACCTGGAATTGGTAGACGGCATCATCGGCCCCGAAGCAGCCCTGATCCTCCGCGCCACAATGCTGGGCTGCGGCGTACGCCTGGGTTGACCAACTCCGGTGCGCCCCAGCGAGCGCGCCTTCCCGGCGCCCTGCGGCGCACCCCGCTGAACCCAGGCGCCAGAGCGAAGTGACCTCGGCGGCGTGCACGCGCCCTGCCGCCCCGCGGCAGTGCTGGGTCAGTTCTGGGCGCCGCTGGGTCGGCGCACGTCTGGGGCTAGGCCGCGAACTATGGGGGAGGCCACGACCCTTCGGGTAGCCGCCGTGACCGGGGGTGGTGGCGAATCAGGTTGCGGCTGGGATCAATTGGAGGGTGCGCGCGAGGCGGTTTTCCCACCAGGCGACTCGTTCGGGGTCGCGTTGGCGGTATTGCTCGAGCAGGGCCGGATCGGGTTGGGGGGCGGTACGGGGGACGGGGAGGTAGCCGTCGGCAGGGCGTAGCGAATCTCGCACTGTGTCGCCGGTGAGCAGGGACAACGTGCCCAGTCCACAGGCGAAGTCGAGTTCGGGCAGAGCGCCGGCGAGGGCCAGTTGAGCGGCCAGGCCGACGCTGGTTTCCAGTGCCGAGGAGATCACGCAGGGTAGTCCGGCGGCCTCGGCTACCCGCAGTGCGCGCCGGACCCCGCCCAGGGGCGTGCATTTGAGTACCGCGATATCGGCGGCTCCGGCGACCGCGACGCGCAGCGGGTCGTCCGCGCGCCGGATCGATTCGTCCGCGGCGATCCGGACGTCGACGCGTGCGCGCACCGCCGCCAACTCCTCGATCGTCCGGCACGGTTGCTCGACATACTCCAAACCGCCTGCGGCCCGGTCGATTCGGGTGATGTGCGCGACCGCGGTCTCGACCTCCCACACCGCGTTGGCGTCGACCCGGATCGCCCCGGCCGGACCCAGGGCGTCTCGCACCGCCTCGACCCGGGCCAGATCTTCGCTCAGCGAATCGGGATGGTCCGCGATCTTCACCTTCGCCGTGCCGCAGCCCGATCCCGCGACGATCGCGTGTGCGCGCTCCGCGTCCACCGCGGGCACCGTGCAGTTGATCGGGATCCGGTCGCGGACCGGCTCCGGCCATCCGGCGCTCACCTGCTCGAGCGCCGTCGCCAGCCACCCGGCCGCTTCCCGGTCGTCGTATTCGACGAACGGACAGAACTCGCCCCAGCCGAGCGGTCCGCGGATCAGCATCCCTTCGCGCACCGTGATACCGCGGAATCGGGTGCGCATCGGTATGGCGTAGACGAAGCTCTCCAGCACTTGATCGCTCATCGCCGCCAGCGTAACCGGCACGGAATCCCCTCATCCGGCCTGAGTAGTTTTGCGGTACTCGCCGTCGGTCGCGCCCAGGATGCTGAAGCCATGACCTACTACCCGGCCGCTTACCAGTCGGCCCAGCCGCAGCAGCGGACCTGGGACGTGATCCTGACCGTCGTCCTGTATTGCGCCGCCGCGGTGCTCGGCCTGCTCGCCGCCTACTGCACCGTTTTCTTCGCCTTCGCCGCCGATGCCTGTGGACCCGGTCGCAACTGCAAGGACGAATATCTGAGTGCGGCTTTCGTCGTTTCCTGGGGTGGCACCGCCCTCGCCCTCGCCGGCTCCTTCGTCATGATCATCATCGCCGCCGTGAAGCGCTGGCTGATGTGGTACTGGCCGGTCCTCGCCATGGTCCTGATCGTGGCCTCGTTCTTCAGCGGTGCGGCCCTCGCCAACGAGGTCTACAACACTGCGTGACGCTCGCGAATTACGTCACCGATCCGGCTGCCAGCCCGGCGAATACGACCACCGGCACCGCGACGATCCGCCACGACCACTGCCGCTGCCTGCCCACCACGTACAGCGTCTTGATCGCCCAGATCAGCAGGCAGACACCCAGCAGTGTCCCGCCGAGCACGATCCCGACCAGCTGATCGGGAGCGGTCAGCGCACCGGCGAACGGAACTCGCCCGAGCCGGACGCACAGCAGAATCACCACGCCGAGAACGGTTCCCGCCAGCACCGCGGCACCCGGCGCGGTGGCGAGGTCTTCACCATCGGGTGCGACAGTCATCACCCCATCCTGCTGCACCACGCCCGAACTCTCAACGGGGCCAAGTGCTCTTACCCCGCGCGCTGGTGGTCGGGCGCGATCAGGGCGACGACGCGGTCGAGGTCGCGGGAGTAAGGCCGGCCCGTGTATTCGATCGCGAGCCGGTCGATGATCGCCCAGGCGGCGTCGCCGTCGAGCCATTCGACGACCCGGCCGCGCAGGATCACCGGGTGAAAGAGGTTGTCGGCGGGGGTCATCGACAACGCGACGCGGGGGTCGCGGCGCAAATTGCGGGCCTTGCGGGAGTCCGGGCCGGTGAAGATGACGACGTGGTCGCCCTCGGTGCCGACGTAGACGGGCACGGCGTGGGGTGAACCGTCGGGCAGCAGGGTGGCCAGGTGCGCGTGCGGGGCACTGTCGAGTACCTGGCGGACGGCGGGGTCGATCATCGCTGAACCTCGTAGTGCAGGTGGGTGACGCCGGGGGCGGGGACGGCTTCGATCAGCCGCAGCTGCACGTGATCCGGGAGCGACTGGAAGAACGGCCGACCGCCGCCGAGCAGGATCGGAACCTGGTGCAGGAGCACCTCGTCGACGAGCCCGGCCCGCAACGCCGCGGCGAGCACACCACCGCCCATCAACCCGATATCACCGCCCCCGCCCCCGGCCGCGGCGCGGGCCGCCGCGATCGCGTCTTCGATCCCGGTCGTGACCAGGATCTGCTGCTCGCTGACCGGCATCGGCCGATGGCTGAGCACGACCAGCCGGGCGTTCGGATGCGGACTGCCGCCGTTGAATCGTTCCGAGTCCTCGTAGGTGTTGCGGCCGGCGACGATCGCGCCCACCCGCCCGCCCGCGGCGTCGAAGACCCGGGCGCTCGGCGCGCTCAGCTGGAAACCATCGAACACCGCGCTGGGTGTGTCGCCGTCGAAGTACCAGTCGAACAGCAGCCCGCCGTCGCCGAGTCCGTGCCCGGCTCGGGGGTCGCGCCCGGTGATGTATCCGTCGACGGATACCGAATGAGCGCTGATGACCTTGCTCATCGTCGCCTTCCTTTCTGAGTTCCTTCAGGAGACTTCAGAACGGTAGCAGTCAAAGTTCCCTAAGGGAACCCCAATTGCTAGACTGATGTCATGCAGCGGACGAACTTCGGTGAGATGGCCTGTTCCATCGCGCGCACCCTCGATGTCATCGGCGAGGCATGGTCGCCGCTGATCCTGCGCGACGTGTTCGTCGGCATGACGCGCTTCGATCAGCTCCAGGCCGATCTCGGTATCTCCCGCAAGGTGCTCACCGAGCGGCTGAACCACCTGGTCGAGCACGGCGTCCTCGAGCGCAAGCCCTACGACCAGCGCCCACGCTACGAATACGTACTGACCCAGCAGGGCATCGAACTGTTCGAAGTGCTCATGGTCATGAAGGGCTGGGGCGACAGGTGGCGCGCGGGGGCGGCCGGCCCGCCGGTCCGCTATCGTCACCACGCCTGCGGCGAGATCAGCGATGTGGAGCTCCGCTGTGACCACTGCGGCGAACCCATGCGCGCCACCGACATCGACCTGCTACCCGGGCCCGGCGCGGCAACCTGAGGGTCGCGCGTTTGGTACGGCGCCGTTGCGGGCAGGAATGAGGGGTGAGTTCGCAATTGCGGGGGTGGGGAGCGGATATCGCGCGGGCGGTGCTCGGGTCGGTGTTCGTGATCGGTTTTGCCTGGGTGGTGGCGGCATTCGTGTCGGTCTACGACGTGGTGGCGTGGGAGGACGCGGACGGCGGGGCGCGGCGCTATCTGGCGGTCGCGCAGTTCGTCGCGTTCGCGGGGATCGTCGGCGCGGTGCTCTGGGCAGTGCTGCTGATGGTGGGAAAGGTCCGGGCCCGCAGGCCCGTTGGGTGGACCCCCGTGGTGGCGGTGCCGGTGATCATCGGGGCGTGGGTGGCCGGACTGCTGGTCGCGATCGTGCTGGTCGCGGTATGACGGTGCCCACCCCGCGAGGTGGGCGCCGATTCGATCAGAGGCGTTCGAGGATCATCGCGTTGGACAAACCGCCTGCCTCACACATGGTTTGCAGGCCGTAGCGGGCGCCGCGCTCCTGCATGGCGTGCACCAGGGTGGTGGCCAGGCGGGTGCCGGAGGCGCCGAGCGGATGGCCGATGGCGATCGCGCCGCCGTGCACGTTGACCTTGGCGAGGTCGGCGCCGGTCTCCTGCGCCCAGGCCAGCACGACGGGCGAGAAGGCCTCGTTGACCTCGAACAGGTCGATGTCGGAGAGCTGAAGTCCGGCCCGCTGCAACACCTTTCGGGTCGACGGGATGACAGCGGTGAGCATCAGCAGCGGATCGTCGCCGGCCACCGCGAAGCTGTGCAGCCGCGCCAGCGGGCGCAGGCCCAGCTGCTTCGCACGCTCGCTGGTCATGATGAGCACCGCGGCACTGCCGTCGCTGACCTGGCTCGCGGACGCCGCGGTGACCGCCCAGCCGATCTGCGGGAAGCGGGCAGCCATGGCCTCGTCGTAGAACGCGGGACGCAGCTCGGCGAGGGTGTCCAGGGTGCTGCCGACCCGGATGCCCTCGTCGGCGTGCAGCCCGTTGAGCGGCGCGAGTTCGCGGGTGAACAGACCGTTCTTCGTTGCCAGGGCGGCCTTTTCGTGACTGCCGATGGCGAATTCGTCGAGCTGTGTGCGGTTCAGGCCCCATTTGGCGGCGATCAGTTCGGCGCTGATCCCCTGCGGTACCAGCCCTTCCGGGTAACGCTCGGCGAAGCCGACGCCCGAGACATTGTCGGAGCCGACGAGGTTGGCGCCCATGGGAACTCGGCCCATCGATTCGACGCCGGCGGCGACGACGATGTCGTACGCGCCGGCGAGCACGCCCTGCGCGGCGAAGTGGATCGCCTGCTGACTGCTGCCGCACTGCCGGTCGACCGTGGTGGCGGCGACGGATTCGGGGTAGCCGGCGGCGAGCGCGGCCCGCCGGGTCATGTTCATGCCCTGCTCGCCGACCTGGGTGACGATGCCGCCGATGACGTCATCGATGAGTACCGGGTCGACGCCGCTGCGGCTGACCACCTCGCGCAGGCTGTGCGCGAGCAGGTCCACCGCGTTGACCTCGTGCAACGCGCCGTTCGGCTTGCCTTTGCCGATCGGGGTGCGTACCGCTTCGACGATCACCGCGTCTCTCATGGTGCAACCTTTCCGGTCCGAGAACCCGGCGACCCTGCCTGGCTCTATCAACACATAGTCAGGTTACACCTGGCAATAGTTGAGGCAAGTCAGCTCGGCTATGATGTCGGTCATGGCAGCAGTGATGGAAGGTCGGTTGGCCGATCTGAGCGCGTGGCAGACGACGGACTGCTCGATCGCCAAGGCGATGGATCTGGTCGGCACCCGCTCGGCCGTCCTGATTCTGCGCGAGGCGTACTACGGCACCACCCGGTTCGACGGCTTCGCGCAGCGCGTCGGCATCACCGACGCGGCCGCGGCGAGCCAGCTGCGCAAACTCACCGCGGCGGGCCTGCTCACCAAGCAGCCCTATCAGGAGCAGGGCAAACGCACCCGCCACGAATACGTGCTGACCGAGATGGGCCGCGACCTGCTCCCGGCCGTCCTCGCGCTGATGCAGTGGGGCGACGCGTATCTGCAGCCGGGCCCCGCCCCGCTGCTACTGGTCGAAGAAGCCACGGGCGCACCCGTGCGCGTCCAGGTCCGCAGCGAATCAGGCCGCGAGATCGCGCTCGAAGAACTCGGCGTCCGCGTCAACGACGACTACCTCGCCGCCAAGCGGTCCCCGCGCCGCTCTTGAATTCCCGCACCCTTTCCGTCTTCCCGCACTCGCTGCGCCACGCCAGAGCGGGTGCGGGAACGCAGAAGTGGTGCGGGAACGATCGACCTGCGCGCGCGGGGGCGCGGTTGGGCTCAGTTCAGACGGCGGCCGTCGGCGGCCGAGAAGAAGTACGTGTGTACTGGGTCGGTGGAGAGCCGGACGCGCGTGCCCTTCGATGGCGGGTTGCGCCAATCTGCCCGCGCCACAATGGTTTCCCCGGCGGCGTTGCCCTGCGAGGTGGTGCGGCCGTAGATGTAGGCGTCGGAGCCGAGTTCCTCGACCACGTCGACTTCCATCTCGATACCGCCGCCCGCGCCGTTGAGTTCGAAGTGCTCGGGGCGGATGCCGACCGACACCGAACCCTCGGCCGCGTCGACCACCGAACGGGGCAGTGGCAGTTCGTGGCCGCCGAGCGACACGGTCCCGCCGGACACCGGCAGCGTGAACAGGTTCATCGCGGGGGAGCCCATGAACCCGGCGACGAACACGTTGACCGGATCCTGGTACAGGTCGCGCGGGGTCGCGCACTGTTGCAGCAGACCGTCTTTCAGCACCGCGACGCGATCGCCCATGGTCATCGCCTCGACCTGGTCGTGCGTGACGTACACGGTGGTGGTGCCGAGCCGGCGCTGCAGCTGCGCGATCTGGGTGCGGGTCTGCACGCGCAGTTTCGCGTCCAGGTTCGACAGCGGCTCGTCCATCAGGAACACCTGGGGCTGGCGCACGATCGCGCGGCCCATCGCGACGCGCTGGCGCTGACCACCGGACAGGGCCTTGGGCTTGCGGTCCAGGTACGGCTCCAGGTCGAGCAGCTGCGCCGCCTCGAGCACGCGCTTGTCCTTCTCCGCCTTGGCGACCTTGGCCAGTTTCAGCGCGAAGCCCATGTTCTCGGCGACGGTCATATGCGGGTAGAGCGCGTAGTTCTGGAACACCATCGCGATATCGCGTTCCTTGGGTTCGGCGTGCGTCACGTCGTTGGCGCCGATCAGGATGCGCCCGTCGCTCACGTCCTCCAAGCCGGCGAGCATGCGCAGCGAGGTCGACTTGCCGCAACCGGAAGGGCCGACGAGGACCAGGAATTCACCGTCTTCGATCTCCAGGTTCAACTGGTCGACGGCGGGTTTGGTGGAGCCGGGGTACAGCCGCGTCGCGCGGTCGAAGGTCACTGTGGCCATGCGAAATCACTTCCCATCACCGGCAGGAACGTGCCGGACGATCCGAGTAAGGGTTGACCCGCGATATTACTGGTTCTGCGCGATTCCTGCTCGAAATGCTCGAGTTCGCGCGGAATCGATCGCTCAGCGCTGGTGGGATCGAGCGCGGGGCGCTGGTGGGATCGAGCGCTGGGCGCTGCCGCTGTTGCGGTCCCAACCCCTCGGCCTCGATCGCTCTCCAGTTGTTTGACCAGGGGCGAGCGCTCGAGTTGTGATACTTGCGTGGCACAGCGATGGTGGCGTGAACTACCGCCCGCGGCGGGGTCGTTCGTGATGGCCACGGGCATCGTGTCGATCGGGCTGCACTTGATCGGATTCGAGGTGGTGTCCTGGGTCCTGCTGGCGCTGGCCGTGCTCGTCTGGCTGCTGCTGGTCTTCGATTTCGCGGAGCGGTTGCTGCGCAACCGCTCTCGCTGGATAGCGGAGGCCGATACTCCGCCCGCGCTGACCGGTGTCGCGGCGACCACGGTGCTCGGCAGCCGGATCGCGCAACTGGGTCTGCCCGATGTGTCCGTGGTGCTGCTTGTCGCAGCGATGGCGTTGTGGCCGTTGCTGTTACACGGTGTGCTGCGGCATACCCGGCGACGCATGCCTGGCGTCGTTTTCCTGGTGTGCGTCTCGACGCAGGGGCTGGCTGTCTTGGCGAGTACCTTGGCGCTCGCCGGGGCAGGCGATTGGCTGATCCTCGCCGCGTCGGTGTTCTTCTCGCTCGGCCTGTTGCTCTATATCGGGGCACTGGTGCATTTCGATGTCGAACAGGTGTGGACCGGGGCGGGCGATCAGTGGATCGCCACCGGGGCGCTGGCCATCTCGGCCCTGGCCGCGTCGAAACTCGTTGCGGCCCACCAGCTGACCGGCGGCATGCACGGACTGCTGCGCGTCGTTGCCCTGCTCGTGCTTGGCCTCGACCTGATCGGCTACGCCGTGCTGATGGTCGCCGAGATCGTGCGCCCGCGCCCCGGTTACGACATCCGGCGCTGGGCCACCGTCTTCCCGCTGGGCATGACCGCCGTCGCGACCCTGTCCACCGGCGCCGCCGTCGGTGTGCCGGCGCTGCATCTCCTGGGGGAACTCCTGCTGGTCGTGGCGGTGGGCGCCTGGGTGCTGACCTTCGCGGTCCTGCTCACCGACCGCAGCACCTTCCAGCCGCATCACGCCTGAACGCTGCGCCGGTCCGCCGGCCGCGGGTAGCCTCGATCGGGGGAAGTGCCGCCGACGTCGAGGAGGAGCGTTGCCATGAGTGAGCGAATCATCGGGGCGCACGGATGAACCGGCCGGTTCGGATCGCAGTCCAACTGAAGCCGCAGCACGCCCCGAAGTACGGACTCATCCGCGACGCCGTGCGCCGGGCCGAGGACGCGGGCATCGACATCGTCTTCAACTGGGACCACTTCTATCCGCTCACCGGCGATCCCGCGGGCGCGCACTTCGAGTGCTGGACCATGCTCGGCGCGATCGCCGAACAGACCGAACGGGTGGAGATCGGCGCGCTGGTCACCGGCGGCGGCTACCGCAACCCGGATCTGCTCGCCGATATGGCGCGCACGGTGGATCACATCAGCGACGGCCGGCTCATCCTCGGCATCGGCGCGGGCTGGTTCCAGAAGGACTACGACCAATACGGCTACGATTTCGGCACGGCGGGCAGCAGGCTCGCGCTGCTGAAGGAGAACATGGCGCGGCTCACCGCCCGGCTGCGGGCGTTGAACCCGGCGCCGACCCGGGAGATCCCGATCCTCATCGGCGGCGGTGGCGAGCGTAAGACGTTGCGCCTGGTCGCCGAGTACGCGCACATGTGGCACAGCTTCTCCGGTCTGGACGAACTCGCGCACAAGAACAAGGTGCTCGCCGAGCATTGCGGCGCCGTCGGCACCGACGACGCGCGGATCGAGCGTTCCGTGCAGTGGCCGGGGCTCGCGCAGGCGCCCGCCTTCGTCGCGGCGGGTGTGTCCACCTTCACGATCGGCGTCGACGGACCCGACTACGACCTGAGCGAGGCCGAACGCGCGATCCGCTGGCGCGACGAGGTGAACCCGGAACAGGTCAGCGGGCTCGCCTGAGCCGGTTCTGCCCGGTCGGAGCCCGATTGCCGGTCCGGGACGGCCTTGGTGCGCCGGAATTCGGATCACGCTGATCCGAATCCGTGCGGTCCTGGTCCGACTTGTCCCGTTCCGGGCGCCGCCGGGGTAGCTGCGGGTTAGCAACCCGCGCGCCGCTAGGGTTGTCCATCATGGCTGGTCTGCCCGCTGTGCGGTCTCGTGCGTTGATCGCCGTGATATTGCTTGCCGTCGGTCTCGCGGCCACGGCGTGTGGTTCCGGCTCCGATGATGCTTCCTCGGAGCGCAACCTGTGTTCCCCGCCCGGGGTGAGCGCGGCCTCGGCCGCGCCGACCAACCTGGCCTCGGCGCAGACCGCGGGCGCGGACAAGTACACCACCGCGACCACCGCGCCGGTGTCCGCGATCGACGTCTCGAAGCTCGGCTTGATCACGCCGGGCAAGCTCAGCGTCGGCACGCTCTCCGACGCGCCGCCGAGCATCTGCGTCAACGGCGCGGGCGCCTTCACCGGCTTCGACAACGAACTGTTGCGCGCGATCGGCGCGAAACTCGGTCTGCAGGTGGAATTCTCGGGCACCGAGTTCGCCGGGCTGCTGGCGCAGGTGGCGGGCGGGCGCTTCGACGTCGGCTCGTCGAACATCACCACCACCGATGCGCGCAGGCAGCTGGTCGGCTTCACCAACGGCTACGACTTCGGCTACTTCTCGCTGGTCGCGCCGGCCGACAGTGCGATCAAAGGGTTCTCGGACCTGAACCGCGGCACCCGGATCGCCGTCGTGCAGGGCACGGTGCAGGACGAGTTCGTGGTCAACACGCTGCATCTGGATCCGGTGAAGTTCCCCGACTACAACACCGCCTACGCGAATCTGAAGTCCGGTCAGGTCGACGCCTGGGTCGCGCCGTCGGCGCAGGCGGAGGGCGCGATCAAGCCCGGCGACGGAACGACGGTGTCGCAGAACACCTTCAGCCTGGACAACTTCGTCGGCTACGCGGTGGCCAAGCACAACCAGCCGCTGATCGACGCGCTCAACAGCGGCCTCGACGCGGTGATCGCGGACGGCACCTACGCCAAGCTCTACCAGGATTGGGTGCCGCGCGAACTGCCGCCGGGCTGGCAGCCGGGCTCCAAAGCCGCGCCGCTGCCGCAGCTCCCCGATTTCGCCGCCCTGGCCGCTCAACAGCAGCCGGAGGACACCGCGCAGAACGCCCCGAAATCCACACTGCAACAACTGAAGGACACGTTCTTCGATTGGTCGTTGTACCGCAAGGCTTTTCCCGATCTGTTCAAGACCGGCCTGCCGAATACCCTGATCCTGGCGGTGGTTTCGGGTGTGCTGGGCACCGTGCTCGGCATGCTGCTCGCCGTGGCGGGCATCTCCCGGACCCGTTGGCTGCGCTGGCCCGCCCGGGTGTACACCGATATCTTCCGCGGCCTGCCCGCGGTGGTGATCATCCTGTTGATCGGCCTGGGCATCGGGCCGGTGGCGCGCAACGTGACCGGGAACAATCCGTACTGGCTCGGCGCCGTCGCACTGGCCCTGCTGGCCTCGGCCTACATCGGTGAGATCTTCCGCTCCGGTATCCAGTCCGTCGAGGCCGGCCAGCTGGAGGCGGCCCGCGCCATCGGGTTCGGTTACCGGCAGGCGATGACGCTGGTGGTGATCCCGCAGGGCGTGCGGCGGGTGCTGCCCGCGTTGATGAACCAGTTCATCGCGTTGATCAAGGACTCGTCGCTGATCTACTTCCTCGGCCTGCTCGCCACCCAGCGTGAGCTGTTCGCGGTCGGCCGGGACCTGAACGCGCAGACCGGAAACCTTTCCCCGCTGGTCGCCGCGGGCCTGGTCTACCTGCTGCTCACCATCCCGCTCACCCACCTGGTGAACTACATCGACCGCCGGATGCGCACCGGCAGGCCGGACCGGCCGATCGACCCGGTCGAGACCGCCACGATCACGGAAGGGCGCGGGTAGACCCATGAGTGCTTCCCTCACCGGTACCGGACTGCATCTCACGCTCGGGCACAACCACGTGCTGCGCGGGATCGATATCCACGTCGACGCGGGCAAGACCACCACGGTCATCGGCCCGTCCGGCTCGGGCAAATCGACGCTGCTGCGCGTGCTGAACCGGCTGCACGAGCCCGACCAGGGTGATGTGCTGCTGGACGGCGAGTCGGTGCTCACCGAGGACCCGGACAAGCTGCGCCAGCGCATCGGGATGGTGTTCCAGCACTTCAACCTGTTCCCGCACAAGAGCGTGGCCGACAATGTCGCGCTCGGCCCGCGCAAGCTGCGCGGGTTGTCCAAGGAGGCGGCCCGCGCGTTCGCGGTGGAACAGCTCGAGATCGTCGGGTTGTCCGACAAGGTCGACACGCGGCCGGCGAACCTGTCCGGCGGGCAGCAGCAGCGCGTCGCGATCGCCCGCGCGCTCGCGATGAAGCCGGAGGTGATGTTCTTCGACGAGGCCACCTCGGCGCTGGACCCCGAGCTGGTCAAGGGTGTGCTCGCGCTGATGGCCGACCTGGCCTCGGGCGGTATGTCGATGATCGTGGTGACCCACGAAATGGGCTTCGCCCGAACGGTTTCCGACAGCGTGGTGTTCATGGACGAGGGCCAGGTGGTGGAGACCGGGACGCCCGACGCGCTGTTCGACAACGCGCAGACGCCACGCTTACAGCGATTTCTGTCGCAGGTGCTCTAACGTCTCCGATGCCGTGGCGTCCGCGTTCCTGCAGCGCGTCGGACGCCACGGTTCCGGGCGGGGCCGGCGCACCCCCAGCAACCTTCATTGATGCGCACATGTTAATGTGTTGGCGATCACAAGTTCCATCTGTCCACGCTGGGAAAGAGGGAGAACTGATGACGACAGCGCATATGCAGCACACCGAGCACGATCACGCGCACGGCCCCGGCTGCGGGCACACCGCGGTCGAGCACGGCGACCACGTCGACTACGCGCACGATGGTCACCTGCATCGCGAACACGACGGCCACTACGACGAGTGCGAGCCGTCGGGCCACACCGAGCACGCCGACCACACCCACGAGCACGGCGAAGGCTGCGGCCACGAGTCCGTCCAGCACGGCGACCACGTCGACTACCTGCACGACGGCCACCGCCACGCCGCCCACAACGGCCACTACGACGAACACTGAGCTCGCCCGCCCGCGAACCGGCCGAGCCCGGTCCTCGCGGGCTCGGCCGAGTCGAGCTTCGGCTACGGCGGCGGGGGTGTCCGGGTCACAGGTGATACACCAGCAGTAACCACAGGGTTCCGCTGGTCTTCGTCTCGTGTGGCAGGCATACCGGCACGTTGCCTGTCCGGCGATAGGCCGCCGAGGCGGATCGGCAAGCCCGTTCGGTATCGAAGGCGCGAACCACCAGATCCCAGTCGATATCGGCGGTGTTCTCGATGCGCACCGTGGTCCGCGCGGGTTCTCGCTCGTCCGGCATGGCGAGCGCGGTGGAAACGGAAACCAGGGCAAGAAAGACGAGCGCTTTCGCGGCAACGATCTTTCGAACCATAGATGCCCAGCCCACCCAACCTCTGCGGCCACCGTATCAAGCGGATCCTCGTTCCGCACAGCCGTTTCCCCGCCGAGCCGATGCCGGCACCGCGCTCCCTCGGCTACCGCCCGTCGGGCAGCAGGTGGCGCAGGAACTTTTCTGGGGCGGCGAGGAAGTCGCGGGTCAGGCGCACCGGGAGTGCGTCGTCGTAGTCCACGGTGCTGATCGTGCCGTCGTCGGCGAGCTCGAGGATGGTCGCGTCCGGGAGTGCGAGCAGCACCGGGGAGTGGGTGGCCACGACGATCTGGCTGCCCTGCGCTGCGAGTTCTGCGAAACGCGCGAGCACCGCCAGGCAGCCACGAACCGAGAGCGCCGCCTCCGGCTCGTCCAGCAGATACAGCCCGCGCGGACCGAAGCGGTGCAGCACCAGATCGACGAACGATTCGCCGTGGGAGCGCTCGTGCGGTGAGACGCCGCCGTAGGCGGGCAGCAGCGGCGGCCCGCCGCCACGATCGAGCCGCTCGATCTCGGAAGCCACGTTGTAGTACGACTCCGCCCGCAAAAAGAAGCTGTTCTGCGGCTTGTGGATGCTTCGCTGCAGGACCAGATGGTCACCCAGCGACGATTCGGTGGCGCGGGTGGCGAACCGGAAGTTCCGGCTTCCGCCCTCCGGGTTGAATCCGGCCGCAACCGCGATCGCCTCGAGCAGCGTGGACTTGCCGGAACCGTTCTCCCCCGTCAGGAACGTGACTCCCGGCGGCAACGGCAAACCCTGGGACCCGGCCAGATACCGCACGGCCGGCAACGTGAACGGGTAGTCGTCGGTGACCGCGTCCGGATGCAGCAGAACGCGGCGGATGAAACCACCTCGCGATGCGAAACGGTCACTCGTCACCAGCGTCGTCCTAAGTATCCGGTCCCCACGACATCACCGTACGTTCCGCCGAGCTGCTCCACTGACGCGCGCCGCCACGCGCTGGGCCGCGACGTGGGCGGGAGGGAGGATCTAGAGTCGGTCGGGTGATCGAGGCGACGGAGATTACTACGGGGGCGGGGACGTTCGATGTGTTGACCTGCGGGGACGTGCGGGGGCGGGAAGTCATGCTGTTGCACGGGTTTCCGGAGGGGGCCATCGAATGGGAGTTCCAGCTGCATACGCTCGGGGGTGGCGGGTGCTATGTGGTGGCACCGGATCAGCGGGGGTATTCCGCGGGGGTGCGGCCGGAACGACCGGCCGAGTACCGGGTCGAAGAGCTGGTCGGCGACGTGCTCGCGATCGCGGACGAATTGGGTTGGCAGCGTTTCGATCTGGTGGGCCACGATTGGGGTGGGTACGTCGGCTGGGCGGTGGCGGCCGAGCATCCGCAGCGGGTGCGGACGTTCACCGCGGTCTCGCAACCGCATCCCGGCGCGCTGCTGAAGGCGATGAAAGAGGACGAGGACCAAGCGCTGCGGTCCCAGTATGTCGCGCGGCTGCGCGAGCCGCGGACCGCGGAGCGCGCCTTGCTCGCCGACGGTGCCATCGGCCTGCGGCGCCTTTTCGAATGGAAGGTCCCGGAAGAGCGCGTCGACCACTACGTGGAGCGGCTCAGTCAGCCGGAAGCGCTGACGGCGGCCCTGAATTGGTATCGGGCCGCGCATTTGTCGGGCCGGGTCGGCGAGGTCACGGTGCCGACGCTGTACGTGTGGAGCACCGAGGACAGCGTCATCGGCTCCACCGCCGCGCTCGCCACGGCGAAATACGTGACCGGTCCCTACCGCTTCGAAATGCTCGAAGACGTCTCGCACTGGATCCCCGAACAGGCCCCGGAGGACCTGACCCGGTTGATCATGCAGCATCTGCTCGCCCATCGGTCCTGAGCCGGGACACCTTCGCCCGGCAACCCTTTCGCGAGCGCGTGCCTCGGTGGGGCGGCCGAGCCGGACGATTGTGTTAACGAATCGGTGACACGCCGATCCAAAGGGGCACGCCGCTCCGAATGCGGAGCATGCCCAACTCGAATACGCGCACTCTGCACGAACTGCCGCCGGCCGTCGCGGCGGTCGTCCGCGAAGTGGTGGCAACCGGCGCGGACGCCGTCGTCACCGACGGCGACACCGAGATCGCGGTGATCATGACGATGGCCGACTACGAACGGCTGCACCAGTACGCGGATCTGGCGGACGCGTCGCGACCGGACTACGCGGGCGAGGTGCAGGCGATGTCCATCTCGCAGATGCTCGACGTGCTCGGCGTCGATCCGACGGTGGTCCGGACGGTCCGCGGCCGGGCTTAAGCTCGCAGCGTGGCGAAGGCCGACCAGAGCAGCGGCGAGTGCTCGATCGCGCCGTCGCTGCGCCAGCGGTTCAATTGCGCGCGTTGCCATTCGGCGAGCGCGGTGACCGGGTCGTCGGCTTCGTGCGCCGCGTCGATCGCGCAGATCGCCTGCTGGAGCGGATGGGCGTCCGGCGGGGCGCCGGCGAGCCGGTGGAAGGCGAGGTCGGTGGGCAGCGGCCAGCGGCTCGCCGTCACCAGCTCGGCGCCGCCGTTGATCATGGCCGCGGTCAGGCCGAGCGCCTCGGTGAAACGCATGTCGCCGCCGCTCTCGCAGGCGATCAGGGCGACCCGGCTGGGGATGGGCCAAAGGTCTTGGCCGCTCTCGGGTTCCGTGGTCAGCGTGTGGGTGCCGAGCAGAAAGTCCTTGGCGGACAACGGCCGATGGGTGCGATCGGTTGCGGCGAAGCCGAGTGTGTCCGCGGTGCAGGACAGATGGAGTTGTGCGGCTTCGCTCTGGCCCGACTCGGGCGGTGCGGCGGTGACGTGGCCGACGTAGACGAGCCTGCTCGGCCCGGCGCGCAGGATCGCGCCGAGCCAGGTGCGATCGAGGTCGGTGCGGCGGAAGATCTCGGTCGGCGCATCGACTGCGGGCAGCAGGCGACCCTGCGCCGCGTAGTCGGCGATACGCCGGGTCAGTGGGGCGTCCTCGGGCATCCGGCCGAGCACCGAGCCGAGGATCGAGTCCGCGCGGAAGCCGGGAACGCGCGGATCGAGCACGGCGACAACGGGTTCGCGCCGTGACCGAGCCCAGCTGCGTGCGGTGCGGCCCGGCGCCTGCACGATACCGGCCGGCGCCAGCAGGCTGATATCGGCGATGTCGATCAGGCGCAGCTCGGGCGCCGGTGCGAGCAGCTCCCACGGCACCTGCGCCACTCGCGGCGACGGTTGCAGGCGGATATGCGGTCGAATGTCCTGCCGATACAGCTCGTACAGCTGGGCGGCGAGTCCTTGGGGCAGCAATGCACGGGAAAGCGCCTGGGCGACCAGGTATTCGGTATCGAGTGCGGCGAACGGGCCGGCCGTCATGGCGTGTTCCAGCCCGCCGGGTTGTTCCGGGTGCGGGAGCGCGTCGGTCAGTCGTCGGACCGCGTCGCGCACCGCATCGCCGGGCAGCATGGCCGCGCCGCGCGCCGCGGTGCCGTCGGGCCAGCGCCAGGACATGTACACGTCGCCCGCGTCCGCCATGCGCACCAGGACCGTCGGCTGTGGCGTCATACGGTGAGCACCTTGCTGTCTCGGATCGGCCGGCCGTATCGCTGCTCGGCGGCGGTGATGTAGGGGTCCAACGCGATCCGGCCCTCCGCCGCCAGCGCCAAACGTGGCGGCGGCGATACCGGGAGTCCTGCCTCGGCCGCCACCTCGGCGAGCGCGGCACCGAGCTGTAGTGCGTCGACGCCGGGATGTGCCGCCGACTCGGCGGGCAATTCGAACAATTCCAGTGGCAATCGCACGGCGGCGGTCGTTTCGGCTCGGCCGAGGTTCAAGGTGGTTCCCGCGCACTGGGTTTCGATCAAGTCCGCGAGCAGTAAACCGTTGCCGGAAAGGTAAGCGAAGCGGAACGCCAAGCGCATGGCTGGATCGGCGATCTGCCGGTTCCACTGGTCTCGCTGATTGCCGTTGGGCAGGGTGTAGCGCACCGCATCGATGGCCAGTGCCGCCGGGACGGCCACGCCTACAGCCTGTGCAAGCAGCTCTGCTGAGGGCGACTCCGCTGCGGCCACCGCGCCTTCCAGCAACGTCGCGTGCCAGTAGTCGAGTTGGGCGCAGTGCAGTCCGAGGCCGCGTTCGGCGTAGGCGCTGAAGGCTTGCGCGAGCAGTGCCTCGCACTCCGCGACCCGGCCGTTCTTGAACGCCACGGTTGCCAACCGCATTCGCAGATCCGCGGCGTCCAGGACCGCGCCGGACTCGGCGAAGTAGGCCAGACTGCGCTCGTAAAGGTCCTGTGCCTGGGCGAGATCCGCGCGGCCCTCGGCGAGGAAGGCCAGGGTCTTGAGCCCGATACCCGCCCGGTGGCCCAGCCCCGCCTGCTCGAAATACCGCTGACTGGCCCGCAACGGCGGCTCGGCCTCGTCCAGGCGCTCCAGCCGGACCAGCATGGTGGCGAGATTCTGCTGAGTCTCGGCGACGGCATTGCGGTCGCCGGCCGCATCGAACGCGGCGAGCGCTTGCCGGGCGAAATCGATGGCCAGCTCGCGCCGCCCGGTCTCGAAATAGGTGGCGGCCAGGTTCATCAGCGGATGCCCGGCCAGCTGCGGGGCGAATCGTTGTGCCGCGTCCAGTGATTCGCGGGCCAGCTCGGCGGCGTAGGCCCAGTGCTGTCGATGCAGCGCGACGGCGGTCAGCGACAGCAGACAGGCGACCCGGAGCACACCTTGATCAGGATCGGTGCTCGCCGCCAACAGCGTGCGCGCCTGCTCCAAAGCCTCCTGCGCGGCGTCGAGTTCGCCGAGATGCTGTAGCGCCTGCGACATATTGACCAGCGCATTGGGCCGCAACCGCGGAGCGTCCGCCGGCATGGCCGCCAACGCCGCCCGATAAAGCCGCAACGCCGTCGCATGCTCCCCGAGTTCGTCGGCCATACTCGCCGCGTTGACCATCGCCCCGATCCGCACATCCCCGGTCGTGGTCCGCGCGGCATCCTCGAAAATACGCAGCGCCCCGGCCGTATCACCGCGGGTGTAAGCTTCCGCCCCCGCCGCCAGCAGTGCGCGCCCGTCATCCGGTGTCTCGGCCATGTCAGAAGTCCGAATCCGAAGCGGCGGCGGCGGTTTCGGCCGCCAGGGGTGCGGCGTCCGGGTCGGTCGCGCGCAGCAGGCGCGCTGCGGCGAAATCCCTGATGCGGCGGCGCATCTCCGCATCGCCCGACCCGCCGCTCGGTTCACTTCCACCTTGCCGGGCGTTGCTCGAGGCGGTCCCGCCGGACTCGCTGCCGCTTGGTCCGGGGTTACCCTGTGCAGTGCCGCTCGACCCACTGTCCGGCTCGGCGCCGCCCGAGCCATAGTCGACATCGCCTACGCCCGGTATTGAAACCACCACGCGCACAGCCGGATCCGCGATATCGGGCGCGGCTACCTCGGCGGTCCACTGGTCACCGTGCAGCGCCAAGGCTGTTTCGACGGTTCCGGTGCAGGTGTGGATCGCGGCGTGGGGGTGTAGGTGTTCGGGGACTTCGGCGGGCAGGCCGGGGGCGGCGACGGCGCGCACCGCGACGGTGGTGCGGCCGCCCTCGCGCCGGACTTCCCAGGAGATCGCGCGTTCGGAGGCGTCGAGCAGGCCGGGTGGGCAGCAGCGCCAATCCCAGCCGGTGCTGCCTCGGGCGAGGACCAACGCGCCGCTCGGCGCGGCAGCGGGTCCGGCGGCCAGCGCGTAGTCCTCGGCGCGCCCGGCGTACACCGGCAAGTCCACTTCCTCGACTACCTGGTCGGCCCCGTCGACGAGCATCTCGCATTCCGCGCTGAGCACGGCGATCTCGTCGAGCAGCAGCCGCTCGTCCAGCGGCGCGATCCCGTCGAGCACGGACGCGGGCCACCAGCGGGCCGCCCAGTGCGCGTAGCCGAGCCGCCACGCACTCAGCACCAGCTCCGGCAATTCGGGGGCGGCGGGCAGTTCGACGTCGTCGCCCGCTTCGACGGCGAGCGCGACCTGTTCGCCGAACACCGCCCACACCCACTCCTGCGCGAGGTCGGCACGATCGAGCACCGCGGCGGGCAGCGACCCGCCGTCGAGCAGGCTCCACGTCAGATGCCCGCCCAGCACCTCGAGCACGGTCACGTCCAGCCGCGCCGCCGCGTCGAGGACGGTCGGCGCGCCGGCGGGGGCGATCACCACGAGCCCGTCGTCGGCTCGGTGGATGTGCACCGCATCGTTCATCAGCTCGCCCTCGATTCGGTCGAATCCGGCTCGGCCGCCATGACACTCAACGCCTGTTTGACCCTGGTGCGGTGATCGAGGATGACCGAACGAGCGACACCGTCGAGCAGATCCCACAGTTCGTCCGGGTCGTAGACCGCGAACTCCCGGACATCCCGGCCGTGCAGCCGCACCCACAGCCGCCGCAGGTACGGCCGCCACGGAGTGGACAACTCCGCGGCGATGGCGGCGAGCGGCCCGGCGGGCGGCGGTGTGGCGGCGCTACGGACCACCAGCCGCCGAGCTTGCAGCACATACGCTTCCCGCCGCCACCGGCTGTTGATCACGCGGTGCGCCGCGGTTGCCGGACCGCGGGCCTCCTGCCCGCCGATCGGCGCGAGACCGTGTGCCAGCGTGACACCGATGGTCGCCGCCACCCGCAGTGTTTCGTCCAAAAACGCCCAGGGTGCACAACTCCGGGCGATCTCGGTGCGCACCAGCTCGGGAATCGGTGGTAGATCGGCGCGTTCGGTCGAGGCCTGTAGCGCGGTGAACACGCGCTCGTAGACGGTGCGGTCGAACGGCAAGCCGAGGGTGGCCGTCGAGGCCGAGACGCCGACCTCGGGCGGGCGCGGCACGGGATGCATCGTGAGCCCGAGTTCGCCTGCGGAGCACGCGGATTCGTCCTGCCACAGCCGTATCCCGGCGTGGGTGCCCGCGTGTGCGGCGACCAGCCGATCCAGCGCCCCCTGACCGTTGTCTCGACGCTGCCCCTGTCGCGCGGCGGCGCACGCATCGAGCAGCTCGATGATCGCGGCCGTGTGGTCACCGCCCGCCGGACCGCTCAACGGCCTGCGCCGCCAAGCGATTTCGATCAACCCGGCGAGTTCGGCCGTGCGTTGCGCGACATACTCTTTGAGCGCCTGGGTGGTCCGGCCTGCCGCGAGATCGTGCACGTCGCGCAGTGTCGCCTCGGCGACCGCGCGGTCGCGTACCGCGTCCGGCGGGCCCGCCGTCGTCGCGAGTTCGAAGCAGCGCTGGAAGTACAGGTCCTGCGGGTTCCCCTCGGTGATCCGCAGGGCTCGGCGCACCTGCTTGAGCAGCGTGAACCAGGACGCGGTCGCGCGCAGCACGTCCGCCGCGGCGTGCACACGGGTGGCGAGCAGCACCGCACCGTCGGCGCTGAGGACCGGCCCGGCGCAGAGCGGATGCTGCACGGGCCGGATCACCAGCGGATCGAGCACGAGTTTCACCGTGCGGCGCAACGGCCCGCCGTGCGGACCGCTGAGCGGTTCCACTCCGTCGAGCTTGCGCCACACCTCGTCGAGCACCATGGCGCGCGGTCGTCGCATTCGACCAGGTTAACGGACATTTGTCGGATTCGGACCGGCGCAAACCTGGGATCGGTAGGGCGCGAACCGTTCCTACCTTTCTCGTATCGGCCCAGCCACACCGGGCCGGCCGAACTCCAGGAAGGCACCGAGCCCTCCACAGACAGTCAGGAAGCATCATGAACACCAAGTCCGTCACCGCCGTCCTCGTCACCGCCGCCGCCGCTACCGCGCTGTTCGTCACCGGATGCAGCGACGACGCGAGCAGCAGCCCGGCCAAGTCCTCGGCCGCCGCGACGCCGTCCGCGCAGGGCAACCCGGGGCCGGCGGGCAAGTCGACCGCCTCGGTCGACGGCAAGGCCCTCACCGCGACGTTCACCACCACCTGTGCGAAGCAGGCGGGCACGCTGGCGCTCGCGCTGACCGACACCGCCAACGCCACCTACGGCACCCTGTCGGTGAGTGCCACCATCACCGGCACCGACACGGTCCAGGCGGTGGGTTTCGCGGGCACCAAGGGCGGCGAGTCGGGCCAGCCCTACGCGATCGGCTTCGGCAACGGCATGCCGGGCGGCTCGGCCACCCTCACCAAGGACGGCAACACCTACAAGATCTCCGGCGAGGGCGTCGGCGCCCCCGACCTGACCAACCCGCTGGCCGGCCCGAAGACCTCGAAATTCGACGTCACCTTCGCCTGCTCGGACATCGTCGGCGGCTGATCGCCTTCGGCACCAACTCTTTCCGCCCCACCCCGTCGTCGCGACCACGATCGTGACGACGGGGTGGGCTCGAATCCATCAGGAGCATCATGAAATACCTGCGCTGGGGCGCCGTCGCGGTCGGGGCGCTCGCCATCGGCTACTACGTCTTGCACGGCCTCACCTACGCCCGCACCGATGTCTACGAACCGGCCGGAATGGGTTGGCTCGGTTGGCAGATGGTGCTGCCCATCCTCGCGCTCACCCTCGTCCCGACCGTGTTCGCGTTCACCGGCGAGGGCATCGCCGCCGCGTTCACCGGCCGTAACAGTGCGGCGTTCCGCGACGGTCTGCTGGGCCTCGGCACCATCAGGTCGGTCGGCCAGACGGGGATAACCGTCAACGATCAACCACAGGTGCGGATCGAGTTCGCCGTCGAGGGCGCCGATGGGAAGAACTTCGTCGCGGCTGCGAAAATGATTGTGCCGCTGACCGAATTGGCTCTGTTGCAGCCCGGGGTGGTGCTGCCGGTGCGCTACCTGCCGGACCGCACCGACAAGGTCGAGGTGGATCTTTCCGGTGATACCGCCCAGGCGCAGCAGGCCATGAACGAGTCGATGATCCGCAAGGGCATCACCACGCGGCACAAGCTCGACATCGCCGAGCGGGGCATCGCGACCCAGGCGGTGGTGCGCTCGCTCTCGGTGACCGGCGAGATCCGCGACGGCCACTCGAAGATCGCCCTCGGGCTGGTCGTGACCAGGCCGGACGGGTCGACCTTCAGCACGCTGGTGGAGAAGTTCCTGGCCCCGAGCAGTGTCGGCCAGGTGCAGGTCGGTCGCATCCTGCGGGTGCACTATCTGCCGGAAGCCGAGCACGAGGTCGTCATCGCGCTCGCCGTCAATGCCTGAACCCCGGCGAATGCCGCGCTGCTCCGAATCATGCGGAGGGCGCGGCATTTGTTCGTGCCGAGTGGCAGCTGGGCAAACTGAGGGTTACCTAATTGGTCAGCTGTTCACCTTTTGTCCGTTTCTGGATTGTCCGGATCGTTTAGCGTGCCGTTCGTGAAGTTGCAGCCCCTCGCCTTGTTCGTGAAACACGACGGCCAGTCCTCGCGCGCCGCGGTCACGTGTGAATACAAATGCGCGAACGCGTGTTTCCACGAGGTCCCCAACACCTCGGCGGGCGCCTACTTCGGCGACATCGTCAGCTCGCTGAACCGCCGCGGCCTGATCAAGGGCGGCGCGGCGGCCGTGCTCGCCGTCGGCGCCGGCAGTGTGCTCGCGGCCTGCGGCGACGATGTCGAGCAGACGGGGTCGATCAGCCCGTCGCCCAGCGGCCCGCCCGGGACCGGCACCGACTTCGCCGCGGTCGCGCCGAACAAGGAAGACGCGCTGGTGATCCCGGAGGGCTATGAACAGGGCGTCGTGATCCGCTGGGGCGACCCGCTTTTCGCGGACGCACCCGCGTTCGATTTCGACAAGCAGACCGCGGCCGCACAGGCCGAGCAATTCGGTTACAACAACGATTTCGCCGCGCTCTTGCCGATCGAGGGGCAGGCGAATGCCTTCCTGCTCGTGGTGAATCACGAATACACCACCGGCCCGCACATGTTCCGCGGGTACAACAAGGACGCACCGACCGATGAGCAGATCGCGATCACCCAGGCCGCACACGGCCTGACCGTGGTCGAGGTGCGCGGCGAAGCGGGCACGGGCAAGCTGACGCCCGCCTTCGGCAAGTACAACCGCAGGATCACCGCGACCACCGAGTTCAAGCTCACCGGCCCGGCCGCGGGCAGCGATCTGGTCAAGACCTCCGCCGACCCGACCGGCACCAAGGTGCTCGGCACCTTCGCCAACTGCGCGGGCGGCGTGACCCCGTGGGGCACAGTCCTTTCCGGCGAAGAGAACTTCAACGGCTACTTCGCCAACGGCGACAAGCTCACCGAGCCTGCCGCGGCCGCGCGCGCCAAGCGGTACGGCTTCGCCGCGGGCAAGACGCCCAACCAGTGGGAGCGTGCCGACAAGCGGTTCGACCTGGCCCAGGAGCCCAACGAGGCCAACCGATTCGGCTACGTGGTGGAGGTGGATCCGTGGGATCCCACCTCCACGCCGATCAAGCACACCGCGATGGGACGGCTCAAGCACGAGGGCGCAACCATCTACGTCACCGCGAAGGGTGAGGTCGTTTCCTACACCGGCGACGACGAAAAGTTCGACTACATGTACAAATTCGTGTCGTCGCGGAAGGTGGAGCCGGGTGCGGGCGCGTCGAGCATGCGGCACAACCTGACCATCCTGGACGCGGGCACGCTCTACGTCGCCAAGCTCACCGGCGACCATCCGGACAAGGTCGACGGCACCGGTGCGCAGCCCTCCGACCAGGGTTTCACCGGTACCGGCCAATGGATTCCACTGCTGGAGACCGGCGCGGACGGCAAGGGCAAGTCGCTGGTCGACGGCATGAGCGCGGAAGAGGTCGCGGTGTTCACCCGGCTGGCCGCGGACAAAGTCGGCGCCACCAAGATGGACCGTCCCGAGGATTTCGAGGCCAACCCGTACACCGGCAAGGTCTATGTCGCGTTGACCAACAACGACAATCGCGGGGCCGCCGGCAAACAGGGCCCGGACGAGGCGAATCCGCGCAACCTGAACAAGAACGGTCAGATCCTGGAGATCGACGACGAGCACGCGGGCACGAAGTTCACCTGGTCGCTGCTGCTGGTCTGCGGTGACCCGAACGCCGCGGACACCTACTTCGCCGGGTACGACAAATCGAAGGTCAGCCCGATCTCCTGCCCGGACAACCTGGCCTTCGACCCGTACGGCAACCTGTGGATCTCCACCGACGGCAACGCGCTGAAGTCGAACGACGGCCTGTTCTCCGTCGTCCTCGACGGCGCGAATCGCGGTGCCACCAAACAATTCCTGACGGTGCCGCGAGGCGCGGAGACCTGCGGCCCGGTGGTCACCGAGTCTCGCGTGCTGGTGTGCGTGCAGCATCCCGGCGAGTCCGACGACGCCACCCCCGAGAACCCGCTGTCGCATTGGCCCGACGGCGGCACCGCGCAACCGCGTCCTTCGGTTGCCGCGGTGTGGAAGAAGAACGGCGGCCGGATCGGCGCCTAGCGTCTTCGGTGCACCGCCCTGCGAAACCGCCACTGTATCCCTGCAGGAGTGGCGGTTTCGTGGTTTCCGGGTGCGCTACATGTTGGCGAAGCGGGCGAAATCGCCCTGCGCGCCGCTGTAGCGGTTCAGGTCGGTGTTGCCCGCGATGCCGTCGATCCGGCCGCTGTCGGTGGTCTGCCAGAAGGTCCAGTGCGGCCAGCCGCCCGGCACCTCGGGATCGTCGTTGTCCCGGTAGTCGGCGATCCACAGCGGATACCGGGTGAACTCGTCGGTATCGGCCATCGCCGTCCGCCAGAAGTGTGGATAGGTGTAGACGATCGGGACGCGTCCGGTGAGGGCCTGCACCGTGCCGAGATACCGCCGCGTCCAATCGATCAGCGCGGCGGGCGGCAGTCCGCCGGTGGTCTCCAGATCGAGCACCGGCGGCAGGTCCAGTGCGCCGTTCTGCCCGAGTACCACGGTCGCGTACAGCGCGGCCTGCGGCTCGGGCGGCAGGTTCGGCCGGGCGTAATGGTAGGTCCCGCGAGCCACCCCGGCCGCCCGCATCAGCAGGCTGTCCGGAACGAAATACGGGTTGATGTAGCTCAGGCCCTCGGTGGCCTTCACCATGGCGAAGTCGTGGCCGGAACGCTTGACCGCGAACCAGTCGATCAGCCGTCCGTCGATGTGCTGCCAGGACGAGACGTCCGGACCGGTCGGCGTGGCCACCGCGGTGCCGGGCAGGGTTGCGGTGAGGATGCCGGTGAGCGCGAGCAGGGTCAGCGCCGAACCGCGGCGACGGATGGTCGAGCTCCAACGAGGGATGTCCATGGCGTTCGACGATAGCTATTTGATCTTCCTGTGACCAGTGTTGCGTAAGAGGCAGTTGCGGAACATTTACCCAACGGCATGCGAACTCGGTGGTTCAGCCCAGCCAATCCAGCACCGACGCGGCGGTCCACGACTGCTGCATGCTGCCGAGCGGTTCGCCGGTGAATGGTTCGTAGTACTCGGCGAAGCTGCCGTCGCTGGCCTGGCGCAGGCCCTCGGCCCGCAGCATGAACGAGCGTTCGGCCCAGCCGCGCCGGGCGAACACCCAGGAGAACAGCCAGCTCATCACCGGCCACACCGGCCCGCGCCAATACTCGCGGGACCGGAACTCCCGCGACACCGGCGAGGTCGAGGGCGGCAGCGCGTAGCGCAGATCGGGATGCCCGCAGAAGCGCGGACCCTCGAACGTGCGCAGCAGTGCCCGCTCGGTATCGCGCGCCAGGCCGCCGCACAGCAGCGGCGCGAACATCGCCAACGTCTCGGTGCTGATCCAGCGCTGCAGGCGCACATCGAAATCCCGGGCCGCGCCGGTGCGCGGATCCGTCGTCGCGACGACGCCCGCCCGGAAACGATCTGCCCACGCGTACAGCTCGCGCACGTCGGCGTGCGGCTGCTTGTACTCCTCGCCGATATTCGCGAGCACCTCGCACGCCAGCGCGAAGATCCCGGTGACGAACACGTCCTCGACGGCGAAACTCATCGTCGAGGAGAGCTGGTAATCGTCGTAGCCCGCCCGCCGCATCTGCTCGACCAGCCAGAGATAGCGGTCGTACTCGCGATCGCTCGGGCGCTGGGTGGGATCGGCGACCACCGCGGTGTCCTCGCGCCGGTAGGGCGGCAGATCCTCGGGAACCACGTTGGCGTAGGCCCGATCCCAGCGCGGCGAATTGTCCATGCCGGATTCCCAGCCGTGATACAGCGTGATCCGGCCGGTCTCCTTGGGGTCGCGGGCGTGCGCCAGCCAGCGATGCCAGCGCACCAGGTCGGGCCAGCGCCGGTGCAGGAAGTCCTCCGCGACCGCGCGGGTGCTGCGGCCGTGCCTGCGCGAGTGATCGAGGATGCGCTGCACCGCGATGGCATGCACCGGCGGCTGGGTGATCCCGGAGGTGTCCGGCCCGTCGGGCGCGTTCGCGGCCAGCCTGCGGCACTCCCACCGCGAGGGACCCGGAAAATAGCCGTCGACGCCGTTGGCGAACACGATGTGCGGGATCATGCCGTTCTTCCACTGCGCCGAGAGCAGCGTGTCGAGCTCGATCACGGCCCGCTCCACGCTCAGCGGGGCCAAGCCGACCGCGACGAACGCGGCGTCCCAGCTCCACATGTGCGGATACAGCCGCGGCGCCGCGCTGGTCATCGTGCCCAGGTCGTTGCCGCGCAGCAGGTACGCGGCGCGAGCCGCGAGCTGCGTGGGCGTGAACCCCGGGTGTGCCATCCCCCTATTCTGCGGTGCCACCCGCAAGTACGCCCGTTCTGTGATGTCCGACTCGGCCTCGTCCCACCTGGTGGCGGGGGGCTCGTGCGCGGCGGTTGTCACTCTCGAATGCCCCGTCCGTATTTCACTGCTCGAGATGGTCGATCGATATATGCATGCATCGCTCTGTTTTCCTGGGCTATTACGGTGGGGCGCATGACCAATGCCGTGACCAGCTCCCCGAAGCCGACCGCGCTGATCACCGGTGCGAGCCGTGGGCTCGGCGCCGCGATCGCCCGAGAGCTCGCACCGACCCACGACCTGCTGCTCGGTGCCCGCTCGGCCGACGCGCTGCGCCCCGTGCTCGACGAGCTGCCCGGCGCGACCGCGTGGCCGGTCGAGCTGACCGACTACCCGGCGGTGGCCGCGGCGACCGCGCAGATCCCGCGCCTGGATGTGTTGGTGCACAACGCCGGTGTCGCGGATCTGAACAGCATCGCCGAGTCCACCGTAGAGCAGTGGCGACATACGTTGGAAGCCAACGTGATCGCCGTCGCCGAGCTGACCCGCCTGCTGCTGCCGGCGCTGCGGGTCGCGAACGGCCATGTGGTGCTGATCAATTCGGGTGCGGGCCTGCGCGCCAACGCGGGCTGGGCCTCCTACGCCGCGAGCAAGTTCGCGTTGCGCGCCTTCGGCGATGCGCTGCGGCTGGAGGAGCCGGCCCTGCGCGTCACGGCCATCCATCCCGGCCGGATCGACACCGACATGCAGCGCGAGATCATCGCCCACGAGGGGCGCGAATATCAGCCGGAACAGTTCCTGCGCGCGGAGACCGTAGCCGGCGCGGTCCGCACCGCCGTCGAAACCCCGCGCGACGCCCATCCCACCGAAATCGTGCTCCGCCCGATACCCGGCTAGCACCGGAAAAACTACGGCCCCTTCCCGTTCCGTCTACCGGAAAGGGAAGGGGCCGAACCAGTTCGCGCAGGAACCGGTCACCCGTGCCGTCGATCAGTCGGCGCCGTCGGTCCTGGTGTAGTAGACCGTGACCGACGGCCAGTCACCTTCGGCGGTCACCTCGTTGTGCAGCACCAGATCCTGCACGCTGACCGCGCCGAGTCCCTCCACCGTCGCGGCGATCCTGCGCAACAGCGCAGGCACGTCCCCCTGCCCAGCCCCCCGCGGATTCGCCTGCGAGAAATGCAGCGCACTGTATTCGGTCTTCGACATACCGATTCCCGGGTGGGTCAGGCGACGATGTTGATCAGGCGGCCGGGGACGACGATCAGTTTGCGGGGGGCGGCGCCGTTGAGGAGAGCCGCGATCTTTTCGTCGGTGAGGGCGGCGGCTTCGATCGCGGCGTTGTCGGCGTCGGCGGGGACCTGGATGCGGCTGCGGACCTTGCCGTTCACCTGGATCGGGTACTCGACGGACTCCTGCACCAGCAGCGCGGGATCCGCCACCGGGAACGGGCCGTGCGCGAGGGACTCGTTGTGGCCCAGGCGTTCCCACATCTCCTCGGCGATATGCGGAGACAGCGGCGCCAGCATCAGCACCAGCGCCTCCACCACGGTGCGCGGCGCGCCGTCGGGATAGGTCTTGGTGAGATGGTTCGTCAGCTCGATCAGCTTGGCGCCCGCGGTGTTGTCGCGCAGCGCGGCGTAGTCCTCGTCCACACCGGCGATGGTCTTGTGCAGCAGGCGCAGCGTTTCCGGCGTCGGATCCAGTTCCGCGACGCGCACCGCGCCGGTCTCCTCATCCACCACCAGCCGCCATACCCGCTGCAGGAAGCGGTGCGCGCCCACGACGTCCTTGGTCGCCCACGGCCGCGAGCTGTCCAGCGGGCCCATCGACATCTCGTAGAAGCGGAAGGTGTCCGCCCCGTAGAGGTCGTACATCTCGTCCGGCGAGACCGCGTTCTTCAGCGACTTGCCGATCTTGCCGTACTCCTGGAACACCTCGATCTCGGTGCCGCCCGGCTCGGTCCAGAAGAACTTGCCGTCCCGCTCGACGATCTCGGCCGCGGGCACGTACGCGCCGCGCGCATCGGTGTAGGCGTAGGCCTGGATGTAGCCCTGGTTGAACAGCTTCCGGTACGGTTCCCGGCCGCTGACATCACCCAGATCGAACAGCACCTTCTGCCAGAACCGCGCGTACAGCAGGTGCAGCACCGCGTGCTCCATGCCGCCGATGTACAGATCGACGCCGCCCGGATCGTCCGGGCCGTGTTCGGCCGGACGCGGGCCGAGCCAGTACTGCTCGTTCTCCTTGGCGCAGAACGCTTCCGAGTTGGTCGGGTCGGCATAACGCAGCTGATACCACGAGCTGCCCGCCCAGTTCGGCATGACGTTGGTGTCGCGCCGGTACATCTTCGGGCCGTCGCCCAGGTCCAGTTCGACGTTGACCCACTCGGTGGCCTTGGCCAGCGGCGGTGACGGCTCGGAGTCGGCGTCGTCCGGGTCGAAGGTGACCGGGGCGAAATCGTCCAACTCCGGAAGCTCCACGGGCAGCATCGATTCCGGCAGCGCGTGCGGCCTGCCGTCCTCGTCGAAGACGATCGGGAAGGGCTCGCCCCAGTAACGCTGCCGGGCGAACAGCCAGTCGCGCAGCTTGTACTGGATGGTGCCGGTGCCGTGACCGTCGGCTTCCAGCCGGGCGATGATGGTCGCCTTGGCCTCCTCGACGGACAGTCCGTCGAGATAGCCGGAGTTCACCAGCTCGCCGCCGCCGGAATACGCGGCCTCGGCGAGGTCGCCACCGGTGATGACCTCCACGATCGGCAGGCCGAGCACGGTGGCGAATTCCCAGTCGCGCTGGTCGTGGCCGGGCACCGCCATGATCGCGCCGGTGCCGTAGCCGCTCAGCACGTAGTCGGCGACGAAGACCGGCACGGCCTGGCCGTTGGCCGGGTTCACGGCATGGACGCCGAGGAAGACGCCGGTCTTCTCCTTGTTCTCCTGGCGCTCCAGATCCGATTTGGCCACGATCGACTTGCGGTATGCCGCAACGGCATCCGCGGGATTCGCGGCGCCGCCGTTGGTCCAGCGGGGATCGGTGCCGGCCGGCCACGCGGCCGCGGTCAGCTTGTCGACCAGTTCGTGTTCCGGCGCGAGCACCACGTAGGTCGCGCCGAACAGGGTGTCGGGACGGGTGGTGAACACCTCGATCTGCTCGCCCGCGACGTCGAACTTCACCTGGGCGCCGCGCGACCGGCCGATCCAGTTGCGCTGCATCGCCTTCACCTGATCCGACCAGTCCAGGTGGTCCAGGTCGTCGATCAGCCGGTCGGCGTAGGCGGTGATCCGCATCATCCACTGCCACAGGCGCTTACGGAACACCGGGAAGTTGCCGCGCTCGCTGCGGCCGTCGGCGGTGACCTCCTCGTTGGACAGCACCGTGCCGAGGCCGGGGCACCAGTTGACCATCGAATCGGTCAGGTACACCAGGCGATACGAGTCCAGCAGTGCGCCGCGCTCGGCGGCCGAGAGCGCGTCCCATGTCTTGCCGTCCGGGACCGGCCGTGCGCCACCGGCGAATTGAGCTTCGAGCTCCGTGATCGGGCGCGCCCGGTCGAGTTCCTGGTCGTACCAGGAGTTGTAGATGCGCAGGAAGATCCACTGGGTCCAGCGGTAGTACGCCGGATCGGTGGTCGCGAACGAGCGCCTGCTGTCGTGGCCGAGTCCGAGCCTGCTCAGCTGGCGCTGCATGTTGGCGATGTTCGACTCCGTGGTCGCCCGCGGGTGCGCGCCGGTCTGCACCGCGTACTGCTCGGCGGGCAGGCCGAAGGCGTCGAAGCCGAGCGCGTGCAGCACGTTGCGGCCGTGCATCCGGTGGTACCGCGCGAACGTGTCGGTGGCGATGTAGCCGAGCGGATGCCCGACGTGCAGGCCCGCCCCCGACGGGTACGGGAACATGTCCTGGATGAACAGCTTGTCCGCCGGGGTGTCGCCCGCCAGCGGACCGACCGGGTTCGGCGCATGGAAGGTCCCGCGGTCGGCCCACGTCCGCTGCCAACGCGCTTCGATACGGGCGGCAAGCGCGGCGTTGTACCGATGCTCGGGTACATCGCTATCGGTCGCACGAGTGTCCTGCACGGTCCTGCCTTCTTGTTATCGCCGATCCCCGACAAACTTCGTCTATCAGGGTAGAACGTGCACACCGCAGTACTGAAAATCGGGCTGTGCCGACTCCGGTCGCGCCGCCGTGCCGATCTCTGTTCCGGGGTTACCCACCCGTCGGTATGCGGCTGTGGCACACCGGTTTCGCGGTACCGCAGGGTTGGCATTCTCCGCTCGGCGGACCCAACAGTGCGTTTGGTTGCTGGGTCCGCGAGCTGCCCCGGCGCAGTGTGGAAAGCGCTTGTCCGCAGCGGTGACGCGCCGGGTGCTGCAGGGTTGCGCGGGAGCTGTCGGCGGTCCGCCGACACCGATGCGATAGCCTGCATGGGTGTTCGTCGTCGCTCTCGTCTTGTTCGTGCTCGGCCTCGTCGCCCTCGCGACCGGAGCGCTCGGGCTGACCGGCCGGCTGCCGCGCAACCGCTTCGTCGGGGTGCATACCGAGGCCGCCCTTTCCGATGACGAGACCTTCCGCGTCGCGAATCGCATCGCCGCCCCCACCTCGCTGGCCGCGGGGGCGCTGCTGGTGGCCGGTGGCCTCGTCGTGCTCGCCGCGGGTGGTTTCGTGGCGCTGTTCGTCGCCGTCGGTGTCGCCGTCGTCGCGCTGTTCACCCTGGGCGCGGGCGCCAACGTCGCCGCGGCCAAGGCCGCGGCGATCGCCCCGCCCGCCGAGGTCGGCGGTTGCGGCAGCGCGTGCGGCGCCTGCTCGCTGCGCGACGCCTGCCAGCCCGCGACCTAGCCGCCGGCCCGTTTCACTCGGTCGAACCATTCCACCGGCCCGCTCGTAACCCTATTCGCCCAGGTTTCGATGCGGTCTCCTCGCCGAATCCGGTTGGCACCGGTGTGCGGCGGTCCCATACTGGGGAAACTACTGGCACGACTCCGGGGTGGATATGGGTACGTTCGACCGGAGCGCGGGCTCCGACCTCGTCGTCGCGGCAGGCGATACGTGGGGCATCTCCGGATCCGATTTCTTGGCGATCTATCTGCCGTTCGCGCTGCTCGCGGTGGTGCTCGGGGTGTGGATGCGGCTACGGGTGACGCGCGCTGCGCCGGACCCGGGCCCCGCGCAACCCGGCGCCGAATTGTCCGCGCCCGAGGTCGGCCTGCTGTTCGACGACCGCCGCGCGGTGCTCACCGCGCTGGCCCGGCTGCGCAGCGCCGACCTCATCGATTCCGGCGCCGCGCCGACCCGGCCGCTGGAGCAGGCGGACGAATTCCGGTTGGACCCGTTCACGCTGGCGGTGCACCGGCAGATCGTCGCCGGCACCAAGCCGACGGTGGCGGCGCTCACCGTCGCGTTGTCGGGCACGCTCGCCGAACTGCGCGATTCGATGGTCCGGCGCGGCTACTTCCCGGATGCGGACTTCAAGCGGCGGATCTGGGACGCGGGCCTGCCGACACTGGTCGTCATGACGGTCGGCGTGGTGCGGCTCATCGCGGGCATGCTCAACAACAACCCGGTCGCGTTCCTCGTCCTCACCCTGCTGGCGCAGTTCCTCTGCTACTGGTTCCTGGTGGGCAAGCCGCGGCTGACCCCGCTCGGCAAGCGGGCCCGCACCGACGCGAGGACCAGCAGTCAGCATCTGCGGCCGGCCAACTCGCCCGCCTACGCCACCTACGGGGTGGAGAGCGCCGCGCTCGCGGCGGCGGTCTTCGGTGGGGCCGCGCTGTTGTCGCTCGATCCCGGGCTGGCCGGTGCGGTCGAACCGCCGAGCTCGTCCGGTGGCGACAGCGGCGGGAGCGGGGACAGCGGTGGCGGCGGTTGCAGCGGCGGCGGTGGCTGCGGTGGCGGTGGCGGCTGCGGTGGGTGACGGTCCGGCCGTCCGATGAATGGACTGTTGCCGGCGGCGGCGCTCGGCATCGGCTGGCGGCCCGAGATCTGTGGCCTCATCGCCGAACTGGACGGGCTCGGTTTCGCCGAGGTGATCGCGGAGTCGCTGCCGCTGCGGCGGCGGTCGCGGCTGCGCGGCGGGCTGACAGCCGTGCCGCCCGCCGAGCTGACCGCTCTGATCGATCGCGGCGTCGCCGTTGTGCCGCATGGTATTTCGCTGTCGCTGGGCGGGGCCGAGCCGGTCGATGAGCAGCGGATCGCGCACCTGGCCGCCGGTGCGGCGGCGCTGGACGCTCCGCTGGTGAGCGAGCACATCGCCTTCGTGCGCGCGGGCGGGGTCGAGGCGGGACATCTGCTGCCGGTGCCGCGCTCGGCCGCGGCGCTGGCTGTGCTCGAACGCAACATCGCCCGGACCCAGGCCGGGCTCGGGGTGCCGCTGGCCGTGGAAAACATTGCCGCGCTGTTCGATTGGCCAGACGACGAATACACCGAATCGGAGTTCCTCGCCGAGTTGGTCGAGCGGACGGGGGTGTATCTGCTGCTCGATATCGCGAATGTCTATGCCAATGCACGCAATCGAGGCCGCGCTCCGCTCGGCGAACTACAGCGCCTGCCCGCCGACCGGGTGGCCTACTGTCACGTCGCCGGCGGTCACGAGGCCGGTGGCCGCTACCACGACACGCATACCGACCCCGTTCCGGCCGAAGTGCTCACCCTCGTAACGGAATTCATCGCCCGGCAGCCGGTGCCCCTGATGCTCGAGCGCGACGGCGACTACCCGCCCGCCGCCGAACTCCTGGACGAGCTCGACGCGATCGCCGCCGCGGCGCACCGCCCGTCGATCACCGGCCGGGCCCGGGCGGTGCGCGCATGAGCGCCGAATTGGCCGAGCAGCAAGCGGCTCTGGTCCGCGCCCTGGTGGCCGGTGCCCCGGTGCCCGCGGGATTCGACCGCGCGGCCGTCGCCGCCGCCGCGCACGCCCTGCTTCGCAAGCGCGCGGACGAGGTAGCCCGCCGCTTCCCGATGCTGGCCCAAGCCTGCGGCCCCGACTATCGCGAACGTTTCCTCGCCTGGGCCGACGGCAGACCGAAGACCAGCACCGCGGCGGATGCCGCGGCGTTCGCGGCGTATCTGGGTCTACCCGCGCCTTCCGGCACCACCGCGAAGAGATGGCCGCGCCACTGATCCCGGCGCACTCGCGACCCCGATGAGCGCGAACGTTCGGCTTCGTCCGGAGTGATATCGCAATTCATGGGATGTGAGAAAGTACGCACGGTGTGGGCGCGCTCGGGGCCCGGTGCGGCGTTAGCCTGGGCTGTGCGATTCCTCAGCAAGTTCTATATCGACGGATTCATCCTGTCGATCCTCGCTTCTGTCGCCCTGGCCAGCGTTTTCCCGGCCAGAGGTACCGCGGCGGACGTGGTCGACGTGCTGACGAAGATTGCCATCGCATTGCTCTTCCTGCTGTACGGCACGCGGTTGTCGCCGAAGGAGGCGCTGGCCGGCCTCACGCACTGGCGGTTGCATCTGGTGGTGCTCGCCTGCACCTTCGTCGCCTTCCCGTTGCTGGGGCTGGCGGCCCGGGTGCTGGTGCCGAGCGTGCTGACCGACGACCTGTACACCGGTCTGCTGTTCCTCTGCCTGGTCCCGTCCACCGTGCAGTCGTCCATCGCGTTCACCTCGATCGCGAAAGGCAACGTGCCGGGCGCGATCGTGAGCGCGACGACCTCGAACCTGCTCGGCGTGTTCATCACCCCGCTGCTGGTGATTCTGTTGATGAACACCACCGGCCATGCCAGCGTGGACTTCTCGTCGATCGGCGACATCGTGCTGCAGCTGCTGGTCCCGTTCGCGATCGGGCAGCTGATCCGGCCGAAGGTGATCGGCTGGCTCAGCCGCTACGCCGAGCCGACGAAGCTGGTGGACCGCGGCTCCATCCTGCTCGTCGTCTACGCCGCGTTCAGCGCGGGCATGGTGGAGGGCATCTGGCACATGCTCTCGCCGTGGCGGATTCTCGCCCTGGCCGGTGTGTGCTGTCTGCTGCTCGCGCTCGTCATCGCGTTGACCATGCTGATCGGCCGCTTCGCCGGCTTCTCCCGGGCCGACCGCATCGTGATCGTGTTCTGCGGCTCCAAGAAGAGCCTCGCGACCGGATTGCCCATGGCGACGGTGCTTTTCGCGAGCCAGCCGGTGGGCCTGATCGTGCTGCCGTTGATGATGTTCCATCAGATCCAGCTGATCACCTGTGCCGCGCTGTCGCAGCGCTGGGCCAAGCAGGCCGACGAGCCGGGGGAAGCCAGCGAATTGAAACCTGCCGCTTAACGCAGTCCCGCCAGCGCGTGCCGCACGGCCCGGTCCGCGTCGGGGTCGCCGACCGAGATACGCGCGCTCCCATCGGGATACGCCTTCGCCGCGATACCCGCCCGGCGCAGCGCGGTGGCCACGCCGGGACCGGGCAGGAACAGGAAGTTGGCCTGGCTGCGCGGCACCGCGATACCGCAGTCCCGCAACGCGGTGCGGAGTTCTTCGCGCGCGGCGGTGATGCGCAGGGTGCGCGCCGCGAGCTCCGGCGCCGCGGCGTAGGAGGCGCAGACCGCCGCTTCCGCCGTCGCACTCATCCCGAACGGCAGTTGCAGCCTGCGGACCCGGGCCGCCAGTTCGCGCCTGCCGAACGCGTAACCGATGCGCAGCCCGGCCAGGCCGTAAGCCTTCGAGAAGGTGCGCAGCACAAGCAGGTTCGCATGTCTGTTCAGCAGGGCATGCGGGTCGACGTGGTCGGCGGCGTCGAGGAATTCGACATAGGCCTCGTCCAGGATCACCGGCACCCGGGCGGGCACCGCGCGCAGGAACGCGGCCAGCTCTGCGGCCGGGACCACGGTGCCGGTCGGGTTGTGCGGGCGGCACACCACCACCAGCCCGGTGCGCTTGTCGACGGCCTTGGCCAGCGCCCGCAGGTCCTGATCGCCGCCGGCGTCCAACGGCACCGGCACCGGGTCGAGCCCGGCCATCTCCGCCATGATCGGGTAGCCGTCGAAAGTCGGTGATCCGTAGACAATTCCGGCGCCCGGTGTGGTCAGCGACTGGATGATCTGCCACGCGACCCCGGTCGCGCCCGCGCCGACCACGAGCTGATCCGCTCGGACGCCGAGGTGCCGGGCGATCAGCCGGGGCAACCGGTCGGGCAGGAACTCGGGGTACCGATTCGCCCGCGCCAGTGTGCCGTGCATTGCAAGCAGTACGGAAGGCAGTGGCGGGTAAGGGTTTTCGCTTAGGGTCAGATCGAACCGCGACGGCGTAGCGGTGCCGCGCTGCTGTCGTGACGGCGTGGTCTCCTCGACGAGCCGGACGTTCATCGGGCCGCGCCCCACCGGATGGCCGCGGCGGCCGCGAAGTCTCCCGCGTGCGCGAAGGCCGACAGCAGGACCACCGAGCCGTTGCGCAGCCGGCCCGCTTGATTCTCCACATCCAGGGTCACCGGAATGCCCGCGGCGAACAGGTTTCCGCACCGGTCGAAGGTGTCGGGGTGCCGTTCGGCGGGCAGCTCCAGCGCGTCGTGCCAGTTCCGCAGGAACAGGCGGTTGGGTTGATTGGTGACGAAGGTGTCGATGTCGCGGCCCTTCACCCCGATCCGATCGCACACGGCCAGCGCCACTTCCGGCACCAGCCGGTTACCGCGGGCGAACACCTTGGTGATCTTCGATTCGGTGAAGCTCACGCAGCCCTGTCCCTCGCCCGGCTCCCAGTACTTGCGGTCGCCGTTGGTGGAGAACTCCATGTCACCGGCGAACTCGGGGTAGGTGCGGCATTCGATGTCCAGGATCGGCGCGCTGTCGTCCTTTACCAGCAGGCCGACGCCGCACCCGTCGCCGGGCACCGGCGCCTGGGGCAGCTTGCGGATCTCGGGCTGGGTGAAGACCGGTCCGGCGCAGTTCTGGGTGGCCGCGATCAGCGCGGTGCGCGCGTCGGTGGTCTGCAACACCATCTGCGCCATCGACATCATGTGCACGAAGGCCGCGCAGCCGCCGTTGTGCACGTCGTAGACGAAGCCGGGGCGGGCGCCGAGCCGCCGGGCGACCTCGGGCCCGCACCCCATGACCGGATTGGTCGGCAGCTGGGTGTGCGTGATCAGCACGTCGATCTGCGAGAGGAATTGTGCCCCATGCCGTTCGATCAGCGGCGCGACCGCGCGCTCGACCATGTCCACCGCGGTCTCGTCGCGATCCACGTGATGGCGGGCCTTGGGCGACCGGAACATCACGTTTTTCGCCATCCGGTCCGAGCGGGAGAACTGGGTGAAATATTCGGTGCCGACCGGTTCGCCGGGCAGATACCCGGCGACGTCGACGAGGCTGACCGTGGGAAAGGAGTGCATACCGGGCTCAGTTCATCCAGTCGGGCTTGACCGGCAGGCCGTTGGCCGCCCGGTACTCGCAGATCGCTTTGAGGTTGTCCATTTCCAGCTGATGGCCCGCGGAGAACATCTCCCAGAAGTCACCGACCCACACCGGTCGCTGCGGCGGGGCGGTCTCCGGGTAGGGGTTCTCGTCGTAGAAGGGATGCTTGCAATTGACCCACAGCACAACCGATCCCGGCTTGTCGAACACCGTCTGGGCATCGATCACACGCAGCAGGTAGATCATCCACAGGTGCGCCGATTGATCCCAGGCGCAGTGGTAGTCCACGGTCATCGCCTCGGGATGCGCCACGGTGCGCGTGAAGATCTGGGTCTCGTCGCCGAGCCGGTCGTAGGCCAGCCAGAGGCCGGGCTCCCCGGTTTCGACGAAGCCGCGCAGGCTGTAGGTCCACTCCTCCAATGACCTGGTGTCCGCCAGGTATTCGTAGACCTCGCCCGGCGGTGCGGCGATATACGCCTGCACCGGGCAGTACTCGCCGAAGATCTGGTCGTGCGGATACACCGACCGCAGCATGTCCATGATGATCGGGGTGGTGGCGTCCTTGTCGGAGTTCTCGATGCGCAGCACACCCGGAACGACCGCCGCCGGGATATCGCTGAGGGCGGGCAGCGTGCCGGTCGTCCGGACACCGCTGCTGCGGGAATCGCTACGCGATGCGGTCATTTCTACTCCTGGAGTGTTCGATGGTCGTCAGGAACGGGAGGAAGGGCGGGACCTCGTCGGGATCGACGTCGATCGAAAGGAACGACGGCCCAGGGGTTTCCAGGCAGGCGCGCAGTGCCGCGGGGAGTTCGCCGGGCGCGCGCACCGACACGGCGGGCAGCGCCGGGAACATCGCGCCGACGCCGTCGCCGAGTTGCGCGGGCCGGAACCTGTTGTAGCTGTAGCGATCCCGGTAGTACAGCTGCTCCCTGGTCACGCACATGGCGTGCGCGTTGTTGTTGAGCACGATGAAGGTGATCGGCAGCGCGTGCTCGACCGCGGTGTGTATCTCCATGCCGTGCATGAAGAACGCGCCGTCGCCCGCGATCACCACGGTGCGCCGGCCACCGGCGCGCCGGGCGAACGCGGAACCGATGGCGGCGCCGAACGCGTAGCCCATGCCGCCCATCCCGAGCGCCACGGCGAACCGGCCACCGCGCGGCACCCGCAGCTGATGCACCACCGCCGCGCCGGTATTGCCCGCGTCGGCGAAGACGTCGGTGCCCGCGGGCAGTGCCGCCTCGATGGTTTCGACCAGTTCGCGATAGCGCAGCCCGGGGCCGGTCGCGGCGGGCACGTGCAGCGGTGTGAGCGTGGTGGCCGTGTGCGGTGCGGAAGGTACTGCGGTGGTGGCGAATTCGTCGGCCAGCTCACCCAGGGTGCGCGCCAGGTCCGTGCTCGTCGCGTGGATCGCGGGCAGGTGTGGCGCGACGACGCCGAGGCTCGCCACGGCACAGCCGGTCAGCGTGTCGTCCAGTCCGGTGCGCGCCGTGATCGGCATGGGGGTGCCGATGATCAGGCACAACGCCGAGGTCCGCAGTGCGGCGGCGAGTTCGGGATGGCCCATGCTGCCCGCGACCCCGCAGAAACCGGGGTCGGTGTTGTCGAAGGTGTCCTTGGCGTCGGGCGCGACCCCGACGGCGGCGTCCAGCACCGCGGCCAAGCGGGCCAGCTCGTCGCGGGCATCGTCCCTGGCCACCTGGTCACCCGCGATGAGCACGATCTTGCCGATCTGCCGCGCCGCCCGCAGTGCGGTGACCACGCGCGTGAGCCCCGCCCGATCACGCCGATATGTCTTCACGGGCAACCGGAACGGCGGCGCCTGGCCGAGGCCGGCCTGCTGCACGTCCTTGGGCAGCAACAGCACCGCGGGGCCGCCGCGGCGGGCCGCGCCGACCGCCGCGGCGACCTGTTCGGGCAGGTCGGCGGCCGCCTCGACGCGGGCACAGTACCGGGTGATCGCACCGAACACGCGGGCGGCGTCGATGGTGCCCGCCCGTCCGCTGGTGTCCTGGAAGGCGCCGTGGCCCGCCGACGCGGTCGGCGGCTGACCCACCAGCGCGAGCACCGGAACTCGAGAAGCAAACGATTCGGCAAGGCCCGCAACGAGATTCATGGCGCCGCCGCCGGAGGTCGCGGCTACGACGCCGAATCCGCCGGTGGCGCGGGCATAACCGTCGGCCATGGTCGCCGCGCCGAACTCATGTTTGGCGACCACCGCGGTGAGGTCGTGCGCCGTGTCGAAGACGGCGTCGTACAGGTCCTCGATGTTCGCGCCGTCCACCCCGAAGATGTGCCGTACGCCCAGTTCCGCGACCACTTGGACCAGATAATCCACGACCCGCGTCTGCATCGGCACTCCTCCCCGCGTGGCCGTGTGCCGGGCTCCGCGAGATCACTTCCTGCGTACAGAGGTGATACGGGTGAGCCCGGCAGACGGTTCAACGGTGAACCAGTACGTGCCCGCGGGTCAGAGCGAGATGGGGTCGCTGTACACCGCGTCGCTGGCCTGGCCCGCGCCGGTGACCAGGGTGAATTTCACGAAGGTCCGGATGGTGACCGGACCGAGGGCGCCGGTGACGGTGAGGTGGGTGTTGGACAGATCCGCGTAGGCGAACGGCTGGGTCAGCGTGAATTTGGCCAGCGACACCTCGGTGATGCCGCCGTGCCCGACCTGGAAGGACAGCTGCTGCGAGGGCAGGATGGTGGCCTGGGCGCCCAGTTCGGCGCCGAGTTTGGCGCCGAGCGGGAATTCGATCTGCGCGCCGGGGGTCGGCGCGATGTTGATCTGCGGGGTCACCCCGGCCGACAGTTCGGGGCGGACCGCACCGGAGACCGAGACCGAGGGTGAGTTCAGGGTGACGGTGATGCCGTTCGGGGCGAACGACATCGGATAGCCGACCTCGTAACCCACCTCCATCACCGCGCTGGCGACGTGCGCGTCGGGTGGTCCGTCGACCTGCCCGATGCCGATGCCCGACAAGAACGCCTCGCGGCTGAACGGGCTGCCGTCCAGCGGTGGGATGACCCGCGCGTTGGTGTTCGCCTCGGTGGTCATCATGGCGAAGCCGTCGAGCGTGGGTTTCACCTCTTGGTGGCCGATGCGGATGTTCAGCGTCGCCGGATCGACGAACTGGGCCGACGCGGGGGCCGCCGTGCTCAGCAGTAGCGTCGAGACGAGGAGGCCGATCGCGAGCGCCACCGGCGCCGGTAGCTTCCGCAGGTTCTTCAGAGAGATCACCACAGCACCTTTTTCGCTTTCCGGGCGGCACCGGGTGCTCACCCAGCATCCTGCCGGTCGAGTCCCTGAGCTCAGGCAGCGTCGGCTGAGTAAATCTCAGTGAATGTTCAGCAACTTACAAGAAGATGTTTCGCAATGGAAGCGTCGGCGGACGTCTTCTTCGCCACTTGCGTGTACGTATACATCTACGTATAGTCGTGTCATGCCCAACAAGACGATCTATGTTGCCGATGACGATCTGGCGCTGTTCCAGCGAGCCCAGGAGCTGGTTGGCGGCAATCTCTCCGGAGCGGTGACCACGGCGCTGCGCCGTTTCATCGAGCTGGAAGAGGGTCGCCAGGAGGGGTTCGAGGAGATTATCGCCCGGGTCGGCCACAATGGGGTCCGGCAGGTCCGCTTCTCCGGTGCGCTGCTCATCGAATCGAACGAGTACACCGACGAACGGCAGGAACACATCCGCGTCTATCGGAGTCGCAAAGGCAAGTACGTGCTGCACGCGCACTACAACGACTGGTCCGAATATCCCCAATCCAGCAACTGGGTCAAGGATTTGACGAACTGGCGGCGCATGCTCGGTGTCGGCGACCAGGACTGGGGCGAGTACGTCCTGGAGGTCGTCGACACGATCGAGGAGTTGAAAGACAAACTGCCCCCGAAGCTCTACGAACGGGCGGTCGATCTCGCGAAACGTCCCCAGATCGAAGACCTCGACATCTAGTCGAATTCCCTTTCTGCACAACTGAACAGCAGCTGACCGGCCCCCATGCCGCCCCGGGACACCGGGAGCGGTGTCGATCGGTCATGCACTCATGCGCATTCAACGATGAGAAATATCGAAAGGACCGTCATGGTCAACGGCCATCGCGCACCCGCCATTTCGGCGGTGGGGCTGCGCAAAGCATTCGGCGAGCAGGTGGTGCTCGACGGGATCGACATCGTCGTCCCCGAGGGCACGATCTACTCGCTGCTCGGTCCGAACGGTGCGGGTAAGACCACCACCGTGCAGATCCTCAGCACGCTCATCCATGCCGACGGCGGCGAGCTGCGGGTCGGCGGCTACGACGTGGCGGCCGAGCGGGCGTCGGTGCGCGAAACCATCGGCGTCACCGGTCAATTCGCGGCGGTCGACGAACTGCTCACCGGCCGGGAGAACCTGCTGCTGATGGGCGACCTGCACCATCTGCCGCGGCGCGACACCAAGCGGCTGGCGGACGATCTGCTGGCACGGTTCGACCTGGTGGAGGCCGCGGACAAGCCCGCGTCCACCTACTCCGGCGGCATGACCCGGCGCCTGGACCTGGCGATGACGCTGGTCGGCGATCCGCGCATCATCTTCCTGGACGAACCGACCACCGGCCTCGATCCGCGCAGCAGGCGGGTGATCTGGGAGCTGATTCGCGGCCTGGTCGACGACTACAACGTGACGGTCTTCCTCACCACGCAGTACCTCGAGGAAGCCGACCAGCTGGCCGATCGCATCGCCGTGCTCGACCACGGCCGGATCGTCGCCGAAGGCACCGCGGCGGAACTGAAGCGGATGGTGCCCGGCGGGCACATCCGGTTGCAGTTCGCGGTGCGCGAGGACCTGTTCGCCGCCTCGGCCGCGCTGGGCGTGGCCGCCAGGATCGCCGCCGACGACGAGGACGAGGACCTGACGCTCGCCGTGCCGAGCGACGGCAGCGTGAAATCGCTGCGCGCCGTGCTCGATCGGCTCGACTACGAGCAGATCGAGGTCGAGGGCCTGGCCGTACACACCCCCAACCTCGACGATGTCTTCCTCACCCTCACCGGTCAGCCCACTTCCGAAAAGGAAACCGTCGCATGAGCATCTCCTTCGCCCTGGCCGATTCGGCGACGATGTTGCGGCGCAACCTGACTCATGCCAAGCGCTATCCGAGCATGAGCATCGGTGTCATCATGATGCCGACGCTGTTCCTGCTGATCTTCAAGTTCGTCTTCGGCGGCGCGCTCGAAAAGTCCTCCGGCGGTAACTATGTCGACTATCTCGCGCCTGGCATGCTGCTGATGGTGCCCGCCTACATCACGGCGTCGGTGGCGGTGTCCATCGCGAACGACGCGGCCAAGGGGATCGTCAACCGGTTCCGGACCATGGGCATCACCCAGTCGTCGATGCTGACCGGTCACGTGCTGGGTGCACTGCTGCAGGCCCTGCTCGGTATCGCGGTCATGTGCGTGGTCGCGCTGCTGATCGGCTGGCGGCCCGATGCCAACCCGGTCGAATGCGTCGCCGCGCTCGGCCTGCTCACGTTCATGATCTTCGGGCTGAACTGGCTCGCCGTGGCACTCGGGCTGCTCTCGCCGAATGCCGAGGGCGCGAGCAACATCGTATTCCCGATCATCATGCTGCCGTTCCTCGGCAGCGGCCTGGTCGCGCCCGACACGATGCCCGCCGGCCTGCGCCAGTTCGCCGAGTACCAGCCGTTCACGCCGATCACCGAGACCGTCCGCGGTCTGCTGATGGGCAGCGAGATCGGCAACAACGGGCTCATCTCGATCGGGTGGTGCCTGGTGCTCACCCTCGGCGGATTCTGCTGGGCCAACGCGATTTTCCGGCGCAAGACCGCCTGAGCCGCCGTCGCCGGAACCGAGATCCCCCGCCAGGAGATGGGGCTTGGCGGGGAATCTCGCTGTCCGGGTCTAGACCGCGCCGCGCAGGATGGTCTGATCCGACTTCAGCGACCGGATCTCCACGCTCTGGATCCGCTCCGGGGCCACCTCCGTGGTCCTGGTCAAGGTCAGGGCGTCGCCCGGTCCGGCCGTCCAACCGGCCAATTCGGCGGTGCTGCCGTCCTTCAGCGTCATCCACATCTCGAAGTTCCAGTTGTAGTCCGGACCGCCCGCGGCATAGCTGCACGACATCTCGACGGTCGTCTTACCCTCGTTCGCGAGCAGCTTGAAGCTCGCCTGCACCGGCGTCGGCACCAGTGGATCCATCTGCCGCTGGGCGAAAACCTCTGCGGTAGCGGGCGAATCGTGGGCGGTGACAGTACTGACCACGGGTACGGCGATGGCTACCGCCGCGGCGGCGGCCGCCACCGCGGCGCCGATCGAGACCCAGCGGCTGCGGCGCCTGCGCCGCTCGGCCGCCTCGGCGAGCCGCGGCAGCAACCGCGGTACCGGCGGACTCGTCTCTACCGGAACCGGCTCTGCCGCAAGGACTTCGGTCGGTTCGAGCAGCGCGAGCGCGGTGTCCTGGTCGACCATGGCGAGCATGCCCGGCAGACCGGAAAGTTCCGCCACGGCGGCCTGGCAGGCCGGGCAGCCCGCGAGATGTGCCTCGTACTCCTGACGTTCGGTGCGAGTCAGGGAGCCGAGCACGTACGGGGCATCCCACGTGGTGTAGTCGTCGGCAAGGTCCGTCATTGGTTCGTCACCCCCATCTCCTGTAGTGCCAGTCGTAGCGCCCGCATGCCGTAGTGCATCCGGGACTTCACCGTGCCCGGTGGGATGTCGAGTTCCTCGGCGATCTGGTGGGTGGACAGACCCCGATAGTAGGCCCGCACGATCACCTCGCGATGGTCGGAACTCAGCTTGCCGAGCGCGTCCGCGACCAGCCATTTGTCCAGGGCGCGGTCGGCCTGGTCCGGCGTGGCCTGCTCGGGCGGGCTGTCGGTGCGGTACTCGCGCCGGTTGCGGGCGCTGCGGTGTTCATCCACGGCGAGATTGCGCGCAACCGTGAACAGCCAAGCGCGCGCCGAGGTCGTGGCCTGATCCAACACGTTCGGGCGTTGCCAAGCCCGCAGCAAGGTCTCCTGCACGATGTCCTCGGCCCGGCCCGGATCGCGGACCAAACCGAGGGTGTACCGCCACAGCGCAGACGCGTGTTCGTCGTAAAGGACCCGCAGCAACTCGCTTTGGTCGTCCGGCATTGCTCACCTCCCGCACATCCCACGAATCAGCAGGGGCGAACGGTTCAATACCGACCGACATCTCAATTGCGTTCGAGTTCGATCGGGTGGGTGGCGAGCAAGGAAAGGGGGAGGGGCTGGCGACGGAGTACGTGTGCCCACAGGTCGGCGCGGCCGGTGCTGATCGGATCGGAGGGCAACGCGGACAAGACGATCCAGTCGTCGTTTTCCAATTCGCCTTCCAGCTGACCGAAAGTCCACCCCGCATAGCCTGCGAAAATGCGGATGCCTTCGACCAGCCGGCCGATTTCTTCCGGGTCGGCGTCCAGATCGACGAGCACCACGCGTCCGTCGATCCGGCGCAGGCCGGGCACGCCGTCGATGCTCGCGCCGACCCGGACGGTGCCCAGGCACAGCGCCGCGTCGCGTTTGACCGGACCGCCGATGAACAGGGTGCGCGGCGCCGCGGTCAGCTCGGTCCAGCGGGGCAGCACGTCGTGCACGGCGGTATCGCTGGGCCGGTTCAGCACGACGCCGAGGCTGCCCGCCTCGTTGTGCTCGATGATGTAGACCACGGTGCGCCGGAAGGTCGGTTCAGCCAGTTCTGTCGCCGACACCAGCAGGGTGCCGGCGCGCACCACCTGCTCGCCGTGCCGGAAATCGCGCCGCTTGCGGTCGCCGTGCCCGCCGCGAGTTTTCCGATCATCCGGGTCGTCTGCGCGTGCCACTCGGACATCATCGCAGTTGTTTCGGCGATTTGCTCCTTCTGCGGCGGAGTTCGGGGTAACGGATTTCGGCTCGGGGGCTCGAACTCGGCACCGCGCGGCGTCGTAGAGTCCGTGTCATGGAACCGCCCGAGGTGCGCCTCGAGAACAGCGACACCGTGTACGACTTCTATCTCGATCACCGGCAGAATCGGCTCAAAGCCTGGGGTGCCTACGCCATTCTCGCCCGCCGCTACTACCCGCGCGTCGCCTATGCCGAGGGTGCCCGCGAGGGCTTGCGCGCGGCGATAAAACAGCGCCGACCGCTGTTGATCTCGATCAATCATCTTTCCGAGAACGATCCGTATACCGTCGCGGCCGCGGCGTGGCGCAGTGCCCTGCGACCGGTGATCGGCCGGGTGCGGGTGCTGGCCAAGGACGAACTCTTCGAAGAGCCCGAGCAACGGCGCAAGATCGACATGATGGGCGGGATCCCGGTGTTCCGCGGCAAAGACCACGGCATCCGCGCGGTGAACGCGGCCGGTCAGCGCATGATGGACATCTGCGCCCAGCGGATGGCCCGCGGTGACGGCGTCGCGGTGTTCCCCGAGGGCACCTGCAACGAGGTCGATCCCAGCCAGGTGCAATCGGTCGGCAGCGGCATCGGGCACATCGCGTTCCGCGCGATGAAGCTCGGGGCCGAGCCGGTGCTGGTGTCGATGGGACTGAGCTACGGCAAGCGCGACGATCCGACGGTGCAGCCGACGAAGGAGCAGGCCAAATCGGCGAGCTTCTATTTCGGCGTGCCGATCACCGAACTGCCGGCCAAACCGGGCGAGATCGCGCGACTGGTCCGCACCGATCTGCAGCGGGCGCTCGACGGGGCGGTCGCCGCCTACTGAGGCAGGTTGAGGCTGTCGCGCGCCCAGTGCGGCACCATCACCAGGTATTCCGGCCTGGTCTGGATGAAGTGGTGCACCATCGGACACATCGGCAGTGCGCCGAGCTTGTCCGCCGCCGTGCTGTTCAGTGCCGCCTCGAGCAGGTCACGGCCGTAGCCCTGGCCTTCGTAGCTGGGGTAGATCTCGGTGTGCACGAACGCGCGTTCGGACTGGGTGTCCTGGTATTCGGCATATCCGGCGATCGCACCGTCGACATGGATCTCGAAACGTTCCAATGCGGTGTTGAGACGGACCTCGGTCGACATGGCTCGACGCTACTCCCGTGCGACGTCATCCGCGTATTCCAGAACATATCTCGCGCTATGCCGACCCTCGCCGTGGCCCGCGCGCTGACCGGCGAAAACCGGTGTTCGACTTGTCTGTTGCTCCCCACCTGCGCAGAATGCTCATGATCGGGGTCGCGCGCGTGCACGCGGCGGCGGCCCGGGGAGGTACGAAACATGATGAAGGTACGGCTGTTCTCGCGGGCGGCGGCTGCCATGGGCGCCGTGTGCCTGCTCGGTCTATCGATCGTGCCCGGCTCGGCCGTCGCCGCGCCCGGGGTCGGCTTCGGCGCCTGCCCGGACGGTGCGGTGGTCGCGGGGCACGGCGTGCGGTGCGCGGTCGTCGCGGTGCCGATGAACTACGCCGACCCGGACGGGCCGCGGATCGAACTGACCGTCAGCCGGATCGCGGCGAGCGGGGAACGCCGCGGCGTACTGTTCGCCAACCCCGGCGGCCCGGGCGCGGACGGACTGGACTTCTGGGGGCTGCGCACCGATGTGGTGCCCGCCGAGCTGGCCGCCCATTACGACCGGGTCGCGGTGCAGCCGCGCGGTTTGCGCTGGGCCACGCCGCTGCTGTGCGCGGGTGCGGTGAAAGCCGAAGAGGGCGCCCAGGTATCGCTCGGCGGCGGCAATCGCGACGAGATCAAGCAGGCGTGCGAAGCGTCCCGGCCCGGTTACCTCGACACCATCACCACCGAGAACACCGCGCGTGACCTCGACGCCGTGCGGGCCGCGCTCGGGCTGGAGCGGATCAGTTATCTCGGCACCTCCTACGGCACCTACCTCGGCGCGGTGTACGCCTCACTGTTCCCGGACCGGGTCGAGCGAATGGTGCTGGACTCCAACGTCAATCCCGACTGGGTGTGGACCGAGGAGTTCGCCCAGCAGCAGGTGGCCGGCAAGCAGCGCCTCGACGACCTGTTCGCCTGGATCGCCGAGCACAACGCCGAATACCACTTGGGCGACACCGCTTTACAGGTCTATCAGCACTGGGTGCGGCTCGCGGTCGACCAGGGCGGCGGCTGGTACGCCAACCTGACCCCGCCGCCCGCCAGCCTCGCCGACCTGCCCGGCGCGCTGCCCGAGCCGCTCGCCGAGATCGCGCGCGACGGGTACAGCGGCAGCGTCGAGCAGGCGGGCAAACTGCAGAACCTGGTGCGCACCTTGATCTCCGGCGGCGTCTCGGCCCAGGGACCGCTGCTCGGCGCCACCTCCGTCGCCAGCTACACCCGCACGTTCTGGCCCCCGTTCGCGCGCGCCATGTCCGAGGCCGCCGCCGATCCGGCGAACGTGCAGCGCCTGCGCACCATCGCGGGCGCCACCTCCACCGACCCCACCGGGCGGTTCGTCTTCGCCGCGATCACTTGCAACGAGAACGCGATTCCCGGGCGGGTGGACGTCATCGGTTCGGCGATCGCCACGATCGTCTCCGGCGGCAACGCGATGGACGCGCGGGCCGATCTGGTGCGTTCCGGAATGAGTTGCGGCACTTGGAAACCTGTTACGACGCCAGTGAAGATCAGCGGCGCGGGCCTGGCCACACCGCCGCTGGTGCTGCAGAGCCGGCACGACGCGCTCACCAAATACGAAGGGGGACCGGCGATGGCGCACGCGCTGAACGGTTCGCTCGTCACGGTGGCGGGCGGCGATCACGGCAACTTCGCCCGGGGGAACCCGGTCGTCGACGACGCCGTCATGACCTATCTGCGCACCGGCCAGGTCACCATCACCGAAGCGGCCGAGGCTCCGATACCCGGCCGTTGACGAACACCGGTTTTTCCTCCTGAAAGTGTTCGGCACACCTCGATTATTCTCGGCCCCGAAACTCGCGGGCAGCCGATTCGGCGGCGGCAAATGTAACGTTTCCGCGCGCGGCCCCGACGAACAGCACAATGCAAACCGGAGGAGTTTTCATGAGAAGTGCAATTGCCACCGCCGCTCGGGTCGCGGCCGCGGGCATTTCGGGGCTGGCGTTCGTCGGCGTCGTCGGCGTGGCCGGGGCGGGCACCGCCCAGGCGGCCCCGCAGGACTGCGTCGTCGAGAAGGGCCTGTTCGACGCGTCGGCGGTATGCCAGGCCGACGGTGGTTCGAACTATGTCCTGCACCTGGACTGCGTCGGCCTCTACGCCGGGCCCGCCTTCCCGATCTACAACATCGGGCCGTACAAGGTGCTCAGCTATCCGTTCACGCCGTCGGGTCAGCGTACGACCGCCGCGTGCACGGGTATGGGCCCCGGCGTTTTCGCCTTCGCCACCAATGCTTATGTGGAGATCTATAACGGGTGAATCCCGTCGCGTAGCCCGTCTCGGGAATGGACCCGGCCGCCACCGGGCCATTCCGAGACGGGCTTTTCGTGCGTCTGGTGGAGTGGACAGTAATCGCGCCGTAGCGTTGTCCGTTCCGGCGGCGCGGTTCACACTCCACCTATGATGACGTGGACTCCGCTGCATGGGCACCCGTACGAACCAATTCCCTACCACCCGAACCGGATTCCGGTGGAGCAGGCGCTCGCCGCGTCCGCCGTGCTGCGCGCCAGAATGGACGAGCGCCGCACGGTGCGGATGTTCTCCACCGATCCGGTACCCGAGCAACTCGTGCTCGACGCCATCGCGGTGGCGAACACCGCGCCCTCGGGCGCGCATCAACAACCGTGGACCTTTGTCCTGGTGGAAGATCCCGAGGTGCGCGCCCGCATCCGGGAGGCCGCCGAAGCCGAGGAGCGCATCTCCTACGGCGGCCGCCTCGGCGAGGAATGGCTCTCCGCCCTGCGTCCGCTCGGCACCGACGAGCACAAACCGCATTTGACCGATGCCCCTTACCTTTTGGTGGTCTTCCAGCAGCGCTACGGCCTGCGCGCGGACGGCACCACCTACAAGCACTACTACGGCGACGAATCGGTCGGCATCGCCGTGGGCATGCTGCTCACCGCCCTGCATCTGGCCGGCCTGGCCGCCCTCACGCACACGCCGAGCCCGATGAAATTCCTCGGCGAGGTGCTGGCCCGTCCCCGCAACGAGAAGGCTTTCGCCGTCATCCCCATCGGCTACCCTGCCGACGACTCCGTCGTCCCCAACCTGACCCGCAAGTCGCTGGACCAGGTGCTGGTTCGCGTCTGATCATCCGACCGCATCGCCCGCGTTCCCCCGATGGAGGGAGGCCGAATTCCGACTCGCGGGCGACGTGAGCCGCCCCCGGTGCTCCGTACCGTTCGAAGGCCACGGCAGGTATTCGTCCTGTCCGACACTGCCTTTCGTCAGGAGGACCCGTGCTTTCCGCCCTCGTACCGGCCTTTCGGACTCCGGACCTGCGGCGGAAAATACTCTGCACGCTGGGGTTGCTCGCGCTGTATCGCCTCGGTGCGGCCCTGCCCTCGCCCGGGGTCGACTTCACGGCGGTGCGCACCTGTGTCGCGATCGCCTCCGGCGGCGACGCCGCGGGCATCTACCAGCTGATCAACCTCTTCTCCGGCGGGGCGATGCTGCACCTGTCGGTGTTCGCGATCGGCATCACGCCCTACATCACCGCGGGCATCATCACCCAGCTGCTGACCGTCGTGATCCCGCGGTTCGAGGAGCTGCGCAAAGAAGGCGCCACCGGTCAGGCGAAGATCACCCAGTACACCCGCTACCTGGCGATGGCGCTGGCGGTGCTGCAGGGGTCGACACTGGTCGCGCTGGCCGCGCGGCGTCAACTGCTGCGCGGGTGTCCGCAGGACATTCTGGCCGACGACGGACTGTTCGGCATGGTCGTGCTCGTGCTGGTGCTGACCGCCGGTGCGGCGCTGGTCATGTGGTTCGGTGAGCTGATCACCGAACGCGGCCTGGGTAACGGGATGTCGCTGCTGATCTTCGCCGGTATCGCGGCCCAGCTCCCGAGTCAGGGTAAGGCGATCCTGGACAGCAAGGGCGCGTTCGTTTTCGCCGGCGTCTGCGTCGCGGTGCTGCTGGTGATCGTGGCCGTGGTCTTCGTCGAGCAGGGGCAGCGCCGGATTCCGGTGCAGTACGCCAAGCGGGTGGTCGGCCGGAAGATGTACGGCGGCTCGTCGACGTATCTGCCGTTGAAGGTCAATCAGGCCGGCGTCATCCCGGTGATCTTCGCGTCCTCGCTGCTTTACCTGCCGAACCTGCTCACCCAGCTCACCCAGGGCAGCGCGGGACCGACCGCGACCTGGCCGGAGCTGATCCAGAAGTACCTGGTGAACCCCAACAACCCGGTGTACGTAGCGAGCTACTTCGCGTTGATCGTGTTCTTCACCTACTTCTACGTCGCGATCACCTTCAACCCCCAGGAGCGCGCCGACGAGATGCGCAAGTTCGGCGGATTCATCCCGGGGTATCGCCCCGGTAAGCCGACCGCGGACTATCTGGCCTTCGTGCTCAGCCGGACCACGCTGCCCGGCGCCTGCTATCTCGGTGCGGTCGTGGTGCTGCCGAACGTACTGCTCGGCGTCGGTGCGGGCGGCGGGGTGTCGAGCCTGGCATTCGGCGGCACCTCGGTGCTGATCATGGTGAGTGTGGGGCTCGACACCGTCAAACAGCTCGAGAGCCGGCTGATGAGCAGGAGCTACGCGGGATTCCTGCGCTGACCCGCGGCGTGGAACATAAGGTCGCAACCATGACACACCCATTGCGTCGAGTGGCGTCGTCGCTCGTGCTCGCAGTCACTGCGGCCACGCTGTCGGTGAGCGCCACGCACAGCGAGCCGGCCGCGGCCCGCTACGCCGCCGAGGAGCAGCGGCCCACCGCGACCGACCGGCACGACGATCGCACCCCGGATCGGATCGAAACCACCTCGGGTTCGGCGATTTCGGTGGTGCTCGCGGACAACCACGCGATCTTCCGGTCCGGCCTGCGCGCGGCGATCGGTACCCAGTCCGATATCGAATGCGTCGCCGAGGCCGACCACAGCGCCGCCGCGGTCCGCGAGATCGAGCGCCTGCGCCCCGACGTGGCGCTGCTCGACCTGGACTTGCCCGGTTTCGAGAGCCCCGCCGCCGTCGACGCCATCGCGGCGCTGGGTGGCAGCACCCGGATCCTCACCCTCACCAGCAGCGACTCCGACGAAAACCTCTACCGCGCACTCTGTCTCGGTGCGACGGGCTTCCTCGTCAAGACGCTGCCCGCCGACGGGCTGATCTCGGCCATCCGGATGGCCGCGCGCGGGGACGCCCTCATCGACCCGCACCTGACCCGCCGCCTCGTTACCCGGCTGACCGCTGGCATCGAGCCGTTCCCCAGTGCGCCGGAAGTCGAAACCCTCACCGCCCGTGAGCATCAGGTGCTGCTGCTGATCGCCAAGGCCTATACGAATCCGGAGATCGCCGCGGTGCTCGGGGTCGGCGAGCAGACGGTCAAAACCCACGTGTCCAACGTGCTGGCCAAACTCGGTGTCCGGGATCGGGTGCACGCGGCGGTCTACGCGCATACCCGCCGGATCGTGCCGCTCCCGCACCGACCGTGGCTGCCCGACCCGATTCGGGCCTAGCCCCGATGCTGCGCTTTCAGCGCTGCACGTCGGGGACGAGCACGACTTTGCCGGTGACGGTGCCGGATTCGGCGAGTTCCATGGCCCGGGCCGCCTCGGTGAGCGGGAAACGCGCGGCGACCTGCGCGCGCAGCGTGCCCTGGGCGGCGAGTTCGAAGACCGCGCCGAGGTCCTCGGTGATCCGGTTGCGGAACCGCGCGGCGTTACGCTTGCCCGCCCAGATGTTGTAGAAGTGCGCGTTGCGCTTGTTGGGCAACGCATTCCACCAGAGCAGGCGGGCGAACAGTCGCAGCACGGGCAGCCGGGAGTTGCCCTCGTCGTTCTTGGTCGCCGCGGTGCCATAGGAGACCAGGGTGCCGCCGGGGGCGAGCAGCCGGAACGAGTCGACGATGCCCGGCCCGCCGACGTGGTCGAAGACTGCGTCCACACCGTTCGGGGCCAGGACCCGAACCTGTTGCGCCACATCGCCGCGGTAGTCGATCCAGGTCGCGCCGAGCGCCTGCACCGCCGCCGCGTTACGGGCCGATGCGGTGCCGATGACGGTGATGCCGGCGGCGCGCGCCAACTGGACCAGGGTCGAGCCGACGCCGCCGTTCGCTCCGTGCACCAGGATGGTCTGGCCGCGGCGCACCGCGGCGGTGCGGTGCAGCATCTGCCATGCCGTGATCCCGTTCACCACAAAGGTTTCCGCTTCGGCCGGATCGAGTGCGCCGGGTACCCGCACGAGTTCCGCGGCTTCGAGCAGGACCATGCTGCTCCAGCCGCCGACCTTGGTCAGCGCGGCGACGCGACGGCCGAGCAGCGCGGGATCGACGCCGGCGCCGAGTTCGGCCACCGTGCCGACCAGGTCGTAGCCGGGTACGAAGGGGAAGGCCGGCTGGTCGTAGTACTTGCCGCGGCGCATCTGCTGTTCGGCGAAGGAAACGCCGGAGGCTTCCACCTGGACGAGTACCTGGCCCGGTCCGGGAGCGGGCAGCTCGCGCGTGGTGACCCGCAGGCCGTTCGGCTCGACGCGGTCCGGCAGCACGATTTCGAGGGCGGTGGTGGTCATGATGTCCTCCTGGTGTGTGACTGGTCAATCACTATGGCGGTAAAAAGAGTGCCCCGGTCGGGGCGCGGTCGGACTAGGGGGTGTTCGGGTGCCGAATGCCCGCGGTCAGGATGGCGGCCCAGGGGCCGTCGCCGGCGTCGAGGCCGAGGGTGGTGATCATGTGGCAGAGCTCGCCGTAGGCGATGAAGCGCTGGACCTGCTCGTCCCCGGCGCCCGAGCGCTGCTTGGCAAAGGTGGTGATCTGCTGGGTGCCGCGCCGCATCGCGTCGGCGACCTCAGGGATGTCGTTGGCCGAGCGGGCGTGCACCTGCAGCATCAGCAGCCGCTTGTCCGCGATGAGTTCGGCGTAGGCCCCGCCCATTTCGTGCAGGATCTGGTCCGGGCTCGCCCCGGCGGCGCGAGCCGCGCCCGCCGACATGGCCTGCTCGACCAGTTCATAGCAGCGGTCGAGCGCGGCCACGAACAGGGCGACCTTGCCGGGAAACAACTTGAAGACGTACGCGGGCGAGATCTCCGCCCGTGCCGCCACGTTGTTGATCGGCGTGCCGTGATAGCCGGTCTTGGCGAACTCGGTGATGGCCGCGTCCACGACGGCGTCGCGGCGGACCTCCGATGTGGAGAGAGTGGCACCTCGCTTGCTCATGTGAGTGACTGTACACTCACTCTTCGGGCAAGGTCAACGGTTCGATCGAACCTGCTGGTAGACGTGGCCTTCAGCGCATCTTCAGAGCTGCGGCGTAGGTGGCGAGCATGTCGAGGGTGACCTCGAGGATGCGATCCTGGATATCGGGGCGCGGGTACGCGACGCGGGTGAGGGCCTCGCCTGAGAACAGGTGCACCACGATGAACGTGAGCGGCTCGCGGACGTGTGCGGGGAACTGCGCCAACGCGTCCGTCTGCTCGGCGTGCGTGGTGAGTTCGCTGTAATAGCTGCTCACCGCGGGCGCGATCCGGGCCTGCAACTCCGGATCGTGCAGGGTGGCGATATAGATCTGGCGCAGGGCGTGAGTGAGCGGCGTGCTCATCGCCGAGCGCAGGAAGCCAACCGTCGCCTCGAGCGAACTCTCGCCCTGCGCCAAATGGTCGACCACCGCATGGAACTGGCGCAGCAGACGGGCCAGGATCTCCTCCGAGGCCGCCGCGATCAGCTCCGGACGGCCATCGAACTGCTTGAACATCGCGCCGCTGGACAGTCCGGCGCGACTGCAGATCTCGCGCACCGAAGCCCGATCGATGCCGACCTCGCAGATCGCCTCGATGGTCGCGTCGATCAACTTCGCGACCGTGGCCTCGCGGCGCTGCTGCATGGTCCGGCGCCGGGGCGCTCGTTCGATCGCACTGCTCATGCGATCCATCCTGCCGCCTGGCCGATTCCCGCGCCCGGCGCGGCTACCGCGATTGCCGGTGCGGTGCCGGACTCCACTCGGGCACCTCGTCGAGCAAGGCATCGGGGGCGGACAGGCGCCATGCCTCGAAGACGAGTTCGGCCAGTTCGTCGGCCTCGATGCCGTCCAGATGGACGACGACCCAGCCGAAACCGCCTGCGGTGAACTGCTCTTCGAAAACCTTCGGCCGCTCGCAGACCAGGGCCTGCTGCTCCGACAGCGTCTGCTTCAGGCCGACGGTCTGGGTGCGCGGCCAGTAGTAGCCGAACAGTTTCCCGCGCACCTTGTAGGAGGTGTATTTCTCGCCCGCAGTGCTGCGCACGTCGACGAGCGCGTCGATGATCCGGAAGAACTCGTCACTGTGTACCGCCACCGCAAACCTCTGGCCTTCGAACTCGCTCGGTGCTGACCGGCGTCCGTCACCTCGGGTGCGGCCTCGATGCCGGAGTCCGAATATACAACGGCCGCCGCCCCGCCGGTGGTGCCGTCAGGACTGCGCAGGTTGCGGGTCGGGCAGCGGCTCGCCGGTCTCCAGCAGGGTTTTGAGCCCGGACAGGATCGCGGGCCAGCCGCCGCTGATGCCCTCCAGCACCGCGCTGCCCGGCGCGAAGCCGTCGTGCACGACGGTCAGCTTGACCACCTCGCCCGCCGGCTCGAGCTCGAAGGTGACCTTGGAGCGCGGTTCGCGGCCCCAGGCGGCGACCTCGTCGGGGTTCATCTCGAAGGTCGCGGCGAACTCGGCGTCGAAGCTGTGCCAGGTGTAGGACAGTCTGGTGTACGGGTCGGCCTCGAGCACCACCTGCTCGGAGTCCTTGCTGCTCCAATCACGTTGGTGCCACACCATTTCCGAGCCCGGCCGCCAGTCGGTGTCGAACGTCGCGCCCCAGTAGCGACTGGTGAACGCCGAATCCGTCAGCGCCCGCCACAGCTGCTGTGCGGTGGTTCTGATGTAGGTGGTGTAGACGAATGTGTTGTCGCTCATGGGATGTGCCTCCAGTGCTTGCTTCAGGTCGGCGAGTGCGCGCACTCGCGAGCGGTCGTACCGGTTGATCCAGCGCTCGGTGATGGCGTTGATCGGCTCGGCATTGAGGTAGTGCAGTTTTTCGCGGCCGCTGCGCCGGGCGGTGATCAGGTTCGCGGCCTCGAGCACTGCGAGATGTTTGCTGACCGACTGCCGTGCCATCGCCAGCCCCGCGCACAGTTCGCGCAGGGTCTGCCCGTTGCGTGCGTTGAGACTGTCCAGCAGTCGTCTGCGGTGCGGATCGGCCAGCGCTTTGAATACCTCGTCCATGCCCCACCTTACCGGGAATATGCACCCTTCCGGCTGCCTGTTGCAGGATAGGCAGCCGTTTGGCTGCGTGTCAACCGGGGATCGATCAGTGCTGCGCATTGTCGCGGCGGAATGTAGTAGTTATGCTACGAATCGAGGGATGCCCACCATCGGGAGGGAATTATGACAGTGGGTCAGGACGTCGTCCTCGACGTCGAAAAGCTGCGGATGCGTTACGGCTCGACCGACGTGCTGCACGACGTGACCTTTCAGGCCCGCCACGGTGAAGTGCTCGTGCTGCTCGGGCCGAACGGGGCGGGCAAGACCACCACCATCGAGATCCTCGAAGGCTTCCGGATGCGGTCGGCCGGCCGGGTCGAGATCCTCGGCGTCGATCCGGCACACGGCGACGAGACGTGGCGGGCCCGCGTCGGCGTCGTCTTGCAGTCGTGGCGCGATCACGGCAAGTGGCGTGTGCGTGAACTGCTCGACTATCAAGGCGCCTTTTACGCGCCCTACGGCACGGATCGGATCCGAAGGCCGTGGGACACCGACGAACTCATCGAGGCCGTCGGTCTCACGCATCGGGCGAACCATCGGCTGCGCGACTTGTCCGGTGGCCAGCGGCGCCGGATGGACGTGGCGATCGGCATCGTCGGGCGTCCCGAGGTGCTGTTCCTGGACGAGCCCACCGCCGGCTTCGATCCGGAGGCCAGGCGCGAGTTCCACGACCTGGTGCACCGGCTCGCCGACGACCAGCAGACCACCATCCTGCTCACCACACACGACCTCGACGAGGCCGAGAAACTCGCCGATCGGATCATGATCCTGGCCGGCGGCCGGATCATCGCCGACGGCTCGGCCGACGAACTGTCGCGGCGGGTCTCCGGCCAGGCCGAGATCAGCTGGACCAACGACGGGCAGCGGTTCGTGCACTCGACCGCCGAATCGACCGAGTTCGTGCACGAACTCTTCAAGCAGTACGGCAGCGCGATCGGCGATCTGGAGGTCCGGCGCGCCTCGCTGGAGGAGACGTACATGACGCTGGTGCGCCGGTACGAAGCCGGCGAACTCGAGTCCGACGTGCACACCCTCGAGGAGGTAGGACGATGAACCCGCTGCTGCCCGCGGTCCGGCAGGGTCTGATCCGCGGCCGGATCGAATTGCGCCAGGGACTCACCAACGGGCAGGACCTGTTCGGGCTGCTGTTCTGGCCGTTGGCGATGCTGGTCGTGCTGTTCTTCATGCGCAACGCGTCGTTCGAGTCGAGCGGGCTGCTGCTCGGCTCGCTCGCGCTGCCCAGCGTGATCGGCATGCTGGTCGCGATCAACGGGATGATCGGGATGGGTCAGCAACTGGCCATGGATCGCGAGGACGGCACGCTGTTGCGCGCCAAGGCGACCCCCAATGGCATGGTCGGCTACCTGCTGGGCAAAATCGTCCAGGTGTCCGGTTGGGTTGTCATTCCTGGTGCCATCGTCCTGATCCCCGGGATGTTCTTGGTCGACGGCCTGGCGTTGAACACCGCCGGGGCGTGGCTGACGCTGATCGGGGTGATGGTGCTCGGACTGCTCGCCACCCTGCCGATCGGCGCGATCTTCGGGTCCATGTTCGACAACCCGCGCAACTTCTCGTTGATGACCTTTCCGATCATGGGGGTGATCGCGGTGTCCGGCATCTTCTATCCGATCACTTCGATGCCGGGTTGGGTGCAGGGACTCGCGCAGGTGTTCCCGGTGTACTGGCTCGGGCTGGGGATGCGCTCGGCGATGTTGCCCGGCGAGGCGGTCGCGATCGAACTCGGACAGTCCTGGCGGCATCTGGAAACCGTTGCGGTGCTCGGTGTCTGGGCCGTGGTCGGCTTGGTGGTCGCACCGTTCGTGCTACGCCGGATGGCCCGGCGGGAATCCGGTTCGAGCGTGGCCGAGCGCCGCGAGAAAGCGATACAGCGTGCCTACTGAGGTCATCTACAACCGCATCGCGATGCTGCGCGCCGAGCGTGGTATCTCGCGGCGTGAGTTGGCGGAGGCGCTCGGCGTGCACTACCAGACGATCGGTTACCTGGAACGCGGCGAGTACAGCCCCAGCCTGCATCTCGCCCTGCGTATCGCGGCCTACTTCGAGGTGGCGGTGGAAATCGTCTTCTCCACCAACCCCTTTCCCCGCCTGGGCACCGAAACGGCTTGAGCGGGCGGCACTCTCGTGCCGGGGATGACCGCCGCCCGGTGTGGCGGCGGTCAGCGGTCCCGGTCGGCTCACGCGTCGGCGCCACGCATCAGGGCGTAGGTGGAGACGGCCTCGCCCTTCTCCTCGCTGGCCGCGATGGCCTTGCGCCAGTAGGCCTGTGCGGTGTGCGAGAACGTCGCGTCGACACCGACCTCCTCGCTGGCATCGATGATGTGCTGCGCGCCCGCGTCCATCATCTTCAGGCTCGCCAGCGTGGCCCAGCCGCCGTTCTGGTTGGCGACCGAGAACTCCTCCATGAAGTAGGGGTACGCGGCCGCGGAACGCACGGCGAACGGGATGAACTGCGCGATGCTGTTGCCGGACCGCTCGATCATCGCGGTCGCCTGGTCGAAGGCGAGCAGCCACGGGTGGAAAATGGTCAGCAAAGCCTGGTAGAAGACCTGCGACAGACCGTCGTCCGGGCCGAGGTACTCCTGCGGGCTCAGCGGGCGCAGCAGTTCGGCGTGTGCGTCGAAGACCTCGCGCGGACCGCTGTAGAAGATGTACGACGCCGGGTGGGCGATGTTGTCACCCGCCGACATCACACCGCCGGCCAGGAATTCGGCGCCGTGCGAGCGGACCCACTCGGCGCCCTTGCGCGCCTTCTCCGGGGAGTCCGAGGACAGGTTGACGATCACCTTGCCGGCCAGCTGATCCGCCGCCTGCTCGAGCACGCTGTACATGGCGGCGTAATGGGTGAGGCTCAGCACGGTCACCTCGTTGGCCGTCAGCGCCGCCGCGACTGTATCGGCTCGCTTGGCGCCCAGTTCGACCATCGCGTCGACCTTGTCGGTGCTGCGATTCCACACCGTCACCTCGACGCCGGCGTCGAGCAGGGCCCGGACCATGGACTGACCCATCGGCCCGAGGCCCACTACGGAAACGGAACGGGGGGTGTTCTGCTCGGACATTGTGTGTCCCTTCGGTTCTCGATTCGGATGGTTCGGCGCCGAGATCCATGGTCGTTGTCGCAGGTAGAGTCGGGAAGACCGCACGTTCAGGTGTGGTTGCTTACCTCGAGGTTCGAAACGAGGTCAGAAGGAGTGCGGGGAACATGAGTAGTGACGCGGATCACGACGTGTGCGGCATGTCCGTGGCGATCGATGTCGTGGGCGGCAAGTGGAAACTGCACCTGATGTGGGCGCTCGGCGCCAGCCCGCAGCGCTTCGGCGAGATCCGCCGCCTGCTCACCGGCGTCAGCGAGAAGGTGCTCGCGGAGAACCTGCGCCAGCTCGAAGCCTCCGGTGTCGTGCACCGCGAGGTTTATCCCGAGGTCCCGCCCCGCGTCGAATACTCGCTCACTCCGCTCGGCCAGGAACTCGCCATCGCCTTGCGGCCGCTCGAAGAGTGGGGCGACAAACACCGCACCGAACTGCTCGGCAATCTGCTGGCTTCGGCGAGTTAGGCAGTCCGAGCGCTCGGCCCTGTGCAGTCGTGGCTGGGATCAATGGTTGCGAAGCGGCGCTGTGCCATTCAGCGAAGCGGCGCTGTGCAACTCAGAGGTGACGGCGAGCGATCTGCGTGCCGATCTGCTCCAGTAGCGTGGCGGCCGCCGCGATCGAGCGGTCCGGATCCGGTTCGAGATCGCTGAGCGCGTAGCAGTCCGTGAAGCCCGCCGCTCGAATCTCCTGTGCGGTGAGCGAGGTTCGGCCGACGGCCGCGACGGCGGGGACGTGCAGCGAATTCGCGACTGTGCAGACACCGATCGGCGCTTTGCCGTGCAGACTTTGCCGGTCCAGGGCGCCCTCACCCGTGACGACCAGTGCCGCTCCCTCGAGAAGCGTTCGGAAATCGAGCAATTCGAGGATCACCTCGATGCCGCTGCGCACCCGCGCGCCGAGCACGGCCAGCGCCCCGAATCCGGCCCCACCCGCGGCGCCCGCCCCGGGGTGGTCCGCGAACTCCGGCCCCGCCAGCCGTGCCCAATTGGCGAGCGCCGTCTCCAGTGTATCGAGATCCGTTGCGTCCGCGCCCTTCTGCGGTGCATAGACCGCGACCGCTCCCGCGGGGCCGAGCAGGGGATTGTCCACATCGGAGGCGACCGTAACGGTGACGGAGCCGAGGCCGGGATGCAGGCGTGACCGGTCGAATCGCACCGCCTGCGCCAAAGCCGCACCGCCGCGGGGTAATTCGCGGCCCTCGGCAGTCAGGATGCGTCCGCCAAGCGCCTGCACCATGCCCGCGCCGCCGTCGGTCGAGGCGCTACCGCCGAGTCCGAGCACGATATCGGTGACGCCGTGGTCCAGTGCGTGCGCTATCGCAACGCCCAGCCCATAGGTACTCGCGCGGAGCGGATCGGGTTGTCCCCCTGGAAGTTTCACCAACCCGACCACAGCGGCCAGTTCGATGACGGCGGTCGTGCCCTGCACCGCATACGACGTGTCCGTCACGACACCCGTCGGGCCGGGCGCGCGCAACGCCACCCGCTGCCATCCCGCCGCCACGAAGGCGTCCACCGTGCCGTCGCCCCCGTCGGCGACCGGTACCGGCTCGACCGTCACGTCCGGTGCGCCGCGAGTGATGCCGTCGGCCAGTGCCGCCGCCACCCGCGGCGCGGGCAGCGACCCCTTGAACTTGTCCGGCGCGAGCACCACCCGGCGCGAGGCTTCCCGTGTCATCCCCACATTGTCCGGTGGGGTCGCCCGCGCGGGTTATCCACAGGCGTTGTCGACGGCGGCGCGGGTCTGAATGTCGGGGTCTACCTGCAACTATACAAACAGAGAGCGGTGCTCTTGTTTTCTGAATCGCCCTGTGGAACACTTATCGCAATAGAGAGCAGTGCTCACGCAAGGAGTGAAGAAATGGACCTCAGCACCCGGTATATCGGCCCGTCCGGCCTGGATCCGATCATGAACCGGATCGCCAACTGGCTGCCCCGGCTGGGCATCAGCGTGCTGGGTTCGCGGCTGCTCGCGGTGCGTGGCCGCAAGAGCGGGGAGTGGCGGACCACGATGGTGAATCTGCTGGTGCGCGAGGACGGCGTGCGATTCCTGGTCGCCCCGCGCGGACATACCCAGTGGGTGCGCAACCTGCGCGTCGCGGGCACCGGTGAACTGCGGCTCGGCCGCAAGGCCGAGGAATTCACCGCGATCGAGGTGGCCGATGCGGACAAGGTGCCGCTGCTGCGGCTCTACCTGCAGAAGTGGGGCTGGGAGGTGGGCAAGTTCTTCGAGGGCGTCACCAAGGACGCCACCGACGACGAACTCGCCGCCATCGCGCCGGGCTTTCCGGTCTTCCGGATCGCCTGACCCCGGCTCGACGAGACCTCGAGCCGGAATCGACGGATCAGGCGGAGCGGACCAGGAATTCGATGGCTGCCGCGTACCCCTGGATACCCATGCCGGCGACCACCGCGGTGGCGATCGGCGAGATATAGGAGTGGTGCCGGAATTCCTCCCGCGCGTGCACATTGCTGATGTGCACCTCGACGATCGGCACCTCCGGAATCACCAGCGCGTCCCGCAGTGCCACCGAGGTGTGGGTGAGTCCGCCCGGATTGATCACGATGGCCGATTCCACACCACGCGCGCGATGGATGCGGTCGATCAGCGCGCCTTCGGAATTCGACTGGAACGCCGCGATCTCGCGACCGTAGCGTTCGGCGGTCTGCCTGCAGAGCTCGACGACGTCATCGAGCGTCGCCGACCCGTAAACCTCCGGCTGCCGGGTGCCGAGCATGTTCAGGTTCGGGCCGTTGAGGACCAGGATCGGACCAGGTGCGGACATGCCCGCAACACTAGTCCTTACAGACCCTGCGGCCCCTCCGCGCGCAGATCATCCACTTTGCGCATGGCGTCGCGCAGTTCCGCCAGCCACGATTCCGCATGCTGCCCGGCCAGTTTCACCGTCCAGGCCAGCGCGTCGGCGCGCGAGCGCGCCACGCCCGCGTCGACCAGGGTGTCGAGCACTTTGCGCTCGGGCTGACGCAACCGCGTCATCACGGGCACGGCCAGGTGGGTGAACAGGAGGCGTTCCCCGTCGACCGAGACGCCCCAGGCCACGCTGCGACCGTAGCGGCGCTGCGCTTCGTCGGCGATCTGCATCCGGGCGGCGCGGGTGGATTCGCGGAACCGGGAGACGGCCCCCTCCTTGGTCGCCCGCGGAACTTCCTCGGTCGGCGCTTCGGGATCGCCTTCCGCGGGTGGGTCGACCGGGGTCTGCTCCGGCTGCCTGATCGGCAACTCACCGATCACGACGATCTCGTCCCGGTCGATCTCGATGACGGGCGGGCCGGCGAACCAGTCGGCGGGCAACCTGCCCGCGAACCAATCCGGGGCATCCGCGGGATCCGGGAGGTCGGCTTGCTGCCAGCCGCCGGGTCGGCCGAAGCCCCGTCCCCGATGGTGCTGTCTCATGGGGAATCACCTACTTACCGTGTAGTGCTGCTTACGTTGATTACAAGATTACGTCGCAATTCGCGCGAATGGTTCCGCTCTGTGCGAACAGAGTTCGCCGCTGGTTCAGGCGGTGGTCGGGCGACTGTTCTACGGTTCGTCCGGACCCCGTCTGGGTACCCATTGATCCGAAACGCCGAGTAAGTCAGTAAGCGCACGACTTTGCGGGAGTGCCCGGTACGGTAGCGGCGCCGGTTGTCGCCGTAGCACTGGACACCGATCATGATCGGGCCCCCGAGATGGGAGATTTCGGGCACAATTGAGATGCTGAGCATGGGTAACGTCCTTGCGGCGGAGGCACCGCAGACAGGTCTTTTTCAGGTACGGTGGTCTTGTTACTGGAGTGACAAGAGTGAAGAGTGGGCGACATGGATGTGTGGGGATCCCGCCGCTTCCGCGTCCGGGGCGCTATGGCACTCGCGGGGGTGGCGGCGCTTGCGATCGCGATGGGATCGTGCGGGATACACGAGGGTAAAAACGAGGCCGAGGCGGTCGTCGAGCGTTTCACCGAACTGCTCGACAAACAGGACTACACCCGCGCCTCGGAACTCACGTCGTATCCCACCGCAGCTTCGGCAACCCTGAAGCAAATGTTTGCCGGCCTGCAGCCGGGCAAGGTGGATTATCGGAAGACCCAATTCATCGGGCTCGACGCGGAGTCGGCCATCTTCAGCATGGATGCCGACTGGAACTTCGGCGACCGCAAAAACTGGAACTACAGCCTGCAGGGCAACGTGCGCAAGCTCGCGATCGGCTGGCGCATCTCGTGGGATCCGGCGATCGTCATGCCGCAGCTCGATCACAACCGCACCGTGCGGCTGGTGCGTACCCAGCCCGCTCCCGCGCCGAAGGTCAACGACATCGCGGGCCAGCCGCTGATGACCGAGCAGCCGATCAACGTGATCAAGCTCGACCCGGCGAAGATGCCCGACCCGGTCGGTTCGACCAACGCGCTGGCCAAGGCGATCGAGCCGGTCGCCCCGCTGATCACCGGGCCGTCGCTGATGCAGCAGGTGGCCACCTCGCAGGGCAAGCCGGTGGTCGCGGTGAACCTGCGGGAATCCGATTTCGAACTGCTGCAGCCGGATATGGCGCCGATCCCCGGCGTCGTGATGGAGAAGCAGCAGCGGCTCATCTCCGCCGACCGCCGCGTCTGGTCGCCCATGCTGGACGCGCTGCGCAAGGTGCAGCAGGAGAGCCAGGATCAGCATTCCGGCTGGGGCGTGCAGGTATTCGAGCAGGACGGCCGGTTCGTCACGCAGTTGGCCGGCGAGCAAGGCCCGCCCGGCCCGGATATCGCGGGCACCATGGACCAGCGTTTGCAGCGCGCCGCCGAGGACGCGGTGGTCAGCGCGCCGACCCCCGCCTCGATCGTCGCGATCCAGCCCTCCAGCGGCGCGGTGGTCGCGGTCGCGCAGAACACCCAGGCCAGCGAGCACGGGCCGGTGGCGTTCACCGGGCTGTACCCGGTCGGCGGCAATATCGAGCTGTTCCGCGCCGTCGCCGCGCTCACCAAAGGTAAGGCGCCGCAAGATGTTCCGGTGCCGGAGGCGGCCGAGTTCGCGCCCGCGCTCGGGGTCGGCGTCGATTTCAAGGTGCCCGGCCTCGACGAGGTGACCGGGCGGCTCGCGGTCGCGGGACGCAGCGAGCAGGTTCGGCAGGGCGGCGGCTCGGACGCGGTGCTGGCCAGCCCGTTCGGCATGGCGATCGCCGCGGCGGCGATCGCGCGCGGCTCGGTGCCGCCGCCGCTCATCGAGGTCGCGCGGCCGAGCACCACCGACGCCCAGCTCGCGCCGCTGGCGCCGGAGATCACCGAGCGGCTGCGCGCGATGCTGCGGGACGCGACCAATGCCCCGGAATTCGCGAGCCTGCGGATGTATCGCGACGTCACCGGTTTCGCGGCGACCGCGGGACGCGACGGCTGGCTCATCGCGAACATGGGTGACCTGGCCTTCGCGGTGCACATCAACGATGTGGACAGCGGCGACGCGACCGCGCGGATGGCGGTGCGGATGCTGCAGTCGCTGGCTGCCCCCGAGCCCTGAAACAGCGGTCAGGTCAACGCAGCGATCAGTTCAACGCTTTGATGGCCGCGCGCCAGCCGAGCAGGAACAGCGCCAGCACCACACCCGCGACCAACACGAAGCTGAACGCCGTGCCCTGACCGCTGACCACGCGCAGCAGCATGCCGCCGCCCAGCGTGCCGAGCCACACCAGAATTCCGGTGGGCCACAGCGCCGTGCCGTCGAAGCGCGCGACCCGCCCGGCGTCGCCGAACAACCTGCTCGCCGCGGCGACGGCGACCAGCCAGCCCAGGGCCAGGCCGATCGCGAACGGCCAGAGCGTGCGCAGCAGGCCGGTGAGTACCGCTTCGTCGTGACTGCGCCTGCCGATCGCGCAGAACAAGATCACCAGCAGCGCATCGACGACCAACGGCACCAGTTTCTTCACGCGGGCCAGCGTAGTGGGCGCGGCCGCGCCGAATGTGAAGCACCTGCGGCACTGCGTGTTCGCGCTCAGAACCGCCGCTGGGAGAATTCCTTCTCGTATTCGGCGTCGTCGTCCTGCGGGGTACGGAACAGGAAGAGGAAGACGATCCAGCCGACGATCGCCACCAGGATGAAGCTCACCAGCCGGTAGACGAACGCGGCGGCCACCGCCTGCGCCGCGGGCAGCCCGGCCGCCGCGGTGAGGCCGTAGATCAGGGTCGCGTCGACATAGACGATGCCGCCGGGCGCGAACGGGATCGAGCCGACGGCCTTACCGATGGCGAAGGCGAGCAGCAGTCCGGCCAGCCGTGGGTCGGCGCCGACGGCGTAGCAGGCGGCGCCGAGACAGGCCACGTCCGCGAAGCGGTGCAGCAGCGCCCACAGCGCGACCAGCGCCCCGTCGCGTTTGCCGAGTTGCACCGACTCCAATTGCGCCAGCACGTCGCCGACCTTGCTCGCGCCCTGGTCGGCGGGGCGTTTGCGGAGCCGGTTCAGCAGCCCGAGCGCCCGGCGCAGCAGGGCCTCCAGCGAGCCGGGGTTGTTCGAGACATAGTTGCCGCCCCACACCAGGGCGATCACTGCGGCGACCGACAGGACCAGTTTGAACGGCCCGATGCTGCCGCCGGACAGGAACGTGCCGCTCACCCCGAGCAGCGCGAGTCCGACCGCGGCGACCACGCCGGAGAACACGAGTTGCCAGGACGCGACGATCGGGCTGGCGCCGAAGCGCCGGGTCTGCCGGTAGGTGAACGCGGTGGAAAACACCTGCCCCGCGGGCAACGTGACGGACATGGCGGTGGCACCGTAGACCACCGCGACGGATTTACGCTGGCTCACTTCGACGCCGCCCGCGTTCAGCAGTTGTTTCTGCACGCGGCCGAATCCGCTCATCGACAATGCCTGCAACCAAATACACGCGGCGACCCAGCCCCAATGTATGTCGCTGAGTTTTTGCCACGATTCGTGCAGCCGGGGCCACAGGTAGATGCCCTCGGCGATCAACAATGCCAGCAGGGCAATGCCGCCGACCCATTTCAGCCACCAGAATTTGCCACGGCGGGTCTGGTCCGTGTGCGCCGGCGCAGGTTCTCCTGCCAGTTCCCCGTTGGCCGTCACCCAGTCAGCCTAACTCGGGAACGCTGGTGTTTCATCGGTCTACCGCGTGGTCGGCTAGGTGGCGACCTGCGTGTCGACATCGAAGCTTTCTTTCGGCCAGGCGAGCATGGTTTTTCGGCGCCGGCCGCGCAGTTGTACTTCTTCGCCGGTTTCCCACTTGTCCTGCTCGCTTTCATCGGCGAAATACAGCGCGCTGCCCGAGGCCAAGGTGCGCCCCGGCTGATCTTTGGCGAGCTCGGTCAGCCGGGAGGCCTCGTTGACCGGATCGCCGATCACCGTGTATTCGAAACGATTTGCCGCGCCGATATTTCCGGCGACGGCCAGTCCGGCCGATACCCCGATCCCGATATCGAGGCCGGGCACCTCGCGCAGTACTTCGCGTAGTTCCCGGGCCGCGGCCAGCGCCGCGGTCGGCGCGTCCGGGCGGTCTAGCGGCGCGCCGAAGATGGCCAGCGCGGCATCGCCGACGAACTTGTTGACGAACCCGTTGTGCCGGTCGATCACGTCGACCACGATCCGGAAGAATTCGTTGAGCAGGCTCACCACCTCGGTGGGCGGTCGCTCGGCGGCGGTCGCGGTGGACCCGACCATATCGACGAACAGCACCGCCACGAACCTGGTCTCGCCGCCGAGTTCGGTGCCGTAGTCGAGCGCGCGCTGCGCCACCTCCTCGCCGACGTGCTGGCCGAACAGTTCCTGCAGCTGGCGGCGTTTGGCCGCCTCTTCCATCATCCGGTTGAAGCCCACCTGCAGCAGGCCGATCTCGCTGCCGTCGAAGACCTCGACCTGCACGTCGCGCGCGCCCTCCTGCACCCGGTCGATGGCCTGGCTGAGCTGGCGGACCGGATCGGAGATGCTGGAACCGGTGAGCATCGAGAGCGCGAGCGCCTGCAGGATGACCACACCGCAGAGCAGCAGGATCGAGATCGCCAGCGATTGGGCGGAGAATTTCACGTCCGAGGAGATCTGCGTGATACAGAGCAGCACGATGGCGATGGTGGGGGCGAACGTGCCCATGCCCCAGGTCATGGCCATCCGGGTGCCGACGCCCGGGGTCAGCGTGTGATCGAAGGTGCCCGCGGTCAGCGCCTCGGCGGCGACGGGGCGCAGAATCCGCTCGCCGAGCATGTAGGTGAAACCGAACACGATGGTGGCGGCCATGCATTCGGTGACGATCACCGCGCCCGCCAGCTTGGGTTCTTCGGAAATGATCAGGGCCGCCAGGATCGCGCCGCCGATCAACCACAGCGCCAGATGCAGGATCGCCTGGCGCAGCGGCGCGTGCAGCGCGGCCATCTGTTCCTGCCTGCTCGGCGGTCCGCCGCGCATCTGCCAGCGCATCACCGGGCGCAGCATCAGCGCGGACGCGGTCGCGCTGAGCACGCCGCCGGTGATGAACACCAGACCGGGAATCACCAGGCCGGTGTGCCTGGCACCGCTCTGCGCGTCTTCGGGGACCGGGAGGCCGTACTGGATGAACGCCCACACCAGCACCGCGCCGAAGGCGTTGGCCAGCAGCATCGATGCCAGGTACAGCGGCCAGCGCGTTCGCATGGTCTGTTTGACCGCTTCCAAGGGCGCTGACACAACCAACAATCTAGCGTTTCGATCACGCGTCCATCGCTGCGGCGCTGTTGCGCCGGTCCGGCTCAGCTTCGGTCCGGGTGCGGTTCTGCCCCGGCTCGGCGCGGGTCGACGCGGGACTTTGCCCTGATGCGCCCGTTAAGCTCGGCGAGGTGACCGACCCCAAGCCGAACACGAAGCGGAAAGCCTCTCTGCCGCGGCCTGCCGCTGACTCCGTGCATCCGATCGTCCGGGTGTCGGCGGAGTGGGGTTGGCGGCTGCTGATCCTCTTCGCGGTCGCGCTGGCGCTGGTCGCGGTCATCCAGAAGCTGGCGACGGTGGTGATTCCGCTGGCCATCGCCCTGCTCGCGGCCGCCCTGCTCGCGCCGCTGGTGGACTGGCTGCAACGACTAGGGGTGCCGCGCTCGGTCGGCGTGTTCGTCGCGCTGGTCGGTTCGCTCGGGCTGGTCGCGGGCATCATGACATTCGTCGTGGAACAGTTCATCGCGGGCGTGCCGCAGTTGTCCCGCGAGTTCACCAACAGCATTCACAAGATTCAGGACTGGCTGATCACCGGTCCGCTGCATATGAGCAACGATCAGATCGGCAATGCCGGCGACCAGATCGTCAAGGCCATCCAGTCCAATCAGGACCGGCTCACCAGCGGGGCGCTGACCACCGCGACGGTCATCTTCGAACTGCTCACCGGCATCTTCCTGACGCTGTTCATCCTCATCTTCTTCCTCTACGGCGGCGATCAGATCTGGCAGTTCGTCACCCGGATCGTGCCCACTCCGCAGCGGGAGCGGGTACGTACCGCCGGGCAGCTCGGCTTCGGCACGCTGGTCGGATTCGTGCGCGCCACCGTGGCCGTGGCGGCGGTGGACGCCATCGGCATCGGCGCCGGGCTCGGCATACTCGGTGTGCCGCTGGCGCTTCCGCTGGCCTCACTCGTGTTCATCGGCGCGTTCATCCCGATCATCGGCGCCTTCGTCGCCGGGTTCGTCGCGGTGTTCATCGCGTTGGTGACCAAGGGACTGATCACCTCGTTGATCGTGCTCGGCATCATCATCGCGGTGATGCAGCTGGAAGGCCATGTGCTGCAACCGCTGCTGCTCGGCCGGGCGGTGAGCATCCATCCGCTGGCGGTGGTGCTGGCGATCACGGCGGGCGTGGTGCTCGGCGGGATCGCGGGCGGTCTGCTCGCAGTGCCGTTCGTCGCGGTGATGAACACGGCCATCCGCTCGCTGCTCGCGGATACCCCGGCGGAGTTGTTCGAGGATCTGCAAACCGGCGAGGTCGAACCCGACGAGCCGGACCCGGACCGCTTCGACGTGGCGGCGACCTTGACCAAGGCCGCGGACGAGACCCCCGAGGCCCGGTCCGCCGAGCCCGGATCCGGTGATGGCGCGCCGCGGGGCTGAGCCGCGTTCGTCCGACGTGGCCACGACGCCGCTGTGGCGGGCGGTGCAGGCGCTGCGCCTGGTCACTCTGCTGTACGCGGTCGGTCAGCAGGTCGCCTCGGTGCCCTATTACCAGAACCAGCGGTTGAGCTGGGTGCTCGTCGCGCTGATGGCGGTCTGGTCGGGTGCGTCGGCGATCATGCTGTCGCAGTGGCAGTTTCCCGATGTGCGGCGGCTGCGCGGCTGGGTGGTGCTCGGTGACCACGTCGTCGTGATCGCGCTGATGGCCGCGACCCGGCTGGTCGCCGACTACGACTGGTATCACGGACATCAGACGCTGCCGACCACGCTCTGGGCCGCCAATGCGGTGATCGGGGCGGCGATCCTGCGCGGGCCGATCGCGGGCGTGCTCTCCGGCGCGCTGATCGCCTCGGCGGCACTGACCGTGCGCGACCAGTGGGGACAGGACGTGTGGACCGATGCGACGGTGCCGGTGCTGGTCTCGGTCGGCCTGGCCCTCGGCCTGGCGGCGAACACCGCGCGCCGCTCGCAGGACCAGCTCGAACGCGCCGTCCGGCTGACCGCCGCCGCCGAAGAGCGCGAACGGCTTTCGCGCGAGGTGCACGACGGCGTGCTGCAGGTGCTCAGCTACATCAAGCGGCGCGGTACCGAGATCGGCGGTGCCACCGCGGAACTGGCGCAGCGGGCCGGGGAACAGGAAGTGGCGCTGCGGGTCCTGATCAGCGAGCAGGCCGATCGAGGCGATTCCGGCGGCGCCGAGGTAGACCTGCGGCCGCTGCTCACCGTGCACGCGAAGCCGACCGTGTTCGTCTCCACCCCCGGCGATCCGGTGCTGATCGGACGGTGGGCGGCGGGCGAGCTCGCGGCCGCCGTCGCCAACGCGCTGTCCAATGCCGAACTGCATGCCGGGCCGGACGCGAAAACGTATGTGCTGCTGGAGGACACCGGCGACGAACTGGTGATCTCGGTGCGTGACGACGGCGTCGGCATCGCGCCCGGCCGGCTGGCCGAAGCGGAAGCCGAAGGGCGACTGGGCGTTTCCCGATCGATCGTCGGACGGATCGCCGCGCTGGGCGGTACCGCCGATCTGCTCACCGAAATCGACGGCGGTGTCGGCTTCGGCACCGAATGGGAATTCCGGGTACCGAGGAGCGGACTATGACCGACAGTGCTGCGACCGAAGCGATTTCGGTGATGGTGGTGGACGATCACCCGATGTGGCGCGACGGGGTGTCGCGCGACCTCACCGAGGCCGGGTTCGAGGTGGTCGCCACCGCGGACGGGGTGGGCAGCGCGACCAGGCGGGCCGCGGCCGTGCAACCCGCGGTGGTGCTGATGGACATGCAGCTGACCGACGGGAACGGCGCGCAGGCGACCGCCGAGGTGCTGCGCGTCTCGCCGCAGAGCCGGGTGCTCGTGCTCTCCGCCTCGGCCGAACGCGACGACGTGCTCGACGCGATCAAGGCCGGAGCCTCGGGGTATCTGGTGAAGAGCGCGTCGGTGGCGGAGCTGATCGAGGCGGTCCGCGCGACCGCGGCCGGGCAGCCGGTGTTCACCCCCGGCCTCGCCGGGCTGGTGCTCGGCGAATACCGGCGGATGGCGACGGCGCCCGCCGCGCCCGACGAGCCGCACCGTCCCGCGCTGACCGAACGCGAGACCGAGGTGCTGCGCATGGTGGCGAAGGGGTTGTCCGCCAAGCAGATCGCGTCCCGGCTCAACCTGAGTCATCGCACCGTGGAGAACCACGTGCAGGCCACGCTGCGCAAGCTGCAACTGGCCAACCGGGTGGAATTGACCCGCTATGCGATCGAGCAGGGACTGGAGTAGTCCGGCGGAGGTACGAAACGCCCTGCGGAATCCGGGATCGCCCTGATACGCCGGAGCCGGTGAATCGGTAATCTCGAAACCATGGGCGGACCCGAATCGACATCCCACGGCGTCGGCCCCGGTGACGCGATCGGCGACCGGGATCTACGCGTGTCCGACGCCGAGCGCGAGCACGTCGGGCAGCTGCTGCAACGTGCCGTCGGGCTCGGCATGCTCTCGCTGGGCGAGTTCACCGAGCGGATGGACACCGCGCTCGCCGCGAAGACCCGCGGTGAGCTGAACGCTGTGCTCATCGACCTGCCTGGGGTCCGGCTGGTCGGTCAGCCCACCGCGCCGCCCTCCACCTTTGTGAACACCACGCCCTCGTTCGTGAAGCACCGCCCGGCGCCGCCGCCGATCAGCCCGGTCACCGGCAACGGCAGCGTGATCCGCAGCAGGCTGTCCGGGGTGAACCGGCGCGGGCCGTGGCAGGTCGCGCCGACCCTGCACCTCAACAACTGGCTCTCCGGCGTCACCCTCGACTTCACCGAGGCGATCATGTCGACCCAGGTGGTCGAGGTGAACGTGGACGATTTCTGCAGCTCGCTCACCCTCATCGTGCCGCGTGAGGCCACCGTGGACCTCAACGAGGTGGACCTGATCGGCTCCAGCGTCAACAACAAGGTGCGCACCGGCCCGCCCATCGGACCGCTGCACGTCGTGGTCCGCGGCCGGATCCGCTTCGGATCGCTCACCGCCAAGCACACCTTCATGGCGCACTGGCGTCGCATGATGGGCCACTGAGCAATTCGATCGGCGTCGGCTCAGGTGTTGACGCCGATGCGACGGGCGAAGGCGCGCAACGGGACTCTGCGGTCGTGATCGAGCAGCTCGGCCACGATGTGGCGGGGCAGCGACTGATACTTGAGCCAGTCGGTGCCGCCCACCCGTTCCGCGGTGAGCAGGGCGCCGAGCGCGCGCTGATGCTGGCCGGTGCGGGACAGGGCGACGGCGGTATCGGTGAGGTGCCGGGCGCGCGAGGACTGCGGCAGGCCGCCGTTGGCGGGCATCTCGCGCGCGGCGGCCAGCGCCTCCGGATAACGCTCGGACGAGACCTGCACATCCACCGTCTGCATGACGATTTGTGCTGGGCCGAAATAGGTTTCGTAATCCGTGCGGTCACTGCCGATCCGCTCCGCGACCGCGCGCGCGGCCTCGACCAGCGACAGCGCTTCGGGCACAGCCTGAGCCCGGCCCGCGGCGGTCGCGCCCTGCAGTACCAGCGAGCCGTAGGCGGACAGGTGCGCGAGCGGGACATCACCTTTCGGCTCCAGCTCGGCCGCCGCGCGCAGCGCGACGCCCCTGGACTCCGCGTAGCGGCCCTGCACCAGCAGTTGCCAGGCGACCGAGCCGCGGATGGTGCCGAGCAGCAGCGGGTCGTCGCCCGCGGCCGCCGCCAGCAGCGCCTGCCGGATCGCCAGGAACGCCGGATCGGTCTGTCCGAGGTGTACCAGCGTGCAGCCGGTCACCCAATACATCCGCGCCAGTAGCTCGTTCGCGACCGGGACCGAGCCGTTGCGCGCGGCGTGCACGGTCGCGCGCAGCTGGGTGATCCCGGTCGGCAGCACCGAGGTGAGCAGCTCGTAGCGGCCGGCCCAGTACGCGCCCCACGCGTAGTCGACCGCGCGCTGCCCGTCCTCGAGGCTGACCGCGGCCTCCTCCTCGGTCACGCCGAGCAGGTCGTCGACCGGGGTCAAGGCGCGGCGGATCGCGACGATGCCGGAATCCGGGTCGCCGGACGGCACGCCCGCGCGCTTGCCGATGAGGTCGGCGATGTCCACATCCAATGCGCGCGCGAGCTTTTGCAGGCTGGCGATGGACGCGGTCTGCCTGCCGCCCTGCTCGAGTTTGCGCACCAGGTCGACGCTGACCCCCGCCTGATCCGCCAACTGACGCTGGGTGAGCGCCCGGCCGCGGAACCTGCGGATGCGGACACCGATCGACGAATCGTCCATGGACCCAATTCCTTTGTTAAATCTGGGTTTCAGAGTACGACGCTAAGTCACGGTGTTCGGCCGAAGTGGGACATTACGTACGACTCGTTTTCCGGCGCGTGGAATATCGTTGCCTTTCTGCAACTTTCATAGCAAAGGGCGGCGGCAATGAACATCGTGCCGAACACCGAGCGTTGTCATTCATCCCACGAGATCGCGCACCGGCTGCGCCATTTGCACGGGCTGCCGGTGCAACTACTCGGCGGACGCCCGATGGTGGTTACCGGCTCGGTCCTCGGCGCCGTCGCGATGCCGCCGGACCTGGGCCGCGCCGTGCTCGTCGCCCTCGAGCGCACCTACACGGCGCCCGTGATCGCCGATCCCGGCGAGCACACCTGGATCTTTCTGGTCGCGCCGCCGAGCCCGGCCAGTCCCGTCGAAGTGCCGATGCGCCGATATCTGGCCGGGTATCAGGTCACCGTGCTGCCCGGTGGGCAGCACATCATGGTGCCCACCGGCGACTGTGCGCGCGGCTGGCACTGGGCGGGCGAACCGGCCCCCGGCGTGCTCCGGATGCCGCCGCGCAGCGCGGTGCTCGACGCCGTCCAGCAGGTGACGACCCGCCATTCCGGTACGGCGTGAGCCTCCGGCGCTCAGTCGGCCGTCCGGTAGTGCTGCGGATCGGCGGCGAACGTCTTCTGCATCTTGCGCGAAATCCATTGGCCCGCGGTCTCCGCGCCGAACTGCTGCTGCGCGGCATGACCCGCGAAGGAGCCGATCGGGTCGATCGCCGCGTCGTGACTCGGCAGGTAGAAGAACGGGATCGACAGGCGTGCGGACGTATTGCCCCGTTCGGGATTGATCACCCGGTGCAGCGTGGAGACCCAGCGGCCCGCCGTCCACAGGGCCATCAGATCGCCGATATTGACGATGAAGCCGCCGGGAACGGCCGGGACGTCACGCCACCCGCCCGTGCCGTGACGTACTTGGAGGCCGCCGACAGCGGTGTCCTGATACAGGATGGTGAGGCTGCCCCAATCGGTGTGCGCGCCCCGGCGCAACTGGCCGGGCAGCGGCGCTGCGCGTTGCGGGAAGTAGTAGTTGACGGCCACCGACGAGACGTGGCGGGCGAAGATGTCGTCGAAGAAATTTTCCGGCAATTCCAGTGCCAGAGCGAACAATCGCATGAGATCCGCCGCCAAATCGGTGAGGGCCGCCATGTATTCGCGCCAGGTGTCCGCGAAATTCGCGGGCACGGCAGGCCAGATATTGGCCAATTTCCAGGACGCCCAATAGTCGCCGAGGCCCGCGCGTTCCTCCTCGCTCAAATCGCCGGTCACGTGCGCCGAGAAGACTTCGCACAGGTCCGGCGGTGACGGCTGGTCCAGGCTGTGCGCGGTCGCGCCCGCCATCCGCCGGAATCCGGATACGCCCGGCCGATGTGCGACCGAATCCTTCAGCGCATCGGGCAGCTCGAAGAACTCCCTGGTCGTCTCGCACATCCGCGCCACCAGCTCCGCCGCAACCCCATGACCCACGATGGTGAAGAACCCCGATCTCGCACAAGCCTGTCCGATCGCCCGCGCAATGTCCCCACGTCTGTCGGCACAGTGCCGGTCCGACAGATCGATCACCGGCACGAACCCCTCCAGCACCGTCACCCCGTCACCCGTCGCTGTTCCACTCAATGTCGTTGTCCTTCCTCGTCTTACGAGCAGACACCGAGTATTCGACCCACACCCCACGAAGTCGCCACCTGAGCTGGTCGCCGAGTTTTTCCGCTGGAACTCGACACCACCACACGAAAATCCTCCACCCACCAGCCTCCCGACCGCCCAAATCCTGCGCCTCGACCTGGCCACGCGATCGCCAGGTGCCGGTGGGGGCAATGCCTGCGAGCGCTGCCGCGTGGTGATCAGCCCCCAAGGCCGGGCAAACGTCGATCATGTGCTTGCGCCGCAACGACGTTCGTCAGTCGGCGTGGCCGGCAGGAACCACCCAGCTGCTCGGGTGGCCGGTGATGGCGGCGATCAGGTCGTAGTCGCCGTCATAGTGCAGGACGGTGTGGCCGTGGCGTTCGGCCGTGGCGGCAATGATCAAGTCGGGCAACGAGATCGCCCGATGGGTGCCTGCGCGGATCAGGTCGAGTTGGATGTCGTTGACACGGTCCCAGACTTCGTCGGGTGTGGGCAGCCAGTCGAAACCGCGCAGCATGTCGCGGACCGACTCGAGTTCGGTGGACTTGCGGACGTTGTACAGCACCTCGTATTCGACGGCACCGCAGATGGCCAGCGTCCCGCGCGATGACAGGTCGTCGAGGATCGGCGCGACGGCAGGCCTGCCCCAGCGGGCGAGGGCGGATTTGTCGACGAGGTAGCGCTCACTGCTCACCGGGAGCCGACGGTTCGTCGTTCAGTCCACCGGACTTCACCCATGCGGCGAACTGCTCGCGTTTGCGGCGGCGCACCACGTCGGCAAGGGCGGCGTTGACGGTCGCGACCTTCTTCGAGGTGCCGAGAACCTCTGCGGCCTGGGCCAGCAGATCGTCGTCGAGATCCAATACGGTGCGAGCCATCGGGACCTCCCGAACTGATATCATTTGCCGCTTCAAAGTATATCATTTCCTTCCTTTTCGCTGGTAGAGCTAAGTTGTGGTCGCCGTTGCCACCCGCGAGGACCAGGATCGGCGTCTGGATGGGGGCGGTCGGTCGAGCGATGTGGTCTTCAGTAGGTATTCATCGGTGCGGGATCCGGCGGATCGGACGTAGACAAGGCCGAGTAGAGGTTGGCAGTCCTGGCAGTCGGGTAGATCTCGGGTGGTCAGCAGGGGTTACTACTCATGTTTCGGGGGCCGGTGGGGGTGAGCATGGGTGCATGACCACATCTATCGATCCGGCGCTGATCTCGCGCCTTTCGGGGGAATTCGCTGCGTTGGGGACGCAGATGGGTGTGCTCGGGCGGGACCTGGAGCTGTTGCGTACTCAGGTAGTGACAGGTTCTGCTGGGGCGCAAGGGGTTTCGGCTCCCGAACGGGGCTCGGCCGCGACGACCGGCGCAGCTGCGGGAACTGCGACCGCGCCGGGAGCGGGACGGGTGCCGCCCGCATTGGCCGCGACTTCGGGCGCGGTGCCGGCTGCCGCGCCGGGGCAGATTGCCGGCGCTGCGACTGCGGCACAGGGACAAGCCTTCGCAGCGGGTCGCACCCCGGGCCCAACGGCCGACGCGATTGCGCACGGCCACGGCTCGAGCGCCGCTTTCACTCCGGACATGGGTGCGCAACCCGATGACTTGGCCGCGCCCGCGGCGGCTGATGCGGCGGGTGGGGTTCCGGGAGAACAGGATTCGGCGGCGCGGACGCCTGGCGCGGATAAGTCCGCGGCGTCTTCTGCGGCAGCGGGCACGGCACCGGGTGAGTCGGCAGGTCCGGGTCTGGATCGGGTTCCGGGAGTGGGTTCGGCACCTCAGGCGCATGGCTCGGGCACGGCTCCTATCTCGGGTGCCGGTTCGCCGGGGCTGGGTGTCCAGGCGGGGGCAGCCGGGGTTCCGCCTGCGGCCGCTCAGGTCCCGGGCGCTGCGCTGGCGCAGGGTGCGTCTGCGGCGGGCACGGGCTCGCCTGTGGCGGGTCGAATCCCCGGTGTCGCATCGGCGCAGGGTGCGCCTGCGGGGGCCCAGATGCCGGGTGCGGTACCGCCTGCACAGGGCTTCGGTGCGGTTCCGCCTGCGGCAGCGCAGGTGCCGGGTGTGCCGGTGGGGTCTGAAGGGGCTTGGGCGGCAGCAGGTTCTGGGGCGATGCCGCCGCCGTACGTGCCGATGCACGGTCCGCCGGGTGGGGCGTGGGGTGGGCGGCCACCGATGCCGGTGCGCGGGATGCCGGGGCCGGGGATGCGGCCGCCGGTGCCGCCGCGGGCCGGGCCGCCGGTGCCGCATACGCCGTGGTGGCAGCGGGACGGGTTGATCAGCAAGCTGCTGGCGGTGGCGGGGGTGGGCGTCACGTTGATCGGCGTGGTGATGCTGCTGGTGCTGGCGGCGCAGGCGGGGTTCTTCGGGCCGGTGCCCAGAGTGGTTGCGGGCGCAGCGTTCTCGGCCGTCCTGGTGGCGGCGGGCATGCGGGTGTTCGATCGGCCGGGTGGCCGGGTCGGCGGTATCGCGTTGGCGGCCACCGGTATCGCGGGCGCGTACCTCGATGTCGTCGCGGTGACCGCGATCTATCACTGGCTGCATCCGGTGCTCGGTTTCGCGGTGGCGCTCGGCGTCGCGGCCATCGGGGTGGCGTTGGCGATGCGCTGGCAGTCGCAGCCGTTGGCGGTCCTGGTGGTGCTCGGCGCCGCGGTGCTGTCGCCGGTGCTGACCACCGAACTGGTGTTGCTCGCTTTCCTGATCGTGTTGCAGCTGGCCTGCCTGCCGGTGCAGCTGCTGCGGGACTGGCCGTATCTGCACGTGGTGCGGACGCTGCCCGCGGCGTTGGCCACCTTCGTCGCCGTCGCCGGTGCGCTGCTCGACACGTCCGGCGACCGGCTGCGCCTGCTGGTCGCGGCCGTGGCGGTGGCGGCGGTCGGACTGGCCGGAACCATCCTGGTGGTCCGGCGGCGGCCGGCCGATATCACCGCCTCGCTGGCGCTCGCCATCGCGACCGTCCCGCTGCTGAGCGCGCCGGGGATGTACAAGTTCGATCGACCGGTCGCGACGCTGATCGCCGCGGTCTGTGCGACGGTGCTGCTGCTCGTGGCCGCCACCGCCCTGGTGCCGAGAATCGCGGCGCTGGTGCAGATTCCGGGTCACACCGCAACGGTCGCGGCGGTCGCCGGATCGATCGCGCTACTGGAGGTCTGCGTCGCCGTCACCGATGCCCGCACCTTGCCGATCGCGTGGTTCCTGGTGGCACTTGGCTTCCTCGGTGTGGCCGGACAGCGCCGCTCCGGTGTCGCCGCCGGTCTCGGTGCGGCCTTCGCGGCGCTGGGCGCCCTCGCGTTCCTGAACATCGCGAGCCCGGAAATCCTTGCCGCGCAGCATCGCTCGGAGCAGAGCCTGAGCTTCGCGACGGCGCTGGCCGCGGTGCTCTTGATGGCAGTCGTGGCGGTGGGGGTGTGGTGCGCGCGCACCGTACCGGCCCTGCGGAACACCGCCGAGTTGCAGTGGATCGTGGCCGGTATCGCGGGGTTGTATGCGGTGACCGCCGCGGCGGTGTCGATCGCCGTCGCGACCGGCGCGGACGACGGTTTTGTGATCGGGCACAGCGCGGCGACGATCCTGTGGATGGCGGGCGCGACCGCGTCCCTGTTCTACGGCCTGCGCAACCTCGGAAAGGCCTCCGCCGTGGCGAAACTCGCCCTCGGTTCCGGTCTGCTGGTCACCGTCGCCGCACTGGCCAAACTGTTCCTGTTCGACCTGGCCACCCTGGACGGTCTGGTGCGGGTCGCGGCCTTCCTCGTGGTGGGCGTCCTGCTCCTGGTCGTCGGCACGAGGTACGCCCGCGCTTTCGCGGAGGCTGCGGCCACGCCGCCCCCGGCGGACTGACCGGCCGAAAAAGCACCGCCCCCGCGCCGAGATATGGCGCGGGGGCGGTGCTTTCGTGTGCTGACTATTCGGTGTCGCGGCGGCGCAGCAGTTCGTTCACGCTGACGGTGCGGCCGTCGCCACCGGAATGACGACCCTCCTCGACCTTGCCGGGCGCTTTCCCGCCGCGCCGCGAGGAGCGCAGTTCGGCCATCCAGTTCTCGATGCTGTTGCGGTTCGGATCGTCGGGTTCCGCCGCGGTCTCCGGCGCTCCGTGCTGGGCCGACCGGTCTGCCGAATCGTCCTGTGTCGCATTGCGATCGACGAACCTGGGCAGCGGCATGGACGGCCGCGGGTCCGCGCCGGCGAAGGGCGCGACGGACGGCGTGGGCTGTGTCGGCTCGAATTTCGCCTCGGGACGCCGGGCACCGTCCTGCGGCGCGGCCGGTGGCTCGAAAGGCGCCGGGGCGGGCGGCTCGAAGGTGTTCGCCGCGGGCGACTCGAACGCCGAGAACGGGGCACCGGCGGACGTTTCGGTCCGGGGCGCCGGCGGCGGCGTGGGCCGGGGGCCGGTGGGGTCGTGCGGGATGGACGAAAACGGGCGGGCCGCAGCCGAATCCGGTCTGCTCGTGGTCGGCGGGCTGACCCGCGGCGTGATCGGTTCCGGCGGGGCCGCCGCATATCCGGTCGGGCGCGGCATGTTCGGGTCCGACAAAAAACCGGCGGGCGGGATCGGCCGCTGCCGCGTCGGGTCGAGCGGCGGCGGCGCGGGCGAGGCCTGCGGCGGCTTCGGGGCGGCGGGCTTGATCTTGTCGAGGTGCTTGGTCGGCGCCTCGGCCTCGATCTCCTCCACCGTGCGCGGTCTGCGGGGCTTGCGCGGCTTGTTGGGGTCGGCCACGGCGGGGATCTGCATGGTGACCGGGTCGGTGATCGGCGTGGTCTTCACCAGGTCGACGACCTCGCCGCCGCCGGGCCGTTCGTCGTCGAGAATGGGTTCGCCGAGCCCGATCTTCTGCTGGATCTTCTTCATCCAGGCGGGCGCCCACCAGCAGTCGTCGCCGAGCAGCTTCATGGTGGCGGGCACCAGCAGCATGCGCAGAATGGTGGCGTCGATGAAGAGCGCGGCGATCATGCCGTACGCGAGGTACTGCATCATCACCAGGTCGGAGAACGCGAACGCGCCGGTGACCACGAGCAGGATCAGCGCGGCCGCGGTGATGATCCGCCCGGTCTGCGCGGTGCCGATGCGGACCGCCTCGGTGGTGGACGCGCCCTGGGTGCGCGCCTCGACCATGCGGGAGAGCAGGAAGACCTCGTAGTCGGTCGAGAGACCGTAGATCACCGCGATGATCAGCACGAGCACCGGCGACATGATCGGCTGCGGGGTGAAGTTCAGCAGCCGCGCGCCGTGCCCGTCGACGAAGATCCAGGTCAGGATGCCGAGCGTGGAACCGAGGCCGAGCGCACTCATCAACGCGGCCTTGATCGGCAGCACCAGGGAGCCGAAGGTCAGGAACATCAGCAGCGTGGTGACGAACAGCACCAGCGCGATCATCAGCGGCATGCGATCGAGCAGCGCGTCGATGCTGTCCTTCTGGATGACCGGCTGCCCGCCGACGTACATGGTCACGCCGTCGGGCACGTTGATCGAGCGCAGGTATTCGATCGTCGGGTCGGCGTTCTCCGAGTCGGCGAGCGTCGCGCTGGTGCGGTAGACGTTCGGATCGGTGTTGGAGCGCGACGGCACCTCGAAGGTGCCGGCGAGTCCGGGGGCCTGTTTGGCTTCGGCCCACGCCTTGCCGACCTCGTTGCTGTTGTCCGAGACGAACACCAGCTGGATCGGGTCGGACTTGCGCAGCGGGAAGATCGAGTCGAATTTCGCCTGCGCGAGCCGGGTCGAGTTGTCCGGCGGCAGGTACCGCTCGTTGATGCCGCCGAAGGCGAGGTTCTTCACCGGGATGATCAACAGGAGCAGCAGGATGCAGATCGGGATGGCGATCTTGAGCGGATGCCGCATCACCCAGCGGGTGCACTTGCCCCAGAAGCCGTTCTCGACTTCCTCGGCGGTCTTGGTCTTGCGGAACCGCTTGAGCCCCAACGCGTCCACTCGCGGCCCCAGGACGCCGAGCATGGCGGGCAGGATGGTGATGGAGGTCAGCGCGGCGAGCGAAACCGTCGCGATGGAGCCGTAGGCGATCGACTTGAGGAAGCCCTGCGGGAACAGCAGCATGCCGCCGAGGCTGGCGATGATCATGGTCGCGGAGAACACGACGGTGCGCCCCGCGGTCATCACCGACCGGCGGACCGCGGCGGAGGTGCTGTAGCCCTCGGCGAGTTCCTCGCGGAACCGGCTCACGATGAACAGGCCGTAGTCGATCGCCAGGCCTAGGCCGATCATCGAAACGACCGGCGCGACGAACGAATTCACCTCGGTGAACTTGGTGATGAACAGGACGATGCCCTGCGCGCCGATCACCGTCAGACCACCGACGATCAGCGGCAGCCCGGCCGCGATCAAGCCGCCGAAGATGAAGAACAGCAGCACCGCGACCGCGGGGATGGCCAGGATCTCCATCCGGTGCTGGTCTTCGGCCATGGTGTCGTTCAGCGTGCCCGCGACCGCCTGTAGCCCCGCGACCTGCACCGTGACGCCCGGAACGTCGAAGACGTTCTTGACCTTGCGGAAGTTGTTCAGCATCTCGGTGTCGTTGTCGCCCTTGATGGCCAACGACGCGAACGTGTACTTCTTGTCCTTCGAACCGAAGGTGAGCGGAGAGGCGGGGCCGGTCTCGGTCTGCCAGTAGGCGCCGTTGACCTTGGTGATCTCCGGGTACTTCTTCGGCAGGCTGTTCAGGCTGTCGAGCACCTTCGCCTTGAACTCGGGATCATCGATCGTCTTGCCCTCGGGCGCGGTGTACAGCACGATCACGTCGCTGGTGTGATCGCGGCCGAACGCGGCGTCGGCGATCTTGGCGCCCTGTGAGGATTCCGACGTCGGGTCGTCCCACCCGCTGGAGCTGAGGTGGCTGCCCAGACCGAGGCCGTACCCGCCCAGCGCCAACAGCGCGGCCGCGACGACACCGACCACGCCGAAGCGCAGTTTGTAGACCAGATCGCCCCAGCGTGTGAACACTTAAGCGACTCCTTGCGCGGGGCGAGAGGTGAGCAGCGCCGACAGCGGCCGGAACGGCTGCAGCCAGGCGCCCTCGTCGGGCAGCGAGTCGAGGCTGACCCTGGGCAGCGGTTCACGGAACACGCCCGGGATGTCCTCGAGATCGATGAACTCGAGGGTATCGGATGTGACGGCCCAACTCGCGTGCTCGCGGAACCCGAGTACCTGAACAGGGATTCCGGCGGCGGCGAGTTCCTCGAGCGGCTCCCGGAACGCCTGACCGTCGGCCGAGGCGACCATGATGCCGGCCAATCCGGCACCGCGGCTGCGCAGTTCGATGTGCGCCAGCATGTCCGCGTCGACGTCGGAGTCCTCGTCGATCTTCGGCTTCGCGAAGACGGCATAGCCGACGTTGCGCAGCGCCTCTACCCACGGCCGCACCACATCGGCGGTGCCGGGGGCGATATTGGTGAAGACGGTCGCTTCCGGTTCGACCCGGTGCACCGTGCCGACGGACAGCTCGGCCGTGCGCGCCAGCAGCCACCGGCCGAGCGCGTCGAACCGGGGCCGGTAGGCGGCGGTCGGCCGCCCACCGAGGATGGCCCCGAGACCCATGTCGAGGTTCGGGGCGTCCCACACCAGCAGGACCCGGCGCACGTCCGGCGTCGCGCCACCGAGACCCTCGGATCCGGTGCCCTGCACCTCCCCGGCAACTTCGACCACCTCGTGGGCCATCTCACTGACACTCATTATTCGATCTTCCCCCATATGAGCTCCGTGATGGCGCTACCCGCACGATGTGCCTTGCCTTCGAATTTCGTGACGGGCCTTTCGAAGCCGATCGCAGCGCTGTCCCGATGGTCCGCGCTGACCCCGCCCGTGCTCTCGTTCAAGCCTCTGAGCTGGGTTTCTTGCGCGCCGACCTCGGCAATATGTTCGGCATAGCCGGCATGGTCGGTCGCGACATGCAACACACCGCCGGATTTCAATTTATTCGCGATCAAGGTGAATGTGGCGGGTTGCAAGAGCCGGCGTTTGTGATGGCGGGCCTTCGGCCACGGGTCCGGAAAGAAAACGCGGACGCCTGTCAGCGACTCGTCAGCAACCATGTTTTCCAGCACGTCCACGGCGTCACCGCGCAGCAGCCTGATGTTCGGGATCTGCTCGCGTTCGATCCGCTGCACCAGTTGCGCCAGGCCGGGCTGATAGACCTCGATCCCGATCAGGTTCAGGTGCGGCTCGGCCTGTGCCATGGCGGCGGTGGCGGTGCCCGTGCCACAACCGATTTCGATGACCAGCGGAGCTTCGCGGCCGAACCAGGCGGCGGCGTCGAGCGGTTCGTCGGCCACCTCGCGCCCGATCGTGGGCCACATGCGGTCCCACGATTGCTGCTGGGTCGCGGTCAGCGCGCCACGGCGCGACCGGAAACTGGTCACGCGTGGGTACAGGCGGGAGCCGGTGGTGCTCCGGGGGGCACGGTCCGCGGGACGGCCGGCGGCGGAGCCGACGGGGTGGGTGGGTTCAGTCGGGGCCGATCCTGTGGACGGCGGGCCCGGAACTGACTCGGCAGTATGGTTCGCGGCGTCGTTCACGGCGTCCATTGTCCAGCATCCGGCCAGTGGTGCGGCAATCGACTGCGCGCAAGCCGGCGAGCAGGAGGTCAGGCGGCGCGCGCGGGGGCGATCGGGACCGCCGCCGCACTCTCCTGGCGCAGCGGACGGCCGAGCGCGACCTTGGCCGCGGTCACCATCATCTCCAGTAGTCCGCGCGCCGCCGCCGGCGACGCGGCGACCGACCAGACGGTGCTGTCGCCCTCGTCGCTCACCGGTTGCCCGGCCAGCCGGTCGGCGAGCCAGTCCAGGCTGAGCGGCGTGGACAGCGGCAGCAGCGAGAAATGCTCGCTCAACCGGTCTCGCACGTAGCTGACCAGCGCGCCGCCGCGCCGGTAGCGGTCCACCTGGCCGTCGATGCCGTCCATGTGGATCACCTGATCGTGCACCGGCTGCACCACCAGCAGCGGACAGGCCGGCGTCGAATTACCGAGGCGCAGATCATCGAACATCGCCTGGAACTCGGGGGTGGCGATCACCTCGTCGAGCGGGCGGGTCAGGTAATCGTCCATGCGCTTGTTGGCCAGGCCGAAGATGGCGCCGAAGGGCGTCGAGGTCTCGGCGCGGGCGACGAAACGGTGCCCGTCCAAGGTGAGTTCGTTCTGCAGCAGCGCGCCGAGTGCCGGGTAAAGCCTGCGCAGGGCGGAGATCACGATGGCGGGCAGGCCCGCATAGCTGGTGCCGTTCAACCGGGCGAACACCGCACCCGGATCGCCCACCGGCGCCCCTAGTACCGCGCCGGCGATATCGAGTTCCGGGGCGTAGGTCGGGGCCATCTCGACCGTCCACGAACTCGCCATGCCGCCACCGGAGTAACCCCACACCGCGATCCGGGTGTTCGGACGCAGGCCGAGCGGCGCGAAACGCAGTGCGGCGCGCATGCCGTCGAGTGCGCGGTAGCCGGGTTCACGTGGGGCGCCGAAGTTTCCGCGCGGGCCCTCGTGATCGGCGATGCTCACGGCCCAGCCGCGGCGCAGCGCGTTCGCGACGAGCAGCCATTCGAACTGGGTGACCGAGCCGAGCGCGCGGGCGCCGTAGCGCAATGCATAAGAAGGAGAACATCTCTCGGTGACCGCGTCCATCGCGGTCTGAAAAGCCAGCAGCGGCCGGTCTTGCGACGGGTCGGCGTCCTGGGGCAACAGGACGGTGGTGATCGCGGCCTCGGGTGTGCCGTGCATATCGCTGCTGCGGTAGAGCAGTTGCCAGGCGCAGACCTGCTGGGGGACAACGCCGAACAGGGCGAGTTCGATCTTGCGGCTGCGCAGGATGGTGCCGGGCGCCTTGGCGGCGTACCCCTTGGGCGGCCGGTGGAACGGATCGGCGCTCGGCAGCAGTGGTTTGCGACCCGCTAGGGCGGGCTCCGAGGCGCCGGCGTCGACGATATCCGCGGTCATCTCGACCTCCTCATCCGTGAGGCCGGTGTACCGCACTCGAAAAGCGAAGTTACGCACCAACTATGGCGCCGACCATATCGAAGCAGGGTAAATGACCGGCGCCGGGTCTGGGAAGACGGCAGGATCCTGCCAGTTCCCCACTACACTCGCCGACATGGGCAGACCAGCAGTGTTCATCACCGGCGCCGCAGCGGGTATCGGCCGGTCGACGGCACTGCTTTTCGCTGCGCAGGGATATCGGGTCGGCGCCTACGACATCGACGAGGTGGGCCTGGGCAGGCTCGCCGCGGACATCACCGGCCAGGGCGGCAGCGTGCACACCGGCGTGCTGGATGTGACGAACGCCACCCAGTGGGCCGAGCGGCTCGCCGAGTTCCACGCCGCGGCCGGTGGCTTGGACATCCTGATCAACAACGCGGGCATATTGCGCGCGGGCCAGTTCGAGACGCTCGAGCTGGCCGCCCATCAGGCGATCATCGACGTCAATCTCGGTGGGGTGCTCATCGGCACGCACGCGGCGTTCCGCTATCTGCGGGACACGCCGGGCGCCCAGGTGGTGAACCTGTGCTCGGCCTCGGCCATCTACGGCCAGCCCGAACTCGCCAGCTACGGTGCGAGCAAGGCCGCGGTCAAAAGCCTTACGGAGGCACTGGATCTCGAATGGGAGCGCTTCGACATCCGGGTGATCGCGATCTGGCCGTTGTTCGTGGACACCGCGATGACCGACGGGGTGCAGACCGGCACCACCAAATCGCTCGGCGTGCGGCTGACCGCACAGGACGTCGCCGAGGGCATCTGGGAGGCCACCCGTAAGCGCGCCAGGTTGCCCCGTGTGCACTACGAGATCGGGACGCAGGCGAAAGTATTGGCCACCGCCGCCAAATACGCCCCGAACTGGGCGGTGCGCACCGTGAACAAATACTTCAGCGGCACCTGACCGGTCGCTGCCTGCTTCGCCGCGACTTCTGCAAGAATTGCGCACCGTAAAGGGGGTGCAGCATGCCGACAGCCACCGAGCACGAGGGACCGTTGCGCGAACGCGGCGTGCCGACGGGGGAAAAGGACTACCTCGATCAGCTGCTCGCGGACCTGGCCTTCGGGACCGGGCGGGACGCGCAGATCGGGTACGCGGCGGGGGCCGCGGTCAGTACGTGGCGTAAACCGCCGCGAATCCAGGTCACCGGCCGGGCCAACGCCGGCCGCACCACGGTGCTGCACGCGCTGGCCCTCATGTCCGCCGTGGAAACCGGGCCGGTCGACGAACCGGAGACGCCGGAGCCGACGCTCGACGCCGACATCGTCGTCTACGTGCTGTCGGCGGCTCCGTCGCCCGCGGATCGGCGGCTGCTCGCCACGTTGCCGTCCGAGCGCACCGTCGTGGTCTTGAACAAGGCCGATGCGATCGGCGCGCGCTGGGCCGACGCGGTCACCGCCGCGGAGCAGTACGGCAGGGAACTCGGCGTCGCCGTGCTGCCGGTGGTCGCCTCGCTCGCCGTCCGCACCCGAGCCGGCGCCATGACCGACGTCGATATCGCCGCGCTGCGCCGCCTGCTCGCGAACGACGATGCGGCGCTGACTCTTTCGCCGGACCTCTTCGTCGCGCCCGGCCCGGACCAGGCCGCCCGCGTAGAACTGCTGCAGCGCTGGGATCTGTACGGGGTGACCTGCGCGCTCGCCGCGCTGCGGCACGATCCCGACCTCGCGCCGCAGACCCTGCTGCAGATCCTGCACGCGGCGAGCGGTATCGACGCGCTGCACCGGCTGCTGCATCGGCGCTACGAGCAGGTCTCCGCGCTGCGCGGCGGCGAACTGCTCGACGAACTCACGCGCCTGGCCGCCCGCGCGGTGCCTGCGAAACAGAGCCGGGCCCGCGACATCCTGGAGCAGTATCTCTTCGGGGACGACGCCCGCTGGCTCGGTCTGTGCGCCGGGCTGGCGCATCCGTCCGTCGCCCACCTGGCCGCGGGCTACCCCTCGCCCGCGCCGGCCGACGCCGACGACGCGATGGCCCGCGCGGCCCGCTGGCGCGCGGTCGTCGCCAGCGATATGCCCGCCACCGCCCGCCGCGCGGCGTTACGGGTGCACAACGGCTACGTCCGACTATGGGAACGGATGAGCAGTGCCGGTCTCTGACATACCGGACGGATCGCCGGGCGCCGTTCCGGCGGCCGATTCGCTGGACCTGCCCGCCGAGGACGAACAGCCCGGATCGGCTGCGCGCCCGTCCGGTCCGCTCGCGCCCGACGTCGAAGCGGTCGTCGCGCGGTGGAATCCGCAGGGGACCGCGCTGCTGCGCGCCGTGCGGGAGGGTGGGGCGGCGGGTTCGGTCCTGCTCATCGGTCCCCTCGACGCCAACACCACGCTGCTGCGGACCGAACTCGCGCGCTTCGAACCGCGGATTCCGCTCGCCGACCCGGTGGCCGAACCGGGCCTGCCCGCGGAGACCGGATCGGCGCCCGCGTCGCTCGCGCTGATCCTGCTGGACGCGGGCACCACGCTCGGCGCCGACACGCTGCAGATCGTGCGGCGTCTGCGGTCCGACGGCACGCGGATCCTGCTCGCGATGAACGGCATTCACGCGTATCAGGACTGGCGCGCCGTGCGCGAGCGAGACCTGACCCTGCTGGCCGGGCAGGGCGCGGGCGAGCTCGACATCCTGCCGGTCTCGGCGCGACTGGCGGCGGCGGCCCGCGCGTCCGGGGACGCCGGACTGATGGACCGCTCCGGGCTGGGCGCGCTGCACGCGCAGCTGGCCGCGGCGGCGCAGAGCGCGGAAGCAAACGGCGGTGACCGGCTCGCCGCGGTGACCGCGCGCGTGCTGACCGAAACCCGCCAGCGGGTCACCGAGCAGGTGACCACCCTGCGCTCCGGCGTCGAATCGGCCCGGCTGCGCGAGGAACGCGCGGTGCTGCTGGCCGGCCGCGACGGCGGCCGGGCCACCGCCATGTCGACCCTGCGCGGGCAGTTGCACCTGGCCCGCGTCGACCTGATGACCGAGGTGGGCGCGCGGATCCGGGCGTTGCACACCGCGACCCGCGGCGATCTGGACCGGCTGCGCCGCCGCGACCTGACCGGCTACCCGGATCGGTTGCAGCACGCCGTGACCGAACTCACCGGCGGCGTCGACCAGGCCATCGACCAGCGGCTCGCCGAGCTGGCCGCGCACATCGGCGGCGTCGCCGCGCCCGAGACCGGACTGCCGCCGCGCCGCCGCGACCCCGCGCCCCGAGTCGGTCCGGACCCCGATCCGCGGCACCGGGGTGTCGAAGATCACCTCATGATTGTGCTCGGCGCGTCGGCCGGTGTCGGCCTCGGCCGCCTGCTGGTTTCGCCCTTCGCGCTCGTTCCGGCCTTGGACGTGGCGAGCGTGCCGGTGACCTTGTTACTCGGCGCGGGCGCCGCGGGCTGGGTGGTGCGGGCGCGCGGGCAGCTCGCCGATCGCGCGCACGTGCGGCAATGGGTCTCCGATGCGCTGATCAACGTAAAAGCCCAGCTCGAGCAGCGCGTGGCGACGGCGCTCGTGGAAACCGAGACGGTGCTGGCGGATCGCGTCGTGCGCGCCAGCGCCACCCGCATGGTCGATACCGATCGCCGGGTCGCCGAGGTCGAAGCGCGATTACGCCGGACCGTCGCCGAACAACCCGGACAACTCGCCGCATGTGAACGCGACATCGAGATCCTCGACCGCTGGATCACGCCGGTTGAATAACTATTGAGAATGGGTACATAGTGACGAACCCGATTCCGTACCGGTCGTCACATCGCGTTAACCTCTAATCAGGAACTTGGGCGTCCGCTAAGTCCTCGTCCGCCGTCCAGCCGGGGCGCGGCTTTCGACTGGTCGTAGCGGGTGCCTTCCCGCCAATGGTGGCGCTCGGTGTGTTACCGCTGGTCAAGGGCCTTGGGCCAAGCGGAGGCAGATCGTAGGGACCGCCCATCTCAGGAGAGTTTTCATGACCTCAGCGACCATTCCTGGTCTTCGTGGATCCGACGGCAAACCGCCGACCGAGCACAGCGAACTACTCGCCTGGGTACAGGAAGTCGCAGAACTAACTCAGCCAGAGCGCGTGGTCTGGGCGGACGGTTCCGACGAAGAATGGGATCGCCTCACCACTCAGCTCGTCGAGGCGGGCACCTTCAAGCAGCTCGACCCGAAGAAGAAGCCGAATTCCTTCCTCGCGCTCTCCGATCCCTCCGACGTGGCCCGGGTGGAGTCGCGCACCTACATCTGTTCCAAGAGCGAGTCCGACGCCGGACCGACCAACAACTGGGTCGACCCCGCCGAGATGCGCGCCACCATGACCGAGCTGTACCGCGGCTCGATGAAGGGCCGCACCATGTACGTGGTGCCGTTCTGCATGGGCCCGCTCGGTGCCGAGGACCCCAAGCTCGGCGTGGAGATCACCGACTCGGAGTACGTCGTCGTCTCGATGCGCGTGATGACCCGCATGGGTACCGCCGCGCTGGAGAAGCTCGGCACCGATCGCCCGTTCGTGAAGGCGCTGCACTCCGTCGGCGCCCCGCTGGCCGAGGGTCAGGCCGACGTGCCGTGGCCGTGCAACGACACCAAATACATCACCCACTTCCCGGAGGACCGCGAGATCTGGAGCTACGGCTCCGGCTACGGCGGTAACGCGCTGCTCGGCAAGAAGTGCTACTCGCTGCGGATCGCCTCGGCCATGGCGCACGACGAGGGCTGGCTGGCCGAGCACATGCTGATCCTCAAGCTGATCTCCCCGGAGAACAAGGCCTACTACATCGCCGCCGCCTTCCCGAGCGCCTGCGGCAAGACCAACCTCGCGATGATCCAGCCGACCGTCCCGGGCTGGCGCGCCGAAACCCTCGGTGACGACATCGCCTGGATGCGGTTCGGCAAGGACGGGCAGCTGTACGCGGTGAACCCGGAATACGGCTTCTTCGGCGTCGCGCCCGGCACCAACCGCAGCTCCAACCCGAACGCCATGGCCACCATGGAGGCGGGCAACACGGTCTACACCAACGTCGCGCTGACCGACAACAACGACGTGTGGTGGGAAGGCCTGGAGGGCGAGCCCGATCATCTGATCGACTGGAAGGGCAACGACTGGTACCTGCGGGAAACCGAGACGCTGGCCGCCCACCCGAACTCGCGCTACTGCACGCCGATGGCGCAGTGCCCGATCCTGGCCCCCGAGTGGGACGATCCGCAGGGCGTGCCGATCTCGGCGATCCTGTTCGGTGGCCGGCGCAAGACCACCGTCCCGCTGGTCACCGAGTCGTTCGACTGGCAGCACGGCGTTTTCATGGGCGCCACCCTGTCGTCGGAGCAGACCGCGGCCGCCGAGGGCAAGGTCGGCACCGTGCGCCGCGACCCGATGGCGATGATCCCGTTCATGGGCTACCACGTCGGTGACTACCTGAACCACTGGATCAATCTCGGCAAGAACGCCGACGCCACCAAGCTGCCGAAGATCTTCTACGTCAACTGGTTCCGGCGCGGCGAAGACGGCCGCTTCCTGTGGCCCGGCTTCGGCGAGAACTCCCGCGTGCTGGAGTGGATCGTCGGCCGCGTCGAGGGCACGGCCGAGGCCGAGGCCACCGCGATCGGCAACGTCCCCGTCGCCGCCCAGCTCGACCTCGACGGCCTGAAGGTCGACCCCGACGACGTCGACGAGGCGCTGAAGGTCGACGCCGACGAGTGGCGCAAAGAAATCCCACTCATCGAGGAATGGTTCGAATTCGTCGGCGACAAGCTGCCTTCCGGAGTCCGTGACGAATTCGAGGCCCTGAAAGAACGCCTCGGCTGATCCCCCCAGTCCGAACCGCCCGCACCGTTTCGGTGCGGGCGGTTCTCTTTTGCCCCCCAACATTTCCGAGCGAATAGCAGCGGCGGGCGGAGTTATTCGGCGAAGGGGGCGTGGGTTATCAAGGGGCGCATGGCGGCTCGGGTGAGGAGCCATCGGGTGCGGCCGCGGGGGACGGCGGCGGCCTCGTCGGTGAGGGCGGCGGACATGTGGGCGGCGAAATTGTGGCGGGGGTGCCGGTGCAGGAGTTCGGTGACCCAGGCGGGGTCGAGGTCGGCCATGCGGGCGCCGACGACGTCGACGGACGCGCCCGCATAGATGAAACGGCCTGGCTCGCTGAGGTTTTTGCCGGTGCTGGGGGTGATATGGGTGGCGATGGCGGTGCCGATCGCGGCGGCCTGTTCGGCAGTGGCGCCCGCGCCGGTGACGAACTCGACGGCCCGTTCGGCGCCGGTGACCGCGAAACAGCGACCGGGCGTGGGGTGTTCGAGTTGCAGGTCGTGCAGCAGGCTGGCGACGTAGACGAGTTCGTCGTCGTAGCGGGCACCGTCGATGCCGCTCGGCGTGCCCATGCGAACTCCTCTCCACTGACTCGAGTTCAGTGAATCGCACGCAGGAGCGAGCAACGAGTGGCGGAGATGCCACGGATGCTCGGATTCGTGCCAAACTGCAGGGGTGAAACAGGTCGTCGCGCTCGCCTTGGACGGCGTCATGACTTACGACCTGGCCTGCGCCGTCCAGGTCTTCCGGCACGGTCCGAGCAAGTTCGGCGAACCGGTGGGCTTCGAGATGACCACGTGTGGCTTGCGCAGTGGGCCGGTGTGGACGCCCAACGGATTCGATCTGCGGGTGGAGCACGGGCTGGAAGCGCTCGAGCAGGCCGACATCGTCGTGGTCCCCGGTATCGCCCTGCCGACGCTGCCACCACCGGACGACGCCCTCGCGGCACTGCGTGCCGCGGCGGCCCGGGGCGCGATCCTGGTGAGCATCTGTGTCGGCGCGTTCGTGCTGGCCAGGGCCGGGCTACTGGACGACCGGCCCGCGACCACGCACTGGGCGTACTGCGACGAGTTCGCCGACCTGTTTCCCGCGGTGAAGTTGGACCCGGCGGCGCTCTACGTGGACGACGGCGACGTCCTGACCTCGGCGGGTTTGACGGCCGGATTCGACCTGTGCCTGCATATCGCGCGCCGGGAGTTGGGCGTGAGCCCCGCGGCCGAACTCGCCCGGTGGAACGTGACGCCGCCGCACCGGTCCGGCGGTCAAGCGCAGTACATCCCGGATCCGTTGGCGGGTGGCAGCTTCCAGGGCGGTTTGGCCGCGACGCTGGCGTGGGTGACGCGGGACCCGGCTGTCGCACCGGATGTTTCGGCGATGGCGGCGCACGCGCTGATGAGCGAACGGACGTTCATTCGCCGGTTCAAGCAGGAGGTCGGCACGACACCGCGGCGGTGGCTGGACGCGCAGCACACGGTGCGCGCCCGCGAATTGCTCGAAACCACGGACCTGCCAGTCGAAGTGGTGGCCGAGCGGTCCGGTTTCGGCAGTGTCACCGCATTGCGGACGCATCTGCGTGCCGCGACCGGTGCGACCCCGGCGGACTATCGACGGTCGCTACGCCGTTGACGTGTGCTCCCCAGTTCCGCTCGGGTGCGAAGTGGGGATGACGCGACAACGGGGTGCGCGCGAGCCTTTCGGTCGCGCACCGGCTTTCGCGGTGACGGGCTCGAATCCTGTTCCATACCAATAAATACCCGCCGAGAACGGCTCAGGAAGAGCGCGAAAATCCTGGCCGGAAGCAAGGCGACGCCGCCCGGTCGATGACACATCATCCACATCCGTTGCGCGTGTTTCCCGCCGCGCGAGCCGGAATGTGTGGTGCTATTGGTCATGGTCGGTGGTCACGGAATCGCGAGCAGGGGGCGTTTGCCAAGACGCGGCATGGGGTAGTTGCCTGATGTGCGAGGTTTGCGCAGAGGTGGCTTATGCTTGCAGTGTTCTTGGTCTCATGACCTGTCAGTCCGATTGCTAACCGTTAACTGATCGACTGAACTACTTCCCTATCGACATCGAATTCCCGCGCTGCGGCAAGACGATGAGATCGACGCGCGAGAGGTGGTTGGAGCATGACCGATCTGGAGACGGGCGCGTCCATCGCGCCCCTGGTGGCCGGCTTCGAGCTGACCACGCTCAGCACGCCGTTGCGCCGCGCCGCCGGGCGCCTGCAGGCCGTCCTGCCGCCGGGATGGCGCGTCGAGATCGTCGACGCGCCCGGCCTGACCGGCCGCGAGAGCGAGCCGGTCCTGCGGGTGGTCATGCCGACGGACTGAACCGCCGCCGCCTCCCGGCCGGTTCCGCCGCGCGGACTAGCCGGTCCACCCCATCGGCATGAGCACCGACTTCTGCTCGCAGAACGAGTCGAGCCCTTCGGGGCCGTTCTCGCGGCCGAGCCCGGAATTCTTGTAGCCGCCGAACGGTGAGCTGGGGTCGAACGCATACCAATTGATCGCGTAGGTGCCGGTCCGCACCCGCGCGGCGATCTCGGCACCGTGCTCGACGTCGGTCGTCCAGACCGAGCCCGCCAGGCCGTAGACCGAATCGTTGGCGATGGCCACCGCCTCGTCCTCGGTCTCGTACGGGATCACCGACAGCACCGGCCCGAAGATCTCCTCCTGCGCGATGGTCGACTTGTTGTCCACATCGGCGAAGATCGTCGGCTCGACGAACCAGCCGCGATCCAGGCCCGCGGGGCGGCCGCCGCCGAGCACGAGTCGCGCGCCCTCCGCCTTGCCCTTCGCGATGTACCCCTCGACCCGTTCGCGCTGCCGCTCGGAGATCAGCGGGCCGAGTTGCACCGCGGGATCCGCGGGATCGCCGACCTTCATCGTCTGCACGTGTGCGACGAGCGCGTCGACGGTCTCGTCATAACGACTGCGCGGCGCGAGAATTCGGGTCTGCGCGACGCAACCCTGCCCGCTGTTCATCAGTCCGGAGAAGGCGAGCACGGGAATGGTGGCCGCGATGTCCATGTCCGGCAACAGGATTGCCGCGGACTTGCCGCCGAGCTCCAGGGAGACGCTCTTGAGCTGACCGGTGGCGATCGCGCCGATCTTCCGCCCGACCGCGGTGCTGCCGGTGAAGGTGACCTTGTCGACGCCCGGATGCGAAACCAGGTATTCCGCGGCCTCGGGCTCGGCGGGCAGCACCGAGAGTACGCCCTCGGGCAGGCCGGCCTCGGTGAAGATGTCGGCCAGCAGATTGGCCGTGATCGGTGTCAGCGGTGCGGGTTTCAGCACCACGGTGCAACCGGCGAGCAAGGCCGGTCCGAGCTTGTTGGCGGCGAGGAACAGCGGGACATTCCACGCGGTGACCGCCGCGACGACCCCGCGCGGCTCCCGGCTCACCCGCGCGGTGCCGAAGAGTCCGGTGCGAGTCTCGTTCCAGGGGAACGTTTTCGCGAGCGCCGCGCACGCGTCCAGCGCGGCGACCGCGGGAATCTGGTTGAGCGTCATGGCGATCATCTGCGGTGCGCCCATTTCCGCGGTGAGCGCGGCGAGCAGTTCGGCCGAACGCTGCTCGATCAGCCGCGCGGCGCGGGTGAGTACTTCGGCCCGTTCCTGCGGCGGCGTGGCCGGCCACGGGCCGTGGTCGAAGGCGTGCCGGGCGGCGGCGACCGCCGCGTCGACGTCGGCCCTGGTGACCGCGGGGACGCTGCCCACCGGCTCGACCGTGACCGGCGAGATGACCTGAACGCGCTCGGTGGTGGCCGGCGCAGTCCAGCGGCCGCCGATGAACAAGCTGTCGTAATGCATGAGAACACGTTACAGTTTTGTGGTCCGATTGTCTGTAACCTGTTCCAGTTCTGCTCGGGGAGGGTGGCGCTGAGCTGGACGGATCCCAACCTGTCGGTTCGCTTTTCGTAGAACGCACTATTGCGTTCTGTTGCTGAAAAGAGGATGCTATTAGCTACTGATCAGCTCGCTCGATTTCTGAACCGATACCGCAATTGGGGAGACCGAGTCATGGCGGTGCAAGTAGTCGGCAGATCGCTGATGACCAGCGACCAGACCGAACATCAAGCGAAGAGCGTAGGCGCGGGCGGCTGGGTGGTGTCCTTCCTACCGGGGCGCACGCTGACCATCGAGCAAGCAACCGCCGCCATGCAAGCCGCTGAAGCCGTAGCCGTCGTGGGGGCTTTAGCCGACCAGGTCGGTCTCACCACACTGGAAACCGTCGGTCTCGCGATCCAGGAATCGCCGTGGAGCCGGCCGCTGCACGAACCGTGTGGCAGGCGCACCTGGCGGCGCGGCTGGCTCGAGCACTGAGCCGTCCGCTGAACGCGGAGTAGTCGCTATTCCTTGGTGGCGACCACGACGAGATTGCTCACCAGTAACTCGCGCAGCGCCGGAATGCGCACGAGCCACCACGCCCAGCGCGGATGATAGCGCGGGAATACGGTGCGCACGTCGGCCGAAGTCGCTGCCGCCCACCGTAATCCGTCCGAAGCGCGCACCGCGAACAGAGACCTGCCGAACCGGTTCTTCGGTTCCCGCCCCTGCTTACGCCGGTACCGCCGCGCCGCGTACTCGCCACCGAGGTAGTGCCACGGCCCCGTTTCGTGCCCGCCGAACGGGCCGAGCCACACCGTGTACGACAGCACGATCAACCCGCCCGGCCGGGTCACACGCACCATCTCGTCCGCCATCAGCCACGGATCCGGCACATGCTCGGCGACATTCGACGAGAAGCAGATGTCCACCGCGTCATCGCGGAACGGCAGCGCCATCCCCGAACCGCGCACCGCACCCGCCGCCGACAAACCGGCCGCGTGCATTTCGGAGGGGTCCGGCTCCACCGGGATATACCGCGCGCCCGCGCGCCGGAACTCGTCGGCGAAGTAGCCCGGGCCGCCGCCGACATCGAGAATCGTCGCCCCGGTCAGATCCTGGCCGGTGAGGTCTGTGTAGAAATCGCCGAGCATCGCCGCGCTGTCCTCGGCGAGGCCGCCGTAGAACACCGCCGGATCGGACTGCTCGAACCGGAAACTGCCGAGCAGGCGCAGCGACCGGCGCAGCGTCGCGCGGCGCGCGAACCGGGGGGCCGCGCCGTCGGCGGGCGATTTTTCGGCTCTCAACACGGCGCCGAGTCTCGCATAACGGTGTTGTGGCGCTGTCGTCCGCTCCTGCGCTCGCGCGGGGCCGCGCACGCTCGTCGATAACCAGGTCGGCGGGGCGCGGTTGCCGATCATGTGCCTGCACAAGCGCCGGTGATCGGCTTTCCGGCGGGTCGCCGGGTTAGGGTGTAGCGCGATATCCGACGTTCCCGATGCCGGGACCACCTGACCGAGAGAAGCTCGACCGTGCGCGAAGTCCTCCTGCTGTGCTGGCGCGACACCGGGCACCCGCAGGGCGGCGGCAGCGAACGCTACCTCGAGCAGGTCGGCGCGCAGCTCGCGGCACGCGGTGTCAAGGTCACCCTGCGCACCGCTCGCTATCCGGGCGCGCCGAAGCGCGAACACCTCGACGGCATCGAGATCAGCCGGGCCGGTGGGCGCTACTCCGTCTATCCGCGGGCGCTGGCCGCGATGGCGTTCGGCAGGCTCGGTCTCGGTCCGCTGCGCGATGTGCGACCGGACGCCATCATCGACACGCAGAACGGCATCCCGTTCTTCGCCACCGCGGCCGCCAAGGCGCCGTCGGTGGTGCTGGTGCATCACGGCCATCGGGAACAGTGGCCGGTCGCGGGGCGGCTGGTCGGCCGGATCGGCTGGTGGATCGAATCGCGACTCTCGCCGCGCGTGCACAAGCGCAATCAATACCTGACCGTTTCGCTGCCCTCGGCCGAAGAACTCGCCACCCTCGGCGTCGAGCAGACCCGGATCGCGGTGGTGCGCAACGGGGCTGAACCCGTCCCCGCCGACGCGCCTACCGGCGCCGCGGAAACCCGCACGGACAACCCGCGCATCGTGGTGCTGTCACGGCTGGTGCCGCACAAGCAGATCGAGGACGCGCTCGCGGTCGTCGCGCGACTACGCCCCGGCATCCCCGGCCTGCATCTCGACGTGATCGGCGACGGCTGGTGGGCCGACAACCTGAAGGCCGACGCCGCGCGCCTCGGCATCGCCGACGCCCTCACCTTCCACGGGCACGTCGACGAACGCCGCAAACACGAATTGCTTTCCCGCGCTTGGGTGCACGTGCTGCCCTCGCGCAAGGAAGGCTGGGGACTCGCCGTCATCGAAGCCGCCCAGCACGGCGTCCCCACCATCGGCTACCGCAGTTCCCGCGGTCTCACCGACTCGATCATCGACGGCGTCACCGGACTGCTCGTAGACGACGTCCCCCAATTGTCCGACGCGGTAGGCGAACTGCTCGGCGATCACGCCGCGCGCACCGTAATGGGCGAGAAGGCGCGGGCCCGAGCCCGGGAATTCTCCTGGGAGCAAACGGGAAACGGGGTGTACGAGGTGCTGGCCGCAGTCGCCCGCGGCGAGCACACGTCAGGGTTGATCGCCCCGCGCCCTGTCAGTTGAGTTCGCGCCGCCCTTTTTTGCGCCACTGTGCGGCGGGCTCGGCCCTCTGCGACTTCGTGCGTGACCTTTTCGCAGGTGCTGCTGGTGGTTCTATGTGTGGCTGGAATCGCCCGGCTGAGAACGTGGTGCGCGTGCCCCGGGGTGTTGCGGTCTCGGCGCGAGGATGCGCACCATGACTGCGAGGAGTAGGCCGCCGAGAAGTAGTGCGGCCCATAAAACGTGGGCGGTGATGACGAGTAGGCGATTCGTGGCGGAGCCCGTGCGCTCGTCGATCGGGCCGGGCACGCGGTACAACGTGAGGTCGGTGTCGGTGTACACCTGATCCAGTTGCGCGAGCGTCGTTTTCGAGTCGCCGAGCGGTCCGGGGGTGCCGCGTTCCAGCAACACCCAGCCGACACCTTGCCCGGCCAACTCCGCAGCCGAACCGCCGTGCAGGAGCAGACTTTCCACCGTGCGGGCCCGCGTGCCCTCCCCGGCCACGGTGCGCCCGCGCACCGGCAGCTCGCCGGTCTGCAACACGTCGCGCGGCAACATCCGCGGCGCCGGGTCGAGCACCGGAACCGTCCCGCTGTACCGGAACTTCCGAAACATGCCCCCCGGCAACACCGCAACGTCCCCCGGCCCATCCATCCGCTCGCCAACCTGCTGCCACCCCGCGGGATAGTGCACCGGCCGCAACGCACCACCCGCGCCCCAAGCGAGATCCAGCAGCGGCAGCACCAGCAAAACGATGAAAACGGCTGCGACCGTACGGGTCAGCGCTCTGCTCCGAGTAGTGGGTAGCGTGCCGACATGCGATGCCGGGGCGGAAAGAGTGGCGTGGCCGGAGTGGAAGCGGGCGGCGAGCAGCGTGCAGCTTGCGGCGGCGCACAGGGCGTAGGCGGGCATGGCGAGGGCGACGTATTTTTGGGTGTCGCGCAGTAGTCCGGTGCCGGGGACGTGGGCGACGAGCCATTCCAGCAGCTGCATGCCCCAGGGGGTGGCGCCGAGCGCGGGCAGCAGGATCGCAAGTGCTGCAAGAAAGACGAGGGCGCGGAGCACGTAGCGATTGCTCTGGGCGGTCCAGACGGATCGCACGCCGGTGGCGACGATGGCGAGCAACAGGAGCGTCCCGATCACCGCGAGCAACGTGGTCCGCGTAGCCGGTACCGCGTCCCCGTTCCAGATCCCCCCGAGACCCGCCAGGCTTCCCAGCGTGCCGAGACCGGGTTCGGCCCGAGCGGCGAACGCGGCGATCCCCGCCGGATCCGACGGTTCGCTCCCGGACCCGGACACCGCGGTCGCCACCAACCACGGCACGGACGCAAGCGCGACCAGCACCGCAACCCCGGCGAACCGCCGCCGCCCGACCACCACCAGCGCCGTAACCGCGCCGAGCACCGCACCCGTCGGCGTAAGCCCCGCCGCCGCCAGCACCCCCGCCAACCCGGCCCAATCCCGCAGCGCAGCAAACCGATCCGGCCTCGGATCCGTCTGCGCGTGACCGGTGAATGTTCCAGGTGCATGACCGCTGTGCGACGGCACTCGAATGCGGTTGGCGGTCAGGATGATCCAGGGGAGGGCGGCGTAGCCGGTGAGCAGGCTCCAGTGTCCTTGAAGGAGTCGCTCGGCGAGGTAGGGGTTCCAGAGCGCGACGGTGCTGGCGACCAGTTGGGCGGGCACGGGTGCGTGGAGGAGTTCGCGCACCAGTGCGGCGGCGCCGTAACCGGCCGCCCACAGCGCGAGGAGCAGGATCGCTTTGACGATGAGGCCGCCGTCGAGCAGCGGTGACAGCACCGCCAGCAGCGCGTCCTGCGGGACCGCGCGCGGGGCCGCGTCACCGAGTCCGAGGGCAGAGCCGGTGAGATAGGAACGCGGGGTACTCACCGCGTCGCGCAGCAGCAGATATCCCGGGCCCAGCAGCGGTCCCATGATGAGCAGCGTGAGCACCGCGCTGTACCCGGCGGGGACGAACTTCCCCCACCGCCCGCGCACCCTCGGCTCGCTCTCGTTCACGCTTGTGCACCCTACGTCCATTACGCCGAGGCATCCCCGGCGGACGCGTTCATGATCAGGGGGAACTGACGGCGGCGGCTCCTCGAACGATGCCGCCACCAGTTCCTCCTGATCTCGAACACGCGCGACCAGGGGGTGCGCAGCCGCCGACGCGCCACCGGGTGGGACGATGGCGAACGTGTCTGCGGTCCGTCGGTTTCCTGTGGTGGCGGATCTGACGTTGGTGACGGCGGGTGCGATGACCGCCAACGTGGCCGGCTATCTGTTGCAGTTGCTGGCGGGGCGGTGGCTGGGCGTCGCCGGATACAGCGAGTTCGCGAGCCTGCTCGCGGTGCAGCTGCTGTGCGCCGTGCCCGCGCTTGCGTTGCAGAACGTAGTGGCCAGAGAACTGGTCCGGGGCGCGAGTGCCGCCGCGTTGCGCGGGTTGCAGTGGCGGTGCGCGGTGATCGTGGCGGTGGTTGTCGCGTTGTTGATTCCGGTGGTGACCACGGCGTTGAACGTCGGCGCCGCCGCCTGCGCCGCCGCGTTGTGTGCGGCCCCCGCCCTGGTGCTGCTGTCCGGTGAACAGGGAGTGTTGCAGGGCGGCAGGCGGTTTCGGGCGTTGGGCGTCGTGCTCGGCGCAGCCGGGATCGCCAGGGTCGTGCCCGCGCTCGTCGTGCTCGCCGCGGGGGGTGGCGCGGCGCCGGCATTGATCGCGGCGGCGGCGGGTATCGCGGTGGCGGCGGCGTTCGCCAGGTTCGTCGCGGGCTCGCCTGCTCCGCGCGACCGCACCGCCGACGTGGACGAAGACGGAGTAGGGCAGGCCATCGGGGTGCTGCCGGTGCTGCGGGCCGCGCAGGTGCAGGCGGCGCTGATGGCACTGTCCTCCGCCGATCTCATCGTCGTTCGCATGGTCCTGGACGACGCGGACGCCAGCCGTTACGCGCTGGGCACCATCGCGACCAAGATCGCGTTCTGGCTGCCGCAGGCGGTCGGCGTGGTGCTGTACCCGCGGATGGCGCAGCCGACGCATTCGGCGCGCGCGATCCGGTCGGCGCTGGCTGTGCTGTCCGGTATCGGTATCGCCGCCGTGCTGTGCGCCGTCCTGGCCGCACCGATCGCGCCGGTGCTGGCGGGCCAGGACTACGCCCCCATTCAAGGACTGCTGTGGCTGTTCGCCTTGCACGGTGCGATCCTCGCCGTGCTCCAGGGCGCGATGCTGTCCGCCATCGCCGTCGACCGCACCGCCCTCGCCGCCCTGACCTGGCTGGGCTTGGCGATCGAGGTGACGCTGATGGTCGCGTTCGCCCGCTCCACACCCGCCCTCATCACCACCGCCGCCGCCTGCGCCGCCACCACGACCCTCGTGGTCGCCGCCATCGTCCTGCGCACAGCAGAGCGCGACCGTCGCCAGATCCGCTGACGCATCCGAGATAGGCACGGCGGCAACGTCTCCCGCCCCGCGCACTTCTCGTCATCCCGCGCGCATGTCGGTCAGCTGACACGCGCGCGGGATGACATCAGGTGCGCGCGGTGGTGTGAGGTGCGCGCGGGTGGCGTGGGGTGGCGTGAAGTGCGCGGGTGGCGGTGAGGTGTGCGCGTGGCGTGCGGTGCGCGACCTCGCGCCAGGGACCGCGTCGCGACCGTCGCGTTCACGGGCTGGGGAAGACCCCGGCCTGCGCCCACTCGGTGTCAGCGGGAGTGTCAGTTGGCTGTCAGGGCGGTGTCAGGCGACCCGGCGAAAGTACATCCATCGAACAAAGCGGCCGGCGCCAACGGGGTTCCGGCCACTGCCACAAACGATTTCGAGGAGTACCCACCATGAGCATCATCACCAGCACCCTGACCGACCAGGACAAGGCCACCCTGCGCACCGCCGCGTACGGCGCGGTTTCGCTGATCGCGGCCGCCGGCGCGTCGCACAAGGGCATCGCGCAGGGCTCCACCGCCTTGACGTCGGCGACCGGCCTGGTCGGGCATGTGCTCGCGGCCAAGTCCCGGGACATCCACCTGCCCGGCAAGTCCGTCGCCGAACTCGCCGACCAGGTGCTGCCCGCCCTGACCGCGGCCATGCACCTGCTCGGCGAGCAGTACCCGGCCGAGGCGGTCAACTTCCGCGACACCGTCCTGGTCGCTGTCGACGCGGCCCAGTCCGGCAAGGGCACGCCCGCCCCGGCCGTCGCGGCAATGGCCCGCAAGATCGGCGCGGCCCTCGACGCCGCCTGACCGATGCACCGGACCGGCTGTGCCGCGGGCTCCGCTCCGGACTCGCGGCACACCGCATGCCGAGCCGATCGCCGAATTCAGCTCGGCAGCCGGCAAAGAAACGGCCCCCGGTCGAGGACCGGGGGCCGAATCATGGTGCTACATCACGGTTGTTTCGTGATCTTGATCTGTTCGGTCGGCGGATCGTTGTCCACGGGCCGCGTCCCACCGGCCGCGGCCGAACCACCGGAGCGCCGGTTCAACGGCCCGCCGCTACCTGCCGGGGCGGCCGCGGAGCCGCCGCGCACGCCGAGGATCACGCCCACGATCAACGCGATCACGCCGAGCACACCGAGGATGATCGGCATGATCCGGCCGTACAGCGACAGCTTGTCGATGTTCTCCTTGGCCACCGCGATCTGCGACTCGATGGTGTTCTCGTTGAAGACGATATGCGACTTCAGCGCGCTGACCTCGGGCTTGTCACCGGAACGCGCGTAGAACAGGTGCAGCTGCTCGCCGCCCTTGATCACGGTGCCGGTCTGCGGCTCGACCCACACGTCGCGGGTGTTGCTGTACCAGCGGGCCATGGTGACGTCACCCTCGCCCTCGACGCCCCATTTGGCGGCCGGGAAGGTCAGCTTGTTGGTCGGCGCGGGCACCACGTCGTAGAGGTTGGTCGCCGGGATGGTCTGCTGGAAGTGGTAGACCTTCAGGCTGTTGATCTCGGTTTCCTCGACGAAGTTGATGTCGTAGGTCTTGCGCACGTTGAGATCGAAGTACGGGTAGGTCTTCTTCTCGGTACCGATCGGGAAGCGGTACTGCAGGCCGGTGTGCTGCACCGGGTCGGCGACCGACTGCATTTCCTTGTTCACCGTGACCGCGATCGAGCCGTTCGGCTCCTTGTCGACCGGCTCGCCGGTCTTGCGGTCGATGGTGACGCGGTCGATGGTCGCGGTCAGCAGGCCGGTGTCGCCCTGCTTGTCGGTGCGCCGCAACGTCGAACCCGCCTGCACCGTCATCTCGGAGGCATCGGAGGGCTCTTCGACGGTGAGGAAGCGCTGCGAGACCAGGTTGACGTCCTTGTCGATCTTCGCGACGCCGTCGCCGGTGAGCGACTTGGAGTCCAGCACGAGACTCTCTTCACCGGGTTGGTTGGTCGCGATCGTGGTGATCTCGAGATCGAGAGGAGTCTTCGCCAGTTTGCCGACGGTGTATGTCGGGATCATCAGCGCGGCGACGATCAGCAACGCGCCGAGACCCACGAGCAGGCAGGCCACCGTCCTTCTGGTTCCGGCACTCAGTGCCATGCAAACTCTCCTCGTCGTAGAACAGGGTCGTTCCGGCGAATGCCCCGGGCTCAACCCCCGTGGCACTCGTGAGCCCCGACACTAACAGTCCGATGTCGTACCATGCGGCGTCGAGGCCGGAAACGGCCGAGAAATCGACCGAGTTTAGCGCGAAATGTGAAACGTAGAGTTATCACCTGAAAATCGGCAAGGCAGACTGGAGCCCGATGACCGCAACGCTGCCCACCGCCGACGCGACCGTTCCCGCGGCCGCCGAATCTGTCCCCGCGCGCGCATTTCTGCCCGCACTGGAAGGTATGCGCGGACTGGCCGCGCTCGGAGTGTTGTTGACGCACGTGGCTTTTCAAACCGGTGCGGCCAATACCCCCGTGCTCGGACGGGTGTGGGGACGGTTCGACATGGCGGTCGCGGTGTTCTTCGCGCTCTCCGGTTTCCTGCTGTGGCGTCCGCACGCGACGGCGGCGCGCGGGCTGGGACCGGCCCCGTCGGTCGGCTACTACCTCCGGCATCGTGCCGCGCGCATTCTGCCCGCGTACTGGGCGGTGGTCATCGCGGTGCTGGTGCTGCTGCCCGGTGCGGCCGGGACCGCGGGCCTGCGCGTGTGGGTGTCGAATCTGGCGCTGCTGCAGGTATTCGTGCCGTTGACGCTGACCGACGGGCTGACTCAGATGTGGAGTCTCTCGGTGGAGGTGGCCTTCTATCTGGTGCTGCCGTTGCTCGCGTTCGCCCTGGTGTGGTTGCGCGGGAACGCCGCCCGCTACCGGGTTCCGGTGCTGCTCGTATTCGCGGCGGTGTGCCTGGGCTGGAACTTCATTCCGGTGCCGACCCCCGACGCCATCCATTCCGATAATTGGCTGCCCGCATATCTGCCCTGGTTCGCGATGGGAATGGTGCTGGCCGAACTGTCACTTCATAGCGATCGGCTATCGAAGGGTTGGCGTTTGGTGGGGAACCAGCCGCTGATGTGGGCGCTCGCGGCGGTCGCGTTCGGTGTCTCGGCGACCGATGTCGCGGGCCCCGCCGGACTGACGCACGCGCAGCCGTGGCAGTACGCCGCGAAGATGGGTCTCGGCGCGATCATCGGCTTCACCCTGCTCGCCCCGCTGGTCCTCGGTGCGCCGGGCCGGTCGCACCGGTGGCTGGAGTCCCGGCTGGCCGCGACCGTCGGGCGCTGGTCCTACGGCATCTTCATCTGGCATCTCGCGGTGCTCTCGGTGGTCTTCCCGGTGTTCGGGATCCTGCCGTTCGCCGGCGATTTCGGCTACGTCCTCGTGCTCACCATCGCGCTGACCCTGCCCGTGGCCGCGGCCAGCTATGCGTTGATCGAGGAGCCGGTGCGGCAGTGGATGCGGCGCTGGGACCGGCCGAAGCCGCCGCGCGAAGTCGAGGAAGAGGACCGCCTCGCCGCCCCGTGAGCCGGATCGCCTCGCGCGGCAGCCGTCCAGCCGCGCGTCAGCTGTCCAGCTGGAGGTGCATGTCGCGCAGGTGATGGCGCAATTCGTGCAGGGTGTGCAGCGCGAGCCAGCGCACCGAACGTTCCTGGCGCTCCGGGAAGCTGTAGATCAGGGTGCGCTCCCAGTCCTCGCCCTTCAACCGGTCCAGCACATTGGCGAACAGCTGCGCGGCGTCGCGAAGCTGCCTGCCGACATCCGACGGACGCTGATCCGCGTAGCCGTCGTGCTCGACACGTTCGTCGCGGCCCATCGGCGTCGCCTCCGGGGTGTCCCAGCGGCGGGCGGCGAGCGCGCGTTCACGTTGCACGAACAGCACATCGCGCATGTGGCAGGCGTATTCGAGCGGCGACCACACCTCGGGCGCCGGGCGCTGCCGTAGTTTCGGCGAATCGGTGAGGAGCAGGTCGGCGTATTCGACGGCGTGCTCGGTGGCCAGTGACGCCACGTCGGTCGCGCGGGTCAGGTCGTACACGAAACCACATTCTGCACAGGTGTCCACGCCGGGCCACATTAGCAACGAGGTCCGTTGCGCCGCAGCCTGAATCGATACCCGGCCGGTCAGTTCTTCCGGCGCGCGGGCGGCAGCGCCGCGACTCCCACGGCGACCACGGCGAGCAGCGCGGGCAACTGTGCCCAGAGCGAGCCGCCGAGATAGCCGTCGCCCGAGCGCCACGGCCCGGTGGACAGCACCGCCGCCGACAACACGGTGCCGACGCCCGCGACGACGACCAGCGCGCGTGCCGCATACCGGGGCCGGAACCGGATGGCCGCGAGTGTGCCTGCGGTGAGCAAGGTTCCGACCGGACCGGCGATCACCGTCGCGGCAGCGGCGAGCCCGAGCGCCCCGAGCCAGCGGGTGCCCCACGTGCGCGGCGCGGAATCCGGCTCGTCGGCAGGGGCTTTCGGTGTTGCGGCTATGTCGCGCGGGATGTGGGGTTCGTCGGCGCCGGTTTTCGTTGCCGCGCCTGTGTTGGGCGTGGTGTCCGGCACTTCGGAGTCCGGTGAGGCAGCGTTTTCGGGCGCGATACCCCCCTCGGCGGCAGCCTTTTTCGAAGTACGCGTACGGCGGGGAAGCGCGAGGAAGAACAGCGGGAACAAGAGCAGGAGCCCGCCGAAGATCCCGAGGCGATACCAGCGATCGATCGGGAACGACACCGTGACGGGTCCGCGGGCGTCGGCCGGGACCAGCCAGGCCTGCTGCCAGCCGTCGACGACCACGGGTTCCAGCGCACGCCCGTCGGCCGTTTTCGCCTGCCAGCCGACGTTCGTGCTCAACGGCAGCACCAGCACGCGGGTACCCTGGTCCGCCGGGGTCGCGGCCGTGAAATCGGTGCGGTCCAGGCGAAGCCGGTCGACGAAGAACAGGTCGGTCGGGCCGACGGTGACCTCTGCCCGGCCCGATGCGAGCCCGAGCGCGTCGGAATCGGTCTGCGGCGCAGCGTCGTCCGCGCACACGCGCGCGGCGACCGGTGCACCGGAGCGCAACTCGTCCGCGGTGGCGGTGACCGACGTATGCCGGATCTGTCCGTCGACGGTGATCGTCGGTCCGAGCGCGCAGGGGACGGTGATCTCTCGATCCAGCGGCGCGGGGGCCGGGTAGCCGGGGCCGAGCACCTCGACCTCGGCCAGTCCGGGCGGTTGCGAGAGCACGAAGCCGAGCGCGGTCTGGTCGAGCACCGGCCGCCAGGACTGCAGGCTGAGTTCGATGCGGTCGGTCACGGTGGGGTGCAGCGAGATCCGGCGCGGGGTGCCCGGATCGCCCGGCTCCAGTTCCCGCACCTGCGGTCCGTCGCCCAGGTTCACCACCACCGCGGTGGGCGTGGCCGGGAGTCCACCCAGCGGCGGCGTGAGGTCGAGGCCCGTCACCAGCGCCGGCTCGGGAAGTTCGAGTGTCAGTGTGGGTTTCGGACCGGTCAGCGCGCGCACCGAGTCCTCCGGCGCGGTCCAGCTGGTCCGCGGATCGCCGTCCGTCGCCGCGAACGCGGCTCCGCGCAGGTCCCCGACGTCGGCCTGGCCGCGGGCGACCGGCCGGCCGGGGTCGGTGAGCAGTGCCTCCAGCGCAGGGCCCTGCCGAGTGCGGACGGTCAGTTCGGGTGTCACCGACATCGGTTCCGGCACCGAGAGGGTCCGCTGGAAGGTACCGGGTTCCTCCGGCGCGAGGGCCAGTCCCTTGCTGCAGCGCACCCGATTCGGCGAATCGAAACAGCCACTGCGACCAGGGAATTCCTGCCCGAGATCCCAGCCGCGCACCTGGGCGCCGGGCTGCGTCGGCGGCAGCACGGTCCGGTGCCGGATATCGACGCGGACCGGTTGGTCGCGCACGGAGTAGTCGTCCAGCGTCAGCTCGCTGATACCGAACTGCCCACCGCGCTTGCCGGTTTCGGTGCGGACGGCGGTGATGGTGACCCAGTTGGTCTTGCCCGCGGGCAACGAAACCGACACCGGCGTCCCGGGTTCGGGAATCCTGGTCGTCACGGTGCCGTTCGCCGTGCGTACCTCCACCCACTTCACCGGGTCGCCGATGGCGGCCGCGCTGGTGCTGAAGGTGAGCTGTCCGGCCTTGACCGGCTGGTCCAGCTCGAGCCGGAGCCACTGTCCCAGTGCGTGTTCGGTGCCGTTGCTGATCCAGGCGGTCGCCGGATCGCCGTCGACGGCGGCCGCGGTCGAGCTGCCCGGCGCGGCACCGCCGAGTTGTGTGGCGTCGGCGGCGGAGCTCGACGCCGTGACAGTTGCCCCCGACCATTCTCCGCGCACCGGTTCCGCGCCGTCGACCGGGTAGTCGGGCACCAGATTGTGCGTGCGGCGGGCGTCGCCGGGCGCGCGCAGCGCCGAATTGTGGTTGTCCACCCGGCCGAAGTCGGCTTCGCGATCCATGGGGGTGTCGGTGACGGTCAGCGGTCCGATCGGCAGCCCCGCGCGCACCGCATCGGCGGCGAGCAAGGCGGGGGTATTGGCCGTGCCTGGGTCGCGGCGCAGCCGTTCGAGCACCTCGGGCCCGCCTCGGACGACCGGCATCGTGCCGAGCGGCACCGTGTACGCCCCCGGGAACGATTGCGGCGCACCGGTTCCGCTGCGCACCTCGGCAGGTGCGCCCGGTGCCGGAGCGCCCACCCGATAGATCTCGACGGCGGGGTAGGCAGGCCGCAGATCGCCGTCGGCGACCAGATCTTCGGCGATGACGGCAGATTCGATCGGCGCGCCGAATTCGGCGACCTTGGTCAGGCCCGGCGAACCCTCGATCGCCCGGTGCGCCAGCATCGGCCGGGTCGAGCGCGCGGTCTCGGCGTCGAGGTCGTTGCGCAGCACCAGGATTCCGATGCCCTGCCCGGCCAGGGTGGGGGCCAGGCCGGAGGACGGCCTGCCGTCGGCGATCAGTCGCTGCACCGAATCCATCGCGCGGATCGTGCCCGGCGGGTTCAGCGGCACCGAGTCCCGGACCGCCCACGGCGTGCTCGCCAAGGCCTGCAACGGTTCGTCCCGGGTCAGCCCCCAGACCTGGCTGCCGAACGGTGCACCGGGCACCACCAGGGCGCGGGTGTCGGCGGCGTGGTCGTGCAACCACTGCGCGGTCTGCTCCCAGTACGCGGGCACCCGGTCGTAGGCGCCGCGTGGTGCCAGCCGGCCGGTCCAGGCCAGCGACGTGGCTAGGGTGAGCGCGGTCAGCACCAGGGCGGCGACGGCGACCACCCGGTCCCGCTCGGGATGGGCGAACGCGCTGCGCCACACCGGCATCGGCACCGAGGCCGGTAGCGGCACCCGGGCCAGCAGCTGGGCGAGGCCGAGTACCAAGGGAATTCGGATCAGCGGCTCGAGTTTGTGCACGTTGCGCAGCGGTGCGCCGCCGGAGTCCAGGAACAGCCGCACCGATTCGGCGAACGGACCGCCCAGCTCGCCGACGTATCCCGCACAGATGCCGACCAGGCCGACGCAGAGGATGAGCGCGAGCCGCCCTCGGTACGGCATGGACCGCAGCGCCAGCCCGGCCATGCCCGCCGCGGCGAGCAGTCCGGTGGCGAGTACCGCGGCGGGCTGGGTCACCAATACCGCGCCCGCGATGCGTTCCGGTGAGACGAACGGCGTCCAGCTGTCCGTGCCGCGCAAGACCTCGGCGAGCGAGGCCCATTGCGTTGTCACGCCGGAGGATTCGATGTAGTCCAGGAACGGCGGGCTCACCTTGCCCAGCAGGAGCAACGGCACCGCCCACCAGAACGTGGCGAGCACCAGCAGCGGCACCCAGGCCCGGGTGAACCGCCACCATTCGCGATTCGGCCGGTAGGAACCCCACCAGAGCAGCGCGGGCAGGAACGCGGCGACCGTCGCGACCGCGTTGACCGACCCCATCAGCGCCAGCGCGAGCGCGCTGCCCGCGGGCGAGGCGGCCCCGCCGCGCCGGCCGACGCGACCGCGGAGCCCGAGGGCGGCCGGCGCGAGCAGGACCCACGGGGCCAGCATCATCGGCAGGGTTTCGGACGAGATCGAGCCCAGCGTCGTGAGCACGCGCGGCGAGAGCGCGAAGGCGATCGCCGCGACGATCCGGGAGCCGCGGGTGCCGATGCCGAGGGTCTCGCACAGCCGGACGATGCCCCAGAATCCGGCGAGCAGCAGCAGCGCCCACCAGATCCGCTGGGTCGCCCAAGCGGGTACGCCGAGCACATGCCCGGCCGAGAAGAAGGCGCCGTGCGGGAAGAAATACCCGTAGGCCTGGTTCTGCACCTGACCCATCGGAGCCTGACTGCTCCACAGATGGCTGGCACGTTCGAGGAAACCCAGCGGGTTCTGCGCCAGGTCGTATTTGGTGTCCGCGACCGTGCGCCCGGGAGCCTGCAGAAAGGTCAGCAGAAACGCGGCGAGAACGGTTCCGGCGAGCCAGCGTCTACCCAGCGGCGCAGTACTGTGCCGCCGCGACGCCGCGGCCGGTGCGAGCGAGTCGGCGGTTAGGGCCGAGGTCAGCGACTGCCGTACTCGACGTTGTTCAGCAGCGACGAGTCCTTGTCGCCGCTGCGGTCGATGTCCGGACGCGTGTTCTGCTGCACCGCAACGGTCACGAGGAGCACCGCGATCACACCGAGCACGGCGCCGCCGACAGCACTCGCAACACCAGGAACAGCAAACTTCATTGCGGCACTCCAATACATCGATGCAGGCACATTCCCGGTCAACCTAGCAGCCCGCTCGCCGATTCGGTGCGTTCAGCCCGCCGATTCCCCGGTGATAGTCGATGGATATCGCCGGGTACGGCTCCGGTCCATGGTCAGTGGGCGGGGATCGCGCAGTGCAGGCTGCCGAGCAGCGTGCGGAGTTTGGCGGTGGTCTCGTCGAGTTCGGCCTTGGGATCCGAGGCGGCGACGATGCCGCCGCCCGCGTAGGCGTGCACCGTGCGGCCGTCCGCGGACAGCTCCGCGCAGCGGATCGCCACCACCCAGGAACCGTCGCCGTGCGCGTCGCACCAACCGACCGCGCCGCCGTAGAAACCACGGTCCTCTTCGAGGTCGGCGATGGTCGCCAGCGCCAGGTCGGTCGGGGTGCCGCAGAGGGCGGGCGTCGGATGCAGCAGCAGGGCCAGCTCGAGCGCGGTGGTCGCGGGATCGCGCAGCGTGCCGGTGATGGGCGTGGCGAGGTGCCAGACCTCGTGGGTGCTCACCAGTTCCGGCCCGTCGGGAATGGACAACTCGGCGCAGACCGGCCCCAGCTGGTCCCGGATCCAGTCGATGACGAACGCGTGCTCGTCCCGGTTCTTGCCGCTGGCCAGCAGCTCGCGCGCCCGAGCGGCGTCGGCGTCCGGATCGGCCAGGCGGGGCACGGTGCCCGCCAGCGGATGCAAGGTGACGGTCCGGCCGCGGCGCTCGATCAGCACCTCGGGGGTCGCGCCGACCAGTGTCGCGCCCGTGCGTCCGGCCGCGCTCAGATCCACCGCGAACACGTTCGCGTGCGGATGGCGCGCGAGCAGATGCGCGGCGACCACCTCGGGGTCCAGCGCCGACGCCGCCTCGGCGAGGACGGAGCGGGCCGCGACCACCTTGCGCAACGGCTGCGCCGGATCGCCGAGCTGCTCGACCAGCTTCGTCACTCGCGCGATATGTTCAGCGGCACTGGGGATTTCGGTGAGGAACTGCACCGCGGGCAGCTCCGGCAAGGCCGCGGGCCGCCACGGTCCCGCCGTGTGCTCGGCCTGTTCCGGCACGGTCAGCGCGGCCGGTTCGCGCGGATCGAACGGCAACGCGCCGACGATCAGATCGGCACTGCCCGCACGCAACGCGGCGACCGCGCGTTCGGGCTCGCGGAAAGCGATCCGGCTACCGGAAGCCCGGACCACCCCGCCGGGCTGAGCAAGCAGGAATCCGTCCATAGTCTTTCGACCCTAACCCCGCTCCGGCCGCCGCCGCGGCCCGCGTGACGGCACTCACGGTCACACCGCGCCCGCGCTCCAGACCCGTATGCGCGCAGCGACTTCCGTGCCCGCGAGCGGGTCAGCGGGATTTGGCCGCGGGCTCCTTGCCGGGCGGAACCATGAGGACCGGACGGTGACAATGCTTGAGCACGGCGTCGGCCACGCTGCTGTGCATCAGCGCGCGGATGCCGGTGGCGCCCCTGGTGCCCGCGACGATGATGTCCACATCGAGGTCGTCGGCGCATTCGACGATGGCGTTCCAGATGGTCGTGGTGCATTCGGCGGTGCGCGCCTCGGCATTGAGCCCGGCGAGTTTGGCCAGGCGCACGCCCTCGGTGTTGATGGTGCGCGCGTCGACGTAGGCGACGTCCTCGACCTCCTCGTCGGGCACCCATTCGGGCTGCATCACCCCCGACAGCCCGGAGAGGCGGGCGGCTTGGCGCACCATCGGTTCCCACGCGGTCAGCACGATGGCTCTGTCCGCGCTGAGGAATCGCCCCGCGTATTCGATGGCGCGCTTGGCGTTTTCGGAACCGTCGTAGGCAATGAGCATCAGATCGCACGGCACGATGGACCTCCTGGTGGGAGTCTCCCGGCTACAGGTCAAGGTTACCGTGGGAAACGCTTGTTCACCTGCTGGCGCGCGGGATCGGACCTTCCACTCGGAAAGGGTCCGGCGGCCCACCCCACCGTGGCGCAACGGCGCTCGAACAGTACCGTTGACCGTCATGCGGAAGACGCCCCTGCTCGTGTTCGTCGTGCTGGCCGCCGTCGCGACGGCCTGCTCGAGCGGCGGCGACGGCAGTCCCACGCCGTCGCGCGCGGTCATCCCCGAAACGGCCACGCAACCGAGCGCCACCCCGAAACCGGATTGCACGGCGGGCTACCTCGCGCAGTTCACGCTGCGGCAGAAGCTGGCGCAGCTGTTGACGGTCGGTGTCGCCGACCGCGCCGACGCCGCGAACGTGGTGCAGACCGAGCAGGTCGGCGGCATCTTCATCGGCGGCTGGACCGACCCGTCGCTGCTCGGTGCTGGGCAGATCGAGCAGGTCAAACAGGCGGCGAAGGTGCCGCTGATGGTCACCATCGATGAAGAGGGCGGGCGGGTCTCCCGCGTCCGGTATCTGATCGGCCCCGCGCCGTCGGCCCGGACGACAGCGCAGAGCAGCACACCCGAGCAGTTCTACGAAGCGACGCTGACCCGGGGCCGTGCGTTGAAAGACATCGGCATCACGGTGAATTTCGCACCGGATGTGGATGTGAGCGCGCAGCCCGACGATTCCGTCATCGGCGACCGCTCCTTCTCCGACGACCCCGCGGTGGTCACCCGCTACGCCGAGGCCTACATCCGTGCCATGCGTGAGGTCGGCGTCGGCACGGTCATGAAGCACTTCCCCGGCCACGGCTCCGGGTCGGGCGATTCGCATCGCGGCGCGGTCCGCACACCGCCGCTGGACAGCCTGCGCACCGTCGATCTCGTCCCGTACCGCGATCTCATCGGTTCCGGTGCCGGGGTGATGGTCGGTCACCTGGACGTGCCGGGCCTGACCACGCCGAACGTGCCGGCCAGCATCAGCCCGGAGGCGATGGCGCTGCTGCGGGAGGGGACCGGCTACGGTGCCGCGCCGTTCCAGGGCCCGATCTTCACCGACGACCTCAGCGGCATGGCCGCGATCACCGACCGGCTGTCCATCGAAGACGCGGTGGAAGCCGCGCTGGTCGCCGGGGCGGACAACGCCCTGTGGATCAGTACGGACGCGGTCTCGACGGTGCTCGACCACCTCGAAGCGGCCGTGACGGCGGGACGGCTGCCCGCGGCGCAGGTGAACGCTTCGGTGTTGCGGATGGCGGCGTTCAAAGGGGTGCTGCCGCGCTGCTGAACGCGCGCGGCGGCATTGGTTCCGCGACTGGGGAGCAAATCCGACCCGCGGAACTTACCTTGGAGTAATATATGAGATTCACCATTGGTAGGAGAGCGGATGGCGGGCGGAACGAAGCGACTTCCTCGGGCGGTTCGTGAGCAGCAGATGCTCGACGCCGCCGTCGAGGTGTTCTCGCGGAAAGGCTTCCACGATACGTCGATGGACGCCATTGCCGCCGAGGCGAAGATATCGAAACCGATGCTGTATCTCTACTACGGCTCCAAGGACGAACTCTTCCGCGCCTGTATCCAGCGCGAGGGCCTGCGCTTCATCGAATCGGTGGTGCCGGCGGGTAACCCGCAGCTGTCCCCGCACGAACAGGTGCGGGTCGCGCTGGAGGGCTTCCTCGGCTACGTCGACCGCAACCGTCGCTCCTGGCAGGTGCTCTACCGGCAGGCCATCGGCCAGCAGGCGTTCGCCTCTGAGATCGAGAACGCCCGCGAGCGGTTCATCGAGCTGACCGCCAAGCTGCTCGAATCCAGCGCCAAACACCCGGAGCCGGGCACCAACTTCGACGTCGTCGCGGTCGCGGTGATCGGCGCGGGCGAGGCCATCGCCGACCGGGTGGCCAGCGGCCGGATCGAGGTCAGCGAGGCCGTCGACCTGCTCGACGATCTCGCCTGGCGTGGTCTGGCGGGGCGCAAGAAGACGGAATAGCGGCACCGCGGCGGGTGCGCGACGAGTAACCGGCGTGTAGCGGTTGCCGCGTCGCGGGCGGCCTGCCAGAGTGCGGGGGTTCGATAAGCACAGACCGGCTCCGACGAACGAGCCGGGAGGAAACGGGGCGGAATTGTTCGGGTTGCTCAGGCCGTGCGCGCACGGGGCGGCGAAGTACGGCATCGATGCGGCGCAGTGGCGCAGCCAGCTGTGCGGACTGTGTCTGGGGCTACGGGATGAGCACGGCCAATTGGCCCGTGCCACAACCAATGTCGATGCCATCGTGCTGAGCATGCTCACCGAGGCGCAGGCCGGTGGTGCGGTGCAGCGCACCGCGGCCGGGCGGTGTGCGCTGCGCGGCATGCAGCGGGCGTCGGTCGCGTCGGCGAGTTCACCGGGGGTGCGACTGGCCACCACCGCGTCACTGTTGCTGGCCTCGGCCAAGATTCACGATCATGTGGCAGACGGCGACGCCGGTGTGCTGGCCCGCGCGCCACTCGCCCAGGCCGCGACCCGCTGGGCCGGGCAGGCGCGGGTGAGTGCGCAGCAGATCGGCTTGGACGTGGCACCGCTCGTCGCCGCGCTGGGCGCGCAGTCACGGCTGGAGCGGGCGGCGCAGGAACTGGCGGTGATCGATCGCACCGACGCGCTCACCTCGCTGACCATCCCCACCCAGCTGTGTGCGTCCGAATTCTTCGCCCACACAGCGGTTTTGGCCGAGCGGCCGGAGAATGTCGACGCGCTGCGCGCGGCAGGCTGGCAATTCGGCCGGATCGCGCACCTGGCCGACGCGGTCCAGGACTACGAGCAGGATCTGGCGCGCGGGCGATTCAATCCGCTCGCGGCGACCGGCACCACCATGCCGCAGGCCTACGACCTGCTGCGGGAATCGGATGCGCGACTGCGGGAATCGGTCGCCGACGCCGAACTGGACCGGGTGCCCACCGTGCGCTGGATGCTGCTCGATCCGCTGACCTCGGTGCTGCGCAAGCTCACCCGCGGTATCGGCGCGGCGGTCGCGCACAGCTGCGCCGTCACGCCCGGGGACGTGGCCGCCGGGCCGCGGGCGCAGCGCACCGGTCATCGTCCGCCGACTCGGCGGCCGGGTATCGGCGAATCGCTGACGCTGATCCTCGGGGCCTACTGCACCGGTTACGCGTGCTGTGCCGACCACACCCAGCCGTGCACCGGCGAGCGCAAGGACGCCTGGATCAAGAACTGCGACTGCAGCGGCTGTAGCGATGGCGGTTGCGGCGGCTGCTGTGAATCCGACTGTTGCGGTTGTGATTGCTGCGGTTGTGATTGCAGCTGCTGAACAGTTCTGCGGTGCACCGCTGCACGTGTTGTGCGCGGGAACCGAACGGCCGGAAACGAACTGCGCCGCACCCCTCGAAAGAGGTGCGGCGCAGGGGTTTTCGTACGTCAGCGCAGCGTCGCGGTGAGGTGCGGGTAGCCCTTCTTCGGGTTGCGCAGCGCCAGATCCCAGCCGCCTTCGACCTGGTCGGTGTACACATTGACCTTGGCGGGCAACAGGATCGGCTTGCCGAACTTCACCGTGTAGGTGGCCTTCGCGGGCACCCGGCCCTCGATCTCGCCGAGGATGTGCGCGGCCGACCACATGCCGTGCGCGATCGGCCGCGCGAAGCCGAGCGCCTTGGCGCCGAGCTTCGACACATGGATCGGGTTGTGGTCGCCCGAGGCGGCGGCGTACTGGGTGATCGTCTTCTGATCGATCTTCCACACGCGTGACGTCGGCGGGGCCGCCTCCTCCGGCTTGGGTTCGGGCTTCGGCCCACCCGAAAGCGAGGTGCGCTGCTGATGCAGGAACGTGGTGACCTGACGCCACACCAGTTCCCGCCCGACGCTGATCTCGCTGATCGCGTCCACCAGCAGGCCCTTCGGGTGTTCGCGCAGATTCTCGATGTGCGACCGGATGTCCAGCGGCTCGCTCACCGAGATATCGCGCGTCCGCTCGATCACGTTCTCCGCGTGCACCGCGCCCACCGCGACGAACGGGAAGTCGCGCTGCACCACCAGCTGCATCACGATCGGGAAGGTGAGGATGAAGGGGTAGGTCAGCGGCAGCGCGTCGCCGAACCGCAGGCCGGTCGCCCGGCAGTAGGCGGCCAGGTGCTCCGGGTCCACCTGCAGTCCGTCCAGCTGGATCGCCCGATCCGGCAGTGCCGGCTTGCGCGCCGAGACCAGCGGCAGCGGCACCGCACCCAGCGCGGCCTTGAGGTAGAGCGGGCCGTTCTTGGGCGGTTCCGTCAGCGTGATCATCTGGGTCATCATGCTCCGATCAGGCTCTGCCCGCAGACCCGAACGATGTTGCCGGTCACCGCGTTCGACGCCGGGCTGGCGAAGTAGGCGATGGTCTCGGCGACGTCGACCGTCTGACCGCCCTGCAGCAGCGAGCTCATCAGGCGGCCCGCCTCGCGGGTGGTCAGCGGGATGGCGGCGGTCATCGCGGTCTCGATGAAGCCGGGCGCCACCGCGTTGATGGTGATGCCCTTCTCGGCCAGCTTCGGGGCCTCGGCGTTGACCATGCCGATGACACCGGCCTTGGACGCGCCGTAGTTGGTCTGGCCGCGGTTGCCGGCGATGCCCGCGATGGAGGACACGTCGATCACGCGGCCGCCGTCCTTGAGCGCGCCGCGTGCCACCAGGCCCTCGGTGATCCGGTGCGGCGCAGCCAGATTCACGTTGAGCACGGAGTTCCAGCGGCCCTCGTCCATGTTGGCGAGCAGCTTGTCCCGGGTGATGCCGGCGTTGTGCACCACGATGTCGATGCCGCCGAAACGCTCGGTGGCGAACTCGGCCAGCTTCTCCGCGGCGTCGGGCGAGGTGACGTCGAGCGCGAGCGCGGTGCCGCCGACCTTGTTCGCGGTCTGCGAGAGCGCCTCACCGGCGGCCGGGATATCAGCGACGATCACGGTCGCGCCGTCGCGGGCGAACACCTCGGCGATGGTCGCGCCGATGCCGCGCGCGGCACCGGTGACCACGGCGACCTTGCCGTCGAGCGGGCGGTCCCAGCTGGCGGGGGCGGTGGCGTCGTCCTTGCCGACCCGGATCACCTGGCCGTCGACGAAGGCCGACTTGGCCGAGAGCAGGAAGCGCAGGGTCGACTCCAGGCCGGTCGCGCCGGTCGACGCCGCCGGGTGCAGGTAGACCAGCTGTGCGGTGGCGCCGCGCAGCAGTTCCTTGGCCACCGAGCGGGTGAAGCCCTCGAGCGCGCGCTGGGCGATCTGCTCGTCCACCGATGCGGCCAGCTCCGGGGTGGTGCCGATGACCACGATGCGGCCGGAGGCGGCGATGCTGCGCATCGCGGGCTGGAAGAACTCGAACAGCTGCGAGAGGTCCTCGATCGACCCGATGCCGGTCGCGTCGAACACCAGCGCGCCGTACTTGGTGCCCGCGCTCGCCGTATCGGCGAAGGTGTAGTCCGTCAGCAGGGTGCGCAGCGGTTCGGCGACCCGGCCCTTGCCACCGAGCAGCACCGGGCCCGGAAGCGCGGGCTCGCCCTGCTTGTAGCGACGCAGATTCTCCGGCTGCGGCAGCCCGAGCTTGCTCGCCAGGAACTGACCCGGGGAGGAGTGTACGAACGATCCGTAGAGGTTGGGCGCACCCTTGCTCTTACTGGCTGCCACGGTCCCTGCCTTTTCTGTGTGGTCGGCGGCGTGCACGGTCCCTGCCAAGCTACCGCCGCCGGGGACTGTCGCTCACGCCGCGATTCTGTTCTCGGGTCTGCCGTTTCCCCGGCATTCGGTCTGCTCACGCACATTTGCGGGGGTACGGTGTCGACAACAAACTTACTCCAGAGTAAGTTTAATGTAAACCAATCGCGACGGGGCGCCGATCTGTGGAGAACTTCCACGCGGACTCCGGAGCGCCGGACATCCCCAACGAGACCTGGAGACTCGAGTGACAACCAAATCCCGTTCGGCGAAGAGCACCGCCAAGACCGGTAAGACCGCCCGCCCGGTCGCGATCGTGGGCGGCAACCGGATTCCGTTCGCTCGCTCCGACAAGGCCTACGCGCACGCGTCCAACCAGGACATGTTCACCGCCGCGCTGGACGGCCTGGTCAGCCGCTTCGGCCTGCAGGGCGAGCGGCTCGGCATGGTCGCCGGCGGCGCCGTGCTCAAGCGGGTCGGCGAGCACGGCATGATCCGCGAGAGCGTGCTCGGCAGCACGCTCAGCCCGTACACCCCCGCCCACGACCTGCAGCTCGCCTGCGGCACCGGCCTGCAGGCCGTGGTCACCGTCGGCGACGCGATCGCCGCGGGCCGGATCGAGGCGGGCGTCGGCGGTGGCACCGACACCACCTCGGACGCGCCGATCGGGGTCAGCGAGGGCATGCGCGAGTGGATGCTCGACGCCAACCGCGCCAAGTCCAACAAGGACCGGCTCAAGCTGGTCGGCCAACTGCGCCCGAGCATGCTCGGCATCGAGATCCCGCGCAACGCCGAGCCGCGCACCGGGCTGTCCATGGGCGAGCACGCCGCCATCACCGCCAAGGAATTCGGCATCGCGCGCGAGGCGCAGGACGAACTGGCCTACCTCTCGCACAAGAACATGGCGGCCGCCTACGACCGCGGTTTCTTCGACGACCTGGTCACCCCGTTCCTGGGCCTGACCCGCGACGACAACCTGCGTCCCGGCTCGACCATCGAAAAGCTCGCCACCCTCAAGCCGGTCTTCGGCGTCAAGGCGGGCGACGCCACCATGACCGCGGGCAACTCCACCCCGCTCACCGACGGCGCCTCCGCCGTGCTGCTCTCCAGCGAGGAGTGGGCCGCCGAGCGCAAGCTGCCGGTGCTCGCGCACCTGGTGGACAGCGAGGTCGCGGCGGTCGACTACATCCACGGCCCCGACGGCCTGCTGATGGCACCCACCTACGCGGTACCGCGCCTGCTCGCCCGCAACGGCCTGACCCTGCAGGACTTCGACTACTACGAGATCCACGAGGCGTTCGCCTCCGTGGTGTTGGCGACGCTGGCGGCGTGGGAATCCGACGCCTACTGCAAGGAGCGGCTCGGCCTCGACGGCGCGCTCGGCTCGATCGACCGCAGCAAGCTCAATGTCAACGGTTCGTCGCTGGCGGCCGGTCACCCGTTCGCCGCGACCGGCGGCCGCATCGTGGCCTCGACCGCGAAGATGCTGGCGGAGAAGGGCTCCGGCCGCGCGCTGATCTCCATCTGTGCCGCGGGTGGCCAGGGCGTGGTCGCCATCGTCGAGCGGTAAGCCTCACGAAACAGCAAGTGCCAGATGGTGCCCGGCCGCTCGCGGCCGGGCACCATCGGTGTTTTCAGTTCAGCGCACCAAACTCGTTCGGGCAGCGGCGAATCGGGCCAGCGCGGGTGCGATGCGACCGAAGACGTACTGCAGGCGGGCTTCCGGGGTCACCGGGACCACGTCGCGCTGCTGTCGTACCGCCCGCACGATCTGATCGGCCACCTTGGCGGGCTTGTATCCGCGCAACCGATACAGCCGGTCGTAGCGTTGCTGCCTGCGCTGCTCTTCCGCGGCCGAGACACCGGACATCTTGGTGTTGCGGACGATATCGGTGTGCACGATGCCGGGGCAGATGGTGCTGACCCCGATTCCGCTGCCCGCCAATTCGGCACGCAGACAGTCGGAGAACATGAAAACCGCTGCCTTGCTGGTGGAATAGGCGCTGAAGGCCTGCTGCGGCGTGTAGGCCGCCATGCTGGACAGATTGACGATGTGCCCGCCCGCCCCGCGCTCGGCCATCGCGCCGGCGAAAGCCCGGCAGCCGTTGACGACGCCGTGCAGATTCACCGCGAGCACGCGGTCGAAATCGGCTGAGGGGGTGTCGAGGAAGCGCCCGGCCTGCCCGATGCCCGCGTTGTTGATCAGGATGTCGGGCACGCCGTGTTCGCGCAGCACCGCGTCGGCGTGCTTGCGCACCGCCGATTCGTCGGAGACATCCAGTTCATAGGCGTGCCCCTGCCCGCCCGCCTGGGCGATCAGCGCCACGGTCGCCTCCGCCGCGATGTCGTTGACATCGGAGACCACGATTTCCGCACCCGCCCTGGCGAATGCGAGCGCGGTCGCCCGGCCGATACCGCTGCCGCCGCCGGTGATCACCACGAGCTGATCCTCGAAAGGCTTGCGCGGCACCCCGATTCGGGACCGGCGCAGGGCGCGTGCCGGTGGCGCACCGGTGACCGTGTCGATCAACTCGACGGTGGCCGCGGCGAGCAGCCGCGGATGTGAGAACGGCAGCCAGTGCCCGCCTTTCACCACACGCAGCCAGACCTGCTCGGCCCAGCGATCCTCGTCGGCGAAGCTCGATTGCCGCACCGCGGGATCGCGGGTGCCGACGATGATCTGGGTGGGCACCGCGGTGCGCTGCTCGCGCGTCCGGAACGGGTTCGCGGCCCAGGTGGAGCGGTAGATGCGCAGCCCGTTCGCCATGTCCGTGGTGAAGGTCGGCCCCAGATGGATCTGCTCAGGCGGCGCGCCTTCGGCGGTGGAAAGCGCGGCGCGCCAGCGATCTTCGCTCATCCCGAGCTTGATCGCGGCCTGCGGGAGCACCGGCAGCGCGAGGAAGGTCGAGTAGGCGAAGGAGCCGAGCTGCACCAGCGGCAGCGCGATATTGCGCGGGGTCGGCCGGGCCAGGCGCCGCCGGGCCCACTGGGCGACGTGCGCGATATGCGGTCCCGAGACCGAGGTGAACGAGGCGATCAACCGTTGCGAATCCGGGCCGCAGACGATTTCCCAGGTCGCGACGCTGCCCCAGTCGTGGGCGAGCACGTGCACGGGTGCGCCGTTGCCGAGCGCCTCGATCACCGCGACGTAGTCCGCCGCCAGGGCCGTCGTCGAGATAGCTTTACTACCGGGCGGGTTGGTCGACGCGCCGTGCCCGCGGTTGTCCACGCACAACACGCGGAACCGTTCGGTCAGTTCCGGCACCACGCTGTCCCACAGCCGATGCGAGTCCGGCCAGCCGTGCAACAGCAGCACCGTCGGGCCGTCCGGATTGCCCTGCTCGTACACGGCGATGTCGACCTCGCCGTTGCGCACCACATGCTTCTCGGCCATGGATTCACCCCACTATCCGGGCCGCGAGCCGCGCGGTCCGTGGACGTAGTTGTCCGCCTCATTCTGTCTGAGACGGTGCGATTCGGGTAGTCCCCGGTTGCCGCGATGCGGGGCCGGGTGCTGCTGTGAGGTTTGTCATGAATGTCTGTCACGATTCGAGTCGCATTTCACTGTATTAATTCAATGATTTATTAGCTACTAGCAGGCAACTTTCGTGTTACAGCTTTAATTCGGTTGCTGCCGATCGGTCACATTCGTTCTTGCGGCGGGGCTGATCTGTGTGTTTACCTGCACGTCACCTACTGTGCTAGCGGTATCCGGTGGTGAAACGTGCGTTTTGTCACCGCGCAACGAACACGCAGCTACTGAAAAGACATCTCTTCGCTCAACGAATTGTTCGACTCGAGCAAGCAGAGAGGAAGGCTGAACAGCTGATGCGAATCGGTATGGCGCTGCGCGCCACCGCGCTGGCCCTCACGGCCGCGGTGGGTCTCGGACTCGCCGCCGCGGCCCCGGCGGGGGCGGCCGGTGACCTGGCCCGCTACCTGGATCTACCGCTGGTGAATCGGGACGCGGCGAGCGGACCCGGCGGAGTCAACCCGGAATTGCCCTACGACGCGGCCGAATTGCGCGGTCTGCTCGACGAGGCGCGGGCACAAGGTATCGCGCCGACTCGGTACGCCGCGCTGCTCTATCAATATTGGCTCGTCGACGCGACCGGCAAGGCCGGTATCGACCTGCGGTCCTGGGACCCGCGCGCGGGCGTGGAAGCCAACCGCGCCAACCTGATCAAGTCCTACCGCTATTACGAAGACCTGCAGTTGAGCCATCGCGAACTGCAATGGGCGGGCATGGGCGGCCAGGTCGGCGCCGACTTCGGCGGCGGGCTGGTCGATTTCGAGCTGATGGGCAATATCTACAGCCTGCCCGGCCTGTCCGAATCCGCGCGCGGCATCCTGGCCGCGGTCGAGCAGACCGCGGGACCGCAAGCGGTGGCGCAACTTCCGAGCGGCCTGCGCGCCCTCGCCGCGGCCGGTCCGCAGATCACCCCGGCGGACCTGCACTACCTCATCGGGATGATCCTGGTGATGCAGAAGAACATATTCTCGGATCTGATGCCGATGCACGATGCGTACGTCACCGAGGGTCTGCCGGCGCTGGCGGAGTTCCACGCGGCCGGACTGTTCGACGGCGAGGTGCTGGCCGCCTGGCGGGACGTGGCCTCCGGCGATCAGGACCGGATCGCCGCGGGCAACGCGGCACTGCTGCGCCGCGAACAGTATTGGGCCATCCGGGATCAGTGGGACGAGACGCGCAACTACAAGGGCGTGGTCGGCGAAGCGATCACCTACGTCAGCGGCGCGGCGGGATCGCCGTCGGTCGCCGGTGTCGCGCCGCCGCGGGAATTCCACCCCGTGCGCATCCCGGTCACCATGGCCGACGGGCGCCCGGGGTTGTTGACTTTGCCGCTGCCGGACTGGAATTGGTCGGAGTTCGATGCGCGCTGGGACTACATCACCACCGAGTTGCTGCCCAAGTACAAGTTCCAGGTCGAGAACAACTGGCCCGCACTGGAAGCTGTGATGCGTACCCCCTACGAGGTGCAGCTGGAATCGCATCGTCCGCTGTTCAACATCCCGCAGCTGCTGGACTCGGCGGCGCGCCAGCTGCAAGTGACCCCGACCGAGACGATGGCGGTGCGCTGAGATGAAACGATTGACCGTGGCGGTCGCGACGGCCACCGCCCTGCTGTTGTCCGCGGGCACCGCGGCGGCGGAACCGGGTCCGCAGGGCACACCCGGACTGGACAAGGTCTTCAACGGCTTCGTCGTCGGGCAGATCCAAGGCGCGCAACCGGTTCCGCCGGATCAGGCGTTCCAGGCGCTGCTCGCCAATGACCCGTTCTACGAGGAACCGCCGCTGACCGGCACCGAGCAGCCGGGCACGCTGCTCAAGGCCAAGAAGGTCGACGTGATGTTCCTCGGCATCACCCCGCCCGATATCGAGGCGTACAAGCTGATGTACGTGACCACCGGCATCGACGGCGTCACCCCGATGATCAGCACCGGCATCCTGATGATCCCGAATCACGGTGCACCGGTGGGGGAGAAGAAGGTTGTCTCCTATCAGGAGGCCAACGACAGCGTCGGCTGGTCCTGCCACCCGAGTACGCAGTGGACCGGTGGTGATCCGCTGGACGGCTCGTCGTGGTCGGCGCTCGGACCGCTGGCGCTGATGTTCGACAAGGGTTACGCGGTGATGATCTCCGACGTGGGCAACGACGGAGATCGCAAGCCGCACGGCGTGTTCGCGGGCAAGTTCGCCGCGCACGCCCAACTCGACGGCGTCCGTGCGGCTTTGGGCTACCAGGAGGCCGGACTGAATCCGAAGGCGCCGATTTCGCTGTTCGGTATCGCGGGCGGCGGGGTCGGGGCGGCGTTCTCCGCCGAACTGCAGCCGACCTACGCACCCGAACTCGACGTGAAAACCGCTGTGCTGGAAGGCATGGTCGTCAACCCGCGCAACTTCATGCGGGTCGCCGACGGTTCGGTGGGCTCGGGCTTCGCGCTGGCGACCCTGCTCGGGCTGGAGCCCGCGTACCCGGAGATGCGGGTGAACGAGAAGCTGAACCCGGCGGGTGTCGCGCTGGCCAACGCGTTCCGCACGCAGTGCCAGACGCCCGCGTACTTCGGGCTGCCCTTCCTGCCGCTCAACACGCTGTTCAACTCGGGGCTCAGCCCCGCCGACGAGCCCGCTTTCCAGCACGCGTTCGAGGAGAACATCCTCGGCCGATCCGGGACGCCGAAGGCCAAGGTGGCCATCACCTCCTGCGCCGCCGACGACTCACCCATGTCGCTGGTGCCCGCCAAGGACTCGCGGGAACTGGCCGAGATCTATCGGGCGGGTGGTGCCGACGTCACCTACCAGCCGACCGATTGCAGCATGGTCCGGATGCTCACCGACATCTACGGCTGGGGCACCGACCTGTTCGGCATGCAGACGATCGACTGGATCGACCGTAACTTCGACTGAAAAGGACTGACCGCCATGGCATTTCTCTATGGACTCAACTATCTGTTCTGGTACGGCCCGCTGGCGGTCGCCAAGCTGATGGCCCAGGCCGCCGGCTTCTGATCCCCGCGCCGACGGCCGCGGCGCCCGCACTCGCGGGGCCGCGGCCGTCGGTCACTTTCCGGGCAGCTCGTTGTGCCCGCCGAAGGCTTTGCGCATGGCCGAGAGCATCTTGTCCGCGTACAGCGATTCCCCGCGCGAGGAGAACCGCTGGAACACCGCGGCGGCGAGCACCGGTGCGGGCACCCCGGTGTCGATCGCGGCGTCCAGGGTCCACCGGCCCTCGCCGGAATCGGAGACCCGCCCGCTGTAGGAATCCAGGTTCGGATCGGCGTACAGCGCGCTCGCGGTGAGGTCCAGCAACCACGAGGCGACCACCGAACCGCGCCGCCACACCTCGGTGACCTCGGGGATGTCGAGGTCGTACCGGTAGTGCTCGGGATGCTCGAGCGGGGTCTCCTCGGCCGAGAACTCGCCGGCGTGCTCCGCGCCGAAGTTGGCCTTGTGCAAGATGTTCAGCCCCTCGGCGTAGGCCGCCATCGCCCCGTACTCGATGCCGTTGTGCACCATCTTCACGAAATGACCCGCGCCCGCCGGACCGCAGTGCAGGTAGCCCTGCTCGGCCGGGGACGGCTCGCCCGTCCGTCCCGGCGTCCGTTCGGCCGCCTCGACACCCGGCGCGATGGAACGCAACAGCGGATCCAGATATCGCACCGGCTCCGGCTCACCGCCGATCATCAGGCAGAAGCCGCGGGTCAGGCCGAAGACGCCGCCCGAGGTGCCGATGTCCACGTAGTGGATGCCCTTCGGGGTCAGCCGCTCGGCCCGGGCGATGTCCTCGTGATAGCGGCTGTTACCACCGTCGATGATGATATCGCCGGGTTCGAGCAGTTCGGCGACCTGATCGATGACCGCGCCGGTGGCGCCCGCCGGGATCATCACCCACACCACCCGCGGTGTCTGCAGCGCCTGCACGAATTCCGTGAGGTCGGTGCTGCCCCGGAAATCGTCGCCGAGTTCCTGCCGCAGTTCGTCGATGGCCTTGGGGCGACGTTCGTAGCCGACCGCGGTGTGCCCGTCCTTGACGATGCGGCGCACGATGTTGGCGCCCATCCGGCCGAGGCCGATCATTCCCAGCTGCATTCCATCTCCCTCGTGTATGCGACGCCGGACGTCCGTCCGGACGCTCTGCGAGCCCTGGTGGCGAGAGGTCGTCCTCGATTGTCTCGCGCCGGTGCGAATCGAATTTGCCCGGCTGTGTAACGCATGGTGCGCCCTACCGATAATCAGATCGGCTCCGCGTAGTTGCCAGACCCCCGACCCGGCAACTGCGCGGGGCCCTTTGCGTGTGTCACCCGGCGCTTTGCGGGCGGTTAGCTGCACTTCGGTGCTCGCCTGACGTCGTCGGGACGGCGCACTATCGTTGGCGGGTGACTCGCACCGGGCGGGTCCCGAAGACACCCGAACGGGGAGGACGGTTCGTGACGAGCCAGCCGAGCACCGGACGCCGCGGCCGACAAGCAGGCGGCGAGGTGGGCCTACGCCAGCTGCTCGAGTCGGCCCAGGCGAATGGCGCGAACAGGGCTGCGGGGGAAGCGCCGGGCGGGTCGAACCCGGCCCCCGGCCCGTCGAACCCCGCACCCGACCGGCCGAACCCGGCCGCGCACGAGTCGAGCCCCGCGCCGTACGGGTCGAGGCCGGCCGCATACGGCTCGGACCCGGTTCCGTACGGCTCGAATCCGGCGCGGCGCGGATCGAACTCGGCTCAGTACGAGTCGAATTCGGCCCAGTACGGTTCGAACCCGACTCAGTACGGATCGAATCCCTCTCAGTACGAGTCGAACCCGGCCCAGTACGAGCCGAGTCCGTCCCAGTATGGATCGAATCAGGCTCCGTACGAATCGAATCCGGCTCATCCCTCGAACCCGGCTCCGGGAAGGCCGAATCCGGCCCCGTATGAGCCGAACCAGGCCGCGGAGTGGGTCAGCGACTCGGCTCCCACCGAACCCCTGCGGGTCACCACTCCCGCATCGAACACGCACCGCGCCAGGCCCGCTGAGCCGCGGCCGCCGGGGCGCCGCCCGATCTCCGGACCGCCGCCGAAGCGATTCGACCGCACCACGATCCGGCGGGCCGGCATCGCGGTCGGCGCCGTGTGCGCCGTGGTCGGCATCGCCTACGGGATCGACCTGGCGCTGTCCTCCGGTGAGGTGCCGCGCGGCACGGTCGTCGCGGGCATCGATGTCGGCGGCATGGCCACCGCGGCGGCGGATGAGCGGCTGCGCGCCGAACTCGGCCCGCGCACCGAGCGTGAACTGCCGTTGCGTATCGGCGACGTGCAGACCCGGATGATCCCGAGCGCCGCGGGCCTGTCGGTCGACTGGGATCGCACCTGGGCGCGGGTCGGCGGTCAGCCGCTCAATCCGATCACCCGGTTCACCTCGCTGTTCAGCGCTCGTGATGTCGCGGTCGTGAGCGTGGTCGACGACGCGGCACTGGATCGTCAGCTGGAGGCGTTACGCGTGCACGACCGCCCGTCGGTCGAGGGCACCATCGCCTTCGACAAGGCCAGACCCGTCGCCGTCGCCCCGGTGCCGGGACGCGTGCTCGATATCGCCGCCGCGCGCCGAGATCTCATCGACGAATGGATCAGCGGTCTCACGGTGGATCTGCCGGTGCACCCCGCCCCGTTGAACGTGCGACCGGAAGCCGTCGACATCGCCTTGCGTACCGTCGCCGAGCCTGCGGTGCGCGCGCCGATCACCTTCGCGGGCAAGGGGGCGGCCGCCAAGCTCGACCCGGAGCAGATCGCGACGACGCTGTCGTTCGCACCCGACGGCAACGGCGGGCTGGCCCTCGCCGTGGATCAAAACATCGCGGTCGGTTTGCTGGCGCCGCAGCTGGCGGCCACCGAGGTGGAGGCGAAAGACGCCACCTTCGCGCTGACCGGCGGCAAGCCCACCGTGGTGCCCGCCGTGGTCGGCGACAAGATCAACTGGCCGAAGACGCTGGAGCAGTACACGGCGCTGCTCACCGCGCCGGGTGAGCGCGCCGCGCAAGCCGTCTACGAAAAGGTCGAGCCGAAGCTGACCACCGAGGCGGCCCAGGGGCTCGGCGTCGTCGAGACCATGGGTTCGTTCACCACCAACGGCTTCAGCGGCCCCTCCGGTGTGAACATCCGGGTGGTCGCCAAGAAGGTCAACGGCGCCGTCGTGAAACCGGGAGATACCTTCTCGCTCAACGATTTCACCGGCCCGCGCGGCGCCGCGGAAGGCTATGTGGAGTCCGGCATCATCGATCACGGCAGGCCCGCCACCGCCGTCGGCGGCGGCATCAGCCAGTTCGCCACCACCCTCTACAACGCCGCGTATTTCGCGGGCATGGAGGACGCGGGCCATACCGAGCACAGCTACTACATCTCCCGGTATCCGGCGGCGCGGGAGGCGACCGTGTTCGACGGTGCGATCGATCTGCGCTTCCGCAACAACACCCCGACCGGTGTCTTCATCGAGGCGCTCGCCACGGATTCCGAAGTGACGGTTCGACTTTGGGGCACCAAGACGTTGAACGTCGAATCGGTCACCGGCGAGAAGAGCAAGCCGACCGAGCCGTCCACCATCAAACTCCCGAAGGGCAAGGACTGCATCGCCTCCGAGGGCGCCCCGGGCTTCACCATTTCCGACACCCGGATCATCACCGACCGCCGCACCGGCAAAGAGGTCTCCCGCGCGACCCGCACCGTCAAATACGACCCCATCCCCGTGGTGAAGTGCGAGTAAGGCCAGTTCAGTGCGCCGCCTTCGAATCGGCGTGCTGCGCAGCGAGATTCGGTTCGGCACCGCCTTCGGGATAAGGCCGATAATGTTACGTCTGCCGGTTATGTAATGAATCACATAATTGCGGCCGGATTGCTGTGGACCGGCCGCGGCATGGGTCGCTTAACACTTATCGGATTCGTTCCGATGCCCAATGCTGACAGGTTGTCGTACATTTGCCTGCGGCTTGGTCATGTAGGCCCGCTATCGCATTGCTTGTACTGCGGTTTCGCGTGTGGAAAATTGGTGCCACCGGCTTCTTTGCCGGTGAAAATAGGGTCGTAGCAGGCGAGTTGGTGGCGCGGCGCAGTTCTTCCTTGATGTTTGCGCGGTGCAATCAAAGGGCTAATCGTGACCGAATTCCGCGATGACTGAATAGTCGCTGGCCGAGTTTATGCGTGATAGAACTGCTTTCGGCTGAAACCGTTCGGGTTATCGGCCTGGAAAGAAATCGGTTAAAGGAAGAAGTTACATGAGCAAAACACGAGTGTTCGGTGTCGTCCTGGCCGCGGCGGCCGGTCTTATCATCGCCGGGTCGGGCATGGCCGGTGCGGCGCCGGGTCTCCCGTTGGAGACCGGCGCGGCCCAGCCGGTGGTCGCCCCGGGCGAACCCGATCCGACCGGTACCGGCTCGAGCAAGGCCATCGCCGACATCGTCAAGCAGCTGTCGAGCGGTTCGGGCAAGGGCACGCCCGCCACGTAGGTCACCGATCGGCCCCGCGTGAGTGTGGGGATGGGCGGCGGGGCGTCCTGAATTCTGCGCAGCGGTCCGGAGCGATCCGGGCCGCTGCGGCTGTGCACGGATCGACCACGAACTGCTCACAGCGGTCGGCGGGCGATCTCACGCATCGTTTGCTGGTGATTCACGACGCGGCCCGGCAAAGCGGGCAAACCGGTCTCCCGTGCGCAATTCCGCGCCACCGGTCGTGTCCGCGCTCTTGGTTGGAGTGACAGACAATCCGCTGACCAGCAATGATGTTTGACAAATAGGCCATTCGCCGAGGTGTCGGCCGTATGCGCCGCCGCGCCGGGCGCAATACACTTGCCTGGTAGCTGGTGGGATCTAATCGACCCGATCCCGCGCTCGTCGCAAGCACACGGTACGGATCCCTCTGCACTAGGCGGTGACGGTGGCCCACAGCGGCGCGATGTTCAGAGCTTGGTGGCGGGATCCGGCCGACTATGCCTGGCTCGCGCGGGCGCTGGACTCCTACACGGCGGTGGCCTGGCTGAAGGTGGTGGTCGGTGCGGGCGGCGTCTTCCTGGCGGGGATCGCCCTGCTGGCGATGTCCTCCGACGGTGGCCCGCCGAACGACTTCGGTCTCGCGATCGACTGGATCATCGCCGGGTTCGCGGTGTTCTGGGCGCTGCGCTGGTGGCTGCTGCCGTGGCCGTCCCGGGTCGAATCGCTGCTGCTGTTCGGGGCGGCCGACGTCGCGATCACCGTCGCCAACCTGCAGGAATCCAACCGGCTCTACGGTGCGCTCGGCCTGACCCTGCTGGTGATCACCGGCGGCTACCTGGCGGTGATGCACAACGCGAAAGTGCTGGCGCTGCACGCGGTGTGGACGGTGTTCTCGGTGGTGCTGCTGACCGGCCGGATGGTGGCGGGCGGCGGCGATCCGATGATCGGTGCGGCGATCGTGCTGATGACCGCGGCCTGCGGCGTCGTCCTGATGCCCGCGATGCAGTTCTGCTTCTGGGTGCTGCGCCAGGACGCGGTCCGTGACCCCTTGACCACGCTGCTGAATCGGCGCGGACTGGAGTTGTACCTGGCGGCGCTGGCGGGCTCGGGTTGTCGCAGGCCGGTCTACGCGATCGCGCTCGATCTCGATCGGTTCAAGGACGTCAACGATCGCTTCGGTCACGCGGTGGGTGACGAGGTGCTGGTGCGGACGGCGCAGCGCCTGCGTGCCGTGCTGCGCGCACCGTTCGTGGTGGCGCGCACCGGTGGGGAAGAGTTCGTGATCTTCGGCCGGATCACGGAGCGGACCGCGCAGGCCGAGGCCGAACGGGTACGGCTGGCCGTCTCCGAACCGCAGGCGGTGTGCGCGGAGACGGGCGAGCCGGCGGAAACGATCTCGGTGACCGCGAGTCTCGGGGTCGTGGTCTACGAGGGCACGTGCGATTCCGCGCTGCCCTACTCGATGCTGCGACGGGCCGATGACCTGATGTATCGCGCGAAACAGCTCGGCGGGAACCTGGTCGTCACCGACGAACTCGTCGCGTCCGCCGCCACCTGAGACCCGGCGACGAAAAAGCGGCCCGGATCGCTCCGGGCCGCTTTCGTTGTTCGGTGGATCCGCCGGATCAGAACGCTGCTTCGTCCAGCTCCATGATGTCGTTGTCCAGGTTGGCCAGCACGGCGCGGGTGGCCGTCAGCTCCGGCAGCATGTTGCGGGCGAAGAACTGCGCGACGCCCACCTTGCCCTGGTAGAACGACTCGTCGGCACCGGTGGCGCCGTTGTCGAGCGCCTTGATGGCGATCTCGGCCTGACGCAGCAGCTGCCAGCCGATCAGCAGGTCACCGACGGCGAGCAGGAAGCGCACCGAGCCGAGGCCGACCTTGTACAGCTCGGACGGGTTCTCCTGGGCGCCCATCAGGTGACCGGTGAGCGTGGCGGCCATGGCCTGCACGTCCTCCAGCGCGGTGGCGAGCAGCTTGCGCTCGCCCTTGAGCCGGCCGTTGCCCGCCTCCGAGTCGATGAACTTCTGCACCTGGCCGGCCACGTGCGCCAGCGCGACGCCGCGGTCCCGGGCGATCTTGCGGAAGAAGAAGTCCTGCGCCTGGATGGCGGTGGTGCCCTCGTACAGCGAGTCGATCTTCGCGTCCCGGATGTACTGCTCGATCGGGTAGTCCTGCAGGAAGCCGGAGCCGCCGAAGGTCTGCAGCGATTCGGTCAGGTACTGGTAGGCGCGCTCGGAACCGACGCCCTTGACGATCGGCAGCAGCAGATCGTTGACGCGGAACGCGACATCGGCGTCCGCACCCGAAACCTGCTGGGCGATATCGGCATCCTGGTGCGCCGCGGTGTAGAGGTAGATCGCGCGCAGGCCCTCGGCGTAGGCCTTCTGGCTGGCCAGCGAGCGGCGCACGTCGGGGTGATGGGTGATGGTCACGCGGGGCGCGGCCTTGTCGGTCATCTGGGTGAGATCGGCACCCTGGACGCGCTCCTTGGCGTAGTCGCGAGCGTTCAGGTAGCCGGTCGACAGGGTCGCGATGGCCTTGGTGCCCACCATCATGCGCGCGTTCTCGATCACGTCGAACATCTGCGCGATGCCGTTGTGCACCTCGCCGACGAGCCAGCCCTTGGCCGGAATGCCGTGGCCGCCGAAGGTCAGCTCACAGGTGGCCGAGACCTTCAGGCCCATCTTGTGCTCGACACCGGTGACGAAGGCGCCGTTGCGGTCGCCGAGTTCACCGGTCTCGTGGTCGAAGTGGAACTTCGGTACGAAGAACAGCGACAGTCCCTTGGTGCCCGGGCCCGCGCCTTCGGGACGGGCCAGCACCAGGTGGATGGTGTTCTCGAACATGTCGTCGGCGTCGGCGGAGGTGATGAAGCGCTTCACACCCTCGATGTGCCAGCTGCCGTCTTCCTGCTTGATCGCCTTGGTGCGACCCGCGCCGACGTCGGAGCCCGCGTCGGGCTCGGTGAGCACCATGGTGGCGCCCCAGTCGCGATCGATCGCGATCTTGGCCCACTTCTTCTGCTCGTCGGTGCCGTTGTTGTGGAAGATGGTGGCGAAGCCGGGGCCCGCGGCGTACATGTACACGGCGGGGTTCGCGCCGAGGATCAGCTCGCTGATCGCCCAGTGCACGGTGCGCGGGACGCCCAGTCCGCCAAGTTCCTCCGGCAGGCCGAGCTTCTCCCAGCCGCCTTCCTGCAGGGCGCGGAAGGACTTCTTGAACGACTCGGGGATCGCGACGGTGTGCGTTTCCGGATCGAACACCGGCGGGTTGCGGTCGGCGTCGGCGAACGAGTCCGCGAGCGGGCCTTCGGCCAGGCGGCGGACCTCGTTCAGCATCTCCTTCACCGTGTCGGCGTCCAGATCGCCGTAGGCGCCGCCGTCGAGGATGGAGCCGAGACCGAGGACCTCGAAGAGGTTGAACTCCAGGTCGCGGACGTTGCTCTTGTAGTGACCCATGTCGGTTACTCACTCTCCGTTGAGTTGGTGCGGTCGGTTGGTTAGCCGTTCCCGCCCGTTTGTCGCTCTACCGGTGGCCGGACTCCGTAGCGACTGCTTGCAGGTCGCTCGAAATGATCAGCCGCATGCTACTCGCGGGTAACTTACGGACCATATTACCGACCGGTAATGGGCAGGCAAAGGCTCCAGCGGGCAATGTGACGCGGAAAACATCGACGCGCGCGGCGGCGGCGATCGGACCGGTGCTCCGGTTACGGTGAGACGTGCGCATCGAGACGAGTGCCGGACCGGCCGAGATCGAGCTCGACCGGCCACCCGAACCGACCTTCCTGCTGCTGCTCACGCACGGTTCCGGCGGCGGCGTCGACGCGAAGGATCTGCTGGCCGTGCGGGACCGCGCGGTGGAACTCGGCGGTGCCGTCGCCAGGGTGGTGCAGCCCTATCGAGTCGCGGGGCGAAGGGCCCCGGGGTCCGCCGAGAAGCAGGACGAGGCGTGGTTCGAGATCGTCGCGGCGTTGCGCCGCAAGGTCAAGGGGGTGCCGTTAATCCAGGGCGGGCGCAGCAATGGTGCGCGGGTGGCCTGCCGGACGGCGGTCGCGGTGGGCGCGCGCGGTGTGCTCGCGCTGTCGTTTCCGCTGCATCCGCCGGGCAAGCCGGAGAAGACCCGGCGCACGGAGCTGGTGGCTGCCGCTCCCGTCGAGGTGGTGGTCATCAACGGGAGCAGCGATCCGTTCGGGATCCCGGACCCGGCCGATGCCGCGGAGGTCCGGGTGATCGCGGGTCAACCGCATTCGTTCCGCACCGGGTTCGATGTCATCGCCGACACGGTCACGCCGTGGCTGCGGCGGTGGAGCGCGTAGTTCGGCGCGGCTGCGAGATCAGAGGCAGTATTTGGCGCCGTAGGACAGTGACTGCACCAGGCAGGCCAGCGACGCGGCGTCGCTCGAACCGGGCGAGACCCCGATCTCCTCGTTGCCGACCGGCGTCACCTGGCTGTGCTGGGCCGGTTCCAGCGGCAGCCCGGGCGCCGCGTTTGCCACACCGGCCCCCGCGCCCAGTGTGAGCGCAACGGCGGCAACGATTTTCAGTGGGACACGGCGCATGGAACAACTCCTGTGAGACGGATCGGATCTCCGCCACGCTAACCAGCGCCCCCGCGTCGTGGCACGCCCCCGATTCCGGTGGCCGCGATGTCGACGGCACAGTCGGATACGAGCCGGTCCCGGTGCTGGAGCGGTCGCGGCTGCCGGTCCTGGCGCTGTGGGGCGTGCGCGTCACCGTGACCCCGCCCGCGGAGAGCGCGGCGGTCTTCCAGTAGGCGCCGGCGGGCAACCGGCACCGGCGTCGATCGGGTCCGGCTCGCGCTGGTGCTCGCCGGGATCGTGTTCCTTCCCTGGGCACTGGGGCCTGTACTCGCTGTGACGGCTCAGTCGGTGGGCTCGAGTGCGGGCTCGGCAGGCCGGGTCGCGATGACGAGCGCGTCGATGGCGTCGCGCCCTTCGGTCGGGCGTAAGACGCGGTCGGCCAAGCGGATTCGGATGCGGTGGTCGTCGATGGCGGGTGCCAGGTCGGCGATCACATCGTCCGGCGTGAACAGGACGTCCGGGTCTTTCGGGCCGCCGTATCCGTCGGTGCGGTTGGTGGTGTCGTGGCCGAGGACGAGCAGGGTGCCCTCGGGCGCGAGCAGGTCGGCCGCGTGCCGCAGCACGATTCGCCGCTGGTCGGCGGGCAGGTGCAGGAAGACCATCAGGACGAGTTCGAACGGGCCCGGGACTTCGAGTTCGGTCACGTCGGCGCATTCCCAGGTGATCCGGCTGCGCACCGAGCGGGACAGCCGGGTCGCGATGGTGCGGCCCTTGTCCACCCCGACCTGGGAATAGTCTACGGCGTAGACCTGCCAGCCGTGCGTGGCGAGCCAGAGCGAATTACGCCCTTCCCCGCAGGCCAGGTCCAGGGCGCGGGGCAATTCCGGGATCTGGCCGGCGCCGTCGGGCGCGAGCGGGGTGCGCCGCTCCAGCCCGAAGACGTGCTCCACCACGGTGCTGTTCGGTGGCGCACCCCAGACCAAATCGGATTGGGCATAGCGCTCGTCCCACTCGGTCGCGTCCATGATCGCGAGTCTATTGACGAGCGCGGCTACCCCGCGATCTCGGTCTCGGGCAACCAGTGCACCGGGGTGGTCTCGCGCACGTGCGCCAGCACGTCGAAGGCCCCGGCGAGCGAAGGCACGGTGATGTTCGCCTTGTCGTCGTCGGCCGGGTCGTAGACGCCGCTGATCACACGCAGCTTCGCCGGCGCCCCGCGCCACGCGTCGACCGCCCGCGGCGCGTCCGCGCGCAGGTCGAGGTAGTAACCGGGCAGCTCGACCGCGCCGAGTGCCGCGTCGACCAAATCGGGCAGCGGCTCGGGCGCGTGGTGTGCGCCGAGGTCACCGTGCCCGAAACCGAGGGCGACCGAGGCATAGCCGTCGCCGAACTCCGCGCGCAGATAGCTACCGACGCTACGGAATTCGGCGCTGCCCAGGCCGAGCGGGTGCGCCGCGGTGTGTGCGATGCCGTCCCAGTAGACGATCTTGGCGCCGGTGGCGCGCTGCTGTTCGATCACCCGCATACCCGCGGGGCGTTCGTCGCGCGCGAACCCGCCCTGCCCGGCGACGCTCTGCTCGTGGAACTCGACGATCAACCGGGCGCGCTGCCGTGCTTCGACGTATTGCGCTGCGACGGGCAAGGTTTCGAACAATTCGAAGGCGGCGCGCGCGTGCTCGGCGAACGGGCGGCCCGGGTGGGTGCCGAGATGGCGCTGGACATGCTCGTCCACCTGGTGCGCGGTGCGGATCGGGGCCAGCTGTGCGTCGATGGCGGCCACCTGGTCAGGGGCCACGCGGCGCACGTAATCCAGCACGACGTCGTAGTCCGCCGGCTCGGCCCGCGGCGGCTCGATGCCGAAGATCCGCACCTGATCGTCGGGGTTCGCCTTGTTGTAGGCGCGGATCCATGCCAGTGCCGCAACGGTTTCCGCGGTGCGCCACGGCCGCCACGATCCGGCGAGCACCGTTTCGGGATCGCCCGCGCCCGCCCGCACGTACGCGTCCCACCGCTCGCCGGAGCGGGCGCTGTCCTGAATCGCCAAGGCGCGGAACCCATATCGCTGCACCAGCGCGCGGAAGATCCGTTCCTGCAGCCCGTAGATCTGCCGGGAGAAGCGGGTCGATTCGCCGAGCCCGACCACCGTGGCCGCGCCGAGTCGGTCGAGCAGCGCGGCGAGATCGGGGCCGGTGTAGCCGGGCGCGGTATCGCTGATCGGACGGGCGTGGGCGGCGAGCCAGTCCCGCACGATCGGCCACTCGGGCACGGCGGGTGTGCTGGTTCCCATGGTTCCTCCTGAACAGACGACGATCCGACGCGGTCCAGCCTCATAGGTGAACTCGGGTTGAGGTCAAGGACCGCGCCGGATCGTGGGTGTCCGGTGGCGCGAACCGCTAGAGCTGCGTGCGCATGAGCAGCACGTTGTACTGGCTGTGCACGGTCGTGAGGTAGTACAGATCGCGGCCGGTCTGATACGGGAAGATCGACGGCGCGTACGCGCTCGGCAGTTCCCTGGTGTCGATCAGCACCTCGGGCTCGCTCCACGGCCCGGTCGGCGCGGCCGCCCGGCGCAGCACCACCGAGTTGAACGGGTCGGTGGTGAGCGAGATGTACTGGCCGAGGTACGCGTTGTACATCACCGACAGCTCGCCGACGCCCCACATGATCGGGGCGGCGGCGTTCACGTCGTCGCGCCGCCAGTCTCGGCCGTCCCAGTATTCGTACGCACTGAGATCGGTGATCTGGGCTTCCGGGACGCGCGCGACGAACGCCGCCTGGTTGCGGCCGGACGGCGTGCCGTACTCGTAGATGAAGCCGCCGTCCTTCAGGAAGGCGTTCATCTGGAAGTTGCCGTTGCCGCCCTCGTCGGGCCGCCGGGTGGCGGGCAGCTCTCCCCAGGTTTCCCCGTTGTCGCCGGAGGCGGCGAGGCTGGAGAAGTTGGTGCTCCACTGCCCGACCTCGTCCCAACTACGGACCGACATCAGGCTCATGAATTGGACATCGCCCACCGAAATGCCCGCAGTAGGGATACGGCTAATCTCCAGAAACGGAATTTTCGGACTGGGTATCAGATCACGCGCCTGACCGAAAACATCGCGCACGACGCTGTCGAAATATATGCCGTTGACCGGGTTGGTCGTGTGGCTGCGCATCAGGATGTTGGAGCGCCACGACCACATGCTGCCGGCCAGCAGGTTGGGGAAACCGACGCCGGCGGTGTCACCGAACGCGGTGAGCAGCTCGCCCTTGCCGTTGTCCCACATGATGCCGAGATCGGTGCCGAGCACGTTGTAGGCCTGAGTGTTGTTCGGGCTGGCCATGCCGGTCATCTGGAACACGGCCCGGGACCGGCCGACGAGGTTGGGCAGTCCGTTGCTGCCGTTGAGTACCGGAATCGGATTGATGGTGTTTGGATTGGCGGTGGCCGGGGTAATCGCTGTAGTCAGTAAGGTTGAAACACCCGCCAACGCGGTAAGCACAATGGCTACGGTTCTGTTCAAGTCTGTGCGCCCTCCGGAATCACGCCGAAAGCAATGCGAAACACAGACTTCCGCGATACACAGACCCCTCGCGGTGTGTAGCGCACCACAATTCGACTGGCTGGCAAATCTGCGGAAAATGCTAGCAGTGATTTCGTCGAAAAGGGCGGCCTCGGTCCCGGAACTGCCGGGCCGGATTCAGTCGGTGCCGGATTTCCCCCGGTTGACGGCCAGCCGGATGACCAGCGGCAGCTGCGTCGCCCGCTCGATGGCGAAGGTGCGGCGGGTCGAGGCGTGCCAGGCCTTGTCGAAGAGCCGCTTGGCCCCGGCGACGGCGTGCGGCGAGCGCGTCGCGATCCGGTCGGCCAGCTTCTCCGCGGCGGCGACCGGGTCTGCGGTGACCTCGGTGACCAGGCCGATCCGTTCGGCGTAGGCGGCGTCGACGGTGTCCGCGGTCATCGTCAGCAGCAGTGCCTTGTCGACACCGATCAGCCGGGAGAGGGTGGCCGCGCCGGTCATGTCCGGCACCAGGCCGTGTTTGCCCTCCATTACCGAGAACTCCGAATCCGGGGTGGCGAAACGGAAGTCGGCGGCCAGCGCGAGTTGCAGTCCGCCGCCGTAGCAGCGGCCGTGTACGGCCGCGATCACCGGCACCGGCAGCCTGCGCCAGGCCCAGCAGGCTTCCTGGAAGACGTTGGTGCCGCGCCAGGGCAGCGGCACGAAGGCGCGCACGATGGACAGCGGATCGCCGGCCGCCTTCGCGATGTCCAGGCCGCTGCTGAAGCTGGGGCCGTTGCCGGACAGGATCACCGCGCGCACGTCGTCGCGGCCCGCGATGGTGTGCGCGGTGTCGATCAGCTCGCGCAGCATGTCGATGGTCAGGCCGTTGTGCTTGTCCGGCCGGTCGAGGGAGACGTAGGCGCGATCGCCGTCGAAGCGCAGCGCGATGTGGGTGCCCATGCCCGGATCTTACCCGTGAGTCAGTTCGATGCCAGTGGGGCATTGCCCGGCCACGGGGACTCTGCTCTAATCGAACCCAGGTTACCGTCAATGTTGACGGTAATTGCGTCGGCCGCCGCACTGGGCGCGCGCGACGGCACGCCTGATCTGCGGAGGAACCATGCTGCCAGCGGGAATTGATCCCCGAACGCCGGTGCTCGTCGGCGCCGGGCAGGTCGTACACCGGAACGGCGAACCCGGCCTGCCGGGCCCGGTCGAACTCGCGGCCGAATCGCTGCGCCGCGCGGGCGCCGACAGCGGCACCGGCGATCGGCTCCTGCGGGCCGCGGACCTGATCGCGGCCGCGGCCCCGGTCAGCAGGCCGTACCCGGATCTCGGCGCGCTGGTCGCCGCCGAACTCGGTGCCGACCCGAAGCGGACGATGCAGTCCGTGCGCTTCGGCGGCGATGCGCCGCAGCGTCTGCTCAACACCGTCGCCCAGACCATCGCGGACGGACAGTCCGAGGTCGCGCTGATCACCGGCGCCGAGGCGGTGGCGGCGTGGAACAGCGCGACCCGCGCGGGCGCCACCCTGCAGTGGCCGGAGCAGCCGGACGACGTGCAGCCGACCGACCTCGTCGGTTCCGACCGCGCCCCCAATTCCGAGATGGAAACCGCCGCCGGGATGTGGGGACCGGTGTACTTCTACGCCCTCATGGAGACCGCGCTGCGCCATCGGCTCGGGCTCGGCGTGGACGAGCACCGGGCCCGGATCGGCGGGCTGTGGTCGCGGCTGTCCGCCATCGCGGCGCGCAATCCTTATGCGTGGCAACCGGAATCGCACGACGCGACCGAGTTGGTGACGCCGGGTGCGGCCAACCGGCTGGTCTCGACGCCGTATCCGAAGCTGCTGGTCGCGAACCTATCGGTAAATCTCGGCGCGGGCTTGATCGTGTGCAGCGCGGCCACCGCCGACGCGGCCGGGGTGCCGCGGGAGCGCTGGGTGTTCCCCCACGGCGGGGCGAGCGCCACCGACGAATGGTTCGTCACCGAACGCGCGGACATGTCGGTGTCGCCCGCGATCGCCGCGGCGGGCCGGGCGGCGCTCGGCGCCGCAGGCATCGGTATCGATGACGTCGCGCACATCGATCTCTACTCCTGCTTCCCGGTCGCGGTGCAGGTCGCGGCCGAGGCGCTCGGCCTGCCGATCGACGATCCAGCGCGCCCGCTCTCGGTCACCGGCGGCCTCACCTTCGCGGGCGGGCCGGGCAACAACTACAGCACGCATTCGATCGCGACCATGGTCGGGCTGCTGCGCGAGGATCCGCAGGCTTACGGGCTGGCGACCGCGCTCGGCTGGTACATCACCAAACACGGCGTCGGCGTGTACTCGGCGAAACCGCCTGCGGGGCTGTTCCGTTCGCTGGCAGCCGAGGTGCCCGCCGCCCGGCGCGCCGCGGCTCCGGGATATACCGGTCCGGCGACCGTCGAGGCCTACACCGTGGCCTACCGCAAAGGGCCCGCACCAGCCCATCTCGACGAACCCGAGGCCGTCGTGGTCAGCGCCTTGAACCCGGCCGGTGCCCGCATACTGGTCCGGACCTCCGCCGCCGATACTGTCGCGGCGTTCACCGGGGGCGACCCACTGGGCGACGCCGTGAATATCACTGCCGCCGACGCGCTCACGCTCACCGAAGGGACTGCCCGATGACCGAAAAGATCTTGGTGGAGCGGCACGACGCCGTCACCGTGCTCACCGTCAACCGCCCCGAGGCCCGCAACGCCATCGACCTCGCGACCGCGTTGGCGATCGAAGCCGCCGTCGACGCGTTCGAGGACGATGCGACAGCGCGCGTGCTCGTGCTCACCGGCGCGGGCGCAACCTTCAGCGCCGGAATGGATCTCGTCGCCGCCTCGAAGGGCGAGATGCCGATGACGCAGCGGCGCGGTCCGCTCGGCATCGCCGCGAAACCGCCTGCCAAGCCGATGATCTCGGCGGTCGAGGGGTTCGCGCTGGCCGGTGGTTTCGAACTCGCTCTCTCCGGCGACCTGATCGTTGCCGCGAGCGACGCGCAGTTCGGCATCCCGGAGGTCAAGCGCGGGCTGGTCGCCGCGGGCGGCGGGGTGCTGCGGCTGACCCAGCGGCTGCCGCGCAGCATGGCCGCCGAACTCGCGTTGACCGGCGGCCGGGTCGGTGCCGAGCGGTTGTACCAGCTCGGCCTGGTCAACCGGATCACCCAGCCCGGTGGCGCGTTGGCGGTGGCACTGGAGCTGGCGGCCGAAATCGCCGCCGCGGCACCGCTGGCCGTCGCCGCGAGCAAGCGCATCATCGACGAGTCACCCGATTGGGCGGTCGGCGAGGCCTTCGCCAAACAGGGCGAGATCGCTTTGCCCGCACTGTTTTCCAAGGATGCCGCCGAAGGCGCGCTCGCCTTCGCGCAGAAGCGTGAACCGCAGTGGCAGGGCCGCTGACCGGCGCCGGGGAACGCGTCCGGGAGACACAGGCGCAGCGCAGGGCGCGCATGCGCACGCGACTGCTGGACGCGGCGGTCGAGAGCCTGGTGGAGGTCGGCTACGCCGGCACCACCACGCTCGAGGTGCAGAAACGGGCGGGCGTGCCGCGCGGCACCCTGCAACACCATTTCCCGACCAAGGCCGAGCTGCTGGCCGGGGCGGTCGAGCATCTTGCCGCCCGCCGATTCGACCAGCTGACAAGCGAATTCGCGGATATCCCGCCCGCGGTGGATCGGCTGGAGACCGCGGTCGAATTGACCATGCGCATGTTGAGCGGCCCGTCGTTCTGGGCCGCGCTGGAGATGTGGGTCGGCGCGCGCACCGATCCGGAGCTGCTCGCCGCGTTCCTGCCGCTGGAGCATCGGCTGTTCGAGTTGATGCACACCAGCATTCGGGACGTCTTCCGCACGGAGTTCCCCGATGACCCACGGGTGCCGACGATCACCGAGTTCACCATCGAGATCATGACCGGTCTGGCCATGCGCGTGCTGCTCACCGGCGATCTGGACGGGAATCGAATCATCCAGCACCGCTGGCGAAACGCGGTCCGCATCCTGCTCGGCGCGGCCCCGGCGGACACGCTGCTGGCGCGTCCCGACCGTCAGGCGTAGACGGTGCTGCGGATCACCGCGGCGCAGGCGGCGGGGTCGTCGTAGTACGGGGTGTGCCCGCTGCCGGGTAGCGTGACGTGCCGGGCGTCCGGCAGGGTCGCGCGGGCCCGGCGGCTCTGCGTGGCGTAGGTGAGCAGGATGTCGCGATTGCCCCAGGCGATGGTGACCGGAATGTCGGCCAGCGCACCGATTTCGTGCAGTCGCGCCCTGTCGAACGAGGCGAGCGCCGCGGTGAAACCCGGTGCGTCGGCCGCGCCCGTCGCGGTGTCCAGCCCCACCTGCTTGCCGACCGCCCACGGCTTGCCGAAGACCAGCTGCAGGAACAGGGTGCGGCCCAGGGCCGTGCCCATCACCGCGGGCAGCGCGGGCCGCAACAGTCCCGCGAGCTGCTGTGATCGGCCGAGAGACTGCTGGCACCAGATCCGACCGGCCTTGTCCCAGAACGCGATCGGGGAGAACGCGGTCACCGAGCGGGCCAGTCCGCGGGCGCCGAGGTTCAGCGTGATCAACCCGCCCATCGAGTTCCCGGCCAAGTGTGGCCGCTCGATCCCTTGCGCGACAAGGAATTCGGCGAGCGCGTCGGTGAGCGTGTCGACCGTGGTGGTGGCCAGCGGGGCCGAGTCGCCGAACCCCGGCAGATCCACCGCGATCACGTCGTGGGACTCGGCGAGGGTGTCGATGACCGGTTCCCACACCTGCCACCGGCTGCCGACGCCGTGCACCAATACCAGCGGCTCGCCCGCACCCGCCCGGTGGTAATTCAACGTCGTCATCGCACTCCGCCTCTCCGCTGCGTCAACCCTAACAGCAGGCACCAGCCCTCAGTTGCCCTGGCTGCGCCGCTCGACACCCGATCGCCGCTGGCAGTGCCGGGAATATCGCGGTACGGTAATTGGTATGGCAACGCGTAAGGTCACCCTTTCGCTGGACGAGGCCGCCTGGTCCTATGCCGAGCAGGCCGCGGCCCGCGCGGGTATGTCGCCGTCGGCGTGGATATCGAAAGCCGCGCGTCGTGAGGCCGTGCGCACCGGCTGCGTCCCGGCGCCCGATGTGACGGCCGAGGCGGCCGCGGACGCGGCCGAGCTGGCCGCCGCCGAGGAGGCGATGCGTGCGGCGGGGTGAACTGTGGATCTACAACCCGCATGGTTCGCCTCGACGGCGCACGGTCGTGCTCATCAGCAGTGACGGCATCAACGAGTCGCCGCGCCCGTGGCTGATCGCCGCCGAGGTGGTGGCCGACGACCCCCGGGACATCCTCGCGGTGCCGGTGCAGCGGCACGGCTGGGTGCACGCCGGCAACATCGGCCGCATCTTCCGCGGCTGGCTCGCCGAGCGGGTGGACGAGATGGAGTCCGAGACGCTGGAACGCCTGGACACCGCGCTGCGCGCCGCGATGGATTTGTGAAAACGGCATCGGCACGACGGTTTCCGGCTCGATCGGTACCATCGGGGCCGACGTCGGCGCTGTCGTGACGTCCGTTCGGTCCAGGCAATGGCTAGTGCCCATTCGAAAGAAGAGGATTCAGGTGCGGATCTCCCTGATCGCCGCGGCGCTCATCGCGCTGCCGGTGCTCGCGGCATGCGGAAGCGACAAAGCGGCGGCGGCGCCGGCCGTGACCCAGGCCGACCTGGCCAAGTCACTCCAGGACAAGGGGCTCAAGAACCGGGAACTCGCCGAGTGCGCGGCGAAACTCTTTGTCGAGCAGGGTATTTCGCAGGACGGCCTGCGGGTGATGGTGAGCGACGAGTACGACACCAAAGCCGCCGACCAGCAGACCCTCGGCATGAGCAAGGAAGACGCGGAGAAGGCCCGCACCGCGAGCACCCGCATCGCCACGGAATGCATGGCCACCCCGCGCTGAACTCTTCCCAGCCCGAGTAATCAGCGGCCTGCGCCGGGGGTTGTGTCCGACTTATCCTGAGATCGCGTCGACGTGCGTCGACGAGAACACGGGGGTGGACATGCAACCGCAATATCCGGGATCGCCCTATCCGCCGCAGCCTCGGGTCACGCCGTCGGGCTGGTGGTTCGCGCTCGGCGCGGTGCTGATCGCCCTCGGCGTGCTCGGCGGCGCGGCCTTGGCGGTGGGCAGTTTCGCCCAGGTGTCCGGCCGGGTCGACGACTTCCAACGGATCGAGGTGCCGGGGGCCGGCGCCGTGCGACTGTCCGAGACCGGCGGATACACGGTGTATTTCGAGTACCCGGGAGCCTCGGAAGCGATTTTCGGTGGCGAGGTGAATGTGCGTATCACCGACCCCGGCGGAGCGCCGGTGCAGTTGCGGCGCTACGACTCGGACGTCACCTACTCCTTCGGCAAGCGCGAGGGGCGCGCCGCATTGTCCTTCGAGGCTGCGGCGCCGGGGACCTATCAGGTGGCGATCCAGGGCGACTCGGGCACCAGCGCCACAGCGGCGATCGGCCGCGGGCTCGGCACCTCGTTCGTCGGCACTCTGCTCGGCGGCATCGCGATCGGCGTCGTGGGACTGCTGCTCGGCCTGGCGGTGATCATCGTGGTCGCGGTCAAGCGCAGTGGCAGCAAGCGCCGGGCCGCGGCGTCCGGCTTCACCGGGGGCTATCCCTCCGGTCCTCCGCTACCCGGCCCGTACCAGTACTGAGCCTCACAGCGCGACGACGAGTTCGACGTGGGTGCGGGTGCCCGCGTCGAGTTCCTCGGCGGTGCGGATCGCCTTCTTCACCGGTAGCACGTAGGTGGCGCGCGATTTGTCCGGGAAAAGGGAGGTGGACCAACGGCTCGCGCCGATGGTGACGTGCACCCGGACCGAGCCGAACCCGCCGACCCGGTGCGCGTAGCGCTCCTCGATGTCGTCGGCGACGTCCTCGGGCAGCGAGACGAAATACCAGGAGCCCGCGTGGTGCTCCCACACTTGCGCGTCGAACGAGTACTGCGATCCAGCCACGCCGCGACTGTAGCGCCGCCCTCTGACAATTGGTCAGGACCAGCACTTTCGGCGTGAGCGCCCGGGGTGGCGTGGCGGATTCGGATCGCGCTGCGCGCAACCCGTGAGCTCCCCCGCGGCGTGCGCGATCGTGGGGTGATGACATCCATCGAAGCCAGATCCGCCACCGACGCCGAACTGGATGCGGTCTTCGGGCCGATCTTCGACCGGATCGCGCAGGGCGCGGTGGAGCGGGAGATCGATCGCCGGCTGCCGTTCGGCGAGGTCGGGTGGTTGCGCGAGGCGAAGTTCGGCGCGCTGCGGGTACCGGTCGAGCTCGGCGGCTACGGCGTCACGGTGCGTCAGCTGTTCCGGTTGCTCATCGAGCTGGCCGCGGCCGAGTCGAATCTGCCGCAGGCGCTGCGCGTGCACTTCTCGTTCGTGGAAGACCAGCTGCTCGCCGAGCCCGGTCCGGCCCGCGAGCAGTGGCTGCGGGCCGTGGCCGCCGGCACGCTGGTCGGCAACGCGATCACCGAGCCGGGCGTCGGCGCGGTCGACCGCTACCGGACCCGGCTGACCAGGGACGGCGACCGTTGGCTGCTGAACGGCGTGAAGTACTACAGCACCGGTTCGCTCTACGCGGACCACATCCTGGCCGCGGCCGACCGCGACGGCGAGCGGGTCGGCGTGCTGGTCGACGCGAGCGCCGACGGGGTGCGGCAGCACGACGATTGGGATGGTTTCGGCCAGCGGTTGACCGCAAGCGGCACAACGGAATTCACCGATGTGGCGGTATCCGAGGAGCGTATCCTCGGGCCAGGCTACGGTGCGCCCGGCCCCACCTACGGGACGTCGTACTTGCAGTTGGTGCAGCTCGCGGTGCTCGCGGGCATCGCGCAGCGCGCGGAATCAGATGCCCGTGCCTGGGTGGCGGGCCGGACCCGCAGCTACACCCATTCCGCCGCCGGGCTGCCGCGCCAGGATCCGTTGGTGCAGCAGGTGATCGGCAAGTTGTCGGCGGCGGCCTTCGCGGCACGGTCGACCGTGCTCGCCGTCGCGGACGTACTGGATGACGTGCTCGCCGCCGGCGCGACCGACGAAAAGTCGCTGGTCGCCGCCGAACTCGCGGCGGCGCAGGCTCAGCTCGCGGTGATCGACCTGGTGCTGCCCGCCACCTCGCTGTTGTTCGAAGTCGGTGGCGCGTCGGTGGTTTCGGAGCGACAGCGGCTGGATCGGCACTGGCGCAACGCTCGCACCCTCTCGGTGCACAATCCGGCGATCCAGAAGGCGCGCGCGATCGGCGATCACCTGTTGAACGGCACGGACCTGCCCTTCGCCTGGAGTGCGGGAGAACGCAAAGCCACCGAAGGAGCGGCCGAATGACCCGTCGAATTCGCTTGAACGCCTTCGACATGAACTGCGTCGCCCACCAATCACCCGGCCTGTGGCGGCATCCGGACGACCAGTCGCATCGATACAAGGAACTGAGCTACTGGACCGATCTGGCGCGACTGCTGGAGCAGGGCCGGTTCGACGGCATCTTCATCGCCGACGTGCTCGGCACCTACGACGTCTACGGCGGCACCGATATCGCCGCGTTGCGTCAGGGTGCGCAGATCCCGGTGGCCGATCCGCTGCTGTTGGTTTCGGCGATGGCCGCGGTCACCGAGCATCTCGGGTTCGGCATCACCACCGGCACCGGTTTCGAGCATCCGTTCCCGTTCGCGCGCCGGCTCTCCACCCTCGACCACCTGACCAACGGCCGAATCGGCTGGAACGTGGTGACCGGCTACCTGCCCTCGGCGGCAACGAATTTCGGCGCCGCCGATCAGCTCGACCACGACGAGCGCTACAACCAGGCCGACGAGTACCTCGAGGTGCTGTACAAGCTGTGGGAAGGCTCGTGGGAGGACGACGCCGTGGTGCGCGATGCCGCTCAGGGCGTTTACGTCGACCCGGCCAAGGTGCATCACATCGGCCATCAGGGCAAGCACTTCACGGTCCCGGGGATTCATCTCGCCGAGCCGTCGCCACAGCGCACGCCGGTTATCTACCAGGCGGGCGCCTCCACCCGCGGCGTGCGCTTCGCCGCCGAGAACGCCGAAGCCATCTTCATCGCCGCGCCTTCGAAACGGCTACTGGCGCAGACGGTTTCCCGGATCCGGTCCGAGCTGGCGCAGGCCGGGCGCGACCCGTACGCGGCGCGGATCTACGCGCTGGCCACCATCATCACCGACGCGACCGACGAGGCGGCCCAGCGCAAGCACGAGGAGTATCTGTCCTACGCCAGCATCGAGGGCGGCCTCGTGTTCATGTCCGGCTGGATGGGCATCGATCTGTCCGGTTACGACCTGGACGACCCGATCGGGCAGGTGCAGAGCAACGCCATCCAGTCCGCGGTGGCCGCCTTTCAGGAGTTCGATGACGACGGGCGCGAATGGACCGTGCGCGATATCGGGCGGTGGGCCGGTATCGGTGGCATGGGACCGGTCTTCGTCGGCTCCGGTGCGACCATCGCCGACCTTCTGCAGGAATGGGTCGCCGACACCGACCTCGACGGTTTCAACCTCGCCTATGCGATCACCCCCGGGTCCTTCGAAGACGTTGTCCGCCACGTGGTTCCCGTGCTGACCGAACGTGGTGCCTACGCCGCCGACTATGTGCCGGGCACCTTGCGCAACGCGCTGTTCGGGGCGGGAGATCGGCTGCCGGACGAGCACCGCGGCGCCCGCTACCGCGTCGGCGCGGCGGGGTCGACGGTGCTGCCCGACGAGGTCGCGCGGCCCGGCGTCGCGGTCGCCACACCGAATCTCTAACGACAGTCGATTACGCAGGGAGTGCGGCGAGGAACGCCTGCGCGACGGATTCGAGGCCCTGCCGGTCGATTTCGTCGAACCGGCCGGGTTCGGGGCTGTCCAAATCGAAGACACCGATCAGTGCACCGTTGTGCACAAGGGGGACAACCACTTCCGAGCGGGTATCGGCGTCGCAGGCGATATGGCCGGGGAAAGCGTGCACGTCCGGCACCAATTGTGTTTCCCTGGTCTGTGCCGCCGTGCCGCACACGCCTTTTCCGAGGGGGATGCGCACACACGCCGGTTTGCCCTGAAACGGCCCGACCACGAGTTCGTGCCCGTCGTGAAAATAGAAGCCGACCCAATTGACGTCGGGCAGTGCGTGAAATACCAGCGCCGCGATATTCGCGGCGTTGGCGGTCCGGTCCGGTTCGCCCGCGACCAGCGCGCTCGCCTGCTCGGTGAGCTGGCGGTACTGCTCGGTGCGGTCGCCGGTCAGCTCGGCAACGATAAACGACATGGGCCGAATGGTACGCCTGCGCAAAGGCCGGTTCGCTCATTGATTCTCGGTGATCGCAACACTCACGAGGGCCGCGTCACACCCTGATGATCCCTACATGACAACGCAGAATTCCGTTCCCCGTTCCCCCCGTTCGGCCGCGGTGATCGGTGCGGGCCAAACCGGCGCCACTGCGGCACTGGGTTTGCTCGACGCCGGATTCGACGTGACCCTCTACAGCGACCGCGATCAGCGCAGTCTGCGCGACGACGTACCGGCCACCGGCACCGCGCTCGAATTCGGCGTGACCCAGCAGGCCGAGTCGGCGCTCGGCCTGGACACCTACACCGGTCGCGCACCCCGGCACACCGGCCTCAGCGTCCGGATCGCCGGACCGGAAGGCGCCGAATTGATCCAGTTCGACGGCACTTTCGACGGCTACGTCGGCGTCGCCGTCGACACCCGGCTGAAGGCCGACGAGCGTTTGAGCGCGTTCCTGGCGCGCGGCGGTCGCTTCGTCGTCGAGTCGGTGACCCCGGAGACCCTCGATTCGATCGCCGCGGCGAACGATCTGACCCTGGTGGCCACCGGCCGGGGCGGGTTGTCCGACCTTTTCCCGATCGACGAGACGCGTACCCCCTACGACGCGCCGCAGCGGTCGCTGCTCACCGTCACCGTGACCGGAATCGGCCACGACAAGGATGTTTTCGCGCACCGCAGCCCCGCGGGCGGCGCGCACAGCGGCTTCTCCATCCTGGCCGAGCAGGGCGAGGCCTGGTGGGGCCCGTACCTGCACAAGGACGCCGGACCGAGTTGGGCGTTCCTCGGCTGGGCGCGCCCCGGTAGCGACTGGGAAACCCGTTTCGCCACAGCGGATTCCGCGGAGTCGGCGTTGCGTGTCGTGCAGGATCTGTACCGGGACTTCATCGATTGGGATCTGCCGGAGGTGCTGGCCACCCAGGTGCTCGCCGACGACCCGCACTCCTGGCTGAAAGGCGCGGTGCGGCCGGTGGTCCGGGCGGCCGTCGGGCACACCGCGGGCGGCCACGTGGTGGCCTCGCTGGGCGACACCTCCGCGGCCTACGACCCGATCGCGGGCCAGGGTGCGCAGAGCGGGCTCATCCAGGCCCAGCGGCTGGTGGCCGCCGCGGCGGTGCACGACGGTCCGTTCGACGAGGCCTGGTTCACCGAGCAGTACGCGGAGTTCCTCGCGGTGCGCGGTGACGCCGCCAACAAGGTCACCCGGCTGTTCCTCGGCGACCCCGAGCTGGCCGAGATCGGCAACCAGCTGTTCGCCGCGGCGAGCGTCGCGCCGAAGTTCGCCGCCGCGCTGGTCGGCCTGCTGCACCACCCGCAGCCCTTCCTCGAGGTCGACTCGCTCGACGCCGCCAACGCCTTCATCACCCGGGTCACCGGCGAGGACGCGCTCGCCGTGCTCGGCCGGTTCACGCCCGCGGGCAGGTTCGCCCGGTCCACCTTCTCGGCAGCCCTCGCCAGCGCCTGATATCGGCACCTCTCGGCACAGCGATCCGATCGCACAGATTCAAACCCTCGTGCCGATCGGGTCGCGGTGCTGGAGTGGTGTAGATCGACGGCTACCCCCGAAACCATGGAGCAGCTATGACCACGGAGCAGATCGCCGACCAGATCACATTCGCCTATTGGGTGCCCAATGTCAGCGGGGGACTGGTCACCAGCGATATCGAGCAGCGCACCAGCTGGGATTTCGAGTACAACAAGAAGCTGGCGCAGACCGCTGAGCGCAACGGCTTCGAATACGCGCTGTCCCAGGTGCGCTACACCGCGTCCTACGGCGCCGAATTCCAGCACGAGTCCACCTCGTTCAGCCTCGCGCTGCTCGGCGCGACCGAGCGGCTGAAGGTGATCGCGGCGATCCACCCCGGTCTCTGGCATCCCGCGGTGCTCGCGAAGTTCGGCGCCACCGCCGACCACCTCTCCAACGGCCGCTTCGCCATCAACGTCGTCTCCGGTTGGTTCGCCGGTGAATTCACCGCGCTGGGCGAGCCGTGGCTCGAGCACGACGAAAGGTACCGGCGCAGCGCCGAATTCCTCGAGGTGATCCGCAAGATCTGGACCGAGGACAACGTGAACTACGGCGGTGACTTCTACCGGATCCGGGATTTCACGCTGAAGCCGAAACCGCTCAACACCGCGCAACGGCCGAATCCCGAACTGTTCCAAGGCGGCAACTCCACTGCCGCCCGCCGCAACGGTGGCCGCTACGCCGACTGGTACTTCTCCAACGGCAAGGACTTCGACGGCGTCACCGAACAACTCGACGATCTGCGGGCGGTCGCGCGGGAGAACAATCGCGAGGTGAAGTTCGGCCTGAACGGTTTCATCATCGCCCGCGACACCGAAAAGGAAGCGCAGGACACGCTGCGTGAGATCATCGAGAAGGCGAACAAGCCTGCTGTGGAAGGTTTCCGGGACGCGGTGCAGCAGGCGGGCGCGTCCACCAAGGACCACAGGGGCATGTGGGCCGACTCGACCTTCGAGGATCTCGTGCAGTACAACGACGGCTTCCGCACCAAACTGATCGGCACCCCCGAGCAGATCGCCGAGCGCATCGTCGCCTACCGCGAGCTCGGTGTCGACCTGATCCTCGGCGGCTTCCTGCACTTCCAGGAGGAGATCGAGTACTTCGGGGCGAAGGTGCTGCCGCTGGTCCGGGAACTGGAGGCCGCGCGGCGGCCGGTCGGGGCGGTCGGCTGATGACCTCGGTCGCGGCCGATCGCATCACCTCGGCGGCGCAGGCGTTTTCGGTCGCGCAGGGGCTCGCGGCGCAGTTCGCCGCCGGTGCCGCCGTGCGCGACCGCGACCGCGTCCTGCCGCACGACGAGGTGGATCGGCTCGCGGCCGCCGGCCTGCTCGCGGTGACCGTGCCCACCGAATACGGCGGCGCGGAGCTGCCGCCGAGTGCGGTCGCGGAGGTGGTGCGGATTCTCGCGGCCGCCGACCCGAATATCGCGCAGATCCCGCACAGCCACTTCGTCTATCTGAACCTGTTGCGGCTGGCCGGTTCCGACGCGCAGCGGCGCAGGTATTTCGGGCAGGTGCTCGACGGTGCGCGCATCGCCAACGCGCAGTCCGAACGCGGCGGCGCGACCATCGCCGATATCAGCACCACGTTGCGTCCGGAGGGCAAGGGGTTTCGCGTCGACGGTCGCAAGTTCTATTGCACTGGTTCGTTGTTCGCGAATCTGCTGGCGGTGCTGACCACGCTGGACGATCCGGATCGGCGCAGTGGGCTGGAGTCGGGGGAGTACATCGTGTACCTACCCGTTGATACTCCCGGCGTGCAGATCATCGACGACTGGAACGGCTTCGGCCAGCGCACCACCGGCAGCGGCACCGTCGTTTTCGATGCGGTCCTGGTGGATCCCGACCAGGTGATCGCCCGTTCGGCGGCGGTGCGGGCACCGCACGCGTACGGCGCATTCGCGCAGCTGCTGCACGCCGCCATCGATACCGGTATCGCCCGCGGTGCGCTCACGGCGGCAACGGAATTCGTGCAGACCACCAGTAGGCCCTGGTTCGAAGCCGATGTCGCCCGCGCGATCGACGACCCCCTGCTGATCCAGCGCTTCGGCGAGTTGTCCGTGACAGTCACCGCCGCCGAGGCCACGCTCACCGCGGCGGGTCTCGCCGTCGACGCGGCGACCGGTACTGCGGCGGACGCGAATTCGGCCGCGCGGGCCTCGCTCGCGGTGGCGGCCGCGAAGGTGCTCGCCGACCGGGCCGCAACCGAGGTGTCCAGCGCTCTGTTCGAAGTGGGTGGAACACGCAGTGCCGCAGCCGATCTGAACCTGCATCACTTCTGGCGGAACGCGCGCACGCACACCTTGCACGACCCGGTCCGATGGAAGTACCAGCACCTCGGCCGTGCCCTGCTGCACGGCACGGCACCGCCGTTGCACGGGGTGGTCTGACCGCTCGCGCGGTCGAACAGTTTGTCAGCGAGAGGGATACGAACAGTGACAGTGACGGTCGTAGTCGGCAATCCGAAGCCCGCTTCCCGCACCCTGACCGCGGCCACACTGGTCGCGCGGGGGCTGCGCCCCGAGGTGGAGCCCACCGTGCTCGATCTGGTCGAGTTAGGTCCCGCGCTGCTCGGCTGGGGTGATCCCGCGGTGGGCGCGGCGGTGCGCACCGTAGCCGATTCGGAGCTGGTCGTTTTCGCCAGCCCCACGTTCAAAGCCACCTATACCGGGCTACTGAAGCTGTTCCTCGAACAGTTCGACGGCGGCACCGGATTGGCCGGTGTGCTCGGCGTCCCCGTGATGCTCGGCGCCGGCCCGGTGCACGCGCTCGCCCCAGACCTGTTGCTCAAACCGGTCCTCGTCGAACTGGGCGCCACCGCCGCGCTGCCCGGCCTCTACCTCTCCGATCGCACCTTCCAGGAAGACGGCGCGATCGACCGCTACAGCGACCGGTGGCGCCCCGTCGCCCAGGCGCTGGCCACCGTGAAGGCGACCGATCATGCATGAGCTCTTCGAATCCCCCGCCGACGGCAGCGGCCTACGCCGCGCTTTCGCCAACTTCCCGAGCGGCGTGGTCGCCGTCTGCGCCGATATCGACGGTGCGCCACACGGTCTCGCGGTGAGCACCTTCGTGCCGGTCTCCCTCGATCCGCCCCTGGTGTCGTTCTGCGTGCAGAACTCGTCCTCGACCTGGCCGAAACTCGCCGCCGCGGGACATCTCGGCCTCAGCCTGCTCGGCACCGAGCAACAGGACGCCGCCCGCTCGCTCGGTGCCCGCAACGGCGACCGTTTCCGCGGCACCGCACTACATCGCGGCACCGGCGAGGCGGTGTTCATCGACGGGGCGTCGGCGTGGATCGAAGGGGTGCCGGAGGCGGAGGTGCCCGCCGGCGATCACGCGGTCGTCATCCTGCGCATCCACCGCATCGCCACCCGTACCGACGTCGACCCGCTCGTCTTCCATGGCAGCAGGTTCCGTCGCTTGCATGCCGAAGTCGACATCGCGTCGTGAGGTAGCTCAACGGGTGTGCGAGACTGGTGGCACATTCGTTCGGAAGGGTCTGTCATGACCATGGGCATGGTTGTAGGGGACGGCTCCGCGCGCACGTCGACGCGGGAGCGCTAGTCACACCCACTCGCAGTAACTCCTCGTCGAGGTGCACTCCGTGCCCCTGACTGCCCGACCACGAGGAGTTGTCCGTGTCCACCGTGACCTGGACCGAAGCCGACACCGTCCGATCCGCCCGCTGGCATTCCGAAAGCGCGACACCGGCGCCGAGCCGCGTCCTGATCGCCGACGACCGGCTGCCCGCCGCCACCGCGTACCGGCTGGCCTGTGAAGGCACCGCACTGCTGTGGCGCGGCGACTATCACAATGCCCGTCAGCTGCTGCGGGCGATGGCGCGGCGGATCGATCGGAAAGCGCTTGCACGCCAAGCGGATCCGGCTGAGATGTTTCGAACGCAGCGCCGGGCCCGCAACCAGCGGGCCCGGATACTCGGGAAGCTGCTCGTGCACCTCGAGCACGACCATGCGCTCGCGTTGCGCCGCGCCCCCGACGTCCGCGCGGCTTGTGATCAGGCGTACGGACCGGGTCGCGGACCCGTGCTCGTCGCGCTCACCGAACTCCTCGGTGTGCTCAGTGCCGCGCAGTGGCGCGAAAAGGGTGTTCCCATAACGGCTCTCGGTGACCGCGTCCATCCGCACTACGGCGTGTTCGCGCCGGTCCGCGGTGAATATGTCGACCTCGTCGCGGGTGCGCCCCTACCGGCCGGTGCGGCGACTGCTTTCGATCTCGGCACGGGCACCGGCGTGCTGGCCGCGGTGCTCGCCCGGCGCGGCATCCGGCGGGTCGTCGCCACCGACGACAACCCCCGCGCCCTGATCTGTGCCCGCGAGAACACGGACCGGCTGCGGCTCGCCGACACGGTCCACGTCACCGGCCCCACCCTTTATCCCGAAGGCCGCGCCGACCTGATCGTCTGCAATCCGCCCTGGCTGCCCGTCCGCCCCACCTCCGCCCTCGAGCGCGGCGTCTACGACGCGGACAGCGGGATGCTGCGCCAGTTCCTCGCAGGCCTGCCCGCCCACCTCACCCCCACCGGCGAAGCCTGGCTCGTCCTCTCCGACCTCGCCGAACGGCTCGGCCTGCGCACCCGGCCCGAACTCCACGCCCACATCGCCGCCGCCGGTCTCCGCGTCCTCGACCGCCTCGACACCGCCCCCCACCACCCCCGCGCCCGCGACACCACCGACCCACTACACGCGGCCCGCGCCGCCGAGGTCACCTCGCTCTGGCGCCTGGGCTGAGCACCGCCGCGCACCTTTCGTCATCCTGCGCGCGTGTCAGTCGACCGACACGCGCGCGGGGCGCTGAAAGGTGCGCGGGACGCTGAAACGTGCGCGGGACGCTGAGAAGTGCGCGGGATGCGCGGGACGCTGCGGCGCGGGACCGCATGGCGCGTGCACGCCGCCCACGCCGCGGAGGTCACCTCGCTCTGGCGCCTGGGTTGAGCGCTGCCGCGCACCTTTCGTCATCCTGCGCGCGTGTCAGTCGACCGACACGCGCGCGGGGCGCTGAAACGTGTGCGGGATGCTGGAGTGCGCGGGGCGCTGCGCGTGTGGGGACGCCGAACCGCAGCGGATGTCGCGAGTTGGTTGCGGATGTTGTTGCATTGCCGCATCATCCGCGCTGCACGGGTTTGCTCACCGGGGGTGTGGAAATTATCCTCGGCAAGAACCGCACCGGGCCGGCACCTTCCGTGGTGGAGCTCCCGTGGCGGAGTATCTGATGAGGGTCGGTAAGGAGTGTGGCCACGATGTCGGCCGAGATGGTGAAGTGCCGAGGCTGCCACCACCAGTGGCCGTTGAGCGCGCACAACGTGTGCCACTGCGCGCAATGCCATCAGACGTTCGCCGACGAAGCGGCGGCCCTACGCCACCAAGACGTCTCCTACACCCGCCGCAAGCCCTACGTGCGCTGCCGCACCCCAGCCGAAGCAGGCCTCGTCGATGGCGCCAGAACCTACGCAGGCAAGCCCTACCTCTGCCTGGTCCCCGCCACCGAAACCCCCACCCCCTGAACAACATTGCTGCAGCGGATACCCCCCCGAAACGCAACCGGCTCCGACCTGAACCACCAGATCGGAGCCGTACTGAGCCGATGACGGGAATCGAACCCGCGCTGTCTGCTTGGGAAGCAGAAGTTCTACCATTGAACTACATCGGCATGCGCGTGAGCGCGTCCGCGAGCCTATCAGACCAGCCACTGCGCCGGTCAACTCTCTTCGCAGTTGCTTCGGATCGGTGCTGGTAGAAGCCCAACTCCGGATTTCAGCTGAGGTCGGCGAAGTATTCCAGGAACCCCCTCGCCTCAGACCCTCGTGAGCGGGCTCGACGTAGTGACGTCGGTTTGCAGACTCGAGACGTGGGCGGTGCTGTATCGGACCGGCGGAGCTGTCACGTCGGGCACCGACTGCCGGCGGAACCAGGTGCAGGAGTTGAGGTATCGCCACAGTCGATCAGAGATGTGCGGCGGCGGGCGGGTTGAGCCGGGCTCCGGCGTGAGTCCACCTGCTGAGCAACCGATCATGAGCGCCGGGTTCGCAATGCAGCACCACCTGGAACCCCCTCGGTGTCGGCGAGGCGACGCCGGTGCCGGTGCCGGTGGAGACCAGCCCTGAGGGTTCCGCGAGTTCCTGATGAATGAAGTTCAGACTGTCGACGAACGCCTCCAATGCTGACTTGTCCTTGACCAAGACGGTGTCAGCGTTCCACACGGCAAGGGCGTATCCCTGCGTTCCTGGCGGAAGCCATTCGTCGAGATCTCTCATGCATTCGTCGAAAGCGGCCCAGTTCTGCCCGAAGTACCAGGGGAATTGGAACGCTGCTGCGAACTCGGTGAACAACTCCGCGGTTGTGGCAATGTGCTGCCCACGCACGTGCACGGCCCGGTAACCCGAGTTCTCTCGTTGGATCTCGACAGCACTGAAGTCCTGGAGGGTGGAGGCGACGACGTCCAAGTGCAGCCCTTGGTTCTGATCCATGTGCCGGTTACCTCATTCGCTCGAAGGTCTTGACCGCTCGCGACCAATTCGCCCGCGATCTCGCGAGATATGTCGATCGCGTCGTCGTCACTCAGATCGAAGTCGGGCCCTCGTAGCAGCCACAAGAGCTGGTAGACGCCGAGGTAGTCGGTCGCGAGGTGCTCGTGTGCTTCGGTCATCAGCCACTCGGTCGCAGCCGTTGTGTTGTCGAGTTGACGATCAGCCGTAGAAGACACCGAAAGCCTCTTGGCCTTCGCCCTCGCCAGATGGGTCCTGCCGGTAGCCCGCTGTCAGCTCATCGAGCTGCTGATCGAGTGTGCCCGGTGCCGGGCGCCATTCCCCTCGTTCATCCACGGCACCGAGCCCAGCCAGTTGTCCGGTGACCAGCCAGCGCACAGCATCGACGGCCTCTCCGAAAGCCTCATCCGGCCGGACGAGCTGCCGCGCATTGTTGTAGACGTCGACAAAGGCGACCACGTCGTCGGTGCCGGCGTAGAGAACGTGTTGTGCGAGTAATTCGTTCATTGCCGGTGCACCTTCGCTGTCGTCTTGTCTGGATAGGTGACGTCGTTGGTCGTGCCCCACTGGTTGCTTTCCCTCAACCCGATTTCGGTGCCGTCGGACAGCTTCCGGCCTCACCGCAATTTCTCACGCGATTGATGGGGAAGCAGCCGTGTAAACCAGGCTGATGCTGGACTCCCAACTCTGAAACCCGGTTCTCGGTAGCACTTTGCCTTCCAACGTTGGCTGCGCCTCGCCGATGCCGTCGACATTGCCAACATGAAAATATGCTTGACCGCCCGAAACGGATATCAAGGAGCTTGGCATACAGGCAATCTCGATGCCGTAACCTGCGGAAGAATTTGCGCGCGGAACCGATCCCACAATGGTTCGGACCATTGGACCGTGCGATTTTTCGGTTGATATTTTCAGGTCGAGATCTTGTTCGACAACAAGCAGCCCTGTGTTTCCTTCGTCAATCTGAAGCGCGGTGCGTAGGTCCAAAAGCAATCCGACCGATGAAATATGAGAAATATAGCGAACGTCTATAATGCATGCTTCCAGCAGTAGATCCTCGGTAGTGAGCGGATTCCATTGAATTTCTTCTGGGACACGGCCATGGTCGCCGGAAAGGAGCGATTCGAGTCGTACCACCCGAGCTTCATTATCACTGGTCAACTGAGCCTACCTAGGTGGGAGTTCGATGTGGGCGTAAGGATCGGCATTTGAAACCGTTCGACCGGTCAAGGGATTTACAGTCTGGCCACTGTTGTTCATGTACACCACGTAACCATTGGGGTATTGATACTTTCCGGTACTGACAGGATCCATCACACGAATGGACGTTACCTTGGCGTCGAGTCCGGCCGTACCCTGCGGAATCGGGTACTCGATACCCTTACCTGTCGGCGTTGTTGTTCCTGTGGCCCCAGATGGAACGGCTGGAATGGTTTCACCTTTGGGACCGGTTATCGTCGCAGGCTTCGGCGGCCCGCTGGGGCCTGGTCGAACCCTGGGGCCGTCACTGCGGCCACCGCCTCCCGTTCCGGGTGCCGGTCGTTGGAAGCCCCACATGGCCAGGCCGGCGGCCATGGCCGCAGCGGTGGCGCTGCCATTGGCGGGTGGGTCGGTGACTTGGTGGTAGCCGTTCTGGTCCTGGACGATCAGCGCGTAGGGCAGCCAGCCGTCTTTGCCTTTCGCGCCGGGGTCGTCCAGGCGTGGGTCGATGTAGGTGTAGGCGACGTACCAGTTGTGGTTATCCCCTTCGGGGCCCGGCACCCGTGACAGTCGAACCCCCTTCGCCGAACCGATACCGGACCTGAACAAAGGCAGAGCATCAAACTCACACAGCGTCACGCTGTTTATACGCGGAAGCTATCACATGGAAGGAGCTGGCCTTCGGCAAGTTTCGTCGTCTGCCGCACGAGCAGTTCAGCGATCGCGATGCTCAGAGATAGACGGGGTCGCCGTAGACCGAGAACGAGTCGGTACTCGTCGGTGTGGCGAGTGACACCGTGACCACCGAACGCACCGAAACCGGTCCGCCACAGGCGTCGACCTTCATCTCGGCCTCCCGCGTGGCGATCGAACCATAGGCGCCATTCAGTGATTTCGCGCCGAGAACCAACTGTGTGATGCCGCCGGGCTTGAGTGTCCCCGACACGCTCGGATTCACACCGGCGTTGCCGCCCACCAAGCCCGACGGATACTGCGACACCGTCACCACTCCGTTGACACCGACGTTGAGTCCCAACCCCGCGGTGAGACCGGTACTCACATCGATCTGACACCCGAGCTGCAATCCGATCTGCACGGCCGCCGCGTTCACCGGCGCACGCCCCTCCCCCTTGATCGACACCGCGCCTTTCACGCTGTAGAAGCCCTTGTCTGCGAACGCTTCTGCGAGAACTCGGGCCTCCGGTGGCACGGGATTGCGCAGACAGCACCCGTCAGGCGAGGGCTTGGTGCAGGGCGTTCAGCCAGGGGGTCCACCGCGGATCCGGCCCTACGGCGACGTCGGCGGTCATGTCGGTGCAGGTGTAGCCGACCGCGGTGCCGGAGGCGGGGTGGGCGAAGCCGATTCGGCCGCCGGTGCCGACGTGGCCGAAGGAGGTGGCGCCGAGCATGGGGTTGCTGGTTTGGGGGAGTTCGTAGCCGTTGGCGAAGCGGTGGGTGACGGGGAGGAGGTCGATGGGGGCCGGGTGGACGAGGTGGTCGGTGCCGGGGCGGCAGGCGCGTTCGACGGTGGCGGGCGTGAGCAGGCGGATGCCGTCGACGGTGCCGATGGTGGCGGCGTACATGCGGGACAGGGCGCGGGCGTTGCCGATGGCGTTGCCCGCGGGGACCTCGGCCGCGTGCCCGGCGCGGGTGTTGAGCAGTTCGATGCCGTCTTCCCGGGTCGCCACGGTTTCGAGAAGGTTGCGCACCAGGCGGGATTCGAGATCGATACCCATCCGCGCGAGCACCGCCGATACCTCGGCGGCCGACGGGGAGGGCGTCCGGGTGAACTGTGGAACAACCCGGGGCTCTTCGGTTTCCGGCAGACCTATCCACAGGCTCAGCCCGAGCGGATCGGCGATTTCGGCGGCCAGGAATTCGCCGACGCTCTTCCCGCTGACTCGCCGCACCAGTTCGCCGGCCAGGAAACCCCAGGTGATGGCGTGGTAGTAGAACGCGGTACCCGGTTGCCACAGCGGCGCCATCGTTTCGAGCGCGGACACACACCGCCCCCATTCGGTGAAGTCCGCTGCGCGGATACCGGATTCGGGCTCGAAGCCACACAGCCCGGCCCGGTGGGTGAGCAGGTCGGCGACCGTCACGTCGGCTTTGCCGTTGGCGGCGAACTCCGGCCAGTACTCCCGGACCGGCGCATCGAGGTCGAGCTGTCCACGGTCGACGAGCAGATGCACGCAGGTTGCCGTCACCCCTTTCGAGGCCGACATCAGCACCACCAGCGACTCTGCGTCCCAAGGTTTTCCGGAGATCGGGTCGTGCCCGGTGCACAGGTCGACGACGACCCGGCCGTGACGATGGACACACAACTGCGCGGCGCCCGCGTCTTTCTCGTGCGCCTGCCCGAACGCGGCCCGAACGTCCTCGTATCCGCGCTCGACGAACCCCTCGACCAACACCACAACTCCTCCTCATGATCCGGCGGCACCGCCTGACCCGGTGAAAACCCTTCGGTGCCAGACAGTATTGGACGGCACGGCAGGTGCAGCGTCGTTCAGCCGGGGTTCACCAGCTGGACGTCTGGACGGACTGTTCGCGCGCGAGGTTGCTGGACACGATCTTGATACGGACTCTCGGGTTCTCACGTTCTCTTTCCCGACCGACACCGGCCCGCGCCCCGGGCGACGAAAGCCGGGTCACGCGAACGGTATTCGCGCGCTACTGTCAGATCTCGACCGAGGAGTATTGACGTGACATCATCGCGGATCGATTCGAGGCACGGCTGGGCGGCGGGCCGGCCCGACACCCGCCCGGCCGCTACGGCGCAGCGCGAGCGGTTGCGGCGGCCGCCGCGGTTGCGCACGATCCGGCTGGGACGGATGGAGCTGACCTACGTGCCCGACGGCGCGGTCTTCCTGAAGCCGACCGGGTGGTTACCGGACGCCACCGCCCAGGATTGGGCGGCCTACGCCGACCACCTCGACGAGAACGGGCACCTGGTCGCGGGCATCGGCGCGCTGCTGGTGCGCTACCGCAGGCGTGCGCTGCTGATCGACGCGGGGATCGGCCCGGTCGTCATGCCGGACGAGCCGGACAACCCGATGACGGGCGCGACGCACGGGGGCGCGTTGCTGCGCAACCTGGCGCGGCTCGGCGTGGCCGGCCGGATCGACGCGGTCGCGTTCACCCACTTGCACACCGATCACTTCGGCTGGACGTTGTATCCCGGCCCGGGCGGTGTGCCGCCGTTCGGCACGGCCCGGTATCTGGTGAACGAGTCGGAGTGGGACTGGTGGCATGCCTTGCCGCCGGAATTGGTCGCGGCGCTGCCGGATTGGGCGCGCAACAGCATCACGACGCCGCAGATGCTGGCGGCCATCACGGCCAGGGTGCAGCCGTTCGTGAACGGCGCGGAGGTCTTTCCCGGCGTGCGTGCCCAGGAGATCCCCGGGCACACCGCGGGTCATACCGCGTTCGCGCTCAAGTCCATGGGCCGGCGCCTGGTGATGATCGGTGACGCGCTGCACAGCCCGGTGCAGGTGCGGCATCCGGAGTGGGCGTGTGGCTCGGATTTCGATCCCGCCGAAGGGATTCGCCGGCGCCGGATGCTGGTCGACCGGCTAGCCACCACCGGCGATCTGGCCTTCGGAATCCACTTCGCCGACGTCCCGTTCGGCCGGGTGCACCGGGACGGGGACGGCCGCACCACCTGGATCCCCTACGGCTGACCGGTGTTTCGCGCCGTCGCGCCCGGCATCGTGTTCGCGCGCTTCGAGATAGCGGTAGCCGCTGAAGGTCGCGATCACCAGCAGCGCGCCGATCGCCCACCCGCCGAGCACGTCGGTGGTCCAGTGCACACCGAGGTAGATGCGGGAAAGGCCCACCGCGGCAACGAAAGCGGCGGCCGCGGCCGCGGCGATCCAGCGCGCGGCGCGGCGGCGCAGGCGGGGAATCAGCAGCACGGACACGATGCCGACGATCGCCATCGACCCGAGGCTGTGCCCGGACGGGTAGGCGAAGTTGGTCTTGACGACGACGTGCAGGTCGACCGGCGGGCGCGGCCGGGCGATCAAGTTCTTGCCGCCGTCGACGAACAGCCAGGACAGCAGACCGGTCACGATGACCAGTCCGGCCGCGCGCCAGTACCCGAACCAGCCGAAGGCGATCACGGCCACGGTGGCCAGCGTGGTCATCGCGACCGTGCCACCGATATTGCTGACCGTGATCGCGATCGGGGTGAGTACGCCGTTGCGATGCGCGACCGCCCAGTCCGCGATATCCGGATCGATCGTGGTGAGCCCGTCGCGGGCCACCACGTTGGCGGTGAGTCCGGCGATGAAGACGGCGAGCAACCCGGCCACCACCGCGAGCGGCGGTACCCGGCGTGGAGTCGGGACGAGCGTGGGAGTCGGGGTCACCTTTCCCAGGATGTCATTGCCATGCTGTGTATTCGCTGAGTACTGGAAAATCGGACAAAACGGACCAGGTTAGAACATGCTGTAGCCGCCATCGATCAGCAGCGTGTCCCCGGTGTGGTACGCGCTGGCCGGGCTGGCCAGATACACCGCGACGGCCTCGAAATCGGTGGCCGTACCCCAGCGCTTGGCCGGGATCCGCGGCTGCACGCGCTCCCGGAAACGATCCCAGGCGAACACCCCGTCCGTCATCGGCGTCTCGACCCAGCCCGGCAGCACCGAGTTGGCGCGGATGCCGTATTTGCCGAGCTCGACGGCGATCGAATTCGTGATGGCGATCAGGCCCGCCTTGCTCGCCGCATAGGACTGGCCGCGCGGCACACCCTGTTTGGCGGCCAGGCTGGCGGTGCCCACCAGGCTGCCGCCCTCGCCCTGCGCGACCATCACCTTCGCCGCCTCGCGCAGCGTGACGAAGGCGGCGTCGAGGTTGATCGAGGTGACCCGCCGGAACTCGGCGAGGTCGGTCTCCAGGAACGGCAGACCGCCCTGCGGTACACCGGCATTGGCGAAGCACGAATCGATCCGGCCGAGTTCGTCCACGACCCTGGCCATCGTGTCGCACACCTGCTGCTCGTCGCCGACGTCGCAGGACAGGGTGAGCACCCGGCCGCCGTAATCGCGCAGGATCTGCGCGGCGTCGGCGTTGCGCTCGGTATTGCGGCCGACGACGCACACGTCGGCGCCGGCCCGCGCGAGCCCGCGGGCGAAGCCGAGACCGATCCCGGAGTTGCCTCCGGTCACCACGGCCACGTGGCCGCTCAGGTCGAACAGTGCGGGCTCGGTCATCCGGTTCATCCCTTCGGTCACGGGCGGTGCGGGGCGTGAATGTCCGGCACCGCCTCGAACGAGTGGAGGATATCGCCGCGGCCGCATCGATGTGCGCCTGAAGACCGGCGGCGAGCAGGCGCTACGCTGCTTGCCGTGCTGCTTTCCGATCGTGACATCCGTGCGGAGATCGCCGCTGGGCGTCTCGGCGTCGAGCCATTGCTGGAGACGCTGATCCAGCCGTCGAGTATCGACGTGCGCCTGGACGGGATGTTCCGGGTGTTCAACAACACCCGCTACACCCACATCGACCCGGCGCAGCAGCAGGACGAGCTGACCAGCCTGGTCGAACCGGCCGAAGGCGAACCCTTCGTGCTGCATCCCGGCGAGTTCGTGCTCGGCTCGACGCTCGAGGTGTGCACGCTGCCCGACGACCTGGCCGGACGGCTGGAGGGCAAGTCGAGCCTCGGCCGGCTCGGCCTGCTGACGCACTCCACCGCGGGCTTCATCGACCCCGGTTTCAGCGGACACATCACACTGGAACTCTCCAACGTGGCCAACCTGCCGATCACCCTGTGGCCCGGCATGAAAATCGGCCAACTCTGCCTGCTCCGCCTCACCAGCCCCGCCGAACACCCCTACGGCAGCGCCACCGCCGGCTCCAAATACCAAGGCCAACGCGGCCCCACCCCTCCCGCTCCTACCTCAACTTCCCCCTCCCCACCAGCCCGTAGTCCCACCGCGACACCGTCGGCTTACTGCCATTCAGCTGGTCAAAGGGGGAAGACTGTGCGTGATCGTCGAAGTCCGTTGGTTGGGCATCGAACACTGGGTGTTGTGGTTGGGGCGGTTTGTGCGCTCGGTGTATCGACGGCTTGTTCCGACACCGACAACGCGGCCGGGCTGACGACGTCCAAGTCAGCGACCAGCGCTGTCGCTGCCCCCGGGGCGGTGCGGGTGGCCGTGCCTCCTGCCGCCGATGGTGTGGTTCCCCGGGTCGTCGCGTTCGATCCTTGTTTCCGGGTGGATGATTCGCGCATCGCCGAGGCGGGTTTCGATCCGGCTTCGCGCGAGCGCAATGCCACCGAAGTGACCGCGATGAGCAGTCTCACGAAGATCGGGTGCAGCTTTCGAGGTCTGTCTTCGGGGGCGCAGGTGGCCGACTTTCTCAGCATCACCACGAGCACTGAGACGCTGCCGGAGGTGACCGGCTCTGCGCGCAACGAGGTCGTCGAGACGACTTCGATCGGGCAGCGGCCCACGACGATCTATCGTTCCATGCCCGCCGCTTGTGACGCGGCCGTCGAATCACCGGACGGGGCCTTGCAGATCTCGCTGATCGTGCCGCCTGGCGCGGCTGAAGCCCCGAAGGCGTGCGATCGGATTCGGGATGTGGCCAGCAAAATAGCGGTCGCGCTCGACGTCGGGTAGCTACGCGCCCGAAACACCCATCATCGCAGCATGTCTCGATAGAACACGTCACGCCGACTGTGCTTCTGACGGGATCTCGGTACGCACGCGGCGGAAGTGGTGGCGGGTCGATTTCGGCACCCAGAGCAGGGCGAAGATGACGAGGGAGAGGGTCCAGCCGGCTAGGAGGGCCAGGTGGGCGCCGGTGGTGGGGAACAGGATCCAGATCACGAATCTGCCGAGAAATTGGCCGCCGAGCAAGGCGGTGATGGTGATGCGGGCCCAGTTGCGGCCGCGTAGGACGGGCAGCAGCAGGGCGGCGTAAAGCGGGGCGCTGATCAGGTGGAACACGGTGCCGACGTGCCAGCTGAATGGTGAGAACACCAGGACGAGAACGTGATTGACGGCATGTATGCCGATGCCGAGTGCGGCCAGACGCACGGTGAGCGGTGCGGACATCGCGGGAGTCCCTTCGCGGTCGGGGTGCGGGGAACGCTACGGGTCCACGCGCGCCGCGGTATTGGACGAATAGGACATCGCCCTGTGCGACAGTGATCGGCGTGAACCAGGATTGGGAAGATCGGGTAGCCGCCGCATGGACCACGATCGATGAGCACGACGCCGCCGACTTCCGGGCCGCGATCGACGCCCTGGTCGCCGAATTGCCGGACGAGCATCCGCGCGGGGCGTTCGAGCGGGCGTGCGCCTGGGACTCGACCGGTCACTCCGACCAGGCGGTGCCGCTGTACCGGGCGGCGTTGGCGGGCGGACTCGACGACTACCGGCGCACGCGCGCAACGATCCAACTGTCCAGTTCGCTGCGCAACATCGGTGCGGCCGCGGAGGGCGTCGAGCTGCTGACCCGCGAACTCGACGCACCCTCGGACGAACTCGACGACGCGGTGCGCGCGTGCCTGGCGCTGTGCCTGTCCACGCTCGGTCGCGACCGAGAGGGACTGTCCCTGGTGCTCGAAGCATTGGCCGCGCACCTGCCCCGGTATCAACGGTCCATGGCGAATTACGCTCGGCTGCTGGTCGAACCGGCGAGGTAACCCTCAGCCGAGCAGGCGTCCCGGCGCGGCCCCGCGAAGCGGCGGAAGTCGCGGATGAGATGCGATTGGTCGTAGTAACCGAATTCGCCGGCGAGGCTGCTCATGTCGCGGTCGGGCCGGTTGGTCAGGGCGGTCAGAGTGGCCGAGAATCGAAGCAGGGAACCGTAATCTTTGGGTGGCAATCCGATCTGCTCGGCGAAGCGGCGCCGGAAATGCCTTGCGCTCCAGCCGCTTTCCGCCGCCAGCGCGGTGACCGGCCGGATTCCGTTGGACCGGCGCAGTTCCCGCACGGCATGCACGATCGCCCGATCGGCGTGGTCGTCGCAGTCGCGGGCGCGTCGGCGCAGGTATTCGCCCAGTAGCGCGAATCGGGTCGGCCAGCTGGGGGATTCGGCGAGCCGCTCGGTCAGCTGCCGCACCGGCGGCCCGAGTAGTTCGGCGAGCGGGACCGCCTCGTTGCGTAATTCGTCCAACGGCACACCGAGCAGCCGACGCGCGGTCAGTGGATCGAGTTGCAGCTGAACGCTGCGCATCCGTCCGGCGTGCCCCGCGCTGCCCGCGCGGTCGTGCAAGCCGATGACCAGCGCGGTCGGGTCGAGACTGCGTCCCTCGAAGATCCCTTCCAACGCGAAGACGAGCTTCACGGTGCCGCCGGGAATCTTCCTGCGGCGCACCGGGTTCGGTTCCAGCACGTCGAAGCCGAAGCAGCGCAGCACGTCGAGGCCGGCGAATGCGGCGGGCGGCGCGGCCACCACCTGGTGCGCACGCACCTGGTAGGTCCCGCGCAGATCGCCCAGCCGATCGTCGCCCATGTTCCGAGCCTACGACCCCGCGCGCACCGAAGCACCGGGTCGAGTCCGCCCCGCCGACTGCCAGAATTAAGGGGCGGACTCGACCCGGTTTGCGCCGGGCGGCAACGGGAACCGATCGCGGCGCGTGATCAGTCCCCGCCGCCCGCACCCACCGCCAGTGCCGTCGTGATGATGACGGATAACGGTGGGAGCGTGTCGCCGCGTCTCGGTGGGGATACCCAGAAGCACCCTTCCCGGGTCCACCGCCCGAGACCGGTCGGCAACATCACGGCACTACCTATGGCGGGGATACCGATATCGAGACGATTGAGCACGTCCAATACCTGCACCCCCGGCCTGCTGTCCGGTTCGGCGAGGAAGCTCCACCGGATCTGCCTGGCCAGCATGGGCCCCCTGGTACCCTGCTGTTCCAGTGCGGCCCGGACCTTTTCGGCACGAGCGGTCGGCAAGTGGACGACGCAGACACGGTTGGTGATCGGCAGCATGACGAAGCCGCCACGTTCGGTTACCGGTAGCCCGAACTCGTGCCGATAGAACGCCACCCAATCGTCGACAGTCCTGAGTTTCTCCACATTCACGGCGAACTCCTTGCCTCCCGCCTCAAGGTTCCAGGTAGGAACCCCGTTTCGGTATCGCCCGCACGCCCACTTTCCGCTGCCTTTCCGCTGCCTCTGGTACCAGCTCTGTTTCGTATGTAGCCGTGCCAACGAACCCCTCGTACCCTGGGAAAGAGTTCGTTCGGAAGGGATGACATCGTGGTCCGGCAATGGTCAGGTAAAGAGGCCCGTGCCCTTCGCGATGCCAAAAGGATGAGCATCAGGCAGTTCGCGGCTCATCTCGGGGTGCATGAACGCCTGGTCTCGAAGTGGGAGGCCGGTGGCGTCCGGGTGCACCCACGTCCGATCAACCAAGCCGCGCTCGATACCTCCCTGGCCAGGTCCGACGACGTTGTGCGGGCACGGTTTGCGGCAATGATCGATCAGCCGATGGCCGATCGACCGACCGCGCCCGGATTCGATGCGCCCGCCGATACCTCGGCGCGCGCCCAATATTCGAGCGACGCGGACCTTTTGGCTCTCATAGACGCCGGTGCGATGAGAGGGGATGCGTTAGCAGCGATTTCGGAGAGGGATCTCATCATGGCGGCTGCCCATGAGGCCAGCGAGCACGCCGGCCAGGCCGAGAGCACGAATGTGGGTGCGACCACGTTGGACCAGCTCGACGCCGATGTCAGACGCATCGCGAACGATTATGTGCACGTGCCACCGGTGCCGATGATGGTGGAGATGCTACGGGTGCGCCGCCGGGTGTACCGGCTGCTGGAAGGCCATCAGCGCCCCGCCGACACCAGTCATCTGTACCTGTTGGCGGGCACCCTCTCGGGTCTGCTCGCCAATGCGAGTACCGATCTGGGCTATTACGACGCGGCGGGCGAACAGATCAGAGCCGCGTGGGCCTATTCGGAATTGTGCGGCCACAACGGATTACGGGCCTGGACCCGGGGCATGCACGCGCTCATCGAGTATTGGTCGGAACGGCCGCGCCGTGGGGTGCTGCTGGCGCAGAGCGGCCAGGAATTCGCCGAATCCGCCACGGCGAAGGTGCGTTTGCTCAATATCGAGGCCAGAATCTGGTCGCGCCTGGGCAATTCGACCGATGCCGATCGCTGCATCCGGGCGGCCGACGACGCGCGTGAGGTCACCGAGACCGACACGCTGCACGACGAGGTGGGCGGCGTGTTCGGCTTCAACGACGCGAAGGCGCAGTACTACGCCGGCGCCACCTACATCCATCTCGGTCAGGCGACGCCCGCGCTGGCGGCCACCCAGCGCGCCATCGAGCTGTACTCGAACGGACCGTCGGAGCAACGTTCCTATGGCGCCGAATCGCTGGCCCGGGTCGACTGCGCCGCGGCGCACCTGATCAACGGCAGTCTCGACGGCGCCGCCGAGGCGTTGCGGCCGGTGCTCGGGCTGGCCGAGGACAAACGGATCGCGCAGCTGGAAGAGCGGTTGACCGGGGTGCGCCGGCGGATCGCGGGCCCGGACTTCCGGGACGCGGTCGGCGCGCGCTTCCTGGACGAGCGGATCGAGGAGTTCTGCGGCACGACGGCGGCGAAGGGGATACCTCCTGGCAACCCCGCTTCCTGAGGTGCTCGTCACAATCGCGCGCCCGGCGAGGGGCCGGTTCGCGTCGTCCCGGTGAAATACCGGCAATCGGCGCGAGCTGGACGTTTATCGGCTTGCGCGCACCTGGCACCATGGGACGGGTGAGCCCCAGTCATCTACCGCATCGCCCGCCGCGCGTACTCGAGCAGTCCACGAAGCTGCAGAACGTCGTCTACGAAATCCGTGGACCGGTACACGCGCAGGCGGCACGGCTGGAGGCGGAGGGGCATCGCATCCTCAAGCTCAATATCGGCAACCCGGCGCCGTTCGGTTTCGAGGCGCCGGATGTGATCATGCGCGACATCATCGCGTCGCTCCCGTATGCCCAGGGCTATTCCGAATCCAAGGGCATCACCTCGGCCCGGCGCGCGGTCGTCACCCGCTACGAGCTGGTGCCGGGCTTCCCCGAACTGGACGTGGACGACGTCTACCTCGGCAACGGCGTCTCCGAGCTGATCACCATCACCATGCAGGCGCTGCTGGACAACGGCGACGAGGTGCTGATCCCGGCGCCGGACTATCCGCTGTGGACCGCGATGACCAGCCTGGCCGGGGGCACCCCGGTGCATTACCTGTGCGACGAGTCCAGCGGCTGGCAGCCCGATATCGCCGATATCGAATCGAAGATCACCGACAAGACCAAGGCGCTGCTGGTGATCAATCCGAATAATCCGACGGGCGCGGTGTATTCGGCGGAAATTCTGCAGCAGCTCGCCGATATAGCGCGCAAGCATCAATTGCTGCTGCTCGCCGACGAGATCTACGACAAGATCCTCTACGACGACGCCAAGCACGTGTCCATGGCCTCGGTCGCGCCGGATCTGCTCTGCCTGACCTTCAACGGCCTGTCCAAGGCGTACCGGGTGGCGGGGTATCGCTCCGGGTGGCTGGCGATCACCGGTCCGAAGGAGCACGCGGCCGGTTTCCTGGAGGGGATCGACCTGCTGGCCTCGTCTCGCCTGTGCCCGAATGTGCCTGCGCAGCATGCGATTCAGGTGGCGCTCGGCGGTCATCAGAGCATCGAGGATCTGATCCTGCCCGGCGGGCGCCTGCTGGAACAGCGCGACGTCGCGTGGGAGCGGCTGAACATGATTCCCGGTGTGTCCTGCGTGAAACCGAAGGGCGCGCTGTACGCGTTCCCCCGGCTGGACCCGAATGTGTATGAGATCCATGATGATTCGAAGCTGATCCTGGATCTGCTGCTGCAGGAGAAGATCCTGATGGTGCAGGGGACCGGCTTCAACTGGCCCAACCATGATCATCTGCGGATCGTCACGCTGCCGTGGGCCAGGGACCTCGCGGTCGCCATCGAGCGCTTCGGCAACTTCCTGTCCAGCTATCGCCAGTAGCTTGCTCGCCACCCTCCGGCAACGGCAGCGCCCTGGTTTCAGGCTCTAAACATACCGAATGTATGAATACATGCGAGGTTTGGAGACTTCTCTAGCGCAAACGAAGTACTTTTGTGTACAGTAGGAATCGGCACTTTCGAGTGTCCGACCGAGTTGCCTACCCCCCTGGGTTAACTCGGTCTCGGGTTCGGCCGCCTACCCCCCTGGGCCGCCAGCCCTGTGGGCGGCGGAGACATCCCCCTGCTCTCCGCCGCCCCCTCCCGAACTTCTCCGCAAGTCAGCGGCATACCCCCTCGGCTGTTTCCGGTCGCAACTTGAAAATGAAATCCTTTAAGCTCTGCGCGTGACCGATCACCACCACCATCACCACGATCACTCCGGTCCCATCGCGATCGGCGACACCGCCGCCCGCGTGGTCATCGGACTGCTCACCGTCATCGGCATCGTGGTGCTGGCAGGCGCCTTCCTGCTCTGGCCGAGCAAACAGCACATCGACATCCCGCTGCCCATGCAGAACGCCGGCGGCGGCGCGGTGCAGACCGAGGCGGGCACGGTGGTGCTGCAAGACATCGGGCCGTGCGGCAGCGCCTCGATCGGCAAGGTCTTCGTGGAGAAGCCCGACGCGCCGCGCAACAACGCCTACACCTGCCAGCGCAGTCTCATCGAGATCGAATCCGGCCCGCACAAGGGCAACCGCACCCTGCTCGAAATCGCCCCCGGCCCTGGCCAACCCGATCTGCACGCCGGCGACAAGCTGCGCCTGGTGCGCCAGACCGACCCGAGCGGCACGCCGATGTACTCGTTCGAGGACTACGCGCGCGGGCTACCGCTGACGCTGATCGTCGTCGCCTTCGTCGTGGTGATCGTGGCGGTGGCGCGCTGGCGCGGCCTGCGCGCGCTGCTCGGCCTGGTGTTCGCGTTCGCGGTGCTGGTGCTGTTCATGCTGCCGGCGCTGCTGGACGGCAAGCCCGCCATCCCGGTCGCGCTGGTCGCGGGCGCGCTCATCCTCTACGCGGTGCTGTACCTGGCGCACGGGGTGAACCTGCGCACCAGCTCGGCCCTGCTCGGGACGCTGACCTCGATGATCGTCGCCGCGGTGCTGTCCTGGGTGGCGATCAAGATGACCAATCTCACCGGCCTGTCCGAGGAACAGAACACCGACGTCGCCACCTACATCGAACACGTCAGCATCACCGGGTTGCTGCTGGCCGGCTTCATCATCGGTTCGCTCGGCGTGCTGAACGACGTCACCATCACACAGGCCTCGGCGGCCTTCGAGCTGGCCGCCATCGACAAGGGCGCCTCGCGGCGCGAGGTCTTCACCGCGGCGATGCGGGTCGGCCGCGACCACATCGCCAGCACCGTGTACACGCTGGTGCTCGCCTACGCCGGTGGGGCGTTGCCGCTGCTGCTGTTGTTCAGCGTCGCGGGGCGTTCCATCCGGGACGTGCTCACCGGCGACGCCGTGGCCATCGAGATCGCCCGCTCGTCCGTCGGCGGTATCGCCCTGGCCCTGTCCGTCCCGCTGACCACCGCCATCGCCGTGATGCTCGCGCGTCCGTTCGGCAGCCACGCGCCGGTCGAGCCGCCGCGCCGGGCGCGGCACGCACGGAACTGAAAACCGGCCGCGGCTAACGCGGCGGGGGCGGTGGGAAGGGGAAGACCTCGGGCGGGATCGTGGGCACCACGATCGGCGGAAGTCCCGGTACGACAATGGTGTTGGGGCCCGGGGCCGGTGGCGGCGGGGGCTCGGTGGTGGCCCGGCGCGGCGGCGGCGCGGCCACCGATTCCGCGGGCGTCTCCGACGGTGTCGCGGGGGCGACGGCGATCTGCGGGTCGAGCGTGGTGGTGCGCGGGGCCGTGGTCGTCGGCACGGTGGGCGAACCTTCGCTGTGCGAATCGCGTTGCAGTACTTGGGGACCGTAGCCGAGGCCCAGGCCGATCGCGGCGACCACCGCGAGCGCGCTGACGGTCAGCACCGCGCCGCTGATCTCGCGTTTGCCGCGCTTCTTCGGCGGCGTCGATAACCAGGCCGGGGATAATTCGTCGTCGAGCACCGCGCCGACGGCCGCCGCCTCTGGCTGCACCGGCCGGGCGAGCAGCGCGGCCCCGCGGGCCACCACGGTCTCCGGGCTCTGCGGCACGATCACCGGAACGCCCATCCAGCGTTCGAGTACCTTGGCCACCAGCGGAATCCGGGCGCAACCGCCGATCGCGAGCACCCCGTGCACGGGGCGGTCGGAGCGGGTGATCACATCGCGCGCCATCCGCGCCGACGATTCGATCGCCAGCATGATCAGCGACTCGAAGTTCTCCTGTGCCAGTAACACCAGGCCCTGCTCGCTGGGGAGCGCGACCGCGGTGTTGGAGGATAGTTGTTCCTTGGCTTCGCGGCACAGCCCGTCCAGTGCGGCCAGGCCCGCCGCGTCCGGCGGATGCGCGATCCGGCCGGAGGCGATCTGCTGTTCGCGGATCAGCGAGTCGAGGTAGTCGCCGCTGATATCGCTGGTGCGCTCGCTGTAGCGGATCTCGCGCGACTGGGTGTCCACCACGCTCACCGACAGGCCTGAGCTGCCGAGGTCGTAGACCACCAGCGAGGAGATGCCGCGGATATCGCCGGTGGACTGCGCGAACTCCAGCGCGGCGACCACCTCGGGGACGAGTTCGTAATTGGTCAGCTGCTGGCGGGCCATGGCCGCGCGCACCGCGCGGGCGTGCTGCTCGCTGCGGTAGGCGATCGCGGTGGCGGTGATGCCGGGCGTGGTCTCCAGCGTGACGCCGATGGCCTCGGCGGCCAGCTCCTCGACCGTCTGGCCGGCGACCGGAACGGTCTGCAGATCGAACGAATGCGGCTCGACGTGCCCGTGGGGGTTCGCGGTGTGTGGTCGCGCCATACGGACAGCGCCGGCCCCCACCGAAACTCCCAGTACCGAACTCATCAGCTGCCCATCTCGTTCACACTTCACGACATGCGAGCCAGCGCGAAGGCCCGCTCCCCGGACCATACCGTCGGCGAGCGTCTGTGCATACGGCAGGACCGTGCCTCCCGCCGCAGACCGCGCCGCCGCGACGCAACTCTACGGGGTACCCAGTCCGGCGTACACCCATCCGGCTTCTCGCCAAATGGCACGATTGAGACAATTCCTCCCGTCGATGATCGACCGGGACCGCACCACTCGCTCCAGATCGGCCGGACGCAATGAGGTGAACTCGTCCCATTCGGTGAGCACCAAGACTACATCGGCGCGATCGCACGCTTCCGCGATCGAGGTGGCGTAGTTGAGCGTCGGGAACACCCGGCGCGAATTCTCCAGTGCCTTCGGGTCATACACGGTCACCACCGCGCCGTGCAGCTGGATCATGCCCGCCACATTCAGCGCCGGGGAGTCGCGCACGTCATCGGATTCGGGTTTGAACGCGGCGCCCAGCACCGCCACGTTCGCGCCGAGCAGCGAACCGCCACAGGCGCGCGCCGCCATGTCCACCACCTTGGTGCGGCGGCGCATGTTGATGTTGTCGACCTCGCGCAGGAACGCCACCGCGTGATCGGCGCCGAGCTCACCGGAGCGCGCCATGAACGCGCGGATGTCCTTCGGCAGGCAGCCGCCGCCGAAACCCAGTCCGGCATTGAGGAATCGGCGGCCGATGCGGGCGTCGTAGCCGAGCGCGTCGGCCAGCATCGTCACGTCCGCGCCGGTCGCCTCGCACACCTCCGAGACCGCGTTGATGAACGAAATCTTGGTCGCGAGAAAGGCGTTGGCCGAGACCTTCACCAATTCCGCGGTGGCCAGGTCGGTGAGCAGGAACGGCACCTCGGCGGTGATCAGATCCGCGTAGACCTCGCGCACCAGCTGCTCGACCCAGGTGGCCGCGTCGCGTTCCCGATCCACGCCCAGCACAAGACGATCCGGGCGCAGCGTGTCCTTCACCGCGAAGCCTTCCCGGAGGAACTCGGGGTTCCACGCCACCTCGACCTCGGCCGAGGCGAGCGCGCGGGCCCTGGTGCCGAGCGCGGTCGCGGTGCCGACCGGCACGGTCGACTTGCCGATGATCACCGACGGACGCTCCAGCATCGGGGCGAGCGTATCCACCACGGCGTGCACGTATTTCAGGTCCGCGGCGTACTCACCCTTCTTCTGTGGCGTGCCGACGCCGAGGAAGTGCACCTCCGCATGCGCCGCGGCTTCGGCGTAGGACGTGGTGAACCGCAACCTGCCCGCGTCGAGATTGCGCCGCAGCACCTCCTCGAGACCGGGTTCGTAGAACGGCACCACACCATCGGACAGCTTCGCGACCTTGCCCGGGTCGACGTCCACCCCGATCACGTCGTGCCCGAGTTCGGCCATGCACGCCGCGTGCGTGGCCCCGAGGTACCCGGTTCCGAAGACTGTGCATCGCGTGATCGATTGATAAGCCTCCCCGATGGCCACACCACGTCACCGAGGCAAGGGTCACGGCAACGGTAGGTGTACATGTGGCGACGCCGCCCGGGTTGGCCGCCCTGACCTGCGACGACACGGCTAGCATCGACGGGATGCGACGTTTGCGGTGGGCCGTGCTCGGCCTGGTCGCCGCCGTGTCGGTCGTGGCGGCGCTATGGCCCGTCTACGTCCGGCCGCGCACCGATGTCCCCGTGTCCGCCGACGCGATCCTGGTCCTCGGCGGGGCGCACGACGGCCGCGAACAGCTGGCGCTGCGGCTGGCCTCCGAGGGCTTCGCGCCCCGGGTCCTGATCTCGGATCCGTACGAGCACAGCACCCTGATCAATCGAATCTGTCACGGCAGCTACAGCTTCCAGGTGATCTGTTTCGACCCCGCGCCCCGCACCACCCGCGGCGAGGGGCGTTTTCTCGCGCGGATGGCGCGGGCCGGCGGCTGGCAGCGCGTCATCGTGGTCACCTTCACCCCGCACATCTCCCGGGCCCGCTACATCCTCGGCAAGTGCTGGTCCGGCGAGCTGCTCTTCGTCGACCCGGCACCCCGCCTCTCCGTCCCGCGCTGGGCGTGGGACTACGCCTATCAGTCGGCGGGCTACGTCCGGGCCTTCTTCGAGGATTGTGACGCCTAGCTCGGGTTTTACCGGGAATAGGCGCGTGCTTCCGTTAATTGCTGGCAGGTGACATCAGTTTGCTACAGTGGCGGGACACACGTAGGTCCTGTCTCGTTTCGGCTCCGGCCGATGGCGACGCACTGGCGCACACCCTCCGGGAGGGCTGATGGAATTCGACTGGTCAGCGGCCGATCTGGCATTTCGGGACGAGGTGCGGGCGTTTCTCGACGCCGAGCTGACGCCGGAGTTGCGGCGCGCCGGACGGTTGGCGACGAGCGTCTACCCCGATCACGAGGCCAGCATGCAGTGGCAGCGGATCCTGCACGCGCGCGGCTGGGCGGCGCCCGCCTGGCCCGTCGAATACGGCGGGTGCGCGTGGAGCCTGACCCAGCACTACATCTTCGCGCGGGAATCGACACTGGCGGGAGCGCCCGCGCTGTCCCCGATGGGGATCAAGATGGTCGCGCACGCGATCATCGCCTACGGGACCGAGGAACAGAAAGCCTTCTACCTGCCGCGCATCTTGACCGGGGAAGTCTTCTTCTGCCAAGGCTATTCGGAACCGGAGGCGGGATCCGACCTCGCCGCGCTGACGATGGCCGCGGTCGAGGACGGCGACGACCTCGTCTGCACGGGCAGCAAGATCTGGACCACCCATGCCACCGAGGCGAATTGGATCTTCTGCCTGGTGCGCACCTCGCGGTCGGGAAAGAAGCAGCAAGGCATCACCTTTCTGCTGATCGATATGACCTCGCCCGGCATCGAGATCCGCCCGCTGGTGATGACCTCCGGCGAACAGGTGCAGAACCAGGTCTTCTTCGACAACGTCCGGGTACCGAAAAGCAATGTGCTCGGGCAGATCGACGACGGCTGGACCGTCGCCAAATACCTGCTCGTGCACGAACGCGGCGGTGCGATGGCGCCGTACCTGCAGGCGATGGCGCAGGAAATCGGCCTCGAAGCGGCCCAGCAGCCGGGACCGGACGGCAATCCGCTGATCGACGATCCGGCATTCTCGGCGCGCCTGGCGGAGGCGCGGATTCGCACCGAGGTGCTCGAAATACTGGAGTACCGCACGATTTCGGCGATGGCGCGGGGCAAGAACCCGGGACCGGCCGCCTCCATGTTGAAGATCCTCGCCACCGAGCTGAGCCAGCAATTGACCGAACTGGCCTTGACCGCCGCCGGTCCGCGCGCCCGGGTGTATCAACCGCATGCCACCAAACCCGGTGGGCCGATCGCCGAATTCACACCGCCCGCGGACGGTTACCACAGCGGCACCGAATGGCAGGCGGTCGCGCCGCTGCGCTACTTCAACGACCGGGCCGGCTCGATCTACGCGGGCAGCAACGAGATTCAGCGAAACATCCTCGCCAAAGCAGCATTGGGGCTCTGATGGACTTCACACTCACCGACGAGCAGGAACTGCTCCGCACCGCCCTCGCCGGCTTCCTCGGCGCGCGGTATGACCTGGAAAAGAGCCGCACCGCGGTCAAATCCGGGCCGGGCTGGCAGCCCGCGATCTGGCACGCGTTCGCCGACGAACTCGGCATCCTCGGCGCGATCCTGCCCGAGCGGGTCGACGGGATGGGTGGCGGGCCGGTCGAAATGATGGTCATCGCCGAGGAACTCGGCCGCGCGCTGGTCGTGGAACCGTTCGTCGACACCGTCGTCGTCGGCGCCGGACTGCTGAACCGCTCCGGCGGGGAACGCGCCGACGCGGTGCTGCGGCAGATCGCGGCGGGCGAGGCGCGCACGGCTTTCGCTGCGCTGGAACCGACTTCGGGCCAGACCTGGCACGACGTCAGCACCACCGCACGGCAGGACGGTGACTCGTGGGTGCTCGACGGCGCGAAGACCGTGGTGACCAGCGCGCCGCTGGCCACGCACCTGCTCATCACCGCGCGCACCGCGGGCAATCGGCGCGATCAGCGCGGTATCTCGTTGTTCTGCATGGATTTCGACGCGGAAAACCCGCCTGCCGGTGTCGAAGTGCACCCGTACCGGACCATCGACGACCGGGTCGCCGCCGACCTCGTATTCACCGATTTCCGGGTGCCCGCCGACGCGTTGCTCGGCATCGAGGGGACCGCCTGGGTCGCGATCGAACCCACCGTCGACACCGCCATCGCGGCCATCGCCGCCGAAACCGTCGGCTGCCTGCGTACCGTGCTCGCCGACACCCTCGAATACGCCAAGCAACGCAAGCAGTTCGGTCAGCCGATCGGCAGTTTCCAAGTGCTGCAACACCGCATGGTCGACATGTATATGGAACTCGAACAAGCCATCGCCGCCACCTATCTCGCGATCTACTCGCTCGCCGCCGAACCCCCGGCCCGCGCCCGCGCCGTCGCCGCCGCCAAGGTCACCGTCGCCCGCGCCGCCCGCTTCATCGGCCAGAACGCCGTCCAACTACACGGCGCCATGGGCATGACCGAAGAACTGGCCATCGGCCACTACTTCAAACGCCTCACCGCCATCCAGCACGAATACGGCACCCCCGACCACCACCTCACCCGCTACGCCACCCTCACCCACCCCTGAATCGGCCCGGGCGGTCGAAACCTACGCATTCGATATCAGTTCGACCGCCTCGTGCATCCCGTACCGCGTCGAAAGGACCTCGAGCAGCTCATCGACCGACTGCGGGGGATTACAGTGCCGACGCGAGAGTCCCTGTAGAGAAGTCAGCGCACGGGCCGGATCGACGGCACAGGTATTCGCGGCGAATTCTGCGGCACCGATCACCTGCAGTCCCGCGGGTAGCAGGCCGCCCGGAAAGTGGCGCCGATTCTCGGTGACGATCGCTCCCGCCGCGCCGACCACGGCCGCGGCCACAACGTGCTCGTCATCGACGTCGGGGAGCCCGAACGAGCCCTCGAGCGGCTCCCACCCGCAGACGAGTGCGTCGTCGAACGCCGTCGTCATCCTCGCGACGAGCCTGGACGCCGTGGCCTGTGCGGTGTTCGGAACTTGGCCACGGCGAACGAGTTTACGAGCTTCGTGTCGTTCGAGTTCCTCGAGGATCGGACTGCTCCAGAGTGGCCGATAGAGGTTCTCCACAGCCAGCGAGAGCAGGAAGTCACGTTGCAGGCTCGGCCACAGTACGCAGGTGTCGAGCAGGGCGCCGAACATCAGCTGCGACGTTTTCGCGCAGCTTCCTTTCTGATCTCACGTAGCTCTGCCAGGACCGCTGCCGGATCTTCTTCGTCGTCCAAGCCGAGCGCGGTCGCGGCGAGTGCTTCGTACTGGCGGTGACGCCGCTGTTCTCGATAAGCCAGGACATCGGTGAGCAGTAGTCTGCGCCGGGATCCGGCGCGTTCCGCGGGGATCTTGTTCGCATCGATCAAGCGGACCACGGTCGGCCGGCTGACGCCGAGCAAGTCCGCGGCTTGCTGGGTGGTCAGGGTCATGCTTTGCGGCGCGACCGTCACTGCCTTCCCGTCGCGCAGCGCGGACACCACTTGAACCAGGACGCGGTGCAGGGACTCCGGCAGCTCTACTTGATCGTGCTCGTCGGCACCGACCAGCAGGTAACGCGGCCGTACCGTGTCGCCATGACGCGCCTCGTGCGCGGCCAGGAAACTGACCACGGGGGCCAGCTCCTCGGCTGGTTCGGGCAGGTATGTGTGCTGGCTCGAGGCCTCGGACGGCATGTTGCCACCTCCTTCGAACAAATCGTAACCTATTTCGAAACGTTCGAAAGACGAATTCGGGACCGCTCGCGTGACGGGATCCCAAAAGAATCGGCCCGGGCGCGTTGCACGCCCGGGCCGACCTCGCTGTTCAGTTGTTCAGTTCTTGCGGCCCGGGGCCTTGGCGCCGGACTTGAAGCCGAGGCCGCCTGGTTTGGCGGTGGGGGGTGTGGCTTCGCCGTTGCCGGTGCCGTTGGTGGGCTGGGGCGGCTCGGGGGTGTCCTCGGCGGGGGATTCCGCGACGGGTTCGGGGTCGGCCTGGGGTGCCGGGTCGGACGGGGTCGCGGGGGTGCCGGGGGCCTTGGGGCCGGGGCGCTTGAAGCCGGACTTCATGGCCAAACCCTTGGCGGGGATGGTCGGCTTGGTTTCGGTGGGTTCCGAAACCGGTTCGGCTGCGGGCGTTTCCGGGGTGGCCGGGCTCTCGGCCGCCGGAGCGGGCGCGGGTGCGGCCGGTGCCTTCGCGCCCGGCGCCTTGGCGCCAGGCGCCTTTGCGGCACCCTTCATGCCGAGTCCCTTGACCGGCTTCGGCGCGGGAGCCGGTGCGGCGGAAGCGGACTCGGTGGCGGAGGCGGATTCGGCAGGGGTGGATTCGGCGGGAGCGGATTCCGCGGCCGGTGCCGCCTTCGCGCCCGGCGCCTTGGCCGCACCCTTCATCCCGAGTCCGCCGGGCTTCTTGGCGGGGCCCTTCATAGCGAGACCCTTGACCGGCGGTGCGGTGGTCTCCGCGGCCGACTCTTCCGCGGCGGGTTCAGCTTTCGCGCCCGGCGCTTTCGCCGCGCCTTTCATGCCGAGTCCGCCGGGCTTCTTGGCGGGGCCCTTCATAGCTAGACCCTTGACCGGGGGTGCCGCTTCCGCGGCGGGCTCCTCGGCCTTGGCTCCGGGCGCCTTTGCCGCGCCCTTCATGCCGAGCCCGCCACCGGGTGCCTTCGCCGGGCCCTTCATCGCGAGTCCGCCGCCGGTCGGCGCGGCCTTGGCGGCTGGGGCCTGCTGCTCCGGTTCGGGTTCGGGCTCGGCGACCTCTTGCACCGCAGGCGCTTTCGGCTCCTGCACGACGGTGAGGTTCTCGGTGAGCCGGGCCGGGTCGACCCGGTCGATGGCGTCGAGCATGAGCTGGGCGACGTCGACGACCTCGACCCCTTCGCCTTCACCCTTTTCCTGCCGGGCGGTGACGCCGTCGGTGAGCATGACGCGGCAGAACGGGCAGCCGGTCGCGATCTTGCCCGGTGTCGCGCCACCGGCACCGGTGAGGGTGTTGAGGCCCTCGTCGACGCGGTCCACGTTGATCCGCTTGCCGAGCTGCTCTTCCATCCACATGCGCGCACCACCGGCACCACAGCACATGGAACGTTCGCCGTGGCGCGGCATTTCGACCAGGGTGGAACCGGAGGCTTCCATCAGTTCGCGCGGCGCGTTGTAGACCTTGTTGTGCCTGCCCAGGTAGCAGGGGTCGTGGTAGGTGACGTTCTGCGACACCGAGGCGACCGGGATCAGTTGCTTCTGCCGCACCAGGCGGTTCAGCAGCTGGGTGTGGTGCACCACCTCGTAAGTGCCACCCACCTGCGGGTATTCGTTGTTGAGCGCGTTGAAGCAGTGCGCGCAGGTGACGACGATCTTCTTTTTCTGCTGCTCGACGCCCTCGAACACCGAGTTGAGCAGTTCGATGTTCTGCGCGGCCAACTGCTGGAACAGGAACTCGTTGCCCGCGCGCCGGGCCGAGTCGCCGGTGCAGGTCTCGTCGGCGCCGAGCACCATGAACTTGACGCCCGCGGTGGCGAGCAGTTCGGCGACCGCCTTGGTGGTCTTCTTCGCACGGTCTTCGTACGCGCCCGCGCAACCGACCCAGAACAGGTAGTCGTATCCGTCGAAGCTGTCCGCGTCCTGGCCGAAGACCGGGATCTGGAAGTCCAGCTCGTTGATCCAGTTGAGCCGGTCCTTCGAGTTCTGGCCCCAAGGGTTGCCCTTGTTCTCCAGGTTCTTGAACAGGCCCGCAAGCTCAGACGGGAACTCCGATTCGATGAGCACCTGGTAGCGGCGCATGTCGATGATGTGGTCGACGTGCTCGATATCCACCGGGCACTGCTCGACGCACGCACCGCAGGTGGTGCACGACCACAGCACTTCGGGGTCGATGATGCCGTTGGCCTCGAGCTCGCCGACCAGCGGACGTTCCGCCTCGGCCTTCGACGCATCGGAGATCTTCGCCAGCGCGGCCTCGTTCGGCGCGCCTTCGGCGTCGACCAGGCCGACCTCGTCGCCGCCCATGTCCTTGCGGCCACCGGCCAGCAGGTACGGCGCCTTGGCATAGCCGTGGTCGCGCAGCGACATGATCAGCAGCTTGGGCGACAACGGCTTACCGGTGTTCCAGGCCGGGCACTGCGACTGGCAGCGGCCGCACTCGGTGCAGGTGGTGAAGTCGAGCCAGCCCTTCCAGGAGAAGTCCTCGATGCGGCCCGCGCCGAACGTGTCGTTGTCCGGGTCGGCGGTCTCCATGTCGATCGGCTTGCCCTTGGACATCATCGGCTTCACCGCGCCGAGCGCGACGCCGCCGTCGTCCTCACGCTTGAAGTAGATGTTCGGGAACGCCGAGAAGCGGTGCCACGCCACGCCCCAGTTGAGGTTGCGGCCGACCAGGAACAGGAAGGTGCTGCCCGACATCAGCTTCACGAACGCGAACAGCGCGACCATCGTCGCGTTGGCCGGCAGCAGCTTGGCGACCTGCATGGTGAAGAAGTCGGTCCACGGGTTCGAGTGGCCGTAGACGGCGATCTTGCCCGCCTTGACCAGCACCATGCCGAGACCTTCGATGAGCACGATGGTCTCGATGATGTAGGCGGGACCGAACCGCGAGCCGCTGAATCGGGACAGCCGTTCGGGCAGGCGCGGGTGGTTCAGCTGGCGGATCACGATCAGCACCAGGATGCCGATCACGGTGCCGATGCCGAGGATCTCGTCGGCCAGGTGGTAGATCGCCCAGTTGCCGATGATCGGCCAGTGGAATTCGGGATCGAAGGTCTGCCCGTAGGCCTCGAAGAAGAGGATGAACCCGGCCAGGAAGCCGATCATCACCAGCCAGTGGGCCCAGCCGACGGTGCGGAACTTCACCATGCGCGTGTGCGCCAGAAATTCCACGATCATCGTCTTGAAGCGGGGGAAGAACGGTCGCCAGCGGTCCGGCGCGCTCTGGCCGATCATGATGGTGCGCGCGATGTTTCGAACGCCGCCGACGAACGAGGCCCAACACAATAGGCTGAGCGCCGTCCCAATCGTGCCCAGCGTCACTGTCAGGGCATTCATGTCGCGACCTTTCTCTAGAGAGGCAACACGAGCGGGGGCAGTTCGGCCGCCCCGGTTGGCTCGTATCCTAACCGGCGGTAAGTTACCCACCGGTAACAACCACTGTCTACCGTACGATCGGCACCTGAGCTATGCCCCATCTTCCTGGGGCTTGACGCAGAATTTACCTGTGATGAACGTCACAAAAGGGTTGCCAATCCAACTGCATGTTCGGGTGATCACCACCGTAAACGTCGAGCGAATCGGTTCTGTCGCTAAGGTCAGGCTTAGTCCGCAAGGCGCGTAATGCATCTCGCATCTGAGCGGCCGTTCGATTACGCTCACGACGTTCTGTCTGCTGTGCCCGTCTCCGCACTGCTCGGGGAGGATCCGGGGCGACCGCCCGGATTTGATGAAGAGCTCTCGCGTGACGCAGATCGGCCGGTAGACGACCTGATGATGGATTGGAAACTGAATGAACCTCCGCAGAACCACCGCGGGTGCCGCGTTGGTCATCGGCGCGATGACCATCGGTCTCGGGACCGCGCATGCCGAGCCTGTCGCCGCACCGGCAGACTCCGGCATCAACTACTCCGTCAAGCTGGTCGACAAGACGGTTGTCGCGTCGCTCAAGGGGGGCACCTTCTCGGTTACCGAGCAGGACGGAGCGACCGCCGAAGATCCCAAGCTCAGTGTTGCCAACGTGCGTGACGGTCAGGGCAACACCCTTGTTTCGTTCCCGCTCGAGGTCGACGTCGACGGCACCCTCGTCCCGGTCAAGACCGAGGTGAAGAAGGACGGCACCGTCCTCGAGATCACCCCGCAGAAGCCCGAGGGCCTCGTCGTCACCGGCAAGCCGGTGGCCGCGCGTCCGTCCGTGGCGCAGGACATCGCCTCGCCGATCGAGAACCAGCGGGCGCAGAACGAGTTCGCCAGCAAGTTCGGTATCGCGACCGCGATCGGTGGCTTCATCGGCACCGCGATCGGCGCTGTCGTCGGCTTCTTCCTCGGCCTGCCGATCTTCGGTGTCGGCGGCCTGCTCGGCATCCCGGTGGGCGCCGGTATCGGCGGCATCCTGGGCACCATCATCGTCGGTGGCCCGGCGCTGGTCGCCGCCGGCCTCGAGCTGATCAACACCATTCAGGCGCCGGACGGCACCACCCAGTGGGCGGACAAGCCGCAGCCGGTGAAGTAAGTTCTTTCGGTTCCATCGACTCGGCCCGCTCTCTTCGGAGGGCGGGCCGAGTCGTCGTTTCAGGCGGGCATTTCCAGCGTGCCGCGCATCGACACCGTGCCCTTCGGTCGCCCGAACCGCCCGAAGGTCCGCTCCGCCATCTCGAACGAGCCGTCCTCCCGCACCAGCAGCACCGTGCTCGCGCGGGTGCCGTGCACGCCGTCGGCGATGAACCGGGACGACAGCCTGCGCTCCATCCGCTTCGGTACGCCGGTGTCCGGCAGGTCCGCGTCCGCGGCGCGGGTGCGGTCCGCGAGCACCTCGAAATAGCGCGCCACCGCGCCCGGCTCGGACGCCACCACGGCCCGCAGGTCGGCTACGCCACTGCGTACCTTGGGCCAGATGGGCTGTGGGGCGGTCAAATCCGTGTCCTGTGGGTTCGGCCCTACCGAGCTGACGAACGGGGCGTTGGAGAGGCCGTGGAAGCCGGGCGTGAGTTCCTGCGGCGGCGCCGCGCTGCGGTTCGAATGCCACCACAGCGCGTCCAGGTCCGACACCACCAGGTTGTAGCCGTTGTAGTCGTCGGGCGCGGCCGCGACGTCGAGGACGTACTTCTCCGGGCCGGGGAAGTCGGCGCCGGACCGCCGCTGCGACGAGCCCCGCAGGAAATCCATCAGCAGCGCGCCGCGCGAACGCGCGTCGGTGCGCTCGTCTCTCGGGTTGCGCACATTGGTCACGGTCGCGAATCGGCTGGGTCGCAGCGGCTCCTGCTGATCCGGCGCGGCCGCGCCGAGCCAGGTGCCGGGCGGATCGCCCGCGGACTTGTTCTTCGCGCCGAGGTCACGGCCCGCGAGCAGGCCGGGCAGCTCCGGCCACCAGCGCATGGACTCGGTCGGCCGGGTATAGAACTCGTCCCGGTTGGCCGCGACGATCAACCGATACTCCGGATGGGCGCGCCAGCCGATCAACACCAAACACATGCAGTCCAGGATGCCGCAACGGTGCCGGACGCAGCACCGCATTCGCCGCCGGAACGGGCCCGCAAGGCCAGTGGAAAGGTGCCCGAGACAGCGAAAAGGCCGCCCGCGCGCACGCGGCCGGCCTTTCCGTCGGGGGAAGCTAGTTGGTGCGCAGCTTCAGACCGGGGTTGTCCGAGAGCACCACGTGCACCGGCTGCGCGAACAGCTGCGGTGCGTTGCCGGTGAGGGCGCCGATCAGGTTGGGGATCTCGCAGATCGGGTAGTCGGCCACCGACGACGCGCTGGAGATGCCGAGCGCCAGACGGCCGGTCACGATCGGGCCGCCGCTGTCGCCGGGCAGCGCGCAGATGTTGGCCGAGAACGCCTGGGTCAGCTCGCGCTCGCCCACCTGCACGGTCTGGTCGACCGCGTTCACCACGCCACAGCTGAAGCCGGTCCGCGAACCGGACTTGCAGACCGGCGCGCCGACGACCGGGGTGGCGACGCCTTCGATCCGGATGGACGCGGCGCCGGGCACCCGGACCTCGTTGTTGCTGAAGCGATCCCGGGACTGATCGGCGATCCGCACGATCGAGTAGTCCTGCTCGCCGAGCACCGACTTCTGGAACCGGCCGAGCTCGGTGCCGAGCCGGTCGCCGTTGAGCTCGTGGATCCGCGCGGCGTTGTCGTTGCCCGCCGACGGCAGATCCGGGTTGCAGTGGCCCGCAGTGACATTCACGATGTTGCCGTTGCGGTCGGTGCCGTTGAAGCCGAGCGAGCAGCGCAGCGAGGTGCGGCCCGCGACCGAGGCGTAGCCGTCGCCGCCGGCCAGCACACCGGTTCCGGCACCGGCGATTTCGCTCGCCTGCGGCAGCGTCGCCTGCTCACCGGCCACCGGCGGGGCCATCACGATGACCCGGGCCGGGTCGATGAAGTTCGGCATCGGCAGGCCGATCTTGTCGACGCGCACCGCGATGCTGTTGTTGATCGTGTCCACCACGACGCCGCGCACCAGCGAGGAGACCGCCTCGGGCTGGCCCTCCAGCCACCGCTCGAACGCGCTCTTCTCACCACGCAGCGCGGTCTCGCTCTTGGCCACGTTGCGCACCTCGAAACCGGCTGACTCCGCGGCCTTTCGGGCTTCGTCGGCACCCGGCCCCTGCGCCAGTGCCACGACCGCCTTGCCGCCCTCGTCGAGCCACGAGCCGCCGAACACGGCGGGGTACTGCCGCTGGGCGGTGGTGGCGAACGCGGCGACCTGCTGGGCCACGTCGGCGCGGTGCAGGTACTCCTCCGGCGAGATCTTCAGATCACGCGCGATCGCGCTGACGAGCTCTGCGGGCAGATTCGGCGCGGGATCGGGTTGTGCAGACGCTACTGCCGTCGGTCCGAACAGCAGTATCGCCGCCGAAGCGGCGATCACTGATTTTCGGACCCGGGTCTGTCGCGCAGCTGATCGGAGAGGACCTATACGTGGCAGGAGCATGCCCAGACTATATGGGCTCGAGCCCGCTATGCCTACTTATACCGAGCCTCGGGTTCGCACCGAGATGCCGCTGCCGACGCCGCCGCCGGACGAGGCGTCGATATCGGCCAGGATCGGCCGGATCGGAATGCCGAGGCTGGCGGTGCCGCCGTACTGCGCCAGCGCGATATTGGCCTCGTTGCAATCGGGGGCCTCGGCCGCGTTGGAGCCGCTGGTGATGCCGAGGGCGAGCGTGCCGGACACGATCGCGCCGCCGCTGTCCCCGCCGAGGGTGCAGGCCGAGCTGGCGAAGCCGCGCACGACCTTGCTCTCGCCCTCCGCGGTGTAGAGCTGGGTCTCGACCCGGTCGGCCACCACGAAGCCACAGGTGAAGGTGGAGGACTGCCCGGTCTTGCACACCGGCGCGCCGGTGATCGGATCGGCGGTGCCGGTGATCGACAGCGTGGTGCCGTTGGCGCCGCGCACGGTCGGCTGGTCCATGCCGGCGCGGACGGCGCGCTCGTTCAGCTTGATCACCGAGTAGTCCAGTGCGCTCTGCCCGCCCAGCTTCGCCTGGACGAACGTGCCGAGCTCGGGGCTGGCCGGGATGTCCTTGACGTTGGGGAAGTAGACGGTGGCCGCTTGGCTGTCCTTGCCGACGTTCGGATCGCAGTGTCCCGCACTGATGTTCAGCGCGTTGCCGGCCGCGTCGACGCTGTTGAAGCCGAACGAGCAGACGTCGACGCCCTTCAGCGAGGCGTCACTGAGCGGGATCGGGGCGCTGATGTAGGTGTCGCCACCCATTGGCCGCCGCTCCACCGCGCCGCCGCTGCCGGGGGAGAGGATGACCTTGACGTTGGCGATCAGGGTCGGCAGGTTCAGCAGGTGGCCCGCGGGGGTGTTGGCGACGCTGAGCACCAGCTGGCTGTTGAGGAAGTCGATGGCGACCGAGTTGATCGCGGTCGAGATCTCCCGGGGCAGGCTGGTGATCCACTGGTTCAGCTGCATCAGCGAGCCCTCCAGTCCGTCCGCGGAGACGGGGGCGAGCCTGGTCTGGTAGCCGTCGGCGGAGGCGATCTTGGCAGCGTCGAGCGAGGTGACCGCGACGATGGGCTTGCCGTCGGTGCCGATCCACGCGCCCGCGAACGCCTCGGGACGCTCGGAGCGGAAGTCGCGGGCGTAATCGCGCAACTGCTGTGCGCGGGCGGCCCGGTCCAGGTATTCGGTCGGCGTCATCTTCAGGTCGCGCGCGATGGCCTGCGCCAGTTCGGGCGGCAGCGTATCGGCGGTGAGCTGCGCGGGGGTCGCCGGCGCCGCCGCGGCGGTGGTCGTGCCGAGCAAGGGAGCGAGGAAAACGGTCGAAGCGATAGCGACAGCTTTGACCGCGGCGCGGCGCGCCACCAACTTGCGCATGAAATCCCTTCGTGGCACGCAAGTGCCAGCTAAATCCGCGGCAACGGGCCTGGAATCCGTTGGCTCACAGTCGTCCTCCAGCAACAGACCGAGCGCCGGGAATTCATCCGACAACACCGGTCAGCGCATCACTTTAAGGCACAAACCGGGGAAGGGCTCTACTAATCACCGACTGCCCGGTATCTGCAGGCCAGGGATGGACGGGATCTCCGGCAACGGCTGGAACGGCGAGGACTTCGACGGCTTCGGGCGCGTCGTCGGCGTCGGCGTGGTCGTCGGCGGTTCGGTGGTCGGCGGCGGGGGTGGCGGAGGCGGCGGCTCGCTCGTTTCCGGCGGTGTGGTCGCGGTGGTGGTCACCGGCGGCTCGGTGGTCGGCGGGGTGGACGGCACGGTCGGGAAGTTGACCGGCGGCGCGGCCGGGGTCGGGCTCACCGTCACCTGATCGGATTTGGCGTCGCGCAGCGGCGGCACCGGAGTGTCGCTCTCCTCGCGGAACAGCACGGCCACCGCGAAGCCGCCGAGCACGAGCCCGATCAGCGCCGCGGCCCCGATCAGCAGCGGCAGCTGCTTGCGGTCCTTCTTCGGCTCCGGCTGCTTGGGCTCGGTTTGCTGTTCCGGCTCCGCGGCCTCGGTCGTCGGCAGCGGCTCGGCCAGCGGGATGGCCGCCGAATACGCCTGCGGCTGCGCCTCGGACGCGGGCACCGCCGGAATGATCACGGTGTCCACCGTCGAGTTCTCGGCGTGCGTCGGATCGGGCGGCGTGCTGCCCGCGGGCGTGGACAACACCGCGGCCAGCGCGGCGCGGGCCGCGTCGTAGGCGTACGTGCCGCCCGGCTCCGCGATCCCCGCGCTCGGCAGCTCGGCCTCGCTGACCAGCAGCACCGAACGCAGTCCCAGGTAGTCCAGCGCGTCCCGCAGTGCCTGGATGTATTCGCGGGGCCAGTCGCCCGGATGCGTGGCGTAGAACTCGGCGGCGCCGTTGAGATATTCGGCCGTGAGGTTGATCAGGCAGAACAACGCGGTCGCGACGAGGTCTTCGGCCCGGTAGGCCTCACCGTCGTCGACCGCGAGACCGGCCGGATCGCCGACGGCGCGCACGAAGCCCGTGATCGCGTGGGCGTTCCCGTCCGGCGGCGCTTCGCCGAGTGCGGCGTCGCCGTCGTCGGACATGTACAGCACCGACTCGCGGACGATGAGCAGCGGCTCATCGCCGCTGTCGGTGACGATCGCCGCCGTGCACTCGTCCTCGGCGATGCGCAGGCCCACCCCTGTGGCCATCCTCAGTACCTCGCTTCGGCATCCGGCTGACGAATCCGCACTCTGTGCACCAGTGCTGGATCACACCAGCAGTGAGCCGTGTCCCATGGCACGGAGCATCGACAATAGCTCCGATCGGGACCGCGCACCGATCCGGCGTCGAATACGGGCGACATGATGCTCCACGGTCTTGGCAGAAATGTACAGACGTGCGCCGATCTCGCGGTAGGTGAGGCCGAGTAACACCAGTTCGGCGACTTCGCGTTCGCGCTCACTGAGGATCGCGGCCGGCTCCCCGACCGCCGGATCGGGGACAGGCGGCGTGCCCTCCCGCACCACGGGTTGCGCCGGCGCGACGCTCGGTTCCTGCGGCTTCGCGTCGGCGCGGACCGTACGGGCCAGTTTGAGCAGCGCGGTGGCGGTGGCCGAATCGGCGGCGCCGAGTGCGGCCTCGCTGGCGAGGCGGGCGGCGTCCCAGGTCATGCCGATCTCGCTCAGCCCGGCCACGGCCGTCGCCACCGGCGCCGCCGAGACCTGTCCGCGCAGCACGAGCACCCAGGTGCGGCCCGCATCGGCGAGGATCGCGGCGTGCCGGTCGCCCGCCTCGGCGGCCGCCTTCAACGCCTTGGCGTGCGGCAGCAGTTCCTGCGGGCTCTCATGCAGGATCGCGGCCTGCACCCCGTACCAGTGGAAGGCGTTCGCCCAGGCCGGAGGTTCGGCCACCCGGCGCAGCAGCGCGAGCGCGGCGTCGACCAGCGGCGCGATCCGGCGTTCGTCGCGTAACCGGATGCCCGCCAGCCACAGCTCACCGATCGGCAGCAGGGTGAGCAGGTCGGTCTCGACGTCGTCGAACATCGGATGCGCGGACTGCCAGGCCCGGGCCAGCGCGACGTGGTCGCCGGTGCGCCGGGCCAGGCCGACGGCGACACCGTGCGCGAGCAGCCGGTCGCGCGGGTCGAGCGAATCGTGTTCGAGCGTGGCGACGGTGGCGGCCGCGGCGCGTTCGTCGCCGCCCAGCATCGCCGTCCAAGCGGCGAGCACCTGCAGTTGATGGCAGCGCAGGCCGCTGGCCGTGGCGCGGCGCAGTGCGTCACCGGCCCGGCGCGGTTCCCCGGTGCCGAGGCACAGCAGCGTCGCGATGGATACCGCGGTGCACGGGAGGAAGCGGTCGACACCGGAGTCCGCGTGCGCGGCCTGCACGAGCGCGGAGACCGCCGCGGCGGAGCGATTCGCGGATCGCGGTGCTACGTCCGGGGTTTCGTGCCCGGTCAAGGTGTCCGCGAGCGCGCCCGCGATCAAGCGGGCGTGCGCGGTGGCCTCGGTCGGCGGCCACTGGGTCGCCGAGGCGGACATCTCCGCCGCGCCGGCCACGTCGCCCGCGAGCGCGAGCACAGTGGCGCCGACCGCCCAGTCCGCGCCGACCCGCTGCGCGCCGAGCCACGAATACAGTTGTGCCGCACGGGCGACCAGTCCCCGCCGGGTCAGCACGGCGGCGCAGATCCGCACCGCGTCGGCGAGTTCCGCGCCCGATACGCCGGGGCGGGCGAGCACCGGTTCGGCCAGGCGCATGGCGGTCTCGCCGTCGCCGTTGCGCCCCGCGGCCTCGGCCCAGCGCAGCGCAATACGGTCCGGGTCGGCACCGGTCGCCGCGGCCGCCGCGTAATAGCGCACCGCCTCCCGGCCCGCCTTTTCCGCTGCCGTGGTGAGGAATTCGGCCAGGCGCGGGTCGCGCACGCCCGATTCGGCCAGCAGCAGCGCGGTGTGGTCGCGCAGCAGGCCCGCGTCCAACCGCGCGCCGAGCAGTTTGCGCTGCACGCCGACGAACCGGCGATCGCCGAGCAGGGTGCGCAGCGGTCCGACCGCGGGCGTGAGCAGCAGATCCGCGTCGGTGACCAGGGCGCTGGCCCGGGCTCGATCGATGAGGTGCTGCGCGGCAACGGGTTCCACGCCCAGCACCTCGGTGAGCTCGCTGGCGTCCAAGCCGGTGCCCGTGGTGGCGACCACGAGGGTCTCCAGCAGATCCGGCTCCAGGTTGTCCAGCAGGGCACGGGCCCACGCGGCGACGGCGGCGTCCACCGCGCCGATGCCCGCGTCCAAGCGGGCCGAGCAGGCGGCGCTCAGCGCGGCGACGACGCCACCGCGGATGCCGTCGGTCTGGCGGTGGATGTGCTGAGCCACCTGGCGCGGCACCATCATGCCGAGTTCCCGGGCGAACGGCGCGATATCGGTGACGCCGAGCGCGCGCAGCTCGACGACCCGGCCGCGCCGGGCGACGGTGTCGGCCAGGACGCGCAGGCGCGGATCGTGCGGCCGCTGCTGGGTGGCCAGCACCACCGTGCGGGTTCCGGATTCGATGGCGGTGCAGAGGAAGTCGAGATCGGACCGGCTCAGCGTGTGCGCGTTGTCGATGACCAGTGCCGGGCGGGGCGTCGAGGCCGTGCGGGTGCTGAAACCGTTGCCCGCGACGGGTGTCGCGTCCGCGGTCTCGGCGACCAGCGCGTCCTGTAGCGGGATGCCGCGGGCCCGCAGCCTGGTGCGAATCTCGTTGAGCAGGGTCGACTTACCGGTCTGCGAACGGCCGCGGATGAGATAGACGATCGGCTCCCGATCGGCGGTCTCGAGCTCCCGCAGGATCTCCCGCGCCGAGGGCAGGGTGTCGAAGGCGATATCAGCCACCGTTTCCTCCGAGGATCTGGCCGGGCGCACGCAGGACGGTGCCGACCGTGCCGCCGACCTGATCGACGGTGTCGTTCAGAACGCCGGTCGGCAGGCTCGGCACGGTGGGCGCCGTCGGCGGCTGCGGCTGCGGGCCGGGACCCGGCGCCGGAGCAGGGGCCGGCTGAGGTTGCGGGGCCGGTTGTGCCGCACCGGGTTCCGCGGGCGGCGCGGCGGGCTGGCCGGCGGCGGGCTGGCTGTTCACCACGGCGACGGTGGTCGCCGCCGGTGTGCCGGGCTGCCCCGCCTCGGTTTTCGGGCGATTCGCGGTCGGGGACGCCGGATCCGCCACGGCGACCGGCGCATTCGGATCTGTGGCGTCGCCCGGCGGGGCGCCGACCGTGGCGGCGATCTCGCCGGCGCGTGCGGGCGTCGAGGTGTTCGTGGAACCCGGATTCGACTGAATACCGGTGCCGATCGCGACGGTGCCGGTGGCGAGCAGGCCGAGTACGACGACCGCGCCCGCGACGACGGCGAGCCGTCGCTTGCCGCCGCGCGCAGCGGCGGCCGCTGTCGGCAGGGACGGTGTCGCCGAGGCAGCGGCAACCGCGGGCGTGGCCGAAAGTGCCACCGTGGGCAGCTCTTCGGTACTCGAGCCGATCGAGGCGGGAGGTGCGGCGGGCACCCGGGTCGCGGCGTCCGCCAGGTCCGCGGCCAGCAGTGCGGCACCGCGTGCGCTGGTCTGCGCCGGCGCGGGCGCGGCCAGCACCGGGAGCCCGAACTCGGACGAGATCAGTTCTGCGACCAGCGGTATCGCACCGCCCCCACCGGTGAGCAGCACACCGCCGATATCGCCGATCGCCAGCCCGGCCCGGTGCACCGCGTCGCGGACCAGATCGGTCGAGCGCAGCAGCGGCGCGCGGAGCAGATCCTCCAGCTCGCCGCGGACCAGCCGCACATTGCTGCTGTGCGCGTCCGCCGGATTCAACCGCACCCGCACCACCGTGGCGGTATTTATCGACAGCTCTTCTTTCGCCGTCCGGCAGCGTTCGCGCAATGTCGCCAATTCGCGTTCCACCGCCGGGTCGAACGGATCCAAATCATTTGCGTCCGTAACGTTTGCCAGCACGTAGCGCATGGTGAGCAGATCGAATTCCGCACCGGCGATGTCGGTGCTCCGCAGCGGTGCGCCGAGCAATCCGGCGTGATCGCCGGTGCGCAACACCGAGACGGTGAGGCCGGTGGCGCCGAGGTCGTACACGACCACCGCGCCGTCGGCGCGCGGACCGTGGGTCGCGGTGAGCCAGCGCAGCGCGGCGAGCGGTTCCGGCACCAGGGTAACCTCGCGCAGACCGGCCCGATCGAAGGCGGCGCGCTGGATGTCGACGGTGTGCCCGGACCACCACGCCGGGTGGCAGGCCACGGTCGAGCCCGGCGGGCGCGACCCGGCGTCCATCTCGTCCATCAGGCACGTCACGGCGGCCGCGACGAGGTCGGCGGCCGAATGCGCGGTGCCGTCCTCGGCGAGCATGTCGACCGGATCGCCGACCCGGGCCAGGAACCCTTCGAGCAGGACCTCGCGGGAGTGCCGTCCCTCGCCGGCCGCGGTGGCGCCGAGGGCGGGCGGTGCGCCGGCGCTCAGTCGCAGCACGCTGGGGCGCGTGCACACGCTGTCGCTGCCCTCCCCCGCTGCCGCCACGGCGACCGAATTCGACGCTCCGACAGTGATGCCGAGCGCCACACGCTGTGTCATTCGTGAACCCCGTTCGAAAACTCTGTGGTCGGGTCTCGCTGCTGTGTAGTCCGGGTGCGAAAGGCAGTGCGGGCACGCCGATGCATCAGTTGTTTCGGTAGCTGGCGGTCCGCCGTTACCTGCGTGGGGGAACTCGCGGGGAAATTCCCCTAATGCCGAGGCCGCCCCTAACGGCCGCGGTGGGGGAGCAGTAGGGGTCGGCCCCGTTCCGCGTAACGAGTTGCGCCCCTAGCGTGAAATTCATTCCAACGACGCGGATCGTGAAGGTCCGCCAGCTCTCAGGAGATGTTTCCGATGACACCCAACGCGATTCTCGAGTTCATCCTGAATTTGCTTCGCGATCACGAGGCGGCGGTCGGCTACTGCGCCAACCCGACAGAGGCGCTGGTGGCCGCGGGTTTGCCTGCGGTGACACCGGAAGACATCGCCGCCGTCGCCCCGATGGTCGCCGAGTCGGCGCTGGTCGCCGGCGGTTCCCAGCTGTCCGCGATCGTGGCCGCGGGCGCCCAGACCGGTGTCGCCGCCGGGCTCGGCGCGGCGGGCGCAGTCGGGGCTGCGGCGGCCGCCAACGCGGGGCTGAACGTCGGCGCCGACCTCGGCCTCGATCTCGGCGGGCAGGTCGGCACCGGCATCGATGTCGACGCCGGGTTGCACACCGCGATCGACACCGGTTTGCAGATCGGCGCGAATATCGGCGCCGGACTGCAGACCGGACTGGAGACGGCCGCGAACGTGGGCGCGGACCTGACCGGCGCCCTCGGCGGCGCCCTGGGCGCCGGTGCGCAGGCGGTCACCGGTCTCGGCGCGGGCCTGCAGGTCGGCGCGGACCTCGGCACCGGACTGCAAGGCGCGGTGAACAATGCGTTGCACCTCGGGACCGGGCTGGAGACGAGCCTGTCCGCCGGCGTCGGCGGTGCGCTCGACGCCGCGGCCGGGTTGCAAACAGGTGTGGGCAGCCAGCTCGGCGCGGATCTGAATGCCGGATTGCAGGGCGCGGTGAACACCGCGACCGATCTGTCCGCCGGACTCGGCGGCGCGGTGAACGCCGCGACCGGCCTCGGCGCGACCGTGGGCGCGGATCTCGGTACGGGGCTGTCGACCGGCTTGAACGGCGCGGTCGGCGCGGCCGGCGACCTGTCAGCCGGGCTCGGCAGTACCGTCGACGCCGCGGCGGACCTGTCCACCGGACTGACCGGCAATGTATCCACCGCCCTTGGCGGCGTGGGGAATTCGGCTGCACAGATGAGCGCCGGCCTGGGGACGGCTGTGGATGGTTTGGTGCAGGCGGGTTCCGGTCTGGAGACCGGACTGTCCACCGGCCTCGACGGTGCGTTCGGCGCCGGTGCCGAACTCGGTGCGGGCCTGGACACCGGACTGGCCACGAGCATCGGCGCGGCGGCGGACGCGAGTGCCGGACTCGGTGGCGGTCTCGCCGCTGGCCTCGACGGTGCCGCCGGCGTCGGCGCGCAGGTCGGGAGTGGTCTCGAAACTGGTCTCGACGCAGGGTTCGATGCCGGCGCGCAGGTGGGCAGTGGTCTCGAAACCGGTCTCGGCGCGGGGCTCGACGCCGGTGCGCAGGCGACTACCGGTCTGGAGACCGGGCTGTCCACGAGCCTCGGATCGGCTGCTGATCTCGGCGGTGAACTGTCCGGCGGCCTTGGCGGGGCGGTGGATTCCGCCGCGGGACTTGGCGGCTCGCTGGGCGGTGCGGTGGATGCCGGTACGAATCTTGGTGGTTCGCTGGGCGGTGCCGTGGATGCCGGCACGAATCTTGGTGGTTCGCTGGGCGGCACTGTGGACGCGGGCACGAATCTTGGTGGTTCGCTGGGCAGCACCGCGCAGGGTGCGGTGGATTCTTCTGCGGGACTCGGTGGTTCGGTCGGTTCGACGGCGCACGGCACGGTGGACACGGCGGCCGGGATCGATGGAAGTGTCGGCTCCACGGCGAATACCTGGTCGTCGCTGGATGTGTCGAGCGCGTTCGGTTCGGGACTGGACAGCTCCAGCGACACCGGACTGTTCGCCGATACGCACGCGAACACGGATCTGACCGGCGCCGCGGGCGCGGATCTCGGCGGCGACGCACTGCTGCACTGATCGCACCGAAAACCGTTCCGCACCAATCGAAAGAGGTCCAGTCCGCGATGGGGACGCCAACACCGAACGCCACACCACCGGCGGTACCGCTGCTCGCGGTACTCGGCGAAACCATCGCGGCGGCGCGGGCGGCGGGCCGCACCGATCTGGTGGGGACGCTCGAGGTGGCGGCCGAACGGGTCCGGGATCCGCGGCGGCGCATCATCGTGGCCGGCCAGCTGGACCAAGGCAAGAGCCGGTTCGTGAACGCGCTGCTGAACCTGGATATCTGCCCGGTGGGCGACGACGTGACCACCACGTTCACCACGGTGCTCGCACACGGTCCCGCACCGAAGGCGGAGCTGGTGCTCACCGCCCCCGGCGGCGACGCGGGCGGCCCGGAAACCCGGGTCGCGGTGCCGATCGGCGAGATCGGCGGGTTGTCCGCGCGGTCGCCGCTCGCGCAGGGACGCCGCATCCTGCGGTTGGAGCTCGAGGTGCCCAACCCACTGCTGGCCGACGGCATCGTGCTGGTCGACACGCCGGGCGTGGGCGGGCACGGAAGTTCTTACGCGGCAAGTGTCTTGGGCATGGTGCCGGCCGCCGACGCGGTGCTGGTGCTCTCCGACGCGTCCACCGAACTCACCGAACCGGAACTCGCCTTTCTGCGGCAGGTCCGCGAACTGTGCCCCACGGTGGCGCTGCTGGTCACCAAGACCGACCTCTATCCACACTGGAGACAGGTGTACGAGGCCGATCGCGGGCATCTGGCCAGGGCCGGCGTGGACGTGCCGATGATCGCGGTGTCGTCGCTGCTGCGCAGCCACGCGCTGCGGTTGCAGGACCAGCAGCTCGGCCTCGAATCCGGTTTCGGACCGCTCTATCAGTTCCTGCGTGAGCAGGTGGTGGCGCGCGACCAGCTCGCCACCCGGGCCACGGTTGCGCGCGATATCCGCGCGGCGGCAGAGCATTTGGCCCTAGCGCTGGGCAGTGAGCTGGTCGCGGTGCGCGATCCGGCGCGCGGTGCCGCCGCGGTGCGCGAACTGCAGGCGGCGCGCAACTCGGCGCAGGAACTGCAGCGCCGCACCGCCGCGTGGCAGCAGACGCTGGCCGACGGGATCACCGACCTGGCCGGCGATGTGGACCACGATCTGCGAGATCGGTTGCGCGGCATCGCCAGAACCACCGAGGAGTGGATCGACGAGCACGATCCGGGCCGGCACTGGGACCGGATCGCCGAACATCTCACCGGCACCATCGATACCGCGATTGGCGACAACCTGCTCTGGACGCACGCGCGGGCGCTGCAACTCGCGAAACGGGTGGCCGAGCACTTCACCGAACTCGGCACGGTCGAACTCCCGCAGGTGCACTCGGACGCCGCCGAGGGCGCGCACGCGAGCGCGGGCACCCTCGCGGAGCTGGAACCCGATATCGGCTTCGGCAGCAAGCTGCTGGTCGGCATGCGCGGGTCCTACGGTGGCGTGCTGATGGTCGGCCTGGCCAGCACCTTCGCCGGGCTCGCGCTGTTGAACCCGATCTCCATCGGCGCCGGACTCGTGGTGGGCGGCAAGGCATTCCGGGACGACAAGCAGGCCCGGCTCGGTCGCCGCCGCAACGAGGCCAAAGCCGCCGTGCGCCGCTTCGTCGACGATGTCGCGTTCCAGACGGGCAAGGAGTCCAAGGACCGTCTGCACCGCATCCACCGAGCACTGCGTGACCACTACGCGGGCATCGCCGACCGGAGCCTGCGCTCGATCGACGATTCGCTGCGCGCCGCGCAGGAGGCCGCGACCATGGCGAATACCCGCCGGGCCGAACGCTGCACGGTGCTGGAACGTCAGCTCCGAGTGGTCGCCGAACTGAACAGATACGCGGAGGCGATGCAGGCCGCGCTGCCGGGTGCGCCCGTCGGTACGGTTGCCTCGTGACACGAGAGGTCGGCGCGGCACCGGGAATTGTGGCCGAGGCGCATCGTCTGGTCGGCGCCGCACGGGCGGCCCTCGCGAGCGAGCCGCGGCCGCGGGCCCTGCTCGCCGACTGCGCGCGGCGGCTCGACCAGCCGTTGCGTATCGCGCTGGCCGGATCGTTGAAGGCAGGCAAATCCACGCTGCTCAATTCGCTTGTCGGGCAAGACATCGCACCGACGGACGCGACAGAGTGCACCCGGGTGGTCACCTGGTACCGCTACGGGTCCACACCGAGCGTGACGGCGCACGCGGGTGACGGCGCGCGCGCCAACGTGGTAGTGCGCCGCGGCAGCGGCACCCATGGGCTGACCTTCGACCTGGATCGGTTGCGCTGGAACGCGCCGGCGCCGCGCGAGGTCGACCATCTCGAGGTCGAATGGCCCGCAGCGGCGCTGGCGCACACCACGATCATCGACACCCCGGGCACCTCGTCGCTGTCGCGGGAGGTCTCGCAGCGCACGGCTCGGTTGCTCACCCCCGGTACGGAAACGGCGCACGCCGCGGCGGGACCGGCGATCCCCGGCGCCGACGCGGTGGTCTACCTGCTCCGCAGGCTCGACGCGGCCGATGTCCACTTCCTGGAGCGGGTCGGCGCCGGAACCGGTGCGGCCTCGGGTGTTCCGGGCCCGCTCGGCGTGGTCGGCGTGGTCTCCCGGGCCGACGAAATCGGGGCGGGCCGGATCGACGCCTTGCATTCGGCGCGCGATGTCGCCACCCGATTCGCGGGGGAGCTGGAGCGTACGGGCCTGTGCCAGGCGGTGATTCCGGTCGCGGGTCTGCTCGCCTTCGCGGCCGCGACACTGCGGCAACAGGAGTACGCCGCGTTCGAAGCGCTCGCGGGTGTGCCCGTCGAGGAGTTGAGCGCGGCCCTGCTGTCCGCCGACCGCTTCGCCCGGCCCGATATCGCGCTGCCGGTGCTACCCGAGGTCCGAGCGCGGCTCGCGGAGCGGTTCGGGCTGTTCGGCATTCGGATGGCGGTCACCCTGGTGCGGCTCGGTGTGCGCGATTCGGCCACGCTGGCAACGGAATTGACCGCGCGCAGCGGTGTGGACGAGTTGCGCTCGGTGCTCGACGTGCAATTCGGCCAGCGGGCCGACCAACTCAAGGCGCACTCGGCGCTCACCGCGCTTGCCCGGGTGCTCACCGCCTACCCGGGCAGCGAGGCCGACGCGTTGCTGCCGCGCGTGCGCACACTGCTCGCCGACGTGCACGGGTTCGCCGAGCTGCGGCTGCTCGGGCGGCTGCGGACCGACGAATTGTCCTTACCCCCCGCCGATCTCGCGGAACTGCACCGCCTCATCGGCGGCTCGGGTGTCGCGCCGCACCTGCGGCTCGGGCTGCCGGTCGACGCCGCTCCCGCGACGCAACGCGCGCAAGCCATGGCCGCGGTCCGCAAATGGCGGGCGCGCGCCCGGCATCCGCTGGCCGATCAGTTCACGACGACGGCGTGCCTGACAGCGGCTCGCAGTGCCGAAGGAGCGCTGGGCGTCCTGTCCGGGTAAGCCGGATCAGGCAGCGCAGCTGAGGTTTTCGCGGCTCATTCGGTGATCTCCCGGATCGCCGCGGCCAAGTCGGCACCGGAGGGCGCGTGCTCGGGGTCGATCAGACACTGGGCCGCCAGGCCGGTCAGCAGGATCTGGTAAAAAGCGCCGAGCGCCTGCGCTTTTCGCGGGTCGGCTGCGTCGGAGTCAGCCTCGGTGCCGGCATCGGCCAAGAGATAGGCGAGACCGCCACGGGCCTCGGCCATGCGGGCCGCGAGCTGGTCCTTGGTCGCCGGATCGTGTCCGGCCTGGGCGATGGTGTCGAACGTGGCCGCCCAGAGCCCGCGATGGGTACCGATCGAGTCGATCACCGCGCTCCAGCTCGACGCGAATCGATCCAGCGGTGCGCTGTCCGGCCGGCGTGCCTCGGTGAGCGCGCGCTCGAGTTCCACGCCCCACTCGCGGTTGGCTTCGGCGAGGGCCTCGTTCAGCAGGGCCTCTTTGGAACCGAAGTGGTAGCCGATCGCGGCCATGCTCACCCCGCCGGCGGCGGTCGCGATATCGCGCACGGTGGTGCGGGCGTAGCCCTTGTCGAGCAGGCAGCGGCGAGCGCCGGCCAGTAGATCCTCGCGGTTTCCCATGCTGGTCAGGTTAGCGCAGGCGCCTTAGGCATACGTCTTGTGCGTTTGCCTAAGACAAATGTACAGTTCTGCGCATGAGTAATCCTCAGCCTCCGCGCAACCGGAACGTCCTCATCTCCGGCGCGAGCATCGCCGGGCCCGCGCTGGCCTTCTGGTTGAACCGCTACGGTTTCGCGCCGACCATCGTCGAGCGCGCGCCCGTCCTGCGCACCGGCGGTCAGGCCATCGACGTGCTCGGTACCGGCACCGACGTGGTGCGGAAAATGGGCCTGCTGGACCAGGTGCTCGAGTCGAGCACCGGTAAACGCGGCACCTCCTACGTCGACGCGTCGGGCAGGTCCCGCGCCGATATCAGCAGCGAGATGTTCAACGGGGTCGGCGCGCACGGCGACACCGAGATCCAGCGGGGTGATCTGGCGCGGGTGCTCTACGACGCGACCCGCGACGATGTCGGATACCTGTTCGGGGACAGCATCACCGGGCTCACCGAGGATGCCGAGGGCGTGCACGTCACGTTCGCCCGTGCCGAGTCACGCACCTTCGATCTGGTGATCGGCGCCGACGGCGTGCACTCGAACACCCGCTCGCTGGTCTTCGGGCCGGAGCGCGAATTCCTCCGGCACATGGGCTATTACATCGCCATCTTCACCACCCCGAACCTACTCGAGCTGGATCACTGGGAACAGGACTACAACGTCCCCGGCAAGATCGCGGGCAGTTACAGCGCTCGCGAAAACACCGAAGCGAAGGCGGTTTTCGCGTTCGAATCCGGTCCGCTCGACTACGACTACCAAGATGTCGCGCAGCAGAAGCGGATTCTCGCCGAGACCTTCGCCGGGGTGGGCTGGGCGGTGCCGCGCCTGCTCGCCCACCTCGACGCCGCCACCGACTTCTATTTCGACGCGATGGCGCAGATCAAGATGGACGCCTGGTCGAAGGGGCGGGTGGCGCTGGTCGGCGACGCGGGGTACTGCGCCGCACCGCTGTCCGGTCAGGGCGCGAACCTGTCACTGGTCGGCGCCTACGTCTTGGCCGGCGAACTAGCCGCCGCCCGCGGTGACCACACCGTTGCCTTCGCCCGCTACCACCAGGAGATGCGGCCGATGGTCGAGGCCTGTCAACGCTTCGCCGAAGGCGTCGGCAAATGGTATGCGCCACCCACCAATTCGCTGATCCGCCTCCGCAACCTCAACGTCCGCCTCCTCCCTTACCTCCCCTGGCGCGCCCTCATCGGCGGCGCACCCCAAAAGGTCGCCCGCACCATCCCCGCCAAGAACTACCGCGCCCACGAACTCGTCACGCCGCCGAACTGACCGACATCTCCACATGCAGCCCTGCGGCCGTCACCATTCAGCTCAGCCGCATTCGGTGATCCTCGGTCGGTATGGATTCGGGTTGCGTGGCTGTGCTTTTGGGGTCGATGAGGATTTTGGCGTGGTGGTTGGGGGTGGCGAGGGTGGTGAAGGCGGCCTCGATGCCGTCGAGGCCCACGGTGCCGGTGATCAAGGGGGAGGGGTCTACTTTGCCGTCGGCGAGCAGGTGCAGGGTGTCGCGGAATTCGCCGGGGTCGTAGCCGAGGACGAAGTGCAGGTCGAGTTCCTTGTTGATGGCCACGGCGGGGTGGATGCGGTCGGCTTCCATGCAGACACCGACCACGACGATGCGGGAGCGCGGCGGTGCCGCGGCGAGCACTCCGTCGAGAATTCCGGGCACGCCGACGCATTTCGAAGATCACCGGGCCGGAGGGGCCCGCGTCGAACTTGTCCGCGAGCCGGAAAACGTACCACCAGGGCAGTTTCGGCACCCGGCGCAGCCGCTCCATGGTGTCGAAGCCGAGATCGAGGATGTCGGTGACGCCGACGATGCGCCCCCGTTTCGGTGCCGCGGTCCACGGCGACTCGACGGCCGGGTCGACGACGATATCGGCACCGCAGGCCCGCGCGAGATCCCGGCGCCGGGGCGAGAAGTCGCCGGCGATCACTGTGCGCACGCCCGCCGCCTTCAGCATGCAGATCACCGCGAGGCCGATCGGTCCGCAGCCGATCACGAATGCGTTCTGCCCCTTGCCGACTCGGCCTTTGCGGACCGCGTGCCAGGCCACCGCCATCGGCTCGGTGAGCGCGGCGTGCTCGGCGGAGAGCCCGTTCGGCACCGGCATCGTCATCGATTCCTGGACCACCACCTGTTCGGCGTAGCCCCCGGGTGCCGCCGCCGACAACCCGGTCAACTCGGATTTCTTGCCGTGGCGCACGATCGGCAACGCCACCACGGGCGTGCCGGTCCGCCAGCGCTTCCGGCAGTCCGGCCCGTATTCGACTACCTCGCCGCTGAATTCGTGCCCGAGCACGACTCGCTGGGTCGACCGCATGAACCCGGCGTAGCCGGTGGCGTCGGCCAGGTCGGCCATGGTGTCGGCGTGGGCGCGGGCGTGCAGGTCCGAACCGCAGATGCCGCAGCGGGATACCTCGATCAGCAGCTGGCCACGGCCCGGTACCGGCGTCGGCAGATCGGTGACCTCGAATTTCGTCTCGGTGACGACGGCGGCGCGCATGGGCGGACTCCTCGGGTCGGCGGCGGGTCCACGCTACTGCGTCGCCCTGTCCTCGGGAAGGTTCAGCGGGCGGCGGTCAGTTCCCCTTCGGCGGCGGTGCGTCGGTCGTAGGCGTTGCGGGCCGCGACGATCTCGGGCTGATGGGTTTCGGTCCAGGTGACCAGCGCTTTGATGGTGGTGTGCAGGCTCGCGCCGAGCGGGGTCAGCGCGTAGTCCACCCGCGGCGGCACGGTGGGGTAGACGGTGCGTTCGACGAGCCCGTCGCGCTCGAGGTGGCGCAATGTGCGGGTGAGCATCCGCTGGCTCACCCCGTCGATCTTGCGTTTCAGCTCGGTGAACCGCAGGCTCTGCTGATCCAGCAGCGCGATCACCAGCAGCGACCATTTGTCGGCGACGCGGTCGAGGATCTGGCGCACTTCGCAGTCGACGCGAGTGTCCCACTGGTAAACGTCGTAGTCGGCGTCGGTATCCCCGCAGTCCCCGGGTGACTTCAAAGTGCCGTCTTCCATGGTCGTCGATTCTGCCGGAAACTGGCTCTCGGTATCAAGAGGTAACCGACCCCACTGTGGGGAACCGAAATTGGGGAGTCGTGATGGTGAAAGCCAGAGCCGCCGAGGTCTTTACGGAGATGAACGGCCGCGCCTGGGGCGTGCTCGCGGTGTTGTGCGGCGCGATATTTCTGGAGGGCATCGACGTCGCGATGCTGAATGTGGCGTTGCCGTCGATCCGGGCCGAGCTCGGGCTGTCCACCGGCATGCTGAGCGGGGTGGTCTCGGCGTACGTGCTCGGCTACGGCGGTTTCGTCCTGCTGGGCGGCCGGGCCGCCGACCTGCTCGGCCGCAGGCGGATGTTCCTGTTCTGGTTGACCGTGTTCCTGGTCTTCTCCGGGCTCGGCGGTTTCGCCACCACCGGCTGGATGCTGTTGACCGCGCGCTTCGTCACCGGAGTGGCCGCGGCGTTCCTCGCTCCCGCCGGACTGTCGCTGATCACCACGAATTTCGCCGAGGGGCAGGTGCGGGACCGGGCGTTGGTGGTGTACGCCGGTATCGGCGCGGGCGGTTTCACGCTGGGCATGGTGGCCGGCGGCCTGCTGACCGCGCTCGGCTGGCGCTGGGTGTTCTTCGTGCCGGTCCTGGTCTCGGCGTTGCTGCTCGCCGCCGCGTATGTCCTGGTCCGGGATTCCGGTGTGCCGCAGCGGGTTCCCGGGCTCGTGGGCTTCGACCTGCTCGGCGCGCTGAGCGTGACCGGTGCCATGCTGCTGCTCGTCTACGGTGTCGTCCGCCTGGAGCATCTCGCTGACGGACCGGTGCTCACCGGGGCGGTCTTCGCGGCCGGGTTCGCGGCACTCGCCCTGTTCGTCCTGAACGAACGCCGTGCGGTAGCACCGTTGGTCCGCCTCGGCGTACTGCGCTCGGTGTCGTTGGTGCGCACGAATCTGGTGGCCGTGCTGTTCATGGGTGCGTTCATGGGCTTCCAGTTCGCGGCGACGCTGTACTTCCAGGAGCTGCGCGGCTGGTCCACGGTGCAGACCGGTCTGGCGATGGCGGTGCTCGGCTTGGACGCGGTGGTCGCGCCGCTGCTGACGCCGTGGCTGGTACGGACATTCGGCACCGGGCGGGTGATCTTCGGCGGCGCGGTGCTGGCGGCGCTGGCCTACCTGCTGTTCTTGCCGAGCGGACTGGACCGGGCCTACGTCGCCCTGCTGCCCACGCTGCTGTTGATCGCGCTGGCCTTCGCCCTCGTCTACGGTCCGCTGACCATCGCGGGCACCGATGACATCGCCGCGGAGGAGCATGGCTTGGCGGGCGGATTGCTCTACACCGCAATTCAATTCGGCGTCGCGCTGGGCGTCTCCGTGGTGACCGCGGTGAATGTCGCCGCAGTGGATGCAGGCAAGGTCGGCATGGACGCGCTGCGCACCGCTTTGATCGTGCCGGTGATCGCGGCGATCCTGGCGGGGGTGGTCGCCGCAACCGGCTTGCGCCGCAACGCAAAGCCCGCGGTCGTGCCGAACCCGGAACAGCTCGTGCACGTCTGAAGCGTCCGAAAGAGCAGGCCGGAGTGGACAACCCACTCCGGCCTGCGCGCGTGCGCGGGACGGCGGCGGTTCAGATCAGGACGCCGGGATTGAGGATGCCCGCCGGGTCGAGAGCCGATTTGGTCGCGCGCAGGGCGAGGGCGAACGGTTCCGGCCGCTGCCTGTCGTACCAGGGGCGATGATCGCGGCCCACCGCGTGGTGGTGCGTGATGGTGCCGCCGGCGGCCGAGAGCGCCTCGGAGACAGCGGCTTTGATGTCGTCCCACTGGGCGAGCGTGCTACCCCAGCGGCCTGCGGCGTAGACGCCGAAGTAGGGCGCGGGACCATCCGGATAGACATGGGTGAACCGGCAGGTGAGCACGCCGGTGGCGCCGACGGCGCGGATCGCCTCGTTCGCCGCCGTCGTGACCGCGTCCTTCAGTTCCTCGAATGCGTCCCAGGTGCAGGCGGTTTCGAAGGTCTCGGTGATCATCGACTGGGCGGCGAGCGCGTCACGCTGGTACGGCATGCGCAGGAACGACGAGCGCCAGGTGTCGGCGGCCCCGGCCCCGTCGGTGTGCGCGTCGGAATCGGTGTAGCGCACCGGCTCCGGCAGCGTGCCGCCGTGCGCGCGCACAATATCGACGGCCCGCTCCATCCAGGGCCGGGTCGGGTGGTCCGCGGATTCGAAGCCGAGTACCAGCACGCCGCCCGCCGTCGCCGCCCCCGCGTTCAGGAACGCCTCGGCGGGGTCGAGCAGACGGCAGTTCGTCGGGTACAGCGCGGACTGCGCGATCGCGCGGGTGGCCGCGACCGCCTTGGTGTAGTCGTCGAAGTGCACGGAGCCGTTGCGCGCCAACGCGGCCGGTCCTGCAGTCGCAGCCAGGCCTCGGTGATCACGCCGAGGATGCCCTCGGAGCCGAGGAACAGCCGGTCGGGGGCGGGCCCGGCCCCGGACCCGGGCAACCGGCGCGATTCGCTGACCCCCGCGGGCGTCACCACCCGCATGGCTTCGACGAGATCGTCGATGTGGGTGTAGAGCGTGGCGAAGTGCCCACCGGCCCGGGTGGCCAGCCAGCCGCCGAGCGTGGAGAACTCGAACGACTGCGGGAAGTGCCGCAGCGTCAGATTCGCTTCGCGCAGTTGGTCTTCCAGAGCGGGGCCGAGTACTCCGGCCTGAATGCGGGCCGCTCGGCTGATGTGATCGATCTCCAGCACCCGATCGAGCGCGCCGAGGTCGAGGCTGATCGCACCGGAGAAATCGCCGTCCAGCCGCGGCTCCACGCCGCCGACCACGGAAGTGCCGCCGCCGAACGGGATCACGGCGACGCCGGAGCGGCTCGCCCAGTCGAGCACGTCGACGATATCGGCCTCGGTGCGCGGACGGATGACGAGGTCGGGCGGTGCGCCGATGTCGCCCATCAGGTTTCGCACCACATCGCGGAAGGCTTGGCCGTGTGCGTGTGCCGCGCGATCGGCCGGATCCGCCGACGCGAGGTCCGCGAGCGCGTCCGGCACGGTGATCCGCGGCGCGGGCAGCGCGAGCGATTCGATCGAGGGCGGTTCGTGCGCGGTGAGGTCGGCGTCGGGCAGGATGGCCGCGACCCGCCGGGTCAGCGCCGCTCGCTCGGCTCCCTCGACCGCATCCTCGACGTTCCCCCAGCCCCACCACGATCGCGTCTTCGCCGGCACACCGACTCCTTCCCGCCGGGCTCGGGCCCGTCGCGCGGCTATTGCACCACGGATGCGCGTCCGGCGGCGGTCGCCGTAGGCGCCGGTAACCCCTGCTCAGGGGGGCGCCGTTATCGGTAAGTGCTGGTAGGCGGGGGTGCCGGGGACGAGAATGGCGGACGGACGAAATTCGTGCCGGTGTTCGGGAATGATCCGCGCCGGTCGTCCGTTGAGCTATTGAGCAACGTTGAGTGTGTCGGACTCAAGTTTGAGTTGACCCGGGCGATGATCGGGTGCAGGATTGAGTCGACCACGCTCAGCGTAGCGACTGCTCGCAGGTCGCTCGAAAGGGCCTGCGTTGCTGGGACCGTGCTCCGTCAGGTGCTTGGGGCGAGGTCTCGCGGCACGAACAGTCCCGATGCGGACATCCGGCCGCAGGGCGACAGCCCGCCCAGGCACCGACACCTGTAGGTACGTCAATAGGAGGAACCACAATGGCTCGTGCGGTCGGAATCGACCTCGGGACCACGAACTCGGTCGTCGCCGTTCTCGAAGGCGGAGAGCCGGTCGTCGTCGCCAACTCGGAAGGATCGCGCACCACCCCGTCGATCGTCGCGTTCGCGAAGAACGGCGAGGTGCTGGTCGGCCAGCCGGCGAAGAACCAGGCCGTCACCAACGTCGACCGCACCATTCGCTCGGTCAAGCGCCACATCGGCACCGACTGGACCGTCGAGATCGATGGCAAGAAGTACACCCCGCAGGAAATCAGCGCGCGCACCCTGATGAAGCTGAAGCGCGACGCGGAGGCCTACCTCGGTGAGGAGATCACCGACGCGGTCATCACCGTGCCGGCCTACTTCGAGGACGCCCAGCGCCAGGCCACCAAGGAAGCCGGCCAGATCGCCGGCCTGAACGTGCTGCGCATCGTCAACGAGCCCACCGCGGCCGCGCTCGCCTACGGCCTGGACAAGGGCGACAAGGAACAGACCATCCTGGTCTTCGACCTCGGTGGCGGCACCTTCGACGTCTCGCTGCTGGAAATCGGCGAGGGCGTCGTCGAGGTCCGCGCCACCTCCGGCGACAACCACCTCGGTGGTGACGACTGGGACGAGCGCGTCGTCTCCTGGCTGGTGGACAAGTTCAAGGCCAGCGCGGGCATCGACCTGACCAAGGACAAGATGGCCATGCAGCGCCTGCGTGAGGCTGCGGAGAAGGCCAAGATCGAGCTGAGCTCCTCGCAGAGCACCTCGATCAACCTGCCCTACATCACCGTCGACGCCGACAAGAACCCGCTGTTCCTCGACGAGCAGCTGACCCGCGCCGAATTCCAGAAGATCACCTCGGACCTGCTCGACCGCACCCGCGCGCCGTTCCAGTCCGTGATCAAGGACGCGGGCATCAACGTGGCCGATATCGATCACGTCGTGCTCGTCGGTGGCTCCACCCGCATGCCCGCCGTCTCCGACCTGGTCAAGGAACTGACCGGGGGTCGCGAGCCGAACAAGGGCGTGAACCCGGACGAGGTCGTCGCCGTCGGCGCCGCCCTGCAGGCCGGTGTGCTCAAGGGTGAGGTCAAGGACGTCCTGCTGCTCGATGTCACCCCGCTGTCGCTGGGCATCGAGACCAAGGGCGGCGTGATGACCAAGCTCATCGAGCGCAACACCACCATCCCGACCAAGCGCTCGGAGACCTTCACCACGGCTGACGACAACCAGCCCTCGGTGCAGATCCAGGTGTTCCAGGGTGAGCGCGAGATCGCCTCGCACAACAAGCTGCTCGGCTCCTTCGAGCTGACCGGCATCCCGCCGGCCCCGCGCGGCGTGCCGCAGATCGAGGTCACCTTCGACATCGACGCCAACGGCATCGTGCACGTGACCGCGAAGGACAAGGGCACCGGCAAGGAGAACACGATCAAGATCCAGGACGGCTCCGGCCTGTCCAAGGAGGAGATCGACCGGATGGTCAAGGACGCCGAGGCGCACGCCGCCGAGGACAAGGCCCGCCGCGAGGAGGCCGAGACCCGCAACCAGGCCGAGTCGCTGGTGCACCAGACCGAGAAGTTCATCAAGGACAACGAGGACAAGGTCCCGGCCGAGATCAAGACCAAGGTCGAAGCGGCCATCGCCGAGGCGAACGAGGCGCTCAAGGGCACCGACATCGCCGCGGTCAAGGCGGCCGTGGAGAAGCTGGCGACCGAGTCGCAGGCGCTGGGCCAGGCGATCTACGAGGCGTCGGCCAACGAGTCCGCCGCGTCGAGCAACGGCGCCTCCGCGACCCAGGACGATGATCAGGTCGTGGATGCCGAGGTCGTGGACGAGCCGGTCGACACGGAGAAGAAGTGACCAACGGCAAGCATTCGGAGCAGCGCGACACCGAGCAAGAACCGATCACCTTCGTGGACAACCGCAAGATCGATCCGGAGACCGGCGAGGTTCGTGAGCCCGCGGCGGAGGCCGCCGCGGGCCCCGAGGCCGGGAACGGGGCGGCGGCCGAGGCTCCGGCCGACGCCGCCGGCGGTGAACTTGCCGAACGCACAGCCGATCTGCAGCGGCTGACCGCGGAGTACGCCAACTATCGGCGCCGCGTCGAACGCGATCGCAAGACCGCGATCGATGCCGCCAAGGCGGCCGTGGTCACCGAATTGCTCGGCGTGCTCGACGATCTCGATCGGGCGCGGGCACACGGCGACCTCGATGCCGGACCGCTCAAGTCGGTGGCCGACAAACTGGCCACCGCCCTGCAGAAGCAGGGTCTCGAGGAATTCGGTTCGGCGGGTGAGCCGTTCGATCCGACCCTGCACGAGGCCGTGCAGCACGAGGGTTCCGGGCATGAACCGGTGATCGGGTTGGTCATGCGCAAGGGCTATCGATTCGGCGACCGGGTGCTTCGGCACGCGCTCGTCGGGGTAACCGATGCGGTGGCCGAGCAGACCGGATCCGCGCAGACAGAGGCATCGGATGCTGATGCCGGTGCGAACAAACAATAACGGCGCGGCGCGCCGCAACCCCAGGACTGTGAGAGGAGGAGATATCCGGTGAGTCAACGGGAGTGGATCGAAAAGGACTTCTACAAGGAGCTGGGTGTCTCCTCCAGCGCCTCACAGGACGAGATCAAGAAGGCGTACCGCAAGCTCGCTCGCGACTTGCATCCGGATGCCAACCCCGGCGACAGCAAGGCCGAGGAACGGTTCAAGACCGTCAGCGAAGCGCACGCGGTGCTGTCGGATCCGGCGAAGCGCAAAGAGTACGACGACACCCGGAAGTTGTTCGCGGGTGGCGGATATCCGCGCGGCGGCGGGTTCACCCCCGGTGCGGGCGGCGGCTTCTCGCAGGACTTCAACATCGGTGACATCTTCGGCAACGCGAACGCGGGCGACGGTGGCCTCGGTGACCTGCTTGGCGGGCTGTTCAACCGGGGCGGCACGCGGACCGCGAGCCGCCCGCGCCGCGGGGCCGACGTGGAGACCGAGACGACCCTCGGTTTCCGGGAGGCGGCGCAGGGCGTCACCGTTCCGCTGCGGATGACCAGCCCGTCGCCGTGCACCACCTGTCACGGCAGCGGCGCCAAGCCGGGCACCAGCCCTCGGGTCTGCCCGCACTGCAACGGAACCGGCATCATCAGCCGCAACCAGGGCGCCTTCGGTTTCAGCGAGCCGTGCGATGACTGCCGGGGCACCGGTTCGATCATCGACGACCCGTGCGTCGACTGCCACGGCAGCGGCATCCAGAACCGGACCCGGACCATCACGGTGCGGATCCCACCGGGTGTCAGTGACGGACAGCGGATTCGGCTCGCCGGCCAGGGTGAGGCCGGGTTGCGCGGCGCGCCGTCGGGCGATCTGTTCGTCAGCGTGCACGTCAGCCAGGACAAGGTCTTCGGCCGCAACGGCGACGACCTGACCCTGGTGTTGCCGGTCAGTTACAACGAATTGGTGCTCGGCACAACGGTTTCCGTGCCGACCCTGGAGGGGCGCGTCGGCGTCAAGGTGCCGCCCGGCACCGCGGACGGCCGCATCCTGCGGGTGCGCGGCCGCGGCGTGCCCAAGCGCGGCGGCGGCGCCGGTGACCTGCTGGTCACCGTCAAGGTCGCGGTGCCGCAGAAGTTGGATGACAACGCGGCCGAGGCGCTGCGGCGCTACGCGGACGCGGAAAAGGCCAGCGGATTCGATCCACGGGCAGGATGGGCAGGTGCTTGATGTCCAATGATCCGAAGCGGGCGTCCGGTGGGGCGGCACGAGCCGAGTTCTTCATGATCTCGGTGGCGGCTCAACTGGCGGGCATGCACGCGCAGACGCTGCGCACCTATGACCGACTGGGACTGGTTACGCCACAACGTACTTCGGGCGGCGGGCGACGTTACTCGACCAGGGACGTCGAACTGCTGCGCGAGGTGCAGCGGTTGTCCCAGGACGAGGGCGTCAACCTGGCGGGCATCAAGCGCATCATCGAGCTCACCAATCAGGTCGAGGAACTGCAACAGCGCGTCGCCGAGCTGGCGGCCGAGCTGGATCGGCTGCGGGCGGGCTACCGACCCGATCTCTCGCCGCCGCAACGCAGTACCGCGCTGGTGGTGTGGCAGCCCCGTAATCGTCGCGGAAGCTAGATCTCGCGCAACAACGCTGAATACGGCTGGCTAACCATCGGGCCCCTTGTCCCGGCACACAATTCGTGTTCCGAGGTCAGGGGGCCCGATGGCGTTGCGGGAGCATCGTTCGCAAGGTTAGCCAAAGGTAAGCCGAGAGCCGGTGTGTAGCAGTGCTTCGCGCATTCGATCCGCGCGGTCCTGCTCCGCGCCGAATTTCACCGCCGACCCCCGCGGTCCGGCCGTGCCCGGCGTCTGCTCGGGTGACCAGCGGATGGTCCAGAAGTTGCCGCATGGTCGCTCCGGAGCCGAGTTTTTCAAAGTGGGCCTTGCAAATTCAGTGTATCTGTGACCGATTTCACCTGTTTTTACGGTCTTTCAGTATGTTTGCTCGGCGTTTCACGCTGCGGATCCTCGTTTCAGGGGAATTACACGCTTGATGTTTAAACGGAGGATTCCGTAGCTGGCAAACCTCGCATACACTCCTTGGCAACGGCTGCTGACGAGTGTCCCGCAGCACCTCACTCGCCGGCACAGCTTTGTGTTCGAGTGCGAAATGGGGTTGTGACACAAATGGATTCGCGGACTGTCGCTTTGATCAGAACGACGTTCAAGGCGGTTGCTGCGGAGGAAGGGGGGCAGGAGAAATTAGCGAGATCGTTCTATTCGATCCTCTTCACCGACTACCCCCAAGTCCGCGATTTCTTCCCGGCAGCCATGGACGCACAGCGTGATCGGCTTGTCAAGGCCATCGGCTACGCGCTGGACCGGCTCGAGGAGCCGAACAAGCTGTTGCCGTTCCTCGCCCAGCTCGGGCGCGACCATCGCAAATACGGTGTGCAGCGCGAGCATTACGCCGCGGTCGCCAACTCGCTGAAGACCGCGATGCGGCTCTACGCGGGCACCGAGATGTGGACCGACGAGGTGGACCGGGCCTGGGACGAAGGCCTGACGATCATCGGCGACACCATGATCGGCGCCGCGGAGAAGGAGACCACGCCGCCGGTCTGGACCGGCACCGTCGTGGAAAGCCGTGCGGTACTGCGCAATCTGTCCATCGTGCGGCTCCAGCTCGACCAGCCGATGCAGTACGCCGCGGGCCAGTACATGAGCGTGCAGGTGCCGTCGCGGCCCCGGATGTGGCGCTACATGTCGCCCGCCGTGCCGGCAAATGCCAACGGCGAGATCGAATTCCACATTCGCAGCGTGCTCGGTGGCTGGGTCAGCTCGGCCATCGTCGGCCACACCGCGATCGGCGACAAGTGGTTGCTCGGCGCGCCGCTCGGCGGACTCGGCATCCCGCGCAACGCGAAACGCAAGATGTTGATGGTCGGCTGCGGCACCGGTATCGCACCGCTGCGCGCCCAGCTGATGGCGATGGCGCAGCGCCGCACCAACCCGAAGGTGCACCTGTTCGTCGGCGGCCACCATCCGTGCGACCTCTACGATCTCGACACGCTCAACAGCCTCGCCGTCGCGAACCGATGGCTGACCGTGACGCCGGTGACCGAACACGAGGAAAACCCTTGGTGGTACCAGGATTCCGGCGCGCTGGCGCCGAACTGGACCGGTTTGGAGCCGCGCTTGACCGGCCAGATCGGCAAGGTGGTCGCCGGCTACGGCGCCTGGGCCGACCGGGACGTGCAGATCGTCGGTTCACCCTCGATGGTGCAGACCACCAAGTTCCGCCTGATGGCCGCGGGGACGCTCACCAAGAACATCCGCCACGACCCGCTGTTCTGACCGGCCGTCCGGGATTTCGACCCCTCCCGTAATCCCGGACCGGCCCGGAATCCGGCCGTGCCCAGTACCGCGGCCGGATTCCGGTCTCCGGGGTTACAGACCCTCGAATTGGATGCGCTCCGGCGGAGTTCCGGTTTCCAGCAGGCGGTCGACGGTCGCGCTGACCATCCGCGGCGACCCGCAGACCAGCACCTGGTGATTTTCGAAGGCGCCGTGCGAGCCGACCACTTCGGCGAGGGTGCCGAACAGCATGTCGTCGGGTGGGAAGCCGATGTCGACGCGGCTGTGCTCGTACCACTCGTCCACCCAGCTCGGGTCGTCCGGGCTCTCCACCACGGGAATGACCGTGAGCCAAGGCAATTCATCGGCGAGCAGGTACAGCATGTCGGAGGCGTAGAGCTCGCGCGGGGAGTGCCCGCCGAAGAACAGATAGGTGCGCGGCGGTTCCGGCGCCCGCGCCAGGTCCAGGATCTGCGCCCGCATCGGCGCGAGTCCGGTGCCGCCCGCGATCATCACCACCTCGTCGCCCTCGGGGTCGACCGTGAAACCGCCGAGGGGCGCCCGGATCTTCCACTCGTCGCCCGCTTTGGTGTCGGCCACGATCGAGCCGCTGCACCAGCCGCCCGGCACGGTGCGCACGTGGAACTCCAGCTTGCCGTCCAGCGAGGGCGGCAGCGCCGGGGACAACCGGCGCCGCATAGTCGGTTGCTGCGGCACCGTCACCTCGACGGACTGGCCCGCGACGAACGGGACGAACTCACCGATCAAGCGAATCACCGCCAGGTCGTAGCGGATTCGATGATGCCCGACCACGGTCGCGGTCCACTCGGGCGGCTGCGGTGCGCCGTTGCCACGCGCACCAGGGTCCCCCACCATTGGGGCCTCCTTCATCACACAGGATCGGAGCTGATGATGTGCTCCGGAGTACCGACCGCGATCAACGCCCGGCGGGTATCCGCGATCATCTTCGCCGATCCGGCGATCTGGATCTGCCGGTCCGCCCACGCGCCGAAGCTCGCGACCACCGCGCCCAGGTTACCGATCAACCGCCGATGCATGCCGTACGGCTCTTCCTGCGGCGGATGCGGATACCACCACGGGTTGGTCTTCTGTTCGCAGACCGGAACGATGGTGAGCCACGGATTGCTCTGCGAGAGCTGCCACATGTTCTCCACGTCGTAGAGATCGCAGGGGTAGCGGCCGCCGATGAAGAAATGCACCCGCGGGTTGATGCCCCGCTGGCCCATCTCGATCAGCTGGGCGCGCAGCGGCGCGATGCCGGTGCCCGCGCCGATCATCAGCACATCGCGGCCGCTTTCCCGATCCACGTGCAGGCCGCCGAGCGGGCCGGCGATCTGCCAGCGGTCACCGACCCGGGTCTCGTTGACGATGGCGGGGCTCACCCAGCCGCCGCGGATCTTGCGGATGTGGAATTCGATCTCGCCGTACGGGTTCGCGGGAATCGCGGGCGAGAAGTAGCGCCACATCTTGGGGCGCTGCGGCACCGTGAGCGGCACGTACTGACCGGCCTGGTACGGGATCGGGCTCTCGGACTGCAACCGCACGATGGCCAGATCCTCGAGCACCCGCCGGTGCCCGACCACGGTCGCCTCCCAGAACGGCTGCGATTTGTCGGAATTCGCGCCGATCGCCATGGACGCCGAGATCAGGATCGTGATGTCGCGCCAGCCCTCCTCCAGGCCGCGGTGCCAGGCGGCGCCGTTGTAGGCGCGGAACGCGGACAGCAGCGCGCGGCCCGCCGCGTCGTAGTGCGCCGCGTCGACGCCGTACTTGCGGTGATCCCGAGCGAGCTGCTCGAGGAACTTCTGCGCCCGTCCCCAATCCTCCAGATGGTCGAGCACATACTGGATCGCCGTGACGATCCGCTTCGCCTGCATGTCCATCGCAGGCGGGAAGAGCTCACGCAGTTGCGGGTTCTCGGCGAACAAATGACCGTAGAACGCACTGACCAACCGCTCGGGTCCGTTCGGCGCCTCGATCACCGAACGGAAGTTGGCGCGGACCAGCGCAGCCGAACGCGCATCCACGACGCGGTGTTTCCTTTCCCTCAGTTTCTGCCCGGGGACCTACCCGTAACCGGCTGTCCTCCGCGGACCAGTATCCCTGAATTCCCCGTGGTCGGGGCGGGTATGTCCCTGAAGCCCAGACCAAACGGTAACCGTCGGGCTAACGCCCGCTGTTACGACCTTGATGCGGAAATCACATCATGGCAGTCGCGGCTTGTCGGGAGCGCGCTGCCGCTGTCGAGGGTACTCAGATCGCGAGGACGGTTTTGCCGCGGGCACCCGCGGCGCCGAGCACGCTCACCCCGTCGGCGAGGGGAATGGTCGCGTCGATCGGCACCACCACGTCGCCTTCGGCGACCCGGTCCAGCAACCGCGCCAATTCCGCTGCGCCGCCGCTGGATTCGAGGTTGCCGCCGCGCAGTCCCTTGGCCCGCAGCGCGTTCTCGTCGGTGGACCAGATGGTGGAGTACACCGCGCCGCCGGGGCGCACGAGGCCGAGCAGGTCGGCCAGCGCCGCGGGCGGGCTCACCAGGTCGTAGAGCACGTCGATGCCGTCGGGGTGCGCGGCGGCGACCTGCGCGCCGATCGAACCCGCGGCATAGTCGACGGTCTCGGCCGCGCCGAGCCGGGTCATCTGATCCGCGGCCGCGGCGCGGGCGGTGGCGACGACCTGTGCCCCTGCCATGTTCGCCAGCTGGACCAGGAAGGAGCCCACCCCACCGGTGGCGCCGACGATCAACACGGTCTGGCCGGGCTCGATCCCGGTGGCGTCCACCAGGTCCTGTGCGGTGACGCCCGCGGTCGGCACCGCCGCGGCCGTCGCGGTCGGCACGCCGTCGGGAATGCGCACCAGGATGCCGCTCTCGGGAACCACCGCGAACTCGGCGAAGCTGCCGTGCCCGGCCGGCGGCGTCAGGAACTTGCCGACCACCCGGTCACCGACGGCGAAGCGGCTGACGCCGGGCCCGACGGTGGCGACGGTGCCCGCGCCGTCGAGGCCGAGGATCATCGGAAAATCGTGGGGCATCTTGCCGTCCAGGATGCCGTCGGCCATTTTCGCGTCGAACGGGTTGACCCCCGCCGCCTCGATCTGCACCCGGATGGTCCCCGGTCCCGGCTCGGGAACCGGCATGTCGACCAACTCGGGTGTCGCTCCGAACTTCTGTACCACGATCGCGCGCATGCATTCGCTCCCTCGGTCGGGTGAAGAGTGATGCATCAACTAACGGCCAGGCTCATCGTATGCATCCATACCCCGTGGACACTGTGATTCATCGCATTGACGGGTGTCGCGGCGTTCCGGTTCGGGCCTGCCCCGTCGTCGGCTAGTAGTGGAGCGGTGGACACGTTCAATCCGACCAGCAAGACCGAGGCTGCCCTGACCACCGCGTTGCAGTCGGCGTTCGCCGCGGGCAATCCGGAGATCGCGCCCGCGCACCTGTTGATCTCGATGCTCGATCAAGCCGACGGCGCGGTCGCCGCGCTACTGCAGGCCGTCGGCGCCGACCCGGGCGTCGTGCGCCGTGGCGCGCAGGATCTCGCGGACCAGCTGCCGACTACCGCCGACCCGAGTGTCGTCCCGCAGCTCGGTCGTGACGCGCTCGCGGTGTGTACCGCGGCGCGGCGGACCGCGACCGAATCCGGGGCGGGCCACGTCTCTACTGAGCACGTCATGCTCGGTCTGGTGGCGGGCGACACGGCGGAGGCGGGCCTGCTCGCGGCACACGGTGTCACCGCCGAGACGCTGCACGGCGTGCTGCCCGCGGAACCCGGCGGCGCGACCGCCGACGCGGATCCGGCGAACAGCCGCTGGGCGCTGCGCAAATACACCACCGATCTCACCGAGCTGGCCCGGGGCGGCGAGCTCGACCCGGTCGTCGGGCGATCTGCCGAAATCCGTCGGCTGGCACTGCTTTCGAGCCTGCGCAGCAGAAACGCCGCGGTGCTCGTCGGCGCCGACGGTGTCGGCAAGACGTCGGTCATCGCGGGTCTCGCACAGCGAATCGTGGCCGGTGAGGCACCGGACCTGTGGCGCGACAACGTCATTGTCCTGCTCGATCTGACCGCGATGGTGGCCGGGGCCAGCGGCTTCGGGGAGTTCGAGCAGCGGCTGACCGCGGTGCTGGACGGCATCGAGGGCCGGGCCGCGCGCGCTGTCGTCGTGATCGATGAACTGGCCACGCTCGCGACCGTGGCCGACGCCCTCGCGACGACCGCCACCATCGTGCTCGCGCCCGTGCTCGCGCGCCGGGCGCTACGCCTCGTCGGTACGGCCACGCCCGAGACGTACGCCCGGCTCATCGCGCGCGACAGCGCGCTGACCCGGGTCTTGCAACCGGTCGAGGTGCGGGAGCCGGACCACGCCGACGCCGTCGCCATGCTGCGCGGCGTCCGGGCGCGCTACGAGGCGCACCATCAAGTGCGGATCACCGACCACGCCGTACGGGCCGCCGTGCTGCTCGCCGGCCGCCATCTGCCCGGGTCGTTGCCGGACAAGGCGATTCACCTGATCGACGCGGCTGCCGCGCAGCTGCGCATGGCGGCACTCGATCGGCCGGTCGACGTCGACGAGCTCCAGGACGCGATCCGCCGCCTCGAAACCGAACAGGCGGCGCTGAAGCAGGAGCCGGCGGAGCAGGTCGCCGAGCGTTCGAGCCTGCTGCGGTCGGAGCTCGCGACCGCTCGCGCCCGGCTTGCCCAACTGCTGAACGAATGGCGGGACCGGCAGCGGGCCGTCGATCAGATCATGGACCTGCAAGACGACCTGACGCGGAGCACCGCGGGATGGCTGGAGAAGGACCGCATGGTCGACCGTGACCTCGCGCAGCAATTGGCCGACGCGCGGGCCGAATACGAGCGCGCCGAACGTACCGGCGATTTCGGCCTGGCGTCCGAGCTGCGCTACAGCACGATTCCGCACCTGGAGCAGCGAGTAGTCGAACGAGCGGAATCCGCCGGAGCGCCCCAGGCGGTGTCCGTCGGACAGGTCGAAGACTGGCATATCGCCGCCTTGGTGTCGGAGTGGGCCGGCGTCCCGCTCGACCGGTTGAACCCGAGCTGACCATTCGGCGTCGACCCGGCGCGGGCGGCGGGATTCGTCCTGTTCGGCCGCGGCGCGGCGTACCGTTTCAGCGCACGGGAAAACAACTGAACTTGAGCGGAACAGACTCAACCTTTCCGACGTTGGACGTTAGGAACGGCACGGAGCCGTGCGAAGGGTTTCGTGCGGATCAGGCTCCGGAGCCGCCACATCGACTAGCAGGAAGGTGACTTGTGGACTCGTTCAATCCCACCACCAAGACCCAGGCGGCCCTGACCGCCGCGCTGCAGGCGGCCTCCGCTGCGGGCAACCCGGAGATTCGTCCGGCCCATTTGCTGGTGGCGTTGCTGGATCAGACCGACGGCATCGCCGCCCCGCTGCTGAAGGCCGTCGGCGTCGACCCGGCGTCGGTCCGGCGCGAGGCCCAGGACATCGTGGAACGGCTGCCCAAGGCGACCGGCGCCACCACCACACCGCAACTCGGCCGCGAGGCGCTGGCCGCGATCACCGCCGCCCAGCACCTGGCCACCGAGCTGGGCGACGAGTACGTCTCCACCGAGCACGTCATGGTCGGCCTGGCCAAGGGCGATTCCGACGTGACGATGCTGCTCGCGAAATACGGCGCGAACGCCGACGCGCTGCGCGAGGCGTTCACCACCGTGCGCGGCAGCGCGCGGGTGACCAGCCCGGAACCCGAGGGCAGCTACCAGGCCCTGGAGAAGTACTCCACCGACCTCACCGCGGCCGCGCAGGAGGGCAAGCTCGACCCGGTGATCGGGCGAGACGCCGAAATCCGCCGCGTGGTACAGGTTTTGAGCCGTCGAACCAAGAACAACCCGGTGCTCATCGGCGAGCCGGGCGTCGGCAAGACCGCCATCGTCGAGGGTCTTGCGCAGCGCATCGTCGCCGGTGACGTGCCGGAGTCGTTGCGCGGCAAGTCCGTCGTCTCACTGGATCTCGGCGCGATGGTGGCCGGCGCGAAGTATCGCGGCGAGTTCGAGGAACGGCTCAAGGCCGTGCTCGAGGACATCAAGAACAGTGCGGGACAGATCATCACGTTCATCGACGAGCTGCACACCATCGTCGGCGCCGGCGCGACCGGCGAGTCCGCGATGGACGCGGGCAACATGATCAAGCCGATGCTGGCCCGCGGTGAACTGCGCCTGGTCGGCGCGACCACGCTGGAGGAGTACCGCAAGCACATCGAGAAGGACGCGGCCCTGGAGCGCCGCTTCCAGCAGGTGCTGGTCGGGGAGCCGTCGGTGGAGGACACCATCGGCATCCTGCGCGGCCTCAAGGAGCGTTACGAGAACCACCACGGCGTGCGGATCACCGACTCCGCCCTGGTCGCCGCGGCCAGCCTCAGCGACCGCTACATCACCTCGCGCTTCCTGCCGGACAAGGCGATCGACCTGGTCGACGAGTCCGCGTCCCGGCTGAAGATGGAAATCGATTCCCGCCCAGTGGAAATCGATCAGATCGAACGCGCGGTGCGCCGGCTCGAGATCGAGGAACTCGCGTTGACCAAGGAGACCGACGAGGCCTCCAAGCAGCGCCTGGAGAAGCTGCGTTCCGAATTGGCCGACGCCCGTGAGGAACTCAACCAGCTGACCACCCGCTGGCAGAACGAGAAGAAGGCGATCGATCAGGTCCAGGTGCTGAAGAAGGAACTGGAGGTGTTGCGCGGCGAGGAGGAGCGCGCTGACCGCGAGGGCGACCTGGAGAAGGTGTCCAAGCTGCGCTACAAGGACATTCCGGAGCTGGAATCGCAACTGGCCGAAGCCGAACGCACGTCGAAGACCGCGGGCGACGGCGACGTGATGCTGAAAGAGGAAGTGGGCCCGGACGATATCGCCGAGGTGGTCGCCGCCTGGACCGGTATCCCGGTGGGCCGGCTGCTCGAAGGCGAGACGCAGAAACTGCTGCGGATGGAGCAGGAGCTGGGCAGGCGCGTGGTCGGCCAGACCGAGGCGGTGCAGGCGGTGTCGGACGCGGTGCGCCGGGCGCGCGCCGGGGTCGCGGACCCGAACCGGCCGACCGGCTCGTTCATGTTCGTCGGACCGACCGGCGTCGGTAAGACGGAGCTGGCGAAAGCGTTGGCGGACTTCCTGTTCGACGACGAACGCGCCATGGTCCGGATCGACATGAGCGAGTACAGCGAGAAGCACGCGGTGGCTCGGCTGGTCGGCGCTCCGCCCGGATACGTCGGTTACGACCAGGGCGGCCAGCTGACCGAGGCGGTGCGGCGCCGGCCGTACACGGTGGTGCTGTTCGACGAGATCGAGAAGGCGCACCCGGATGTGTTCGACATCCTGCTCGCCGTGCTCGACGAGGGACGGCTCACCGACGGCCAGGGCCGCACGGTGGACTTCCGCAACACCATCCTGATCCTGACCTCGAACCTCGGTGCGGGCGGCGAACGCGAGTTCGTGATGAACGCGGTGCGCTCGGCGTTCAAGCCGGAGTTCCTCAACCGCCTCGACGACGTGGTGATGTTCCACGCGCTCGACGAGGAGCAGCTGGAGCACATCGTCGACATCCAGCTCGATCAGCTGCAGAAGCGGCTCGCGCAGCGCAGGCTGAAGCTGGACGTGAGCGACTCGGCCCGGTTCTGGCTGGCCGTGCGCGGTTACGACCCGGTCTACGGGGCCCGGCCGCTGCGCAGGCTGGTGCAGCAGGCGATCGGCGACACGCTCGCCAAGGAACTGCTCTCGGGTGAGGTCACCGACGGCGACACCGTGCAGGTGACCGTCTCGCCGGACGGCGACGGGCTCATCGTCGGCAAGTAAGGCACGACGGCGCCCTCGGTCCGGTCGGGCCGAGGGCGCCGTGACGCTGTTATCCGGACGCAGTCCGAATTCCTGTCGCGCATGACCCCGGCGCGGGCCCGGTAACGCCTAACCTGGAGTCCATGACCAACCCGAACGATCCGTGGGGACAGCGGCCGGAGGATGCGCCGACCGAGCACCTGGCGGGCAAGTCCGGGTTCGAGCAGCCGCTGCACACCACGGAGTATTCCGAGGCGTACGGGTCCGGCGCGCCCTCGGCGTATCCGGCGACCGAGCAGTTCGAGCCGTGGTCACCGCCCCCGCCGAACGCGACCCGCGAATTCCCGCCCGCCGACAACCAGTGGGGTGGCTACGAGAGCACCTACGGAAACCAGTGGGCCGCCGCGCCGGTGGACGCGCCGCCGGGCGGTCCGGTCCCGCCTGGTCTCGGCATGCCGCCGGAGCCGCCGAAGCGCAACACCGGTTTGTGGATCGCGCTGGGTCTTGCGGTCGTGCTGCTGGTCGGTGTCGCCGGCGTGGTCGCGGGCGTGGTGCTGAGCGGCAAGGACTCCGATTCGTCCACGGCCGCGAACACGTCGGCCCTGCCGACCGCCAACCGGACGCCGGTGCCGCCGCGCACCGGTCAGCCCAACCCGACCGTGCTGCCGAGCCTGCCCGGGCTGCCCGGCATCGATGCGCTCGGCACCACCATGGGCACGATCACCGCCAACGACGGCGGCACCCTCACGGTCAGCACGCTGACCAACGCCACGGTCACCGTGCACACCGATGCGAACACCCAGGTGATCTCGGTGTCCGGCACCAAGGTCTCCGACCTGCCCAAAGGCGATATCGTCCTGATCCAGGGCGACAAGGGCGCCGACGGGACGATCCACGCCAAGGTCATCATCAGCACGTCGCTTCCCGGAGGCCCGAGATGAACCGGCTCGCTTTCACACGGCTCGGCGCGCGGCCGAGAACAGACCGCGTCCGGCCGCTTCCATTAGGCTAGACGGCGATGACGGCAATGTGGTTCGGCTTGGCGGCGATCGCACTCGTGGGTGCGATCGTGCTGCTGTATTTCGATCGGATCCAGCGGCAGCGGACCGGTCACGCGCGGCAGGTCTGGGCGAAATCCCAGGGCTACACGTATGTGTCGGTGGAGCCGGCGCTCCCCTCGACCTGGCGGCGCGGTGCGCTGGCCAAACTGGGCTACCTGTCCGCGGTGGACGTGGTGTCCGGCATTCGCAAGGGCGAGAAGTTCGTGCTCTTCGATCTGGAGGACGCCGCGACGCTGATCGCGGTGCGGCGCCAGATCGGTTCGGACATCGACGTGGACATGCGGCTCAAGACGGCCTCGCCGCCCAAGGACGCCGACCTCGAACTGCTCGGCGCGATCGGCGACCGGGTGGTCTTCGCGACCAACCCGGAAATCGCCAGGCACGCAGTCGATCAGCGGATGGTCGCGTTCATCGAGACGCTGCCCGACACCGTGCAGATGCTGTGGAGCGAAGGCAACTGGACGCTGGGCATGTTGTCGGTGGGCACCTCCTCGCGCGAATGGGAGACCTCGATCGACGCGGTGCTGCGCCTGTCCGGCCTGCTGCACGTGCTGCCGCCGGTCAGCGAGCCGCGCTTCGACAGCGGTGATCACGATCCCGGTCGGCCGCGGCCGCGCGGCCGCGGCCGCGACGAGGAACTCGACGACGACGAACTGGACGGCCCCGTGGGCGCCGGCCGCGTACAGCCGCCGCGGCTGCGCAAGGACGAGGACTACGACGAGCCGCCTTTCGTCGAACAGGATTACGACGGGGACTTCGACGAGCGCGCCCCGCTGTCCACCCCGAACGAGCCGGAACCGCCGCGCCGCCCCTCACTCGCCGTCGTGCCGGACGCGCGCACCCGGGTCCGGGAAGAGCCGCGGGTCCGCGAAGAGCCGCGGGTGCGAGAAGAACCGCGCGTGCGCGAGGAGCCCGAGGCCGCCGACGACTGGTCGCCCGCACCGCGCGATACCTGGTCGCCCGCGCCGCGCGACGAGCACGCGGACAACGACTGGGCCGACGAGCAACCCGACCGCCGCCAGGCCCCGCGCGAGGACGATCGTGCGGCCGAACCGCCGGGTGGGCCGTTCCACCCCGGGTTCCGTCCGTATCAGGGACCTGTGCCGCAGTGACCGGCCGTGTCGGCAGGGTGACCGCCGTCCGACCGACCGAGCGCCGATGACCGAACACCCCGTGCCGCCGCGCCTACCCGGCGCGAGCAGGCCCGTGGCGTTGATCACCGGACCGACCTCGGGTATCGGGCACGGCTACGCGATGCGCCTGGCCTCGCTCGGCTACGACCTGGTGCTCGTCGCCCGGGACGAACAGCGCCTGGTGACCCTCGCCAACGCGCTGCAGCATCGGTTCGGCACCCGGTGCGAGGTGCTCGTCGCCGATCTGACCAGTCCGGCGGCCCGGGAGCGGGTCGCGGCCAGGTTGCGGGCCGGCGTCGAATTCCTGGTCAACAACGCCGGATTCGCGCATGCCGAACCCTTCTGGGCGCTCCCGCCCGCGCAACTGCAGGCCGAAGTGGACGTCAACATCACCGCGGTGGTGCAATTCACCCGGGCCGCGTTGCCCGCGATGATCGCGGCGGCGAACGGCTCGGTGATCAATCTGGCCAGTGTGGCCGGGGTGATCCCCGGACGTGGATCGACGTATTCGGCGGCCAAGGCCTACGTCGTATCCTTCACGGAAGGGTTGGCAGGTGGACTGGCCGGAACGGGTGTCCGGGTCCAGGCCCTGTGCCCGGGATTCGTGCGCACCGAATTCCACGAGCGAGCCGGCATCGATAAGTCGTCGCTGCCGAAAGCCTGGTGGCTCAGCGTCGATCAGGTGGTTGCCGGTTCCCTGCGTGATCTGGAGAAAGGCCGGGTACTGAGTGTGCCCGGCATGCAGTACAAAGCGCTCACCACCGTCGCCGGAATGATCCCGCGAAACCTGGCGGCCCGACTGAATCGCGGCTTGTTCAACGCACGCGGAAGGACTTAGGAATGATCGACGAGGCAACCACCAACGAGTCGGCGCTGGGCACCACCGCCGGTTCCGACCGAGATAGATTGGCCGCGCTGGTGCGCGAGCTGGCCGTGGTGCACGGCAGGGTCACCCTGTCGTCGGGCAAGGAGGCCGACTATTACGTCGACCTGCGCCGGGCGACGCTGCACCATGATGCGGGACCGCTGATCGGCAAGCTGCTACGCGAACTGGTCAACGACTGGGACTTCGACGCCGTCGGCGGTCTGACCATGGGCGCCGACCCCGTCGCGTTCGCGGTCATGCACGCGCCGGGGCGGCCGATCGATGCGTTCGTGGTGCGCAAGGCCGCCAAGGCGCACGGCATGCAGCGCCAGATCGAGGGCCCCGACATCGTCGGCAAGCGGGTGCTGGTCGTCGAGGACACCACGACCACCGGAAACTCCCCGCTCACGGCCGTGCGCGCGCTGCGCGAGGCGGGCGCCACGGTGGTCGGCGTCGCCACCGTCGTGGACCGGGAAACCGGGGCTGATCAGGTGATCGCCGCCGAGGGCCTGGAGTACCGCTCCATCCTCGGATTGAAGGATCTGGCGCTGAGCTAGCCTGGACAGCGGTCTAGTTCTGCAAAGGTGAAGGGTCATCTTCAGTGGTGAGCATTGCAATCAACAAGAATCGCGACAACGTTGCGATGCTCGGTATCGGCGCCTATCGGCCGGAGCGCATCGTCAGCAACGCCGACGTGTGCGAGGTGCTGGACTCCAACCCTGAGTGGATCTACGACCGCACCGGCATTCGCAACCGCCGCTGGATCAGCGGTGACGAGACGCTGCGGTCGATCGCGGCCGCGGCGGGCGAACGCGCGCTGGTCAACAGCGGGATCGACCGCTCGAAGATCGGTGCGCTGATTCTCGCGACGTCGAGCTGGCTCATGCTCACCCCGCACGGTGCCCCGTCCATCGCGCACGACCTGGGGATCAACGGCATCCCGGCGTTCGACCTGACCTCCGGCTGCGGCGGTTTCGGCTATGGACTCGGCGTCGCGGCCGATCTGATCCGGGCGGGCTCGGCCGACTACGTGCTGCTGATCGGCGCCGAGACCATGACGGTCGGGCTCGACCCCACCGACCGCGGCACCGCGATGATCTTCGGCGACGGCGCGGGCGCGGTGGTGATCGGGCCGAGCGAGGAGAACGGCATCTCGCCGACTGTGTGGGGCAGCGACGGCGAGAACGCCGCTGCGATCGCCCAGGACGTGAACTTCCTCGACTACATGGAGAAGGCCCAGGCCATGCAGGGCACCGATCCGGCGGTCGAGCCGATCGGCCGGATGTCGCTGCGGATGGAGGGCCCGCGCGTATTCCGTTGGGCCGCCGTCACTTTGCCGCGTGCGCTGTCCACCGCGCTGGAGGTGTCCGGGGTGGCCAAGGAGGACATCGAGGTGTTCATCCCGCACCAGGCCAACGCGCGGATCAACGAGTTGATGAAGAAGAACCTGGGCCTGGCCGACGATATCCCGATGGCCAACGACATCGAGAACACCGGTAACACCTCGGCCGCGTCCATCCCGCTGGCCATGGAGGAGATGCTGGTCACCGGCAAGGCGAAGGGCGGTCAGCTGGCGCTGCTGCTGGGGTTCGGCGCCGGATTGAGCTACGCGGGACAGGTCGTCACCCTGCCGCCGAAGCCGGTCGAGCCGAGCTTCTGAGCCGATGCGAAAATTCCGGGCCGGGTTCCTGGCGGCCGCCGCGGTCACCGTCTACGGCGCGGTGACCGGCCGTGAGCGGGCGCAGTGGCTCGCGAAGCCGCTGCTGATGCCGCTGCTGGCGGCCGACGTCGCCACCAGCGACGCGGCGCTCGACAAGACCGATCGCACCGTCCTGCTCGGATCGCTCGGCGCCGCGACGCTGGGCGACATCCTGCTCATCGACCCGGACGACGACCGGCGCCTGATCGCCGGGGCGTCGTCGTTCGCGGTGATGCAGGCCGGGTACACCGCGCTGTGGTTGCGCAAGGGCGCCCGGCCGCGGGCCGCCATCGCCGGACCGCGGTTGGCGGCCTGGCTCGGCGCTGCCGCGTTGTTGCGGGCCAAGGCGCCCGCCGTGGCGCTGCCGCTCACCGCCTACGGCGCGACGCTGGGCGCCGCGGGCGTGCTCGCCTCCGATCCAGCCCTGGCCCGGGACGCGAAAAACGTTGCGGGCGTGAATATTCCCAATGTCGATCCGCGCAGCAGGCTGGCGCTCGGCGCGCTGCTGTTCACCGTCTCCGACGGACTCATCGTGGCGCGCAAGCTGTTCGCGCGCGGCGAGCGCAGTCGCCGGGTCACCGAGGGCGTCATCCTGACCACCTATGCCGCCGCCCAGTTCCTGCTCGCCGATCCGGACGCGCACGCCTGAACCCACCGGCTCACAGCACGACGATGATCCGGTCCCGGTTGGCCGGGTCGACCCGGATCGAAATGGTCTCGCCGACCGCGAGTTTCGGCTTGTCCGCCGGGGTGACATCGAAAACTATGGTGCCCCGGTAGGTTTCGGAACCGGGCACGGTGAGTTCCAGGTCCAGCTCGGTGAGTTCGCTGTGATGGTCGGTGGGCCGCAACGGATGCACGCCGTGCACGGTCGCCCACCCTTCCAGTCCGTGCCGCCAGAGTCGCCGATCCGCCTTGGACGGCCGGGCCGCCAGCATCATCCCGATGCCGAGGCAGGTGCCGAAAAGCCCGACCAGCGCGACGATCTGGTACGGCAGCGTACCCGGCGGCGTGTGGTGGACCAGCCACCCGAGCCACAGGCCGAGCAGCATGAGGTAGCCGGCGGTGACTCCGAGCACCGTGCGCAGGATCCGCCCGTGGTCCATACCAGCCTCCACCCCGACTGTCCGGCTTCCAGGATAGGCCCGCAGTGGCGCTGACATGCGCGGATCGGGCTCGATAGGGCGGCGGCGGTAGGGGTTCAGCCCTTCAGGCGAAGTACCGCGAGCACGCGGCGGTGGTGGGTGTCCGAGGGCGGCAGATCGAGTTTGGTGAAGATGTTGCCGATGTGCTTTTCCACCGCACGTTCGGTGACGGTGAGGCTGGTCGCGATGGCGTTGTTGGACAGGCCCTGCGCCATCAGTTCGAGCACCTCGCGTTCGCGCGGCGTCAGGCGGGTCAGCGAGTCCTGCTGTTTCGAGGCGCCCATCAGTTGGCTCACCACCTCTGGGTCGAGTGCGGTGCCGCCGGTGGCGACGCGGTGCAGGGCGTCGACGAAATCGCGGACATCGGCGACCCGGTCCTTGAGCAGATAGCCGACCCCGCTCGCGCCGCCGGCCAGCAGCTCGGTGGCGTAGCGGGTTTCGACCCACTGGGAGAAGACGAGCACCCCGGTCATCGGATATTTGCGGCGCAGCTCGATGGCGGCGAGCAGGCCCTCGTCGGTGAAGCTGGGCGGCATCCGCACGTCCACCACGGCGACGTCGGGATTGTGCGTGCCGACCACATCGCTCAATGTCGTCGCGTCGCCGACCATCGCGACCACCTGGTGGCCGCGTTCGGTCAGCAGTCCGGCGAGTCCGTCGCGCAGGATCGCGCTGTCCTCGGCGATCACGATGCGCAGTGACTCGGTCATCGTGAGCCTTCCTTCGGTAGCAGGATGGTGATCACGGTCGGGCCGCCGGTGGGGCTCTGCACGGTCAGCGACCCGTCGACCGTGCGCGCCCGCGCGGCCAGCCCGGAAAGCCCACTGCCCGCGGCGAGTTGGCCTTCGGCCGGTTGCAGGACGCCGCCGATGCCGTTGTCCCGCACCGTGATCGCGATGGTGTGCGCGTCGCTCGGCAGCACCGACACCCAGGCGCGGGTCGCGCCGGCATGCCGGACCACGTTGGTGAGCAGCTCCGCGACGGAGAAGTAGGCGATCGCCTCGACCGCCGGGCTGGGTCGCTCGGGCAGGTGCACCCGCAGTTCGGTCGGCACCGAGCAGCGCGCGGTCAGCGTTTCCAGTGCCGCTCCGAGGCCGAGTTCCAGTGCGGGCGGATGGATTCCGCGCACCAGCTCGCGCAGCTCGGTCAGCGCCTCCTTGGACGAGGCGTGCGCGTCGGCGATCAGATCCCGCGGATCGCCGCCGGCCTCGAGCCGGTCTTCGGCGCGGCCGAGCGCCATGGCGATGGTGACCAGCCGCGCCTGAGTGCCGTCGTGCAGGTCGCGCTCCAGCCGGCGCAGGGTGGCGGTGGAATCGTCGACCGCGGCCTGCCTGCCCTGCTGCAGTTCGGTGATCCGCCGATCGCGGGCGGTCGCGCTCAGCAGGGCCATGGCCAGCAGCCGGTGCAGCCAGCAGAGCGCGCGCAGCAGCCAGGGCAGCGCGAAGCAGCCCAGGACGCCGAGGGCGGCGAAGCCGAGCACCCGCGGCCAGGTGTCGATGTAGAAATCGCCGAACTGGGCGAACGAATGATGTTCCACGCCATCGGCATCGACGTTGATCGGATCGATGAGCACCCACAGGATCGGCGAGACCGCGACGAACACCGTCATCGCGACCACGATGAGCGCGAGGTAGCCGACCACGACGCCGAGCACCGCCTGCGCGATGAGGAACAGCGTGGCGCGCCAACTGGCCAGATCGGTGAATGCGCTCTTGAGGAAGCCCACGAGGCCAGGCGTCGGCGCGAACGTCGTCGGCGGCGTCAGTGGCGTCGCGAGCAGGTCCTTGACCAGCGCCCGGTAGATCCGGCCCCAGAAGCGGCCGCCGAGCAGGACCAGCGCGAGGATGGGCAGGCCGATGACGGTGAAGGAGATCAGCAACCCGCCGCCCCACCCCGCGTACAGGTAGACCACGGCGATGCAGCCGAGCACGAACGCGGTGAAGACGTAGACGAGTTCTTTCCAGAATCGCGCCTGGAACGGCGCAAGCAGGACGGCACGAAGCGCCTGCTCGGCCGTCGACCGGGTTTTACCGGTCATCGGGTCGAGCACCAGTGTGGGTTCGGCGTGTGTCTCGGTCATGGCTCCATGGTTGTCGGCGCGGCGTCGCGATTCGATGGAGCTGTCCGCCGGATGAGTGGTGTAGCCAGCTACACCCACTACCATCCTGCTGATGAGCTACCCGCCGCAGCAGCCGCCATACGGCTATCCAGCCTACGGGGCCTACGGACCGCCACCGGATCACCCGCAGGCCACCACGATCCTGATCCTCGGCATTCTCGGTCTGGTCTTCTGCCAGATCCTCGGCCCGGTGGCCTGGGTGATGGGCAAGCGGGCGCTGAACGAGATCGATGCCTCCGGCGGCGCGATGGGCGGCCGGTCCAACGTCATGGTCGGTTACGTCTGCGGCATCATCTCCTCGGTGCTGATCATTCTCGGCATCCTGTTCGTCGTGCTGTTCGTGGTGCTGGGCCTGCTCGGCGTCTGGGCGGGGTCGAGCACCAGCTACTGAGCCGGGCGTTTCGCGGTGCGCGCCCGGAATTAGCATCGGCGGAGTGAATCACGCAGTGCCGGACGCGGCCGAGCAGGACCCACCCGGGCCCACCGAATGGGGCGAGCACCCGCACGGTGTCGGGCCGTGGTCCGACGAGCACGCCGAGCCGCCGCCGGAGGATCCCCGGCTCGACGCCGAGTTGCTGGTGGCGGGCGATCGCCGCAACGTGGTCGACGCCTACCGCTATTGGTCACGGGAGGCGATCGTCGCCGATATCGACCGGCGCAGGCATCCGTTCCACGTGGCGATCGAGAACTTCGGGCACGACGCGAACATCGGCACGGTGGTGCGCACGGCCAACGCCTTCGCGGCCGCGGCAGTGCACATCGTCGGGCGCAAACGCTGGAATCGACGCGGTGCCATGGTCACCGACCGTTACCAGCACATCGAGCACCACGAGTCGGTGGCCGAACTGCTGGTGTACGCGGCCCGCGCCGGGCTGACCGTGGTGGCCGTGGACAACGTCCCCGGCTCGATCCCGTTGGAGACGGCCGAGCTGCCCCGGGACTGCCTGCTGCTGTTCGGTCAGGAGGGCCCCGGCGTGACGGCCGACGCGAAAGCGGCCGCGGCCATGACCGTTTCGATTGCCCAGTTCGGCTCGACGCGCAGCATCAACGCGGGCGTGGCCGCGGGTATCGCCATGCACGCGTGGATCCGGCGGCATGCCGATCTCGCCGACGCGTGGTGAGTCGCGACTTATAGCCCAGACCTGAGAATTCGGCGCGGATTTCGCGCGCTGTGTCATTCGAGCATCGTCTTTGTAACAAATCGGGCGCGTAAAAGCGTTCCAAACTGGCACCATTGACGCATGACCACGCGGAAGGCCGAGGACCCGCAGCACGCGACAGCACGGTCGCTGGGTGAGCGCGCGCGGGCGAACCGGGATGCGGTCGCGACCGCCGCGGTCTGGTCCGAGCGCGCCGATATGGCCGAATCCGCGATCATCTCCCGGCATCTGCGCGCGCTGTGGGCATTACCCGGCACGCAATTGGGCGTGGTCGGCTGGCCGGCGACCAAGCGCGAGCGCGCGTTCGGGTCTTGGCACTACTGGTGGCAGGCGCATCTGATCGACTGCGCGGTGGACGCCGCGAACCGCACGCCGACCCCGGTGCGCCGCAAGCGGATTGCCGCGATCGCGCGCTCGCACCGGATCCGCAATCTCACCGGTTGGACCAACCGGTACTACGACGACATGGCCTGGCTGGCCATCGCCTTGGAGCGCGCGGAACGGATCGCGGGCGTCACCGAGGCGCGCAGCGGGCTGCTCGCCCTGGAGAAGCCGCTGTACGAGGGCTGGAATCCGGAGGTCGGCGGTGGCCTGCCGTGGCGGATCGGCTCGGATTATTACAACGCGCCCGCCAACGGCCCGGCCGCGATCGCGCTGCTGCGGCTCGGGCGGCAGCTGCGCGCCCAGGAGATGGCCGACTGGTTGGACGAGACGCTGCGCGATCCGGAATCCGGGCTGATCCTCGACGGCATCCATCTGCCCGCCGGCGAGATCGAACGTCCGGTGTTCACCTACTGCCAGGGCGTGGTGCTCGGCGTGGAAACCGAACTCGCGGTGCACACCGGCGAGGCGCGCCATATCGAGCGCGTGCACCGGCTGCTCGGCGCGGTCGAGGAGCACATGACGACCCGCGGCGTGATCAACGGCGGCGGTGGCGGCGACGGCGGCCTGTTCAACGGCATCTTGGCCCGCTATCTCGCGCTGGTCGCGCTGATGCTGCCCGGGGAGGACGAGGCGCGGGCGGCCGACCGGCGGGCCGCGGCGGCGATCGTACGGGCCTCCGCGACGGCGGCGTGGGCGAACCGGCTCCAGGTCGAGGGCGAGCCGCTGTTCGGCCACGATTGGAGCCGACCGGCGACCCTGCCCGGTGGTACCGCCGGGGCCGGTCACTTCACCCCGGGCGGTTCGGTCACCGCGTCCCGGGTGCCCGAACGCGATCTGTCCGTGCAGCTTTCGGGCTGGATGTTGATGGAGGCCGCCTACCAGGTCAGCGCGGCCGGCCTGTAGACCGGCCGCCGCTGTTCGTGGCGGCCGAGTGCGGTCAGCTCTCGGCTTCGACGACCCGGATCGGCACGGTCTCGAAGTCGAAATCCTCGGCGGGCTTGGCCATTTCCTGCCGGTAGTGCCGAATCCCGAGCGCGGTGCCCACGATCAGGCCGAGCACCAGCGTGCCGATCACGATCGGCATCAACCACGGCACCCGATCGAGGAAACTACCCGCGTAGTAGCCGATCAGCAGCAATACCGGCGCCCAGATGATCGCGCCGATCGTGCTCGCGATGGTGAACTTGCGATGGTCCATCCCGGCCGCGCCCGCGACCGTCGGGCACAGCGTGCGCACCCACGGAATCCAGCGGGCGACGAGCACCGCGACGAAGCCGTGCCGCTGCAGCAGTTCGGTGACCCGCTGCAGATTCCTGGTGTTGATGTAGCGCCCGTTCTTGCGGGCCACCAGGTGATGGCCGGTGCGCTGGCCGATGACGTAACCGACCTGATTGCCCGCGATGGCCGCGAGCATCGTGCCGACCGACAGCGCCCACACCTGGGTCTCACCGGAGGCGTGCGAGGCCATCACCACGCCGGCCGTGATCAACATGGAGTCGCCGGGCAGGAACAGCCCGAGAATCACCGCGCACTCGAGGAAGACGAAGGTCAGTACCACCGTCCAGACGAGCGCTGGGCCCGCTGACATCAGCGGATCGAAATTGCCCACTGCTAGGGGCGAGGACGCCGCGAACACGCGCTCAGCGGGTCGGCTCGCTCGTCGAAACGGTCAGCTCGGCTTCGGGGGCGGCCACCGGCGCCCCGCCGCCACGATTGAGCAGCCGCTTCGCCACCGCGAAGATGCCGGGCAGGATCGAGACGAACACGATGAGCAGGAAGATGGCCTCGACGTGGTCGCGGATGAAGGCGATGTTGCCGAGGAAGTAGCCGCACACCGTCACGCCGCCGCCCCACAGGATCGCGCCGACGATGTCGAAGGCGACGAACTTGCGGTAGTCCATCTTGGACACCCCGGCCAGCACCGGCATGAACGTGCGCACGATCGGCACGAACCGGGCCAGGATGATGGTCTTGGGGCCGTGCTTCTCGAAGAACTCGTGCGTCTCGGTGACGTAGTGCTTCTTGAAGAACCGGGTGTCCTCCTTGTGGAACAGCGCGGGCCCGATGCCGCGGCCGATCCAGTACCCGGACTGGTCGCCGGCGAAGGCGACGAGGGTCACCAGCGGCAGCAGCCACCAGATCGAGACCGGCGGATTCGACTGCGCGGCCAGCAGGCCGCCGGTGAACAGCAGCGAATCGCCGGGCAGGATCGGGAAGAGCAGGCCGGTCTCGATGAAGACGATCGCCAGAATGGCGGGAAGCACCGCGTTCTTCAGCCACGTCTCCGTGAGCAGGTGCATCGGGTCGAGCAACTGGGTCAATGCGATGTTGCTCGTCACCGATTCTGTCGCTGCCAGCAGAATCACGCGGTCTCCTGTTCTGGGTACGGCCGGCCTGATCGCTCACCCTCGCATCGGGAGCCGCCAGCGCAATTACCGGCACCACAGTACCGGGTTCGGCTGAGAATGCCCGTGCTGTGCGCGAAACTACCGGCTGGTCACCTGATGGTTCCGCGGCGACCACGGCACGGCCACCTGTGGGTTCGGCGGCGGTGCGCGGTGGCGGTGGCCCGCGGGATGTTCGTCTGCCTCCCTGGATACCAGGCGAAACCCCGCTGTCCTAGGGTGGTGGCTGACAAAATAGGTCTTTGCCGCAACAACACGGAGGTCTTACTGTGCCCATCGCGACTCCGGAGGTCTACGCCGAGATGCTCGGTCGGGCCAAAGCGCACTCCTTCGCCTTCCCGGCCATCAACTGCACGTCGTCGGAGACGATCAACGCGGCCATCAAGGGCTTCGCCGACGCGGGCAGCGACGGCATCATCCAGTTCTCCACCGGCGGTGCGGAATTCGGCTCCGGCCAGGGTGTGAAGGACATGGTGACCGGTGCGGTCGCGCTGGCCGAGTTCGCGCACGTGGTGGCCGCGAAGTACGACATCACCATCGCGCTGCACACCGACCACTGCCCGAAGGACAAGCTGGACGGCTTCGTCCGGCCGCTCATCGCGATCTCCCAGGAGCGGGTGAAGAACGGGCAGCATCCGCTGTTCCAGTCGCACATGTGGGACGGCTCCGCGATCCCGATCGACGAGAACCTGGAAATCGCCAAGGAGCTGCTCAAGGCCTGTGCCCAGGCCAACATCATCCTCGAGGTCGAGATCGGCGTCGTCGGCGGTGAAGAGGACGGCGTCGAGGCCGAGATCAACGACAAGCTCTACACCTCGCCCGAGGACTTCGAGAAGACCATCGACGCGCTCGGCGCGGGCGAGAACGGCAAGTACCTGCTCGCCGCCACCTTCGGCAACGTGCACGGCGTGTACAAGCCGGGCAACGTGGTGCTCAAGCCCGAGGTGCTGGCCGAGGGCCAGCGGGTCGCCGCGGCCAAGCTCGCGCTCGGCAAGGACGCGCAGCCGTTCGATTTCGTCTTCCACGGCGGCTCCGGCTCGCTGAAGTCCGAGATCGAGGATTCGCTGCGCTACGGCGTGGTGAAGATGAACGTCGACACCGACACCCAGTACGCGTTCACCCGTCCGGTCACCGGCCATATGTTCAGCAACTACGACGGTGTGCTGAAGATCGACGGCGAGGTCGGCAACAAGAAGGTGTACGACCCGCGCAGCTACCTGAAGAAGGCGGAAACCTCGATGGCAGCGCGTGTCACCGAGGCATGCAATGATCTGAAGTCCGCGGGAAGGTCGATCAGCGCCTGACCCGATCATCAACCCACCGGGGGCTCGACAGCTCATGTGTCTGGATGTGCGCGTGCTCGGGCCCGTCCGGTTGCTCGTCGGCGGTGAGCCGGTGGCGGTCGGCGGGCCCAAGCCGCGGGCGTTGCTCGCCGCGCTCACTGTGAATCGACGGCGCGCGGTCTCTTCGGCCGCGCTGGCCGACATGGTGTGGAACGAGGATCCACCCGATTCGTACGCGGCGAGCCTGCAGGTATTCGTCTCGAATATTCGTAAAGCCCTGCGTAATTCGGGTGTGGACCCGGCGCAGGTGCTGCGCACGGAATCCTCTGGCTATCGGCTCGAAGTGGCCGAGACCGCGTGCGATCTCGGCCGTTTCGAGACGGCACGGGAGGCGGGCAGCCGCGCGGCCGCGCTCGGCGATCACGCCGGTGCCGCGCAGCTGTTCGGCGCCGCACAGCGCGAGTGGAGCGGCCGCGCGCTGGCCGATCTCACCGGGCTGCAATTCGCCGACGGCTTCGCCACCGCGATGGAGGAGGAGCGCTTGGCGGTCGCCTCCGCGCGGATCGACGCCGAAATCGCGCTCGGGCGTGCGTCATCGGTGATCGGCGAGCTGGTCGCGATGACCACCGAGCATCCGCTGCGCGAGCCGCTGTGGGGTCAGCTGATCACCGCGCTGTACCTGTCCGGCCGGCAGGCCGACGCGCTCGACGCGTGCCGCCGGGTGCGGACCGTGCTCGCCGACGAACTCGGCATAGATCCCGGCCCCGCGCTGACCGAGCTGGAACAGCGGGTGCTGCGGCAGGAGCCGCTGAGCACGGTCGAACTGCGCCAGGCCGAGCGGATGGCGGCGGCGATGACCGAGACGGTCACCGAGGCGCCGCGCGCGGTGCGCAACGGGCAGTTGCGACTGCCCGACGGCCGGGTGGTCTCGATTGCCCAGGGCGGCTTGCGGATCGGCCGGATGACCGACAACGATCTGGTCCTCGACGACCCGAAGGCCAGCAGGTACCACGCGCACATCATGCCGAGCCGGGCCGGGCTGCTGATCAAGGATCTGCATTCGGCCAACGGCGTCTACGTCAACGACGATCCGATCGAGAACGGCGCGCTGCTGGCCGACGGCGATCAGATCCGGATCGGCGCGACCATGCTGACTTTCCAAGCCGCGCAATAGCACCGGCTACTCGTTGCAGGCGATGCCGTCGTTGTCCTGATCGAGGTAGGCGTTGTAGCCGCGTTCCCCGCGGTACAGCGGGCCCGCGCCTTCGGCCCGCACCTGGTCGCAGTTGGTGTAGATCCGGCGCTTCTTCTTGTCCTTGCCGTCTTCCGGATCGTCCTTGGGCAGCGAATCCGGGCGGGCGGCACTGGCGATGGTGGGCGAGGTCGCGGCGGCGGCGGTCGGCGGCACCAGCGTGAGTGCACCGACCATCAGACACGCGGCGCCGAGCGCGGGAACCACGCGGCGTACTACTGAATTTCTCACGCCTCCATCCTGCGCCGAAATCGCGCAGTTGTGGGGTGCGAATTTTTCAGACCGCGCGGGCGCTCAACTGAAACGGACCTCGGCGATCGCGCGCCCGAACAGCTTTCGCTCCTCCGAGGTGCCGCCGAGCACGATCGTCGCGGTGCGGGTGCGCGGGTCGAGTGCTTTGATCCGGCCGGTGAACTCGACCGTGCTCGCCGCGTTCGGGGCGACCGGGACGAAGCCGGCGAACCGCACGCTGAATTTCTCGATGGCCGTGGGGTCGCCGAGCCAGGCGGTCAGGTAGCCGCTCGCCAAACCCATCGTCAGCATGCCGTGCGCGACCACCGTGGGCAGGCCCACCAGCTCGGCGGCGTGATCGCTGAAATGGATGGGGTTGGCGTCGCCGGACACGCCCGCGTAGTTGGCCAGGTCGCCGCGGGTCAGCCGGAAGATCCCCGGCGCGAGCTGATCGCCGACCGAGAGCCGGTCGAAATCGGGCAGCGTGTGCACCGGCGCGGGCACCCGATCGGGCGCGGGGCCGGGCAGCGTGCCCGTGCCGAGCGGGATCAGCGCCGAGCCGTCGGCCGCTGCGCTTCCCGCGCTGGGGAATTCGACGACCTGGCCATGCATCATGATGTTGTCCACCACGTCGGCCACGCTGGGATCCACGTCGACGCCGCGGCGGGCCACGATCGTGGTGGAGCCGATCAGGGCCAGCTCGCCGTGCTGGTTGAGCAGGGCCGAACGCACCACGACGAAATCGTTGTCGCCGAACTGGCGGATGGATTCGATCAGGATTTCGCTGCTCAGCCGGTCGCCCGCCTGGATCGGCCGATAGGCCTGGAAAACCTGATCGGTTTGCAGGATCTGGGACAGATCGTATTCGGTGAGCACCGATTCGAGCAGGGAACGGGTGCCGGCCGAACCGATCACCGAAGCGAAAGTCGGTGGCGCGATGATGTTCTCGTGTCCCAGCCGCAGTGCATCGGATTCCTGCTGATGCGCGCCGTGGTGGTTCTGCACGGCCCGCGCGAATTCGCGGATCTTTTCCCGGCCGACCTCGTAGTGGTCGCGTACCCGGAACCGTTGTCCGGCCAGTGTTGCCGTCTGCTGCGTGCCATCGGTTTCTAGCGAAAGCGTTTGTTCCCTGACCATGATGCGGCCACGCTACTAATGAACCGGACCCTTGACCAGCTGTGTGTGAGCAGCGCTACCGTCGATCGATATGGAATTGCTATCGAGTTTGCCGGTTCTTCATTTGCGCCGCGGGTCCGAGGTGTGCGTCACATCCGGACAGTAATTCGATATCGCTATAAAATATTTCGGCGTCTCGATTGCTCCTGTGAGGAACAACCGAGACGCCGAACCGAGTCGAAGACGATTCCGGGTCACCGCTACTGCGGGCTCGTCGGCGGATCGCAGACCTTCCAGCCGCCGTCGGTGTCCTGCAGATCGAAGGTGCGAGCCGAGCGCTTGGCCGGATCCGCCTCCGTATAGACGGTCGCCTGGGCGATCGCGGTCTTGTCGGTGATCCGGATGGCGTCGATGCCGTCGATCACCGGGATATTGCGCCGATCCATCGACAACTGATGCACGCCGGCGAACTGATCGGCGGGAATGCCCTGGTAAAAGTCGTGCAGTGGGCCACACGTGGTGTTGCGCAATGCGTTCAGATCACCCTTTTTCAGCGCCTGCGTGTAATCGGTGATCGCGGCGCGCACCTTCTCCTCGGGCGAATTGCCGCCCGAACCCGTGATCAACACCACGGCCACGCCGATCAGCACGACCACCAGCACGGCGGCACCCGCCACCGCCAGCAGCCAGCGCTTCGAGCGGCCCGCCCCCGGGGCGGACTCCGAGGCGGCTGGAGCCTGCCCGGCGGGCGTGATCCGCTGCGGTTGCGCGATCGGCCGCGGTTGCGGAGGGCGCGGACCGGCCAGCGATTGCGCGGGCAGCGTCGGCTGGATATCCGCCGGCGACGGGGCCGAACCCGGACGCTGCTGCGGGGGACGCGCGTCCTCGACCGGAGCCGAACCCGGACGCTGTTGTGGGGGAGCGGGACGAGCATCCTCGACTGGGGCTGGACCGCTCTGCGGCGGCGCTGAAGGTCCTTGCAGGCCCGGCTGTTTCGGCCCGCCCGCCGGCCGCGGCGTGCTCGGCGGTTTGGTGATCGGCACGCGCCCGGGGCCCGGCGCCACCCGATCGGTGCCCGCCTGCTTCGGTGCGTCAGGTCGCTGCACCGGCAGCGCGACAGTCTTCGCGTCGTCCGCCTTGATCACCGGCATCGCCACCGTCACGTCCTCGGACGCAGGCGGATTCTGCCCCCCGTCCTTCGCCGACGCCGTCTGCATCCTGACGGTCTCGTCCTCCGCGCCCGCGTCCGCAACCGGCGCAGCCTGCTGCACCCGCATCACCGTCGTCGGCGCATCATCCGAGACCGGAGGTTGCTGAGGAACACCCCCTGCCGCTGGAGCACCTTGCGCCGGAACGACTTTCGCCGCACCCTGCCCCACTGGAGCACCTTGCGCCGGAGCGGCTCCACCCTGAGTCCCGGGATTTCCTTGCGCCGGAGCGGTTTGCGCCCCACCCTGCGCCGCCGGAGTACCTTGCGTCGAAGCAGCCTGCGCCCCACCCTGTGTCGCCGAAGTGCCTTGCGCCGGAGCGGCGCTGATCCCACCCTGCGCCGCCGGAGTGTCTTGTGTCGAAGCGGCTCCACCCTGAGTACCGGGTGTCACTTGCGTCGGATCAGGCTTTGCGCCGCCGTGCCCCGTCGTAGCACCT
>NZ_BAFT02000063.1 GCF_000308475.2 Nocardia brasiliensis NBRC 14402 | reverse complement strand
CCGCGACCAGTCCCGAGGTCCGGATCCGCCGGCGCAGATACAGTTCGACCGTCACCACGTCTCGCACCACGCCGGAGGCGATCGCCTCCTCCACCCCGCCCGAGCGCACGTGCCCGCCGATCGGCAACCGCGAATCCGCCAACGCGAACAACGTCGCCAGACTCGCCGAACCGATTTCACCCACCGACGGATCTTATGCCCGGCGTGTCGTGCAAGCGTGTCCCGGTCACCGCGAACGTGGCCGGGCGCGGACGATATCGCACGTCGCGGGTAGCACCGGGACCGAACGTGATCGCGATACCGAGCGCCGAATTGACGCTGTGCTAATAAAGTCGGAGGGGTGACTGAGACTCCGGCCCAGAGCAACGGACGCCCGCTCGCCGAGCGAGTGGCGAGCCGGCTGTTGTATCCGACCTCCCGGCCGCGCGAGCAGACGTTGCGCGAGGCGGTCGCAGGCAAGGTCGTGCTGGTGACCGGGGCGTCGCACGGCATCGGCAAGGCCAGCGCGCGCAAGCTCGGCGCCGCGGGCGCGATCGTGCTGCTCGTCGCGCGTTCGGCCGACGACTTGCAGCAGGTCGCCGCCGACATCGCGGCCGAGGGCGGCACCGCGCACGTTTATCCCACCGACCTCACCGATATGGACGCCGTCGAGTTGCTGGCGCGCGGGCTGCTCGCCGAGCACGGCCACCTGGACGTGGTGATCAACAACGCGGGCAAGTCGATTCGCCGATCGATCGACGAGTCCTACGACCGCTTCCACGATTTCACCCGCACCATCGACATCAACTATCTCGGCCCGGTGCGGCTGCTGCTCGCGCTGCTGCCGGACATGCGCGAACGCAAGCAGGGTCATATCGTCAACATCTCCACCTGGGGCGTGCTCATGCCGCCCGCGCCGCAGTGGGCGGCCTACGGCGCGTCGAAATCCGCCTTCGACGTCTGGCTGCGCAGCGTCGCCGCCGAGGTGTCCGGCGACGGCGTCACCACCACCTCGATCTACATGCCGCTCGTGCACACCAGGATGAGCGCCCCCACCGATTTCAGCCGGGTGCCGGGCCTCACCGTCGACGAAGCCTCCGACCTGGTCTGCCACGCCGTCACGGCCAAGCCGCGCGAGATCGCGCCTTGGTGGTCCAGCCCCGTCCAGGCCTGGACCAACCTGACCCGCAACCAGGTGCAGCGCTTCTTCGAACGCGCCTTCCGCCGGTGAGCGCTCAGTGCGCCGCGCCCGCGCCCGCGCCCGGCGCCAGACGCCGGGGCGAGGCGAAGTAGGCGATCATCGCCATGGCGACGAGGATGGTCGCGCCCACCGCGGTCGCGATATGCATACCGGAGACGAAGGATTGGCGGGCGGACTCGATGAGCGCCGCGTCGCCGTTCGCCTTCTGGATGGTCTCGCCGATGGTGGCCGCGTAGTCGCCGCCGGACCGGAAGATCAGCGCCGCAAGCGAGCCCAGCAGCGCCAGGCCCAGCGAATTGCCGAGTTCGAAACTGGTCTCGGAGATGCCGACCGCCGAACCGGCTCGCTCGGGCGGCACCGAGGAGACCGCGACATCGGACACCAGGGTGAAGGCGATGCCGTAACCGATGCCCGCGATGGTGGACCCGACCAGGTACCACCAGAGCCCACCGTGCACGCCGACGCCGAGCAGCATCAGATTGCCCACCGCCGCGGCGGCCAGCGCGAAGGTGAAACTGTTGCGGACGCCGAAGCGCTGGCCGACCCGCGCGCCGCTCATCGAGAAGACGAACACCGCCACCGCCATCGGGATACCGAGCAGCGCCGCGGCGAGCGGATCGCGACCGGTGACCGACTGCAGGTAAATGCTGGTGAGGTAGCTCAGCGCGGCCAGCGACATCATGCCGACGAGGCTGGAGCCGATCGCCACCGAGAATCCGGCCCGGGTGAACAGCCGCAGATCCAGCAGCGGGTCGGCGAGTTTGCGCTGCCTGCGCACGAAGATGATCAGCACCACGATGCCGATCAGCGCGATGATGATCGATTCGGCGTCGATCCCTTCCGCCGCCGCGTGTTTGATGCCGTACACCAGCGGCAGGATGCCGCCGATGGACAGCGCGACGCTGGGCAGGTCCAGCGGTCCGCGCACGCCCGCGCGGTGTTCGGGCAGCACGAAGGGGCCGAGCGCCAGCAGGATCAACAGCACCGGGATGTTGATGAGAAACACCGAGCCCCACCAGAATTGGTGCAGCAGCACGCCGCCGATGATCGGCCCGACCGCCGAGCCGCCCGCGAAGAACGCGGTCCACACACCGATCGCCGCCGCACGCTCCTTGGCGTCGGGGAACAGGCTCGAGATCAGCGCCAGGCTGGACGGCAGCAGGGTCGCGCCGCCGATGCCCATCAGCGCCCGGGCCGCGATCAGCACCGCCGAGCTGGGCGCCAGCGCGGCGAGCACCGACGCGATGCCGAAGATGGTGGCGCCGGCCAGCAGGATGTTGCGCCGCCCGATCCGGTCGCCGAGGTTGCCCATGGTGATCAGCAGGCCCGCGATGAGGAAGCCGTAGATATCGAGGATCCACAGCTGCTGCGCGGCGGACGGGTCGAGATCCTCGGTGAGCGTCGGCATGGCCAGGAACAGCACCGAGATGTCCATCGACACCAGCAGCACCGGGAGCAGCAATACCGTCAAGCCCAGCCAGGCACGGCGCGAGCCGGCGGCCGGCGCCTGCGCGGCGCGCGTGGCCTCGACGTCTGTCATCCTGAAATTTCCTCTCCGTCTCGCGTACGCCGTACGCACAAGGTCGGGTACAGTGTACGCAACCTCTCCTGGAAGTGAAAGTGAGTCATGGGATGACTGAGGTCAAGCTCAATCGGGCCGCCATCATCGACACCGCCATCACGCTCGCCGACGAGGAGGGACTCGACGCCCTGTCGATGCGCCGGATCGCCGACACCATGGGCGTCGGCGCCATGTCGCTGTACCGGCACGTCGCGAACAAAGACGAGTTGCTCGCGGCGATGACCGACGAGGTCGCCCGCCGCAATCCGTATCCGTCGCCCGAGGGACAGCAGTGGTCCTGGCGGGACCGGGTGCGGATCGCCGCCGAGGTCGATTGGGCGCTCTACCTGCAACATCCGTGGGTTCTGCTCACCTTCGCCACGCCGCGCTACAGCTTCGGCCCGCAGAGTCTGGCGTGCCTGGCGTGGATGGTCGAGGGTCTTTCCGAACTGAATGTTTCCACGCGCGAGGCCACCACGATGGCGTTCACGATCTGGAACTACATCTCGGGGGCGACACTGCCGCACATCAGCGCCACCCTGATGGCACGCAAAGGCATGAACCCCGAGGGCGACAACGGGCTGCGCACCATGCTGAAAGGAGAATCACAGTATCCGGTGCCGCCCGCGCTGGCCGACCTGGAAGGTACGGGGGTCAGCGACCTCACCCAGGAGGAGCTGCTGTACGTCGGGCTGTCGGCGCTCTGTGACGGTTTCGAGGTCAGGGCGAGGCAGCACGCCGGCTCGGCGTGACCCGCGGGTCGGCGGCGCGGCGCGACGACCGGTCGAGTTGACCTGAACCCAACTTGATGTTGCACGGTGGTCGGCGTCTGCACCACGAACAGGAGCCACCGTGCACGCGATTCGCCTCCATGCCTTCGGCCCGGCCGAAAACCTGCGCTACGAAACCGTTTCCGACCCGCAACCCGCACCGGGGCAGGTGCGGATCGCCGTGGCCGCGGCCGGCGTCCACCTGATCGACACCGCGCTGCGTAAAGGCGCGGCCGGACCGTACCCGGCGCCCGAACTGCCGACGGTGCCCGGGCGCGAGGTGGCCGGAACCATCGACCTGGTCGGCGCCGATGTCGACCCGAGCTGGGTCGGCAAACCCGTGGTGGCCCACCTCGGCATGGTGCCCGGCGGGTACGCGGAACTCGCCGTCACCGAAGTATCTCGGCTGCACGAGATTCCGGACCACCTCGACCCGGCCGAAGCGGTCGCGATGATCGGCACCGGCCGTACCGCCCTCGGCGTTCTATTGTTCGCCGACCTCGGCCCGGACAGTGTCGCCATCGTCACGGCCGCCGCGGGCGGCCTCGGCACGCTGCTGGTGCAGGCCGCGAAGAACGCGGGCGCGACGGTTCTGGGCCTGGCCGGTGGTCCCGCGAAAGTCGAACTGGTGCAACGCAATGGGGCCGACCTCGCGGTCGACTACCTGCGGCCCGACTGGCCGGACCAGGTTCGCGCCTTCCTCGGCGACCGCACCGCGACGATCCTGTTCGACTCGGTCGGCGGCGAGATCACCCGCCGAGCACTGGATCTCGTCGGAAAGGGCGGGCGGCACCTGGTCTACGGCGCGTCCGGGTCCAGCCCGAAAGATGCTGCCACACCGGCCTTTTCCGAAGACGAGCTGGCGGCCCGGGGCATCATCTCGCAACTGGTCGTCGGTCCCGCCATGCTGCAACGGGTCGGCGGTGACCTGCGTCCACTCGAAGACGAGGCGATGGCCGCGGCCGCCGCGGGTCGCCTGCGCCCCGCCGTGCAGCGCTTTCCGCTCGCCGAGGCCGCCGCCGCCCACCGCGCGTTGGAGCAACGCGGCACCACCGGCAAGGTCGTCCTCGTCCCTTGACCCCGAAAAACGATTGAGCCCGCCCCGCGCTCTCCCTACCCTCGACGAGCATGGGCGGAAATACGGGGCTACTCAATGTCGTCGACGTCGAGGCGACGTGCTGGGCGGGCACGCCGCCGCCCGGCGCGGTCAGCGAGATCATCGAAATCGGTGTGACCGTGGTGGATCTGGGCTCCGGCGCGCGGACCGCGAAACATCGGATCCTGGTGCGGCCCGCCCGCTCCACGGTCAGCGAATTCTGCACCGAACTGACCGGGCTCACCCAGGACGAGGTGGATACGGGTATCGAATTCGCCGAAGCCTGCCGCCTGCTCGCGGCCGACCACGCGGCGGGTATGCGCCCGTGGGCCAGCTGGGGCGACTACGACCGCAAGCAGTTCCGCAACCAGTGCGCCGCCACCGGCACCGCCTATCCGTTCGGCGGCCGGCACACCAACGCCAAGCTGCTGTTCAGCGAGGCCTACGGATTGCCGAAGCGGCAGGGGATGGCGGGCGCGTTGCAGATCGCGGGGCTACCGCTGGAAGGGCGGCACCACAGCGGCGCGGACGACGCGTGGAACATCGCCGCACTGGTCCTCGACATCGCAGGCCGCGGGGCCTGGCGGGTGACGAACACCGGCTGACGTCGCCGCTGCGGACGGGTGATCCGCAGCGGCACAACGAATTCAGTCGTCCGCGTCGCCGTTCACCACGGCGTAGGCGAAGCCGTCCCAGCCCTTGCTGCCGACGGTTTGCACCACGGTGGCGTCGAGGGTCGGTTCGGCGGCGAGCAGCGCGAGGACCTCGCGGCTGGCCTGGATCATCGGGTCGGTCGAGTCCGCGTCGGCCACGCCGCCCTCGCGCACGACGTTGTCGACGATGATCACCGAGCCGGGACGGGTCAACCGCAGCGCCCACTGCACGTAGTTCGAATTGTTGACCTTGTCGGCGTCGATGAACACCAGATCGAACGGCTCGGGGTTCTCCTCGGCCAGAACCGGCAGGTTGTCCAGGGCCGCGCCGACCCGGATCTCGACGCGGTCGCCGACACCGGCGCGGTCCAGGTTCTGCCGGGCCACCTCGGCATGCTTCGGCTGGTATTCGAAGGTGATCACCTGGCCCTTCGCGCCGACCGCGCGAGCCAGCCAGATCGTGCTGTACCCGCCCAGCGTGCCGATCTCCAGCACGCGCCGCGCCCGCGCGGTCTTCGCCAGCAGATAGAGGAACTTGCCCTGCGGCGGGGAGACGTCGATCGCGGGCAGTTCCGCCGCGGCGTTCGCGGTCAAGGCCGCCGCCGTCGCCACGTCCTGCACGAGGGTGTCCACCAGGTAGCGGTCCACATCGGCCCAATCAGGTGTCGTCATACCGAAAAGTCTGCCACCGTGACCGGATCGGCGTGTCCGGCCCGCGCGTGCCGTGGCGCACATTCCCGCCTGCCTTGGCGAATTCCACGCACCCGCCCCCGCACACCAGATCGAGTGCGGCACTCCACCAGATCAACCCCGACAGCCAGATGATGTCCGTGATGCCGACCGGCGGCGCGCACAGCCCGCACTGGACGGAACCGGTGCGGCTAATGCGGGTCGTCGTCGACCGGCAGCGGCCAGCGGTCGATGCGGTCCAGCGCGGTCAAGGGTGGGGTGCGGTCGAGGAGGGCGCGCAGGCCGAGGCGGCGGGGGGCGGTGAGCCGCGAATCGGCTTGGGCCGCATAGTGTCCGGCGTAGCGCAGACCGCGGTGCAGGCGGCGGGCTTCGGCGAGCCAGCCGGTGATCTGGCGCGTCACCTCGGAGGCGGACAAGCCGGGACCGAGTAGCGTCGCGGCGTGACCGGGCTCCTCCAGCAGGGCCGAGCCGAGATGTTGCAGGCAGCGGGCGATGCCGTGCTCGTCCACCATGACGCGATACTCGCCGAGCGCCTGCTGCCAGCGGTGCAACGCCTTGGCCGAGTCACCGCGCACCCACCAGACGATGCCCATGGTCTCGTGCACGTGCGCACGACCGTCCGGGTCCCGACCGGTGCGGGTGAGCGATTCGGCCAGGTCGAGCCGGTCCTTGGCGGCGTCGAGCCGCCCTTGCCACAGATGCGCGATGGCCAGGTTGATCAGCGCGCACAGCTCGCCCGCCACGTCTTCACGCGGCAGCAGCCACCACGACGCCTCCAATTGCGCGACTACCCCGGGCAGTTCCTGCGGCACGGCCCGGTCCAGCCGGCGCAGCGCGTCTCGGTGTTCCCACCGCGCGGCCAAACTGGTGGACAGATTGCGCGGCCGATAGCGACCGGGCCGGTCCCGCAGCAGGTTCGCCCGCATCCGCACCAGATCCCGGTGCAGCACATGGTCGTTCAGCCCCGGTATCTCGCACATCTTCACCGCGAGTTCGCCGTGGTTCTCCCCCAAGCCGATTCGTGCGTGCCAGGTGTCCAGCGCGTCCCCGATCCGCACCAGCTCCGGCACCACGGCCGCGGGCAGCGCCGCGCCGAGTTGCGCGCACCGCGTGACGAGCGTGCGCAGATACTCTTCCTCGGCCTCGAACCAGCGCCGCGCCCCGGCCGCGAAACGCACCGTCTCCAAGGCGATCGCCCAGCGGCCCGCGCGATCGGCGTAGTGGTGTACCAGCGCCGCCAGTGCCGCGGGCCAGCGCGCGCCCTCGCGCACCTCCGCTTGCTCCGGCAGCACCGGCACCTTGCGCAGGCAATAGCGTTGCGCGCCCGCGGTTGTCACAATGTTTTCCCGGCGCAGGGTGTCCAGCAGCACCGCGGCTGTCGGGCGCGAAGCCAACCGCTCCAGCGGTAGCCGGGCGGGCGCGTCGAGCGCCGCCCCCAGGACCGCGAGCAGCGCGGCGGCCTCGAAGTCGCGCACCGGCAGCTCGCGCAACACCGCCGCGATGATCCGGCCGTTCAGCGCCGGGGTGCGGCGCGGCGGGCCCGGACACCGGTGCGCCGTCGCCCGCTGCGGCGCGGGCTCGACCAGATCGGCGAGCAACGCGAGTTCCGCGCTGACGCGCACTCTTTCGCGGTACCACTGGACGAAGCGGTAGCCCACATACGCGGCCGCCGCGACGATGACGAGCACCGACAGCCACCGCAGGGTGCCCGCGAGCACCTTGACCGCCGTGCTGTCGCCCAGCGAGTTGATCACCAGACTGCGCGCCAGCTCGAACAGCAGCGCGTACGCCACCACCGAGGCGGTGCCCAGAAACCCTTGCCAGACAGTGGATCTCGGCGTACTCGGTGCCGCCGCCGGGTCGTCGCGGCGGGCGTGCGGGTCCGGATCGTTCATGCCCGCACCACGCCGATCCCGGCCCGCCGCACGATGTTCCGGCACCTGTCGCTCATCGCAACGTTCCTCTGGTGAGGCCGGGCACCAACCAGCGCCGCCAGGTCGCCAGCAGCAGCGCGACCGGCAGGATCGCCGAGATCAACGCACCGGCCGCCAATTGCGCCGAGTTCTCGCCGAATTGGCGCGCCTCGCCCCACAGCAGCAGCGACCACGGCGTCGCGCCCGCACCGCTGATCAGCAACCCGATCACGAAATCGTTCCACACCTGGATGAATTCGAGCACCGCCACCGCGCCCAGCGCCGGCCCCGCGGAGGCCAGCACGCGCCGCGCGATGGTGCCGGGACCGGCCAGGCCGTGCAGCGCGTCGGCGGCCGGACTGTCCGGCGGCGCGAGCAATGCGCCGCGCAGCACCAGGATCGCGATCGGCAGACCCGCGGCGGCGTGCAGCAGGATCAACGGAATCCGGGTGCCGGACAGCCCGTAAGCATCGATGAAGGTGTTCACCGGGCCCAGATAGCTCTGCACCGGCAGCACGGAGAGCACCACCAGCGCCACCACCGCGCTCATCGCGGCGGGCCGGTTCGGCCGCAGCGTGGCGAGCCGATACGCCACCGGCGCCCCGGCGGCCACCACGACCAGGGTGGCCAAACCCGCCACCCACACGGTGGTCTCGAGCGAGCGCAGCAGCGCGGGATCCCGCCACACCCGGACGATCGCGCCGGTGCCATAGCCGTCGCCGTCCCGCAGGCAGGTGTGGACCAGCCAGCCGATCGGTACCAGGGCGAGCAGCGAGACCAGCACGATCCCCAACAGCCGCAACGGTTTCCGCCGAGGCCGCGCAGCCGCTTCAACCGTTGCGGTCGGCGCGGACCAGCTGGTCCGGTGCCTGCGGATGTCGGTCTGCAACAGCCAGGCCAGGAACCCGACCAGCACCGCCAGCGGTAGACCGTAGGCGGCGGCCACGCCTGGGTCCACCGCCGCGTCGACGGCCATCCGCCACCAGTACACGGTGGCGCTGTCCAGCTCGTACTGCATCGAACCGGGCACGCCGATCAGCACCACATCGAACACCCGCGCCGCGGCGACGCCGACGGCGAGGCCGACGATCAACACCACCGGGCGCAGTAATACGAACAGGCGCACCGGAAACCGGCCCGCACCGTGATGCAGGAAGCCCGACTGGACCGCATCGGTCTCGATGGCCCGGATACCCGCCCGGAACAGCCCGGTGACGAAACCGAACCAGGTCCACACGAAAGCCGAACACAGCATCAGGCCGTACCAGATCCGATATCCCAGCACGCTTTCGATGCCGAGCAGGTCGCCGCAGAACTCGAAGATCAGCCGGAACGCGACGCCGGACACCACCGCCGAAATGCCGAACGAGACGATGAGCGGCCGCCACAGCCACTGCGAATCGCGCGCCCACCAAGCCACACACAGTGCCGCGGCCAGCATGAGCACTCCCACCAGCAGCCAGCCGAGCGTACGCACATAGGCCCAGCTCCCGTCCCCGCCGAGCGCCGTGCAGAGCAGCCACAGGCCGCCGAACGACAGCACCAGCGCAGCGGCCCACAGCACCAGCCGAAAAGTGCGCAGCAGCACCCGAATCGTCCACAGCGGCAAAGGTGTTCGCCGCCGCACCAGCCCTCGGCCGACCCACCGCAACCAGCCGCCCCGCCGATGCCTGGCCGATTGGGTGAGACCCACCGCCCCGAGCACGACGAACAGGCAGGAGACCACCAGCAGCGGACGGGCCCGCGCCGCGCTCACCACGGTCCATACCACCGGCACCACGACCAGCGACACCGTCAGCACCGTGGCGGGCAGCGCGGCCGCCACACCCGTCCAGCGCCGCGGGTGACTCCCCGCGATCAGTGGACCGCGCATGCGCCGACCGGTGAGCTGCAGTTGCAGTCCGTGCGCCTGGAAGTGCCGCTGTTCGGTCACCGCCGCCGCCGATCCACCGCGTCGAGGGCGGTGATCGCGCGGTCGGTCGCCTCGTCCAGTCGTTCCGTCGCCCCGTTGCCGACCGTGGTGAAGAAGTCGGTGAGGATGCGCCACAGCCCGTTCCGGCCGCCGACGGCGCCGATCCGATCGGACAGATCGAACGCGCTGCGCGTCCGCAGGGTGCGCGCCACCGGTTCCAGTAGCGCCGAATACCGGGCCTCGGTACGGAGATTCGGCGCGATGAAGCCGCCGTAGCCCTCGATCCACGGGACCGGTGCCGTCGGCGCGGCAAGTGCCGCAACGAGATCCATGGCCCGGTCGGTGGCCGACTCGGTCACCACCATCACGTCGCCGCCGACGATCCGCGGCGCGGCCACCTCCGGCGTGACGGCCGGAAACGCGGCGACGCCGACCGCCTCTTCCCGCCGTCTCGACCGGCGCACCGCGGCACGCACGATCGGCTCGGCGAAATCCGGCGCGACCACCATCACCGCGCGCCGGTGCTCGAACACCTCGCGCACCGCGTCGGGGAACTGCCTGGTCAAGGCCACCGCGATACCGCCGGGGAAGGCGTGCCGGTGCCCCCACAGCGAGCCCAGATGCCGGAAAGCGGCCCGCACCGCGGGACTTTCCCAGGTGCGATCGGCGCGGCCCGCGGCGACCTCGTCGTAGATGCGCGGGGATTCGGCGAGCAGCGCGTTCTCGAACACGTCGGTGAGCACCCAACCGTCGGCCGCGCCGAGCGCGAGCAACCGCACCGGCGAGTCGGCGAGGAACTCCATCCGGTCCAGCCAGTCCGCTAGGGTCCAGCCCGCCGGGTCCCCGAGCCGGTATCGCTCGACCAGCTGCCGGTCGTACCAGACCATCGACTTGTCGGCGGCCTTGAACGGCACGCCATAGGGTTTTCCGTTGTGCTGCAACAGCTGTCGCCAGATCTCGGGATAGGCCGGGTTCGCGCCGTCGGACCACAGCCGCTCGGACACCGGGCGCAGCTTGCGCCGCTCCGCGAGCGGGCGCACCCGGCCCGCCTGCGGCAGCATCACGATGTCGGGCGCGGAGCGGCCGCCCGCGGTGAACGCGGTCTCGATCTCGTCGCCGAGCGGCACCACGTCCACCGGATGGGGATAGCCGAGGCGGGCCAGCACCGCGCGGAACGCCGTCAGCTCGGTCCCGCTCCACGACACCCCGACGCGCACCGCGCCGGGGTTGCCGAGCAGCAGATCGGGGGCGCAGGCGGCGGCGAGCGGCGCGACGAGCGCCACCTGCAAGAGTTCTCGCCTGGTTCGCATCAACCCCCCGGAGCCGTCTCGTCGCCGAGAATCGGCCTACTTCGAAAAGTTCTCCGGCGGCTGCCACGGCCTGCCGTGCGGATCCTCGGGCCGGTAGGCCGGTTGTTGCTGCGGCGGCTGCGGTTGCTGCGGCGGTTGCGGTTGCAGCGCCTGCTGTTCCTCCTGCGGCGGCAACACCGACTGATGCGGTGCCGGCTGATGCGGCGCCGCGGGCGGCGGCGACATCAAACCCTCCACCGGCGTGCGCGCGGTGGCCTCGGCCGCGCGGACCGCGCGCTCGATGGTCGGGTCCGACGCCGTGTCGAACCAGTCGGCGACGTCGGAGTCGTCCTCCACCTTGACCTGCTCGCCATCGGAAGACGGTGGCTCGTAACGGAACACGCCGTCCTCGCCCTTGGTGGCGAAGCTGGTCGCGAAGCCTTCGAGCGCCTTGCCGAAATCGCTGGGCACCAGCCACACCTTGTTGGCGTCGCCGCGCGCGACCATCGGCAGCGTCTGCATGTACTGGTAGGCAAGCAGTTCCGGCGTCGGCTTGCCGTTCTTGATTGCGGCGAAGACCTTTTCGATGGCCTTGGCCTGACCCTGCGCCTGGAGATAGGACGCCGCCCGCTCGCCCTGGGCGCGCAGGATGCGGCTCTGCCGTTCGCCTTCGGCCGCGAGGATGGCCGACTGCTTGGCGCCCTCGGCGGACAGGATCTGGGCCTGCTTGGAACCCTCCGCGGTCTTGATCTGTGATTCGCGGGTGCCCTCCGCGGTGAGGATCATGGCGCGCTTCTCGCGATCGGCCTTCATCTGCTTTTCCATCGACTCCTGGATCGACGGCGGCGGATCGATGCTCTTCAGCTCGACCCGCGCCACCCGCAGCCCCCAGCGGCCGGTGGCCTCGTCCAGCACGCCGCGCAGCTGACCGTTGATCTGATCGCGGGAGGTCAGGGTCTGTTCCAGGGTCATGCCGCCGACCACGTTGCGCAGCGTGGTGACGGTGAGCTGCTCGACCGCGGCGATGTAGTTGCTGATCTCGTAGACCGCCGCCTGCGGGCTGGTGACCTGGAAGTACACCACGGTGTCGATATGCAGGGTCAGGTTGTCCTCGGTGATCACCGGCTGCGGCGGGAAGGACACCACCCGCTCGCGCAGGTCCACCTTGGCGCGGATGCGGTCGGCGAACGGCACGAGGAACGTCAGCTGGCCGGACACGGTGCGCGAGTACCGGCCCAGCCGCTCGATCACCGCCGCCTCCGCCTGCGGCACCAGCGCGATCGACTTGAAGACCACCACCACGACCAGCAGGACGAGTACGGCGGCAACGATCAGTACAGCCATCACGGCCCCTTCCACACGACGGCGGTCGCGCCGTCGATCCTCATCACGAACACTTTCGTACCCGGTTCGTACACCTCGGTCTCGTCCATCGGTCGCGCGGTCCACACTTCCCCGCTCAGCTTCACCTGACCGGAATGCGCGTCCACCTGCTCCAGCACCAGCGCCGACTTGCCTTGCAGGGCTTCGACGTTCGTCGGAATCGGCGGCGGATTGCCGAACCGGCGGCGCAGCACCGGCCGCACCCCGAGAAACAACACCAGCGTCAGCACGCCGAAGACGAGGGCGTCCACCACCACCGACGTGCCGGCGACGGAACTCACACCCGCGGTGCCCAGCGCGGCGACGCCGAGCATGAGCAAGGTCAGGTCCCCGGTGAGCATTTCCGCGGCCGCGAGCAGTATCCCCGCGACCAGCCAAACTATTGCGGCCACGCTGCCCACTCTAGTGCGCGTCCGCGACCGGATGCGCTGGTTGTCGATCATGTGTGCCTGGAATGTTGTAGACCGGCGTGTCGACCGTCTCCCCCGCGATTCGCGGAACCGAATACGGATGTCCGCCTGCTAAGTTCGGGCGGATGAGCGGGCATGACAGGTACGGCGGCGATATCTTCTCCGGGCATTCCCGGGCGAAAAAGCGGGCGGTACCGCAGGTCAGCGCCGAACGCGACCTCGTCGTCGAGGACGCGGCCAGCGGATTCTGCGGCGCCGTGGTGGGTTTCGACCGCAGCTACGACGGCGAGTTCGTCAAACTGGAGGACGCGCGCGGCGCGGTACGGCTGTTCGCCCTGCGCGAGGCCGCGTTCCTGATCGACGGCCGGCCGGTCACGCTGGTCCGGCCGACGGCCGCGGCACCGCAGAAACCGACACGGTCCGCTTCCGGCTCCACCAGGGTCGAGGGGCTGCGCGCGCGGGTCGCCAGGACCAGCCGGATCTGGGTGGAGGGCGTGCACGACGCCGCGCTGGTCGAGCGGGTCTGGGGCCACGATCTGCGGGTCGAAGGCGTGGTCGTGGAGCATCTGGAGGGGCTGGACAACCTGGCCGAGCGGCTCGTCGAGTTCGAGCCCGGCCCGGGCAGGCGGGTGGGCGTGCTGGTCGACCACCTGGTCACCGGCTCGAAGGAGACCCAGCTCACCACCGGGCTCGGCCCGCACGTACTGGTCACCGGCCATCCGTTCATCGACGTGTGGCAGGCGGTGCGGCCCGCCACGGTCGGCATCGACGCGTGGCCGCAGGTGCCGCGCGGCGAGGACTGGAAAACCGGCATCTGCGACCGGCTGGGCTGGGGCACCCCGCAGGACGGCTGGCGCCGGATCTACGGCGCGGTCGAGTCCTTCCGGGACCTCGAGGCACCGCTCATCGGGGCGGTGGAACGGCTCATCGACTTCGTCACCGAGCCGGAATAGGCGCGTCCGCCGAGGTACTCGCGGCGCTGCTCAGGAATGCCCCTCGCGGGAATGCCCGTGAATAACCATCACCCTTTATGCTCGATAATTATGTGCTCTCCTAGTGCCACGCTGACGGTGTGGGCCGGCTCCTGGCTGGCCGGCTGCAGCGCGCCCGACGACGTATTGGAGGCCCTGCACGCCTGGGCGGGCCGGCACACCATCGCGGCCGGCGACCCGGTCACCGGTGGCCGCTCCGATCTGCCGTGGTCGTCGCGCGGCAACCTGCCGGGCACCGGGATGATGGCGCTGCTCAAGGTGATTCGCGAGGCGATGGCCGAGCCGGGCGCGAAGATCCGGCTGGTGCTGCCGGTGCCGGGCGACGTGCGCGGCCTGCCGGTCGGCACCGCCTTCGCCGCCGACGCGATCGAGGCGCAGGAGGGTCTGCTGCTCGGCGCGCCGGGCACGGAGGGCACCGGCCTGATCCCGCAGTGGACCGACGAGGACACCTTGCAATGGTCGGTCTACAGCACGCCGATTCCGGCGGAGCCCGGCCCCGACATGTCGCTCGGCGAGGCGGAATACGCTATGCGCGAAGCAGTCCGCGACGCCGCCGACGCGCTGATGCAGTTGCACACCACCTCGGTCGGGTCGGCCGATTCGGATCCGCGCGAACTCATCGAGGCCGAGCTCGCGGACTACTCCCGGCACGACTACCCGGACTCGATTCCGCTGCGGGCCAGGAAGATTCTGGACACCGCCGACCATGTCGCCGCGATTCTCACTGTGGCGCAACGGGAACCGGCTTCCTCGCCGACCTCGGCGACCGCCATCGGCGCCCAGGAGTCGCTGCTGCGCCCACTGTGGGACGCGATCCGCGCGGCCAGGCTGGTCGCGGTGCACGCGGCGGCACGCAGCGCCTGAGTGCCCGCTTCGGGGCGTTTGTCTCGTTGCGCCGCAATCGAATCCGCTTCCGGTCGCGCGCGGGACGGTCCCGCAATAGTGTGCTTCGAGAAGTCGAGCAAAGGAGGTGCGCGATGCGCTGCACCGCGATACTCGCGGCCGTCGTCACCGCGGCGGCGATCGGCATCGGCCTGCCCGCCATGCCGCAGGCGGCCGCGGTGGTCGGCGGAAAACCGGCCGACGCGTCCGCGTACCCGTGGTTGGTGGCGATCGGCACTCCCCTGCTGCCGCTGCGCCCGGGCGGGCAATTCTGCGCGGGCGCGCTGATCGCCCCCGACCAGGTGGTCACTGCGGCACACTGCGCCGTGTTCACCGGGCGGGTACCCGCCGCGCTGCGCGTCACCTTCGACCGGTCCGATTTGCGCACCGACGCGGGCACCTCGGTCCGCGTCACCGGCGTCCGGGTACATCCGGATTTCCGGGTCACCGTGTTCGGCGCCGATCTCGCGTACCACAACGATCTGGCCATCCTCACGCTCGACCATCCGGTCCAGCGCCCGACCGTGCGCATCGCCGCGGCGCACGGCACTTCGGGCACCATTCTGGGCTGGGGCGCGACCTCGGACGACGACTGGGCGAACCCGCTGCTGCACGCCGCCGCCGTCCCACTCGACGCCGACTGCGCCGCCTACGGCGACGCCTTCGACCCCCGAGAAGCGTTGTGCGCCGGGTCGACCGACGCCGACGCCAACCAATTCGACAGCGGCGGCCCACTTCTCGTCGAAGGCGAACTGGTCGCCCTCACCTCGTGGGGCAAAGGCGCAGCCGAGCCCGGCTACCCCGGCATCTACACCCGCCTGTCCACCGTCATGTTCTGACGGGCGAGGGCGCCTATCGCGTTGCCGCCCCAACTGATTCGGTGGCCCTATCGGATCCCGCACCCCTTCTGTCGCGAGACACGGAGTGTCGCACGGCGAGTCGGGGTGCGGGAGGTCAGAGAGGGTGCGCGAACCCCGAATCAGTGCTGCTGGTGCGGCGGATACGAGGACTGCTGCGGGTACTGCTGGCCCTGCGGCTGGTAGGGCTGCTGGTACGGCTGGCCCTGATAGGGCTGTTGACCCTGATACGGCTGCTGGCCCTGATACGGCTGCTGGTATCCCGGCTGCTGTCCCGGATAAGCCTGCTGCTGCGGGTACCCCTGCTGCTGCGGGTACTGCTGCCCGGGGTACTGCTGCTGCCCGGCTATCTGCTGCTGGTACGGCTGCGCGCCGTTACCGTGCGGCGGCAGCTGGTTCTGGTTCTGTCCTCTGTTTCTCCGGGAGAGCCAGATGATGACGACCATGCCGACGACGACCAGACCGAGGCAGATCAGCCCCACGACCCACGAGCCACCTTTGCCGCCCCGGCTCCCCCGCCGGCGTGCTTCCGTGGTTTCCAGTGCTGCCGTCCACACGGTGTCGTCGGACCACGCCCCCAGGTCCAACAGTCCGGTAGTGGTCATCATGTCGATATATGTCATCAATTCTCACCTTGCGCCCCGCTTCGGCTTCGTCCGAAGGCGAGAGCGATGCTATCGCAGACCTATTCGTGAGTCATCGATGAACGGTGCCCCGACTTGGGAGGGCACAGCAGCCGAGGAAGCAGGGCTCGCCGTTCGGCGTGCAACCGTAACCGGGGACCTCGCCGAGCCGTCGTGGCGGCACGTCGGCCAGCTGCTCGCCGATCAATTCGATGACCATTCGCGCGAAACGGGGATCGGTGCCGGGGGTGCCCGCGCGCACGAACGCCATCCCGAGTTCGGCGGCCTTCTCCCGGGCCTCGTTGTCGAGATCCCAGATCACCTCGAGGTGATCGGAGACGAATCCCACCGGGCAGACGATGACCGCTTCGACGTTCTTCGCGCCGAGATCGTCCAGGTGGTCCACGATATCGGGATCCAGCCACGGCACCTGCGGCGGACCCGAGCGGGACTGCCAGACGACGTCGTAGTCGGTGAACCCCGTTGCGGCGGCGGCCAATCGGGCGGCCTCGGCGACCTGGCGGCTGTACAGGTGGCCGCCGTCGGCCGCCGGGCCCGCGGCGGTGTCGGCGACGATCGGGATGGAATGCGCGGTGAAGACCAGCCGGGCCGCGTCGCGGCGCTCGGCCGGAAGTTCTTGCCGCGCCGCGCGAATCGCGTCGGCGAAGGCCTCGATCAGCAGCGGGTGATCGAAGTACTGGCGCAGCTTCACCAGCTCCGGCGCACCCGCACCGAAAGCCGTTCGCGCCCTGGCGATGTCCTCGTGGTACTGCAGGCACCCCGAGTAGCCGCCCCAGGCCGAGGTCGGGAACACCAGCGCGGAACGCACACCGTCGGCGGCCATTTGCGCGACGGTGTCCGCCACCATCGGCGTCCAGTTCCGGTTGCCGAAGTACACCGGCAGATCGATTCCGGCCGCGGCCAATTCGACCTCGACCGCCGCGATGATGTCCCGGTTGAGCGCGTTGATCGGCGACACCCCGCCGAAGTGCAGGTAGTGCTGCGCGACCTCGTCGAGCCGCGCGCGCGGCACGCCCCGGCCCCGGGTGACGTTCTCCAGGAACGGCATCACGTCTTCGGGGCGCTCCGGGCCACCGAAGGACAGCAACAGCAGTGCATCGGCGGCCCGTGCCACGTTCTCTCCTCCGGGATGACTCAGTTGATCGACATGTCCTCGGGGAACCAGGTGTTGTGGCTGGCCCCGCCGTCGACGTAGATGATCGAAGCGGTGGTGCCCGGCAGCCAGTCCGAGAGCATCGCGACGATCGACTTGGCGACCACCGTCGGGTCGTCGACGTCCCAGCCGATCGGCGACGCGCCGTCCCAGTACTCGTTGAGCTGGTTGAGCTTGGCGGCGTCGTCGGTCGCGGTGCCCGCGATGGCCTTGGCCGCGAGCGTCTTGATCGGACCGGCGGCGATCAGGTTGGAGCGAATCTTCTTGGCCGCGCCCACCTCTCGCGCGACGTACCGGTTCACCGACTCGAGCGCGGCCTTGGCCACGCCCATCCAGTTGTAGAACGGCATCGCGGTGCGCGGATCGAAATCCATGCCCACGATCGAGCCGCGCTCGTTCATCACCGGCAGCACCGCGCGGGCCAGCGAGGCGTAGCTCCACGCCGAGATCTCGAAGGCCTTCGCCGCGTCGGGGCCGGGGCCGTCGAGGAACGGCAGCGCCTCCGGGCCCATCAGGGTGCGCGGCGCGAACGCGATGGAGTGCAGCACGCCGTCGATGCCCTCGGGCGCCAGCTCACGCAGCTTGTCCGGCAGCTCGGCGAGGTTCTCCTCGCTGGTGACGTCGAGCGGGATGGCCGGGGGAACCTCCTGCGGCAGCCGCTTGGCGATGCGGTCGATCAACCGCAGCCGCTCCGGAATGCCGGTGATGATCACCTTCGCGCCCTGCTCCTGCGCGACCGCGGCCGCGTGGAACGCGATCGACGAGTCGGTGATGATGCCGGTCACCAGAATGGTCTTGCCTTCGAGCAGTCCGCCCATGGGTCTTCGGTTCTCCTGAGAGTCGAGTGGTGTGGTGAAAGACTAGTGGCCCATGCCCAAGCCGCCGTCGACCGGGATCACGGCACCGGTGATGTAGCCCGCGTCATCGGACGCCAAGAAGCTGATCGCGGCGGCGACCTCCTCCGGCTGCCCCATTCGCTTGGCCGGAATGCCGTATTTCAGTACCAGCTCACGCATTTCCTCGGTGACCTCGTCGCGCGTCATATCGGTTTCGATGAAACCGGGCGCGACGACATTGGCGGTGATGTTGCGCGAGCCGATCTCCATGGTGATCGAACGCGCCATGCCGACCAGGCCCGCCTTCGACGCGGCGTAATTCACCTGTCCCGGACCGCCCTTGAGGCCGACCACCGAGCCGAGCAGGATGATCCGGCCGAACTTCGCCCGGAGCATGGCGCGATTCGCGCGCTTGGCACAGCGGAACGCGCCGGTCAGGTTGGCATCGATGACCCTGCTGAACTGCTCTTCGCTCATCCGCATCAGCAGCGTGTTGTCGACGATGCCCGCATTGGCGACCAGGACCTCGACCGGCCCCTGCTTCTCCTCGACCTCGGTGAACGCCGCGTCGACCGATTCCGAGTCCGTCACATCGCATTTCACGCCGAGCATCCCCTCCGGCGCGCCGGAACCACGGTGGGTGACGGCGACCTTGTGACCGTCGGCCACCAAGCGCTGCGCGACTGCGAGACCGATGCCACGGTTACCACCCGTGACCAGGACAGACCGGGATGTGATGTTCGACATGGGGAACAACCTACCTGGTGGCAGCCGCCGCCCGGAAACCCGCCCGGCGCCGGTCCGGACGGGTCCGCGAGGACGGCGGCGCGGTTCGGACAGAACGGTCACCGGCCCCGGCGCGCGACCCGATCGGCGACGCCGCAGCGACCCGGCCCGCTGGCGTCATCCTCCGGGCGCAGACCGAAACGTGCGTGGCGCCAGGGTGACTCGGTTACGGCAGACGCTGGCGGTAGAGCAGTCCGGTGATCACCCCGGCGGAGGTGATCAGCAGGCCGAGCAGCAACCACGGACGACTCGCATCGCCCCTGGTCAGCTCGAACCCGATCTGCTGTTCGAGGGTGTCGTACACCTTGCTCAGTTCCTGCAGGGTGGACGCGGTATAGAACTCGCCGCCGGAGAGCCGGGCGAGTTCGCGCATGGCGTCGTCGTCGACCGGCACCGGCACGTCGTCGCGGGAACCGTCCTCGCGCGGGATGCTGACCTTGCCCCACCTGGTGCCGTAGGAGATCGTCGAGATCGGCACGTTCTTGTTCTTCGCCAGTCGCGCGGCGACGAATTCGTGGCGCGGGTTGTCCACGTCCTCGAACGCGGGCACGGTCTGCTTGCCGTCCGACATCAGCACGATCCGCGCGGGCGGCGGCTCCTGCGCGCCGCCGAGCACCGACGCGAGCGTGTCGATCGCGTTGAGCGCGGTGAGGATGCCCTCGCCGGTCGCGGTCCGCTCGGCGAGCTTGGCGTTGTCGATGGCCGCCTTGACCGATTCGTGGTTGGTCGTCGGCGACACCATCACCGACGCGGTGCCCGCGAAGGTGATGAAGCCGATGTTCAAACCGTTCGGCAGGCCGTCGACGAATTCCTTACCGGCCTTCTTCGCGACCTCGATCCGGCTCGGCGGCACGTCGGTCGCCTCCATGGACAGCGACACGTCCATCACCAGCATGACCGTGGCGCGGTTGCGGGCGACCTTCTTGACCGCGGTCGGCCCGGCCGCCGCGATGGTCAGGAACACCAGGCCGACCAGCATCAGCGCGATCGGCACGTGCCGCAGCGGGCTCGGCCGCGCGGGCGCGACCTTCTCCAGCAGCTCCATGTTGCTGAACTGCAGCATGTGCTTGTACTTGCCGCGCTGCACCAGGACATAGCCGAGCGCGATCAACGCGAGGACGGCCAGGAAGCCGAGCCAGAGCGCGGCGGTGAAATGCGAAATACTCACTGACGTGGGACCCGCCCGCTCGGGGCGCCGAGGCTGTGGCGCCGGGTGGACACGAACCGGACCACGTCGGCGATCCAGTCCCTATCGGTGTGCAGGGTGAGGACCGGCGCGCCGCAGCTGCGCAGGGCCTGTTCGACTTGCTCCCGGTGCCGCTGCGCCGCCGCCGCGAAATCCGCACGCAGCGTGGGCGTCACGCTGAATTCGCGGGTGCGCCCGGTTTCCGGATCGTGCAGCACGACATCGCCGATATCGGGCAGCGCCAGATCGCGCGGGTCGATGATCTCGACCGCGAGCAGGTCGTGCCGCGCCGAGATGGCGCGCAGCGAACGCTGCCAATCGATCTCGCCGAGGAAATCGCTGATGATCACCGCGAGACCGCGTTTGCGTTGCGGGCGGCGCAGCGATTCGATGCCGCCGCGCAGGTCCCCGCGCACCCCGTCGCGCGCGTGCGGCGTGGTCGCGATGCTGCGCAGCAGCGACTGCGCGTGCACCCGGCCGCTGCGCGCGGGCACCCGGACCAACCGCTCGCCGGTGGCCACGACCGCGCCGATCCGGTTGCCGCCGCCGCTGGTGAGGTGGGTGATGGCGGCCGCGGCGGCGATCGCCAGATCGCGCTTCTGGCACAGCGCGGTGCCGAAGTCCAGGCTCGCCGAGAGATCGACGACCATCCACGTCTCCAACTCGCGGTCGGCGATCATCTGCCGCACGTGCGGGTGGGTGGTGCGGGCGGTGACCGACCAATCCATCTGGCGCACATCGTCACCCGGCTGGTAGGTGCGCGCCTCCCCCGGCTCCGAACCGGGCCCGGGAATGAGGCCGAGGTGGTCGCCGTGCAGCACGCCGTCGAGCCTGCGGCGCACCGTCAGCTCCAGCGTTTTCAGCGCCGCGGTCAGCCGCGGGTCGGTCAGTTCGCCGGCCTGGAACGACGGCGGCGCATGCGGTGAGGTGGCCACGCGGTACGGCGGTTCCGGCGCTGCGGTCACTTGTTCTGGACGTTGCCGGCGGGCTGGGACTGCTGCCCGTTCGGCGGCTGCGGCACCGGCTGCGGGGCGCCCTGCTGCTGTTGCGGCTGTTGCGGCGGCTGCGGGATGCCCTGCGGCGAACCCGGCTGCTGCTGCGGAAGCTGTTGCGGCGCAGCGGAACCGGCAGCGGCACCCGGCGCGACGGCCTGCGGCGCGACCTGGGGCAGGCCCACGGTCTGCAGCACCCGCTTGATCACGTCCTCCGGGCTGATCTCGTCGGCGAGCGCGTCGTAGGACAGCACCAAGCGGTGGCGCAGCACGTCCGGGATCACCTCGACCACGTCCTGGGGCACCACGTAGTCGCGGCCGCGGATCAGCGCGACGGCGCGGGCCGCGGCGATGATGCCGAGGCTGGCGCGCGGCGAGGCGCCGTAGGAGATCCAGCTCGCCACGTCCTGCATGCCGAAGTCGGCGGGCCTGCGGGTCGCCGCGATCACCCGGACCACGTAGTCGACCAGTGCGTGGTGCACGAAGACATTGGCTGCCACCTTCTGCAGCCGCACGATCTCCTCGGGCTCCAGGATGCGCGTCGCCTCCGGCGGGGTGACACCCATCCGGTAGATGATCTCGCGCTCCTCCTCCACCGAGGGGTAGTCGACGACCACCTTGAACAGGAAGCGGTCGCGCTGCGCCTCGGGCAGCGGGTACACGCCCTCGCTCTCGATCGGGTTCTGCGTCGCCATCACCAGGAACGGGTTCGGCATCGGGTAGGTCTTGCCGCCGATCGACACGTGCCGCTCGGCCATCACCTCGAGCAGCGCGGACTGCACCTTGGCCGGCGCGCGGTTGATCTCGTCGGCGAGCACGAAGTTCGCCACGACCGGGCCGAGCTCGGTATCGAATTCCTCGCGGCCCTGCCGGAAGATGCGGGTACCGATGAGGTCGGTGGGCACCAGGTCGGGGGTGAACTGCACGCGGGAGAACGAGCCGCCGACCACTTTCGCGAAGGTCTCCACGGCCAGGGTCTTCGCGATGCCGGGCACGCCTTCGAGCAGAACGTGACCTCGCGCGAGCACGCCGACGAGCAATCGCTCGACCAGCCGGTCCTGCCCGACGATCACCCGCTTGACCTCGTAGATCGCCTTCTCCAGGGTCTGGACGTCTCGCTCCAGGGTGTTCGACGTGGACGCAGGCGCATCTTTCGCCAATTTCGCCCCGCTGACACCGTCTGTCGAAGTCACCAACATCCCCGCTTTCGCCTTGGTCCTGTGCGTGCTGCCACAACTATTCCAGGTAATGGCCGTATGTGCCGCAACCGGACCCGACATGAAGAGAATTCGAAGCTTCGACTCCTCCGCTGCGGCGAATCCGTCGCTGCCGCGTGTTCGCAGTCATCGAACCAGTTCAGCTGACGATCCGCACCGCGTACGGCATGATGCCGCCCTCACGCACCGGCGAAACCCGGACCACCTCGCCCGATTGCGGCGCCTCGACCATCTGCCCGTCACCCAGATACAGCGCGACGTGCTCGCTGCCGTTCGGTCCCCAGAACAGCATGTCGCCGCGAGCGCGCTCGGCCACCGGCACTCGGGTGCCGGCGTTGTACTGGTACCCGCTGTAGTGCGGCAGCGAAACCCCGATCCCCGCAAAGGCATAGATCATCAGGCCGGAACAATCGAAGCCGACCTTGTTGTAATCGCCGAAGCTGTCCGCGACACCGCCGTCGCGGATGCCGAGCGTCGGGCCGTTCGCGTCGCCGCCGCCCCAGGAATAGATGACCCCCAATTGCGACATGGCGCGGTCGACGACGGTTTCCACCGCGGCCGAGCCGGTGACCGACGGATACGACGGGCGCGGCGTCGACCGTTTCGGCGGCGGCGCGTCCCCCAACTGCGTATGCGGGCGCTGCTCGGTGTTGAGCTGACCGGCGCGGGCCTGCGCGTCTTTGTCGGCGGCGGCCCGGGCCGCCGCCGCGGCGGCCGCGGCGCGTACGGCGGCCTCCTCGGCCTTACGTTGCTGATCCCAGGCCAGATACGCGTCCCGCTGGCCCTGTAGTCCGGCGACGTTCTGTCGCGCGAAATCCAAGCGGCCCTGCGCATCCTGGCGTTGCCGGAGCAGGTCGTCGCGCCGGACCGTCTGCTGATCGAGCTCGTTCTTGGCGGCGGCGACGGCGTGCTCGGCGTCGATCTTCTTCTGCTCGGCGACCGCGGCCGCCGCGTCGGCCGCCGATTTCGCCTGGCGCGCACTGGAGTTCTTGTTGCCCTGATCGATCTGCGCGCGACGTAGTCGGTCCAGCACCTGCTGCTGGTTCTTCGACACCAGCGATAACAGCTGGGCCTGGTCGAGCGCGGTGGCCGGGGTGGACGCGGCCAGGTAGACGACCATCGAGTCCGCGGCCGGGCGGGTGTAGGCCTGGGACGCGAACTGGTCGAAATTGCGCCGGGCCTGCCCGACCTGCGTTCCGGCGTCGGCCAATTGGCGTTGCGTGTCGGCCACGACGGCGGCGGCCGCATCCGCGGCGTCGCGGGCGTCCTGCAGGTCGACCAGGGCCTTGTTGACCTCTTCGCGTTTGCGCGCGACCTCGCCGTCGAGCTGCTGCAACTGCTGGTCGACCGTGGCGACCTGATTGATCAGCGCGCCGACCTCGGTGACGCTCGCGTCGACTCGAGCTCCCGCGTCGGCGATTTGGCCGTCGCTCGGATTGGGCGGCGCGGGCGGCACGGCGACGGCGGGTCCGGCCAGCACCACGGCGACCGACACCAGCAACCCCAGAGCGATCCCCAGCGGCCGCCGATAGGCGACCTCGCCGTTGTTGCGCATCGCACCTCCCAAGGACCCGACTCCGGCAAACACCCCATGGGCATCACCGGAACCATCAAGCCCAGTGGTCGGCAGACACCCCTGACAACACTCTTTTCCCGCAAGCAAGCACTCGAACCGTACGACACTTCTGTCCCCAAAGGAACTTCAGCAACAGAATGACAAGCGCGTAATTTGTCCGTTGCCGGTTATTAGCCGGATGCACACAAGGTTTCCGGCCGGAAAAACGTACCGGTCGTCAGGAAAAGTAGCTGGGTAGAAACCAGCTATGCAGGAGCAGGCCGAGGCCTACGCGGAGGGGGTCTTGTCGCTGTCCACCCCGGCGGCGACCACCGGCGTTTCGGGCTCGGCGCGCCGACGAGACTTCACGAAGTAGAGGCCGACGATGACCACCGCGGTACCGGCCAGCAACACACTGGAAATCGCGGTCCAGGAGATCGGTTCGGGCTGCTGCAACTGATCGACGAACGCCTGGGCGGCTTCGGTGGAATGGGCGCTGCCCTTGAACTTGGCCTTGTCCTCGGCCCACTCCAACCGGACCCGGCTGATCGAATCGCTGTAGGTGCCGGCGAAGTCGTCGCTCAGCACCACGACGGTGCCGTGCTGGGTCTTGCCGAGTTCGGTGGCCAGGTCGCGCAGGCTCGAATCGCGGCCGGGGTTACCCGGCACCACCACGATGCTGAGCGGGATGCCGTTCGCTCTCGCCTCGGCGGCGACGGCCGCCAACCCCGACTGATCCTTGCCGTCCACGGTGGCGACGTGGTTGTCGGCCAGGTCGGCGTTGATGGTGGTGACGGTGTCCTCGGTGACGTTGGGCGGCAGTTCGGCGGCCATGGGCGAAAAAACCGAGGTGTGCGAGACGGTCATCTTCCATCCGGTCTGTCGAGCCGCATCGGCATCCGAGGCGACATGCATCCAACACTGCGGGGTGAGCGCAACACCCCCGGGCTGGCTCCGAAAGCACAGTACGCGACCGAGTGTCGCAGCACCCGCAGACGCCACGCGACGCGCCCCGCGCGGGTACCCACGGCCCGCGCGCACTCGCGGTCGGCGCACCCTGGCATGGTTCGCGGGTGGGTGGGCACACCGTTGCATAGGCAGGCCCGCGCGAACCGGACCCGTGCGGTTCACAGGACAAGCGTACTGTTAAGGTCATAGCGCAGAGGAACCCGGCGCTGCGGCGCAGGAATACCTGCAATGACACCGGAGCGACTGCTTGCAGGTCGCTCGAAAGGCCAGCCGCCGACACAGCCCCGTCGGCGGCCAACCCTCACAGATGAGTGGAGCTGACGTGACGACAAGTATCGATACTTTCGGCGCCAAGGGCACCCTCGAGGTCGGAAGCAACTCCTACGAGATCTTCCGTCTCTCGGCCGTGCCGGGCACCGAGAAACTCCCCTACGCACTCAAGGTCCTCGCGGAGAACCTGCTCCGTACCGAGGACGGCGCCAACATCACCGCCGATCACATTCGCGCCATTGCGAATTGGGATCCCAACGCCCAGCCCGACACCGAGATCCAGTTCACGCCCGCCCGCGTGATCATGCAGGACTTCACCGGTGTGCCCTGCATCGTCGACCTCGCCACCATGCGTGAGGCCGTCACCGCCCTCGGCGGCGATCCGAGCAAGGTCAACCCGCTCTCGCCCGCCGACATGGTCATCGACCACTCGGTCATCCTCGACGTCTTCGGCCGCGCCGACGCCCTCGAGCGCAACGTCGACCTGGAATACCAGCGCAACGGCGAGCGCTACCAGTTCCTGCGCTGGGGCCAGGGCGCCTTCGACGACTTCAAGGTCGTCCCGCCGGGCGTCGGCATCGTGCACCAGGTGAACATCGAATACCTGGCGCCCACGGTCATGGTCCGCAACGGCCAGGCCTACCCCGACACCTGTGTCGGCACCGACTCGCACACCACCATGGTCAACGGCCTCGGCGTATTGGGCTGGGGCGTGGGCGGTATCGAGGCCGAGGCGGCCATGCTCGGCCAGCCGGTCTCCATGCTGATCCCGCGCGTCGTCGGCTTCAAGCTGACCGGTGAGATCCAGCCCGGCGTCACCGCCACCGACGTGGTGCTCACCGTCACCGACATGCTGCGCAAGCACGGCGTCGTCGGCAAGTTCGTCGAGTTCTACGGCAAGGGCGTCGCGGAGGTTCCGCTCGCGAACCGCGCCACCCTGGGCAACATGAGCCCCGAATTCGGTTCCACCGCCGCGATCTTCCCGATCGACGAGGAGACCATCAACTACCTGCGCCTCACCGGCCGCACCGACGAGCAGCTCGCGCTCGTCGAGGCGTACGCCAAGGAGCAGGGCCTGTGGCACGACGCGGACAACGAGCCCGGCTACTCGGAGTACCTGGAGCTGGACCTGAGCACCGTGGTGCCCTCGATCGCCGGCCCGAAGCGTCCGCAGGACCGAATCCTGCTGTCGGACTCCAAGACCGCGTTCCGCAAGGACATCCACAACTACACCAACGACGCGGAGTCCGGCCCGGCCGCGACCACCCCGCACACCCACCTGGACGAGGCGATCGAGGAGTCGTTCCCGGCGTCCGACCCGGCCGTGCTGTCCTTCGCCGACGACGACGCGGTGCTGATTCCGTCCGCCGCCAACGGCAACATCGGCCGCCCGTCCAAGCCGGTCAAGGTGTCCGACCCCGAGCGCGGCGACTTCGTGCTCGATCACGGCGCGGTCGTGGTCGCGGGTATCACCTCCTGCACCAACACCTCCAACCCGTCGGTCATGATCGGCGCGGCCCTGCTGGCCCGCAACGCGGTCGAGAAGGGCCTCGCGTCCAAGCCGTGGGTCAAGACCAACATGGCGCCGGGCTCGCAGGTCGTCTCCGACTACTACGAGAAGGCGGGCCTGTGGCCGTACCTGGAGAAGCTCGGCTTCTTCGTGGGCGGCTACGGCTGCACCACCTGCATCGGCAACACCGGACCGCTGCCGGACGAGATCTCCAAGGCGATCAACGACAACGACCTCTCGGTCACCGCGGTGCTCTCCGGCAACCGTAACTTCGAGGGTCGCATCTCCCCCGACGTGAAGATGAACTACCTGGCCTCGCCGCCGCTGGTCATCGCCTACGCGCTCGCGGGAACGATGGACTTCGACTTCGAGACCGACCCGCTGGGCAAGGACACCGACGGCAACGACGTGTTCCTCAAGGACATCTGGCCGTCCCCGCAGGAGATCGACGACACCATCAAGTCGGCGATCAGCCGGGACATGTTCACCAAGTCCTACGCCACCGTCTTCGAGGGCGACGAGCGCTGGAAGGGCCTGAGCACCCCCGAGGGCGACACCTTCGCGTGGGACGAGAGCTCGACCTACGTCCGCAAGGCGCCGTACTTCGACGGCATGCAGATGGAGCCGAGCCCGGTCGAGGACATCAAGGGCGCCCGTGTGCTCGCGCTGCTCGGCGACTCGGTCACCACCGACCACATCTCCCCGGCCGGCCCGATCAAGCCGGGCACCCCGGCGGCGCAGTACCTCGACTCGCACGGCGTGCAGCGCAAGGACTACAACTCGCTGGGCTCGCGGCGCGGTAACCACGAGGTGATGATCCGCGGCACCTTCGCCAACATCCGGCTGCGCAACCAGCTGCTCGACGACGTCTCGGGTGGTTACACCCGCGACTTCACCCAGGACGGTGGCCCGCAGGCGTTCATCTACGACGCCTCGCAGAACTACCAGGCCGCGGGCATCCCGCTGGTCGTGCTGGGCGGCAAGGAGTACGGCTCGGGTTCCTCGCGCGACTGGGCCGCCAAGGGCACCTCGCTGCTCGGCGTGAAGGCCGTGATCACCGAGTCCTTCGAGCGCATCCACCGCTCCAACCTGATCGGCATGGGCGTCATCCCGCTGCAGTTCCCGGCCGGCGAGTCCGCCGCGTCGCTGAAGCTGGACGGCACCGAGACCTTCGATATCGAGGGCATCACCAAGCTGAACGAGGGTGTGACTCCGAAGACCTTGAAGGTGACCGCCACCAAGGAGAACGGCGAGAAGGTGAGCTTCGACGCGGTGGTCCGGATCGACACCCCCGGTGAGGCCGACTACTACCGCAACGGCGGCATCCTGCAGTACGTGCTGCGCAACATGATTCGCGGCTGATCTCGCATCTGCCGTACGTCGAGGATCCGCGCACCGCGTTTTCGCGGTGCGCGGACTTCGCACATCTCCTGGAGGAGCACGCCCGACATGCCCAAAGTCAGTGAAGATCATCTCGCCGCCCGGCGGAGCCAGATTCTCGACGGGGCGCGGCGCTGCTTTGCCGAATACGGGTACGAGGGCGCCACGGTGCGCCGCCTCGAGGAGGAGATCGGCCTGTCCCGGGGCGCCATCTTCCATCACTTCCGGGACAAGGACGCGCTGTTCCTCGCCCTCGCGCAGGAGGACGCCGAACGGATGGCCGACGTCGCGGCCAACCAGGGCATCGTCCAGGTCATGCGCGACATGCTCACCCACCCGGAGCAATTCAACTGGCTCGGCACCCGGCTGGAGATCGCCCGGCGGCTGCGCACCGACCCGGAGTTCCGCGCGGGCTGGACCCAGCGCTCGGCCGAACTCACCGCCGCCACCCTGGCTCGCCTGGAACGCCGCAAGGCGGCAGGCGCCCTGCGCGACGACGTCCCCACCGACGTGCTGCTCGGCTATCTCGACCTGGTGCTCGACGGCCTGATCGCGCGCATCGCTTCCGGCCACACCAACGAAAACCTCACCGCCGTACTGGATCTCGTCGAAGCCTCGGTGCGCCGCCGGGACTGAGGCCGCTCAGAAATTGTCGTTGATGTACTCGGCGGCGTGCGTCGTCCACAGCACATCGGTGCCCGGCATCTCGTGGCTCGAATACAGCACGTGCTGGCCCTCCGGCCACGGCGTCAGGTAACCGATCACGCCGTTCACCGCCGTGGCGTAGCGATTCAGGTTCGTCACCGGATCGTTCAGCAACCAGGCCAGCAGTTCCGCGAAGATCAAGGGCCCGAAGTTGCCGATCCGCGCGCCCTCCAGGAACGAGAACGGCGAGATGCCGACGTCGATGATGCGCAGCGGCGAATCCGCGGGCGCGGCGGTGATGATGTCGCCGGGATTGGCGTACTCGCGGATCGCCACGCCCGCCGGCCAGCGGCCACGTTGACCGTGCAGGCCGAAGGTGTTGGCCGGGCACAGGTTCCCCACCGATTCGCCCGCCTTGCGCAGCGGGTTGGAGATGTTCACCGCGAAGGCGATCTCCAGCGGCGAACCGTTGGTGTTCTTGTACTTGCCCGCGCGCACCCCTTCCAGGATGCGGCTGGCACAGATCCCGCCGAACGAAAAACTGAGCAGCCCACACACATTCGGCGAATCCTGGATCGCCTTGACGCCCGCCGCGGTGCCGAGCCGCACCGAGGTGTCCAGCGACGGGCCCCACAGATCCGGCGACGGACCGACCGAAGCGGGCCAGTCCGGTTCGAAGGCCGAGAAGCGCGCGGTGTCCAGCAGCGCGGTGACGGCGTACAGCATGCCCGCGGGCGTTCCGTCCGGATTGCGCGGCTCACCGGTGCCGCGCAGGGTGATGATGTCGATCATCAGTGATCTCCTTGCACGCGCCGCGTCGTCCGGCGCATAACCCCACGGTAGGCCCGTTACGGAGCCGACGGGCGAGTACCGGACCACCCGATTCGCTGAGCGAACCCGGACCGCGCGACGACCCCGCCATCCGCTGTCCCGCCGGTGTGACGAAGGCATCGGTCCGAGGCGGGAACAAGACCATCCGGTACGGCGCTGGTCCAGTTATGACCTTCACCATCCCGATCGTTGTGCGCGGTTACGAGCTCGATACCCAAGGCCACTTGAACCAGGCGGTCTACCTGCAGTACACCGAGCACGCGCGGTGGGAGATGTTGCGCGCCGCGGGCTTGCCGCAGGACAAGCTGATCGCGACCGGCGTGGGTCCGGTCGTGCTGGAGTCCACCATCAAGTATCTGCGGGAGCTGCGCGGCGGCGACGAGGTCACCGTCGACACCGACATCGAATACTCCGGCGGCAAGACCTTCACCTTCCGGCACGAGATCCGCAAACTCGACGGCACCGTCGCGGCCGAGGCGCGGGTGGTCGGCGGGCTGCTCGATTTGCGCGAACGCAAGCTGGTGTCCGGACCCGCCGACCGTTTCCGGGACCTCGCCGAGCGTCCCGACCTGCTCGATCTGTGAAATCGCACGTGCGAATGCACAGCCGCCAACCCGGGGCTATGCGAGAGACACATTGCCATTCGGAAATAGCTCGCTGATTGCGCCGGAACTATTGGTGCCCTGCCGAAAAACTTTCGGCGCTAGCGCATCCGGGATCGTAATCCGGTTTGCCACCGGGGGTTAAATCTGTCGATCCGGACCGGTACCGGCCCTTCGCACGTTATGATCGGGCTCACGCTCGGGGGTCGTGGCAAATCGCGAGCAGATCGGAGAAATGGCTATGACCGACGCACTCCGCCTCCACGGAACCGCGCCGAAGAGTGATCGTGTGCCTCCACTGCACGGGCTGTTGGTAGCGGAGTCGGAACGCGATATCAGCGTGCGCGTCGCCGAGGGAACGTGGACCTTCCGTCGGTCCGACGTACTGCGCGTGCTCGATTCGGCGGTGCCCGAAGGGCTCCGCGCCGAGCGCGGCGCCCGGCCGGTGCTGGTCGACATCCGGGTCGGCGCCACCGCGGATTTCACCCGCCGCCTGCGCATCGATGTGGTCGACCGCCCGATGACCATGCAGCAGGCCCCGTCCGCGGCGCTCGGCGACGAGCAGCTGCGCGAGCTCACCGAATCCTGGGCCGATCGCCTGAATCTGGTGGACCTGCCCGGCACCAACGGCGCCACCTTCACCTACTGCCAGACCAAGTCGCTCGCCACCAGTGACGACGGTATCAACTGCGACAGTCTCGACTGATCGGCGCATTCATGGCGGGACGCCGGACGGGATCAGTCCTCATCGTGTCCGAATCCGACGATCTGCACGCTACCGCCATGGCGGCGACGCTGCGAGAATTCCACGGGCTCAGCGCGATTCAGCTCGACCTGCGCGACTTTCCGCGTGAGTCGGGCAGTTTCCGGCTGGATCGCTACGGTACCGCCCGTTCGGTCTCCCACCTGATCGGCCTCGACGACGTCCGCTCGGTCTGGTGGCGCCGGCCGCATCCGACCCAGCCGCCCGCCGGAGTCCGCGTCTCCGACAACGACTTCCGGCAGGCCGAATGCGACGGTTTCATCCAGGGTCTGCTCTGGTCCATCCCGGCACACTGGGTCAACGACCCGGGGGCCGACCGCACCGCCGCCCGCAAGATCGTGCAATTGGAGACCGCGCTGCGGGCCGGCTTCGCGGTGCCGGAGACACTGATCACCAACGACCCGGACGAGGCCCGCAGCTTCGCCGAATCCCGGCCCGGCCCAGTCGTTTACAAGCGCACCGGGACCAGCCGCGCCGAGTTCGCGGAGACCAGGATCATCACCGAGCACGACTACGACAGACTGGTCGGCATCCGCGCGGCGCCGACCACCTTCCAGGACTACGTCGACGCCGAATGCGATCTGCGGGTGGTCTGGGTGGACGGCGTGGAGTGGACGGTGCGCATCGACTCCCAGGCGGGCGTCGGCCGCGTCGACTCCCGCCTGGACACCTCGGTCGATTTCGTGCCCGAGCATCTGCCCGCCTCGGTCAGCAAATCGCTCGCCACCCTGATGGGCGCGCTCGGATTGTCGTTCGGCGTCTTGGACATTCGGCTCGGCCGCGACGGCGAGTACTACTTCCTCGAGGTCAACCCGCAGGGACAGTTCGCGTACCTGGAGATCAAGACCGGCCTGCCGATCTTCCGCAGCCTGGCCAATCTGCTCGTCGACGGGGACGGCGCCGTCGAGGGCTACTGACGCCGTCGAACAGCCGCCGCCCTTCCCCGAGCAACACCGGAAACACCAGCAGCCGAAGCTCATCCACCGCGTCCCGGGCCGGCAGCTCGTAGGACGCGCGCCTCGCCCACCCCGCGCAGCAGTCCGGCCAAGTAGTCGTCCAGTGCCGAGTCGTCGACCTCGATCCAGTCGAGCGCCCCGTCCGGGCCTGTCGCGTAGCCGTCGCGCGGGAACTCACCGGTTCAGGCGAAATCCGTTCCGCCGAAACCGGTTCGAGCCGGATGCGGTGCTACTGACTCTTGCGGCGGTTCGCGCCGCCACGGCTGCGGAGTTGCACGTGCGACTCCACCAATACGTTGTGGATGAAGCCGTAGGAGCGACCGGTTGCTCGCGCCAGCGAGCGAATGCTCGCACCTGCCTCGTACTGCTTCTTCAACTGGGTCTGTAGGCGGTCACGGGACTTCCCCGTGACGCGGGTTCCCTTCCCCAGGGTGGCTTTGACTTGTGCGGGCCTGTCGCTCATGGCTTCCTCCGAGTCGCCGAGCAGCGTCTTTCCAGGCTAAGCACTCGAGGGGCCGTGATCAACGGGTTCTTGTGATGAAACTCACGCGAGCTGAATCAATTCCAGATAATCCGCGGACCAGTGGTCCTCCGTACCGTCCGGTAGCAAGATCACCCGCTCCGGCGAGAGCGCCTCAGCGGCCCCCGGATCGTGCGTGACGAGGACGACCGCGCCGGCGTAAGTGCGCAGCGCATCCAGCACTTGTTCGCGCGAGACCGGATCGAGGTTGTTGGTCGGCTCGTCGAGCAGCAACACATTGGCAGCCGAAGACACCAGTCCGGCGAGCGCCAACCGCGTCTTCTCACCACCGGACAGGGTGCCCGCGGGCTGGTCCAACTGGGGACCGGTGAACATGAACGCGCCGAGCAGGCCGCGCAGGTCCTGCTCCCCCGCGTCCGGCGCGGCATGCCGGATGTTCTCCCAGACCGTCGCGTTGTCGTCGAGGGTGTCGTGCTCCTGCGCGAAATACCCGACCTTCATGCCGTGGCCCGGCACCAGACTGCCCGCGGTGGGCTGTTCCACCCCGGCGAGCAGCCGCAGCAGCGTGGTCTTGCCCGCGCCGTTGAGCCCGAGCACCACCACCCGGCTGCCGCGATCGATCGCGAGATCCACCCCCGCGAAGATCTCCAGCGAGCCGTACATCTTGGTCAGGTTCTCCGCCATCAGCGGTGTCTTGCCGCAGGGCGCGGGCTCGGGGAACTTGATCCTGGCCACCTTGTCGGCGACGCGCACGTCGTCGAGTTCGGCCATCAACCGGTCGGCCCGCTTGGCCATGTTCTGTGCCGCAGTGGCTTTCGTGGCCTTGGCGCCGAGCTTGGCGGCCTGCACCCGCAGCGCGCTCGCCTTCTTCTCGGCATTGGCGCGTTCGCGCCTGCGGCGCTGTTCGTCGGTGGCGCGCGCATCCAGGTACTTCTGCCAGCCCATGTTGTAGACGTCGGCCTCGCCGCGCACCGCGTCGAGGAACCACACCTTGTTCACCACATCGCCGAGCAGTTCCACGTCGTGGCTGATCACGATGAGACCACCGTCGTGGTTCTGCAGGAAGCCGCGCAGCCAGGTGATCGAGTCGGCATCGAGGTGGTTGGTCGGCTCGTCCAGCAGCAGGATGGTGTCGGAGCGGCCGCCGCTGCCGTCGGACGCGGCGAACAGGATGCGCGCCAACTCGATTCGACGCCGCTGACCACCCGAGAGGGTGCGCAGGGCCTGGCCGAGCACCCGGTCGGGCAGGCCGAGGCTGTGGCAGATGCGGGCCGCGTCGCTCTCGGCGACGTAGCCACCCAGTGCCGAGAAACGATCCTCGAGCCTGCCGTACTTGCGCACCGCCTTCTCGCGCTCGTTCTCGTCGGCCACCTCGGCCATCAGCGCCTGCTGCTTCTCCATATCGCGGATCAGGGTGTCCAGTCCGCGCGCGGACAGCACGCGATCACGCGCGAGCACATCCAGGTTGCCCTCCCGCGGATCCTGCGGCAGATAGCCGATATCGCTGGAGCGCAAGATCTTTCCGGCGTACGGTTCGCCCTCGCCGGCCAGGATGCGCAGCGTGGTGGTCTTGCCCGCACCGTTGCGCCCGACCAGTCCGATCCGGTCGCCGGACTGCACCCGCAATGCCGGTCCAGGGGCCGACAGCAGCGTGCGGACTCCGGCCCGGACCTCCAGGTCGGTCGCGGTGATCACAGGTTTCTCCTCCGGATCGGTAGTGCTGGGCGGTTGCTACTCGATTGTGCGACGGCTTACACACAAGAACCACCGATTTTACCCGTGATCGGAGCAGCCCTTCACACCCCGCGATCGGTATGTGACGGCCGTAACTGAACGGCGAGTAACCTGCGGTTGCATGAGTGAGCGAAACAACGGCACCGCGACCGATCTAGTGGGCAAGAGCGCTTTGGTCACCGGGGCCAGCCGGGGCATCGGCAAGGCGGTGGCGGCGGAGCTGCTCAGCCGGGGCGCGAACGTGTTGATCAGCGCCCGCAAGAAGGATCCGCTGGAGGAAGCCGCCGCAGACCTGCGAGCGCGCGGTCATCGGGGCGAGGTCGTGGCGCTGGCCGGCAACTCCGGTCACGCCGAAGACCGCGCCGCCTCGATCGACCGGATGATGGCCGAGTTCGGGTCGGTGGACATCCTGATCAACAACACCGGCATCAATCCCGTGTTCGGCTCGCTGATGGAGGCCGATCTCGACGCGGTCCGCAAGATCTTCGACGTGAACGTCGTCGCGGCGCTCGGCTACGTGCAGCTGGCGTACAAGGCGTGGATGGGTGCGCACGGCGGTGCGGTGGTGAATGTGGCCAGCGTCGCGGGCCTGCGCTCGTCCGGGGTGATCGCCGCCTACGGCGCGTCCAAGGCCGCGCTCATCCGGCTCACCGACGAACTGGCGTGGCAGCTCGGCCCGAAGATCCGGGTGAACGCCGTCGCGCCCGGCGTGATCAAGACGAAGTTCGCCGACGCGCTGTACTCCGCCGACGAGGAACGCGCGGCGAGCGTCTACCCGCTGAAACGCCTCGGCACCCCGGAGGACGTCGCCCGCCTCATCGGCTTCCTGGTCTCCGACGAAGCCGCCTGGATCACCGGCGAAACGGTCCGTGTGGACGGCGGCCTCCTCTCCACCGGCGGCCTCTGATTCCAGCGAAAAGACTTGTGGACGAACACCTTTCACCGCACGGTGAGACACGCCGCACCCCGGCGCCAGGTGTTCGCACATCGCGTGGAACCGGACCGCGGTGCCGGACTGTCGGCGGCCCCAAGCCGACAACACACTCATGGCGAGCTGCCTGTGCGACATCGGGCAGCCGCCGGGCCGGTGCCGGCTCGCGGCGGGTGGCGGCGTGACTGTCGATGTCGTGGTCTGTGGGCTGGGACCGGCGGGACGCGCGCTGGCGCATCGCTGTCTGGTCCGCGGTTCGACGGTGACCGTGGTGGACCCCGCGCCCGAACGGCGGTGGCACGCCACGTATGCGGCGTGGGCCGATGAACTCCCGGATTGGCTCGCGAAGGACGCGGTGGCCGCGACAGTCGCGCAGCCGGTGGCCTGGGGTACCCGCGTGCACCGGATCGATCGGCCCTACGTCGTGCTCGAAACGGCACGGCTACAGGATTCGCTGGACGTGACGGGGGCGCGGATCATCGCCGATCGCGCGGTCGAGTGCGGGCCCGGCACCGCGGTGCTGGCCTCCGGCACCGTGCTGCGCGGTCGGCGGGTGGTCGATGCCCGCGGGATCGGCCGGTCCCCCGTACTGGCCGAGCAGACGGCGTACGGGCTGATGCTCGACCGGGATCGCTGCTCCGGCATCGAACCGATGTTCATGGACTGGCGGCCGGACAACGGCGCGGCCGCCGACGCACCGCGCTCGTTTCTCTACGCGGTCCCGCTCGGCGGCGACACGATGCTGCTCGAGGAGACCTGTCTGGTCGGGCGGCCCGCCCTCGACGGCCGCGAGCTGCGCGATCGGCTGCTGCACCGATTGCGTTCGCGCGGGATCGAAGTCACCGGCGACGAACGGGTCGAGCGAGTCCGCTTCCCAGTCGAAGGCGGCAGGCCGGGCCGGTACACCTTCGGCGCGGCGGGCGGTTTCGCGCATCCGGCCACCGGCTACAGCGTGGCCGCCGCGCTCGCCGCCGCCGATACCGTCGCACTCGGCGCTGCGGCATGGCCGGTTTCGGCGCGCGCCGTGTACCGCCTGCGAGCCGCCGGGTTGCGGGCGCTGCTCGGCCTACCCACAACCGACCTCCCGGTTTTTTTCGACGCGTTTTTCACGCTTCCGCCGAGCGCGCAGCGCGCCTATCTATCGGGCCGTACCGACTTGAATGGCACCGTCAGAGCCATGCTCGGCCTGTTCGGCACCTTGCCGCCCCCGGTCCGTCGGCGCGTCGCCGCCGCGACACTCGGGACGCCCATTCGCTCGCGTATTCGAATACCGTCCGCCATCATGGAGGAATGAGTGGGCCTTACCGTCCAGCACTCATCCGTCCCGAACCGGTGGATCGCCGGGTTCGCGGACGCGGTACCCGCGTCGAGGGGATGCAGCAGTGAGGTCGATCTGGAAAGGCTCGATCGCATTCGGGCTGGTGAACGTCCCGGTCAAGGTGTACACCGCCACCGAGGACCACGACATCCGCTTCCACCAGGTGCACGCCAAGGACGGCGGCCGGATCAAATACGACCGTGTTTGCACCGTCTGCGGTAAATCCGTGCAGTACGCCGATATCGACAAGGCCTACGAATCCCCCGACGGCGACAAGGTCATCCTGACCGACGAGGACTTCGCCAAACTGCCCGCCGCCGAGAAGCACGAGATCCCCGTGCTGCAGTTCGTGCCGTCCGAGCAGATCGATCCGATCCTGTACGAGAAGAGCTACTACCTCGAGCCCGACTCCAGCACGCCCAAGGCCTACGTACTGCTGGCCACCACGCTGGAACGGATCGACCGCACCGCGCTGGTGCATTTCACGCTGCGCCAGAAGACCAGGCTCGCCGCGCTGCGCGTGCACGAGGGCGTGCTGGTACTGCAGACGCTGCTGTGGCCCGACGAGGTCCGCGAGGTGGAATTCGAATCCCTCGACGGTGTCGCCGAACCGAAACCGCAAGAGATCAAGATGGCCGAGACGCTGGTCGAGACCATGTCCGACGATTTCGACCCGGACCAGTTCACCGACGAGTACCAGATCGAGTTGAAGCGGCTGCTGGACGAGGCGATCGCCAGCGGCACCGGCAAGGTGCCCGAGCAGCCCGAGTCCGTGCCCGCGGACATGGACGCCGAGGTGGTCGACCTGGTCGCCGCTCTGCAGCGCAGCCTGGAAGCCAGCGGGCGGCGCAGCACCGCCGAGGACAACGGCAAGGCCGCGCCCGCGAAGAAGACCGCCAAGAAAGCCGCCGCGAAGAAAGCTCCGGCCAAGAAAGCCGCGAAGAAGACCGCCGACAAGCCGGCGAAGAAGACCGCGGCCCGTAAGGGCGCGTGAGGGCCGAGGCGCGTCCTGCTGGCAAACTGTCGGCATGGATTCTGCCGTAGTGATCGTCCCGATGGGTCTCGGCCACCTGCGCCAGGTCCTCGATCTCGGCCACGAAGTCTTCGACATCACCACCAAGCCGTACACCTCGTGGTCGCTCACCTCGGTCGCCGAGCACCTCGACAGCCCCGACAACGCCTGCTGGGTCGCCCTCGATTCCGACCGCGTGGTCGGTTTCGTGCTCGGGTCGATGGAGTTCGAGAACCGCGACGACTGGGCCTACCTCGAATGGATCGCCGTCGCGCCGGATATGCAGGGGCACGGGATCGCCCGGCGCTTGGTCGACGTCTGCTCCGAGGCGCTGTTCGCCCGCGGCGCGCGCCGCATCGTCACCGACGTCGAAGACCGCAACGCGGCCTCCACCGCACTGATGACCCGCAGCGGCTTCACCCCCGCCGCCACGGTCACCCTGTTCGTCCGCCCGAATCCCGACGACCCCGACCCGGAAGCGCAACTCGACGCGGCCGCCATCGCCCCCGGCACCAAGCGCGCGCTGATCCGCCGCGGTCGCCTGGCCGGCGACAACCACCGCGCCGCCCGCTAGCGCCCGGCTGCCCCGCATGCCAGTGCGCGGTTCAGACCGTCGCCGCACCCTTTCTGTCTTCTCGCACCCGTTCTGCCAGGCCACAGCGGGTGCGAGAAGACAGAAAGGGTGCGCATGGCAGAAAGGGTGCGCCTAACCGGCCGCCTGGGCGCGGCCTTCCTCGAAGAACGCCAAGAGGCTTGCTGCCGAGTCGAATTCGGTGCCCGGGCGCAGCGCGCCGAAGGGGGCGTTCCAGAACGCGCCTGTGCGCGGTGTCCACGGGCCTACATACGCATAAGGTCCGGGGTGGGCCGAATCCCCCGGTGACACACCGTAATTCACCTCGCCTACCGCGCTGGACAGGTCGAAGTGCTCGGGCCAGAGCACCGGCGTGCTGTCCGGGGCCAGACATCGCAAAGCCTTGTCCCCCAGGGCGAACCAGTCGCTGATCTGCTGCGCCGCGACCGGATCTATCTCCATCGCGCTGTCCGGTTCCACGCCGGTGGTGTCCTTGTACAGCCCGTCCGGCGCCCCCGGTTCGATGTTCGCGAGCTTTCCGAGTTCCCGATACGTCCCCGCCAGCGCCGCGCGCCCCTCCGGCCAGACCAGTTCGGCGCCGACCACCGACACCGGCCACTGCACCCCGCCGAACCCCTGGTGCACCACCCGTAGCCGGATGGTCTCGTACTGCCGATACTGCGGCCCCGCGATCAACAATTCCGCCACCGCATGCAACCCGCGCCGCGATCGCTCGTACATCTGTTCGTCCACACCGGCATCATTGCCGGTGCAGACCCGCCCCGCAGCCATTTCAGCTCACGGCTGAGCTTCCTCCGCCGGCAGCACGATCCCGAAGTGCGACACGATCGCATCGACACTGCGGGTCAACCCGGACACGCCTTGTTTCAGCCCGGACACGTCCTGCTTCAGCCCCGACACGTCCCGCTTCAGCCCCGACACGTCCCGCTTCAGCCCCGACACGTCTCGCTCGAGATTGCCCAGACGGACCTGCGAGTCCAGGGCGATCGACTTCACGCCTGCCACTTCGGTCTCGAGACAGTCCAACCGAATTCGCGTGTACTCGACGACCTCTTTCACACGTGCCATCCCGTACTCGACGTTGACGACTCGTTCACGCGTGTCGATGAGGGTGTCCTGATAGGCGATCCTGTCGCCCTCCGCTTGCTCTCGTTTACGCTCCAGCACCGCCACCCGCTCTTCCAACGATGGAACTTTGACTGACATGTAGATCCCCCTGTCGCGTCGATTGGAGCCCTCAGCTTAAGGCCGGACACCGACAACGCCGCCCTCCCGATCTCGGTCCATTCTGGACCATCGTTCGGGTCTATTTTGGAACCCTCGAGCAGGTCTCGGGTGGAACCGCAAGCAACGGATTTACCCGAATGTGACCCGAACGTGGGTTCGGCGCAGCGGGTACGGACCATGCTGGGGGGGCGGTGCAGCGGAGACGGAAGGACGGTGCGTCGTGGAGTTCCACGTTCCCATCATCGATATCTCGCCCTACGTCAAGGGCGCCGACGCCGCGGCGCGGGCCGCGGTCGCCCGGCAGGTGGACGAGGCGGCGAGCACGGTCGGGTTCATGCAGATCCGCGGGCACGGGATCGCCCGCCCGGTGCTCGACGAGTTCGCGGCCGCGCTGGACGAGTTCTTCGCGCTCACGCCCGCCGTCAAGGAGAGCTACCGGACGGCGGTCGAATTCAATCGGGGCTATTCGCCACCCAAGAGCGAGAGCCTGAGTTTGAGCCTCGGGGTGACCTCGGCGACCCGGATGAACGACTTCTTCGAGGCGTTCAATATCGGCACGACCACCTCCGACTATCCGGGACTCGACCTTCCCGCGCAGGCCGGCTACGCCGACAATGTCTGGCCCGCAGAACTTCCCGACTTCCGGCCGCGGGTGCAGCGGTATTACGCCGAGGCCGCGCGGGTGGCGGGCACGCTCACCACCGTATTCGCCGACGCCCTCGACCTACCGCTCGGCTATTTCGAGAGTTTCACCGATCACTCGCTGAATGTGTTGCGCATGAACAACTATGCGCTGCCACCGGGCAGCGTGGACCTCGACGGCGAGCTGAAGGGAATGGGCGAGCACACCGATTACGGCATCGTCACCGTCCTGTGGGCCGACCAGGTGCCCGGCTTGCAGGTGCTGGGCGCGGACGGCCGCTGGCACGACGTGCAACCCGCCGACGAGGCGCTGCTGGTGAATCTCGGTGACGTGATGGCCCGCTGGACCAACGAGCGGTGGCTCTCGACGCTGCACCGGGTGATGCCGCCGATCGTCGACGGCACCATCGAACGCCGGCGCAGCGCCGCGTTCTTCCACGACGGCAATTTCGACGCGGTGATCGAGACGCTGCCCTCCTGCGTCGGCGCGGGCAGCAAGTACCCGCCGATCACCGTGTCCGAGCATGTGCAGGCCAAGCTGGCCGGTTCCCGTGCGCTGCAACCGAATACGAACGCACACCGGGAAGCGGCCCGGGTGCTCTCGGCCCGCGACTGACCCGAAACTACTTGCGGAACTTCGCTTCCAGTTCGGTCGCCGTGGCTTGCAGGTCGGCCGGGGTGTTCGTCTTGAAGATGCCTTCGTAACCGGTCTCGGCCCGCACCGCGGCCTCTACCTCCGGATCGTGGTACAGCGCAGCCAGTTTCAGCAGCGTCGGGTTGTCCTTGTCGGCGGCCCGCGCGGCGAAGATGTTGATGTACTGCTTCAGTTCCGGGCGTTCCGGGTCGTCGGTGTATATGGTGTCGTTCTTGGTCAGACCCGCCGGACGCGCGAAGGTGTCGTCGACGAACGCGGCGTCGACACTGGACAGTGACTGCGCGGTGAGGGTCGGATCGATGGGTGTCAGCTTCACCTTGGAGGCCGCGGTGTCCACGTCTTCGATCTTGGAGTCCCAGCTCGCACCGCCCTTCAGCACGACCAACCCGGCCGCGGCCAGGCTGAGCAGCGGCCGCACCTGATTGGCGGGGTTGTTGCTCAACGTGATCTGGCCGCCCTGCGGGATCTCGGCGACGGACTTGTGCTTGCGCGAGTACAGGGTCAGCGGGAAGATCTCGGTCGCGCCGACCGGCACCAGGGTGTCGTTGTTGCGGGCGTTGTAGTTGGCCAGGTAGCGCACGTGCTGGAACTTGTTGAGATCGATACGCCGTTGCGCCAGTGCGGGATTGGGCTGGTTGTAGTCGGTGAAGTTGATGAACTCCACGCGAATGCCTTGATCGGCCGCCTTCTTCTGGTACACGTCCCAGTGCGGCTCTGCGAGATCGTTCACACCGATGCGGATCACTCCGTCGTCGTGCTTCGCGCCACACGACATCGTGGTCACGGCCAGGGCGGAAAGAATCGGAATCACCAGCAGACGGTGCATCAAGCGCATTGCGAGCAAACTAGACGGTCGTCCAAGAATTGGGAAGGGTTTCGCTCACCACAATCCCAACCGTTGTCCCGTCCGCCCGCGGATCGCTTGGATTACCGGGTTCATATTGCGACGAGCTTTTCGGGAGCAACGAAGTGAAATTCCATCGGGTACTGGCGATCCCGGTCCTGGTAGCAACCGCGGCCCTCACCGTCACGGCGTGCGGTTCCGACGACAAGTCCTCCTCCGACACGGTAGTGCGGATCGGCACCACCGACAAGGACAAAGCCTGGGACGTCTTCGAACAGCGGGCCAAGGACAAGGGCATCACGCTGAAGATCACCAACTTCTCCGACTACAAGCAGCCGAATCTCGCGCTGTCGCAAAAGCAGATCGATGTGAATCTCTTTCAGCACCTGCAGTTCCTGGGCGCCTACAACGTCGCCAACAAGGACACGCTGACCCCGATCGGCGCCACCTACATCGTGCCGCTCGGCTTGTACTCGAAGAAGCACAAAGCGCTCGCCGACCTGCCCCAGGGCGCGGAGATCGCGATCCCGAACGACCCGACCAACCAGGCGCGGGCCCTGTTCGTCCTGCAGGCGGCCGGTCTGCTGAAACTGTCCGGCAGCTCGAGCGCGCCCACCGCGGCCGATGTCGACAAGGGCGCGTCCAAGGTCAAGGTGACCACCGTCGACGCCGCGCAGACCGCGCTCTCGCTCGCGTCCGTGGACGGCGCGGTGATCAACAACACCTTCCTCGACCGTTCCGGCATCGACCCCAATTCGGCGCTGTACAAGGACGATCCGAAGAACCCGTCGGCCGAGCCGTACATCAACGCGCTGGTGACCAGGGCCGAGGACAAGAACAACCCGAAGCTGCTGCAGCTGGTCGAACTCTGGCACGACCCCGAGGTGCAGCGCGCGCACGCCGAGGTCACCAAGAACACGGCCGTCGACGTGCGCCGCACCGGCCCCGAACTGGAGCAGATTCTCCAGCGGGTGCAGCAGACCATCCGTGACGGCAAGTGAGCGGTAACCCGCCCGCCGTCGAATTCCGCTCGGTAACCAAGGTTTTCGGCAAGGGCGCGGATGCCCATGTCGCGCTGGACGATATCGATCTGCGGATCGAGCAGGGCGAGATCTTCGGCGTGATCGGCTATTCCGGCGCGGGCAAGAGCACCCTGGTCCGCCTGATCAACGCCCTGGAACGGCCGACCAGCGGCAGCATCGAGGTCGCGGGCACCCCCATCACGGGGGTGCCCGAGGCCGAGGTGCGCCGCCTGCGCCGCGATATCGGGATGGTGTTCCAGCAGTTCAATCTGTTCCGATCCCGTACCGCCGCAGGCAATGTCGAATACCCGCTCAAGGTGGCGGGCTGGAAACGGGCCGCGCGTAAGGCGCGGGTCGCGGAGTTGCTCGAGTTCGTCGGACTCTCCGACAAGGCCCGCAGCTACCCCGACCAGCTGTCCGGCGGTCAGAAGCAGCGGGTCGGCATCGCTCGCGCGCTGGCGACCTCGCCGTCGCTGCTGCTCGCGGACGAATCGACCTCGGCGCTGGACCCGGAGACCACCGCGGAGGTGCTGCGCCTGCTGAAGAAGGTCAATCGGGAACTCGGCGTCACCATCGTGGTGATCACCCACGAGATGGATGTGATCCGTGCCGTCGCCGACCGGGTCGCGGTGCTCGCCGAGGGCCGGATCGTCGAACTCGCCAGCACCTTCGCGGTTTTCGCGACGCCGCAGGCCGCGCCGACGCGATCGTTCGTGGCCACGGTGCTGCACAACCGGCCGTCCGAGGACGAAGTGCGCAGGCTCGGTGCGCTGCACGGCGGCCGGCTCGTCACGGTGGACGTCGACGACGAGCACGGCATCGGCGCCGCGTTGACCGTCGCGGCGCACGCCGATGTCCGCTTCGAGGTGGTCTACGGCGGAATCGGCACGTTGCAGAACAAGACCTTCGGCAGCATCACCCTGGCGTTGCACGGACCCGACGACGCCGTCGACAAGGTGATCGCCGAACTCGGCCCGCGCACGGCCTGAAAGGAGTACCGATGCAAGCGGATTGGGACAAACTCCGGCCGTTGCTGACCGAGGCGATCGGCACCACCCTCTATCTGGTGCTGATCACCTTCGTGATCGGCGGCCTGATCGGACTGTTCCTGGGCACCGTGCTCTACACCACCCGCAAAGGCGGGCTGCTCGCGAACGCCCCGATCAACCTGCTGCTCAACGTGATCGTGAACGTGGTGCGCCCGATCCCGTTCATCATCCTGCTCGCGGCACTGGGGCCGGTGACGCTGGAAGTCGTCGGCACCACCATCGGCCGCGACGCCGCGGCGTTCGTCATGATCGTGGCGGCGTCGTTCGGCATCGCCCGGATCGTGGAGCAGAATCTGGTGACAGTCGACCCCGGCGTGATCGAGGCGGCGCGCGCGGTCGGCGCGGGACCGCTGCGAATCATCTTGACGCTGTTGATTCCCGAGGCGCTCGGCCCGCTGATCCTCGGCTACACGTTCGTGGTGATCTCGATCGTCGACATCTCCGCCATGGCGGGCACCGTCGGCGGCGGCGGACTGGGCGATTTCGCGCTGGTCCACGGGTATCAGCAGTTCAATTGGCAGGTCACCTTCGTGGCCACGCTGATCATCGTGGCGGGCGTGCAGGGCATCCAGTTCTTCGGCAACTGGCTGGCCCGAAAAGTATTGCGCCGCTGAGGCACCTGGTGCCCGGGACAACTCCCGGGCACCAGGCGACAGCGTCATTCCACGTTGCTGGTGCAGAGCGTGGTGCCGACGATGCGCGCCGAGCTCGGCGCCGAGCTGCCGAAATTCACCGGCGGCGGCCCGAACGCGGCGAGCGCCGCACGCTCGGCTTCGACCCGGTTGGGACCGGTGCCACCGATGTAGCGACCGTCACGTTCGGCGATGGCGCCGCAGCCGTCGACGAAGCGGACGATAATAGTGCAGTTCCGCCCACCCTTCGCCCGGCAGTCGTCGAGCGCCGCGGCGTCGGCTTCCGCCCAGTTCGGATAGTTCCACGCCGTCGAAACGCCGGCACCGTTCGCGTCGACCGTGATCGCCCGCGACCCGTAGTAGGAACCGTCCGGCCCGGGCTCGGCACCGGCCTGCCCTGCGCCGGCCGCCACGAAGGCGACCGCCGTCGAAACGAACAGGCCCAGGACAGCCTTGCTCCCTGTGTATTTCATGATTCCCCCCATTGGTTCGTTCAGCTTGCGTTCTTGGTGCACTCGGATAGTACGACGCGCGCCGGCTGCGGCACGGCACTGCCGAGATCCGGGAACGGTGGCGCGCTCTCGCCGAGCTTGGCGACCGCCAGCCGCTCCGCTTCCGCCCGCGTCGCCGCCCAATCGGCCGCGAACGCACCGTCGGCGCCGCGCACCGCCGCCGCACAGCCGTTGGAGAAGCGCACGAGAATCTTGCAGTCGTACACGCCGCAGTCCCGAATGGCCACCGCATCCGCGGTCACCCAGGACGGTTGATCGACCGAGCCGACCACTTTGCCGGTGCTGGGCGAAAAGGCCAGCGTCCCATGATAATCAGGCGCCGCGCCGGCGGAGCCCGCACCGACGATGGTCAATGCCGCGGTGGATGCCAGGACCGCACCGAACGCGGCCCTCCCCAGATTGGACAACAGAAACTCCCGTTCAAAGAAGATGAAGCGAGCTGATCATCACCCACACCACCTACCCTGTCCAGCACCCGGAAATCTGCCGCCGATACTCGGGGCATCCGCTCAATCCGGCAGTACGGCTGCGGATTCGGTTCTGCCGTCTAGCGACGCGTGCGCAGATACTCGTCGTGCTCGCGATCCTCGCGGTAGTACCGCTGCGTGAGTACGACCAGCCGGCGGATCTCCGCGGCCATCGCGGCCGAATCCATCGGCTTGGCGACGACGGGATCACCGGTCTGCACGTAGTAGCGGCCGTCCGGATAATCCATCCACCAGAAGCCACGGCCGAACGTGGGACGCGCGTCGACGGCAGGGCCGGGCAACACCGTGATCTCGCCGAGCGCACGGCGCTCGCGTTTGAACAGCCGGTCGAACCGCTGCGCGAGGCCCACCGCGTACGCTTCGCGCACCGGGCGCTCCCGATCGGCGGTGATCTCCGCGCGCCGCGCCGCCAGCGGTGGATGGGTGCCCGGCGGCGTATCCGGCAGCGCGCCAACCGCATCGGCAGCGACCTCGGCGGCAGTGCCGTAGCGCAGCGTCACGTCACCGCCGGTGTCCGCGGCGATGCCCGGCAGCTGCACCAAGGTCGCGCCCGCCGCGTCGCGCACCGCGCCGTGGAAACGGAAGATCCGGGTCAGCTCCGGCGCGCCGAACCCCTTCAGCTCGATCCGGACCTCGGGCTCCAGCAGGATCTGCAACGCGCGCTCCAACTCGATCGAATGCCGGTCGAGCAGTGCGGCCGCCGCCGCTTCCCGCTGCGCCACCAGATCGGCGAAATCGACGGCCTGCGGGCGGAATTGCAGCGGATACGGCAGCCGGTCCCGGCCGTAGGCGTGCCAGAGCAGCTGGAACTCCAGTCCGGTGAACCGCACCTCAATCATGGTCGCCGATCACCGGCGGCACCGTCTTCGGCAGCGCACCCAAACCGGTGAGTTCCTCGCCGTTCTCCTGCGTGATCAGGTAATCCTTTGTGCCGGTGGGTTTTTCGTCGTCGTTGCCCCGGCCGGCCGCACCCGGTGCCATGCCGGGCATGCCGCTCGTACCCGCTCGGCCGGTGGCCGTGCCCGTCGCGGTCCGCGCGGCAGCGGCCGGAACTACGCCCGGCTGCTGCGGATTTCCCGGCACGCTGCGGCCGGGGGCGGGCTGCCTGCCGGGTTCGCCGGAAGTAGTGCCCGGACCGGAACGAGAAAAAGGCGAAACAGGGTTGGAGCGCGATGGTGTGCCCGGACCGGGCGTGCCCGCCGGTGTCGGCGTCGTAGCGACCGGCGTCGTAGTGGCCGGCGTACCAGTGGTCGTGGCAGTGGTAGGCGCGGCGGCCGATTGGTTCGTGGTCGCCGAAGTCGTCGACGGGGAGCCGGTACTCGCCGTCTGTGTGTTCGTCGCCGGATTCGCTTCGGACGCTGCTCTGTTCGGCTGGCCGGCCGGATCCGCCTCCGCGCCTGCCGTGCCGTCGGTTCCGGATGGCGTGGCGGAACTCGGATTCGACGTGCCCGGACCGGACGACGGCACCACCGGCGTCGACGGATCGCGCACCACGGTAGGCGCCGGCGGGATGATCGGCACGCCATTGTCGGTCTGGTTCGCCACCTGCCAATACACCGTCTGCAGAACGCGTTTCGCTTCCTCCCGCGCCTCGTCCGCGGTGTAATCACCGGACTTCATGGCACCGTCGGCGGGCAGGGTTTTGCCCTTCAGATCCACGGGAGCGGCGAGGCCGGGCATCAACGCCTGAGTCTGATTCAGGCCGGTGTACATCTCCGTGAGCTTGGCGTACAAGAGGTGCGCCGAGGTCGTCAACTGCCCCGCACCGTCACTGTAGGTCCGCACCGCCTCCGCCGCCTTGCCCGCCGCCTGACCCGACCAGCCGTTCGCGATCGTGCGCTGCACACTCGCATTGAACGTCTCCGTCGTCTCCCGGAACGCGGTGCCGATCTTGAACCACGCCTCCGCGGCCTGCAGCACCGTGCCCGGTTGCATCGCGGCCACCCGCTGCACCAGATCCGCCAGCGGCAAGGTCTCGAACAGCGCCAGATCCTCGTTCGTGATCCGCGGCGGTTCGTACCCGCCCTGGAACTGATCGGTACCGACATTCGTGACGGCGTAGATATTCGCGCGATCCCTGTTCCACTGCTCCTGCGCCGCGATGATGCGGGCCCGATACTCGTCGTAGGTCATGCGGGCGCGTCGATTCCGGTGAGCTGGTCGGCCCGGGACTGGTCGACGGCGCGGTAGTTGGCCATGGCCTTGGCGAAGACTTCCTTCATGAGTGTGACCTCGTCGATGTGCTCCCGAATGCGGTTCTGGATCGAATCCGCGCCGGTGGAACCCTTCGAAGTGAATTTGTCTTCGAGGACCTGTCCCGAAGGGAAACCGCCGAACCCGGCAACGGTGGCAACGTTTCGAGACAGTTGCAGGAGGTCCCGAAGGTTCTCGATATTGCGATCGCAGTCCTGAGCGAGACCAGCTCCGACGCTCTCATCCAGGGTCAGCTCCCCTGCGTTGGCAGCGCCGAGCAACTCTCGCCAAGTCGACAGACTTTCACCAACCATCAGATCCCCCTACCTCGACGGCAGATATTTCGCCAGATCGTTCGTGTGTTTGTTCGCCAGAGGGCATGGCTGCCCCTCCTGCGGCGCACCGTAGCGGCCGAGCATGTCGAAGATGACCGTACCGCCTGGAACTTCAACAGCCACAGCACATCCCAAATGATCGTTTCGATCACTGGCCATCGTGAACTGAAGCGCGCGGCGGTTGCCGACCGTCGTCGGCTGCATATCAATGAAGTCCCGGCGCTCCTGCACGGCCGTCAGCGTCGGGGTTCCCGCCAGAATGCTGAGGTCGTACCAACGCGCCTGCGCGCGCCAAGCGCACGACTTCCAGCCGTCGAACTGGACACCGGCGAGAGCCGACTTCTTACTGTCCGGGTCAAGTCCCGTAGCCCGCACGGCGTCGATAGGAAGCGAGCACGGGTCCCACGGCGCCTGATCCTTCACCGGCGTCCCCGACGCCGACGCGCTCGCGCTCGGCGCACTGCTGGTCGCCGGGGTCCCGGACGTGTCGTTGCAGCCGGCGAGAAGCAGCACGGCGCCGACGGTGATCGCGAGGGTGCGGACGGTGTTCCCTCTGCTCGGCATGAGGCCCCCTTCTGCTGGTCAGTTTCCCGGCTGCTGCCGCAGATCCTCTTCACGGTACCGGCAGCCGGTGAGGCCGGTCAGGAGGGCGGCTTTGTCGGTGCCGAGGGTGATCTCGTTGCCGTGGTCGGGTGAATGCAGGGTGATGTCGTGGCGGCCGGGGGTGTCGGCGCGCACGGTCAGGGCGGTGATGCCGTTTTCGGCGGCGAGGTCGCGGGCGGCCTGGAGTACGCGGGGCCATTCGTCGTCGGTGATCGGTACCGCCGAGGTGAGCGAGTCGGTCGTCATGGAGACGCCGATGGTTTCGAGGTAGGGCGAGGGGCAGCCGAGTTTGCCTTGGCCGCGGTCGCGCAGGGTGCGCCATTCGAGTTCGGGCGCAACGGTTTTCGCGGCGTCGGCGATCCGCTGGAGCAGGACTGCCAGTTGCTGCTCGGTGTCTTCGACCGACGGCAGCCGTCGCATCTGGGCCTCGGCGTGCGCGATGTCTTCCTTGGACGGGCGGTCGGGAGCGTTCATCCTGTCTCCACATCCGGTCAGGACCGTCACGCAGACGATCGCCGCGAGTATTCGGGTCACGGCCGTCATGTCAGCGCACCACCAGTTCCGGCAGTCCGGCGATGACGACGGCCATGTTGTATCCGGCGGTGCGCAGTTCGCCGTTGCCGCTCGGCCGCGGGTATTCGCTGTGTCCGTTCGAGTCTTCGCGGCGCACGTGGTCGGTGGTCGTGGCCTCGCCGACGGAGAGCTGCTCCAGTTTCGTGGTGACCGGGTCGGGACCGAACCGGCCGAAGCCGTCGACCAGCGAGATCGGGTCGTCGGGCGCGCGCATCACGTAACCGTGCCCCTGCGCCAGTCCCAGGTCGGGTTCGTCGTTCGCGTTGATTCCGGGCGAGCCGTAGAAGACCGCGTCGTCGATCGGCTGGGTGCGGCCGTGTTCTTGCAGCGCGAGCGCGGTCGTGTAGGACCCGTAGGAGTGACCGAGCGCCGTGAGGTGCGGGTCCGGCCGGGTCGATGCCACGTCCAAACCTTCGAAGAACTGCGCCAGTTCGGGCGCACCGTCCTCGGCCCGCGCCGAGCGCGCCGCCTCCAGCCCCAGGTCCGGCGGCGGTTCGTAGCCGAGCCAGGCGATCGAGGCGACCCGCTCGTCCGGGCGTCCGGCGAGCCGCAACTGTTTCTCGGCTTCCCGCTGCACCGCTTCGGCCTCGCGGGTCATGCCGTCGAGCGATTGCACGGTGGTCGAGACGCCGGGCACCGTGACCGAGACGTGGTCGGCGTTGTCGGGGTCGCCGACGGCCACCGCCGCCATCCCCTTCTCCCCCGACTGCAGGTCGAGCAGCAGCAGCCGCGCCCCCTTGTCGGGGTTGCCGGGGTCGAGCGGATGCTCTTTCAGGATCTTCTCGATCGAGTCGAGGTCGGTCAGCTTCGCCTCGACCTCGGCGAGTTTCGTCTTCTCGGCGGCGTAGGGGTCGGGAGCGTTCGGATACCGCGCGCCGTCCGGCGCGTCCTTCAACAGATCTTTCAGCGCGTCACGGTCCTGGGTCAGCCGGGCACGCTCGTCGTCGATCCGGTTGACGTTCGCTTCGTGACGGGCCATGGACGGGATGCCGTCCCGGTTTCCGATCCATTCCGGATGCCGGTCGATGACTTCGCGGCGCTGCCGCTCGTCCATCGCGTCCCAGTACTCCCTGTTTTGTTGCGGCGTCCCGTGCTCCGGCGGCGCGGGGGCGGTCAGTCCGCCCTGGGTCGCACCCGCGCCGGAGGCCGCCGCGACGTCGGTGGCGCCTCGGTCGTCGATCTTGCCGTCGGCGGCCTGGTTCAGGACCGCGGCCGCGTCCGCGTCGATGTCGTCGGCCTGTTTCATCACCGCGTGCACGGCGTCCTGCAGTTCCAGCCGCAGCGACTCCACCTGCGCGGGGTCCGGCGCATCGGGCAGATCAGCGATGGTCACGTGGCCGGCGTCCCAGATCTCGAGCCCGTTCGCCGTCGCGGTCTGTTCGATGGCGGCCAGCGTTTCCTTGAGGTGGGTGACCGCTGCCCTGGTCTGCTTCGTCAGCTCGCGGACCGCGCCGAGGGTGGCGGCCTCGTCGATCAGCTGATCGGTGGTGACGGTGAATCTGCGGCGCGCGGCGGCCGCGGAGTCACCCTGCCAACCGGGCAGTGTGCCGATATCGGCGAGTTGGCCGACCACGTCCTGCACGGTGGTGATGCGCCGGGACAACGACGTCTCGAGCATTTCCAGCGCCAGCACATTCCACCAGCGAATGTCCGGTAGCAACATCGTCCAGGATCCCCCCACGGAAGTCAGGATTGCTTGCGACGATAGGTATGGTATCCGGGAATTACCGTGAATTTTGGATCAGGGGGCGTAAATGGGTGATTCCGTTTCGGTCGATCCGGAACTGCTGCGTGGTGCGGCCGCCCGGCTGGACACGCTGTACGACAACGCGGGTACCACGTTGCGCGACACCGATCAGGCGATCGCCGACAGCCGCGAGGGCTGGAAAGACACCGCTGCCACGGCGTTCACCAGGTTCAACGCGTACCTGGACGGTCGCCGCACGCTGCTGCAGCAGCACGTGGCCGAACTCTCCGAATCGCTGAACACGACGGCGGGCACCCTGCACGCGCAGGATCAATCCCGGGCCGCCGAGACGAACCAGCTGCAATCCAGCCTGGACCTCTGAGCCGAGCAGCGCATAACGCAATGGTGTGCGCTGCTTTTATTTTCGCTGCCGCGCCATCGGAAAACCGGGCGCGGCAAATCTTTTCAACAGCATTCGAGCGATCTATTGCGCGTCGAGCAGACCCGCCAGACGATGATGCAAACCGGGCCACCCGCCGCTCATTCTGGTACGGGACAACTGGGAAATCGGATTGTCCGGATCGAAACCGGTGTGCGTGAACAACATCCGCGTTCCTTTACCCTCCGGATGCAACTGCCAGCTGAGCACCCAACCGCTGTCCTCCGCGACCGCGGCATCGTTCCAGGTGATACGCAACAACTTCGGCTCGACCACCTCCAGCACCTCGCCACGGATCTGCCCGGAGAAGTTGACCTCCGGGATCGGGCGCGCCTGCATCCGGAAGCGGTTGCCCGAAACCGGTTCGAAGCCGGTGGGTTCCATCAACCATCGAGCCAGCAGGTCGGGGGTGGTGAGCGCGCGCCAGACCTTGGCCGGCGGGTGCGGGTAGAACTGGTCCACCTCGATGGTGGTCAGGTCATCGGTCAACGGGTCACATCCTTCTCGTCGTCGGGGTCGTCGGGCAGCGCGTCGAGCACGTCGCCCAGTTCGCGCATCCGGGCACGCCAGTACCGCTCGAACGGCGCCAGCCAGGATTGCAGGTCGTGCAGGGGTTGCGGTTCCACCCGGTAGTAGCGGAACCGGCCGCGCTTTTCCTCCCCCACCAGCCCGACCTCGCGCAGCACCTTCAAATGCTCGGACACGCTGGGCCGGGCCATATCGAACCGTTCGGCGATGGACTGCACCGACTGTTCGCCGTCCAGGAGCAGGTCGAGTATGTCGCGGCGGGTAGGGTTGGCCAGCGCGCCGAACAGGAGGTCGGCGTCACTGGATTTGGTGCGGTACGGCATCGCGGCCTTCGTTCGGGGGCTGGCGGTTCTCGCGCTACGGGCGTCGTCCGACGAAGCACAGGAACTCGGTCTGCGGGTCCGCGTCCGCCGGTGCAGTCACCTTAGGTCCGAACGCCCACGGCTGCCGCAGCGCCTCGTCCATCGGCAACAGGTGCTCGTGCACGAACGCGACCACGCCGGGATCGAGCCGCTCGTCGCCGCCGATGCCGCGGGCCACATCCCAGGTATGGATCAGCACGTCCTCGGGCAGGATGTCGACGATCTCCCGAAAAGGCCTGGGCCCCTGGAACGTCGGGATCTCGGCGGCCAGGCAGGCGGGATCGTCGATGGCCGCGGCCAGCCCGTCCCCGAGGTGTTTCCACGCGGCGGCCGGGTCGGCATCCGCCGCGATCTCGGGCAGCGCGCCCATCTCGGCGACCCCGATCCCGTGCAGCGGTGCGGGCTCGATTCCGCGCACCTGCGCCAACGTCCGGCGCTGTTCGTTGATCACGTGCCCGACGACATCCCGCACGGTCCACCGCGGGCACGGCGTCGCGTTGTCCCACTGGTCCGCGCGCACCGCCATGATCCGGGCCAGAAAGCCCTCGCTGGTCACCCGGAACCGCTCAGCAGCTTCCGACATCTCCACTCCATTCATATCGAGTAGGAAGTTTCCTACCTTTCATAGGTAGAAGATAACCTACCTATTGCTGCTGAGCCAAGCCCTCGTGACGAGTGGCACTCGCGTCCGATGCGAAAACGTCGACGGCCGCTACCTCGTAGGCAGCGGCCGTCGATGTGCGATGCGAGAGATCAGACAGTGAAGCCGAGGGCGCGCAGCTGTTCGCGACCGTCCTCGGTGATCTTGTCGGGGCCCCACGGGGGCATCCAGACCCAATTGATCTTGAGGTCCTCGACCAGGCCGCTGCGGACCAGGGCATTACGCGACTGGTCCTCGATGACATCGGTCAGCGGGCACGCCGCGGACGTCAGCGTCATATCGAGGATCGCGACCTCGTCCTGCACGGCCAAGCCATAGACCAGGCCGAGATCGACGACATTGATGCCGAGCTCAGGGTCGACGACGTCACGCATCGCCTCCTCGAGATCCTCCAGCCGCTTGATGTCCTCCTCGGACAGCTGCTCGGCGGCGGTTTCCGATGCAGGTGTTTCAGTCATTGCCGGCCCCATTCGTGGACGTGGTTTGCTCGGGCGCGATCCGGATCACCGCGTCCTTGAACGCCATCCAGCCGAGCAGCGCGCATTTCACCCGGGCCGGGTACTTCGACACACCGACCAGTGCGACGCCGTCGCCGATGACATCCTCGTCACCCTCGATGGTGCCACGGCTGGAAATCATCTCGCTGTAGGAGTCGACGACCTTCAACGCCTGCTGCACGGGCAGGCCGATGACCTGATCGGTGAGGATCGAGGTGGCGGCCTGACTGATCGAGCAGCCCTGGCCGTCGTAAGAGACGTCGGCGACGTCACCGTTGTCGTCGAGCTGGACGCGCAGGGTCACCTCGTCACCGCACGTCGGGTTCACGTGGTGCACCTCGGCACCGTACGGCTCCCGCAGCCCGCGGTGATGCGGGTGCTTGTAGTGGTCCAGGATCACTTCCTGGTACATCTGCTCCATGCGCATGTTCTATGCAACTCCGAAGAAGCTCTGAGCCTTCCGCACCGCGGCCACGAGTGCGTCCACCTCGTCGAGCGTGTTGTAGGCGGCGAACGAGGCCCGCGCCGTGGCGGGAACCCCGAGGCGGCGCATCAACGGCCACGCGCAGTGGTGACCGACCCGCACCGCGACACCTTCGTCGTCGAGGATCTGGCCCACGTCGTGCGCGTGGATGCCGTCCACCACGAACGAGACCGCACCGCCGCGAGCGACCGTGTCGGCAGGGCCGATGATGCGCACACCCTCGATCGCGCCGAGCCCGGCCAGCGCTGCCTCGACCAGCGAATGCTCATGGGCCGCAACGGCTTCCATACCGAGCGAGGCGAGATACCGCACGGCGGCGCCCAATCCGACGACCTGCGAGGTCATCGGCACGCCCGCCTCGAACCGCTGCGGCGGCGCCGCGTAGGTGGTGGCCTCCATGGTGACGGTCTCGATCATCGAGCCGCCGGTGATGAACGGCGGCGTCTCCGCGAGCAGCGCGCGCCGCCCGTACAGCACGCCGACCCCGGACGGGCCGAACATCTTGTGGCCGGAGAACGCGGCGAAGTCGACATCGAGCGCACGGAAATCGACCGGCATGTGCGGCACCGACTGGCACGCGTCGAGCACGGTCAGCGCACCGACCTGCTGTGCCCGGCGCACGATTTCGGCGACATCGCTGATCGCGCCGGTCACATTGGACTGGTGCGTGAACGCGACCACCTTGGTGGCGGGCGACAATTCGAGCGAATCGAGATCGATCCGGCCGTCGTCGGTCACGCCGTACCACTTCAGCGTCGCGCCGGTGCGGCGCGCGAGCTCTTGCCACGGAACAAGATTGGCGTGGTGCTCGAGCTCGGTGATGACGATCTCGTCGCCGGGGCCGACGTGGTACGGGAACCGGTCGTCGGCGAACGAGTAGGTCACCAGGTTCAGCGATTCGGTCGCGTTCTTGGTGAACACGATCTCGTCGGCGTCCACGCCGACGAACCGGCCGATGGCGGCGCGGGCGTCCTCGTAGTCGTCGGTCGCCTCCTCGGCGAGCTGATGCGCGCCGCGGTGCACCGCCGCGTTGCGCGTGGTCAGGAACTCGCGTTCCGCGTCGAGCACGGCGAGCGGCCGCTGCGAGGTCGCGCCGGAGTCCAGGTACACCAACGGTTTCCCGTCCCGAACCGTGCGGCTCAGGATCGGGAAGTCGGCCCGGATGCGGGCCACGTCGAGTGCGGGGACCGTGGCGGTCATATCAGGCTCCTGCTGTTGCGCTCTGCGTAAAACGGACGTAGCCGTTGGCATCGAGTTCGTCGGCCAGTTCCGAACCGCCCTCGGCGACGATGCGGCCGCCGACGAAGACGTGCACGAATTCCGGCTGGATGTAGCGCAGGATGCGGGTGTAGTGCGTGATCAGCAGCACGCCGCCGTTCTCGCGCTCCTTGTAGCGGTTCACACCCTCCGAGACGATGCGCAGCGCGTCCACGTCGAGGCCGGAGTCGGTCTCGTCCAGGATGGCGATCTTCGGCTTGAGCAGGCTGAGTTGCAGGATCTCGTGGCGCTTCTTCTCACCGCCGGAGAAGCCCTCGTTCACATTGCGCTCGGCGAAGGCCGGATCGATCTCCAGCTCGGCCATCGACTCCTTGACTTCCTTGACCCAGTGCCGCAGCTTGGGCGCCTCGCCGCGCACGGCGGTGGCGGCGGTGCGCAGGAAGTTCGACGTGGAGACGCCGGGCACCTCGACCGGGTACTGCATGGCCAGGAACAGGCCGGCCCGCGCGCGCTCGTCGACCGACATGGCCAGCACGTCTTCCCCGTCGAGGGTGATCGAGCCGGAGGTCACCGTGTACTTGGGGTGACCGGCGATCGCGTACGACAGCGTCGACTTGCCCGAGCCGTTGGGGCCCATGATGGCGTGCGTCTCACCGGATTTGATGGTGAGGTCGACGCCCTTCAGGATCTTGATGGGCTCGCCGGACTCGTCCGGGTTGGCGACCTCGACGTGCAGGTCCTTGATTTCCAGGGTGGTCATCGAATTCGAGTTCCTTTGTGGGAGTGAGGGGTTCAGGCGCCGATCGCGGCGAGCTCGGCCTCGATGGCCGACTCGAGCCGCTCCCGGATCTCGGGGACCGCGATCTTCTGGATGATCTCCTGGAAGAAGCCGCGCACCACCAGGCGCCGCGCCGCGTCTTCCGGGATGCCACGGGCACGCAGGTAGAACAGCTGCTCGTCGTCGAAGCGGCCGGTCGCCGAGGCGTGTCCGGCGCCGGCGATCTCGCCGGTCTCGATCTCCAGATTGGGCACCGAGTCGGCACGCGCGCCGTCGGTGAGCACCAGGTTGCGGTTCACCTCGAAGGTGTCGGTGCCTTCGGCGGCCGCGCGGATCAGCACGTCGCCGACCCACACCGTGCGGGCGTCGCCCTTCGGCGAGGCCGGATCGCCTTGCAGCGCACCCTTGTACAGCACATTGGACTTGCAGTTCGGCTGCGAGTGATCGACCAGCAGGCGCTGTTCGAAATGCTGGCCCGCGTCGGCGAAGTAGAGGCCGAGCAGTTCGGCGTCACCGCCGGGGCCCTCGTAGCGCACGGTGCCGGTCAGCCGGACCAGGTCGCCGCCGAGCGTCACCGCGATATGCCGCAGCGTCGCGTCGCGGCCGAGCTTCGCGTGGTGCGCGGTCGCGTGCACCGCGTCGTCGGCCCAGTCCTGCACCGCGACGACGGTCAGCTTCGCGCTGTCGCCGAGCACGAATTCCACGTTCTCCGCGTAGGTTCCGCTGCCGCGCTGGTCGACCACCACGGTGGCGACGGCGAAGTTGCCGAGCCGGATCTGCAGGTGGCCGTAGGCGGTCTTGCCCTCGCCGGGACCGGTGACCGTGACGACGACCGGCGCGGCCACCTCGGTCTCCGCGTCGACGGACACCACGGTGGCCTGCTCGAAGCCCGAGTAGGCCTGGGCCGCAACGCGATCCGCAGGCGTTCCGGCGGTGCCGAGCCGCGCGTCGTCACGCCCGACGGTCTCCGCCCGGACACCCTCGACCGCGCCGACCTCGATCGTGGCCTGCCCGTCGCGCACCGCGGTGCCGTCGTGCAGTCCGCGCAGGCGGCGCATCGGGGTGAACCGCCACTCCTCGTCGCGGCCGGACGGGATCTCGAACGCGTGCACGTCGAACGAGGTGAACACCTCGCCCTTGTTGATCGCGGCTGTCGCGCCCACGTTTTGAATGGGCCGGGCCTGGACCGGCTTCGAGGGGTTCTCGCCCTCGACCGCTCCGATGACACCTGTCGCCATCAGCCGACGGCTCCTTCCATCTGCAGCTCGATGAGCCGGTTCAGTTCCAACGCGTATTCCATCGGCAGTTCCTTGGCGATGGGCTCGACGAAGCCGCGCACCACCATCGCCATCGCCTCGTCCTCGGTCATGCCGCGGCTCATCAGGTAGAACAGCTGGTCCTCGGAGACCTTCGAGACGGTGGCCTCGTGCCCCATCGTCACGTCGTCCTCGCGGATGTCGACGTACGGGTAGGTGTCCGAGCGACTGATCGTATCGACCAGCAGCGCATCACATTTCACGGTCGACTTGGACCCGTGCGCGCCCTTGTTGACCTGCACCAGACCCCGGTAGGAGGCCCGGCCGCCGCCGCGCGCCACCGACTTGCTGATGATGTTGGACGACGTGTGCGGCGCCAGGTGCAGCATCTTCGCGCCGGTGTCCTGGTGCTGTCCCTCGCCGGCGAACGCCACCGAGAGCACCTCGCCGCGGGCGTACTCGCCGGTCATCCAGACCGCCGGGTACTTCATGGTGACCTTGGAGCCGATGTTGCCGTCGACCCACTCCATCACCGCGCCCGCCTCCGCCTTGGCCCGCTTGGTGACCAGGTTGTAGACGTTGTTCGACCAGTTCTGGATGGTGGTGTAGCGGCAGCGGCCGCCCTTTTTCACGATGATCTCGACCACCGCGGAGTGCAGCGAGTCGGACTTGTAGATCGGCGCGGTGCAGCCCTCGACGTAGTGCACGTAGGCGCCCTCGTCGACGATGATCAGGGTGCGCTCGAACTGGCCCATGTTCTCGGTGTTGATCCGGAAGTAGGCCTGCAGCGGGATGTCGACGTGCACGCCCGGCGGCACGTAGATGAACGAACCACCCGACCACACCGCGGTGTTCAGCGCGGAGAACTTGTTGTCGCCCGCGGGGATCACCGAGCCGAAGTACTCCTGGAAGATCTCCGGGTGCTCCTTGAGCGCGGTGTCGGTGTCGAGGAAGATGACGCCCTGCTGCTCCAGGTCCTCGCGGATCTGGTGGTAGACGACCTCGCTCTCGTACTGCGCGGCGACACCGGACACCAGGCGCTGCTTCTCCGCCTCGGGGATGCCCAGCTTGTCGTAGGTGTTCTTGATGTCCTCCGGCAGGTCGTCCCAGGTGGCGGCCTGCTTCTCGGTGGAACGCACGAAGTACTTGATGTTGTCGAAGTCGATGCCCTCGAGGTTGGAACCCCAGTTCGGCATGGGCTTGCGATCGAAGATGCGCAGCGCCTTCAGCCGGATGTCGAGCATCCAGTCCGGCTCGCTCTTCTTGGCCGAGATGTCGCGAACAACCGCCTCGGACAGGCCTCGTTGCGCACTCGCTCCGGCCACATCCGAATCGGCCCAGCCGTAACCGTATTTGCCCAGGGAAGCGATGGTCTCTTCCTGGGTGAGCGGTTGCACCTGGTCGGTGGTCGTCGTCATTCGGCACTCCTTCCGGAGTCGTTCGTTCGTACCGTTGCGGGCTGTGCAGCGGTTTCTGATGAAGTTTTGCTGATCGGCAGCACGAGCAGGGGCACATGCGTGGTGCACGCGCAGTCGCCGTTGGCGATGGTGGCCAGCCGCTGCACGTGCGTGCCGAGCAGGTCACGGAACGCCTCGAGTTCCGCCGCGCACAACTGCGGGAATTCCTCCGCGACGTGCGCGACCGGGCAGTGGTGCTGGCAGATCTGCACGCCGGCGCCCACCTTGCGGGTGGTGGCGGCGAATCCGGCCTCGGTGAACGCCTCGGCGATCTCCTCGGCCTTGGCCTCGGTGTGTTCCGGGGTGTGCTCCTCGACGGGTGCGATCCCGGCCACGATAGTCCTGGCTCGTTTGCGGGCGAACTCGGTGATGGCCTGGGCGCCGCCGATCTCGCCGAGCTGGCGGATCGCGGCACCGGCCAGATCGTCGTAGGCGTGGCCCAGCTGCCCGCGTCCGGCGGCGGTGAGCTGGTACTGCTTGGCGGGACGGCCGCGGCCCTTCTGCTGCCACGGCGCGGACCTGCTCGCCCTGGCCTGACCGGAGTCGATCAACGCGTCGAGGTGCCTGCGCACCCCGGCCGGCGCGAGCCCGAGGGTGGTGCCGATGGCGGTGGCGGTGATCGGCCCCTCCTCCAGCAGTAGCTGGACGATGGCCGCGCGGGTGTGCCCTTCGGCGACCGTGGCGGGGGCAGCGGACGACGCGGTACCGGCCCGGCGACCAGCCCCTTCATCGTTTTTCCGCAAACCCACGGTTTTCACAACATCAGTGTGGCGGAATTCGTTCCCGAAATCTAATAAGGGTGCCCTGACTTCCAGACCCCTGTGACCTGCGTCGACCGCCGTCACCGCGCCATACCGATCGGTATCGATCGCGCCGGGTGGTTGCGGACGAGACCGCCATCCGCCCGTAAATTCTGCGGAATCCGCACCTGTTCGATTTGCCAGGCCCTGACCTGCGAGTTCCCGTCCAGACCCAGGCCGGCGGTGAGCTGGCCACGGTTCGCCGCCCGTCTGGCAAGCACCCGGACAACCGAAGCGGGACTGATTAGTCCGGGCTGCAATTGCTTCAGTGCGATGCGTCACAACCGCTCGGACTACCCCGTCCCGAGCGGACTCGGCCCACCGCGACAAGCTTCAGCGGCGTGACCGACAGGGCTGCCATCAGATCCCGGTTAGCTGTGCGGATCCACTTCCGGAAGTTTGTCGACGGGCTCCGACGCCGCGGCCACCACGCGGGCATCGACATTCGGGAGGACGCCGTCGCCGTCGACCGAGGGCACCGCCATCGGCGGATCCCCGAAATCGGCGTCCGGCATCGCCGCGTCGATATCCGAGGAGCCGGTACCGGTCGACTCGGCCGCCGATTCGGCCTCGTACAGTCCGGCTTCGGTGAAGGTGATCCGAACCAGGCGCTCCATCGCCGTGGCCACCGTGTGCAGCGGGTCCGCCGAGCGGCGGACCCGGGCCAGCACGGTCGCGCCCTCGTACGCCGCGACCACCGTCGTGGCCAGCTCCCCCGCGGCCTGCGCGGACAGACCCAGCTCGGCGAGCAGCCCGGCGAAGGCCTGCTCCATCGCGTCGAACGCGGCGCCGCAGGCCGCCCGGACCGCCTCGACATCGCTGCCGCCGTCGAGCGCCGGCGTGCCGATGGGGCAGCCGTCCACCCAGTCGGACTGCGCCAGCTTGCGAGTCATGCACTCGAAAAGCGTTGCCGTGGTGGCGAACACGTCGGTCGGCGCCTGACGGATCATCCGGCCCGCCAGGGTGCCGGTGCCGGTGATCGCGGCCACCGCGATCTCTTCTTTGCCGCCCGGAAAGTGGTGGTAGATGGACCCGTAGGGCAGGCAGGCCGCCTCGCTCAACGCCTTCAAACCGAACCCGTGATACCCGTGGCGCGCGAGCAATTCGCACGCGGCGACCTCGATCCGTCGCCTGGACTCCGAAACCATGTGTCCGATTGTCCCCCGCCGGGCGGCGCTGCCGATCGGAACGAGCGGTGCCCGTACGCGGTGTCGGATCGCTGTGCGAACTAGGCTGCGTCTCGTGGCGGTACTGGAGGGCGCGCGGCGCAGAACACTGGCATTCGGGCGCCGGGCACTCGGGTTGGACGTGCCCGCCGCCGATCATTCGATCGCGGTCCTGCACCAGGACGAATCCGAAGTGCCCGGCCTCAATCGCAAGGAACTGGTCCAGCTGGACCGGATCCGGCTGATGGGCGCCACGGGCACGGTGCTGATGGCGATCAGCGCGCTCGGCATCGGCGCGCAGCCGGTGCATCAGAATCCGACCTCCGGCGTCCGGGTGCTCGGCATTTTCGCCCGCGCGCACACCGGCTCGCTGGCCATGTGCATGACCGGCACGGTGATCGTGGTGCTGGCCTGGCTGCTGCTCGGCCGCTTCGCGATCGGCGGCATCGGCGGTTCGCCGATCCACCGCCTCACCCGCTCGCAGCTGGACCGCACGCTGCTGCTGTGGATCATCCCGCTCAGCGTCGCGCCGCCGATGTTCAGCAACGACGTGTATTCCTATCTGGCACAGAGCGAAATCGCGGCCCGCGGTATCGACCCCTACCAAGAAGGGCCGGTCGCGGGGCTCGGCATCGACAACGTGCTGACCAACAACGTGCCGACCATCTGGCGTGACACCCCCGCGCCGTACGGTCCGCTGTTCCTGTGGATCGGCCGCGGCATCGCCGAACTCACCGGCGACAACATCATCGCGGGCGTCTGGGTGCATCGCATGCTGGCGCTGGCCGGTGTCGCGTTGATCGTGTGGGCGCTGCCCCGGCTGTCCCAGCGCTGCGGTGTCGCGCCGGTGAGCGCGCTTTGGCTGGGCGCCGCGAATCCGCTGGTGCTGTTCCACCTGGTCGGCGGCGTGCACAACGACGCGCTGATGCTCGGGCTGATGCTGGCCGGCATGGAGTTCTGCCTGCGCGCCATCGAGGACATCCATCCGTTCGACGGCCGGGCCTATACGTGGCTGATCGCCGGCGCCATCGTCATCACGATGTCGTCGTCGGTGAAATTCACCTCGATCATCGCGCTCGGTTTCGTCGGCATGGCGCTGGCCCGGCGGTGGGGTTTCTCGGTGCGTTCGGTCGCCGTCGCGGCCGCGTTGCTGGGCGCGATCGCCATCGGGACCACGCTGTTGATCGGTTCGATGAGCGGGCTGGGCTTCGGCTGGATCCACACCCTCAACGTGGCCAACGCGGTGCGCAGCTGGATGTCGTTGCCGACCGTGCTCGGCATCATCACCGGTTTCGGCGGCGTGCTGCTCGGACTCGGCGACCACACCACCGCGATGATCAGCATCACCCGCCCGATCGCCGCGGCGGTCGCGGGCTTCATCGCGGTGCGCATGCTGGTCGCGACCGGCATCGGGCGATTGCACGCGGTCGGCGCGCTCGGTGTCGCGCTCGGCGCGATCGTGCTGCTGTTCCCCGTGGTACAACCCTGGTACCTGCTGTGGGCGATCGTGCCGTTGGCCGCCTGGGCCACCCAGCCGGTGTTCCGCGTTCCGGCCGTGACCTTCTCGGCGATCGTGAGCCTCATCCTGATGCCGCGCGGCGCCGAGTTCGAGGTGTTCCAGATCGTCGGCGCCGCGATCGCGACGGTCATCGTCGCCGTGCTGTTCATCGTCCTCACCCGGCACGCCCTGCCCTGGCGCGGTCAGACGGGGGTGTCGGCTCCGTCACAGACACCCAAGTCCTACGGTGTGACATCGTGACTCAGCGCAGCGAACCCGCCGTTCGGGTCGAGGGTGTCGTCAAGCGGTACGGGGAGACCACCGCGGTCGACGGTCTCAGCTTCGATGTCGAACGGGCGCAAGTGCTTGCGCTGCTCGGACCCAACGGCGCGGGCAAGACCACCACAGTGGAGATGTGCGAGGGCTTCGTCGCCCCGGACGCGGGCACGGTGCGGGTGCTCGGGCTGGACCCGATCGCCGATTCGGATCGGCTGCGCGCGCGCATCGGCGTGATGCTGCAGGGCGGCGGCGCGTATCCGGGCGCGAAGGCGGGCGAGATGCTCGATCTGGTGGCCGCGTATGCCGCCGATCCGCTCGACCCGCAGTGGCTGCTGCGCACGCTCGGCTTGCAGGACAATCGCGCGACGCCCTATCGCCGGCTCTCGGGCGGGCAGCAGCAGCGGCTGGCGCTGGCGTGCGCGCTGGTGGGCAAGCCGGAGATCGTCTTCCTGGACGAGCCGACCGCGGGTCTGGACGCGCAGGCGCGACTCATCGTGTGGGAGTTGATCGATGCGCTGCGCCGCGACGGCGTGACGGTGGTGCTCACCACCCATGTGATGGACGAGGCCGAGCAGCTCGCCGACCAGCTGGTGATCATCGACCACGGGCAGATCGTCGCCTCCGGCACGCCCGCCGAGGTGACCGCGCACGGGGCGGCGGGGCAGCTACGGTTCTGCGCCCCACCGAAACTCGATCTGGAGTTGCTGAAATCGGCGCTGCCGGAAGGCTTCGCGCCCCGCGAGACCACGCCGGGCACGTATCTGGTGGAGGGTGAGATCACCCCGCAGGTGCTCGCCACGGTGACCGCCTGGTGCGCCAGGGTGAACGTGCTCGCCACCGACATCCGGATCGATCAGCGCAGACTCGAAGACGTTTTCCTGGAACTGACCGGACGGGAGCTGCGCGGATGACCCAGCCAGATCTGAGCGCCAACCGCTTCGCGCCGGGCACCTTCGCGCCCGACCCGCGGCCCAGCTCCCGGCTCGCGATGATGAGTGCGCAGACCCGGCTGGAGCTGATCCTGTTGCTGCGCAACGGCGAACAGCTGCTGCTCACCATGTTCATCCCGATCACCCTGCTGGTCGGGCTCAGCCTGTTGCCGTTCGGCGACCTCGGCGACGATCGGGTGGACAAGATCGTGCCCGCGGTGATGATGGTGGCGGTCATGTCCACCGCGTTCACCGGCCAGGCCATCGCCGTCGGCTTCGATCGCCGCTACGGCGCGCTCAAGCGGCTGGGCGCGACCGCGCTGCCGCGCTGGGGCATCATCGCGGGCAAGTGTGCCGCGGTGCTCATCGTCGTTGTGCTGCAAGCGATTCTGCTCGGCGTGATCGGTTTCGCACTGGGCTGGCGACCGGAGCCCGCCGGACTCGTCTTGGGCGCGTTCGTGATCGCGCTCGGCACCGCGACGTTCGCGGCGATGGGGCTGCTGCTCGGCGGCACGCTGAAGGCGGAGATCGTGCTCGCGCTGGCGAACATCCTGTGGTTCGTCATGCTCGGTATCGCCAGCGTGGTGTTCGCCTCCGACGACCTGCCCACTGCGGTGAATGTGCTTGCCCGCCTGATTCCTTCGGGCGCGCTGACGGTCGCGCTGGAGGACGCGATGCGCAGCAGCGTGGACTGGTTCGGCATCGCGGTGCTCGCGGTGTGGGGCCTGGTGTCGGGCGGGCTCGCGGCCCGCTGGTTCCGCTTCCAGTAACCCGCGGAGCGGCGTCGATAGCCCGCGGAGCGGCGTCGATCACGCCGGCAGCCGCCGTGCGCGGTACCAACGACAGCGTGTAGTTGACCGTGCTCTACCATCGTGACGTGCTGTATCGCGCGTTCCTGCGACTCGTCGACAAGCTGCCGCTGCCCTCGCTGCGGGTGCAGCGGATCCTCGCGATCGCGGTCATCCTCACCCAGGCGGGCATCTCGGTCACCGGCGCGGTCGTCCGGGTCACCGCGTCCGGTCTCGGCTGCCCGACCTGGCCGCAGTGCTTCCCCGGCAGCTTCACCCCCGTCGGTGTGTCCGAGGTGCCGGTGCTGCATCAGGCCGTCGAGTTCGGTAACCGGCTGCTGACCTTCGTGGTGTCGCTGTGCGCCGCGCTGATCGTGCTCGCGGTCGTCCGCGCCCGGCGCCGGCGCGATGTGCTGGTCTACGCCTGGCTGATGCCCGGCGGCACGCTGCTGCAGGGCATCATCGGCGGTATCACGGTGCGCACCGGGCTGCTCTGGTGGACCGTCGCGATCCACCTGCTCGCCTCGATGCTCATGGTCTGGCTCTCGGTCGTGCTGTACACCAAGATCTGCGAACCCGACGACGGCGTCTCCACCGTGCAGGCGCCCGCGCCGCTGCGCTGGCTCACCGGACTCAGCGCGGTCGCGATGAGCGGGGTGCTGATCGCGGGCACGCTGGTGACCGGCGCGGGACCGCACGCGGGCGACAAGAGCATCGAGCGGCAGGTCGAACGGTTGCAGGTGGAGATCGTCACGCTGGTGCACCTGCACTCGCAGCTGCTCGTCGGCTATCTCGCGCTGCTGATCGGTCTCGCCTTCGGCCTCTTCGCGGTCGGCATCACCCCGGCCGTGCGCAAGCGGCTGTTCGTGGTGCTCGCCATCGTGTGCGCCCAGGCCCTGATCGGCGTCGTGCAGTACTTCACCGACGTCCCGGCCGTGCTGGTCGTCTTCCACGTCGGCGGCGCCGCGGCCTGTGTCGCCGCCACCGCCGCCCTCTGGGCCGCGCTGCACACCCGGGAGCCGGTCCCGGCCGCGGTCACCGCCGAGCAATCCGCCTGAGGTCCGGCCGGTAGAGTACCGGCGATGGGGACCACCGCGCCGGGAGCGCCAGTGCCGCAGCCGTTTCCGCTGATCGACCCATATGCGAACGGACTCCTGGAGGTCGGTGACGGCAACCGGATCTACTGGGAGACCAGTGGAAACCCGGCCGGGAAACCCGTCCTCGTGGTGCACGGCGGGCCGGGTTCGGGCGGCAAGCGCGGCTCGCGCCGGAACTTCGATCCCAGCGCCTATCGGATCGTGCTGTTCGATCAACGCGGTTGCGGGGAAAGCCTGCCGCACGCCGCCGATCCCGCGGTCGACCTGTCCGTCAACACCACCGACCATTTGATCGCCGACATGGAACGCCTGCGCGAGCATCTGGGCATCGAGCAGTGGCTGCTTTACGGCGGCTCCTGGGGTTCCACCCTGATCCTCGCCTATGCCGAACGCTATCCCGCCCGGGTCTCCGAGATCATCCTGGTCGGCGTCACCATGACCAGACCGGAAGAGACGGACTGGCTCTATCGCGGCGTCGGCCGCTTCCTGCCCGGGCCGTGGGCCGCGTTCCGGGACGCCCTGCCCGCCGCCGAGCGCGACGGAAACCTCGTCGCCGCGTACAACCGTCTGCTGAACGACGCGGATCCCGAGGTACGCGGCAAGGCCGCGCGGGACTGGTGTGCGTGGGAGGACGCCGTCATCGCGCACGAAAATCTGGGCCGCCCCGGCCAATACAGCGACAAGCCGGATGCCGATCTACTGGCCTTCGTGCGGATCTGCGCGCATTACTTCGCCAACGACGCCTGGCTCCCGGACGGACAACTCCTGCGTGACGCACACGCACTCGCGGGTATCCCCGGTGTACTGATCCACGGACGGCTCGACCTCGGCACACCCCTGTACACCGCATGGCAATTGGCGCAGGCGTGGCCGGACGCCGAACTGCACGTCATCGACGATTCGGGACACACCGGCAGCCCCGAGATGCTGCGGGCGATCCTCGACGCGGCTGCCCGGTTCGCTCCGTCAGGGCGCTAGGGCCTGTTTCATAAGTCGAGCTGGACCCCGAAAGCGCCGCTGTGACTTATGAAACAGGCCCGAGGGTCGCGTACGCGAAGGCGACGAGTTGGGCCCGGACTCGCGCCCGGTCCAGCCCATCGGCACCGTCCCGGATCGCGGACAGCAGGGCCGCCAGCAGCGCGGAGAGCAGGGCCTCCCCGGTCAGGCGCGGATCCAGCGCGGGATCGATGTAGCCGAGTTCCATGCCGCGCTTGATCCTGGTGGTGGCTTCGTCGCCGTAGACGCGCAGGTTCCGGATCGAGCGTTCGGCCACCCGCTCGTCGATCGTGGCGGCCTCCAGCAGGATGAAGTTCACCAAACCCGGTTCGTCCGCGACCAATTCGTAGCAGTGGTCCACGATGGTCGCGATCACGTCGCAGAATTCGTCGAGGGTCTTCGGGCGCCGGCCCGCGATCGCCCGGCCGAACACCCGTTCCCGGATCAGGGCGAAGTAGTGGTCGATGACCGCGTCGAGGATGTCGCGCTTGTTGTCGAAGTAGTTGTAGAACGTGCCGTGACCGGCCCCCGCCCGGGCCGCGATATCGGCGACGACGACCGAGCGGTATCCCTTGTCCACGAACAGTTCGTGTGCCGCGAGCACCAGTTCGGCGCGGCGCTTGGCGCCCCGATCCGCGGCGTTCATCGCACGGTCCTGGCGGAATCGCGTGGCCGCAAAGCTTTTTCGAGCAGGGTGAGCACACCGTTGGTGGTGCGTTCCCGTTCGGCCGCGGTGTTCTCGCCCCGCATCTCCTGCAGGAGGCCGGGCACACTCAAGGTCAGCACGATGTGCGCCGTCACCTCCGGGTCGAGGTCCGCGCGAATCCAGCCCGCCGCCACCCCGAGCCGCAGTTCGTGCGCCACGAACGTGCTGACCAGCAGCTCCAGGCCGAGTAGCCGATCGCTGAGTTCCTTGTCGATCGCACTGGCCTCGACCAGGAACAGCCGCACGAAATCCGGCTCCTGATCCAGCATCTCGTACCAGCGCCCGATCGCGGACCGGAGCTCGGCGAGCAATTCCGGCGCCGAGGCCGGACGTTTCAGCAAGGTCCGCGGCTGCACCCGGTCGACGAACTTCGCGATGCCGAAATCGACTACGTGGTCCAGTATTTCGCGTTTGCTCTCGAAGTACCGGTACACCGTGCCCTGGCCGATGCCCGCGTGCGCGGCGACATCGGAAATCGTGGTGGCCTCATAACCACGCGCGACGAACACGGCATAGGCCGATTCGATGATCTGCTGCCTGCGCCGCTGCGCCAGGCCCGGTTCCGGTGGCCGACCGCGGCGCGGCGCGCTGGGCTGGTCCGGCACAGCACTCCCTCTCGACGCCAACCAGGACCCGTGAGTGTATCAACGCCCCAGCGCCTCGCCTTTCGGGCCGTAGTCGACGACCTGCCAGTCGCCGCCGTTCTCGGCCACCGTCACCACCAGGATGTTCGGTACCGTCACCGGATTCGGCTGCTGGATGTTCTGGGTCTTCTGGGTCGCGAACACGGTCACCGAGTACTGGTTGTTGCCTTGGGCGTCCACCGCGGTGCCCAGTACCTGCCCGGAGGCGACCACCTGTGCCTCGGTCATGATCTTCGCCAGCGTGTCGTGCACCTCGTCGTAGCGCTTGCGCAACGCGTCCGAGGTGCCCCGCTGCACGCTGTCGAAGAAGGCGGGCAGGTTCTTGTGGTCGTAGGTCAGCGAGCGCAGCGTGTAGTCCTCGGCCACCTCCGCGGCTTTGTCCCGATCGGCGTTGGTCTGCCGCAGCGCGGCGAGTTCGTCGGAACTGGACTGCCAGGACAAGCCCAGCGCGACACTGAGCGCCGTCAGCAGCACGGCGAGGCCGCCGAGCAGATAGCCGATGCCCTTGCGGGGCTGCGCCTTCGGCTCCTCGGCGGGGTTCTCGGTGGTGGTCTCGGTGGTGCTCATGACGTCCTCAACTCTCTACTTCGGCAGGTCGAGCGTGATACGGGCGGTCCCGTGTTCCGGGAAGGTGGCCGAGAGCAGGTCGATGATCGAACCCGCGTCCACCCGAAGGGGTTTCAGCACACTGGTGGCCGGCTTCAGTGCGGTCGCGATATGTGCGAGATCCGGTCCCAGCGTCGAGAGGTACTGATCGATCTTCTGCACCAGCGGTCCCAGCGGCTCGTCCCAGACATGTTCGCCCGCATAGGAATACCCCTGGAACCCTTCGATCAGGTGCACCACCTCGGGCAGCACGTGGGTGAAATCGTCGGCCCAGTCACCGATCACCGGCCCGTAGCCGTCGAAATTCTCGGCGAGCTGCTGACCGTGCACGTACAGCCGGGTGATCGCGTCCCGTTTGTCGTGCAGCAACTGCGCCGTCATCGTCAATGTCTTGGTGAGCAGCGCGATTTCCTGCTCGCGTCCCGCGTACCCCTGCGACACGATGGCGGCCAGGCGCTCGACCTTCACCGGATCTATCTGGGAATTCAGCACATCCAGTTTCGCGAGCGCCTCGCTGACCGTCGTCGCGACGCGCACCTGGCTCGTCGGCACGACGCTGCCGTCGGTGAGGTACGGCCCCGCCGTCGTGGTGGGGCGGAAGTCCATGAACTGCTCGCCCGCCGCGGACAGGTTGCTGACGTGCACCTCACTGCCCAGCGGCACCCGGTATTTCGCGTCCAGCTCGATCCGCACCGCGAGCCCGGTGCCGGTCGTGGTGATGGCGCGTACCTTGCCGATGCGCATCCCTCGCAAGTCGACCTGCGAGGTCGGCATCAGTCCGCCGGACGAATCCATCAGCACGGTCACGGTATTCGTGCTGCGTCGCGGGTCGATGTCGAGCACGCCGACCGCCATGTAGGCCGCGCACACCACGGTCATCACCAGCAGCAGCACCAGCGAGACAGGTCCGGAGAGTTTCATCGCACCATCCCGATCGATCGCAGTACCTGGATCATCTGATCCGAGCGTTGCGCGGCATCGGCCGCGACCCCCTCCGCCGTCACCCGCTGCACCTGGATATCGGGCGGCGCGCTGAAGAACGGGATCAGCTTCTCGCGCAACAGGCGGTTCATCGTGTCGACGTTCATCGGGACCGTGGTGTCCGCGCTGCCGATGGTGCGCGCGGCCGGGGCCAGGATGCTGATGATGTCGTGCAGGTCGCCGCGCAGCGGCAGCGCGAGATCGCCGACGTACCTGGCCAGTTCACCGCCATCGATGATCAACTGGACCAGGCCGAACAGCACGTCGGACAGGCCGGCGGCCCGGCCGGGACCGAGCGTCAGGGTCCGGTCGACGTTGACCTTGTTCGCGTCCAGCGTCGTGGTGACACTGGCCGCGGCGGCCAGAATCCGATCCAGCTCGGCGGAATGCGTGGCGAGGTCGTGCAATGCGTTGCGACCACCCGCCAGGATGCGGGCGAGGTCGGCCTCGTCGGTCGGGAACGCGGCGTTGACGCTGACGATCAGGTCCTGCATGTCGCCGAATCGTCCGCCGGTGACGATATTCGACATCGCGCGCAGGATGTCTTCCACGTTCGCGGCGGGCACGGTCCGTGTCCGCGCGATCACGTCACCATCCACCAGGAACGGTGGCCCCGCGTTCGGCGGCGCGGCCAGCGCGATGTGGATATCGCCGAGAATGGTGCTCTGGCGCAGCTCAGCCGTGGCCGTCTTCGGCAGTCGCACATCGGATTTCAAGTCGACGGTGGCGACGGCCGTGTCGCCGATCAGCTCGATCCGATCGAGCATGCCGACCTCGACGCCCTCCGAGATGACCTTGGCTCGGTCGGGCAGGTTGAGCACCGAACCGAATTCGATCCGGATGCTGAAGGTGTCCCCCGCCAGATAGGTGCCCGGGATCGGCACATCGGTCGCGCGGACGCCACAGCCGGTGAGCAGCAGCGCGAGCGCGGCGAGCAGCAGGCGTTTCACGGCGCACCCACCGTTGCGAGAATGACCTGGAGCAGACCGACCTGGCTGCCGTCGGCCGATTCATAGTGCGGCGGCCGATAATTCACACGAGGCGCACCGGTCGCCGGGTCGACGATCGACGCCAGACCGGAAACCACCGGCGGCAGCTGCATCAGCAGATCCACGATGCTCCCCGCCAGTACGGCGTAGCGGTGCACCTCCGGCACGATCCGGTCGAGGAACTCGAAGGACTGCTGGTCGTATTTGCCGACGTTGCGGGCGATCACCGGCAGGAACTGCAGCGCCAGATCGACCGCACGGGACAGCTCCGCAGAGAAGCCGTCGACCAGCGCGATGCCGTTCTTCAGGTTGTCCATCAGCGCCTGCATATCGGGCCAGTTGGTGATGAACATGGTGGTGAGCTGATCCAGGTTGTCGACCAGCCTGCGCAGCACCGCATCCCGATCGGACGGGTCCCCGATCACCTGGGACAGCCGCTGCAACAGCGCGTTCCACTGCGGTGCGGTGCCGTCCAGCGCGTTGACCGCGCCGGTCAGCGTCTGATCGAGCAGCCGGTCCGACGGCGCGCCCGGCGTCGGCGTGGACTGCACCCCGACCAGGTCGCCGGACAAGGTCGCCAGCGCGTCGAGGGCCTCGCTGATCCCGACCGGCGTGCGCGTGCGCTCGAGCGGAAGGCACTGCGCGGTATCGAATTTCGGGCCGCCGGTGTAGGTCTTGGACAGTTCGACGTGCCGGTCGGTGACGATCGAACTGGACATGGTCGCCGCCGTGACGTCGGCGGGCAGCTCGATCTTGCCGTCGATCGTCATCGTCACCCGCATCCGGTCACCGCGCGCCTCGATCCCGGACACGGTGCCGATCTCGACGCCGAGCAGCGTGACGCTGTTGCCGTCGTAAAGCCCTACCGTGTCAGCGAATTCGGCACATATCGTCTGCTGGGCGGGCCGCACCCGGTCCATCCAGGTCGCGCCGCTCACCCCCACCACGACGGCCACGGTGACCAGCGCCACCACCGCGACGACACCTGTTCGCGCCCAGCGCTTCATCAGCACGCCCTCCCCTCGAACGGAACACACAGCGCCGGACCGCGCACCACGCTGGCCGATTGGTCGACCGTGAGCCCGTCGGCGCCGAGCATCGCCGAGATCTTCGCGATGAAGTCCTTGATTCCGGCGATGACCGTGTCGATCCGCCCCGGGTCCTGCACGAGTTTGTTGAACAGCTGCTCGAATTCGGCGACCGACGGTTCGATCGAGTCGCCATAGGCCATGACCGGCCGGTGGATGATCAGGAACAGCCGCCGCAGCAGTTCGAAGACCTGCACGACCTCGCCCCGGCGTTGCCCGAGCACGACCGCGACGGTGCCGAGTTCGCGCACGAAGTCGGCGAGCACCGCCCGATCGGTCGCGATCGCGCCGACGTATTCGTCGGAAACCCGCAGGGCCGAATTCAATTGGCCCGAGCGCTGGGCCAGCACCCCCGACAGATCGTTGAAATTGCCCACGATCGAGCGCACCGCGTCGGGCTGACCGGCCAGCGCGGCGTTCACCTCGGCGATGGTGCCGCGCAGGGTGTTGCCGTCCACTTTGCTGAGCACCGGCGTGGCGACGTCGATGATGTCGGTCAGCTCGAACGGCGTGGTGGTGCGCTCCGGCGGAATGTGCTTGCCGCCCAGGGCGCGCTCGCCCTTCGGCTCGAGCGCGAGGTAGTGCCCGCCGATCGGGGTCAGCATCTTCACCGCGACCGCCGAACCGTCCCCGACGTGCACACCGCTGTCCACCCCGAAGCGCACCTCGACGTGATCGCCCACCAGCGCGACCGAACGGACCTGTCCCACTTTGATGCCCGCGATCCGCACCTCGTCGCCCGAGCGCGCCCCGCCCGAGGTGCGGAAGTCCGCGGTGTAGGACTGCTCGCCGAACGGCACCACGTACAGCACCCCGGCGGCGAGCAAAGCGAGCACGGTGATCAGCACACCGGCGACCCCCCAGCGCAATTGCGTCCAGGATTCCGCCTTCTCGGTGCGCAGGGATTTCAGCTCGGCCAGCAGCCGGGCCGGTATCGCGACGAGTTCCGCGGTGCCACCGGTCATTTGCACACCACCAGCTTCTGATTCCCGAGCAGAACGGTGCCCAGGCCGGGCAGCCCCAGTTCTCCGTTCGCGCACGAGTACGTCTTCGCTTCTCCGCCCGCGGGCAGCTGCTGGTTCAGCCCCGTGAGCAGCGACGGTACGAGCGAGAGGATTTCGACCAGCTGATCGGTCTGCGGCAGCAGCCGGCGCAGCAGCCCGTCCAGCGGCAGGTAGCTGTCGTCGTAGGCCCCGCGCAGCTCCTCCAGCAGCGGAATCAGCGGCACCAGAGTGCGATTGGCTTGTTCGATGGCGGTGAGAATCATCGAGGTGCGGCTGCCGAACTGGTTGAGCACCCCATTGAGCTGTTTCACCAGATCGCCGACCGCCGCCGACTTCCCGCTGATCGAGCCCGAGATCTCGCCGAGGTTGTGGATCAGCAGCACCACCACCGCCTCGCTGCTCTTGGCGTGCTTGGTCAGCCGGTCCAGGTCGGCCAGCGCCGGGCCGATGCCGCTGCCGTCGCCCTGCAGGACCCGCAGCAGGTTCATGCCGAACTGGTTGAGCTGCGCGGTATCCAGCGTTTCGAACAGCGGCTTGAAGCCGTTGAACAGCTTGGACACGTCGAAACTCGGGATGGTGCGTGCCACCGGAATGGTGCCCTGCGCCGCGAGTTTCGTGCCGCCGGGTTTCGCGGTCAGCAACTCGATGTAGCGCTGCCCGATCAGATCCTGGTAGCGCACCGCGGCTTCGGTGTTGTCGTAGAGCGGCCGCTGCCGGTCCACGGTGAACCGGACCCGCGCCTGGGTGCCCGCCAGTTCGACGGCGTCCACCTTGCCGACCGCGACACCCGACATCCGCACGACGTCACCCGCGTACAACCCCGAAACATCGGTGAACACCGCGTGATACGTGACTTTGTCCTCGGGCACCGGGGTATTGAGCGCGGCCACGATGAACGCCGAGCAGGCCGCGACGATCACGAAGAAGACGCCGAGCTTGACGCCGGCGGCGGTGACACCGTTCATCGCGGCACCCCGATGATCGAATCCGCGAGGTACGGCATGTTTTTCACGATGACCTCCAGCTGGAGCCGGACCCGCCCGTCCACCACCGGGAACGCGCTGTCGATCCGTTCCAGCAGTGCGGGCAGGCGATTGTAGGTGGGTGCGACGGTGCCGATCGACGCGCTGATCGGCACCACCAGATCCAGCACGCCGCCGATGATGGCGGCCAGGTCCGGGTTGTCGCGGCGCAGCAGATCGGCGACCGGCAGCAGCAGCGCCGTATCCAGCGTCGCCAGTGCTTGTTTGGTCCGCTCCCGGTTTTCCTGATGGCCGAAATACTCGCTGTTGTCCAGCACGCCGAGGATCACGTCGACCACCGGCGGTGTGGTCTGCGCGATGCCGGTGCTCACGTCCGCGCCGATATCGAGGTAATGCCCCAGTGGCGCACGCTGATTCGTGGCCAGCACCCGGGCGGTGGCGAAGAACGACTGCACCGCGGGCCCGAGCGAGGCGGTGTTGTCGAGCAGCAGATCGAACAGGGCACGCACGGTTTCGGAATCGAGCACCTGGGTCAGCCGCGCGGCCCGCCGGAACACGCTCGACACCGTCGCGTTCGTCGCGTTGGCCCCGATGAACAGGGTGGTGTTCTCCGGGAGCTTGCCGCCCTTGCCGGTATTCACCAATTCGATGGCGCTGGAACCGAAGATGTTCGACGAGGTGAACCGGGCCGACACATCGTCGGTGAGCGCGGCCGCCTGCCCGCGGTCCAATTCCAGTTCGATGCGCTGATGGCCGTAGCCCACGGTGTCGACCTTGCGCACGGTCCCGATCGCAAGACCACGGAATTTCACCTCGGCGCCGGGCGCCAGTCCCTCGCCGAGAGTGGCCGCGTCGATGGTGAGCGCGAAGCGGTCGGCGAACTCGCCCTGCGCGTACTGGGTGGTGAACACCGCGACGACCACGAGCACGGCGGCCACCGCCAGCCCGCGCAACCGCAGCATCCAGCGCCCGGCGGCGCGTCCCGAATGATCAACGAAGACCGGCATGTGTCACCCCGAGATCCTGATTCCGACATCGAGGCCCCAGAAGACGATCGTCAAGATCATGTCCGCGACCACCACCAGCACCAGGCTGGCGCGGATCGCCCGTCCCGAGGCCCGGCCGACGCCCTCGGGTCCGCCGGTCGCGTAGAAGCCCTGGTAACCGTGGATCAGGATGATCATCACCACGAACACCGTCGCCTTGATCAGCGACGCGAGCACGTCGCCGGGTTGCAGGAAGGCGTCGAAATAGTGGTAGTAGGTGCCCGAGGACTGACCGTGCAGCACGTTGACCACGACCGCGCAGGACAGATAGCTGAGGATCAGCGTCAGCAGGTAGAGCGGGACGATGGTGATCATGCCCGCGATCACCCTGGTGGTCACCACGAACGGGATCGGCCGGATGCCGATGGCTTCCAGCGCGTCGATCTCTTCCGAGATCCGCATCGCGCCGATCTCGGCGGTCATCCGGCAGCCCGCCTGTGCCGCGAAGCCGATGGCGGCGACCATCGGCGCCATCTCCCTGGTGTTCGCATAGGCCGAGACGAAGCCGGTGAGCGGGCCCATGCCGACCATGTTCAGCGCCGTGAAACCCTCCACGCCGATCGAACCGCCGACCGCGACACCGAGAAAGATCAGCACCGCGACGGTGCCGCCGCCGACGATGAGATTGCCGCTGCCCCAGGTGATGTCGGTCAGGGTGAGCATGGTCTGTCTGCGATAGCTGCGCAGTGTGTGTGGCACCGCGGCGAGCACCTGAGCGATAAAGGTCAGCTGATGCCCGAGCGATTCGAGCAGTGTCATCGGCGGCCGGGTGCCGCGCTCAGCGAGCCGCACGACCCGGCCGAACGGCCGATAGGGGGTGGGAATCTCGGTCATCAACCCACCTTCTGCGGCAGGAACATCGAAACGAGCTGGGTGATCACGAGATTCACGCCGAATGCCGCGATCACCCCGATCACCACGGCGGCGTTCACCGCGTTCGCCACGCCCTTGGGACCGTGCGTCGCCTCCAAACCCCGCTGGCACGCGACGATCAGCACGATCACCCCGAAGACGATCGATTTCGCGATGGCCACGCCGAGATCGGCCATGGTCGCGAAGGCCGCGAACGAGGACAGGTAGCTGCCCGGCGTCACCCCTTGAAAGCCGACGGCCACAACGTAGCCCGTGAACACCCCCATGAAGATCACGAGCAGGCAGAGCAGCGGGGTGAGCACGATCATGGCCGCGAGCCGCGGCGCGACCAGCCGCCGGACCGGGTCGATGCCCATGGTGCGCAACGCGTCCACCTCCTCGCGGATAGTGCGCGCGCCCAGATCCGACGCGATCGCCGAGCCCGCCGCGCCGCCGAGTAGCAGCGCGGTCACCATCGGCGCGCCCTGCCGGATCACGCCGAGCCCGCCCGCCGCACCGGCCACCGAGGTGGCGCCGACCTGCTGGGTGAGACTGCCGACCTGGACCGAGACGATCACGCCGAACGGAATCGCCACCAGCACAGCCGGTATCGCGGTGACGCTGACGATGAACCACCCCTGCTGCAGCGTGTCCCGCCACGGATGTCGCAGCTTGACCACGTCGTTCACCAGGTAGCCGAAGGCCGCGACGGCGAGCTGCAAGGTGCGGCCGAAGGTACGCAGACTGTTGAGGACGAGATCGAAACCCCAGCGCGCCAACGGCTCCGACACCCGGGCGACTTTGTCGACGACCACCGCAACCTCTATTCCGCCGGCTCCACCCCCGACCACGGATAATTTAGCCGACTGATATGTCACTCTGCGGCGGAATCAGCCAATCCGTAAAATTGACTGAGACAGTTATACCTGCCCGGACGGTCCCGCACACCGACCAGACGGTCTGTCGGAAAATGTCCGGCGAAACCCGGGTACCGCCGGTTCCGGACCCCGCGCATCAGACAGCCGACCGGAGATGTCCCAGCCGCAGCCTCGCGCGGCACCGCCTAACCTGAGGGACATGGCGGTCATCGTTCTGGTGCCGGACGACCAAGGCGTCGCGGCACTCTCCGGCATCGACGGCGTGCGGCCGATGCGTTACGAACTCGGCTCCCCGCTGCCCGAGGGCGCGGAGCACGCGGAAGTGCTTGTGCCCGAGTTTCTTTCCCGCCCTGACGCGATGAACCTGGCCGACCTGCCGAAACTTCGCCTGGTCCAGTTGCTGACCGCGGGTGCGGAAGGGTGGATCGGCGCATTGCCCGCGGGGGTCCTGCTGTCCAATGCCCGCGGCGCGCACGGCGGCAGTTCGGCCGAGTGGGCGCTGGCCGCCCTGCTGTATCTCTATCGCGACCTCGGCAGCTTCGCCGACGCCAAACGGGCGCGGCAGTGGACCTACCATCAGACCGAAACCCTCGCAGGCAAGCGGGTACTCGTGGTCGGCGCAGGCGATCTCGCCGCCGAACTGGACCGCAGGCTGGCCGGATTCGACACGGTGGTGACGCTGGTCGGCACCCGGGCCCGCGACGGCGTGCGCGGCATCGAGGAATTGCCCGGCCTACTCGGAAGCCAGGACGTCGTCATCCTCACCGTCCCGGTCACCACGCGCACCCGCGGCATGGTGGACGCGCAGTTCCTCGCCGCCATGGCCGACAACGCCATCCTGGTGAACGTCGCCCGCGGGCCCGTGGTCGACACCGACGCGCTGCTCGCGGAACTGCGGTCGGGCCGCCTGCGCGCCGCCCTCGACGTCACCGATCCCGAGCCGCTGCCGCCCGAACATCCGCTCTGGGATGCTCCGAACCTGGTGCTGACCCCGCATGTCGCGGGCAGCAGCACCGGCAGTTTCGAACGTGCGTGGGCCGTGGTCCGCGCCGAGATCGTGCGCTTCACCGCGGGCACGGAACCGAAGAACCTGGTCCGCGGCGAGTACTGATCGGCCGCGCCGGAACTCCTTGCCCACGAGCATTTTTCCGCTGCTGACCAGAATCACGATCAGTCGTTGACGACACCGCCCACTGCGGCGTACGGTCGCTTTTGACAACTTCTCAAAATATGTCAAGGTGACAAAACTATGAGTGTCGACGAACTGGCGCGCGAGCAGGCGATCCTCGACGCGGCCGCGGAGCTGCTGTGCCGGATCGGCTACAACAAGCTGACGATGGGCGATGTCGCCGAGGCCGTCGCGCTGCACCGCGGGCTGGTGTATCTGCAGTTCAAGTCGAAAGACGAACTCGTCGAGGCCACCGTGCGCCGCGAACTCGGCCGCTACGCGCAGGCCTGGCGGGCACATCTGCTGGCCGACCCGCACGCGGGCAGTGTGGCCAGCGTCTATCGGGCGATGGTGCACACGCTCAGCCGGCTGCCCCTGGCCGCCGCGATAGTCGCGCGCGACCCGGACATTCTCGGAAAGTATCCGGCCAAGCCGGGCAACGTCTTCGAGCGACTGGCGAACACCGGCACCCGCGATTTCCTGCGGGCCATGCAGGAGGCGGGCACCCTTCGTCCCGAGGTCGACGTCCGGACCACCGCCTACATCCTCGACGCGCTGACCCCGGCCATCCGGCGCACACTGCCGATCGGGGACGCCGCACCCGCCGATCCCGAGCAACCGTCGGCCGACCAGCTCCTCGAGACGCTGGCCGACCTGCTCGAACGTGCCCTCACCCCGGACGGCGCCGATCTCGCCCGCGGCAAGACGCTGCTGCTCGACGAACTTGCGCACGCCCACGCCGAGTTCGACGCCACCCCGAACCGCCAGGAAGGAAATCTCTCATGACCACCTCCGGCAGCGATCCGCTCGTCCTCGAGCTGGACGACGCGCGCGCCACGCTGGCCCACGCCGGCGGCAAAGGCGCCTCGCTGGCCCGCCTGGCCGCGGCGAAACTCCCGGTGCCGCCGGGATTTCACGTGACGACGGCCGCGTACCGCCGCTTCGTCGACGCGACCGGGCTGACGGCCCGCATTCTCGATGCGGTGGCCACGGCCGACCCGGATCGTGCGGACACGGTCTCGGCGGCCGCGGCCGAGATCGCCGCGATGTTCGCCGAACAGACTGTGCCCGAGGAGATTTCGCAGGCGGTGCGGTCGGCCTACGCACTGCTCGGCGACCACGTCGCGGTCGCGGTGCGCTCCTCGGCCACCGCCGAGGACCTACCGGAGCTGTCCTTCGCGGGACAGCAGGAGACCTATCTCAACATCCGCGGCGCCGACGAGGTCATGGCGGCGGTGCAACGTTGCTGGGCGTCGCTGTGGACCGCGCGTGCCATCGACTATCGCGCCCGCCAAGGGATCGAGTCGGACGAGGTGGATCTGGCCGTGGTGGTACAGCGACTCGTGCCCGCCGACGCCGCGGGCGTGCTGTTCACCGCGGATCCGGTGACGGGTGCGCGGGACCGGGTGATGATCAATGCCGCGTGGGGTCTCGGCGAGGCGATCGTCAGCGGCAACGTCACGCCGGACACGTTGCTCGTGGCGAAGGCCGACCGCAGCATGCTGCGGCAGGACATCAGCGACAAAGACATGATGACCGTGCGTACCGACACCGGCACCGCCGAGGTCCCGGTGCCCGCCGCGCAGCGGCGTGCCCCGGTCCTGGACGCGGCGAAAGCCGGGGAGCTCACCGAGATCGCGCTGCGGATCGAGCAGCTGTACGGGCAGCCGATGGATATCGAGTGGGCGCTGCACGGCGCGGAGCTGTTCATCGTGCAGGCGCGGCCGATCACCGTACTGCCCGACGCGGCGGCGCGGCAGCAGCCGGCCCAGTGGCGGCTGCCCGATCCCAAGGGCAAGTACATGCGGGCCAGCGTGCTCGAACTGCTGCCGAACCCCTTGTCCCCCTTGTTCGCCACGCTGGGACTGCCCGCCGTGGCACAGGCCACCAAGGACCGGTACCACTCCCTCGGCCTGCCGTACCTCGACAACCCGCTGGTGGTCATCAACGGCTACGGCTACTACGACATCACCTATCCACCGGGCATGCTCGCCCGAATGGCGTTGGCGCAGCCGCGTTTCCTGGCCAGAACCCTTCCCCGGGCGCTGCGCACCGCACCGCAGCGCTGGCGCGCGGCCCACGCCCGGTACGCCGACATCACCGCGGCCGAACGCGCGACGGACCCCGACGCACGGACGGCCACGGATCTGCTCGCCGCGGCGCGCGCGCTCGTCGAGGAGGCCGGCCGCTACTACCTGACGCTGCAGGGCGGCATTCTGCCCGCGACCTATATCAGCGAGGGGCTGTTCACCGCCGCCTACAAGACCATGCGGCGACGCACCGATCCACCGGCGCTGACGTTCCTGCTGGGCTTCGACAGCAAACCGTTGCGCGCCGAGAAGTCGCTCTACGGGCTCGCGCAGTGGGTGGCAACGCAGCCCGGGCTGGCCGAGCGGATCGAAAAGCTCTCCAGCACAGAGATTCTGTGCGAAAGCGCCGCAGGCGATCCGGCGCTGACCGAGTTCACCGATCGTTTCGCCGACCATCTGGCGACCTACGGCGACACGGTATACGACTTCGATTTCGCCGCTCCGCTCCCGGTCGACGATCCGGCGCCGATGCTGCACACGCTCGAATTCTTCGGCAGCCCTGCGGCGCAGGATCCGAGCGCGCGCCAGCGCGACGCGCAGGCGCGGCGCGAGCAGGCCGTGCGCGGCCTCGAAGCACGCCGCTTCGGGCTGCGCCGCCGGCTGACACTGCGCCTGCTCCGCTGGGCGCAGACGATGAGCCCGCTGCGCGAGGACGGCCTCGCCGATGTGGGACTCGGCTGGCCGACGGTGCGCCGGTTGTTGCAGACGATCGGCGCGCGTCTCGTCGCTGCCGAGGCCCTCGACGCCCCGGACGACGTGTTCTGGCTGCGGCTGGACGAATTGACCGCCGCGGCCGCCGCACTGGATGCCGCTCGCGCGCCGCAGGATTCGCGCGCTCTCGTCGCCGAGCGCCGAGCCACCTGGACGGCGCAGCGGACCGTCACGCCGCCGCACGCGCTCCCGGTCGGCGGCGGCACCAAGCTGCTCGGCCTCGATTTCGGCAAGCTGCTGCCCGCCGGCTCGGACGAGACGTCCGACGCGGTGGTCAAGGGCGTGCCCGGCAGTCCGGGGCGGGTCACCGCGCCGGCGCGAATCATCGACGGCCCGAGCGACTTCGGGCGGCTGCGCCCGGGCGACGTCCTGGTCGCCAAGATCACGACACCGGCCTGGACGCCGCTGTTCGCGGTGGCCTCGGCGATCGTCACCGACGTGGGCGGCCCGCTGAGCCACAGCTCGATCGTGGCACGCGAGTACCACATTCCCGCGGTGCTCGGCACCGGCGTCGCGACCGAGCGGCTGACCGACGGCGCACCGGTCACCGTCGACGGGGATGCCGGAACGGTCACCCGGGCCACCGCCTGAGCGAGGAATCCGCATGCATACCAAGACATCCGACGAGATCATCCCGATCCGGCCCGACCCGGGCGACTCGGCTGCCTACGGTCAGGAGACCGTCGTCCCCGAACTGTTCGGGGACAAAGAGGTCGGACTGATCCGCAACGTGACCGCGCCCGCCTTGACCGTGCACCGGCCCGATCCGGCGCGGGCCACCGGGACGGCCGTGATCGTGTGCCCGGGCGGGAGTTTCGTCACCCTGACCCACGGCACCGGCCGTGCGATCGCGAAGGCCATTGCCGCCCAAGGGCATACCGCGTTCGTCCTGCGGTACCGCCTGCTGGCGACGCCGCCGCGGGACGCGGATTTCCTCGAGCACTGGGCAACCCACTATTCGATGGACGACATCAGGGCGCAGTCGTACATCGCGACGGCGGACGGCGGCAGCGCGGTCGGGTTCGTCCGGGCCCGGGCGGCGGACTGGGATCTCGACCCGCAGCGCGTCGGCATCCTCGGTTCCTCGGCGGGCGGTCTGGTAACCATCGGCGCCGCAACGACATACGACGAAGCCCACCGCCCGGACTTCGCGACCGTCCTGTATCCGCCCACCTGGCACGAGTACACCGTCCCCGCCGACGCTCCCCCACTGTTCGTCACGTTCGCTGCCGACGATCCGGACGCGGGCGTCGTCGACGGCAACCTGGGGCTCTATCGTGCCTGGCGCGCCGCGGATCGTCCGGTCGAACTGCACGCCTATGCCGCGGGCGGCCACGGTTTCGCCATGGCCGCGCGCGGCCTGCCCTGCGACTCCTGGCTGGACCGCTGGCACGACTGGCTCGGCTCGCTCCGCCTGCCCTGATCGTCTACGCGGTGGCGTCCGGCCCGATCCACTGGGCGAAGAGGCGATCCGTTGCGCCCGTGGCGATCTGGGCGCCCAGCCAGGCGTTCAACGCGAAGCCCAGGCACGGATCGTCCTTGCGCACCAGCATGATCTTGCCGAACGAGTCGAACGGCTGGTCCGGATGCAGGACCTGCAGGCCGGGATGCTGCCGGACGCGATAGCGGCCCTCCACGGCGTCGGTGACGAAGACGTCCGCCCGGCCCTGTTCGATCTCGTCGAAGATGGTGCGGTTCTCCGGCCAGAGGGTGAGCTGGGCGTCGGGAAAGTTCCTGCGGGCGAATTCCTCGTTGGTACCACCGCGGTTGGCGATCACCCGGACGCCGGGGCGATTGATCTGCTCGATGGTCGCGTACTCGGTCTCGTTGCCGCGCCGGGTGATCGGCGTCTTCCCGTCGGTGCCGTAGGTGATCGAGAAATCGGCGAACGCCCGGCGCGCGGGCGCGTCGGAGATGCCGCCGACGGCGATATCGCAGTGCAGCGCGGCGAAATCCGTCTTCAAGCTCGCCCAGGTCAGCGGGACGAATTCGATCGGACGGCGCATCGCGTCGGCGAAACCGCGGGCCAGATCGATGTCGACGCCACGATAGCCACCCTCGGTGGTCGCGTACGGCGGGTAGTCACCGGGGGTGCACACGCGCAGCTCGGACGCTTGGGCCACGGCCGGAACGGCCGGGGCGACAAGCAAACCCACCGCGAGCACCGCACCGGCGCGAGCCACGAGCCGAAGCAGCCGGCCCCGGTCCGTGGTCCGTGTGCGCCTGCGCATCCGGCTCACTTCTCGTTGCGCGCCTTGGGGAATCGGCTCTGACGAGCCACCCAGCCCGCCATCTGCGCCCAGTGGCTGCGCCGCGGGGTGACGATCGAGGTCAGCTCACGCTCCCATTCGTCGGCCTCGGTGAGACCGTCGACGGTGGCGACGAGTTCCTTCGCGGTGGCCATATCGTCGACGACGCGGTCACCGAGGATGCCGTCGGCACCGACCAGCGTCACGCGCACGCCGATCCGGCCGATCGGCTGCAGGACCGCGGTGGCCGACCCGTCGTGGTCGGCGACGAAACCCTTGACGGACTCCACGAGGGCGCCCGACAACTTCACTGGAGCCGTGGCGGCATGAGCACTCATGCTCCGGAGTTTACCGGCCAGTAGGAAACGGTCCAGCCCTTCGGGTGTAGAACGGATCTCATGCGCGCCATTCAGGTATCCGAGCACGGTGGTCCCGAAGTCCTGCACTACGTCGAGCTGCCCGACCCCAAGATCGACGCGGACCAGCTGCTGGTGGACGTGCAGGCGACCGGCATCAACTTCATCGACACCTACATCCGGACCGGCCGCTACCCCCAGGATGTGCCGTATGTGCCGGGCTCGGAAGCCACCGGCGTGGTCGCCGAGGTCGGCGCGGACGTCACCGAGTTCGCGGTCGGTGATCGAGTGGCATGGGCGAGCGCGCCGGGCAGTTACGCCGAACGCGTCGCGGTGCGCGCGGCCGTCGCGATCAAGGTGCCGGACGGCGTCGAACCGCCGGTTGCCGCGTCGGCGCTGCTGCAAGGCATGACCGCGCACTATCTGCTCGAATCCATCTACACCCCGGAACCCGGTGAGACGGTGCTGATCCACGCGGGCGCGGGTGGCGTCGGGCTGATCCTGACCCAACTCGCGGTGGCCCGTGGCGCGCGCGTCATCACGACGGTGTCCTCGGATGCCAAAGAGAAGCTTTCCCGCGAGGCGGGCGCCACCGAGGTGCTGCGCTACGGTGACGATCTCGCGGACGAGGTCCGCACGCTGACCGACGGCGTCGGCGTGGCCGCGGTCTACGACGGTGTCGGCGCGTCCACTTTCGAGGCCAGTCTGCGCTCGCTGCGCGTGCGCGGCATGCTCGCCCTGTTCGGCGCGGCCAGCGGCCCGGTGCCCCCATTCGACCTGCAGCGTCTCAACGGCGCGGGCTCGCTCTTCGTCACCCGCCCCAGCCTCGCGTTCTACACCCGCGACCGCGCCGAACTGCTCTGGCGCGCCACCGATATCTTCACCGCGATCGCCGAAGGCAGCCTGCAGATCCGGATCGGCGCCACCTACCCGCTCGCCGAGGCCGAACAGGCGCATCGCGATCTGGAATCGCGCAAGACCACCGGATCGATCGTCCTGCTCCCCTGACCGGGATCAGTAGTCGCGGCCGGTGAGGCCGCGATAGATGAAGCGGGTCAACCCGTCGACCGCCTGCCGGTCGGTGAGTTCGACGGTGCCCTCTTCCACCGCCTGGAGCAGGCCCGTGGTGAGCAGGAACATCATGGCCAGGCTGGCGTCCGGGGTGCTCGGCAGGGTCGGCCCGCCCGGCCCGAAGCCGTCCAGGTGGTCGGCGATGTCGCGGCGCTGCTGGATCGCGAATTGCCCTGCCTGCCTGGCGAATTCCTCGTTGACCAGGGCTGCCTGCTGCATCGAGCGGAAGACCGCCCAGTGCTGCCTGGCCGCGGCCCAGTACTGCTCCACGTGGAAATGGATCGCCGCCGGATCGGTGAAGTCCGGATTGTGGTCCGGGCCTTCCGCCGTCACGTCGCCTTGCGTCGCCACATCGTTCAACAGCGCCTGGAGTAGCTCCTCCTTGCCCGCGAAGTGGTTGTAGAACGAGCCGGCCGCGCGATTGGCGGCCGTCGTGATGTCGGCGATCTTGGTGTTCAGGTAGCCGCGCTCGGCGAACAGCCGCAATGCCGCGGCCTTCAGCGCGTGCTCGGTTTCGGCCGACTTCTCTTTGCGACTCATCGACACCCGCACCCACCTCCTCTTGACAGGCAACCTACCAACTCCAATACTGAATTCGCATTCATTGAATCTCAATTCACTTTTGGAGGAAGCGTGCCCGAACAGGTGCTCATCGCGGGCGGCGGCCCGACCGGACTCACCCTCGCCATCGATGTGGCCCGGCGCGACATCCCGGTACGGATTGTCGACCAGGCCACCGAGTTCTTCGCCGGTTCGCGCGGCGACGGCATCCAGCCGCGCACGCTCGAGGTGTTCGACGACCTCGGCGTGCTCGACGCGGTGCTCGCAGCAGGACGGTCGGTGCCGACCATGCGGGTCCATCTCGGCGGCGCGTTCGTCGGCGAGCGGATCATGCGCGAACCGGTCGATCCGACGCCGGCCGTCCCCTACCCCAACGCCTGGATGCTCGGTCAGTCCAGGACCGAGGCGATCCTGCGCGATCGGCTCGCGGAATTGGGCGTACAGGTCGAACTCGGCACCGCGCTGGCCGCTTTCGCGCAGGACGCGACCGGTGTCACCGCGACCCTGCGCCGCGACGGCGTCGAGGAGACCGTGCGCGCGGCCTACCTGGTCGGCGCCGACGGCGGTCGCAGCACGGTGCGCAAGACGCTCGGCGTCGCGTTCGAGGGCTCGACCGACGAGTCGATCCGGATGCTGCTGGGCGACGTCCGCGCCGACGCGCTCGACCATGAATTCGGCTACTTGTTCGCGGCGGCCGATCGGCCGATGGCCGGAATCGCACTGTCCCCCTTGCCCGGTGGACGGCAATTCCAGTTCGCCGCCCCGCTGGACGACGACGCCGAACCGACCCTGGAGGTGCTGCAGGAGTACCTCGACCGATACTCCGGACGCACCGACGTCACGCTGACCGACCTCACCTGGGTCACCGTGTGGCGGCCGAATGTCCGGTTGGCCGAACGATTCCGGGACGGCCGAGTGTTGCTGGCCGGTGACGCGGCACACGTGCACCCGCCGACCGGCGGGCAAGGATTGAACACCGGTGTCCAGGACGCGTACAACCTCGGGTGGAAGCTCGCCGCCGCGCTGCGCGGGGACGAATCACTTCTGGACAGCTACGAATCCGAACGCCGCACGGTCGCGGCGCGGGTGCTCGGCGTCAGCTCCGCACTGCTCGACAAGCTGAAGGACGGCGACGAGGACGCGATGGAACGCGGCCCGGAGACACAGCAATTGGATATCAGCTACCGCGATCCGGCCGCGCACGGGGCGCTCGTCCCCGGCGATCGCGCGCCCGATGCGCCGCTGAAAGACCCGGCGGGCACGCCGATTCGCCTGTTCGACCTGTTCCGCGGTCCGCACGCAACCGTGCTGTGCTTCGGCGAAACCGGTGCGCTGCCTGCGATTCCGGACGCCGAGGTGTATGCGGTGGTCCGGCCAGGGACCGTGGCGCAGGGCCGGCACGTCATCGATGTCGAGGGCCACGCATACGCCGCGTATCACGCGCTCGACGGGACCCGGATCACGGTCCGGCCGGACGGCTACCTCTGTCGCCGCGCCTGAATCGGGCTCAGCCGAAGAAGCTGCCGACCGTATCCCAGCCGAGCACCGAATCGACCGCGAGACCGCAGAACACCACGGCCAGATAGTTGTTCGACTGCAGGAACAGCCGCAGCGGCTTCACCGACTCGCCGCGCCGCACGCCCGCGTACAGCTGATGCGCCATGAGCAGGAACCACGCGCCGGCCACCAGCGCGACGGCGGCGTAGACCACGCCGGTGGCGGGCACCAGGGCCAACGTGGTGAGCACGGTGAGCCAGGTGTAGATGACGATCTGCTTGGTCACCGCCTGCTCGGTGGCCACGACCGGCAACATCGGCACGCCCGCCGCGCGGTAGTCCTCCTTGTAGCGCATGGCCAGCGCCCAGGTGTGCGGTGGCGTCCAGAAGAAGATGACACCGAACAACGCGATCGCGGGCCAGCCGATGCCGCCCGTCGCCGCGGACCAGCCGACCAGGGCGGGCATGCAGCCGGCCGCGCCGCCCCACACCACGTTCTGCGAGGTGCGCCGCTTCAGGCCGAGGGTGTAGACGAAGACGTAGAACAGGATCGTCGCGACCACGAGCGCGCCGCTGAGCAGGTTCGCCTGCCACCACAGCCAGGCGAACGAGGCCAGGCCGAGCACGACGCCGAACACGAAGGCGTGCGAGGTGGGCACCGCCTCCCGGGCCAGCGGGCGCTTCGCGGTGCGCTTCATCACCTTGTCGATATCGGCGTCGGCGACGCAGTTCAGCGTGTTCGCGCTCGCCGCGCCCATCCAGCCGCCGAACAGGGTGACCAGGATGAGCCGGATGTCGATGGTGCCGCGGTCGGCCAGCAGCATCGTCGGGATCGTCGCGACGAGCAGCAATTCGATGACGCGCGGCTTGGTGAGCGCGATGTAGGCGAGCACTCGTCGCAGCACTCGGGACGGCAGGCCCGGTCCGGTGAACCGTTCGGTCAGCACCGTCGGAGCGGAGCCGTGCGCGCCATTGCCACCCGGCTGTTGCCCAATCCGCACTGTTTCTCCTCGCACGCTGTGCATCGCCTCCGGCATGGACCAAGCAGCGCGCGCGTTCCCGCTCTGCTGGATGCGCGAGACCTGGACATACGTCCGCCTCGGCGCCCCTACAGCCGATGCGGCGCGGCTACTACTACAGAGGATGGTAGACCCCCACCGACCCCACCCGATCCAGAGCCCCAAGCAACCAGACCCGAATTGTGGTCCACCACACCATCGCTTGCGACCACCCCCGTGCGACAAACCACCCCTCCACCCGCATACACCTCCACGCAACCAACTCCCCCGACGCACCCACCACGGAGCGAGTCCTACGAGCGACCGTTCGCGGCCGCGCGGCAAATAAACACAGGGTTACCCTCATGCCGGTCATAGGGCACATCTAGGGTGGTTGGGGTACACACCCGGTATGCACACCGTCGCTGCCGCGCGTTCATCGCCGCCAGCAAGCCGCCGTCGACGAAACCAATGTCAGGAGAACCTCGGTCGTGTCAGTCACAGACGACATCCGCGCCCTCACTCAGCCGAACCATCCGGACGACTGGACGGATCTGGACACCAAGGCCGTCGACACTGTCCGAGTGCTTGCCGCCGACGCGGTGCAGAACGCCGGGAACGGGCATCCCGGTACCGCGATGAGCTTGGCGCCGTTGGCGTATTCGCTGTATCAGCGCACCATGCGGATCGATCCGAGTGATCCGTCGTGGGTGGGCCGGGACCGTTTCGTGCTGTCCTGCGGACATTCCAGCATCACCCAGTACATCCAGCTCTACCTGGCCGGTTTCGGTCTGGAACTCGATGATCTGAAGAACCTGCGCAAGTGGGGTTCGCTCACGCCGGGTCACCCGGAGTTCCGGCACACCGACGGCGTCGAGATCACCACCGGCCCGCTGGGCCAGGGTCTGGCTTCCGCGGTCGGTATGGCGATGGCCGCGCGCCGCGAGCGCGGGTTGTTCGATCCGAGCGCCGCGCCGGGTACCAGCCCGTTCGATCACTTCATCTATGTCGTCGCGTCCGACGGCGACATGGAGGAGGGTGTCACCTCCGAGGCGTCGTCGCTGGCGGGCACTCAGCAGCTCGGCAATCTCGTGCTGATCTACGACGACAACAAGATCTCCATCGAGGACGACACCACCATCGCGTTCACCGAGGATGTCGCCAAGCGCTACGAAGCGTACGGCTGGCACGTGCAGGTGGTCGAGGGCGGTGAGGACGTCGTCGCCATCGAGGGCGCACTGGCGGCCGCGAAGGCCGAACTCGATCGCCCGTCGATCATCGTCCTGCGCACCATCATCGGCTACCCGGCCCCGAACAAGATGAACACCGGTGCCGCACACGGCGCCGCGCTGGGCGCCGACGAGGTCGCCGCCACCAAGAAGGTGCTCGGTTTCGATCCGGAGCAGACCTTCGAGGTCGCGCCCGAGGTCATCGCGCACACCCGCAAGGCGGTCGAGCGCGGCCAGGCGGCGCACGCGCAGTGGCAGCAGCAGTTCGACCGGTGGGCGCAGGCCAACCCGGCCGGCAAGGAGCTGTTCGACCGGCTCGCCAAGCGCGACCTGCCCGCCGGCTGGGCCGCGAATCTGCCGACGTACGAGGCGGATCCGAAGGGTATGGCCACCCGTAAGGCGTCCGGCAAGGTGCTCGCCGCGCTCGCCCCGGTGCTGCCGGAGCTGTGGGGCGGCTCGGCCGACCTGGCCGAGTCCAACAACACCACGATGCCCGACACCCCGAGCTTCGGCCCGGAGTCGATCTCGACCGGTATGTGGAAGGCCGATCCGTACGGCCGCACACTGCACTTCGGCGTGCGCGAGCACGCGATGGGCGCGATCCTGAACGGCATCGCGCTGCACGGCCCGACCCGGCCGTACGGCGGCACCTTCCTGGTGTTCAGCGACTACATGCGCCCCGCGGTCCGGCTGGCCGCGCTGATGCGCGTGCCCGCCATCTACGTGTGGACGCACGATTCGATCGGCCTCGGCGAGGACGGTCCGACGCATCAGCCGATCGAGCACCTCGCCGCGCTGCGCGCGATCCCCGGCCTGAACGTGGTGCGCCCCGGTGACGCGAACGAGACCACCTACGCGTGGCGCACCATTCTCGAGCGGGACAGCAGCGAGCACACCTCGCACTTCTCCGTCTCCGAGCCGGCGCACCAGGACGGCCCGTCGGCGCTCGCGCTGACCCGCCAGGACCTGCCGATCCAGGAGGGCACCAGCTTCGAGGGCGTGGCCAAGGGCGGCTATGTGCTCGCCGAGGCGTCCACCGGCACGCCGCAGGTGATCCTGATCGCCACCGGTTCGGAGCTGCAGCTCGCCGTCGCGGCCCGCACTACGCTGGAGGAGCAGGGCATCGGCACCCGCGTGGTCTCGATGCCGTGTGTGGAGTGGTTCGACGCGCAGGACAAGGCGTACCGGGACGAGGTGCTCCCGCCGTCGGTGGGTGCGCGTGTCGCGGTCGAGGCCGGTATCGCGATGCCGTGGCACCGGTTCGTCGGTGACGCGGGCGAGATCGTCTCGATCGAGCACTTCGGTGCGTCCGCCGATTTCAAGACCCTGTTCCGCGAGTTCGGGATCACCGCCGAAAACGTCGTTGCCGCCGCGCAGCGCACACTCGAGAACGTGAAGGGATAAGCGCTCATGGCACAGAACGAGAATCTCGCCGCCCTCTCCGCGGCAGGCGTGTCCGTATGGCTCGACGACCTGTCCAGGGACCGGATCCAGTCCGGCAATCTCGCCGAGCTGATCGCCACCCGCAGCGTGGTCGGCGTGACCACCAACCCGACCATCTTCCAGGGCGCGCTGAGCCAGGGGCACGCCTACGACGGACAGCTGAAAGAGCTTGCCGCCCAAGGCGCCGACGCCGACGCCGCGATCCGCATCATCACCACCGACGACGTGCGCTCGGCCTGTGACGTGTTCACCGAGGTGTTCGAGGCGTCCAACGGTGTGGACGGCCGGGTCTCCATCGAGGTCGATCCCCGCTTCGCGTTCGACGCGGACAAGACCGTCGCGCAGGCCATCGACCTGTGGAAGACCGTCGACCGGCCGAACCTGTTCATCAAGATCCCGGCCACCGAGGCGGGCCTGCCCGCGATCAGCAAGGTGATCGCGGAAGGCATCAGCGTGAACGTCACGCTGATCTTCTCGGTCGCGCGCTACCGCGCGGTGATGGGCGCCTACCTCGACGGTCTGCGCAGCGCCAAGATCGCGGGCCACGATCTCGGCAAGATCCATTCGGTGGCTTCGTTCTTCGTGTCCCGGGTGGACACCGAGATCGACAAGCGGCTCGAGGCGATCGGCACCGAGGAGGCGCTGGCCCTGCGCGGGCAGGCCGGTATCGCCAACGCCCGCTTGGCCTATGCCGAATACCAGGACGTGTTCGACGGCGGCAAGCACACCTCGACCTACAACCACCTGGGCGCGGCCGGCGCCAACCGCCAGCGGCCGCTGTGGGCCTCGACCGGCGTGAAGAACCCGGAGTACTCCGACGTCATGTACGTCACCGAGCTGGTGGGCAAGAACACGGTGAACACCCTGCCGGAGAAGACGCTCGAGGCCGTCGCCGATCACGGCGAGGTCCGGGGCGACACGGTCAGCGGCACCGCGGCGCAGGCCCAGGAGGTCTTCGACAAGCTGTCCGCGGCCGGGATCGACCTCGACGACGTGTTCCAGGTGCTCGAGACCGAAGGCGTGGACAAGTTCGAGAAGTCGTGGGGCGAACTGCTTTCCGCCACGACCGAAGAGCTCACCGCGGCCGGGAACAACTGACCCGATGGCCGGCCCGAAAACTCAGACCTGGCAGAACCCGCTGCGCGACGAGCGGGACAAGCGGGTGCCGCGCATCGCGGGCCCGTGCAGCATGGTGATCTTCGGTGTCACCGGTGACCTGTCCCGGAAAAAGTTGATGCCGGCCATCTACGACCTCGCGAACCGGGGGCTGCTGCCCCCGGGTTTCGCGCTGGTCGGCTTCGCCCGGCGCGACTACGCGGACGAGGACTTCGCCGAGGTCGTGCTCGACGCGGTGAAGGCGCACGCGCGCACGCCGTTCCGGCAGGAGGTCTGGGATCACCTGGCCGAGGGCATCCGCTTCGTGCAGGGCTCCTTCGACGACGACAGCGCGTTCGCCACGCTGTCCGACACCTTGGCCAAGCTGGACAAGGATCGCGGCACCGGCGGGAATCACGCCTTCTACCTGTCGATTCCGCCGAACATGTTCCCCGTCGTGCTCGACCAGCTCTCCGAACACGGTCTCGCACAACCGACCACGACCGACGCGGCGGGCCGCAAGCCGTGGCGGCGTGTGGTGATCGAGAAGCCGTTCGGGCACGACCTGGAGAGCGCCCAGGAGCTCAACGCGCTGGTCAACCGGGTGTTCCCGGAGGAGACGGTGTTCCGCATCGACCACTATCTCGGCAAAGAGACGGTGCAGAACATCCTGGCGCTGCGCTTCGCCAACCAGCTCTACGATCCGATCTGGAACGCCAACTACGTCGACCATGTGCAGATCACCATGGCCGAGGACATCGGATTGGGCGGGCGCGCAGGCTATTACGACGGCATCGGCGCCGCCCGCGACGTGATCCAGAACCATCTGCTGCAATTGCTCGCGCTCACCGCGATGGAAGAGCCGATCAGCTTCCAGCCCAAGCAGTTACAGGCCGAGAAGATCAAGGTGCTCTCCGCCACCAAACTCGTCGAGCCGCTCGACGAGACGACGGCGCGTGGACAGTACGCCGAAGGCTGGCAGGGCGGCGAGCACGTGGTGGGCCTGCTCGATGAGGAGGGTTTCGACCCGCAATCGCGCACCGAGACCTACGCCGCGATCACCCTGGAGGTCGACACGCGGCGCTGGGCGGGCGTGCCGTTCTATCTGCGCACCGGAAAACGCTTGGGCCGCAGGGTCACCGAGATCGCGGTGATGTTCAAGCGCGCGCCGCACCTGCCCTTCGACCAGACCATGACCGAGGATCTCGGGCAGAACGCCCTGGTCATCCGGGTGCAGCCGGACGAGGGCATCACCACCCGGTTCGGCTCGAAGGTGCCGGGGTCGAGCATGGAGGTGCGCGACGTCAACATGGACTTCAGCTACGGCGAGGCGTTCACCGAATCCTCCCCCGAGGCCTACGAGCGCCTGATCCTCGACGTGCTGCTCGGGGTGCCGTCGCTGTTCCCGGTGAACGCGGAGGTCGAATTGTCCTGGAGCATCCTGGATCCGGTGCTCGAGCACTGGTCCACCGAAGGCAAGCCCGAACCCTACGAGGCGGGCACCTGGGGTCCGGCCTCGGCCGACGAGATGCTCGCCCGCACCGGGCGGGAATGGCGGCGGCCATGATCATCGATATGCCGGACACCACCACCGGCGAGGTCACCAAGCGGATCGTGCAGCTGCGCGAGAGCAACGGCGTGATCACCATGATGCGGGTGCTCACCCTGGTGGTGTGCACGCTGGACAGTTCCGAGGCCGAGGACGCGATCGACGCCGCCAACGACGCCAGCCGCGAACACCCTTGCCGGGTGGTCGTGCTCGCGCGCGGCGACCGGGAGGCCGAGACCCGGCTGGACGCTCAGATCCGGGTCGGCGGCGACGCGGGCGCGGCCGAGGTGATCGTGCTGCGGTTGCAGGGCGAGCTGATCAATCACGAGAGCAGCGTCGTCATCCCGTTCCTGCTGCCGGACACCCCCGTGGTGGCCTGGTGGCCGCGCGGAGCCCCGGAGTTCCCGTCCAAGGATTCGGTGGGGCGCTTGGCGACCCGGCGCATCACCGACGCCACCTTCGCGGCCGATCCGCAGGCGACGATCAAGAAGCGGCTCGAGTCCTACTCCACCGGCGATACCGATCTGGCATGGAGCCGGATCACCTACTGGCGCGCGCTGCTCGCCGCCGCGCTGGACGAACCGCCGTACGAGCCGGTCGAATCGGTGCTCGTCTCCGGGCTGCGCAACGAACCGGCGCTGGACATCCTCGCGGGCTGGCTCGCCATCCGCCTGGACTGCCCGGTGCGCCGCCGCTCCGGCGCGCTCAAGGTCGAGATCCACCGGCCGTCGGTGTCCGTCGCGATCGAACGCCCGCAGACCGGGCGCACCGCGACGCTGACCCGCACCGGCGACCCTGACCAGCGAATTGCCTTGGCCCGCCGGGAAACTCGGGACTGCCTCGCGGAGGAGCTGCGTAGACTCGACGCCGATGAGATCTATGCAGAAGCTCTCGCCGGAATCGAGAAGGTGACCTATGAGTGAAACCGGAACGCAGGACAACGACACCTCCGCCAGCGACACCGTCGAGGTCCACGTGGACACCGACTCGCTGGTCGCCGCCGCGGCCGCCAAATTCGTCGACGTCGTGGTCGCGGCCCAGGCCGCCCGCGGCTCCGCCTCCGTGGTGCTGACCGGTGGTGGCACCGGCATCGGCCTGCTCGAGGTGGTACGCAAAGCCCCCGGCGCCATCGACTGGTCCCAGCTCGACGTGTTCTGGGGCGACGAACGATTCGTGCCCGCCGCCGACGGTGAACGCAACGACCTGCAAGCCCGCCAGGCCCTGCTCGACCATGTCCCGGTCGATCCGGCCCGCGTGCATCCGGTCGCGGCCTCCGACGGCGAATATCCCGACCCGATCGAGGCCGCCGCCGAATACTCCGCCGCGGTCCACGCCTACCTCGCCGAACACGGCGCCTTCGACCTGCACCTGCTCGGCATGGGCGGCGAGGGGCACGTCAACTCCCTGTTCCCCGACACCGACGCGGTCCGCGAAGACCACGAACTCGTTGTCGCCGTGACGAATTCGCCCAAGCCGCCGCCGGTCCGGGTCACCCTCACGGTCCCCGCGATCCGCCGCACCCGCCACGTCGTCCTGGTCGTCGGCGGTGCCGCCAAGGCCGAGGCCGTCGCCGCCGCCATCGCCGGCGCCGACCCCGTCGACATTCCCGCCGCAGGTGCTGTCGGCCTCGAATCCACCACCTGGCTGCTCGACCAGCCCGCCGCCTCCGCCCTCCAGCTCCCCGACTGAGGAATCGCACCCCGCCGTCCCCGGACGGCGGGGTCGCCTGCTCGACGGCGACAGCGCGCGTTTTTCGGCGCCGCGCACATTCCGGCGCCCCGCACGTTTCAGCGCCGCGCGCGCGTCAGTCGAAGGACACGCGCGCGGCGCACCAAATTGCGCGCGGGACAACGAACGCGGTGCGCCTACGGCGCTGGCCGGGGTCGAGCGTGCTCTCCCCCGGAGTCTGGCTGCATATCCGGCGTTACGGTGTAGCGGCAGGAAAAAGTTCGGCAGGATCGGGGATGGCGCGCATAATCGTCGGCGGGGGGGATACAGTGGGGCCGTGAGCGAGCGGGAAGCTGTTTCCGGGGCGAGTCCGGGCAAGATTCTTGACGAACGGTTTCGGGCGGCGGTCGCCGCATTGCCCCCGGGGGTGCGCCGCGCGGCGGGCCTCGAGGTCGCGCCGGGCATCAGCGGGGTGACCCTGCTGGAGCTGTTCGAGTCCCAGGCGACGAGCAGGCAGCTGGACCTGGCCGCACGGCAATTGGGGGCGAGTAAGCGGGGGTATTACAGCATCGGCTCGTCGGGGCACGAGGGCAACGCGGCGCTCGGATCGGTGCTGCGCGTGGACGATCCGGCGCTGCTGCACTATCGGTCGGGCGGGTTCTTCGTCCAGCGCGCCCGGCGCGTGCCCGGTCTCGACCCGATCCGGGACGTGCTGCTCGGCATCGTCGCGGCGGCCGCCGACCCGATTTCCGGAGGTCGGCACAAGGTTTTCGGCAGCAAGGCCGCGAGCATCATACCGCAGACCTCCACCATCGCCTCACATCTGCCGCGCGCGGTAGGACTCGCGTTCGCCATCGATCGTTCGGCGCGGCTGGGCATTTCGAGCGAATGGCCGTCGGATGCGGTGGTGCTGTGCAGTTTCGGGGACGCCTCGGCCAATCACTCCACCGCGACCGGCGCGATCAATTCGGCGATCCACACCGCGCGGCAAGGGGTTGCGCTGCCGCTGCTGTTCCTGTGCGAGGACAACGGCATCGGCATCAGCGTGCCCACTCCCCCGGACTGGATCCTGCAGGCGTACGGATCACGGCCCGGCCTGGCGTATTTCGATGCCGACGGCTGCGATGCCGTCGACGCGCTGACCACCGCGAGCGCCGCCGCCGACTGGGTCCGCGAGCACCGCAGGCCCGCGTTCCTGCGGCTGCGCACCGTGCGCCTGATGGGTCACGCCGGCTCCGACGTCGAAGCCGCCTACCGCAAACCCGCCGACATCACCGCCGACCTGCTGCGGGATCCGCTCGTGGCCACCGCCCGCCTCCTCGTCGCCGCGGGCGTCGCCACCCCCACCGAGCTTCTCGACCGCTACGACGCCATCGCCCACCGCGTCGCCACCACCGCCGAAGAGGTCTGGCGCGAACCCAAACTGGACTCCGCACCCGCCGTCATCGCTCCGCTCGCCCCCACCCGCCCCGACCGCATCCGCGCCGACGCCCTCCGCCCCACCGCGGTCACTCCGAGCACGAAAGCTATTGTGGGCGGCGAAGAATCGGTGACGCTCGGACTCGCGGTCAATCGCACGCTGGCGCGGTTGCTGGCGCGGGACCGGGATGTGCTGGTGTTCGGCGAGGACGTCGGGCGCAAGGGTGGCGTGTACGGGGCGACCAAGGGGTTGCAGAAGCAGTTCGGGCGGCGCCGGGTCTTCGACACGTTGCTCGACGAGCAGAGCGTCCTCGGCACCGCGCTCGGTGCCGCACTGGCCGGATTCGTGCCGATTCCGGAGATCCAGTATCTGGCGTACGTGCACAACGCGGCCGATCAGTTGCGCGGCGAAGCGGCCACCCTGTCGTTCTTTTCCGCTGGGCAGTACCACAATCCGATGGTGGTGCGGATCGCGGGCTACGCCTACCAGAAGGGTTTCGGCGGGCACTTCCACAACGACAACTCGATCGCCGCACTGCGCGATATCCCCGGCGTCGTCGTCGCGTCCCCGTCCCGCGCCGACGACGCCGCCGCCCTGCTGCGCACCTGTGTGTCGGCGGCCCGCGTCGACGGCCGCGTGTGCGTCTACCTCGAGCCGATCGCCCTGTACCACACCCGCGATCTGTACGAGGCGGGCGACAACGGTTGGCTCGCACCGGTTTCCGACACCGAGCACGTCGATATCGGCCGCGCCCGGGTGTACGGCGACGGCACCGATCTCACAATCGTCAGCTTCGCCAACGGCGTCCCGATGAGCTTGCGCGTGGCCCGTCGCCTCGCCGCGCGCGGCATCCACGCCCGCGTCCTGGACCTGCGCTGGCTCTCCCCCCTCCCCGTCGACGACCTCCTCCACCATGCCCGCGCCACCGGCCGCGTCCTCATCGCCGACGAAACCCGCCGCAGCGGCGGCGTTTCCGAATCCGTCTACGCCGCCCTCCTAGACGCCTCCTTCGACGGCCGCCTGGCCCGAGTAACCAGCGAAGACACCTTCATCCCCCTGGGCCCCGCCGCCGACACCGTCCTACTCGACGAAACCAAAATCGAAACCGCCGCAGGCAAACTCCTCGCGGAGTGAGCACGGCATCCGCGGCGCTTGCCGAGCGCTGGGGTGCGTCTCACACGTGCACGGGGAAGGTGGCCAGGTCGTTTTGGGTGAGGACGGGGAGGTTGCGGATTTCTGCCGGGGGGACGGCGAGGCGCAGGTTCGGGAAGCGGGCGAAGAGGGCGGGGAGGGCGACGCCTGCTTCGAGGCGGGACAGGGCGGCGCCGGGGCAGATGTGCGGGCCGTGCCCGAAAGTCATGTGGCGGTGCGCGGTTGGTCGGGTGAGGTCGAAATCGTCGGAGTCCACGCCGTGTACGGCGGTGTCGCGGCCGATGGCGCGGTAGGACATGACGACTCCGTCGCCCTTTTCGATCACCGTGTCGCCGACAGTGATGTCTTCGGTGGCGAAACGCATCAGCAGGTGGGTGACGGGGCTGTCCCAGCGCAGCGTTTCCTCCACGGCCGCTTTCCATTCGAAGTCGCCGCCGCGGACCTTGGCGAGCTGTTCGGGCCGGGCCAGCAGGGCGCGCACGGCGTTGAGAATGAGGCCGACGGTGGTTTCGTGTCCGGCCGCAACGAGAGCCTTGAGGTTGCCCACGACTTCTTCTTCGGTGAGCGGCTCGCCGCCGTCGTCGGCGAAGATCAGCGCGGTGGTGAGGTCGTCGGTGGGGTCGGCGGTCTTCTTGCGCACCAGATCGGTGTAGTAGGAGTCCATTTCGTCGATCACCCGTAGTCGCTCGTCCTGCGGGGTGAGCAGCGAGAAGAACGCCTTGTACCAGTCCAGCAGCATGGGATGGTCGGCGCGGTCTACGCCCATCAGCTCGCTGACGACGCGCATCGGCAGCGGGTAGGCGAACACCTGCTTGAGGTCGACGACCGCACCGCCGGCGCCCGCGGCCTCGAGATCGTCGAGCAGTTCGGCGGTCAGCCGCTCGACCACCGGCCGGATGTCTTCGAGCCGCCGCGGCGAGAGCGCCTGGGTGGTCTTGATCCGCAACCGTCGATGCTCGGCGCCGTCCACGGTGAACATGGAACGCCCGGCGTCGATCATCCCGATCAGCGGCCACTGCCGGGTCACCACCCCGGAGTTCCACAGCGACCAGCCGTTGATGTCCTTGATCAGCCGCGGATCGACGAGCAGTTGCCGGGCGACGGCGTGTTCGGTGACGGTCCAGGCGGGCACGCCGAGCAGTTCGATCCGGGTGATCGGGCCCGCGGCCCGCAGGTGTGCGGTCTCGCCGTCCAGGTCACCGACCATGGGATCGATGGCGAATGGGCATGTTTCCGTCACGGGGTACCTCCAACTGCACGAACTGGTGTGAATCGAACCGGCAAGGACGTCATGCCGCGCAGGAAGGCCGACGGCCGCCGGACCAGGTTCTGCGCGGGCACCATGAGATCGATGTCGGGCAGCCGGTCGAGCAGCACCTCGATGCTGGTCCGCGCGATGATCTCGGCCAGTTGCTGGGCGGGGAACGGGCAGCGGTATTCGCCGTAGCTGAACGCGAAGTGCGCGCTGTTTCCCGCGTGTGCCGTCGCCGCACCGTCGGCGAGGTGCTGGCGCACGTGCGGGTCGGCATTGGCCGCGGCGAGCCCGAGCAGCAGCATGTCGCCGGAACGAATCACCTTGTCCGCCAACCGGGTATCGCGTGCGGCCCAGCGCCCGGCGAGGATCTGCGTCGGGGTGTCCTCCCAGAGCACCTCGTTCATCGCCTCACCGATGCTGCGGCGGCCACCGCCCAGCGCGGCGGCGAACCGGTCGTCGGTGAGCATCAGGCGCACCGAGTTGCCGATCCAGTCGGCGGTCGGCAGGTGGCCCGCGGCGGTGACGGCCATGAGGTCCTGCACGTATTCCTCGTCGGTGAACTGCCCGGGGTGCGCGAGCATGCGCGACACCAGATCGTTTCCGGGCCTGGCCTTTTTGGCCGCGAGCACCTGCATCATCTGCTCGTAGTAGCGGCCGTACGCGGCCTGCGCGTCGGCGCCGCCGTCGGCGAGCGCCTTCATGCTCCACGCGAGCCGCGGCCCGTCCTCGTCCGGGAAACCGAGTGCCCAGGCCAGCGCGAGCACGGGCATCAGGACCGCGAACTCGGCGACCAGGTCGGCTTCGCCGCGCCCGCAGAAGCCGTCGATCAGCCGGTCCGCCAATTCCTCACAGGTGCGGCGCAATTCGAACGGGTCGACCGAATCCAGCGCGGGCTCGACCATCGCCAGATGCCTGCGGTGTTCGGCGCCCGCGGTGAAATAGATCGACGGCCGCGGCTGGCCGACCATCGGCAGCAGCGGCCAGTCCTCCGGAATGTTCGGCCATTGGTTCCACAGGCTGACGTCGCGCGGGAACAGCTCCGGATCGCTGGTCACCTGATGCAGTTCGCGGTAGCCGATGACCAGCCACGCGGGCACGTCGCCGGGCAACTCGACGGCGACGACCGGCCCGTGTTCGCGGCGCATCTCGCGGTACAGATGCTGCGGATCGGTGTGGAAGCGCGGACCGCTGAGCGGGACGGCGGACTGGGGCTGCACGGGGCAGCCGCCGAAACCGGCGGACGCGGCGCTCGGACTGGTCATGAGGCGGTCTCCGCTCGCGGTGCGTCGGCGTAGATGTGCTCGACCAGGGTGATCAGCACCTGTTTGCTGGATTCGCGGGAGCGCGCGTCGCATTCGACCAGCGGCACGTGCGGGTCGAGATCCAGCGCGTCACGCACCTCGTCGGGGCGCGAGGACCCGCCGAAGTTGTTGCACGCCACGATGAATCGGGTCCGCTGCGCTTCCAGCCGATCGATGGCGTACCAGGAGTCGGCGATGCGGCGCTGATCGACGAGCACGATCGCGCCGAGCGCCCCGGTGAACAGCCGGTCCCACAGGAACCAGAACCGTTCCTGTCCGGGCGCGCCGAACAGATACAGCACGTTCTCGGTGTCGATGGTGATCCGGCCGAAATCGAAGGCAACGGTGGTGGTCGACTTGCCGGGCGCGCCGCTCGGATCGTCGATCCCGACGCCGGCGTTGGTCATCGTCGCCTCGGTGTCGAGCGGGCGGATCTCGCTGACCGCGCGGACCATGGTGGTCTTGCCGACGCCGAAGCCGCCGACGATGACGATCTTGAGTCCCTGGCGGGTCGCGCTGTGCAACGGTGCGTCGGCGCGGGCGGGTCGGGGGTCAGAGATTGCGGAGTCCAACGAGCACCTTCTCGAGGGTGGTGGAGTCTGGTACGGCATTCCACGGCGCGTCCGGCAAACCGGGGCCGATGCTCGGATGCCGGACGGTGATCTTGCCCGCGTAGAGCAGGTCAGAAAGCAGAATGGTCGCGATGCCGACCGGCAGCCGCAGTTCCGCGGCGATCTCGACGACCGCGGTCGGGGCCCGGCACATGTCGAGGATGGCCACGTGCTCGGACTGCATGCCCGGCGTCGGATCGCATTCGCTGACCACGAGCGTCACCAGGTCGAAACTGTCGGAGTCGGGTTTACTGCGTCCCCCGGTGAGCGTGTAGAGCCGGTCGGGGTCGTCGTCGCGGCCGGGCCTGTTCACGACACGCTCGCCCCTGTATTTGCCCACCCCGGATCGGCTTCGCCGCCCTGCCGTCCCCCTGGATTGCGCGGCGCCGACGCGAGGTGGTGACCCAGTTGCTCGACCAGTTCGCGCATGTTGTGCCCGACCAGGCCCGCGTCGGCGTCCTCGGCGGCGACGACCGCGATGTGCGCGGCCAGTCCCGCCTCGACGATGAACAGGATGCCGCCGTAGAACTCGGTCATCGACTGCCGCACGCCCCCGCGGCCGTCACCGAATTCGACCGACGCGCCGTGCGAAAGGCTTTGGATGCCCGCGGCGATAGCGGCGAGCTGATCGGCTTTGTCCATCCCGAGTTCCGGGGTGTGGCAGATCTTGAGTCCGTCGCCGGACAGCAGCAGCGCGTGCCTGGTGCGCGGGGTGCGAGCGAGCAGCTGCTCCAACAGCCAGCTGAGTTGGGACGGCACAGACGTGGTCATCGATCGTTCTCCACGGCAACGGTAGGGGACGGGGAAGGTGTTGCGGCGGCGGCGCTTTCGCCGTCACGCCCGGCGATCGCGCGCTGGAAGGCGCCGAACGCGGCCGGGCTGGCCGCGGGCGCGGGCGCCGCCGCGGGTGCGCCGGGCTCGGGTAGCGAGAGCCCGGCCGGATGCACCGCGGCCAGGGTGCTGCCGCGTCGCCGCTTCGGCAGGCCCATGCTGGTTACCTCGGCGGTCGGCGCGGGAGCGGTCGCGACGGCGGCCGGTTCGCGCTCAATGGCCGTCTCCGCGAGCGCCACCGCCTGCGGGCCGGTTCGCGGCGCCGGCGGCGGCACCGCCGGCAGCGACGGATTGGTGGCGGGCGCCGACGGCTGCGAACGGTCCACGCGCGCAGTGAGATCCCGCGGCACCACCACGACCACCGCCGTGCCGCCGATCGCGGAGGGCCGGTAGGACACGGTGAGCCCGTGCTTGCGCGCGAGATGGCCCACCACCGCCAGACCGAGCCTGGTGCCGCTGAGCGAGGACAGGTCCGCCGAACGTTGGCCGCGCCCGTCAGGCCCGGTGACCGACACGGTCTGTTCGGCGCGCCGCAGGGCCGATTCGCTCATCACCAGGCCACTGTCCTCGATAGTGAGCACCACGCCCGCGGGCACTTCGGCGGCGTATACGTGCACCTCGGTGGTCGGCGGCGAGAAGTTGCACGCGTTGTCGAGCAGCTCGGCCAGGGTGTGCATGATGCCCTCGGCGGCGTGACCGGCGATGGCGATCTCGGCGATGGCGCGCAGCCGCACCCGCTGATAACCCGCGACCCGGCCCATGGCGCCACGCAGAATCGATTCCATCGCAATGGGTTTGGCCCAGCGCCGGCCGGACCGCGCGCCGCTGAGCACGGCGATGCTGTCGGCGAGGCGCCCGGCCTGGGCGGTGCGGTGGTCGAGTTCGAGCAGGTCGGCGAGGACCTTCGGGTCGGCGTGCCGGTGTTCCATCTCGCGCAGTTCGGCGAGCATGCTGGTGGTCATCGCCTGCATCCGGCCCGCGGCGCCGGCGAACGCGGCCATGGCGGCGGAGCGGCGGTTCTCGTTGTTCTTCGACTCCCAGGCATGCGCCTCGGCCGCGTTCTCGGCGGCCTGAACCCGCGCGGTCGCCGCCGCGGTGACCGCGGCCGCCTCGCTGGTCGCCCGCCGGGCCACGCTCCGATAGTGCGCCGCCGCGGTGCACGCGGCGCACAGCAGGAGGGCGGCCACAACCGCACCGATGGCCAGCGGGACGCGAAAGTCGCTCGGCGCGTAGTACACCGCAACCACCACCGCGACCGACGTGACGACGGCGCTGCCGAACATGGCCGGCAGCGGCATACGCTGACGTCGAACGACAGGCTCCCGATGCTCGCCTTCCGGCGCGTTCAATGACTGTGACAAGTTCCGTACTTCCGCACTCACGTTCACCAAAAAGGCATGTCGCTGAACGCCCGACCCCCTGCTGCCAGTTCGGGCTGAACCAAATGTACAGATTGCCAAGCACTTCCGCATCTCGACCGTAGTCACCCGGCACATGGCGCAAGCGGTGGCGCACGATAGTTGTATTCTATTGCGCTACTTTATTTTTCAATCAGGCACCGGCGATCGCACGAACGTTGTTGTTCGCCGGGCGATCTCGTCGCGCACCGTACTTTTGTGCGCACGACGGCCGCGCACCCGGCCGCTCGAGTCCGCTGCACAAAGCCGCACCGGCGCCGTGTGCGTCCGCCCCGCGCTCGACGGCGCGATGACTCGATGCCCGGATTCCGCCGATTCCGGATTAGACCGGGGAATACTGGAAAGACAGTGCCAGTGACGCCTGACCAGCAGCGGAGGAGCGCGGCGATGACGATGTCCATGCTCGGCGAGGTTCGACCGGAGCACGATCGCACCGGCGACGGCGATCTGGTGCTCCTGCACTATCTGCGTTCATTCCACCGGCCGGTGCTGGAGGTGTGGACGGCGGCGACCGAGCGGGCGCACCTGGCGCAGTGGCTCGGCGCGGTGACGGGCGAGGCGGACACCGTGACGATCGAACCGCTGGACGGGCCGGTGGCCGGGCCGATCACCGTCCGGATCGAACACTGCCAGGCCCCGCACGAACTGGCCGTGCGGATCGACGACTGTCTGGTGGAGGTGCGCATGACCCAGGTCGGCGTGGTCACCAATGTCGAACTGATCCGCCGCCACGTCTGCCAGCGCGACGCCGCCGCGATCGGCCCGCGCTGGCAGTATTTACTCGATCGGCTGACCGCCCACCTGAACCAGCAGCCGCTGCCGCGCTGGGACGGCTACCCGAATCTGGCCGACGAATACCGTTGAACGCCTCAGAAAAAGAATCCGGCGATCCCCCAGCCGGGCCGGGCCTGCGCCTCGCGGATCCACTCCATGCACGATTCGATGGCGGCGAGCACCTCGTGATCGACGGACTCGCGCGACTCCGGCGTGGTCGACTCCCACTGCACCAACGCTTCGGCGCATTGCTCCGGCGTCCACTCGCCGTAGCCGGGTAGCTCGTCCGGCTGCGGCAGTGCGGGCGGAAAGGCATGGTAGAGAAAGCCGGTCAGGCTGATCGCCTTGATGCCGAGCTCGGCCAGGCCCTCGTCCACCTGTTCCAGCCAGCTGCCGCGGAACGGCGAAAAGTAGCGGTTGTCGAGGAACCTGCCGTAGAACTGGCAGATCGTTTGGTAGGCATAGGCGTATTGGAATCCGTAGGCGGGATCGAACGGGCCGCCGTCGATCACGGCGCGCACCGCGTCGTACCGGGCCGGCGCACCGTTCGCGATCTCCTCGGCGAACCAGTCGTCGGCGTGCGCGAGCTGGGCTTTGAAGCGACCTCCGATCATGCGCCGGAGCTTGTCGTCCCGCGACGCGATGGCGCCCCTGACCCTGTCCAGTTCGACGACGTAAACGCTCAGGCTGTAACTCATGAGCGAACATTAGCGGTGCCCACCGACACCGAACGTGCCTCCGGCCGAAGGCGTTCGGCCTACGCGGGCACCCCGGACGGATTCGGCACGAGTTCGCGCAGGTGGGATGTCAGCAGCGCGTCGACCTCCGCGGTACGTTCCAATTGGACCAGGTGTCCCGCGTCCGCGATCTTGGTCACCGCGCGCAGCTGCGGGACATGGCGGCGCAGCGTGGCCAGCGGATCGCGGCCGCTGAAACCCTCCATATCCGGGTCGCGGTCGCCGTACATGAAGTAGGCGGGCACGGCGACCGACGCGTCGGCGTAGTCGGCGCTCAGCTCCCAGTTGCGGTCGAGGACGCGGTACCAGTTGAGTCCGCCGGTGAACCCGGTGCGTTCGAAATCCTGCGCCAGGATGTCGAATTCGTCCTGCGTGAGCCAGCGCCAGGGCAGCGGCGGCGCCTCGGGCAGCACGTCCAGGTAGCCGGTGCCCTCGGCCGGGAACTGCCAGGTGTCGAGGTAGTGATAGTCGGCGCTGAGCGAGAAGTACACCCTGGCCAGGAATTCCCTTGGCCGAGCGCCCAATTCCGCGTCGGCCACGCCGGGTTCCTGAAAGTAGTGCAGGTGCAGGAAGTGTCGCGCGGCGGCCTTCGCCCACAGCTGCGACGGCGCGCGCGGCGGCCGCGGCGCGAACGGATTGTTCAGCACGATCACGCCGCGCACCCGCTCCGGCGCGCGCAACGCCAGCTCCCACACCAGCGCCGCCCCGAAGTCCAGGCCGACGAAGACCGCCTGCTCGGCGTCGATGTCGTCGAGCAGGCCGAGCAGGTCGCCGATCACCGCCTCGTTCGCATAGGCCGTCACGTCGGCGGGCCGGTCGGTCTGCCCGTAGCCGCGCAGATCCGGCGCGATGGCCCGATATCCCGCGCCGGCCACGGCTGCCAACTGACGCCGCCAGATGAACCAGGTGTGCGGAAAGCCGTGGCAGAAGATCACCGGATACCCCGCGCCCTGCTCGGCGACGTGCATCCGGACGCCGTTGGTCGTCACGAACCGATGCGTCAACTCCACTGCCGGACCTCCAAAATCTAGAACGTGTTCTTATTTCACGGTAATGTCCCTGTCTCATGAACGGAATAGCCAAACCGCTCGACGGCCGGATCGCGGTGGTGACCGGGGCGAGCCGCGGCATCGGCAAAGGCATCGCGGTCGAGCTCGGCGCCGCGGGCGCGACCGTGTACGTGACCGGACGATCGGACACGCCGGGCCGGCTGCCGGGCACGGTGGGCGAGACCGCCGCCGCGGTCGACGCGGCCGGCGGCGTCGGCGTCCCGTTCGTCTGCGACCACCGCGACGACGACGCGGTCCACGGGCTGTTCGAGCAGATCCGCACCGCCCACGGCCGGCTCGATGTGCTGGTGAACAACGTCTACAACTCCCCCGCCGCGGCGCGCTGGCTCGGCAAACCGTTCTGGGAGGTGCCGCCGAAGGCGTGGGACGAGACGTTCGATATCGGCGTCCGATCGCACTATGTGGCAAGCGTTTACGCGGCCCCGCTGCTGATCGCGGCAGGCGGACTGATCGTCAACATCTCCTCGCCCGGTGCCGAAAGGTACATGCACAACGCGGTTTACGGCGTCGCGAAGGCCGCGCTCGACCGGCTGACCGCCGATCTGGCGCACAACCTGGCCGATACCGGCGTCACCGCGGTCTCGCTGTGGCCGGGCATCGTGGACACCGAACTGCTGCAAATGGTTCCGGCCGATGCCGAGGGACGCCGAGTGGTCACGCTGCCCGGCGAAGGCACCTTCGATCTCGCCGCGGCCGAAACCCCGCGTTTCCCCGGCCGCGCGGTGGTCGCCCTGGCCGTCGATGCCGAGCGCCGCACGCGCACCGGTTCCGCTTGGCGGGTAGCCGATCTCGCGAAAGTTTACGGTTTCACCGACGTCGACGGCCGGGTGCCGCGCACGGACTGATCCGTCAGGTGACACCGAGGAAGCGTTGCACCGCCCGCGATTCGGGCTTCGTATGCCAGGCGAGATAGACGTGCGACGGTGGCGCGTCGGCCACATCCACGTACACGACTCCGGGATGCGGGGCACGGGTGCGGGCCAGCGCGGGCACCCCGCCGATCCCGCGGTCCGCCGCGACGAGTTCGATCCATTCGTCGAAATTCCGGCAGGTGATGATCGGCCGCTCCGGGTCGCTGTCCTCCCACGAATCGGCATGTGTCGTACCGGACACCACGTTCACCACCAGCGGATAGTCCGCGAGATCGGCCCAGCGCAACTCGGTCGCCGACGCCAGGGGCGAATGCGCGGCGACCGCGAGCATGCGGCGTTCCGTCGCGATCACCCGGGACGCGAGATGGTTCGGCAGTTCGGTTTCCCTGCGGTAGATGGCGATATCGATGGACCGGGCGTCGAGCGCGGCCAGCGGATCGTCGATGCGGCGCAACGTGATCCGGCCGCCGAGCGCCTCGTAGCGGCGGCGCGTCGCCGCCAGCCAGTGCGTGGGCAGCAGCCAGGCGAAACCGATCTCGACGGCGGTGCGCGAGCGTAATTGCGCGGCAACGGTATCGACGTCGGCGAGGATGCGCCTGCTGTGCGTCAGCAGTTCGGCGCCCTCCTCGGTCAGCTCGAAGCGCCGCGAGCTGCGCTCGATCAACCGGCATTCGACGAGCCGTTCCAGCTGCTGGATGGTTCTGGTCAGCGCCGGTTGGCTCAGATGCAGCCGGGCCGCCGTCCGCGTGTAGTTCCCCTCCTCGCACAGCGCGACGTACGCCCGTAGATGCCGCAGCTCCAGCGGCGAACTGCCGAGGTCACCGGCCGCACGCGCAGGCTGCGGACCCGCCACCGGCGACGCGTCGTCCCTATCCATGCATCCAGCGTATACATGGTGCACAGAAAGCATTTCACAGGCGCCGGCACGGACCGTACGGTCGCATGGTGACCGCAGTAATCGCACCCGCACCGCGCCACAGCCTCGTCCCCGCGTTCGCGGCCGCCGCCGGACTGGCGGCTGCGATGGGAGTCGGCCGGTTCGTCTACACGCCCCTGCTCCCGATCATGGTGGACGCGCACCGGATCGACGCGCACGACGGCGCCGTCATCGCGACCGCCAACTACGCGGGCTATCTGCTCGGCGCTTTGCTGCTCACCCGCTGGCCGGAGCTGAACAGCCGCACCACCTTTCGCGTCTCCGCGACGCTGCTGATCGCGAGCGAACTGCTGATGGCGGTGCCCGCGCCGACGCTCTTTCCCGCGACATTACGCCTGATCGCGGGCGTCACCAGCGCCGTCATCTTCGTCGCGTGCGCGGGCGTGGCGGCGCGACCGGGCAGCGCCAGGGCGGCGGCCGGGATCACCTTCGGCGGTGTCGGCTTCGGGATCGCGCTCACCGGCGTGCTGGTGCTGGCGGTGCGGCCGTTTCTCGGCTGGCAGGCGATGTGGCTGGTCTCGGCGGCGCTCACCGCGCTGTTGCTGCTGCCCGCTCTGCGACTCGACATCCGGCCCGGCCATCGGGCGGGCAAGGCCGTCATCCGAGCGGTCGGCGCGTGGCGTGCGCTACTGGTTTCCTACTTCCTGGAGGGTCTCGGCTACATCGTGATCGGGACGTTCCTGGTCGCGGCGGTCAGCAGCGAACGGGGGCAGGTGGTCGGCTCCGCGATCTGGGTGGTGGTCGGCGCGGCCGCCGTCCCCGCGACCGTGCTCTGGGGCGTGGCGGGGCGACGCTGGTCCCCCGCCATGGCTATGCCGATCGCGTTGCTCGCACAATGCTTTTCGGCGGTGCTACCGGCATGGACGAGCGCGGTGTGGGCCGCGGTGCTCGCGGCGGCGCTGTTCGGGGCGACGTTCCTCGGCATCGTGATGCTGGCCATGCGGATCGGCAGCGAACTGTCCGACAGCGGCGCGGCGGCTCCGCTCACGGCCGTCTACGGCGCGGGGCAGATGCTCGGTCCGCTGGTGGTGGCGCCGGTGATCGGCGACAGCTATCCGGCCGCGTTCGTCATCGCCGCCCTCGTACTGGCGGCTGCGACGATCGCGGCCGGTGTAGTGACTCGCCTGATCAGGCGAACTTGATCTCCAGACCGATGCCGATGATGGCGATGAACCAGACCACGCCGGTGAAGATGGTGATGCGGTCGAGGTTCTTCTCGACGACGGTCGAGCCGGACAGGCTCGACTGCACACCGCCACCGAAAAGGCTGGACAGACCTCCACCCTTGGCGCGGTGCAACAGCACCAGCAGCACCAGCAGCACGCTGGCGACGATCAGGAGGATATCCAGGAACATCCGCATGACCGACAGTGTATGCGGTCGGCCGGATCCCACCGAATCAGGCACTCGGCAACGCTCCCCAGCGCCGCGTGCTCACCGGGCGGGCATCACCGCGACCAAGTGGGTGACCCGATCGTCACCGACGGTGTATTTCGAGGCCGCCTGCTCGCGGATCTGATCCTGGGCGGTGAGCCGGACCTGATGCTGATGCATGTGTTCGGCCCACGAACGGACGACGAAAGCCTCCACATAGCGGTCGAGCACGCCGACATCGCGATACAGCCGCCACTCCATCGCGCCGGTGCGCTGCCGGGACCGGCCCACGAACGCCATCGCGGTCATGAACTCCGCCACGTTCTCCGCGGGGACGTCGTAGGTGCGCAACACCATGACCGGACCGTCGGCCGGGTCGGGTTCCACCACCAGTTGCGGTTCCGGCCAGAACGCGGACGGCGTCTGGTCCAGGTTCTCCGCGTTGTGACTGATCGGCAGCCACACCGTGCTCACCGCGCACACCGCGAGCAGCGCCGCCGCGCTCAGCAGGGCGAACACCGGTCCCATCGCACCGGCGATCAAACCCCAGACCAGCGAACCCAGCGCCTGACCGCCCATGAACACCAGCAGATAGACAGACAGGCCGCGCGCCCGCACCCACGCGGGCAGCAGCAACTGCATCGTCGAATTCATCGTCGACATCGCGAGCAGCCAGGCGAAGCCGGCGAACACCAGCAGGATCAACACCACCGGCACCACGTGCAGCACGGCGGTGGCCGCGGTCGCGACACCGAACAGCACGGCCGCGGTGGTCAGCCGTTGCGTGGGCGTCAGCAGGGCACGCAACCGGGACAGGCCGACGGCGCCGAGGACCGCACCCACTCCGAGCGCGGCCAGCATCAGGCCGTAGCCCGACGAGGTGAGCCCGAGTTCGTCGCGCGCGATCACCGGCAGCAGCGCCCACAGCGCGCTGGCCGGGGCAATGAACAGGATCGAACGCAGCAGCACCCGGCGGATCGCGGGCGCGGCCCGGATGAACCGGGTGCCCGCCTGCAACGCCGCGAGCGGGCGCTCCGACGGCAGGCCGCGATCGGCGCGCGGCCTGCGCCACACGGTCAGCACGGCCACGATGCCCGCGAACGACACCGCGTTCAACGCGAACACCAGCGTCGGCCCGGACACCGAGACCAGCACCCCCGCCAGCGCCGGGCCCACCGCACGCCCGATGTTGATGTTCATGCTGCCGAGCGCGGCCGCCGATGGAATCTGTTCCCGCGGAACCAGTTCCGGCTGGATCGCCTGCCACGCCGGACCGGTCAGCGCCTGCCCGCAGCCCAGCAGGAACAACAAGGTCAACAGCACCGCCGGGGTGGTGTGCCCGGTTGCCGTGGAGATCGCGAGCACCGTCGCCAGCAGCGCCATCGTCGACTGCGCGCCCACCAGCAGCCTGCGCCGATCCACCAGATCCGCGATCACCCCGGACGGGATGGCCAGCAGCATCACCGGCAGCGTGATCGCGGTCTGTACGAACGAAACCAGCGCGGCCGCGTTCGGCTCGTCGACCAGAATCCACTGTGCGCCGACCGTCTGCATCCAGGTCCCCAAATTGGACACCAACTGCGCGATCCAGAGCGCGCGATACACCTTCGACCGCATCGGCGCCCAGGTAGAGACGGTAGTAGCCACAGTGGTCACTCCCCGGAGCTTAGCGCCCCAGCGCACCGCCCTGCTCGAGCCGCGGTCGGGTCCTATGCGTCGACCGCCGAGACAGCCGCACACGATCCGGACCACAGGTCCGAGCACTCCTCGCGGTGCGCATACGAGTGGACTGCGGTGCACGTCGCAGCAGCTTTAGGCCGACCGTCTCAACCGACCGCGCGGCTCGCCCCTGCCGCGGGTGCGTTGCAGGCGATGGGTCGGCACGCAGCACATCGGCCGAAGACGGTGGCGGGGCCAGCGCCGCTCCGGCGACGCCGGACCCGGACGGCCTGGGTAGGCAGCGTGACCGTCGGGGAGGACGGGTGATCGAGGCCGCAGCTGGGCGGTCAGGTCAGGTCGCGGACAGCTCCTCTCTGTTCGGTTGCGGTGAGGAGGAGGGCGAGGGTCAGGACGGCGGCGCCGGCGAGGGCGGTGGGGGTGAGACGTTCGCCGAGGAGGAGGGCGGCGAGGACGGAACCCGTGAGTGGTTCGAGCAGGGCTAGGACGGCGGCGGTGCCGGAGCCTGCGGCGGGGAGGCCGCGGAAATAGAGGGTGTAGGCGATCGCGGTCGGGACCAGGCCGAGGGTGAGGACCAGGGCGAGACTCGCGACGGAGAGGTGGAAGGTGAGGCCGGTCGTCACCGCCACCGGTGCGAGTAACAGTGCGCCCGCGGTGAAGCCGAGCCCCGTCGTCGTCATCGCGTCGAGGCCCGGGACGGGCCGCGTGTTGATCACGGTGACCGTCGAGAACGCGGTCGCCGCCGCGACGGCGAGGGCCGCTCCGGCGAGCAGACCGGTGGCATCGACGTCATCGGACGGCACACCGATCAGCAGCGCCAAACCCGTCAGTGCGAGGCAGATCGTGCCCGCGCGACGGCGATCCAAGCGGCGGCCGCCGGTGAGTTGCTCGAGCAGCGCGACCACCACCGGCGATGTGCCGATGGTGAGCAAGGTCGCGACACTCACCGACGACGCGGCGACCGCACCGAAATAACATGCCTGGAAGGCCGCGGCCAGCACCGCGACCGCGCCGATCCTGCGCCACGCCTGCGCATTTCGCGGCCAAGGCCGCCGGGTCGCCGCCAGCAGCGCGACGAGCAGCAGACCACCGACGGCAAGTCGGCAGGTGGCGACCGCGACCGGAGACAGACCGGTGGCTCGCCCGAGCAGCGTGCCGAGCAGACCGCCGGTACCCCAGAGCATTCCGGCGCCGACAAGATAGACCAGCCCCGAACGGCCGGCCGTGGACAAAGTTGTGGACATGAAGGTTTGCGCTCCTGCGACAGAAGGATTGGAGGTCGCTGAAGCGAGGTGCACAACGAATACCGCAGCGCTACACGCACCCTGAGGAAGCTCCGCCCTCGAGCCACGCCCACGCATCGCCCGCAACCGCAGGCCGGTCCGCCCGGCCCTGCCGAACGGAACCCACTACGCCGTCAACGCCGCAGCCACGCCGCCTGAGCCCATATCCGCAACGACACAGTCGAAGCCGCACCGCAACCCGCCGCCATTCGCATCTCGCCGAACCCGATGCGAGGCACGAACTACCGAGGCCGAACGGAGTCACGCCTGCCCTGCACAGCCGAACCGATATCGGAACAACAACGAGCACAGCAGAACTCAGTCCCTGTCGACCACCCGGACGCAACAAACTCCGCTACGTGCAGCACAAGCACTGCCGAACGGCGCAATCGTCAACCGCGCACGGCCGGAGCGGATGCGGAGGTACGCAGAACAGGCGCAGCCGGACGTAGTCCGTCCTTAAACGCGCACGGCCGGAGCGGATGCGGAGGTACGCCTACACCTCGCTAGGAGGTGGGCGGCGGGGATATCGGGAAGCATCGATGCACGAGGCCGATCCTAATGCCCGGCACCGTGCGGCGTCGCCCCGGTATTTCCAACAGCTACTGCCACTGCCCGTGCGCATGGGGAGACAGCACGCATCTCGTTCACGACTCGAGACCCCCGAGGTCCGGGTCGGCGGCGATGCGGGCGGCGGTTTCGGGGTCGGGTGGGTAGGGGGTGGCTCGGATGATCCATTCGCGGCGGAGTTCGGGGAGGGTGACCTGGAGTTGGTCGCGGGCCCAGGTGCGGCGGCCGGTCCAGTCCATGCGGTCGGGTCCGTCGGCGAAGCCCATGGTGTGGGCGAGGTAGTCGTTCCAGGCGCCGTACGAGGTGACGAGCGTGAATCGTTCGGGCACAGCCAGTTTCAGCAGCCAGCGGCCGTGCGCCCATTCATGGTCGCCGAGCAGGAGATTCGCGGTGGTCCGGACCGTGGCGGCGCGCAACGCACGGCCTGGCCAGCACCACACCGGCGGGGCTGCGGCGCAATCCATTCCGCGCCTTGTCATCTCGGCCGTCATCGCTTGGAACGCGGTATGCCAGTTCGGCGTGACGAGGTCCCAGCGCGCCCGATAGCTGCCGCCGGCTCGCACGGCCGCAACAACTTCGGGCGCTTGCAGCGTCCACAATCGCATGACCCTAGGACTCGACCGAGTCGGCGTACATCTGCAGCATGTCTTCCAGCAGCGCGAGCACCGCGTCGTCGACTTCGGGTTTCGGATACACCCCCCGGACCACGGCCTGCCCCGAGAACACATGCAGCGCAAGGTAGAACAGCGGCTCACGCACTCGTTTCGGATAGCGGCGCAGCACGCCGGTGTGCTCGACCGCGGCCACGATCTCGTCGTAATAGTTCTCCACGGTCGGCGCGATCCGCGTCCGCAGTTCGGCGTCCGAGCGCGCCGCGAGGTAGATCTCGCGCAGGGCGTGCGTGATTTCGGCCGACTGGGCCGCGCGCAGGAACCGCAGGGCGCTGTCGAGCGGATTCGCTTGCTCTTCCAGATGTTCCATCATCAGGAGGAAGGCGATCCGCTGCCGGTCGACGATCGCTTCGGCGGTCCGCACGATCAGGTCCAGCCTGCCGTCGAACTGACGGAACATCGCGCCGACGGAAAGCCCTGCGCGCCCGCAGATCTCCTGCACGGTGGTGCGCTGGTAGCCGACCTCGCTGATCGCGGCGATGGTCGCGTCGACGAGTTTGGCGACGGTCGCGGCCCGGCGTTCCTGCTGGGTCCTGCGCGGACGCGAGATTTCGGCGCTACCGGTCATGACTGTCCATCCTGCCCGGCGTCCAGAACGCTACCGATCGGCGGGTCAGCGTGACCGTTGACACATCGCTGCACCGCCCTCTACAGTCGACGCGCCAGTTAGGAAACGATTGCTCTCTTTTTTGCCCGAGAGCCGCGTCTCGCAACGTTGCGTTGAGGTCTAGGAGTTCGAATGAAGATGGGCACCGTCGGGCGCACCAAGAAAGTGGTCGCGCACACCTGCCTCGCTCTGACCGCGGGGCTGACCCTCGCGGTGTGCCCGGCGCTGGGCGCCGCCGCGCACGCGGATCCGGTGCCGGTCGCACCCCCGCTCCCCTTCCCCTCCCCCGGCCCCGCCGTACTTGGATCCGGGCTTCTACAACCCGGATCCGGCCAGGGTGGCCGCGGCCCAGCCCGGTGAGCTCCTCGGCGCGCGGCAGGTCAACCTCGCGAACTTCTTCCTGATCCCGCTGAATGTGCGGGCATGGCAGCTGTCGTACCGCAGCACCAACACGCGCGGCGAGGCGATTCCCGCGGTCGCCACCGTGATCGTGCCGCATCGCCCGTCGCCGACACCCGAGCGCAGCCTGGTCTCGTTCCAGTTCGCCGAGGACTCACTGTCGGTGAACTGCGCGCCCTCCTATGCGCTGCAGATGGGCTCGCTGCCCAACCCGACCAATTCGGTGATCGGGCTGGAATTCATCGAGGCCCAGGCCATGCTGCAGCTCGGGCACGCCGTCGTGGTGCCCGATCACCAGGGCCCGAACGCGGCGTACGCGACCGGCCCGCTCGGCGCGCGGATCACCCTGGACGCGATCCGGGCCGCGCAGAACTTCGAGCCCGCCGGGCTGCCCGGCGCGGCGACCCGCACGGCACTGTGGGGCTACTCCGGCGGCGCGATCCCGACCGCGCACGCGGCGGAACTGCAACGCGAGTACGCGCCGGAACTGAACCTGGTCGGCACCGCGGCCGGCGGCGTGATGGCCGATATTCGCGCGGCCATCGACTACAACAACGCCACCTCCACCTTCGGCGGCGCGGTACTCGGTGGATTGTTCGGCGTGGCAAGGGAATACCCGGAGCTCAACCAGTTCGTCGATCGCTACATGAACCCGCTCGGCAAAGCCGTGCGCGTGGTGCACGAAGGGCAGTGCGTCGCACTGCAATTCGCGGGCTTCCCGTTCGTCAACATCAAGGGACTGTTCGACTATCCCGGCGATCCGATGAACGCTCACGAATTGCAGCCCATGCTGCGGGAACTCAGCCTCGGCCACCGCGGCACCCCGATATCGCCGATGTACTTCTATCAAGCGCCGCTCGATGAAGCCATGCCGATCAACGCACTCAACAAGGTCTACGACACCTACTGCGCCGACCCGGACGCCAAGGTGACCTACACCCGCGAGATCCTCAGCGAGCACGGCATCGCCGCCGCCTCGGGCGCGGGTTCGGCCGTGATGTGGTTGCACGATCGGCTCAACGGCGTCCCCGCGCAGCAGGGTTGCACCAACCGGGACGTGCCGTTGCAGATCCTCGATCCCGGCGCGGCGGCCGCCGTCGTCAACGCCCTCGGGCAGACTCTCGCCTCCGCGCTCGGCATGCCGGTCTGACCGGCCGAAACCCCGGCCGAACCGCACGACATCGGTAGCATCGCCGTCATGGCGGCTAATCTCGTGCGGTTCGGCCCGATCGTCCTGCTCGCAGTTCTCGCGATCAACGCCTGCTCGAGCGGGGATTCGAACTCTCCCGCAAACCCGCCGGATCAAACGCTGATGGGCCGCACCTTCGTCTCCACCGGGGTCGAGGGCGCGCCGATTCCCGGCGGTGGTCCACTCCGGCTGACCTTCAAGGACAACCGCGTCTCCGCGGACGCGGGCTGCAATACCCATTCGGGCGCGGTGGCATCGGAGGAGCAGAAGCTGGTCGTGTCCAGCCTCGCGAGCACCCTGATGGCCTGCGGCGGCGACCGGCAGGGCGCCGACGAGTGGCTCAGCGGCCTGCTGAACTCCCAGCCCGCCTGGCAGCTCGACGGCCCGAAACTGACCTTGAAGAGCGACAACCTGACCGTCACCATGCTCGACAAGAAGGTCGCCGAACCCGATAAACCGTTGCGCGGCACCACCTGGATCGTCACGGCGCTGCTCACCCCGGAAGCCCAGATCCGTTCGCAGGCCATCGACGACGTGAAACCGACCCTCACCATCGCCACCGACGGCAAGGTCTCCGGCACCGCGGGCTGCAACACGATGAACGGCAGCGCCACGGGCACCGACCCCGAGCTCACCTTCCGGATCGCCACCACCAGGATGGCGTGCGCGCCCGAGGTGATGGAGGTCGAGCAGGCGGTCCTGAAAGCCTTGGACGGCAAGGCGACCGCGACCGTCGACGCGAACGCCCTCACCATCAAGAACGAGAACGGCAACGGTCTGGTCCTGCACGCAGAGTGAGCCCCCGAAATTCGGGCCGCCCCCTGCCGCGCCGGACGCCGGTACCATCAGCTACATGTCAGCAATCCAGACCGAGGTCGGCGAGATCGAACTCCACACCACCATCGATGACCGTCTGGTGGCGGAGTTACACGCCGGTCAACCGTCGGTAGCCGGCTCCTCGGACACCGAAAGCGAGCTCCGAGAGCTACGCGAGCAACTGATCGGCCCGCATACCCGCGGGGTGCTGACGGTCCGCAGGCAAGGCGCGGTGGTGGGCTGGACGTTGCTGGTGGACCCGGACGATCCGGAACGGTACCTGCTCGCCGTCCCGGTCGTCGACGAGGGCGACACCGACACCTATCGAGCCATGCTGCGCGCGGCCGTCGACGCCGCCCGCTCCTCGAAACACACTGCGGTGCAATGGATCGTCCAGGATCCCGACGGTGTCGCGGTCGCGGCGGCGCTCGGCCTGCACCCGCATCGGGAACTCGACTGCGAGTGGCGCGCCGAAAGCGGCGACTGGCCCGAGACCCCGGCGGCGTACGTCGAGGAACTTCCGGCGCCGCCGACCGGGGAAACGCTCGCCCGATACGCCCGCCTCTACACCGACGCGGGCCTGAGCCGCTGCGACGACACCGGCTGCACCGATCGCTGGACCGCCGAGACCGTGGGCGAACTGCTCGCCGACCGGGACGAATACCTGGACACCACCTTCACCCTCGGCTACCTCGACGTGGACGGCACACTGCGGGCCGAGTCCTCGGCCGGTGTCCGCGGCGGCACCGCGGTGCTGAACATCGTGCACGCGCAGGCCCTCGTGCCGGAATTGAGCGCACTGCTGGCGAGCACACTGCACCGCCTGCGCCGCGACCATCCCGAGGTCGCGACCGCCGATCTGTCCGCCGACCCGGCCGACCAGGCGCTGCGCACCGCCCTCACCGGCGCGGGATTCACCTTGCGCGGCAGCATCTCCGAGTACCGCATCCCCGTGGACTGATACCGAAAAGGGCCGAGCACCAGCTGGTGCTCGGCCCTTTCACGGTTCGAAAACCCTTACGGCAGTGGGCCGCCCGCGGCGATCGCGGACAGGGTGGCGAACTCGTCACCCTTCAGCGAGGCGCCGCCGACCAGCGCGCCGTCGATATCGGTCTGCTTGATCAGCTCGCCGATGTTCTTGGCGTTGACCGAACCGCCGTAGAGCACGCGCAGTTCCGCGGCCACCTCCGCGGAGGCGAGCTCGACCAGCTCGCCGCGGATGGCCCCGCACACCTCCTGCGCGTCGGCCGGGGTGGCGACCTTGCCGGTGCCGATCGCCCAGACCGGCTCGTAGGCGATGACGATCTTCGAGATCTCCTCCGCCGTCAGGCCTTTCAGCGAGCCACGCAACTGCTCGAGGTTGTACTCGACATGCGTCTTCGCCTCGCGCACATCAAGACCCTCGCCGATGCAGACGATCGGGGTGAGTCCGTGCTTGAGCGCCTGCTTGGCCTTGGCGAGCACGGTGGCGTCGTCCTCGCCGTGGTACTGCCGCCGCTCCGAATGCCCGACCACCACATAGGTGCAACCCAGCTTCGCCAGCATGGCGCCACTGATCTCACCGGTGTAGGCGCCGGCATCGTGCTGCGAAAGATCCTGCGCCCCATAGGTGAGCAGGAGCTTGTCGCCCTCCACCAGGGTCTGCACACTGCGCAGATCGGTGAACGGCGGCACGACGGTGACGTCGACCTTGGCGAAGTACTTCTCCGGCAGGGCGAACGCGATCTTCTGCACCAGCGCGATGGCCTCGAGGTGATTGAGGTTCATCTTCCAGTTGCCCGCGATGAGCGGCTTGCGTGCCATTGCTCAGCCCTCCAGCACTGCGATGCCCGGAAGTTCTTTGCCCTCCAGGTATTCCAGCGACGCGCCGCCGCCGGTCGAGATGTGCGAGAAGCCGTCCTCGGGCAGGCCGAGCGCGCGCACGGCCGCGGCCGAATCACCGCCGCCCACCACGGTGAACGCGCCCTTGCCGGTCGCCGTCACGATGGCCTCGGCCACCCCACGGGTGCCCGCCGCGAAGTTCTCGAACTCGAACACGCCCATCGGGCCGTTCCAGAACACCGTCTTCGCCTCGGTGAGCAGCGCCGCGAACCGATCGGTCGACTCGGGGCCGATGTCCAGACCCATCCAGCCGTCCGGAATCTCGTGCACCGGAACGACCTTCGAGTCGGCGTCGGCCGCGAACCGCTCCGCCGCGACGATATCGCGCGGCAGGTGGATCACGTCGGCGTACCGTTCGAGCAGGCCCTTGCAGGTGTCGATCATCTCCTCCTGCAACAGCGAGGAACCCACCGAAAGACCCTGGGCGGCAAGGAAGGTGAAGCACATGCCGCCGCCGATGACGAGCGTGTCGACCTTCGGCGCGAGCGCCTCGATCACCGCGAGCTTGTCGGAGACCTTCGAACCGCCGAGCACCACCGCGTACGGCCGCTCGGTGTCCGCGGTCAGCTTCGCGAGCACGTCCACCTCGGCGGCGACCAGCTTGCCCGCGTAATGCGGCAGCAGCTTCGCCACGTCGTAGACCGACGCCTGCTTGCGGTGCACCACGCCGAAGCCGTCGGAGACGAACGCGCCGTCGTCGCCGACCAGTTCGACCAGTGCGGCGGCCAGTTTGGCCCGGTCCGCGTCGTCCTTGCTGGTTTCGCGCGGATCGAAGCGGATGTTCTCCAGCAGCAGCACGTCGCCGTCGGTCAGGCCCTCGGAGCGCGCGAGCGCGTCCTGGCCGACCACGTCACCGGCGAGCTGGACATTGCGACCCAGCTCCTCGGCGAGCTTCGCGGCCACCGGGGCCAGCGAGAGCTTGGCGTCCGGCGCGCCCTTCGGCCGGCCGAGATGCGCGGTGAGTACCACCTTCGCACCGGCCTCGACCAGCGCCTTGATGGTGGGCACGGACGCGAGGATGCGACCGGGATCGGTGATCTGACCGTTGTCGTCGAGGGGGACGTTCAGGTCGGAGCGCACCAGCACGCCCCGACCTTCGACACCCTCGCTCAGCAGATCGTCGAGAGTTTTGACTGCCATGGCCTCAGAGCGACTTGCCGACGAGGCCGATGAGGTCGGCGAGACGGTTCGAGTAGCCCCACTCGTTGTCGTACCAGGACACGACCTTGACCTGGTCGTCGATCACCTTGGTGAGCGGCGCGTCGTAGATCGAGGAGTGCGGGTCGGTGACGATGTCGCTCGACACGATCGGGTCGACGTTGTACTTGAGGATGCCCTTCAGCGGACCCTCGGCGGCGGCCTGGTACGCGGCGTTGATCTCGTCGATCGAGGCGGCGGTGCGCAGGGTGACGGTGAGGTCGGTGACCGAGCCCGTCGGAACCGGCACGCGCAGCGCGTAACCGTCGAGCTTGCCCTGCAGCTCCGGGAGCACCAAGCCGATGGCCTTGGCGGCGCCGGTGCCGGTCGGCACGATGTTCAGCGCGGCGGCGCGGGCGCGACGCAGGTCGCTGTGCGGGCCGTCCTGCAGGTTCTGGTCCTGCGTGTAGGCGTGGATGGTGGTCATCAGACCACGCTCGATGCCGAAGCTGTCGTTCAGCACCTTCGCCAGCGGGCCGAGGCAGTTGGTGGTGCACGAGGCGTTGGAGATGATGTTCTGGCTGCCGTCGTACTTCTCGTCGTTGACGCCCATGACGACGGTCAGGTCCTCACCCTTGGCGGGCGCGGAGATGATGACCTTCTTGGCGCCGGCCGCGAGGTGGCCCTTGGCCTTGGTCGCGTCGGTGAAGATGCCCGTGGACTCGACCACCACGTCGACCCCCAGGTCGCCCCATGGCAGCGCCGCCGGGCCCTCCTTGATGGCCAGCGCCTTGATCCGCTGGTCACCGACCACGATGGTGTCATCGCCGTCGAGCGAGACGTCCTGCGGCAAGCGGCCCAGGATCGAGTCGTACTTGAGCAGGGTCGCGAGCGTCGCGTTGTCGGTGAGGTCGTTGACCGCGACGATCTCGATGTCGGTGGTGCCCAGCGCCTTCTGCGCCTCCACCGCCCGGAAGAAGTTACGTCCGATACGACCGAAGCCGTTGATGCCTACCCGGACAGTCACGTTATCGCTCCTCAGCTTTCAAGCGGATCATTCCGATGTCTAGTAACAGTAGTGCCCGCCCTGCATCGCACCGACATGCACCTGTCCGTTGTGAACTGGACATCTGTCGGCGAGCTGCCGGGTCGCCGGATGATCGACCTTTCCGGCGCCGTCCTGGAGTCGGCTGAGGGACCACCCCCCTACGGTAACCAGCGACCCCAATCACCGACCGGTCTGTTTCCTCACACCCCACCCCACCGACCAGCGCCGACCGTTTGTCAACCCCACTGCCACCCCACCCGAGTAGGGGTACCGGCCACATCCACACCCCTTCTCGGGATGCGCGCCCTTTCCGGGCCTTCAGAAGCGGTGCAAATCCCGAGAAGCGGTGCAAATTGCGCCCGCCGGGCTCGACGGGGTCGCGCTCTCGTATGGCGCCGCAACGCTCCCGAGGTCCGGCGGCAGCACTGCACCCGCACGCGGCAGCGCACCGCTTGGGCTCGGCCACGCCACAACGCACCGCTCGGACCCGGCCACGTCACCCTGTCGTCTGCGCTGCATCTCTCGGGTCAGGCTGCGCCATCTCACCCTGCACGCGCAGCACCCTCCCGAGCCCGGCCCGGGAGGGTGCGAACGCGACTCAGGCCTCGTCGAGCAGTTCGGCCGTGACGGCGGATTCGGTGTCGGGGACGCCGAGTTCCTTGGCGCGCCGGTCCGCCATCGACAGCAGGCGCCGAATGCGGCCTGCCACAGCGTCTTTGGTCATCGGCGGGTCGGCGAGCTGGCCGAGTTCCTCCAGTGACGCCTGCCGATGCTGCACGCGCAGTTTGCCCGCGGCGGCGAGATGATCGGGCACCTCGTCGCTGAGGATCTCCAGCGCGCGCTCCACCCTGGCGGCCGCGGCGACCGCGGCCCGGGCGGAACGGCGCAGGTTGGCGTCGTCGAAGTTGGCCAGCCGGTTCGCGGTGGCCCGCACCTCGCGGCGCAGCCTGCGCTCCTCCCAGACGATCCGGGTGCCGTGCGCGCCCATCCGGGTCAGCAGCGCGCCGATGGCCTCGCCGTCACGCACCACCACCCGGTCGGTGCCGCGCACCTCGCGCGCCTTCGCCGTGATGCCGAGCCGGCGGGCCGCACCGACGAGCGCGAGCGCCGCCTCCGGGCCCGGGCAGCTGACCTCGAGCGCCGAGGAGCGACCCGGCTCGGTGAGCGAGCCGTGCGCGAGAAACGCTCCGCGCCAAGCGGCTTCGGCGTCGGCGATGCTGCCGCCGACCACCTGCGCGGGCAGCCCGCGCACGGGCCGGCCACGCACATCGAGCAGGCCCGTCTGCCGGGCCAGCGCCTCGCCCTCCTTCGACACCCGCACCACATAGCGCGAGGTCTTGCGCAGGCCGCCCGCCCCGAGCACATGCACATCGGAACCGTAGCCGTACAACTCGAAGATCTCCCTGCGGAGTCGGCGAGCGATGGAACCCATGTCCACCTCGGCCTCGACGATCACCCGCCCTCCGACGATGTGTAGACCGCCCGCGAACCGCAGCAGCGCCGACAGTTCCGCCTTCCGGGAACTGACCTGCGACACCGTGAGCCTGCTCAGCTCGTCCTTCACATCGGCTGTCATCGCCACGAGACGCGCTCCTTTCCACCCAACCCGGAACGCACATCCTGACCCATGTGCCGTCCCTCGACTCGAAGCCCTGCCATTTGCGGCCGAGGTTGCCGGATCAGTTGATCCAGTGCGGCGGCAAGCCTTCCGGGGTGATGCCGGTCCGTTCCCGCTTCGGCGACATCGGAGAAGGTTACTCGCGCGCGCAACTGTTCGGCAGCTCTGGCCACGTGTTCTCTTTCGCGACCTTCCGGCACCGACCCTGAATCGACCACCACCTCGTCGACCACGAATTCCGGTGCGTGCTGGGACAATACATGCAGGTGCCGTTCGGCGGAGAAACCCGCCGTTTCGCCGGGCTCGGCGGCGAGGTTCAGCACGAGAACTTTTCTGGCTCGGGTGTACACGAGCGCCTCTCGTAGTTCGGGGACGAGCACATGGGGGATGACACTGGTGAACCACGATCCCGGCCCGAGCACGACCACGTCGGCGTGTTCGATGGCCGAGGTCGCTTCCGGACTGGCCGGCGGATCGGACGGAATCAACCGGACGCGGCGTACCTTGCCCGGGGTGGTCGCGATCGCGACCTGGCCGCGGATGCAGCGGCTGACCCGCGGATCCGCTTCCAGCCCAGCGACATCGGCTTCGATGTCGAGGGCGATGGGTGACATCGGCAGTACCCGCCCGGTGATCCGCAGCAGCTTCGCGACCTCGTCCAGCGCGGCGACCGGGTCGCCGAGCACCTCGGTGAGACCGGCCAGGATCAGGTTGCCGACCGAATGACCGGCCAGCGCTCCGGTGCCACCGAAGCGGTGCTGCACGGTGCGGGTCAAGACATCGTCGGCGTCGGCGGCCAATGCGGCCAACGCCATCCGTAGATCACCGGGCGGCAGCACCCCTAGCTCGCTGCGTAGGCGCCCGGACGAACCGCCGTCGTCGGCGACCGTCACGACGGCACAGATCTTTCTGGTCAACCGCCGGACCGCGGTCAGCGTCGCGTACAGGCCGTGCCCGCCCCCCAGCGCGACGATGCTGGGATCGGATTCCCAACCACTCATTCGCGCCCCAGATCCCGATGCACGACCCGCACCACGTCGGCGGATCCCTCGGCCACGTCGGTGACCGCGCTCATCAGTTCACCGAGGGCCTCGGCTATCGCCACGCTGCGGTGTTTTCCGCCGGTGCAGCCCACTGCCACCGTCATGTATCGCTTCCCCTCTTGGCGGTAACCGTTCATGGTCAGATCCACCAGGTGGTGACAGGTACGCAGGTAATCCGCCGCGCCGGGGCGCGACAGCACGTACTCACTCACCACCGGTTCCTGACCAGTGTGTTCCCGCAATTCTGGAATCCAATGTGGATTAGGTAGAAAACGCACATCCAACACCATGTCGGCGTCCAGTGGAACCCCGTGCTTGAAGCCGAAAGATTGCACGGTGAGCTGCAACGCGCTCGGCGCACCGCCGCCGTAGGCCTCCTCCAGCTTGCGATGCAGCTGGTGGATGGACAGCTCGGTGGTGTCGATGACCAGGTCGGCGGCGGTTTTCACAGCGGAGAGCCGAACCCGCTCGGCGGCGATGCCCGCGGAGAGGGTGCCGTCTTTGCTTTCGCTTTGCAGCGGATGCCGGCGACGGGCGAACCCGTAACGCCGGATCAGCACGTCATCGGATGCTTCCAGGAACAGCACCCGGGTCTCGATGCCGAGCTTGCGCAACTGTTCGGTGACCACCGAGAGATCGCCGGTGAAGAAGCGGCTGCGCACGTCCATCACCAGGGCGAGGCGCCGGATCGGCGGCTCGGTGGCCGCGCCGAGTTCGATCATCCGGCCGATCAGTTCCGGCGGCAGGTTATCGGTGACGTACCAGCCCAGATCCTCGAGCACGCGGGCGGCGGTACCGCGGCCCGCGCCCGATAGTCCGGTCACGATCACGACCTCGACCTGCGGGTTCGCCGCGGTGACAGCGCTCGCGAAGCTGTCCTGCCCCGCGGTCTGTCGCGGATTGCCCGCCGTGTTGTTCGATTCGACGCGTGTCATGTCCTACCGGATCCGTCTCGTGGTTACCTCTCGAATCATCCCGCACCGGTTCCGGTAGCGGGCGCAGACATGCGCGGTCACCCTCCGTGGTGCCCGAGGCCGGTGATCGAACATGTGCTGGAACGGTAACGAGGATATAGGTGCATCGGTGAAAAGCTGGTGATTCCGAACTTCCTCACCCCTCCTGTAATGCGGCGAGCACCGCTTTGGCCGTCGCCAGGCCGATCCCGGGAACCTCGGTGATCTGTTCGACCGTGGCCTCCTTGAGTTTCGCGACCGAACCGAAGTGGGTGACCAGCGCGGTGCGGCGCGCCGCACCCAGGCCGGGCACCGAGTCCAATGCGGACGCGGTCATCCGGCGCGACCGCTTGCTGCGATGGAAGGTGATCGCGAAACGGTGCGCCTCGTCGCGGACCCGTTGCAGCAGGAACAGCGCCTCGCTGTTGCGCGGCATGATCACCGGGTCGCTCTCCCCCGGCACCCACACCTCTTCCAGCCGTTTGGCCAGGCCGATCACCGCGACATCGGTGATGCCCAGTTCGTCGAGCACCTCGGCGGCGGCCGCGACCTGGGGCGCGCCGCCGTCGACGACGTACAGGTTCGGCGGGTAGGCGAACTTGCGCGGTCGTCCGGTCTGCGGATCGATGCCCGGCCGGGCGTCGAGTTCGGCTGCGGCGTCCGCGGTTTCGGCCGCCAGGTCTTCACTGGCCAGCAGCTCGCGTTCCTTCTGCAGCTTGTAGAACCGCCGCCGGGTGACCTCCCGGATGCTGCCCACGTCGTCGGAGCGGCCCTCCCCCGCGGCCTCCTTGATCGTGTAGTGGCGGTACTCGGATTTGCGCGCCAGACCGTCCTCGAACACCACCAGCGAGGCCACCACGTCGGTGCCCTGCACATGGCTGATGTCGACACATTCGATCCGCAGCGGGGCGCTGTCCAGCTCCAAGGCATCCTGAATGGCTTGCAGCGCAGCCGATCTCGACGTGAGATCGCCCGCGCGCTTGAGCTTGTGCTGCTGCAGCGCCTCCATCGCGTTGCGCTGCACCGTCTCGGCGAGCGCCTTCTTGTCGCCGCGCTGGGGCACCCGCAACTGCACGGCCGAGCCGCGCAGGTCCGACAGCCACTGCTGAACCTGCTCGGCGTCCCCGGGCAGCTCGGGGACGAGCACCTCCCGCGGCACCACGGTCGCGGGCTGCTCCCCCGCGCCGAACTCGGCGACGGCGACCTGCTCGCCGTAGAACTGGGTGAGGAACTGCTCCACCAGCACCGCCAGCTCACTTCCGGTTTCCGGCGCGTCGATGGCGTCGCCGGATTTGTCGACCACCCAGCCACGCTGACCGCGCACCCGGCCGTCCCGGACATGGAAGATCTGTACCGCGGCCTCCAATTCGTCGGTGGCGAAGGCGATCACGTCGGCGTCGGTGCCGGTGCCCAGCACCACCGCCTGCTTCTCCAGCGCCCGGCGCAGCGCCTGCACGTCGTCCCGCAGGCGCGCGGCGTTCTCGAAATCGAGGTCCTCGGCCGCCTCCTGCATGCGCCGTTCCAGCTGACGCACCATGCGGTCGGTGCGGCCGGCCAGGAAGTCGCAGAAGTCCTCCACGATCCGGCGATGCTCGTCGGCGCTGACCCGGCCGATACACGGCGCCGAGCACTTGTCGATATAGCCGAGCAGGCAGGGACGGCCGATCTGGCTGTGCCGTTTGAACACCCCGTTGGAGCAGGTACGCGCGGGAAAGACGCGCAGCAGCAGGTCCAGGGTTTCCCGGATCGCCCAGGCATGCGCGTACGGGCCGAAGTAGCGCACGCCCTTCTTGCGCGCGCCGCGATAGACGAACAGGCGGGGGAACTCCTCGTTCAACGTGACCGCGAGCACCGGATACGACTTGTCGTCGCGGTAGCGGACGTTGAACCGCGGATCGAACTCCTTGATCCAGTTATATTCGAGTTGCAGCGCCTCCACCTCGGTGGAGACGACCGTCCATTCGACGCTCGCCGCGGTGGTGACCATCTGCTTCGTGCGCGGGTGCAGCGACGCCACATCGGCGAAGTACGAGTTCAACCGGCTGCGCAGGCTCTTGGCCTTGCCGACGTAGATCACCTGTCGATGCGCGTCCCGGAACTTGTACACCCCTGGTTCGACGGGAATCGTGCCCGGCTTGGGCCGGTACGTCGCTGGATCTGCCACCAGTCAAGCCTAGAGGGAGGCTACGACAGGTTCGCCGGGGTGCTCGGGTCCGCGGCGTCGCGCCGGGCCGGAGCGTTTCGGTCAGCGTCGGCGCTTCGAAACATCCTGCACCGCAGCATGTATCGCAAAGCTACGGCCGGTTCACCACGGGAACCACCGGTGCACGGTGGTGCGACTGCCGTGGCAGAGTTCATTGCCGACGGGCGACACCATGCTGTGCGACCGCGTCGAGCAGACCGGAGCGGCGTTCGCCCGTGGGGGTCGGCTCGACCAGCGCGAAGCGACAGCCGATGGCGGTGGCGCCGCCGTCGGCTTCGGCGCTGTCCCCGACCATCAGGGCGGCCTTGGGGTCGACACCGAGTTTGTCGAGCGTGGCGGCGAAGATGCGGGGTTGCGGCTTGATCGCGCCGATCTCGAAGGAGAGGGCGAACGCGTCGATGTAGCGGTCCCAGCCGCGGGCGGTGAACGCCGGGCGGATATCGAACGCGATATTGCTCACCACCGCCACCTGGATACCTTGGGCGGCAAGGGAAGTCAGCACCTCCTCGACGTCCGGGTACGGCGTCCACTCCAGCGGGTCGATCATCCGGCCGTAGAGCTTGGCGGCCTGATCGTCGAACGGCACACCCGACTTGCGGAGCACCTCCAGGTAAGCCTTCCGGTGCAGCTCCGGGTCGAGGTCGCGGTTGTCCCAGGCGTACTGGCCCGCCGCGTCGAACTCGACGATCTGGTGCACCGGCGCGGTCATCCGGCGCAGCAGCTCGGTCTTCTCGTGGACGTCCAAGGCCCGGCCGTCGGCAGCGACCAGATCATCACCCCATGATTGCTTCTCCTCCAGTCGAAACAAGGTCCCGGAATAGTCGAACAGCACCGCCTCGAGAGTCACGAAAACAGCCTACCGACGGGTTGGTGCGGGCTCCGGTCGTCGCAGGCCGCGGGCCCCGGGCCGGACGCCGCGAATGTCCGTTGCGTCCGGGTGATCAAACGCTCCCGAGGTGTCGGTGCCGACGGTTAGAGTCCCTGCATGAGTCGCACGCGAGGAACCTGGACCAGCGTGGTGGCGGCAATACTGCTCGTCGCCGGCATGGCCACCGCTTGTTCGTCCGATGACACGGACGAGGCCGCCGACGTCTGCGCGACGACGCCGAACGGAACGCTGGTCGCGGCGTCGCCGACCGGGCCGACGGGCAGCAAGGACATCAGCACCAATCCGGAGCTGTCCACCGGCTACCGGTCCGGGATGGTGGCCGCCCGCACCAAGACCTTCGCCGTGGCGACCGCGAACACCCTGGCCAGCAAGGCGGCGTGCGAGGTGCTGCGCGACGGCGGCACGGCCGCGGACGCGCTGATCACCGCGCAGACCATGCTCGGCCTGGTGGAACCCCAGTCGTCCGGCATCGGCGGCGGTGCGTTCCTGATGTATTACGACGCGGCGAGCAAGTCCGTGGAGGCCTACGACGGACGCGAGGTCGCGCCCGCCGCCGCCACCGAGAACTACCTGCGCTGGGTCAGCGACACCGACCGCACCGAACCCAAGCCGAACACGCGCGCCAGCGGCCGCTCCATCGGCGTGCCGGGCGTGCTGCGGATGCTGGAGATGGTGCATCGCGAGCACGGCAAAACCGGGTGGCGCGAATTGTTCGATCCGGCAATCGGACTCGCGGATCGCGGTTTCTCGATCAGCCCCAGGCTCGCCGCGCAGGTCGCCGAACAGGCCAAGAACCTCGCCCTGGACGAGGCCGCGAAGGCGTACTTCCTCAATCCCGACGGCACACCCAAGCCGGCCGACACGCTGCTCACCAACCCGGCGATGGCCAAGACGCTGGGCGCCATCGCGTCCGAAGGCGCGCAGGCCTTCTACACCGGCGCCATCGCGCAGGACATCGTCGCCGCGGCCACCTCGACCAGCGGCGGCCGCACGCCCAGCCTGATCACCACCGCCGACCTGGCCGGGTATCAGGCGAAGAAGCGCACGGCCCTGTGCACCGACTACCGCAATCATCAGATCTGCGGCATGCCGAACCCGTCGTCCGGCGGCAGCACCGTCGCCGCCACCCTCGGCATCCTGGAGAACTTCGACCTGGCCGCGCTGCCGCCGGACAATCTCGGCGCGGGCTCCGACACCGCCCGCAACGGCGGCAAGCCGAAGGCCGAAGCCGTGCACCTCATCGCCGAAGCCGAGCGGCTCGCCTACGCCGACCGCAACAAGTACGTCGCCGACACCGATTTCGTTCCGCTGCCCGGCAATTCGCTGCAGACCCTGCTCAACAAGGACTACTTGAAGCAGCGCTCCGCCCTGATCGACCGCAACCGCAGCATGGGCACCGCCCAGCCCGGCGATTTCGGGCCCGTCCCGCTCGGCGTCGGCCCGCAACCGCCGGAACACGGCACCAGCCATATCTCCGTGGTGGACCAGTACGGCAACGCGGCCGCCATGACCACCACCGTGGAATCCGAGTTCGGCTCCTTCCACCTCGTCGACGGATTCGTGCTGAACAACCAGCTGACCGACTTCTCGGCGGACCCGCTGGGCACCGACGGCGCACCGGTCGCCAACCGGCTCCAGCCCAACAAGCGTCCGCGCAGCTCGATGAGCCCCACCCTGGTCTTCGACAAGGCACCCGACGGCGCCCGCGGCAACCTCACCCATGTCGCAGGCTCCCCCGGCGGTTCGGTGATCATCCAGTTCGTCGTGAAAACCCTTGTCGGCATGCTCGATTGGGGCCTCGACCCGCAGCAGGCCGTCTCCGCCCTGTCCTTCGGCGCCGGCAACTCCCCCGCCACCGGCGTCGGCGGCGAACACCCGAGCATCAACACCGCCGACAACGGCGACCACGACGCCCTCGTCCTGCGCCTACGCGAACTAGGCCACCAGGTCTCGGTCGCCCCCCAATCCAGCGGCCTCAGCGCCCTGACCCGCGACGGCACCGCCTGGGTCGGCGGCGCCGACCCCCGCCGCGAGGGAGCAGTCCTCGGCGACAACCGCTGAGCACGGGTGCCCGGCGCCGCCTCACTGAGCACCGGGCACCAAGCACTGCCCGCCGAGCATCGCGCGACCTGCCGCGCCCACTAGTCAGCACTCGCGACGTGACGCGGGCACCCGCGCTGACAGGGCCACTTCAAACCGATTCTCCGCCTGGGACACCGCCGTTGTTGCGCACCCGCGCCAACATCGCGCGACCTGCCGCGCCCACTAGGCAGCACTGGTCGCGACGTGACGCGGGCACCTGCGCCGACAGGCGGGCCCGCTGCGGAGGTGAACTCGCCCGCGACAGGCATGGCGGGCCGCCGCAGGACGTTCTGACATCCGGAGCCCTCGCCGCGCAATTGTTCCGGTCGTCGCTCAAAGCGGAACGTCGCGAACATGCCTGCCCGGCGTCGGTGCCAGGCGCACGTTCACCTGCTTCGCACATCCGCACCACTTCTAAGGATCCGCACCCTCTCTGGGGCCGGAAAGGGGTGCGAATCCCTAGAAGTGGTGCGGGATTTCGGGTTCAGCGCGCCAGGCGCATGGGGTAGAGGACGGGGCCGTGGTCGAGGGGGAGTTCGGGCTCGGGGTGGAAGCCGAAGCGGTCGTAGAAGGGCATGGTGGTCTTGGCGTTCGCGATCAGGAAGCAAGGTTCGGCCGAGGTCGCCAACCGCTGTTCCAGCAGGGAGGTCGCGAAACCTTTGCGTTGCGCGTCCGGCCGAGTGCCAACCGCGGCCAGATAGAGATGCGGAGTCGCGGGCCGAGCCTCTTCCATCCGATGCGAAACCGCGAGCGCACGCGGCAGACTGCTCCGCAACGCCCGAACCAGCGTGAAATGCTTGGCAATCGGCGAGATCACCCCGACCGGCTCCCACAGCGCGACACTCACGACGTTCCGATCCTCATCGAGCGCGACATCGACCATGCCGGTCTCCGCCCGCGCCGCAATCCGCGCTTCCCAGAACAACGGCAACGCCTTACCCCGCCGCTCCGCATTCGGCCAGAAGTACGTCATCAGCGGATCGTCGGCATACGCCTCCGCCAGCACAACCGCTCCCAACTCCATAGCGCGAGGCTATCGAATCGGCCGAGGTGTGAGGTGGAGGCAGCCCTGTCCCAGCGTGGTCATCTGGCAGTGGTGCCGTGCTCGACGGTTCCTTTGACGAGGTATCCGCGGTGTCGTTGCGCCTCCGCATGTCCGACCGGTGCCGACCCGCTGTGCGCCAGGGGCTCACAGACTTTCCATACGGTTCACAAGGCCTACAGCCCCTGTGAACCGTACGAAACCTCTGCGACCCTCAACCTATCTGTCGCTTGGTCCAGACCCACCCGGCCCGCTTCCCATCGCCCCCTTCCCCAAGCCGCTCGAGACGCAACCACAGCCAGATGACCACGCTGGAACATCGCGCGGCGCACCTGATCTGCACCTACAGCCGGGTACGGCACACGACGTGCTCAGCACCATCCCTGTAACGCCCGCGGCAGGAACACCCCATTGGGCAAGTCACACTTCGGCAGCCAGCCAACAAGCCCAAACCGACGCTATCGAACCAACCCAGACGGACACATTCGCCACGCGGACAGCCACCAGCCAGGCACCTTGAGTCACTCACGACCTACTCGGCCCTGAACTCGCCGACTGCACCCTCCGGACGGGCTACCGCTGAAGCCGTCTCAGCACGAGCCCACGAAAATCACCCCTGCCCACGCGGATCAAGAAGTCTCGCGCAGCTTGCCCAAGGCGGCACAGACCATAGAGCACCCAGTCGCTGTGCCTCCCCCGCTGCGATCACGCTACTGCTTACCGACGACGTACTCGGCCACCAAGCTCACAAGCTTGCCAAGGGCACGCAGACCAGGCGGCCGTCTGACGCCGAGCTTCCCTAGTGCGAACACAGGACTGCTTGCCGACGGCGTACTCGGCACGACGTTGTGGAGCGTGCTGACTACTTTTCGGCGGTGTACTTTGCGCCGAGTTCGCGGAGTTTGTCCATGGCGGTGGCGGCGTGTGCTTTGTCGTTGGAGCGGATGGCCAGGAGGGGGACGTAGTCGTCGTTGACGAGTTCGAGGCGGGCCCAGGATTTGCGGTCGGGGAAGGCGACACCGCGGACGGTGTCCCAGGGGAATTCGTTGTCACCCAGCACATTTCGAACGGTGACGCCGCTCGGGCCGACGCGTACCCGGGGCCTGGTGAGCATGAGGACTCCGCCGGCGATGAGCAGGCCGATGCCGATCATGGCGATCTGGTCGGCCACCCGGAAGTTCACACCGGTCGAACCGGAGCGCAGCCAGATGCCGCCGACGAGAAAGGCCGCGGCGATCAGGGTGGCGACGATCCACGCGGTACGCACCGCACGCCGCGGTCGCACCTCGAAGTCCCACTCGGGCGACTCGGCTTGCGCCGCTTCGGCGTTCCTCCGGAAAATGCGCACCACCGGCATCGCTACCTACACCCCTGCACTAGGGCCGACCGCTTACGGCCGACAATGGACGAGCGAATCGCCGTGGAGCACATCTGATTACGCCGCCTCAACCTCGACGACCCCGGTCGACGACGGCTAACGTAACCCCGTCGCACCAAGCGCACCGAACCGACCGAGCCCACCACGCGCACCGAGCCGACCGAACTGATCAAGCCGACCGGGCCCACCACGCTCACCGAGCGCACCACACGCACCGAGCCCACCGAAGCGCGGCATTGATCGAGCCGACCGGGCCCACCACGCTCACCGAACCCACCGAGCGCATTATGCCGACTGGCGCAGGGCGCGCAGGGTGAGGGCGGCGTCGAGGGCCGCGGCACACGCTTGTTCGCCCTTGTTTTCGGCGGAACCGGGGAGCCCGGCGCGGTCGAGCGCCTGCTCCTCGTTGTTGGTGGTGAGCACGCCGTTCGCGACGGGGGTGCCCGCGTCCAGCGACACCCGGGTGAGCCCGGCCGTCACGGCATCGCACACGTACTCGAAATGCGGTGTTCCACCTCGGATCACGACGCCGAGCGCGACCACCGCGTCATGCGTGCGGGCCAGTTCCTGCGCCACCACCGGCAGCTCCATCGCGCCCGCGCAGCGCACCACCGTCACGTGCACCACGCCGGCTTCTTTGGCGACCTGTTCGGCATTCGCCACCAGGGTGTCGCAGATCGTGGTGTGCCAGCGCGACGCGACGATGCCCAGCTTGAGGTCCTTGGCATCCGCGAGCGCGAAAGTCGGTACGCCGGTACCGCTCATCGATAGTGGCCTTTCCGTGGGTCAGCGGGCGGTTTCGCCCAGATCGATGTCGTCCAGCCCGATCAGGTCGTGGCCCATGCGGTCTCGTTTGGTCCGCAGGTAGTGCAGGTTTTCGGCGTTGGCGCGCAAGGGCATCGGCACGCGCTCGGTGATGCGCAGACCGTATCCGTCCAACCCGACGCGTTTGGCCGGGTTGTTGGTGAGTAGTCGCATGGAACGGATCCCCAGGTCGACCAGGATCTGCGCGCCGGTGCCGTAGTCGCGGGCGTCGGCGGGCAGTCCGAGTTCGAGGTTCGCGTCGACGGTGTCGTGACCGGAGTCCTGCAACTGGTAGGCCTGCAGCTTGTGCATCAGCCCGATGCCGCGACCTTCGTGTCCGCGCATGTACAGCACCACCCCGCGGCCTTCTTGGGCCACCATCTCCAGTGCGGCGTCCAGCTGCGGACCACAGTCGCAGCGCAGCGAGCCGAACACGTCGCCGGTCAGGCATTCGGAGTGCACCCGGACCAGCACGTCGTCACCGTCGGCGAGATCGCCGCGCACCAGCGCCACGTGCTCGACCTCGTCGTAGATGCTCTGGTACCCGACGGCCATGAACTCGCCGTGCGCGGTCGGGATGCGCGCTTCGGCGACCCGCACCACGTGCTTTTCGTGCTTACGCCGCCAGGCGATCATGTCGGCGATGGAGATCAGCGCGAGGTTGTGCTCGTCGGCGAAGACGCGCAGCTCTTCGGTGCGGGCCATGTGGCCCTCGTCCTTCTGGCTGACGATCTCGCAGATCACGCCCGCGGGCCGCAGCCCGGCCATCCGGGACAGGTCGACCGCCGCCTCGGTGTGACCGGGACGGCGCAGCACGCCACCATCTTTCGCGCGCAGCGGCACCACGTGCCCCGGGCGGGTGAAGTCGTCGGCCTTGGTGTCGGCGGCGGCGAGCAGACGCATGGTGTGCGCGCGGTCGGCGCCCGAGATGCCGGTGGTGATGCCTTCCCGAGCATCGACCGCCACCGTGTAGGCGGTGCCGTGCTTGTCCTGGTTCATCGCGTACATCGGCGGCAGCCCGAGCCGGTCGCAGTCGTCACCCGTCAACGGCACACAGATGTAACCGGAGGTGTAGCGAATCATGAAGGCCACCAACTCCGGGGTGGCCTTCTCCGCCGCGAAGATGAGGTCGCCCTCGTTCTCACGGTCCTCGTCGTCGACGACGACGACCGCCTTACCGGCGGCGATGTCGGCGACTGCGCGCTCGATGGTGTCGAACCTGGTCACGTCTGTTGTGCTCCATCTCGAATTAGGTCCGCCCCCACACTACTGTGTCCGACTCGCAGCGCCTGCGGCGCTGCGCCTTCGCCTGCCTCGCGCGTGGTGGTCGTCTGCGGTGCGCCCGGATCGGTGCGCGGCCGCACTGTTGTTTTCGCGTTCAGCCTCGCTGTTGCAACCGCTCCACATACTTGGCGATCACATCCACCTCCAGATTGACCGTCGTGCCGACGGTGGCAAAGCCCAGATTCGTCAGGGCAAGGGTGGTGGGGATCAGCGAGACCTCGAACCAGTCCTTGCTGTCGGTGTCGGCGGGCCCGTCGGCGACGCCGAGACCGGAGACGGTGAGCGAGATGCCGTCGACGGTGATCGAGCCCTTCTGCACCACGTAGCGGGCGATCGAGTCGGGCAGCGAGATGCGCACGACATCCCAGTTGTCCGAGGGCGTGCGCGCGAGCACGGTGCCGGTACCGTCGACGTGCCCCTGCACCAGGTGCCCGCCGAGCCTGCTGTTCAGCGCCGCGGCGCGTTCCAGGTTGACCTTCGATCCGGTGTCCAGCTTGCCGATGCTCGAGCGGTTCAGCGTCTCCTGCATCACGTCGACGGTGAACGAGTCGCCGCCGACCACCTCCACCACGGTCAAGCACACGCCGTTGACGGCGATCGAATCACCGTGCCCGGCATCGGAGGTCACCAGCTCGCCTCGGATGGTCAGCCGGGCGGCGTCGGCCAACCGCTCGGTGGCGACGATCTCGCCCAGCTCCTCGACGATGCCTGTGAACATGCCCTGACTCCCTGTCGCGTTGTGGTCCCCGGTTGCGGAACAGCCCGGCCGCGGCAGGAATTCCCGCCGGTCGCTGCCGGTTGTCTCAGCTTAGTTCGCGCGGCCGACGCCGGTTCGCCCGCGGACTGCCAGGCTCGCGCCCGGGTGTCGACCTACTCGAACCTGGTCCCGGCAACCGCCGAGAGAAGCAGACCGACTGCCGGAGAAGTCGCAGTCGACCAAGGGTTTGATAATGAATTGTCGGGGAATTACGTTCACGCATACGGAAAAGTCGCATTATTCTTCCCGACGCGAATTTGCGAACGCATTTTTGATACCGCAAGAAGGCGATCCAGCTATCCGTTCGGCGCCCATTCGGGTTCATACCCACGGGCAACACACTTTTAACGTTTCCTTGCGCCGTGATCGAAATAGACGCAATATTGTTATGTAGCTGATTCCTACCGTTCAACTTCAAATCCGACCAGTTCAGCGCGGAACGGTTCGACCTGGGGACGCCGGTCAGGCCCCTCAGGAAGTTCGACCCAGGGATGTCCACCACTCGAGGAAGTCAGAAACCACAGTGGGTCCAATCAAGTCCGACACAGTTGGGGGCGCGGCGTGACCACTTTTCTCGACTCGACGCTGGAGGTTCGCTGCGTGCAGTATCGCCGCGAATTCCACCTCCCCGCATCGATCGATCCCACCTCGCGCCGCATACTCCTGCACATAGGCACCCACTACGGTGCCATCACCATGCCCGCCGATCTCGGCGCGCGGGTGCAGCAGCGGCTCGAACAGGCCGATATCGCCGGACCGGTCGTCGATCATCCGCGCGCCAAGCGCTGGACCTTCCTCACCGGCCCATACCGCCCCGACACCCTGTCCGCCGCGGTCTCCGCCGAACTGTTCCGGATGTACGCGACCGTCGCCTGCACCGGCAGCCAGGTCGTCCTGCCGTCCCCCGACGACGAACGCACCGGTTACCGCACCTGGATCCGCCCACCCGAACCAGCCACCACCCGCCCACCCCTCACCGCGGTGATCGAAGCGACCCGCGAGATGGGCACGCGAAAGAGCGGCGCCCTCTGAGGGTTGGCACGTAAGTTCCGGGCGGCGCAACGCAAGTTCGGGACGTGCCCCAGGCTCAGGACGGCGCAACCCGAGTTCACGGCGACCCGTGCGAGTTGGGGACGGCTGACACGAATTCAGATACGGCGCAACGCAAATCGAGCGCGAGCCGACACGAGCCCAGGCGGCCCTACGTGAATTCAGGGCGGCTCGACGCGCGTTCAGGGCGGCTCGACGCGCGTTCAGGGCGGCTCGACGCGCGTTCAGGGCGGCTCGACGCGCGTTCAGAACGACTCGACGCGCGTTCAGAACGACTCGACGCGCGTTCAGAACGACTCGACGCGCGTTCAGAACGACTCGACGCGCGTTCAGAACGACTCGACGCGCGTTCAGAACGACTCGACGCGCGTTCAGAACGACTCGACGCGCGTTCAGAACGACTCGACGCGCGTTCAGGACGGCCGACGCGAGGTCAGGGACGGCCGACGCAAGTTCGGGAGGCCCCCCGAGTTCAAGAAGGCCCCCCCGATTTCAGGAAGGCGCAACGCAAGTTCGGAAAGCTGGACGCGAGATCGGCACGGCCGGGAGTTGGTCAGGCGATCACCAGGTAATGGTGGCGGCACCCTCTCGGCCGATGCCGCCACCATTACCTGGTGATCAACTGTCCAAGTGTTCAGCGGACGGCGGCCACCTATTTCAGGTGGCGGCAACCTGCGACAGCCGTACGCCGCGCCGAATTTTACGGGTAGTGCCACCGGGTCCTGCGGTCGGCGACTCCCCGCTCCGCCGGTGACCGGGCCGCCGGTTTCAGCAGTGAGACCGGGCCGCCGGTTTCAGCAGTGAGACCGGGCCGCCGGTTTCAGCGGTGGGCGGCAGCTTGTTTGCGGAGGGCCTGGACGGTGGCTGCGGGGTCGGCGGTGTTGTAGACCGCGGATCCGGCGACGAAGCAGTCGATGCCTGCTTCCGCCGCGGCTTCGATGGTGTTGGTGTTGATGCCGCCGTCGATTTCGACCAGCAGGCGCAGTTCGCCGGCGTCGACCAGGCGGCGGACGGTGCGTGCCTTGTCGAGGACGTCGGCGATGAACGACTGCCCGCCGAAGCCGGGCTCGACGCTCATCACCAGCAGCGTGTCGAACTCGCGCAGAATCTCCAGGTACGGCTCGATCGGCGTGTTCGGCTTCACCGAGAGCCCGGCCTTGGCGCCGGCCGCACGGATGTCGCGGGCCACCGCGATGGGGTTGTCGGTCGCTTCGGCGTGGAAGGTCACGTTGTAGGCGCCCGCCTCGGCGTACGGGGGTGCCCAGCGGCCCGGGTCCTCGATCATCAAGTGGCAGTCGAGCGGGATGTCGGTGGCCTTCAACAGGCTTTCCACCACCGGTAGGCCCAGGGTCAGGTTCGGAACGAAGTGCGCGTCCATCACGTCGACGTGCAGCCAGTCGGCGCCCTCGACGGCTCGGGCCTCATCCGCGAGATGCGCGAAATCGGCGGACAGGATGGACGGGGCGATCATCGGGACGGCCGGGCGCGCGTAAGTCGGGGTGGACACAACGCCGCAGTCTATCGGTACTGGGGGTTGCCCAGCGCGGGAGTGGGTAGCCTGCATAGGGTGATCAACATTTCGGCGGAACAGGGGCTCTACAGCACCCCGGTGGAGATTCGGGTGGCCGCATCGGTCACGCAGCTGCCCATCGTTCGTGGGCTCGCCGAAACTCTGGTCCTACTAAGCGATTTCACATTGGACGAGGTGGCCGATATCCGGCTCGCGGTCGACGAGGTCTGCTCCACCCTCATCGCGGTCGCGGGTCCGGGGACGAGCCTGCACTGCCGTTTCACCGTCGGCGAGACCGAATTGCTGGTCAAGGTGAGCGGCATCGCCGACAAGGAGGGCTTACCCGATCAACGCAGTTTCGGCTGGCATGTGCTGCGCACCCTGACCGATGAGGTCCAGGCCACTCAGGATTCATTCGACTCGGCAGTATCCGGATATCCGACGACGGTCGAGTTCCGTCGGGTCCGGGGGAAAGCGTAGTGGCGGACGAGGACACCGTGTTCGACTCGGAACGAGATGACGCCGAAACCGCCACCGACGATTCCGAAACCACCTCCGCCGAGGCCGAAAAGATCAGCGAGGAAGACGCCGCCGAGGACAGCGAAACCCTCGAAACGGCAAGCACCGTCGCGGGTTACGACGATGTCGGCTTGCTGTTCCAGCAGTTGGGCGCAAGCACGGCGGGCACCGCGCGGCATGCGGCGATCCGTGCCGAACTGATCAGCCGGTGCATTCCGCTCGCCGATCACATCGCGCGCAAATTCAGCGGGCGCGGTGAACCGTTCGACGATCTGACCCAGGTGGCACGGGTCGGGTTGGTGCACGCGGTGGACCGCTTCGATATCGAGCGCGGCTCCAATTTCCTGTCCTTCGCGGTGCCGACCATCATGGGCGAGGTGCGCCGCTACTTCCGGGACAACACCTGGGCGATGCGAGTCCCGCGGCGGGTCAAGGAAACTCACCTGCGCATCGGCGCCGCGATCGATGCGCTGTCGCAGCGGCTCGGCCGCTCACCGACGGCGAAGGAGATCGCGGCCGAACTGGACGTGGACCCGGACGAGGTGACCCAGGCCGTCATCGCGGGCAACGCCTACCAGCCGAGTTCCATCGACGCGGCCACGCTCGGCCGCGACACCGACGCTTCGCTGCTCGACACCCTCGGCGAGGAAGAAACCCAGTTCGATCGGGTCGAAGAGTACGTCGCGATCCGTCCGCTGCTGGCCGGCCTGCCCGAACGGGAACGCCGGATTCTCACCATGCGGTTCTTCGAGTCGATGACGCAGACGCAGATCGCGCAGCAGATGGGGATCTCGCAGATGCACGTCTCCCGCATCCTCGCGAAAACCCTTGCCCGGCTGCGGGAACAGAGCAGCCGGGAATAGTTCACTCCGGTTGGCGCTGGGTGCGGAGCTTCGGCGGGGCGGTGCGCCACCATGCGTCGTCCAGCAGTTCGCGCAGGTGGTCCCGATCGATGTGTTCGAGGTCGATCAGGATGTAGGGGTGGCCGTCGTAGTGCGGGGTGGTGAAGAACGCCGGGTCACCAGACGCGAGCAGCGCCTCCTTCTCGGCGAGATCACAGGCGAGCACCAACCCGCCCTCCGCCTCCACCCGCAACCTGCCGAACCCTTTCCCGCCGACCTTCAATGCCGGGCTGCGCCACCACGTCGATTCCTCGACACCGGGCAGCTCGGTCGCCACCGCCACCACATCCTGCCAGGTCAGAGCCATACCCCGAGTATGCCGTACCCCTGCGCCGTCACGATTGGACGAATGGAACCCGAGTCGTGAGGGCGGACGCGGCCCAGTCCGGCGCACCCGCCGTACGGGTCGACTTCCGCGGCCGAGCCCCGACACCGGTAGCCATGAGAGCGCAACGACTACGACGGTGGCCCTCGACCGATCCGGCGGCGCCGCCCCTCGTCACCGCGGAGACGGAGCCCGCGACGCGCGAGATCAGCGCTCGGGAGGCCTCCCCGGCCCGCCGCAGACAACTCGTTCCCGGCCGAGCACTCGCCCGCAGGACTGCGCGGCCGATCCCTTTGCGCCGGTACCGAATACGGTGGTGGGCCACGGGCGGCAAACCTCTGTGGACAGGTTGGCCGTGGGCAATCCGTGGGTGGCCGGTCCACGGAGGGGTGACCCGCAGACGACCGGTAGGCCGAGCGACTAGCTGGAGTCGCCCGCAGGGCTCAGGGGGTGGCGGGTTTGCGGAGGGCGGCCATGAACATGGCGTCGGTGCCATGGCGGTGCGGCCACAGTTGTGCGGTGGGGCCGTCGCCTACGTCGGACACGCCGGGGAGGAGGTCGCGGGTGTCGAGTTGTTCGGCGCCGGTGCGGCGGACCGCGTCGGCGACGACCGCCACCGTTTCGGGGAGGTGGGGCGAGCAGGTCGAGTACAGCAGGACGCCGCCGGGGCGGAGCAGATCCCATGCGGCGGTGAGCAATTCGCGCTGGAGCTGAACCAGTTCGGCGACGTCGGCGGGGGTGCGGCGCCAGCGAGCCTCCGGACGGCGGCGCAGTGCGCCGAGACCGGTGCACGGGGCGTCGACCAGGATGCGGTCGTAGCCGGGTGTCAGGCCGCTGCTGCGACCGTCGGTGACGTGCACGTCGACCGGCAGGCCGTGCACCGCCTTGCGGACGAGTTCGGCGCGATGCTCGGCGGGCTCCACCGCGTCGACGTGGAACCCGTCGATACCGGCGAGCGCACCGAGCAGCGCGGCCTTTCCGCCGGGTCCGGCGCAGAGGTCGAGCCAGCGGCCACCGTCCGGTCCGTCGAGCGGCGCCCTGGTCAGCGCCAGTGCGACCAGCTGACTGCCTTCGTCCTGAACGGCGGCCATGCCGTCGCGGACCGGCTCCAGCTTTCCGGGATCACCGCCGTCGAGATAGACCGCGTACGGCGACCAGCGCCCTTCCTCGCCGCCGGTCACCAGCGCCAGTTCCTCGGCGGTGATATCGCCGGGCCTGGCGACCAGATGGACGGCCGGGCGCGCGTCGTCGGCGGCCAGTGCGTCGCGCAGTTCGCCCGCTCGCGCGCCGAGCGCGTCCGCGAATGCCTGCGCAATCCACACCGGGTGCGCGAACTCGAAAGCCAAGTGGCCCACGGGATCTCGCGGCGCCAGGGTCTCCACCCACTCGTCGACGGTTTTCTCCCCCGCGCGTCGCAGTACCGCGTTCACGAATCCGGCTTTACCCGCCCCGGCTTCGGTACGCGCGAGCGCCACCGAGGTGTCCACGGCGGCGTGCGCACCGATCCGGGTCCGCAACAGTTGATAGACGCCGAGCCGCAACACATCCAGCAGTGGACCGTCGATCTCGACGATCGGGCGCCCCGCACCGGCCTCGATCACCGCATCCAGCAGGCCTTGCGACCGGCACGCACCGTAGGCGAGTTCGGTCGCCAACGCCGCGTCCCGCCCCGTCACCTTCCGGTCCCGAAGCAGGCCGGGCAGCACGAGATTCGCATACGCGTCCCGCTCCCGCACCGCCCGCAACACATCCCGCGCGACAAGCCGAGCCGCATCCACCCCCTCCGGAACCCGATCCTTCCCACCCCGTTTCGCCACCCCTTCCCCCTTGCCGCCGGACCCGCGCTTGGCCCCCTGCGCCGCCCCACCGGCTCGACCACCCACGCGCGCACCACCATTCGCCGCCCCACCTGAACGACCACCGGACCGCGAAGCACCCACGCCACCACCGCCGCCCGCCCCACCGTCCCGACCGCCCACGCGCGCACCACCTTTCGTCGCGCCGCTGTTCGGTTGACCCCCGGACCGCGCACGACGCTCCGTCCCGGCCGCACCATTTGGGTCGGGTTGTGCGCTTGCCGAGTTGTCGGCACGCTTCCACTTCGCCTGGGAAGCAGATTGTTTCGCACCGGAGCGAGCTGCTCCAGAGCGCTCTTCGTTCCGCGCAGCCGAGCGGTTGGGGCCGCCGGGTCGACCGGCATCGCTGCGACCGCGGGATCCCTCGCGTCCCGAGCCCGCACCGGACCCGGTGTACCCACTACCACTTCTCGAACCGCCCGGCTTCGAACCGCGAGACTCGTTGCCGCCCTTACCTTCCGGCGGTGTCACGCGACCACTCCGACGCGCCGGGAGCCGACAGTCCGGCCGGGTACCGAGATACTGCGCCGTGCTGTCATATTCCACCGCTCTGGTCGCGGTCGCGGCGCGACGCCGCGAACCTGATCTGGATGCTGCGACGAGGCCACGCCGCCGCACTCGGCCCACCCCTGAGTCCGATCGATGATCCTCACTCGAACTCCGCGCCGGGTTGCAGGCGAGCCCCGCGGGCCCAGTCGAGGGCCGCCATCATGCGTTTGCCTTGGGGCTGGACTTGGTCGAGCCGGACCGCGGTGGTCGCGGTGCCGACGAAGACCCCCGCTTTGCGGACCTCGATGCTGCGCGGCGGCAGCTCTTCTTCGACGAGTTCGACGGGTCCGAGTTTCAGTCGGGCACCGCCGATTTCGGTCCATGCGCCAGGTGCCGGGGTGACCGCGCGGATGCGGCGGCCGATGGCGAGGGCGGGCAGGTCCCAGCGGATGTGCGCGGCCTCGGCGGTCACCTTGGCGGCGTGCGAAATGCCTTCGGCGGGTTGCGGAACCGAGTGCAGCGTCCCGTCTTCCACGCCGTCCAGGGTGGCTTCCAGCAACCGGGCGCCGCTTTCGGCGAGCCGGTCGAGCAGGATGCCTGCGGTATCGGTGACGTCGATCTTCTCGGTGACGGTGCCGAACACCGGTCCGGTGTCGAGGCCGGCTTCGATCTGGAAGGTGGACGCGCCGGTGATCTCGTCGCCCGCGTTGATCGCGGCCTGCACCGGCGCCGCGCCGCGCCAGGCGGGCAGCAGCGAGAAGTGCAGGTTGATCCAGCCGAAGCGCGGGATGTCGAGCACCCGCTGCGGCAGCAACGCCCCGTAGGCCACGACCGGACAGCAGTCCGGCGCCAATTCGGTGAGCTGCTCGATGAATTCGGGTTCGGACGGCCGCCGCGGGGTCAGCACCGGTATGCCGTGCTCGTCGGCGAGCAGGCCGACCGGCGAGCGGGTCACCTTGCGGCCGCGGCCTGCGACAGCGTCGGGCCGGGTGACCACGGCGATCACGTCGTGCCGGCTGGATTCGAGGAAGCGACGCAGCGACGGCACGGCCGGTTCCGGCGTGCCCGCGAAGACGATGCGCATCAGCGACCCCGTCCGAACGGACCGGCCTGGCCCGCTCCGCTCACCGACCGCGACGGCCGGGCGGTGACACCCGCACTGAACCAATCGGATTCGCGAATGGTCCGCATCGCGTCCTTGCGCTCGGCCGGGTCGAGCCGATCGATGAACAGCACGCCGTCGAGATGATCGGTCTCGTGCTGCACGCACCGCGCCAGCAGCCCTTCGGCGATGAATTCGACTGGCGCGCCATGCATGTCGACGCCGCTGGCGCGTACCCGCAGCGCCCGCCGGGTGTCGTGGCGCACCCCGGGGATGGACAGGCAGCCTTCCGGCCCGACCTGCTCTTCGTCGCCGATGACTTCCCACTGCGGGTTCACCAGATGCCCCGCCGCGTCATGAGTGTCGTACACGAACACACGCAACCCCACTCCGATCTGCGGTGCCGCCATTCCGACGCCACCGTCGTCGTGCATGGTGTCGGTCAGGTCGGTCACCAGCTGCTGCAGTTCCCGGTCGAATGCGGTGACCTCCGCCGCGCGGGCGCGCAGAATGGGATCGCCGAACAGGCGAACAGGCTGAATGGTCACGGCAAACTCCCGGAAGCGGACGAACACGGTCGTCTCATTCTAGTGAGACGACCGAATGTCCCCGATTCACCAGTCGGAAGCTGGTAGAACTCGAGTGCGGTCGGGCGGGGTGACGGTTCCTCCGCCCGGCCGCCCGCCGCGAGCAAGTCCTCAGGAGTGCCCGGCGACGATCACCTCGGGGATCCCGGTGCCGAGCGCGACCGGCCGGCAGACCGGCGCGGGCGCGCTCGGGTCGAGCACGGTCAGCAGCAGTTGCTGCACGAACGGGTCGTAGACCATGTGGAAGTGTCCGGTCAGGTTCGTCGGGCAGCGGTCCTGCAACACGATGTTCGTCGCGTTCGCACCGCGCAGCGCGATATTGCTGAACGGCTGGATCATCTCGTCGACCCGGCTGCCGATCGTGGTGTAGCGCGGACCCGGCACGGTGTCGCCGCCCGCGTTCAACTCGACCATGATCGTCGAGCCCTGCGCCTGCTGCACCGCGGCCAGCGAGGTCACCCGGGCGAAGGCCGCCATTCCACCGGGCACCGCCTGCACGATCGGCACCAGGCCGTACATCACGCCGCCGTAGCTCGGCGACGCGAGCCCGACCCACTGCCCGACCTTGGCTGCTCCCCCGAGCTTGTTGAGGTAGTACCGCGTGACGGTCGCGCCTTGCGAGAAGCCGACCAGGTCCACCTTTTCGGCGCCGGTCGCGGCCAGTACCTGATCGACGAACGCGCCGATCTGGTAGGAGCTGAGCACCACATCTTCGGTGCCGAAGGTTTCGGCGCCCGGCTTACCGCCGTAGTTGAGCGCGAAGACACAGAATCCGGCCGCGGTGAGTTGCGGTGCGATCCCGGACCAATCGGAGTAGGCGCTGGAGTCGGTGCCGTGTGCGAGGACCACCGGGCGCGGACGTCCGGCGGTCGGCTTGCAGTCGAAATTGTTGGTGCCGATCGGCACCGCGTTCGGATGTGCTTTCTTGTACCACGCCGCGGCCAGATGATCGGACTGCGACGGGCCGGGTTCGGAAGGCACCTCGGGCGGCAGGTAACCGAGGGGCGCGGCCTGCGCCGGCCCGGAGCCGAGAACTACGGCTCCGGCCAGCGCCACGGCCACCCCGGCCCTGCACAAGAGTGACTTTCCCCAACCCCACGAACCCCTAGACTGTTGCATTTCACAATGATCTACCGGATTCGGTTCAAATGTGCACTCCGGCGCGGTGTTTCACACCCCGTTACTTTTCGGGGGTCTCGTCTTCGGCGAGGATCCGGTAGAGCGATTTGCGGGTCTCGGTGAGCAGTTCCGCCGCCCGCGTCGCCTGTTCGGGGGTGCCGACGGACGCCACCTGTGCGACCGCGCCCATCACCTGGCCGAGCAGACCGCGCAGATCGATCGCTTGCGCGCCGACGTCTTCCTTGACGTCCGCCCACGGGTCGCCCAGTTCGTCCTTGTGCTCGGTGACGTACGCGGTGCCCGCCTCGGTCAGCTGCGCGGTCTTGCGACCGGCGATCTTGTCGATGAGGACGAGTCCCTCGTCTTCCAGCTGGGCCAGCGCGGGGTAGATCGACCCCGGGCTCGGGCGCCAGACGTCGTCGCTGCGCTCGCGGATCTGCTGGATGAGTTCGTAGCCGTGCATCGGCCGCTCGGTGAGCAGTAGCAGCACTGCGGCACGCACGTCACCGCGCCTGCCCCGGCCACCGCGGCCACGCCCGCGACCGAAACCCGGACCGAAGCCGGGTCCGAATCCTGGGCCGAAGCCCGGACCGAAATCGGGTCCGTGGCCATGCCCGTGCCTGCCGCGGCGGAACCGCTGGCGGGGGTCGAAGTCCTCGCCACCCGGTCGCGACCAGGGGCCGCGCCGTCCGAAATCTCGATGTCCTTGGTTCTCCATGTAAGCCTCCTCAGGCTCTCGTGTTCGTTTCATAGTATCGACGATATATCGGCAATGCATCGAACGCAAGGGTCTACAGAGAATAAGGCGACTCAGCTCACGAGCGAGTCGATCCAGCGCGCCAGTCGATCCCCCTCCGTCGCCATCAACGACGGATCGCGAAACGTGTTGGTGAGCAACGAGGTTCCTTGATAAGCCGCGATCAGCGCGACGGCCAGCTCGGCCGCGTCGGCTCGGCCCATCGCGGCGAACTGCTCCTCGACCCAGTCGACCAATCGCCGCATGACCGCGGCGAGTTCGCGGTCCAGACCGTCGGCCCGCTTGTCCAGTTCGGTCGCGAGCGTCCCCGACGGACACCCGATCCGTGCGGCGGTCTCCCGCTGATCGACCCACCCGCGAATCAGCGCTTTGAGCCGATCCTGCGGCGCGGGCAACTGCTCGAGCAGGACGATCAGCTCGGTCAACGTGTGGTCGTGCGCACCGATCGCGGCGCGGACCAGTTGATCCTTGGTCTTGAAGTAGTAGTAGACGTTGCCGACCGGCACGTCGGCGGCGTGCGCGATATCGGCGATGGTCGTCTTTTCCACCCCTTGCTCGTGGAACACCCGGGCCGCCGCCGCGCCGAGCCGTTCTCGCTTGCCGCCCTTCGGCCGCTCCCCAGCCACTGAGTTAGTCACCCAACTCACTATAGACAAGCTGGGCAGACGCGGCTATGTTTCATTTAGTCAGTCAACTAACTAAGAAGGATTCGACAGCATGATCGTGGTCACCGGAGCAACCGGAAACATCGGCGCACACCTCGTGCAGACCCTGGCCGACGCGGGCGAGAACGTCACGGCGGTATCGCGGGGCAACCGGCCGATCGAGTGGCCGAGCGGTGTGCGGTCGATGCGGGCCGACCTCGCCGATCCCGGCAGCCTCGCCCCCGCGGTCGCGGGCGCCGACGCGCTGTTCCTGCTCATCACCGGCGAGCAACTGATCGACGGTCCGGCACCGGAGCAAGTACTCGCGGTCGCCGCGGCGGGCGGGGTCCGGCGGGTGGTCTTCGTGTCGTCGCAGGGCGTGGCGACCCGGCCCGGTGCCGCGGGCTATGCCAGGTTGGCCGCGTTCGAGGACGCCATTCGACGGTCCGACCTGGCGTGGACCATCCTGCGGCCCGCGGGCTTCTACGCCAACACCTACGCGTGGGCCGCATCCGTGCGCGCGGACCGCACGGTCGCCGCGCCCTTCGGCGCCATCGGCCTGCCGTCGATCGACCCGGCCGATATCGCCGCGGTGGCGGCCGCCGCACTCCGCGAAGACGGGCACGCCGGGCAGACCTACACGCTGACCGGTCCCGCGCTGAGCACGCCGCGGGAACAGGCGGCGGCCATCGGGGCGGCACTCGACGCCCCCGTGCGTTTCGTGGAATTGACTCGGGCACAGGCGTTTACCGGAATGACACGGTTCATGCCGGAACCGGTGGTCGAACACACGCTGGCGATCCTCGGCACGCCGACCGCCGCGGAACTCGAACTCAGCGCCGATGTGCAGCGCGTGCTGGGCCGCAAGCCGACGAGCTATGCGCAGTGGGCGCAACGCAATCGCGCGGCGTTCGCCTGACCCGCGAGGTTCACACCTGATCGAAGAAGCGAATGTGCTGCTCGCCCTGGCGGTCTCGGACATCGACGCCGAGGGCGAGCAGCTCCTCGTCGAGTTCTTCGACCGCGAGCGGCTTTTCGTCGGCCAGCGCCCGCCGCCGCGCGCGCAGCACAGCGTCGACGGCGGGGCCGGACTCCGGGCGGCCGTCGACCCAGCGCAGGAAGTCGGCGCCGAACGGATCGTCCTGGTCGAGCCAGGGATAGCCGTGGTCCCGGAACGCCTGCTCGATATCGTTGCGGGACAGGTCCTTTGCCCCGAATCGGGCCAGCGGGCGTTGCGACCGGTCGGTGAGCACCAGGTCCGCGCCTTCGCGGAACACGGCGGCGACGCTCTTGCGCGGCACATGCCGTGCCCGGCCGTTCTGCGACAGCTCGACGTGGTCGTCGGTGACGGTCAGCGTGAGCGCCTCGTGCCGGGCCACCTCGAACAGCACGATCCCGGCGACGACGCCGACGACGGAGGTGACCGGTATCAGCCACACCGGCGGCACCGTCATCGCGATGCGCAGCGGGCCCGGCGTCGCATCGAAGGTATCGATAACCCAGTGCCCGAACGGGCGGACGACGAACCCGAGCCCGACGCCGAGCAACAACCCGCCGATCGAGAACGCCCAGGCCCACAGGACGGAAAAGCGCAGGACAGTGGGTGCGGAGGTAATGGTCACGGTTGCTCCGTTTCGGTCGGTCGCAGCAGCCGCGACACGGTCGCGCGCACCAGCGGGCGCGGATCGTGCGGGTGCGCGGGATCGGCGTTGAGGAAGGCCGCGTCGACGACTGCGAGGATCCAGCGCGCGGTTTCCGCGGGCGGGAAACCGGAGTCCAGTTGCCCCGCGCGCACCCCGCGCTCCAGCAGCGTGGTGAGCGCTTCGGCGCTGAGCCGCGCGTCCTCCAGCACCACCCGCGTCAGCTCCTCGTCCTGATCGATGCGTCGTAGCAACTCGACCATCAGACCGGGCGCCACCGGGTCGAGCGCCTCGGCGGCCAGCGCGTCCACGATGTCGAGCACCGCGGCCACGCAGTCGGTCCGATCGATGTGGCGCGCAATGACTTCCGCGTGTTCGGGAATCGAGGCCTCGAAGATCGAGCGGAAGACGGCGGCCTTGTCTTTGAAGTAGTAGAAGACGCTGCCGGAACTCATCCCGGCGACCCGCGCGATCTGCGTGGCGGTGGTGTTCTCGTAGCCGTGCGAGCCGAACAGCTCGGCGGCCGCGGCCGTGATGGCGCGGCGTCGCTCGGCGACTCGATCGGGGTCCACGGTGCGTGCCATGCGGCGATCGTATCATTAACTGATCGGCCAGTTAAATAATTATTCGGACGCAAGGTTGTTACCGTTGGCCACCGCCCAACGCCTTCGGCGCGTACTCGCGGCCGCGGTGCTCGAGGTGCAGCCGGGCGTGTGGTGTTTCCGGGAAAGCCCGCTGGCCGAACCGCCACAGCTGTCCGCCCGCACGCTGGCGGTGGTCCGCGACGCGCAGAGCTGGAGCGCGCTCGTCCCGTTCGCGGAGGCCGACGGGCCCGACGTGGAAAAGTTCGGCCTGTTCTCGTTCCACTTCCCCACCGGCATGGACAACAGCGGGTTCGTGGGCTGGCTCGCGGGTCACCTCAAACGAGCGCTGGGCACCGGGGTGTTCGTGGTGTGCGGGAGCAATCGGGAACGGGGAGGTATCTACGACTATTGGGGCTGTCCGGTCGAGTTGCTGGCCGCCGTCGAGCGTGAGATCGAGACGCTGCGCTCCCCCTCGGACTAGAACACCGGGGTGGTTTTGGCGCGCAGTTCGCAACTGTTGCTGAACTGCTTCTCCCACTTCACCGCTTTGCCCTGCCACGTGCCGGTCGCCGTCGCGGTGACCGGGTCGTAGACCTGCGCGCACATCGTGCTGGGATCGCCGGCCAGCTTGTCGAAATCGCCGCCCGCGCCGATCAGCGCGGCACACGCCCCATCGGGATTCGCGTGATCGCCACCGGCCGGTTCGCAGGTGAGCGAGACACGCGTGGGCTGCACGCCCAGCGTCTGCCCCCCGCTCACCGCGAGGTCGAGGGTGGTCCGGGCCGGCGCGGAATCGGACTTCCCGCAGGCGACGGACAGGGCGAGGGTGGCGAACGCAAGGCACACGGTCGCGAGGATGCGGCGGAGCGGAGTCGTCGGCACGTGGAGAGTTAAGCACGGGCGATCCGCGCGCGGGACCAACGCGCCGAGGGGTGGCGGAACCGGTTTCGTGAGCTCGTGGGCGTGTATCGGCGGACGTGGGAGTCCCTCGCGGCGAGAACGCGGCGCCGCCACGCACGGATGAACGTGCAGACGTTGGTGTGCGGCTGCACTCAGCCGATATCGACCGGATCGATCTGGACGCGCAGGGGTGCGTCGGAACGGTGCGTACTGCGGACCGCCTGGGCGGCGGTGAGGGCACGGGCGAGCGCGGCGCCGGACCTGCGGTCCACCCGCAACAGGATCCGTTCGACCTCGGCAGGGGAATCGCCAGAGGAGAACGGTTTGCGGGCCGCAGGTGGCAGCGGGACCGGGCCGAGCACCACGACATCGTCGGGAAGGGTTGCGGTGGAGAGCAATTCGGCGATCGAATCGGAGGTGCCGTCGATCGCCGCCATGCGCACAGCAGGCGGGAAACCGACCTCGGCGCGACTGGCCAGCTCAGCCCGGGCATGGCCGACCGGATCCCAGCGCAGCAGCGTCTGCACCGTGGGAATCGAGGGCTCCGCGACGACGAACACCTGCCCGTGCGAACGCACCAGCGTCGCCGCGGTCATCCAGCGGCGCAACGCGTCCTCGGCTGCCCGCAGATCGGCGCGGCCGAGCAGGGCCCAGCTGTCCAGCAGCAGCGCCACGCCGTAGCCACCGGGCAGAACTGGTTCCGCGCCGACCGTGGCCACCACCACCTGCGGGCCGGGCTCCACGGTGTCGAGCATCGCGCCACCACTCGAACCACGGATCGGCACGCCGGGAAAAGCGCGGCCGAGCTCCTCCGCCGTGCGAATCGCGCCGATCACCACCGCGCGCAGCGCCCGCGAACCACAGGCCTGGCAGCGAAACGCAGCCTCAGTGATACCGCACCAGCGACAGCTCGGACTGTGCGCGGGCTCAGGTGAATGTCGTTGCCCCGCACGGCCGTCCGGCAGTGCGAGCGGACCGTTGCAATGGCGGCAGCGCGCCGGGGTCCGGCATTTCGCGCAGGCCAGCGCCGGGACATAGCCGCGGCGCGGCACCTGCACCAGCACGCCCGCACCCTCCTTCAGCGCGGATCGGGCGGCGGCGAAAGCGACCGCGGGAATGCGGACCGCCCGCGCGACCGGGTCCCGTTCCAGCGCGGCATCGGAATCGCCGGGCACGCTGATGCGCGGGGAAGCTTTGCGCACCACCGCGCGGTCGGCCACCAGGTCGTGCGCCCATCCGGTTTCCACGACCGCCTGGATCTCCGCCGTCCGCGCGAAACCCGCTGCGACGAACGCCGCCCCCGTCTCGTGCGAGCGCAGCATGGCCACCTCGCGCGCGTGCGGATACGGTGCGCGCGGCTCGGCGTAGGTGTCGTCCCCGTCGTCCCAGATCGCGATGAGCCCGAGATTGTCGGCGGGCGCGAAAACCGCGCTGCGGGTGCCGACCACCACCCGCGCCGTCCCGCGCAACACCGAAAGCCAGCGCCGATACCGCGCGGCCGGACCCAACCCCGCCGACAACCCGACCGCCGAATCCCCCAGCAGCCGTTCGCATTCCGCCAGCACCCGATCCAGATCCCGCTGATCCGGCACCATCAGGATCGCACTGCGTCCCGCACCCGCCACCGTCGCCGCCAACTCCGCGAGCCGACGCGGCCAATCCTCCCCCGGCAACGCCTGCCAAGCCGCCCGCGGCCCTTTCCCCTGCGCCAGCGCCGTCACAAACGCAGGCCCATGCACATACCGATGCCAAGCATCCGGAACCTGCACACCCGGCGACGCCTCGGCCACGTCGGCGGTCGAATCCTCTTGCGCCACACCGCCGCCGCTGCCACCGCTCGCGACGGAAGGACCACCGGTCAACGCCCCGGTCTCGGACCCGACCTGCTCACCCTCCCCCGGCGATCGAGGCGAAGAATCCACATCCGTCCGCGCCGCATCAGTCGAATCCGGCAGTTCGGCAGCATGGTCCGACATGCCGGGCGACGCCGCATCTGCATGCGAGAACATGCGCGGCGAAACCCGCTGCGGTGCTGCACTATCCCGTGCTGCGGGCGAAACCTGTTGCGTCGCCTCGCCAGCGGCTCCCATCTCGGACGGAGCGGGATCAGCCACCGAGACGATCGCCGAAGTCGGCGCGGCTCCATCGGCCGCAGACGGATCCGGCGGCACAACCGCATCCGATCGGACGCCTTCCGTATTGTCGGATGCCTCTTCGGTCCCACCTTCGGCAGCTGAGCCAGCCGCGGCACCTTCCGAGGGCGCGGGCGAAACCTGCTGCGGGCCTGTCGAATCGGCACCGGCCGAACCTGCCGCGCCGCTCCCCGCAGCACGCGCCGCCACAACGCTGGGACTACCGAGCAACTCCGCGTCGGCATGCGAGAACTCGGGCGGCGGAATCTGTTGCGGTACTACGCCTGACGGCGAGGCCGGGTCCGTCGATGACCCGGACTCGGGAGATGACAACGCGGCAGCGGAGTTCTTCCCGGTGCCACCGGTTTCGGGGTCGGCAGGTGACGCGGTCTCGGCGTCTGCCGGGGCGGCGGGGACGCGTTGCGGGGGTGCCGGAGGGGAGGTGCGTGCGGTCCCGCCGTTTTCTTCGCGGTTGGGATCGTCGGTGGTCTCGTCGTCGTCCGCGGAAAGTTCTTGTGCGGTCGCGGACTTCTTTTTGCCGCCGGTTTCGGTGCGGGCGTGGCGGGGTGGGATGGCGAGGCGGAGGACGTCGGCTCGGGTGCCGGCGTAGCGCGCGGCTACGGCGGTGGTCAGTTGGCGGATTTCGGGGGTCAGGACGCGTTCGGCGGAGACGACGCGTTCGAGTTTCACCAGTTTGCCGCTGTGGTCGCTGCGCGCGCGACGCTCCAGGAGATAGCCGTCGACCAATCGTCCGGCGAAGCGGACGCGCACGCGCACGCCCGGTTGCGCGAGTTCGTCCAGCTCGGGCGGGACCAGGTAATCGAAGTCACGGTCCAGGTGTGCGGGCGACAGCAGCGGAAGCACCCGGGCAATCGGGTACTCCATGCTCGCAGGCCCTACCGGCAGAACCCCTTGCGAGGCAGGGGTTTCCGCCGTCGGCTCGCTCACGCAGGTCTGGTCGGCTCAGCCGCCGACCGTGGCACGCAAGCCATCCGCTCCACCGACATGTAAGCGCGCACCCTGCTCGACAGCGACTTCTGAGCCGGCTGCCCGACCTTCCGTCGCAGCCCCCGGCCAGCGCAACGCCGATCCGACACCACGGCAGGCACCTCGCAGCGAATCCGCGACGCATCCGCCCGGTGCCACGGCAGCACGTAGCCCTTCGCAACGCGCTGGCAACCTTCGTCCAAGCCGGGCTGACCTGCCTCGATGACGGCCGCTACGCAACCCGTCGGCAAGTCACCACCGCAAGGCCGGTAACAAGAATTCCGCCCCGGATCCGGCCGAAATGAACGGCCAGAGTGCGCTCGAAACACCCACCCGGGGATAGCCCCCCTTGACATCACGTGACGGCTCGAAGACCACCGAAAACCCGCCGCCGGACGCTGAACGCCACGCCCCAACAGCGCGTCAGCCCCCCGACGCAATCCGCGA
>NZ_BAFT02000064.1 GCF_000308475.2 Nocardia brasiliensis NBRC 14402 | reverse complement strand
CGCCCCGCTACGGCCTGGCACAGCGTGTGCGGGAACGCAGAAGGGGTGCGTGAACGGGGTGGGGCGCTCGACTAGGCTCGTCCGCGATGATTGAGAACATATTGCCTGCGGGGGTTGCGTCGGCTGAGCTGCTGAAGTTTCCGGCGGATCTGACGGCGCATCCGGCGGAAGAGCATCTCATCGCGAAGGCCGTGGAGAAGCGGCGGCGGGACTTCATCGGTGCCCGGCACTGCGCGCGCCTGGCGCTGGCCGAGCTGGGCGAGCCGCCGGTGGCGATCGGCAAGGGCGAGCGTGGCGCGCCGATCTGGCCGCGCGGGATCGTCGGCAGCCTCACCCACTGTGACGGGTACCGGGCCGCGGCGCTCGGGCACAAGCTGCGCTTCCGTTCGATCGGGATCGATGCCGAGCCGCACGCGGAACTGCCGGAGGGGGTACTGGACTCGGTCTCGCTGCCGCCGGAGCGGGAATGGTTGCGCGCGACGGATTCCCCGCTGCACCTGGACCGCCTGATCTTCTGCGCGAAGGAGGCGACGTTCAAGGCATGGTGGCCGCTCACTCTGCGCTGGCTGGGGTTCGAGGATGCGCACATCACCTTCGAGCTCGAGGACAATGCCGTCGGTGCCGGCCGCGGCACGTTCCACAGCCAGATTTTGGTGCCCGGGCAGACGAACGACGGTGGCGTGCCGCTGTTGTCGTTCGACGGCAAGTGGCAGATCGTCGACGGGTTCATCCTCACCGCGATCGTGCACGTCTGATGGGCGGTCTCGGCGGATTGCTGATCGTCGACAAGGACGGCGGCTGGACCAGTCACGATGTCGTCGCGAAGTGCCGGAAACTGCTGCACACCAAGAAGGTCGGGCATGCGGGCACGCTCGATCCGATGGCCACCGGCGTGCTCGTGCTCGGCGTGGACCGGGCGACCAAGCTGCTCGGTCTGCTCACCCTCACCACCAAGGCGTACACCGCGACGATCCGGCTCGGTCAGGCCACCAGCACCGACGACGCCGAGGGCGAAGTGCGCACGACCACCCCGGCGCTGCACCTCGCCGATGCCGAAATCGCCGCGCACACCGCGAAACTCACCGGTGACATCGATCAGGTGCCTGCCACCGTGAGCGCGATCAAGGTGGACGGGGAACGCGCCTATGCCCGGCATCGCGCGGGCGAGGACGTGCAGTTGGCCGCCCGGCCGGTCACGGTGTCCCGCTTCGACATTCTCGGCCGCCGCGACGTGGCCGCGGGCGAGTTCGTCGATCTCGACGTGGTCGTCGAATGTTCTTCCGGCACCTACATTCGGGCGCTGGCGCGCGACCTGGGCGCGGCGCTCGGCGTCGGCGGGCATCTGACCGCGTTGCGCCGCACCAGGGTCGGCCCGTTCACTCTCGAACATGCCCGCACCCTGGACGAATTGGCGGCGGCCGCCGAATCGGACGGTTCGTTGCTCAGCCTCGACATGGACGAGGCCGTGCGAACCGCCTTCCCGCACCGCGAGATCGACGAGAGCCAGGCCGAAGATCTGCGCAACGGACGGTGGCTCGAGCCGGTCGGTCTGCGCGGCGTCTACGCGGCGATCGATCCGGCAGGCCGGGCGATCGCGCTGCTCCAGGAGAGCGGTAAGCGGGCGGCGTCGGTCATGGTCGTGCGGCCGTCCAACCTCTAGCGGCGGATCGGAACCTACTGCGGCGCAGCGGTTTCGGCGGTGACAAGGTCGGGGCCGAGGATCGGCTGCAGTGCGCCCAGCAGTGCGCCCATGCTGATCTCGAGCAGTTCGGCGCGCGAGTAGTGCTGGTTCTCCAGCCATTCGACCGTGAGCACCCGGACGAAGGTGAGCCAGCCCGACAACACCGAGGACACCCGGGTGCGCACCGGCTCCTCGACACCGAGCGCTTCGAGGAGCCTGCGGCGCAGTTCGCCGAGTTCGCCCGCGATGATCGCCTGGATCGCCGGATCCTCGGCGAGCACCCGGTTCGCCGCGAGCACGCTGTTGGCGTTCGCCTCGAAGTAGTCGAAATGGGTGGTCAGGCCCGCGGCGAGTTGTTCGGCCAGCGGTGCGCCGCTGTCGAGGGGCGTGTCGACCAGGAGTTGGTTCGCGGCCTGCTCGTAGACGCCTGCGAAGAGTTCGCGCTTGCTCGGGAAGTGGCGATAGAGCAGCGCCCTGGACACGCCGGCCGCCGCCGCGACGTCTTCCATCAGCACCGCGTCGTAGGCGCGTTCGGCGAACAAGCGCGCGCCCGCGTCCAACAGCACCTGGCGGCGTGCGTCAGGGGACAGGCGACGGCGGGTGCTCATCCATCGAACTTTAGTTGACGTCTGTCTACTAAGGGTCGTAGGGTACTTAGTAGACAGACGTCAACTACGGTGTCCGGACCGGTGATCGCAGAGAGCTGCTGTCCGGCAACCGGATTCCCGGGGAGGAACGATATGGCTGCCGCATTGAAATGGCTTTCCCTCGTGATGGGTGTCGCCTGCGTCGCGATCGGCGTGTTCCACCTGGCGGCAGGCATCGACGGGATACCCGATATGGGCTCGTCCGGCGTCACGGCCGACAGCCAGACCCGCTTCTTCGGCGCGATCTTCCTCGGCTATGGCGTCGTCTGGATCTGGGCCGCACGGCAGCGCCCGATCCCCGCGACCGTGATCCGCTGGCTCGCGGGCATTTTCCTGCTGGGCGCCGTCGGCCGGTTCATCTCCGTCGCCGTCTACGGCTGGCCGCACTGGTTTCAGATCGTCCTGACGGCGATCGAGGTCGTCCTGCCCCCGCTGTACTTCTGGCTGGCGAGCGCGGACGAAAAACGCCTCGGCACAACCACTCCGGTGCGCAGTACCCCCGCCTTCGGCTGAGTTGTGCTGCTGCCCCTGATCCATGGGGATTGACCAGTGGTAACCGTCGAGTGCAAGGTGGCGATAGGCGGGGTATCTGGTTGCTCTGACGGGGGAGGTGCCGGCGATGGTCGGTCGCAGGACGTTACGTGTGGTGGGGGTGCTCGCCGCGGTGCTGCTGGTCGGGACCGGGTGCGGTGGGGATGCGGAACCGTCGGCGGGAAAGACGACGACACCGCCCTCGACAACCGTTGTGCCGTCGGCAGATCCGTCACCCGGTCAACCACCGAAGCCGATTCCGTCGCCCGGGCAGCCGCCGCGGGTCACGCCGCCGCCGGGTGCACCGCCGCCGGGCAACCCACCGCCGGTCAAGCCGCCGCCCGGTATGGGTACGGCGATCATCAAGACCCGGACTCTTTCTCAGGTGCCGGTGCCGAATGTGCCGGTCTATGTCACCCTGGTGCAGCCGTGTGACCCTGCGTCGCACGATATTCCGCTCGGGGAGACCCGGGAGGTGCTGAACCGGCAGGCGGTCACCGACGGCTCCGGTTCGGCCACCTTCGCGGTGCCGCTCGGCTGCTATCGGTTCGGCATGGGCACCCCGCCGCCGGGCACGAAACCGGTTCCGGAGGGGATGCACCAGCTCTTCCTGGTCCGCGAAGCCGAAGTGGTCGAAGGCCTGCTGCGGTTCGACGACACCGGGCAGCCGCAGTGCTCCCCCGGGGCGATCGCGCACGACCTGGACGATATCGGCGGGCTGACCGAATACCAGGCCAAGGTGCACTACTGCGACGGCGTCTGGGGTGTCATCGTCTGGGATGCGCCCGGTGACAGTCAGCGAATAGTCCGGCGCGGCAACGGCGGCTGGGTCACCTATCTGGTCTTTCCGCACGACCAGTGCTGGTCGAAAGCCGCCGCCGACGGCGTGCCCGAGAGCCTGCGGCACTACTTCAGCTGCTGACCGCTCCGATCCGCGGCGATGGCCTGGACGGCGCAGCGCATGTGCTCGACCAGCAACTTGCGCGCGCGGGCGGCGGGTCCGGCGCCGATCGCGTCCCGGAGTTCGACGTGTTCGCGGGCTTGCTCGTGCAGGTCCGGATTGGTGGTTTGCAAGGCGCCCAGGCACATTCGGGTCTCGATCAGCAGGGTGCGGGCGGCGCGGGCCAGCCGCGGGCTGCCCGCGCTGTCGACCAGCGCGACGTGGAAGGCCTGATCGGCGTCGGAAAGCCCGGCGGCGTCGCCGTTTTCGGCGGCGGCGCACATCTGGTCGACGCTCTCGCGCAGCGCCGCGTACGCGATCTCGCGGCGGCCGTCCAGGATCAGCTCGAGCGCGCCGCCCTCGATGGCGGTCCTGGCGTGGTAGATGTCGGCGACGTCGTCGAGGGTGAGGTCGATGACGAAGATGCCGCGATGCCGGATGCTGTGCAGCAGACCCTCGGACACGAGTCGCTGCATGGCCTCGCGGACCGGCCCGCGGGATACGTCGAAGCGGGCGGCGAGGTCGGCCTCGCCGAGCTGGTCGCCGGGCGCGAAACTGCCGCGCATGATCGCCTCGCGCAGTCGGTCGGCGATCACCTCGGCCGTCGACTGCCTGCTGACCGGCTCGATCTCAACGAGCGGCATGGGCGTGCCTTTCTGTGAACAGGGTGCCGAGGGCGGGGCAGGTCGCGGTGCGGCCCGCCAGTCGCAGCCCGGCCCAGATAGTGACCTGGTTCGCGGTCAGCACCGGCTTGCCGAGGGCGGCTTCCAGTTCCGGCAGCACGGCAAGCGTATGCATGGCCGTGTCCGGGATGAGCAGCGCCTGGGCTTCGGGATGATCGTTGGCCACGGCCAGCTGCCGGACCTGTGCGGCGTCCAGCGTGCCGACCTCGGCGGCGGTGTCGATGCCTGCGCTGCGCATCGAGACGACGCGGATGCCCGCGTCGGCGAGGAATTCGACGAACAGCCGCGCGACGTCGTCCGGATAGCTGGCGGCGACGGCGACGGTGTCCAGGCCGAGCGCGTGCACCGCGTCGACGAAGGCGAAGCTGGTGCTGGTGGCGGGCACGCCCGCGGCGGTGGCCAGCGCGTCGACCTGTTCGCGCGCCCCGCGCGGGCCGTAGACGAAACTGCCTGAGGTACAAGCCCAGACCACGGCCTGCGGCCGGTGCGGGGCGAGCAGTTCGGCGCCGTGGCGCAGCTTGTCCGGGCTACCCAGGTCCAGCAGCTCGGGGACGGCGTGCAGGTCGGTGCCGTAGATATGGGCCACCGGCAGGTCGGCGCCGAGCACCGCGGCGGCGCGCGGGTAGTCGTCCTCGGCCGCGTGATCGGGGTAGATGAAACCGACTGTGGTGGTGTGCATGTGCTGTGCTCCCGATCAGAAGACGTTCAGTAGCCATTTGCCCGGGCCCATCATCGGCAGCTTCATCCGGCCGAGGCAGGCCCACATGGTGAGCTGGTTGGCGGTGAGGACGGGTTTGCCGAGGGCCTGTTCCAGCGGCTCGATCACGTCGTAGGTGGGCAGGTTGGTGCAGCTGACGAAGATCGCCTGAGCCTGCGGGTCGTTCGCGCCGACGATGCGTTCGGCGATGGTGCGGTAGTTGACCTTCCAGATGCCGCCGCCCAGGCCGAGATGGTCGGAGCGGATGACGGTGCACCCGGCCTCGCCGAGGAACTCGTGCAGTTTGCCGGTCAGCACCTCGTCGTACGGCGTCAGCACCGACAGCCGCGTGATGTCGAGGTGCCGGATCGCCTCGAGCAGCGCGCCCGAGGTGGTCACCGCATCCAATGCGCCTGCGGCGCAGATGGTTTCCCGTAGGGATCGTTCGTACTCGAGTCCCTTGATGAAACTGCCCGAGGTGCACAGGTACGCCACCACTTCCGGCTCGACGTGCAGCACGTCGCGGGTCGCGGTGGTCAGATGCGCCGGGTTCGAGACGAGTTCGGCCATCGCCAAGGAGACGGGGACGGGTTCGTACGGGGTGCGGGCCAGATGCAGGCTCACCTCCATCGGTGCCCAGCGCCAGAGCTCGCGCTCGAGCGCGAGGTCGAACGGCGCGATGATACCGATGCCCCGCTGTGCGACCGGGCCCTCGATATCCGGGAAGCTGAGTTCCATACGGCCCCTCTCGCACTCAGCTGGGTAGACCTCCGAACGCGATCGGATTGTTGACAATCATACGATGCGATCTTAGTGTGTCAATGTGGAAACGGGCCCCATTGTCACCGTCCTGCACAGTGACCGCGTGCCCGAGGCGGATCTGATGGCCGCCGTATCGGCTCGCGCCACGGTGCGCTATACCGAGGCAGCCGGTCTCGCGACCGCGCTGCGCGGTGCCGACGTGCTGTTCGTCTACGACTTCCTGACCCGCGCCCTGCCCGGCGCGTGGCCCGCGGCCGACCGGCTGCGATGGTTGCACATGGGCTCGACCGGGGTGGACCCGGCGATGTTCCCGGAACTGCGGGCCAGCGACGTCGTGGTGACCAATACGCGCGGCCTGTTCGACACGGCCATCGCGGAATACGTGCTCGGGCAGATCCTCGGGTTCGCCAAGGACCTGCCCGGAGCGTTGCGCAGGCAGCTGCGCCACGACTGGGCACATCGCGAGAACGAACGGATAGCAGGCGCCACCGTGCTGATCGTCGGCACCGGTTCGATCGGCCGCGCCATCGCGCGACTGCTGCGCGCGGCCGGGATGAACATCCGGGCGGTGGGCCGGCGAATGCGCCCGGACGACCCGGATTTCGGCGCGGTGAGCACGGACCTGCACGCCGAGTTACCGGCGGCCGACTATGTGGTGGCGATCGCACCGCTGACCCCACAGACCCGGAACATGTTCGGCTCGAGGGAATTCGCCGCGATGAAACCGCATGCGAGGTTTGTCAACGTGGGCCGCGGGGAACTCGTAGTTACCGACGATCTGGTGGCCGCCCTCGGCGCCGGGTCGATCGCCGGGGCGGCGCTCGATGTGGTCGCGCCCGAGCCGCTGCCCCCCGACCACCCGCTGTGGGATCTGCCGAACGTGTCGATCACACCGCACAATTCGGGCGACTTCATCGGCTGGCGGACCGAGATCGTCTCCGTGTTCGCCGAGAACTTCGACAACTGGATCGCCGGTCGGCCCCTGCGCAACGTGGTCGACAAAGAGCTGGGGTACGTGCCCGGCTGAAGGAGCCCTGAAAATGAGCGAACACCGTGAGCGAATCATGTGCCAGCGCGCCGTAGGCATGGCGGAACCGAGCGCCCGCGAGGTGCAGCCATGAGTTACCCCGATATCAATATTCCGACCGAGCCCGCGGCGATGACCGCCGTCCAGCTGGTTTCGGCCTATGCCGCGGGCGCGCTTTCACCGGTCGAGGCGACCGAGGCGGTGCTGGCCGCCATCGCCGCCGACGATCCGGCGGTGAACGCGTACTGCCTGGTCGATCCCGATCGGGCGCTGGTGCAGGCCAAGGACTCCGAGGCGCGCTGGCATTCCGGGCACGCGCGCGGGCTGCTCGACGGTGTGCCCATCTCGATCAAGGACATCTTCCTCACCGAGGGCTGGCCGACGCGTCGCGGCTCCACGTCGGTCGACCCAGCGGGTCCGTGGACGGTGGACAGCCCGGTGGCGGCGCGGCTGCGCGAGGACGGCATGGTCTTCCTCGGCAAGACCACGACGCCCGAAATCGCTTGGAAGGCGGTCACGGACAGCCCGCTGACCGGGATCACCCGCAATCCGGTGGATCCGGCGACGACGGCGGGCGGCTCGTCCGGCGGCAGCGCGGCGGCGGTCGCGGGTGGCATGGGGCCGGTTTCGGTCGGCACCGACGGCGGCGGCAGCATTCGCATCCCGGCGGCGTTCTGCGGCATCGTCGGTTTCAAGCCGACGCACGGGCGGATTCCGCTGTATCCGGCGAGCCCGTTCGGTCCGCTGGCGCACGCGGGCCCGATGACCCGCACGGTCGAGGACGCGGCGCTGCTGATGGACATCCTCTCGCTGCCCGATCCGCGCGACCCGACGAGCCTCGCGCCGCCCCTGACGACCTTCCGCGGCCAGGTGGTGCGTGACGTGCGCGGACTCACCGTCGCCTATTCGCCGACCCTGGGTTATGCGAAGGTCGATCCCGAGGTGGCCGCCCTCGTCGATGCCGCGGTCCGCAAACTCGGCGAGGCCGAATTGCGGGTTGCCACAGCCGATCCCGGCTTCGCCGATCCGCGCGAGGCGTTCGAGCTGCTGTGGGCGGCGGGTGCCGCCACCATGCTGTCGAAATTCCCCGCGGGGTCCCGCGAGCGGGTCGATCCGGCGCTGGGCGCGGTCTGGGATCAAGGGAATGCGGTGCGCGCCGTCGAGTATCTCGACGCGCGCAACGAAGCGGCGCAGCTCGGCATCACGATGGGCGCCTTCCACACCGCCCACGATGTGCTGATCACCCCGACCATGCCGATCACCGCGTTCGCGGCGGGCCACGATGTGCCGCCGGGCAGCGGCCTGACGAGCTGGCCGCAGTGGACGCCGTTCACCTACCCGTTCAACATGACTCAGCAGCCCGCGATCAGCATCCCGGTCGGCACCACCGCGGCCGGACTGCCGGTGGGGCTCCAGATCGTCGGCCCGCGCCACTCCGACGACCTGGTGCTCGCCGTCGCCCGCTACGCCGAACACGTTCTGGCACAGTGAAAATGCGCGTCGGCCGCCGTGGCGGCCGACGCGCACCTCTGCTGCCCCCGCGCACATTCCGTGCGCGGGCAGCGAATTCGCGTGCGGGGGTCAGGCGCGGGCGAAGGCCAGGGTTTCGCCGGAGACGCCGTGCAGCCACAGGTCGTTGCAGGCGGCGGCGATATCGGCCAGGCCCTCTTCGATCGTGGCGAAGACGTTGCCGGGCACCCAGCCCATGTCGCCGTTGATGAGCAAGTTGTTGCGGCCGTAGAAGATCGCCAGATCGGTCGCGCCCTGGTCGTGGTGCGCGGTGGAGCCCGGCTCGTAGCCGTAGGCCGGGTTGCCGATCTCCCAGGCCTCGAAATCGAACAGGCAGACATCGCCCGGGATCGGCGTGACCGTCGGGTTCTCCCGATGCGGGGCCGCGCCGATCCGGGGGACCAGGGTGTAGACCTCGTTGCGGGCGTACTTGGCGTGGAAGGCGTCACCCTCCTGCGGGAGCGCGTCCCACACGGCGGCGCAGGTGTGCGGCGCCTCGGCGTCGAGCAGCCGGGCGCGGCAGGTGACGGCGGCCTTGGTCAGGGTGATGGTGATGAAGCGAGCCATTGCTGTCTGCTTTCTGTTGTCGCGCGGATCGATGTGCGGACTCACAGGGCGTCTGTTCGGCTGATCCGAGGCTATCGCCGCGGTAGGCCGGGCGCACGCGCTGTGGCGACCAGCTCAGAGTTCGGCCAGTACCTCGGTCCAGATCGCGAGCGCGTCATCGATCTGGCTCGCGGTGACGATCAGCGGGGGGATCATCCGCACCACGTTCATGTGCGCGCCGCAGGTGAGCAGCAGCAGTCCCTTCTCGACCGCGAGCCGCTGTGCCGCGCTTGCCGTCTCGGTATCGGGTTCGCCTGTCGCGGTGGTGAATTCGGCTCCGGCCAGCAGGCCGAGGCCGCGCACGTCACCGATCGCCTTGGTGGCGCTCGCGCGCAGCCCGTCGAGCAGTTGCGCGCCACGGGCGGCGGCGTTGTCCACCAGGTGCTCGGATTCGATGACCTCCAGGGTCGCCACCGCGGCCGCGCAGGCCACGGCGTTGCCGCCGTAGGTGCCGCCCTGCGACCCCGGCCAGGCCTTGGCCATCAACTCGCGCGAGGCCGCGATACCCGAGAGCGGGAAGCCGCTGGCGAGCCCCTTCGCGATGGTGATGATGTCGGGTCGCACGTCGAAATGCTGGTGCCCGAAGAACTTTCCGGTGCGCCCGAACCCGGTCTGGATCTCATCGAGCACGAGCAGAATGCCGTGCCGGTCGGCGCGTTCGCGCAGGCCGCGGAAGAAGGCGGTGTTGCCGGGGATGTAGCCGCCCTCGCCGAGCATCGGCTCGACCACGAACGCGGCGGTCTCCGCGGGCGAGGTGAGCGTGGCGAACAGATAGTCGAGCTCGCGCAGCGCGAACGCGGTCGCCTCCTGCTCGGTCCAGCCGTAGCGGAACGCCGTCGGGAAGGGCGCCACGTGCACGCCGGACATGAGCGGGCTGAAACCTGCGGAGAATCGGGTACCCGACGTGGTCATGGTGGCCGCCGCGACGGTGCGACCGTGGAAACCGCCGTGAAAGACCACCACATTCGGCCGTCCGGTCGCCTGACGCGCCAGCCGCAGCGCGGCTTCGATCGCCTCGCTGCCGGAGTTGGCGAAGAACAGCGTGTCCAGGTCCGGCGGCAGGACGGTGCCGAGACGCTCGATGAGCTGCAGCATCGGCCGGTGCATGACGGTGGTGTATTGGCCGTGGATCAGGCTGCCGACCTGGGCCTGGGCCGCCGCGACCACGTGCGGGTGGCAGTGGCCGGTGCTCGTGACGCCGATGCCGGCGGTGAAGTCGAGGTAGCGGCGTCCGTCGGTGCCGTACAGGTAGCAGCCGGTGCCGTGATCGACGGTCACCGGTGTGGCCTGGCGCAGAACGGGCGAAAGTTCGGTCATGGTGAGCCGCCTCCCGGGCAGTGGTGCGATCGCAACATCCGGAGATTGTCTATTGTCGGATTGTTGACAATATGCATAACATGGCGGGGGAGGTCGCAGCAATAGCCTGCGGCTGCCTCCTGGCAGCGAAAGGAGTCCGGCGCCGATGCTCACCGAGACCTTGTCCGCCGCGGAGCGGGCCGTAATCGACACTGTGCCAACGGGTTTGTATATCGACGGGCAGTGGTGCGCGACGAATGCCGAACTGCCCGTGCTGGATCCGGCCACCGGCGCCATGTTGTGCGCGGTCGCCGACGCGGGCCCGCAGGACGGGCTCGACGCGTTGACCGCGGCGCACCGGGCCCAGGCGGCCTGGGCGGCGACACCGCCGCGAACCCGCGCCGATCTGCTCATGCGTTCGCACCACGCGCTGCTCGACGACACCGACCGGCTCGCGCTGATCACGACGCTGGAGATGGGCAAGCCGCTGGCCGAGGCCCGCGGCGAAATCGCTTATACCGCAGAGTTCTTCCGCTGGTTCGCGGAGGAGGCCGTCCGTTCGGACGGTGGCTACCTCCCCGCGCCCGCGGGCGGCTCGCGGTTCTTGGTGACCAAGCAGCCGGTGGGCCCCAGCCTGCTGATCACGCCGTGGAACTTCCCGATGGCCATGGGCGCGCGCAAGATCGCGCCCGCACTTGCCGCCGGCTGTACCTGTGTGGTGAAACCCGCTGAGCAGACGCCGTTGTCGATGCTCGCGCTCGCCGATCTGCTCGATCGCGCCGGCCTGCCGCGCGGCGTCGTCAACGTACTGTCCACCGCCGACCCGGGCGCGCTGATGACGCCGCTGATCGCGGACGAGCGCTCGCGCAAACTGTCCTTCACCGGGTCCACCGCCGTCGGCAAACGCCTGCTCGAACAGTGCGCGCGCACGGTCATGCGCACCTCGATGGAGCTCGGCGGGAACGCGGCGTTCATCGTGTTCGACGACGCGGACCTGGACGAGGCCGTCGAGGGCGCGCTCGCCGCCAAGATGCGCAATATCGGGCAGGCCTGCACCGCGGCCAACCGAATCTTCGTGCAGCGCGGCGTCGTCGACGAGTTCGCCGCCCGGCTCGCCGAGCGGATGGCGGCCCTGCCGATGGGGCGTGGCACCGAGCCGGGGGTTGTCGTCGGCCCGCTGATCGACGCCGACGCGGTCACGAAGGTCACCGAACTCGTCGCCGACGCGCGCCGTCGCGGCGCCCGCGTGCTCACCGGCGGCACCGTGCTCGACGGGCCCGGCAACTTCTATCCGGCCACGGTGCTGGTCGGCGTGCCCGACGATGCGGCGATGTGCCACACCGAGATCTTCGGTCCGGTCGCCTCGATCACGACCTTCGACACCGAGGACGAGGTGGTCGCCCGCGCCAACAACACGCCCTACGGCCTGGTCGGCTATGTCTTCACCGAGCATTTGCGCCGCGGCCTGCGGGTGTGCGAGGCCTTGGAAACCGGCATGGTCGGGCTCAATCAGGGCGTGGTGTCCAACCCGGCCGCACCGTTCGGCGGCGTCAAAGAATCCGGGCTCGGCCGCGAAGGCGGGATGATCGGCATCGACGAATTCCTCGAGACCAAATACATCGGAGTGCGACTGTGACAGCGCCCAGGTACCGCATCGCGACCATCCCCGGCGACGGCATCGGCGTGGACGTCACCGCCGCCGCCGTCTCGGTGCTCGACGCCGTGCTGCCCGGCCTCGAGTGGACCGAATTCGATTGGTCCTGTGCGAAATATCTGACCACCGGCCGGATGATGCCGCCCGACGGTCCCGAGCTGCTCGCCGGTTTCGACGCGATTCTGCTCGGCGCGGTCGGTTTTCCCGGTGTGCCCGACCATGTTTCGCTGTGGGGCCTGCTGATTCCGTTGCGCCGTGCGTTCGGTCAGTACGTCAATCTGCGCCCGGTCCGGCTGCTGCCCGGCACCGAGTCGGCGCTGCGCGGGCGCAGCGCCGAGGATCTGGACATCCTCATCGTGCGGGAGAACTCCGAGGGCGAATACTCCGAGATCGGCGGCACGCACAATCCGGGCCGCGCGGACGAATTCGTGCTCCAGGAGTCGGTGTTCACCCGGGTCGGGTGCGAACGGATCATCCGGTACGCGTTCGAGCGGGCTCGGGAACGCGGTGGCCGGCTGTGCTCGGCCACCAAATCGAACGGCCTGATCCACTCGATGCCGTACTGGGACAGCGTGTTCGAACGGATCGCCGCCGACTACCCCGATGTGCAGACCCGGCAGATGCACGTGGACGCGCTCGCGGCGGAGATCGTGCTGCACCCGGACCGGCTGGACGTGATCGTGGGCTCGAACCTGTTCGGCGACATCCTGTCCGACCTCGCCGCGGCCGTGACCGGCGGCCTCGGGCTCGCCCCCTCGGGCAATATCAACCCCGAGCGCACCGCACCGTCGATGTTCGAGGCGGTGCACGGCAGCGCGCCCGATATCGCGGGCCAGGGTATCGCCGATCCGATCGCCCAGATCCTCGCGGGCGCAATGCTGCTCGACCATCTCGGCGAAACCGCCGCGGCCGCCGCGGTGGACCGGGCGGTGTGCGACGTACTCGGCAAAGGCGAAGTGCGCACGCCGGACCTGGGCGGCGACGCGACCACGACGGAACTCGCCGCCGCCGTCGCGGACCGCGCCGCCGAATTGGTCGCCATCCCTCCGTACTGAGCGGGTTCAGTTGGCCCGCAACGGTTTTCCGTTGCTCAGGTGGTCAACCAGATGGCCTCGGCCGCGGGACGGCCGAGGTCGGTGGGCATTTCCCCGCCGCCGATGCGAATCGCGATTGTGCCCGCGAAATCCCGGCGTTCGACCACGGTGATCGCGGTGTCCAGGGCGATGCCCACGGAGTCGAAATAGCGCAGCATCTCCGGATCCGAATCGGAGATGCGCGCGACCCGGCCCGCCTCGCCCGCGTGGAAGTCGCTGAGCTGACGCGCCGGCGGCGTGGGGACCGCGCCGTCCACCGACGGGATGGGGTCGCCGTGCGGATCCCGGTCGGGATAACCGAGTTTCGCGTCGATGCGCGCCACCAGTAGTTCGGAGACCGCGTGCTCGAGCACCTCGGCCTCGTCGTGCACCTCGTCCCAGCCGTAGCCGAGCTCGTTGACCAGGAAGGTCTCGATCAGCCGGTGCCGGCGCACCATCGCGATGGCGGCGCGGCGACCGCCCTCGGTGAGCGTGATCGACCCGTAGCGGGCGTGCTCGACCAAGCCTTGGTCGGCGAGTTTGCGCACCGCCTCGGACACCGTGGACGCGGAGACCCCGATCCGTTCCGCGAGCAGTTTGGTCGACACCTTCTCCTGCGACCATTCCTGCGCGGTCCAGATCACCTTCAAATAGTCCTGCGCCACCGAGGAGAGCACCGGCGCGATGGTCGCGGTGGTGCCGCGGGCCTCGCCCGGCACGGGGGCGTCGGTCAGCTCGCGTCTTGTGGCGATGTCTCGTTTACCGGGCACATACTCGAGCTTAAGCACAGGAGACCCGATTGACACAGCTCGCCGCACAGTGGAACCAGGGTTTCATCACCCGTACACAACTCCGGAAGCTGCGCGTGACATCAGCCACCCTCGCGGCGGCGTCGGCCCTGGCACCGCCGTTGCGGCGAGCGACTTCGGTCGGACCGGGTTTCCGTGCGCGATATAAGCTGCGCGTGTGCAGAGATGGCGAGGTCTCGAGGACGTGCCCGCGGACTGGGGCCGATGTGTACTGACGATCGGTGTGTTCGACGGTGTGCACCGCGGACACGCGCAGTTGATCAGCAGAGCGGTGCAGAAGGCGGCCGCGCGCGGGGTGCCCGCGGTGTTGATGACCTTCGATCCGCATCCGATGGAGGTGGTCCGCCCCGGCTCGCATCCGGCGCAGCTGACCACCCTGACCCGCCGGGCCGAACTGGCCGAGGAACTGGGCGTCGACGTGTTCTGCGTGATGCCGTTCACCCAGGCTTTCATGAAGCTCACGCCCGTGCGTTATGTGCACGACCTGCTGGTCGAGCGGCTGCACGTGAGCGAAGTGGTGATCGGCGACAACTTCACCTTCGGCAAGAAGGCGGCAGGCACCGTCGACACCATGCGTGAGCTCGGCAAGCGCTGGGGCTTCGAGGTCGACGGCGTCAAGCTGCTCGGCGAACACGCGGTCACCTTCTCCTCCACTTACATTCGCGCCTGCGTCGACGCGGGCGATATGGCCGCCGCGGCCGAGGCGCTCGGCCGGCCGCACCGGGTCGAGGGCGTGGTCGTGCACGGCGACGGGCGCGGGCGTCAGCTCGGCTTCCCGACCGCGAACGTCGCGCCGCCGATGCACGCCGCGATCCCGGCCGACGGCGTGTACGCGGGCTGGTTCACCGTGCTCGGTCCCGGACCGACCATCGGCACCGTCACCCCCGGTGAACGCGCGATGGCCGCGATCTCCGTCGGCACCAACCCCACCTTCTCCGGGCGCGCCCGCACGGTCGAGGCGTATGTGCTCGACGGTGAGGCCGATCTCTACGGCCAGCACGTCGCGGTCGATTTCGTCGACCACGTGCGCGGCCAGCGCAAATTCGATTCGATCGATGAACTCATCGAGACCATGGGCCGCGATGTCGAGAACGCGCGAAAGGTGCTCGCCGCCGAGGGCAAGTGAATCCGGCAGTGAATGGCATCTCGACCGGGTGCATCCACCGCGATTCGGTCTACCGCGCCCGTTCCGGTAAGGTAGATCCTCGGGTTTGCTGCGGTCCGCGGCGGCGCCCACACCCGGGTAACCGGAAATTCGAGCGCGGCACTGAAATAGGGAGTGGATGCCTCATGGCTCTGACCACTGAGCAGAAGTCGGCGATTCTGAAGGAATACGGCCTGCACGAGAAGGACACCGGTTCGCCGGAGGCCCAGATCGCGCTGCTGTCCAAGCGGATCTCCGATCTCACCGAGCACCTGAAGGTGCACAAGCACGACCACCACACCCGGCACGGCCTGCTCGCGCTGATCGGTCGTCGTCGTCGGCTCTCGAAGTACCTGGCCGCCAACGACATCCAGCGCTACCGCTCGCTCATCGAGCGTCTGGGCCTGCGTCGCTGAGTTCGCGTAGTACCGGTTACCGGAGGTAGCCGGAACCCGGCCAACGGGGAGACGTACAATCTCCCCGTTGGCTATTCGTGTATGGGGGCGACAGTGGATTTGTGCGCCCGCTACACGACGACATTTGGACAGCCGTGAGTACCCGCCCGCGTGGCGTCGGTCTTCGGTAGTGGCCTCCCGGCAGGGGATAGACCGCCGGCGGGCTTCGATCGATGACCGCCTCCGCGTCGCCGTGATCCAAGGGGATTCGGCCGGGTCTGCGCGTCGCAGCCAGGAGGGTTGCCGCGCGTCCGTACCCAGGTACGGCTGACGAAGCGCCGGATCGCGCCGCCCAAGCGCTCGAGCCGGCGAAAGACGAGAGGTTGAGAGAAGAGAATGACCGAAACAACTGAACGCAAGTCCTCGGCCGTCGAGGTCGAGCCCGGTGTGTTCGAATCCGTCGCGCTGATCGACAACGGCACGCTCGGTACCCGCACCGTCCGCTTCGAGACCGGCCGGCTCGCCCGGCAGGCCGCCGGTGCGGTCGTCGCCTACCTGGACGACGAGACCATGCTGCTGTCCGCCACCACCGCGGGCAAGTCGCCGAAGGACCAGTTCGACTTCTTCCCGCTGACGGTCGACGTCGAAGAGCGCATGTACGCCGCGGGCCGTATCCCCGGCTCGTTCTTCCGTCGCGAGGGCCGCCCGTCCACCGACGCGATCCTGACCTGCCGCCTGATCGACCGCCCGCTGCGCCCGTCGTTCGTCGACGGCCTGCGCAACGAGATCCAGGTCGTCGTCACGGTGCTGAGCCTGGACCCGAACGACCTGTACGACGTCGTCGCGATCAACGCCGCGTCCGCCTCCACCCAGATCGCCGGCCTGCCGTTCTCCGGCCCGGTCGGTGGCGTGCGCGTCGCGCTGATCGACGGCCAGTGGGTCGCGTTCCCGACCGTCGAGCAGCTCGAGGGCGCCGTGTTCGACATGGTCGTCGCGGGTCGCGTGGTCGAGTCCGGTGACGTCGCGATCATGATGGTCGAGGCCGAGGCCACCGACAAGGTCATCGCGCTGATCGAGGGTGGCGCCCAGGCGCCGACCGAGGCCGTGGTGGCGGAGGGCCTCGAGGCCGCCAAGCCGTTCATCGCCCGCCTCTGCAAGGCTCAGGCCGACCTCGCCGAGCTGGCCGCCAAGCCGACCGGTGAGTTCCCGCTCTTCCCGCCCTACGAGGCCGATGTCTACGAAGCCGTCGAAGGCACCGCCAAGCGTGAGCTGGGCGAGGCGCTCTCGATCGCGGACAAGCAGGAGCGCGAGGCGAAGATCGACGAGATCAAGCTCGACGTGCTGTCCCGGCTCGGCGACGACTTCGCCGGCCGCGAGAAGGAACTGGGCGCCGCGTTCCGCTCGGTCACCAAGAAGCTGGTGCGCCAGCGCATCCTGACCGACGGCTTCCGCATCGACGGCCGCGGGCTCGCGGACATCCGCGCGCTCTCCGCCGAGGTCGCCGTGGTGCCGCGCGCGCACGGTTCGGCGCTGTTCGAGCGGGGCGAGACCCAGATCATGGGCGTCACCACCCTCGACATGGTGAAGATGGCCCAGCAGGTCGACTCGCTCGGCCCGGAGACCAGCAAGCGCTACATGCACCACTACAACTTCCCGCCGTTCTCCACCGGCGAGACCGGTCGCGTCGGTTCGCCGAAGCGCCGCGAGATCGGCCACGGCGCGCTCGCCGAGCGGGCCCTGATGCCGGTGCTGCCGAGCCAGGAAGAGTTCCCGTACGCCATCCGTCAGGTCTCGGAAGCGTTGAGCTCCAACGGTTCCACCTCGATGGGCTCGGTCTGCGCCTCGACCCTGTCGCTGCTGAACGCCGGTGTGCCGCTGAAGGCGCCGGTCGCCGGCATCGCGATGGGCCTGGTGTCGGACACGATCACCAACGACAAGGGCGAGGACGAGGTGCGCTACGTCGCGCTGACCGACATCCTCGGCGCCGAGGACGCCTTCGGCGACATGGACTTCAAGGTCGCGGGCACCAAGGAGTTCGTCACCGCGCTGCAGCTCGACACCAAACTGGACGGCATCCCGTCGCAGGTGCTGGCCGGCGCGCTGAGCCAGGCGCACGACGCGCGCAACACCATCCTGGAGGTCATGGCCGAGGCCATCGACACCCCGGACGAGATGAGCCAGTACGCGCCGCGGGTCACCGCGATCAAGATCCCGGTCGACAAGATCGGCGAGGTGATCGGGCCCAAGGGCAAGGTGATCAACCAGATCACCGAGGAGACCGGCGCCAACATCTCGATCGAGGACGACGGCACGGTCTACGTCGGTGCGACCAACGGCCCCGCGGCGCAGGCGGCGATCGACCAGATCAACGCCATCGCGAACCCGCAGCTGCCGAAGGTCGGCGAGCGCTTCCTCGGCACGGTCGTCAAGACCACCGCCTTCGGCGCGTTCGTCTCGCTGCTGCCGGGCCGCGACGGCCTGGTGCACATCTCCAAGCTGGGCAACGGCAAGCGCGTGGCGAAGGTCGAAGACGTGGTGAACGTCGGCGACAAGCTGCGCGTGGAGATCGCCGATATCGACAACCGCGGCAAGATCTCGCTGGTGCCGGTCGAAGAGGAGGCTGCCGAAGCGGCCGCCGCGCCTGCCGATGCCGAGACCGTTGATGCGGGCGCGGCAGGGGCAGAGTAGTACTTGTCTCTGTGACGAAGAAGAAGACGACAGCCCCTCTGCTCCGCCGCGAGCAGGGGGGTTCGTCTGTGGAGCTGCGGGCGAACATGATTGATCCCGGCGTACAGCGCACCGTGCTACCCGGCGGGCTGCGCGTGGTCACCGAGCACGTGCCCGGCGTGCGTTCGGCATCGATCGGCGTCTGGGTGGGCGTCGGTTCGCGTGACGAGGGTCCGACCGTCGCCGGTGCGGCCCACTTCCTCGAGCACCTGCTGTTCAAGGCGACACCGACGCGCACCGCGCTCGACATCGCGCAGGCGATGGACGCGGTCGGCGGCGAGCTCAACGCGTTCACCGCGAAAGAGCAGACCTGCTACTACGCGCACGTGCTCGACGAGGACCTGCCGCTGGCCGTCGACATGGTCTCGGATGTGGTGCTCAACGGGCTGTGCCGCGCCGCCGACGTCGACGTGGAACGGCAGGTGGTGCTCGAAGAGATCGCCATGCGCGACGACGACCCGGAGGACGTGGTCGGCGACTCGTTCCTGTCCGCGCTGTTCGGCGATCATCCGATCGGGCGGCCGGTGATCGGCTCCATCGAGTCCATCGAATCGATGCACGCGGCGCAGCTGCGCGGCTTTCACCTGCGGCGCTACCGGCCGGACCGGATGGTCGTCGCGGTCGCGGGCAACGTCGAACACGACCACACGGTGGAGCTGGTGCACCGGGCGTTCCAGAATCGGCTCGATCCGGCGGCGCAACCCGCCAAACGGCGGGAGGGACGGTTCCGGCCGCACAGCGATCCCGAACTGCAGTGGAGCCACCGCGACAGCGAGCAGGCGCATCTGGCGTTCGGGGTGCGCGCCTTCGGGCGGCACGAGGGGGAGCGGCGCTGGCCGCTCTCGGTGCTCAACACCGTGGTCGGCGGCGGACTGAGTTCCCGGTTGTTCCAACGCATCCGGGAGGAACGCGGGCTCGCCTACTCGGTGTACTCCAGCGTGGACACCTTCGCCGACACCGGGGCGTTCTCGGTGTACATCGGCTGCCAGCCGGAAAACCTCGGCAAGGTGGCTTCGTTGGCCCGCGGCGTGCTCGAAGAGGTTGCGGCCGACGGCATTTCCGATGCCGAGTGCGCCCGGGCCAAGGGGTCGTTGCGCGGCGGTCTGGTGCTGGGCCTGGAGGATTCGGCGTCCAGGATGAACCGGATCGGCCGCAGCGAGCTCAGCTACGGCAACCATCGCAGTGTGTCGGAGACGTTGGCCCGGATCGATGCGGTCACCACCGACGAGGTCTCGGCGATCGCCCGCACCCTGCTGGCCCGCCCCTTCGCGGCCTCGATCGCCGGTCCGTACAAGCGAACCCGGGAAATTCCCGCGGCCGTGCGGCGGTTGGTCGAGGGCTAGGGCGCGCGCCGACGGGTCAGGCGTCGGCGCGGTTCGCGGCATCGACGATCGAGGGGAGCAGGCCGGGAAGGGCCGCTTCGACGTCGGTGGCGCGCAGGCGCTGCCAGATCTGGCCGTCGACGATCACGCGCTCGATCACGCCTGCTTCGCGCAGGATCTTGAAATGGTGGGTCGCGGTCGATTTGTTGATCGCGTCGTAGAGCGAGTTGCAGCGCACCGGAGTGCCCGCGCCCGCATTGCTCAGGCGGCGCACCATCTCGAGCCGCACGGGGTCCTGGAGTGCGGCGAGCACGGTCGGCAGCGGGGCCACCGGTGGGACATCGACCACCGTATCTTTAGCATCGGTCATGATCCACCTCACATTGGGGTTTGATGATCGTCGTACCGGATGTATGGTCGAGCGCGGTTCGATCATTATCAAACCTACCTGATCGGAGTTTCGATGGCAGTGCCGGTAGCGACACCCGAGACGGGCGAGCGGACCTCGCAGCGCTGGGCATATGCCCTGGTCCTGGCCGCGAGCGGGGTGGCGCTCGGGGTGTCCGGGGTGCCCGCCCCGCTGTACGGCATGTATCAGCAGGAGTGGCATTTCTCGCCGCTGACGACGACCTTCGTCTTCGCGGTCTACGCGTTCGCGGCGCTGGCCGCGGTGCTGGTGTCCGGCAAAGTCTCCGATGTGGTGGGCCGCAAGCCCGTCCTGCTCGGTGCGTTCGTGACGATGATCGCGGGACTCGCGGTGTTCCTGCTCGCCGACAACGTGGCGATGCTGCTGCTCGCGCGGGCGCTGCACGGGTTCGCGGTCGGCGCGACCGTGGTCGCCGGTGCGGCTGCCCTGCTCGACCTGCGGCCCAAGCACGGCGCGCGCTCCGGTCAGCTGAGCGGCGTGGCCTTCAATGTCGGGATGGCCGTGGCGATTCTGGGCTCGGCCCTGCTCGCCCAGTACGCCCCGCACCCGCTGCGCACGCCGTACGTGGCCATCACCTTCGTGTGCCTGCTCATCGGTATCGGCATCATCGCGCTGGAGGAGCCGCACACCGCCCGCATCGCCGGACGCATCCGGATCGCGAAACCGGCTGTGCCGCAAGAAATCCGCGGTGACTTCTGGTTCTCCGCCCTCGGTGTGATGGCGGCCTGGTCGGTGCTGGGCGTGCTGCTGTCGCTGTACCCGTCGCTGGCCTCGGCCGAAACCGGCATCCACAACCTGGTTTTCGGCGGTGCGGTGGTCGCCTCGACCGCGGTGGCCGGGGCCACCTCGCAGTTGTTCGCGACCGCGATTCCCGCGCGGCGCGCCGCGATTCTCGGCGACACCGGCATGGCGATCGCGCTCGTGCTCACCGTGCCCGCGCTGCATACCGGCAACTGGATCGTGGTGCTGGCGGCCGGCGTGCTGCTCGGGGCGACGTTCGGCCTGGGCTTCGGCGGCTCGCTGCGGCACCTGTCCGAGGTTGTGCCACAACACAAACGGGGCGAGACCATGTCGGCGTACTACCTGCTCGCCTACACGGCGATGGCGTTGCCGACCATTCTCGCCGGCTGGGCGGCCACCACGTGGGGACTGAGCACCGTGTTCCCGTGGTTCGTCGGGGTCGTCGCGCTGGCCTGCCTGGCCGCGGCCGGTCTGGGCGTGCGGCGCAATCGCGCGACGGCCCGGCAGCCCGCGTAAGGGCGGATTGGCATTTTCCGCCGTCGATCGGCTAGAGTTTCATCTCGCATCACGGAGCGATTCGAGATGCGAACGCGGATGTAGCGCAGCTGGTAGCGCATCACCTTGCCAAGGTGAGGGTCGCGGGTTCGAATCCCGTCATCCGCTCAATTCACTCAACCAGCCGCTGTTTACGCCGTGGCGCCGTGGCTGCGATCTCCTCCTTCGTCAACAGGCCGGCCATGAACCCGAGCACGTCCGGGTCCTCGAGCGGTTTCCACTGCGGCGCAAGAAGTTTCATATAACGCTCGACGTACAGCAGTTGTTTGCCGACCAGCACCAATTCGCGCGGCAGCTTGGCCTCGTAAATCCTGGCCACTTCCGCGAGGCGGCGACCGAGCTGGGTATAGGACAGCGCGCCGAGATCGGATTTCTGCAAAGGGGCGGTGACCGACCGGATATCGCGGGCCGCGCGTTTGACGTTGCCCGGGCGCCGGACCGCGCCCATCTCGAAAATGGTGCGGCCCGCCGCCTCGAAGTCGTTGTGCACCATCAGTTCCACCACGAGCCGGCGCAGCAGCAGCCGGGTCCGGTCGTCGAAACGGCCGACGATGCCCCAATCCAGGAACACGACCTTGCCCGCCGCGTCGACCAGGACGTTGCCCGCGTGCAGATCGCCGTGGAACAGCCCGGCCCGGAACGCCGACTCCAGCAGCGAGAGCAGGATCGTCTTCAGCAACGCGGCGCCGCGGAACCCCGCGGCGCGCACGGCGGCGACATCGTCGATGCGGATGGCGTCGATGTACTCCATCGTCAGCACCTTCGTGGTGCTGAATTCCGGATACACCTGCGGCACCCGCACCTGAGCCGCGAACGGGGTGTTCGCGATGAATCCCGGCCACTCGGTCATGGCCGTGGCCTCGGTGTGGAAATCGATCTCGTCGTTGAGGTTGGCCGCGAAATCGGCCACGATATCGCGCGCGCCGAGCATGCGGCCGTACTCGGACAGTTCGAGCAGCTGCGCCGCGCGTTCCAGGATCTGCAGGTCTGCGGCGAGGCGGGCCTTGATGCCCGGCCGCTGGATCTTCACCACCACGTCGGTGCCCGAATGCAGAGTCGCACGGTGTACCTGTGCGATCGAGGCCGATGCGATCGGGGCAGGATCGAAGTGCGCGAACAGCTGCGCGGGTGGCGCGCCCAGCTGCTCGGTGAGCAGCGTCCGGATCGCCGCCGGATCGGCCGGCGGGACCCGATCCAGCAGGGTGCGGAACTCGTTCGACAGCGTCTCGGGGAAGACCCCGGGGCTCGACGCGATGAGCTGACCGAGCTTGACGTAGGTGGGTCCCAGCGCGGCGAACCGGTTGCGCGCCTCGTGTGCCGCTCGATTCGCCAGCGGCCGCCCGTCGCGGCGGGTGAACAGCAGGCGCGCGCCGCCGCGGGCGGCCTGCCACAGGGTCGCGCCGACCCGCGCGGTCTCGGTGCCGATCGACACCGGCTGCAACCGAAGTGGCGTGGCGGCGCCCGATGGGGCCATCGATCCTCCGTCGTCGGTGCGCGCGCCCGGCCGCTCGCTCACGGCACGCGCGACTGCCTGCATACCCGAACACAGAATAGGCGTTCGGACGGTGATCGGAACGACCGGCGGATCGAGCGTGTCCGGGCGGGGGTCGGGGCGGGGCCGGACGGCTTGGTGTGCTGTGCTCAGGCGAGCAGCCGGACCACTTCGCGGGCGCTGCCCCACGAGAGGCTGACACCCATACCGTCGTGACCGTAGTTGTGCACCACGCGGGCGCCGCCGATCTGCTCCTCGTCCAGCCGGGCGGCGGTGCGGCCCGGGCGCAGGCCCACTTCGTGGCCGACCACCTCGGCGTCGGCCAGCCGCGCGTCGACCTCGATGGCGCGGCGCAGGATGCGTTCGGCCAGTTCGGGGTCGGGGTCCAGACTCCAGCGGCCCGGGTGCCGGGCCCCGCCGAGGATCAGGCGCTCACCGTGCGGGAAGATGCCGGTCCACTCCGGTTCCTCGACGAACTCGACGTAGAAATCGGTGAGACCGGGATTGCGCAGGATGACGTGCTGACCGCGCACCGGCTGGACCTCGGCATCGCCGACGAGCTTGCCCGCGGCCACGCCGGTGCAGTTCACCACGACGGGCGCGGCGGCGGTGGCCTCACCGAGATCGCGCACCCGGCGCTGTTCGATCTCGATGCCCGCCGCGGACAGCCGATCGGTCAGGTAGTCCAGGTAGCGCGGCAGGTCGATGAGCGGTGCGGTGCACCACAATCCGACCAGCATGCCCTCGGGTAACTCGTCGGCCCGGCAGAACTCGGCCTCGCCGAGATCGTCCATCCAGTGCGGTGGTTCGGCCGAAAGATTCGACACCTGGAGTCCGCGTTCGAAATGCACGCCCGACGCGGGTTCCTTGGCGAGCCGGGAGAGTTCGGCGAAGGAGACCCGGCTCCACGCCAGATCCCGCGGCGTGTGCCCCGGCCCCCACAGACCGCTCGCGACGGCGGAGGTGGTCTGCCGGGGCGGCAGTTCGGCCCACACCCGAACCCGATGGCCTGCCTCCGCCAGGCACACCGCCGTGGTCAACCCGATCACGCCCGCCCCGAGCACCAAAACATCATCAGCCATCTCGTGACGGTACCTACGAATACCCCTCGCGGACTTGAAAAGAACGGAATGGCGACGTCAATGACTCTGTGCGGGATCAAGATTCGCTAGGCCGGGGCGGACGCGACGGACCACCGTTCAGTCGGTCGGTACCGCGGTTTCCTGGATGATCCGCCAGCGGTAGCGCGGGGGTGCGCCGTCGGTGGTGAGGACCGCGGTGCTGCGGCGGTCGGTGTGTTTGCCGTCGAAGTGGTGGCGTTCCAAGAACCGGACGACGGTTACGCTGCCCTCGACGAGCAGCAGTTCCACGTCGTCGATCTCGATGTCGAGACCGGGCCTGGAGTTCTTGGCGCGGCGCAATCCGGACAGCAGTTCCGATTGGCTCACTCGAGCCCCGTCCAGGGTCACCATCGAGAACGCGTCGTGCTGGGTGGCCGCGAACTGCTCCAGCACCTCCTGGTCCGCATCGGTGCCCAGCCAGGCCGACAACAGCGCGTGTACGTGCTCGACCTCGGCGACCGGGTCGAGGGAATCGGAAGCAGACATAACGGCACCCTACTCGAGCAACCACACCGCAATGCCCCGGCACGCGGACCCGGTGGCAAGAGGACATGCTGGAATGAGTTGGGGCACTGTGGTAGCCGATCTTGTCCGGTAGTCGGCAGGCGGCAATCCGGCTACCATGCGCTAATGCGATGGGGGAGGTTGGGCGACCGACTGCACCGCGCGGCGTTACTGCTTGCGGTGTCGATGGCGGTCGTCGGCGGGCTCGCCATCGCGGCACTCACCTGGTGGTTGCTGTGGCTGGGCTTCGGTGCCACCGCCGAGCAGCCGAACCGGCTGGACCTCACCAAGATCGCGCTGGCGGTCGCGGCGGGTGCCGGCGGCGCCGTCGCGCTGGCGGTGGCCTACCGGCGCCAGCGCGACCTGGAGCGCGGCCGATTCGCCGAACTGTTCGGCGCCGCCGCGCGGCAGCTCGGCGACGCTGACGTGGCGGTCCGCATCGCCGGGGTCTACGCGATGGCCGGCGTCGCCGACGACTTCCGCGCGCCGAGCCGGCGCCAGCAGTGCGTCGATGTGCTGTGCGGCTACCTGCGGCTGCCCTACGACCCGGTCGCCGGGGCGAACCACCTTGTCTCGCAGGCGGAAACGGTGGACGAATCCGGGCTGAAGGTCGAGCGGGTCTACCAGTTCCGGCAGAACGATCGCGAAGTCCGCCGAACCATCGTCAAGGTGATCGCCGATCACCTGCGCCGGTCGGCCGAGATCTCCTGGTCGCAGTGCGAGTTCACGTTCAACCGCGCCGTGCTCGAACAGGGCGACTTCCGCGACACCGTGTTCGCGGGACGGCACACCTCCTTCGCCGGGGCCCTGTTCACCGGGCGCACCACGTTCGAGCACGCCGTCTTCGCCGGTCCGCACGTCACGTTCCGGGATGCGCGATTCCAGGACGGGCCGGTGCTTTTCGAACGGGCGCAGTTCGGCTCGGCCCGCGGCGAGAAAGGGGAGCGCGCGAGCTACGGCACCACGTTCGACGGCGCGGACTTCGACTGTTCGGTGTCGTTCGAGCACGCGGTCTTCCTCGGCCCGCGCACCAGCTTCACCGGAATGCGCTGCACCGGGGCGCGAACCTCGTTCCAGGACACGAAGTTCCAGGCGGAGGTCACCGCGTTCGACCGCGCCACGCTCGACGGTCAGCACCTCGCATTCACCGGGGCGGAACTGTCGAGCGCCCGGATCACCTTCGCGGGCACCAACTTCGAGGCGGGCACGGTCGCCTTCGACGAGACACGGATCGGGGCACCGGCGCGCATGCGCAACCGGGGGACCCGGGAAACCGATTTCCGCCGCGCGGAATTCCATGGCACGACCACCTTCGCGGGCACCACGTTCGCGGGCCGCGCGGTGGACTTCACCGAGGGTGACTTCTTCGGCGACATCTCCTTCGTGGGCGCGCGGTTCAGCGCGGGCGAAGTGCGTTTCGATCGCCCCAAGGCCTGGGTCGGGATCCATTTCGACTGGGACGACATCCCGACCCGCAAACCGCAGAACGTGAAACCGAATCCGTGGCCGCCGGAGCCGCCCGACGAGTGAGCCCTACTCGGGGACGACCGCGGGGTAGGGCCGCAACGCGGGCCAGGTCTGCGCGGTCAGCTTGCCGAGGGTGTATTTGGTGAGCAGGTCTTCGGCGATCTTTCGCGCGATGAGCTGGTACACCGCCTCGGTGGGATGGGCCAGATCGCTGGTGGTGAGGAAGCGGCGGAACACCGGCTCGACCGGGTCGCGCTGCCCCAGATAGTGCACGGGAACACCGTGCTCCTGGGCGAAACCCTTGAGATCGAACGCGTCCTGGTGTTCGGCGACGAACTTCATCCACGCGTTCATCCGGACCAGCGTGATGTTGTCCTTCTGCGCGCCGGGGCCGGGATCCTCGGCGGTCGAGGGCCAATGCGTGGCGAGGTAATCCAGCTGATCGTTGAAGCGGACCGTGTTCGCCTCGAACTTGTCCACCTGTTTGCGCTTGCCGTCGGCGATCTGATCGAGGAAGCGGATCGAGATGGTCGGGCTCGGCAGATCGATGAGCAGGAAATGCTCCTGGTCGCGGTTGCCCGAGGCGTTGGCGATGCTGTCGACCAGGCCCTTGATCTCCTCGATGATGGGTGTGATGCCGGTGCCGTCCTTGTTCGACTCGAAGTAGCCGACCCGGTAGACCTCCCGCTCGCCCATCACCAGGCCCGCGCCGCGTTCGGCGGTGACGATGTCGTTCAAGCCGATCCAGATGATGTGCAGGGTGTGGCCGCGATAGTTCGCGCCCATCGCCCGGCGCGCCGCCAGGTACGCCTCGATCTCGTTCTTCAGATAACCCAGCGCTCCGGCCTTGGGTTTCCAGTCCGAGGCGGCGATCGCCCCGCCTTCGGCGTAATTGGCATAGAACAGTGGCGGATTCGTGTTCGTGTCCGTCTTCAGCAGCATCGAGCGGGTGGTCAGGCTGCGGTGCGGCAGGGTCGCGCTCTCCGTCGCGTCCTTGTCGCCGCGGACCAGCGGGTCCGCGCCGGTCCACTCGACCAGGAAGTCGGTCCAGTTCTTCCCGTCGCTGAAGCGCCCGATCTCGTTGGTCCGCATCGCTTTCAGCGCACGGGCGAACAAACCGGTCGGCGCTTCGCGCTTGTTACCGACGTCCGACAAACTGTCGCCGAGCACGATCAAATTCTGCACCGCAGTAGGCATGGCAAACTCGCATATCGCAAATACAAAAAGGCGCAAGGCCTTCCGGACATGACGAGAATACGCAGTCGCCGGGCGCGGCACGCCGAACTCGAAAAACAAACCGGGACAGTCGAATTCGAGTGGAGTGATAGAAAAGAATAAAAATGGATAGTGTGCCGGGCCGGGGCGGCGCCCGTGCGGACGCCGCCCCGCGCCGCTAGCTCGGCCAGCCGCCGTAGGGCACCGTGATCAATTCCAGGAAGTGGCCGTTGGGGTCCAGGAAGTAGACGCCGCGACCGCCGTCGTTGTGGTTGATCTCGTTGACCCCCTGTTGGCGGGGATCGGCCCAGTGCTCCAGTTTGTAACGCTGGATCTTGGCGTAGGCCGCGTCGAATTCGGCCTCGCTGATCAAGAAGGCATAGTGCTGGGGTGATATCTCGGTGACGTGCGGCGGCACATTCGCGAAATCGAACGTGACACCGTTGTCCAGCGGCAGCGGGATGAACGGGCCCCATTCGGCGCCGAGTTCGGTACCCAGGATGTCTGCCCAGAATTCTGCGGTCACCCGATTATCGCGGCAACCGACAATGGTGTGATTGAACTGTACTGACAGGGGATTTCTCCTTGTGTCGTGACGATCCCGACCCCGGGCTCGGTACAAGGCGGCCAACGGGAGCACCGTCACGGTCGACGACGCTAGCAAACATCCGACGGATTTCGCCAGCATCCCGTGACGCAGACCATGTTTCGGCTCAGCGCGGCAGCCGCAATTCGGCGCGATAGCCGCCGTCGGCGCACGGCCCGGAGGTGAAGCTGCCGCCGAGCAGTTCCGCGCGTTCGCCGAGGCCGACCAATCCGTGCCGTGAGCTGGGCAGTCGCATCGCGGGCCGGGTGGGCCGGGTGTTGGTGACGGTGACGCCGAGCTGGTCGGCGTCGTGCCACAACCGCACCTCGGCGGTCGCGCCGGGCGCGTGTTTGCGGACGTTGGTCAGCGCCTCCTGCACCGTCCGATAGATCGTGCGCTGCGCGGGCGCGCCGAGGTCGGCCGGCAGATCTCCGCTGAATTCGACCTGAATACCGCTGGAGTCGAGCAGCTTTCGCAGATCGGCCAGGGTCGGTTGCGGGGTCAGCTCGGTGCCCTGGCCGCCCGCGGCGCGCAGCAGGGTGACCATGTGGCGCAGCTCGTCGAGGGTGTCCACGCTGAGCCTGCGAATGGTGCGCGCGGTCTCGGCGGCGGCCGCATCGGTCGTCGCGACCTGTAAAGCGCCTGCGCTCACGGCGATCAGGCTCACCTGGTGCGCGACGACGTCGTGCATCTCCCGGCCGATCTGCGCGCGTTCGCGGGCCAGCACGGCTTGGGCGTGCAGCAGGCGTTCGTGGTCGCGGGCGGCCTCGATTTCGGAGAGCCGGGTGGACAACTCGCGGCGGGTCCGCATCAGCTGGCCGAGCAGCACCGGAGCGCCGGCCCAGGCCAGGGAATAGGCGAGCGAGACGAGGGTGTCCGGCGTGCGGTAGTCGTTCGAGCCCGGCCAGGGAAACGCCGCGGCGACGGCGGTGGCGAGCGCGGCGGACGTCAGCAGCGCGCGGTTCCTGGTGCGGTCGGCCAGCGTGTACAGCGCGATCGCGGGCGCGGCCAGCACGGCGAGCAGCAGGCTCGCGGGCAAGGTCAGCAGGAAGGCCACCAGTGGAAAGCGTCTGCGCAGCAGCAGGCCCGCGCAGGCGATACCGCCGGCGATGCGCGCGCTCACGGTGCCGTCGTCGCCGTCGACGTACACGTCGGCCGCGGCGACGACGACCAGCGCGAGGTCGATCAGCCACGGGTTGATCCGCTTCATGGCAGCAGTCCGGCTCGCTGGGCGAGCAGGGCCGCTTGGACCCGGCTGCTCACGCGCAGTTTGGTGAAGATCGCGCTGACATGGTCTTTCACCGTGCCGACGCTCAGATGGAGCTGCTGTCCGATCTCGGCGTTGGACAGGCCCGCGGCCAGCTCGACGAGCACCGCGCGTTCGCGTTCGGTCAGGCGCTCGACGCGCGCGGCCTCGGCGTCGAATTCGGCGCTGGTGGCCGGTTCGGCATTGCGCAACAGTGCCGCGGACGCCTTCGGCGACAGCACGACACCGCCCGCGGCGAGTGTGCGTGTCAGCTGGGCGAGTTGCTCCGGCTCGGTATCCTTGAGCACGAAACCTGCTGCGCCCGAACGCAATGCGGAAAGGATGTATTCGTCGGTGTCGAAGGTGGTCAGCATCGCCACCGTGGGAGCCTCGGGCAGTGCGCGCAGCAGACGCAGCACCGCGAGCCCGTCGACGTCGGGCATCCTGATATCGAGCAGCACCACGTCGGGCCGTTCCCGCTCGACCGCAGCCACCGCTTCCGAACCGGTCGCCGTGGCCACCACCTCGATATCGGCCGCGGCGTTCAGGATCAGCTCGAATCCGGAGCGCACCAGGGCCTCGTCGTCGACGACCACCACCCGAATCATTCGCTCGTACCCTTTTCGCCGTCGTTGCCCGCTCCCCGTCGAGCCTAGATCTGCCCTGTTCACCGGGCTGCGCACGACCCCGGCGCACAGCCGGACGGCGGGGGTGGACCAGCCGATCGGCGGAGCGGGGCGGCCGACGGGCAGACCGGCTCCGGACCTGCGCCGGATACCCGCCGCGCGATCGGTCGCCGAGGCTGAAGAACATGGCACACCATGGTGTTCCGGCCGCGTCGGTCGTGGCCGGACCGGAGCGTGCGGCAGGTGCTGGGCGGGACGAGGTCGCGGCGGTGCAGCAGGGGCGGGCCGGGATGACGCCGGCTGAGGTGGCACGGGTCGAACCCGCGGACGGCGCGACGGCCCGTGCGGCCGGACGGCTGATCGGGGTCGATCTCGCGCGCGGGATCGCGGTGCTCGGCATGTTCGCGGCGCACCTCGGGCCGATCCCCGACCGCGGCGGGGTCGTCGGGTTCGCCATGGAACTGGCGCACGGGCGGTCCTCCGCGCTGTTCGCGTTCCTCGCCGGGTTCTCGATCGTGCTGATCACCGGGCGGCGGGTGCCCAAAACCGGTCGAGACGGCCGCCAGGCGGTGGTGAAGGTGCTGATCCGGGCGGGCATCCTGCTGGTGGTCGGCACCGGGCTGACCGCGCTCGGCACGCCGGTCGAGGTGATCCTGGCCTACTACGGCTTGTACTTCGTGCTGGCGCTGCCGCTGTCGCGGCTGCGCGCCACGACGCTGGCGGTGCTCGCCGCGCTGAGCGCGCTCGTGTTGCCGCAGATCTGGTTCCTGGTGACCGATGCGCCGCCCGGCTGGTTCGACGCCGTCGACGGCCACGATCCGCTCGCGTGGGCCAGCGGTCGCGGCGACGCGGTCGGCAGTTCCGGTGGGCTGATCGGCCTACTGTTCACGGGCAGCTATCCGGCGCTGACCTGGCTGCCGTTCGTGCTCGCGGGCATGGCGGTGGCGCGACTCGACCTGTCCGACAGAGTGATTCGGCGCCGGGTGCTGGCGATCGGGATCGCGCTCGCGGTGCTGGGTTACGGCGGCTCCGCGGTGGCGTTGCGGGTGGTGCCCGGCACGGTGTCGTCGGCCGGGCTGATGGACGCGTCGTGGTGGTCGGATCTGGCCGCGGAACAGCCCGGCTGGCGGGAGCAACTGGTCGCGGTGCCGCACAGCGAGACCACGCTGTCGATCGTCGCGAACACCGGTGCGGCCATCGCGGTCCTGATCGCCTGCGTGCTGGCCGGTGCTCGGTCCGGCTGGTTCCGCCGGGTGAGCGCGCCGCTGATCGCGGTCGGCACCATGTCGTTGACCGCGTATGTGTTCCACATCGTCGCCGTGGCGATCCTCGGTATCGACACGCTTCCCGCGGACAGTCTTCCGGTGCTGCTCGGCCTCAGCGCGATCATCCTGATGTTCGCCTACTGCTGGACCCGCTTCTTCGCCCGCGGCCCGCTCGAATGGTTGCTGCACCGGGCCACCACGGTGGCCCGGCGGGTCCGGTGATCGGCCGAGCGGGTCTGGGCCGGCGACAGTGCGGGCGGTAGCGTCGGCGGAATGAAGATTCGTGGGGCGGTCCTGGAGCAGATCGCGGCGCCCGTGCCGTTTGCCGAATCGACGCCGATCCGGGTGAGTGAGCTGGAACTCGGTGCGCCCGGCCCGGGTGAGCTGCTGGTTCGGATCGAAGCGGCCGGGCTGTGCCATTCGGACCTGTCCGTGGTGGACGGCAACCGGGTGCGCCCGGTGCCCATGCTGCTCGGGCACGAGGCGGCGGGCCGGGTCGAGGCGATCGGGCCGGGGGAGAGCGACCTCGCGCTCGGACAGCGCGTGGTGATGACCTTTCTGCCGCGGTGTGGCGAGTGCGCGGGCTGTGCGACGGACGGGCGCACGCCGTGCGTGCCGGGCAGCGTCGCCAACAACGCGGGCGAACTGCTCGGCGGTGGCCGGCGGCTGCACCGCGACGGTGCGGAGGTACACCACCATCTGGGCGTGTCCGCCTTCGCCACGCACGCCGTGGTGGATCGCCGATCGGTGGTTCCCGTGGCCGACGACGTGCCGCCCGAGGTGGCCGCCGTGCTCGGTTGTGCGGTGCTGACCGGCGGTGGCGCGCTGCTCAATTCGGCGAAGCCGGGGCCGGGCGACCGGATCATGGTGGTCGGGCTCGGCGGTGTCGGCATGGCCGCGGTGCTCGTCGCGGTATCGCTCGCGGCCGCCGGGCACGAGGTGATCGCGGTCGACACCGTGCCGGAAAAGCTGAGCCTGGCAACGGAATTGGGTGCTACCGCGGCATACACCCCCGCGCAGGTGGCCGAACTCGGCGTGCAGGCGGAGATCGTCGTGGAGGCCGCGGGCAATATCCGCGCCTTCGAAACCGCGGTCGCCGCAACGGCTCCCGGTGGTACCACGGTCACCGTCGGGCTGCCCGCACCCGACGCGCGCGCCGCCATCTCCCCGCTCGCCCTGGTCGCGCAGGGCCGTTCCATCGTCGGCAGCTACCTCGGCTCCGCCGTGCCCGCCCGCGACATCCCGGCCTACGTCGAGATGTGGCGCGCGGGCAGGCTGCCGGTCGAGCGGCTGGTCTCCGCGCATATCGGGCTCGACGAGATCAACCGCGCCATGGACGACCTGGCCGCGGGCCACGCGCTGCGCCAGGTGATCGTCTTCGACTGAACCCAGCCGGTCGGCGAAGTGGTGGCGTGAGCGCGCGGATTCGGCGTGGGGCCAGCCGGACAGGGCGGCCGCGCGTCGGCGCGCGCCAAGACGCTGTGGGGTGTGGCAGAAGATGGCAGCCGATATGTCTGGCACCGGGCGGGGGCGGCGCGTAGCGTTGCAGTGACCAGAGTAGTCAAAATAGTCGAAACGGGGACCGGATGACTCGGAAGCGGCCGCAGCGCCCGGATATCGTGTGGCCGCTCGCCGACGCGAAGGCTCGACTGTCCGAGTTGATCGACACCGTAGAGCGGGAGGGGCCGCAAGTGATCAGCAAGCACGGACGTGAAGTCGCGGTGGTGGTGCCCATCGACGAATGGGACCAGAAGACAAGCCGGAAGGGCAGTCTCGCGGAGTTCTTCGCCGATTCGCCGCTGCGTGATTCCGGTCTAGAGATCGAACGTATCCGGTCGGAACTGCGCGACATCGACCTGTGAAGAACTACGTTCTCGACACCTGTGCCGTGTCGGAATGGATGAAGCCGCAACCGGATCCGGGCCTCATTCGTTGGTTGCACACAGCGGATGAGGACCGGCTCCACCTCAGCGTCATCACCCTGGGGGAGATTCGGAAGGGCATCGAGAAGCTGCCGGATTCGCCCAAGCGGCAGCGGCTGGTGGAGTGGTTGACGGAGTCGTTGCTCACCCGCTTCGGGCGGCGCATCTTGCCGGTCGATGCGGTTGTCGCCCAAGCCTGGGGACGCCTGGCGGCCAGGCTCGAGCAGAGTGGGACGTCTGTCGAGTCGGCGGATGTGTTGATCGCGGCAACCGCGGAGTCGCACGGCTTCGCGGTTGTCACTCGTAATGTGAAGCATTTCGAGCCGACCGGAGTTCCGCTGGTCTGCCCGTGGAATGAATAATCAAGTGCGGCTGAGGAACTCGGTCACCAGGGCGATGTAGTCGGCGGTGCGGCTGATCGCCAGGGAGTGGCCGCCCTCGGCGAACGTGCGGTACTCGGCTCCCGGATGTAGTTCGCGGAGGCGATCGGTGTGGGTGGGGGTGATCAGCGGATCGTCGTCCGCGCGGAAGATCAGCGTCGGCCCCGACCAGGCAGGGCCGCGCAGGAGATCGTCGACCTGCTCGGCGAGTTCCAGGAGCAGCCCATACGAATTCGCGGAGCCGACACTGCCGTGCACATCGGACGCGCGCAGCACCTGATCGATCCAGAACTCGGCCTCGTCGGAATCCTTCCAGGTGGCGCGCAACGCGGTCCGGATCGCCTCGCGGGTCTCCGGCCACGGCGTCGCCAACGTGACCTCGATCCGCCCCCGCAGCCGGTCCACATCCTCGGGGCCGTACAAACCCGTGCTCGACAACGTCAGCGACCGGACGCGCGCCGGAACCCGGCGCGACAGCAGCTCCGCGAACATGCCACCCGCGGACTGTCCCACCACATGCGCCCGCTCGATGCCCTCCGCGTCGAGCACCGCCACCAAACCGTCGACCAGCTCGGCGCACGAGGTGATACTCGACGGATAGTCGGGCGCGATCGTCCGGCAGCGCGACGTCAGCGCGTGCGCCACATCCAGCCAGCCGATCCCGATCCCGGCGCCGCCCGTGAGCAGCAATACCGGATCGCCCGCGCCACCCGCGTAGTAATGCCAATCATGTTGTCCGGCAGTCGTCTTCCGGCTGTCGTGTGCGTCGAGAAATGCTGCTGCCCGGGCCTGGATCGAAGTCACCCTGGTGACCGTAGGGCAGAAAACGGACAGGCGCAATTATGCGCATATAGCAATGTAAATCACAGAGGTCCGCGGACCGGCGCGGCGACCAGGTCGATAGGCTGACACCGACGACGAGGACTGAGGAGATGTGGTGACCATTCGGGTCGGAGTGCTGGGAGCGCGCGGCAAAGTCGGACAGGCCATCTGTGCGGCCGTGGCAGCGGCCGACGACCTGGAGCTGGTCGCGGCCGTCGACAAAGACGACGCGCTCGACACCTTCACCGCGGCGAACACGCAGGTGGTCGTCGACTTCACGCACCCCGACGTGGTGATGGACAATCTGAAGTTCCTGGTGCGCAACGGCATCCACGCGGTGGTCGGCACCACCGGCTTCGACGCGGCCCGCCTCGACGAGGTGCGCGGCTGGCTCGCCGACCGGCCCGAGACCGGCGTGCTCATCGCCCCGAACTTCGCCATCGGCGCCGTGCTGTCCATGCGCTTCGCCGAACAGGCCGCACGGTTCTTCGAATCCGTCGAGGTCATCGAGTTGCATCACCCGAACAAAGCCGACGCGCCCTCCGGCACCGCCTACCGCACGGCCGGGTTGATCGCCGCGGCCCGGGACAAGGCGGGCGTCGGTCGCAGTCCCGACGCCACCAGCACCGAACTCGACGGTGCGCGCGGCGCCGACGTCGACGGCGTGCGGGTGCATTCGGTACGCCTCGCCGGACTGGTCGCCCACCAGGAGGTGCTGTTCGGCACCCAGGGCGAGACCCTCACCATCCGGCACGACTCCATCGACCGCTCGTCCTTCGCCCCGGGCGTGCTGCTCGGGGTCCGGGAGATCGCCGGCCGTCCCGGACTGACCGTCGGCCTCGACCCCTTCCTCGACCTGTGAACACGAACGTGCGCGGTACCGGGGTATGCCGGTGAACGCCGCGGCCGCCGACGGCGACAAGCAGAACCGCGACGTGGTCAAGGTCGTCGCGTTTCTCGCGGTCCTGGTCGTCGTCCTCGTCTTCTACTTCGTGCTGCTCGGCCGAATCGCGTTCAGCCTCATCGCCTCCGGTGAGATCGCCGCGATCCTCATCGGCGTCGGCGTGCTGATCCTGCCGCTGGTCGGCGTCTGGATCGTCACCGCGACCGTGCGGGCCGCGCTGGCCCATCAGCACCTGGCTCGCCGCATGCACGACGAAGGCCGGGAACTCGATATCAGCGAGTTGCCGCGCCGCCCCTCCGGCCGGATCGAACGCGCCGCCGCCGACGAGCTGTTCAACCAGGTCAAAGCGGAATGGGAAGCCGATCCCGACAATTGGCGCGTGTCGTACCGGCTGGCCCGCGCCTACGACTACGCGGGGGACCGCGGGCGGGCCCGCGACACCATGCGCCGCGCCGTCGCGCTGGAGCGACTCGAACGCGAACAGCGGGCATAGGCTCGTCGGGTGCCGCAGTTGCTGATCGTTCATCACACGCCGTCCCCGCACATGCAGGCGATGTTCGAGGCGGTGGTGTCGGGCGCGACCGACCCCGAGATCGCAGGGGTCGAGGTGGTGCGCCGGGCCGCATTGGGGGTGACCGCCTCGGACGTGCTCGCGGCGGACGGCTATCTGCTCGGTAGTCCGGCGAACCTCGGATATATGTCGGGCGCACTGAAACACGCCTTCGATACGTTCTATTATCCGTGCCTGGATTCCACGGGGGGCAGGCCGTTCGGTTTCTATCTGCACGGCAACGAGGGCACCGAAGGCGCCGAACGCGGCGTGACGAGTATCACCACCGGACTCGGCTGGACGCTTGCTGCCGCGCCCGTAATCGTCTCTGGGGCACCGGGAAAGGACGACCTCCAGCGCTGCTGGGAACTGGGTGCGACCATTGCCGCCCAGCTTATGGACGTATGACAGATTTTTTCTCCGAAGTAGCCAGCGGTGACAATACCTGCCGGTAGCCGACGCGAATGCGGCCCCGATTTCTAGTGTCTGACCATTCCGAGCGCGGGACCTGCATACTGACAGAACGTTGTCGCGGTGGGGATGTGAACGAGTTTGCTCGGGAATGGAGAATTTCAGGTGACGTTGGCCGAAGGGGGCGAAAACGTGTCGCGCCGGATCGGAGTGGTCGAAGACCACGAATCAGTCGCGATCGGGCTGGCCGCCATGCTGGCGCCGGAACCCGATCTCGATTTGGTGCTGACCGCCGGTACGGTGCCGGAACTGCTGGCCGCCGCGCAGAACTTGCCGCAACTCGACCTGGTCATGCTCGACCTACGACTGGCCGACGGGTCGAACCCCGAGGACAACGTGCGCACCCTGCGCGACCGCCTCGGGATCGAGGTGCTGATCTTCACCGGCGCCGACAACGCGTTCCTGGTGCGTTCCGCGGCCCGGGCCGGCGTGCTGGGCGTGGTGCGCAAGTCCGAGGACGTGCAGACCGTGGTCGCGGCCGTGCGCCGCGCGGCCTCGGGCGAACAGGTGGTGACCACCGACTGGGCCGCCGCCATCGACGGTGACCCGCAATTGTCCGATCTGCGACTGAGCCCGCGACAACAAGAGGTGCTCACGCTCTACGCGTCGGGTGAGAAAGCCTCCCGCGTCGCGCGGCTGACCGGGCTGTCCGAGCAGACGGTCAACGACTACCTCGGTCGCATTCGGCAGAAGTACGCCGACGCGGGACGTCCGGCGCCGACCAAGACCGACCTGTACAAGCGGGCGGTGGAGGACGGGTGGCTACCGGTGCCCGAGCGGAACTCGCGCACATGACGGTGTCCAGCATGCTGGACACCTCGACGAACTCCCGCTCTGTCTCGCTCGGCCGTTCCGGCCCGAGCCGTTGGCGCCGTGGCATCGTGGCGGCGTCCAAACAGAGTGCGTACGAGGGCGCGTCCGACCGGATCCTGCGGCGCTTCGGCTTGGCCATCGGCATCGCCGGCGTGATCGTCGCGGTGGTGGAGCTGCCGGAGATCGCCGGGCAGAGCCGGTTTCTCGATGCCGGCTGGACGATCGTCACGATGGTGCTCGCCTTCGGGCTGTTCCCGGTGCTCGCCGTGGTGTCGATCAGCCTGAGCAGACAGCTGATTCAGCTGGTCGCCGGTGCGGCCGCGGTGAGCTTCCTCGCGGCGCTCGTGGTGATTCCGCTCTCGTATCCGCATCCCGCGCCGGACGTGAGTTCGGTGTGGTTGTACCGGGTGCTCGCGCTCGGCGTGCTCGCGGCCGTGCTCGCCTGGCGGCCACTGCCCGCGGTCGCCTATCTGGTGGTCGGTTCCGCGGTGGCGTCGCTGTCGAACGGGCTGGTGGTGCCGCACACGACGCCGCTGGTGTGGGCGGGTGACTTCGTTCGCGCGGCAGGATTGTGCGCGCTGTTCCTGTGGTGCGCGATCTACGCCAAGGCGGCGGCCGACCGGGTGGATCGGGAGTCGGAGATCGAGAGCAGGCGCGCGGCCGCCGTGGCCGGCGCCGCGGCGCGCGATCGGGAACGGGCCCGCTTCGCCGCGCTGATCCACGATGCCGTGTTGTCCACACTGCTCGACGCGTCCCGCGCGGGCACCGATTCGCCGGTGCTGCGCAGGCAGGCCGAGCAGACGCTCGAACAGCTCGACGAATGCCGGGTCGGCGAGGTGGAACCGAATCGGCTGGACGCGCAGTCGGCCACCGGATTCCTGCGCTCGGCCGTGCACGAGGTGAACGCGGGCATCCGCTTCACCGCGCGGCGCTGGTCCGGCTTCGACGATCTGCGACTCCCGGTGGATGCCGCGGGCACCATCGCCGCCGCGCTCACCGAGGCGGTGCGCAACAGCCTGCGGCACGCCACCGTGCCGGGTCGCGAGGTGCAGCGCACGGTGACGGTGACCATCAGCGCGGGCGGTATCCGGGTCGTATTCCGGGACGACGGAGCGGGTTTCGACATGAGCCAGGTGCCGGCCGACCGGCTCGGCATCTCGGTGAGCATCCTGGGCCGGATGCGCCAGCTCGCCGGTGGCGCGGGCTTCGTGGAATCGCAACCGGGTGAAGGCACCACGGTGACCCTGGTGTGGGGTAGCGATGGCTGACACCGACGCCGAATTCGGCCTGCGCGATCTGCTCGGGCTGCGGGATCCGGCGGCGGGCCTGTTCCTGCTGATCCTGCAGGCGACCATCGTGCTGTACATGGTGCGCAATTTCAGTGAGTCGCCGCTGATTCCGGCGGCCGCGGCGCTGGCGCTGCTGGCCGCGGCGGGCGTGCTGGTGCTGGTGATTCCGGTGGATCCGCTGCCGTGGCCGGCGACCGCGTTCGTGGCGGCCTCCGGTCCGCTGGCGACCTTGCTCACCTCGTTCGAGGTGGAGCAGAACTGGTCCAAGCAGGTGTGGACGGCGTTCGCGTCGTCCTACGTGCTGGCGGTGCTGGTGTTGCGCGGCAGGCTCGGCGCGGCCTGGCTGGGGGTCGGCGGTGTCGCGGTCGTGATCGCGACCGTCGGCGTGCTCAACGGGGTGCGCGGCGGGGTGATCGCCGGGGCGATCGTGCCCATCTCGACGGTGGCGGGGGTGTCGCTGTTCGCGCTGATCATGCGGCCCACTCAGCGCTCGCTGCGGCTGCTGCGCGAGGAATCGACGATGCGCGCCGCCGCCGAGGCGACGATGGCCGCAGAGAACGGTGAACGCGACCGCCAGCTGGCCCGGCTCGACAAGGTCGCCCGGCCGATCCTGGAGCGCATCGCCGACGGCGTCGAACTCACCGCCGCCGAACGAGAACAGTGCCGGCTGCTGGAAGCCGAACTGCGCGACGGACTGCGCGCTCCGCAACTGGTCACCGACGAGCTCAGCAGTGCCGCGCGCGGCGCGCGTTCGCGCGGGGTCGAGGTGGTGCTGCTCGACGACGGCGGTTTCGCCGGGGTGCCGCGCTGGGTCCGCCAGCAGGTGATCGAAGCCGCGACAAAGGAATTGGACGCCGCCAACGCGGGGTCGGTCACGGTGCGCGTGCTGCCGATGGGCCGCCGCATCCTCGCCACCATCCTCGCCAACGCCCCCGAACAGGACCGCCGCACCGAGATCGACGCCGCGGGCAGCATCAAGGTCTCCACCTAGGACCTCGAGACCGATCCGGCCCTGGCGAAGTTGTCGGTGGGGCATGGCATTGTTCGGGTATGCGGAAGATCAGTGCGGGAGCGGCTCGGCGGATCGCGCTGGGTGCGCAGGGGTTCGCGGCGCGCAAGCCGGCCCGGGCCACCCGCCGCGCGGTGCTCGGGGTGCTGGACAAAACGCAAGTGCTGCAACTGGATTCGGTGTCGGCGGTGGTGCGCGCGCACTATGCGCCGGTGTTCAGCCGGATCGGCGCCTATGACCGGTCGCTGCTCGACGAGGCGGCCTGGCGCGACAGCGCGCGCCGCCCGCGGCGTCTGGTGGAGTACTGGGCGCACGAGGCGGCGCTGATCCCGGTCGAGGACTGGCCGCTGATGCGCTGGCGGATGGCGCAATTCGCGCGCGGCCGCTGGGCGGGCGTGCGCAAGGTGGTCGACCGCAACCCCACGCTCGGGCGCGACATCCTGGACGTGATCCGCGAGGTCGGCGCGTGTACGGCGGGCGAGGTCGAGCGGCACCTCGAACTCGACAAGCCTCGCGCCAAAGGCTCCTGGTGGAACCTCAGCGACACCAAGATGATCTGCGAGCAGTTGTTCGCGGCGGGGGAGCTCTCGGTGGGCAAGCGCGTCGCCTTCGCCCGGCACTACGACCTGACCGAGCGGGTGATCCCGCCGGATGTGCTGGCGCGCAACGTCGCCGAGGAAGACGCGATCCGGGAACTGGTACTGCGCGCGGCCATCGCACACGGCATCGGCACCGAGACCGACCTCCGCGACTACTACCGGTTGCACCGCAAGCAGACCGAGCCGGCCATCGCCGACCTGATCGACGCGGGCGAGCTGGCCGAGGTCGCGGTGGAGGGCTGGGACAAGCCCGGCTACCTGCGGGCCGGCACCCCGATGCCGCGCCGGATCGAAGGGTCGGCGCTGCTGTGCCCGTTCGATCCGCTGATCTTCTTCCGCCCGCGCACCGAGCGGCTCTTCGATTTCCACTATCGGATCGAGATCTACACTCCGGAACCCAAACGGGTACACGGCTATTACGTTTTCCCGTTCCTGTTGAACGGTGAGCTGGTCGGCCGGGTCGACTTGCGCGCCGAACGCGCGGCCGGGCGGTTGTCCGTCCCGGCCGCCTTCGCCGAGCCCGGCCACGACACCCCGGCGACCGCGTTCGCGCTCACCGAGGCGTTGCGCGAGATGGCCGACTGGCTCGAGCTGGACAAGGTGGTCATCGGCGATCGAGGCAATCTCGCGCCGCTGCTCTAGCGCACAGGCTCAGGAGTCGCGCTTGGGGCCGTAGCCGCGCATCTGGTCGCGCAGCGCGCCGGAAACCGCGCTGGACAGCCACGAATTGAGCGACTGGCCGCTCTGCGCGGCGGCTTCCTCGGCGCGCGACTTCATCTGTTCGACGAGGCGCAGCGTGACGCGGCTGATATCGCCGGTCATCTCCTCGAAGCTCGGATGCTCGTCGGCGGATGACGTCTTGCGCAGGTCGACCTTGGCGTCGGTGCCGTCGAAGGACAGGTGCACGCTGCGATCGCCCAGTTCGGTGCTGATCTCGGCGGCCAGGTCGGACAGCGCGGCAAGCAACACCAGCCGCGCCGAGCTCTCCGTCGCCGCGGCCAACGCCGCCGCGGTGGCCTGGGTTTTCTCGTCGCCGAGGGCGGCGGCCGCGATCAGGTCCGTGCGCAAGCGAGCGGTGTACTTGTTCAGATCCATGACATCAGTGTGACGCCATATGTGATGTCCGGCAAGGACGAGAATGACATCACCGTGACGGAATGGGAGCGGGATCACCCGACTGGCCGGTCCGTTCGGAGACGAGGGTGTCGAGGGCGTTATCCCGACCGGGTAGCCTTTCTGACCATGACGAACGGTAATTCGACGCAAAGCGAGCTGAGTGCGTCCGGCACAGTTGGTGTCGCGATGGTGACTCCCTTCAGTGCCGACGGCAAGCTCGACGTCGATGCCGGAGTCGCTCTCGCGTCACACCTGATCGATCGCGGTGTCGATCTGCTCGCGATCTCCGGGACCACGGGCGAATCACCGACTACCACCGAATCGGAGAAGGCGGACCTGCTGCGCGCCGTCGTCGACGCGGTCGGCACGCGCGCCACCGTGATCGCGGGCGCGGGCACCTACGACACCGCCCACTCGATCGAGTTGGCGCGCAACGCGCAACGGGCCGGTGCACACGGCCTGCTCGTGGTCACGCCCTATTACTCGCGTCCCTCGCAGGAGGGCCTGCTCGCGCATTTCACCGCGGTCGCCGATGCCACCGACCTGCCGGTCACCCTGTACGACATTCCGCCGCGCTCGGTGGTGCCGATCGCCACGGACACCTTGCGCCGCCTGGCCGAGCATCCGCGGATCGTCGCGGTGAAGGATGCCAAGGGCGATATCAACGCGGGCGCCGACCTCATCGCGAACACCGGTCTGGCCTTCTACTCCGGCGACGACACGCTGAACCTGCCCTGGCTCTCGGTCGGCGCGACCGGATTCATCAGCGTCATCGGGCATCTGGTGCCCGAGCGGCTGCGTGAGCTGCTGACCGCCTACACCGCCGGTGACGTGGTGCGCGCCCGCGATATCAACGCGAGCCTGGTGCCGTTGAACGCCGCGATGTTCCGCTTGGGCGGTGTCGCGATGAGCAAGGCGGGTCTGCACCTGCTCGGCATCGAGGTGGGTGAGCCACGGTTACCACAATTGATGCCGTCACCGGAACAACTCGAGGTCCTGGCCGCTGATCTGCGGGTGGCGGGGGTGCTCGCATGAGTGAACCGCTAGCTCGTCGTCCGCGTCGTACTGCCAGCCGGGCCGCCGGTGCGCCCGCGCCGGTGCCGCCGCCCGCGCCGGTCGAAAAGCCTGCCGCAGCACCGGAAGTCACCGAGGTGGTCGAGGTGACCGAGGTGGTCTCCGAGAAGTCGGTGCGCACCGGCGACGCCGAGCGGACCGAGCGCTCGGCCGCCGTGCAGGCGACGCAGTCGAAGAAGTCCGCGCCGCCGAAGAAGGCGGCGCGCGCCGAGGCGCCGCAGCACAACCAGCAGGCCAAGAAGTCCGGTCGCGGTCGTCAGCAGTCCGGTCGCGGTCGCGGCGAACAGCCGGCGCAGCAGGACCCGCGGGCTGTCACGCCCGCGCACGACCGGCTCGGCACGCCGCCGAAGCTGCCGAAGAACGGCCTGCGCGTCTTCGCGCTGGGCGGGATCGGCGAAATCGGGCGCAACATGACCGTTTTCGAGTACGGCGGCAAGCTGCTCATCGTCGACTGCGGTGTGCTGTTCCCCGAGGATCAGCAGCCCGGTGTCGACCTGATCCTGCCCGATTTCCGGCCTATCGAGCATCGGATGGCCGATGTGGTGGCCGTGGTGCTCACGCACGGCCACGAGGATCACATCGGCGCGGTGCCGTTCCTGCTGCGGCTACGCTCCGATATTCCGGTGGTCGGCTCCAAGTTCACCCTCGCACTGGTCGCGGCCAAGTGCCGGGAGCACCGGCAGCAGCCGAAGCTGGTCGAGGTCGTCGAGGGTCAGCACACCGATCACGGGCCGTTCGCCTGCGAGTTCTTCGCCGTGAACCACTCCATCCCGGACGCGCTGGCCGTCGCCATCCGCACCCCGGCGGGTGTGGCGCTGCATACCGGCGATATCAAGCTCGACCAGCTGCCGCTCGACGGCAGGCTCACCGACCTGGCCGGTTTCTCCCGGCTCGGCGACGAGGGCGTCGACCTGTTCCTGGTGGACTCCACCAATGCCGAGGTGCCCGGCTTCGTCACGCCGGAGCGTGAGATCGGCGGCGTGCTCGACACGGTGATCGGCAAGGCGCGCAACCGGGTGATCGTCGCGTCCTTCGCCAGCCACGTGCACCGCATCCAGCAGGTGGTCGATGTCGCGCAGAAGTACGGCAGGCGGGTGTGTTTCGTCGGCCGCTCGATGGTCCGCAACATGCAGATCGCGCAGGATCTCGGCTATCTGACCGTGCCGGACAACATCGTCGTGGAGCTCGACCAGGCCGCGACGCTGCCCGGCGACCGGTTGGTGCTGATCTCCACCGGTTCGCAGGGCGAGCCGCTCTCGGCGCTGTCCCGGATGGCGCGCGGCGATCACCGGCAGATCAACATCCGCCAGGACGACCTGGTGGTGCTGGCCTCCTCGCTCATCCCGGGCAACGAGAACTCGGTGTTCGCCGTGGTCAACGGCTTGGCCCGGCTCGGTGCCACGGTGATCACGCAGCAGAACGCCAAGGTGCACGTCTCCGGGCACGCCTCCGCGGGTGAGCTGCTCTACCTGTACAACGCGGTGCGGCCGACGAACGCCATGCCGGTGCACGGCGAATGGCGGCATCTGCGCGCCAACGCCGCGCTCGCCATCGCGACCGGGGTGCCGGAGGATCGGGTCATGCTCGCCGAGGACGGCGTGGTGGTGGACCTGGTCGACGGTATCGCGAGCATCGTCGGCCGGGTACCGGTCGGGCACGTGTACGTCGACGGCCTGTCGGTCGGCGATGTCGGCGAGTCGACGCTGTCGGATCGTCTGGTGCTCGGCGAGGGCGGGTTCATCTCGATCACCGTCGCGATCGACGAGACCACCGGCAAGGCGGTCAGCCCGCCCGAACTCAGCGGTCGTGGCTTCTCCGACGACCCGACGGCGCTGTCGGACGCGGCTCAACTCGTCGAGGCCGAGCTGTTGCGCCTGGCGACCGAGGGCGTCACCGATACGCATCGCATCGCGCAGAGCGTGCGGCGCGTGGTCGGGCGCTGGGTGGCCGACACCTACCGCCGCCGCCCGATGATCGTGCCGACCGTCATCGGCGTCTGACCCAGAACCAGGAAAAGCGCCGGTTGCCTTGGCAACCGGCGCTTTTCGTCGTGGCTCAGTTCATTCCCGGGACCAGCTCATTCCTGGCAGGCCGCGGATTCGATCTTGGCGCTCTTGACGATGTTGCACGCGAAGGTGTGATCGACCTTCCATTCGCCGCCTTCGGAGACGAAGGAGATGAACGCGTTGTCGACCGGCGAGCCGCCGATGGTGACCTTCGCGTCGGCCTTCACCTTGCCGTCCTGCGGTTCCTGAACGTTGGTGACCTCGACCTTGACGTCCTGCTTCTTGGCGGCGTCGACCAGGTTGGCGACCAGGTACGGATCCTGCTCGGCGGCCTGGATCCAGCTGATCTTCTCCTTGTTCGGCACAGCGGGATCGAACGCCTTGGTGAGACGGTCGTTGAGCTGCTGCACCGACGGCTTGGCCAAAGCGGGCGAGGACGGCGTGGTCGGCGCGGAGCCGGTCTCCTTCTCACCCTTGTCGCTGCCGCCCTGCAGTTCCCCCGGCTGCGTGTCGGCGTTGGCGCTGGTGCTCGGCGACGCGTCCTTCTTGTCGTCGTTGCCCGAGGCACAGGCGGTGAGCGTGCACGCGGCGGCGGTCAGCACGACGGCCACGGCGGTGCGGAAAGTGCGATGCTTCACTGTGTTTCCCCTGAATCAGCCGTGGTTGGACGTGCAGTTCCAGTGCACGATGTAGGCGTCGGAGTTGTTGTAGGACAAAGCCTTGCTCTGCGCGGACCGGCGCGAGGCGGCGTAGGCCCAGCTGTAGTTGCCGGTCCGGTTCGAGTACGCCACGGCACCACATCCGTTGGCGAACCACACCACGGTCTCGCAGTCGCTCGCCCCGCAGCTGCGGACCGCCCGCGCCTGCGCGGACGAGGAATCCGGGTAATCGTAGGAGTACCCGATCAACCCGGTCGACGTCGACAACGCGATCGCACCGTAGTTGTACGGCTTGGCTTGCGCGGCGGGCGCGCTGATAGCCAGCGCGCAACCTGTCGCCGCGATCACGGCCGCACCAGTAAGAAACTTCTTCACAGGGAATTTGCCCTTCTTCGTTTCAAGAGTCCACGACCCGATGGACCGAGTGACAAGGTACATAGCGAACACTCATTGCGCTACCCAGGAAATCGGGGGTTCGCGTGTCCGGAATCAGAAGTAGGTCCTATTCGGAATGGGTGGGGTCTCGGCCGCGGGGCGTGGTCGGTATGTTCAGCGGATGAGCATGGCGCAGCGCGAACGGCAGCAGCTGGTGCAGGCGATGGTGGCGGCCGGGCCGGAGGCGCCGACGCTGTGCGGCTCGTGGACGGTGCGCGACCTGGCCGCCCACCTGGTGGTGCGTGAGCGCAGGCCGGACGCGGCGCCGGGCATCCTGCTGAAACCGCTGGCCGGGTATCTCGAAGGGGTGCAGGCGAAAGCGGCTCGCAAACCGTTCCCCGAACTGCTCGACGAGGTGCGCACCGGCCCGCCGTGGTGGTCGCCGCTGCGTCCGGTGGATGCGATCGCGAACCTGTCCGAGATGTTCGTGCACCACGAGGACGTGCGTCGCGGCGCACCCGGCTGGGCGCCGCGTGAGCTGCCCGCCGCCGATGAGGCCGCGCTGTGGGCGCTGGTGCGCCGCATGGCCGTCCGCTCCTACCGCAAGGCGCCGGTCCGGGTCGTGCTCGCGACGCCGGACGGCAAGCGGGCGACGGCCGGCGCGAAATCGGGTGGCGAGGTCACGTTGACCGGCAAACCGTCGGAACTGCTGCTGCACGCGTTCGGGCGGGACGAGGTCCGGTTGGCGACGACCGGCGAGCCGGAGGCGGTACGCGCCGTGCTGGACTTGGATCGCTCGATCTGACCTGCCGGGCGTCCACCCGGCTCGGCGGCCCTGGTTCGGTCGGACGCTCCTGATCGACAGCCGGGGCCGGATGCCGGAGCGCGCGAGGTGCGTCCGACACGCGGAAGCGGGCGCTGAGCGGGGGTTGTGACCGACGGTCCGTCATCGCCGCCGACCTGGGCATCCGCACAGTTACGTGCCGTTGTGGCGTGGGGTACCAGTGTTGCGGATGGTCTGGATGGGGCGTTTGCGGCTAGCCTTGACCCATGGCAGGTAAGTCCCGCAGCACCACGACTACTCGGGCGCGGGCGGGATCGGCGCGGGGCAGGACCACCACGGCACGGACCCGTTCGGCGACACCCCGCGGCACGGCCGCACCGCGCGGGCGCAGGCAACCCGCCCGCCGGCCGGTCCGGCGCGCGTCGAACACGGCCCCGCTCGCGGTGTTCAGTAGGGGGATCAGCAGCGGGTGGAACATGCTCGCGCGCGGGCTCGGCGCCACCACCAGGGCGGTCAGCCGGGCGGGCGAGATCGAGCACGGGCACCGTCGCGACGGCGTCGCACTGGCCCTGATCGCGTTGAGTGCGGTGATCGCCGCCGCGGTGTGGTTGTCCGCCGGCGGCCCGGTGGGGCACTGGGTCGGCGAGGCCATCCGTGCGGTCTCCGGGTCGGCGTCGGCGGGGCTGCCGTTCGTGGCGACCGCGATCGCCGTCGTGCTCATGCGCACCGAGCCGCGTCCGGAGATCCGGCCGCGGCTGGTGCTCGGCGGGCTGCTGGTCGGTCTGCCGGTGCTCGGACTGTGGCACGTCATCGCCGGTGCCCCGACCGATCCGCACGGACGCGCGCACGCCGCGGGGTTCGTCGGCTTCGTGGTCGGCGGCCCGCTCACCGACGGGCTCACCGCCTGGCTCTCGGTCCCGATCCTGTTGCTGGCCATCGTGTTCGGTGTGCTGCTGCTCACCGGCACCACGGTTCGCGAGGTGCCTGCCAAACTGCGCGAGTACTTCGGCACCGGCAGCGGCGGCGACGAATACGGGGAGTACGACGGCGAATACGACCCCGCGAAGTACGACGCGGACGGCTTCCCGCTGCACTCGTCCCGGTCGAAGCGCCGCGGCCGCACACCGGCCGAGAACTATCCCGCCGACGAGTTCGGGGACGGCGACGCGGTGACCGAGGTGCTCGGCGAACCCCCGCTGCGCGACGCGAAGCCGATCGTCACCGAGGAGCCGCCGGCGCCGCCGAAGCCGAAGAAACAGCGCCCGGCCAAGGTGGTCGAGGTCGAGGATCAGACCCCGCCGCCGCCGAAACAGCTGGAGTTCGTCACCGATCGCGAGGTCGAGGGCGATTACACGCTGCCGCCGCTCAGTCTGCTGACCGACGGCGATCCGCCCAAGAAGCGCAGTGCCGCCAACGAATCGATGATCGAGGCGATCACCGAGGTGCTGGTGCAGTTCAAGATCGACGCGGCGGTCACCGGCTTCGTGCGCGGCCCGACCGTCACCCGCTACGAGGTCGAGCTCGGCCCGGGCGTCAAGGTCGAGAAGATCACCGCACTGGCCCGCAACATCGCGTATGCCGTTGCCACGGAGAATGTCCGGCTGCTCGCGCCGATCCCCGGCAAGTCCGCGGTCGGCATCGAGGTGCCCAACGCCGACCGGGAACTGGTCCGCCTCGCCGACGTGCTCAAGGCGCCCTCGACCCGAAACGACCATCACCCCTTGGTGATCGGCCTCGGCAAGAACATCGAGGGCGACTATCTCGCGGCGAACCTGGCCAAGATGCCGCATCTGCTGGTGGCCGGTTCCACCGGCTCGGGTAAGTCCAGTTTCGTTAACTCGATGCTGGTCTCGCTGCTGCACCGGGCCACGCCGGAAGAGGTCAGGATGATCCTGATCGACCCGAAGATGGTGGAACTCACTCCGTACGAGGGCATTCCGCACCTGATCACGCCCATCATCACCCAGCCGAAGAAGGCCGCCGCGGCGCTGGCCTGGCTGGTGGAGGAGATGGAGCAGCGCTATCAGGACATGCAGGCCAACAAGGTTCGCCATATCGACGATTTCAACAAGAAGGTGAAGTCGGGCGCGATCACCGCACCGCTCGGCAGCGAACGGGTGTATCGGCCCTACCCGTACATCCTCGCCATCGTCGACGAGCTGGCCGACCTGATGATGACCGCGCCGCGCGACGTCGAGGACGCGATCGTGCGGATCACCCAAAAGGCCCGTGCCGCAGGCATTCACCTGGTGCTGGCCACCCAGCGGCCCTCGGTCGACGTGGTCACCGGCCTGATCAAGACCAACGTGCCATCCCGATTGGCCTTCGCCACTTCGTCTTTGACGGACTCGCGGGTCATCCTGGACCAGCCGGGCGCGGAGAAACTGATCGGCATGGGCGACGGCCTGTTCCTGCCGATGGGCGCGAACAAGCCCACCCGCCTGCAGGGCGCGTTCATCAGCGACGAAGAGATCCACGCCGTCGTCGATTTCGCCAAGAACCAGGCCGAACCCGAATACCAGGACGGCGTCACCGCCGCGAAGGCGGGCGAGAAGAAGGATGTCGATCCCGATATCGGCGACGACCTCGAGGTGTTCATCCAAGCGGTGGAACTGGTCGTCACCTCGCAGTTCGGCTCCACCTCGATGTTGCAGCGCAAGCTGCGCGTCGGCTTCGCCAAGGCGGGCCGCCTGATGGACCTGATGGAAACCCGCGGTGTCGTCGGGCCCAGCGAAGGTTCCAAGGCGCGCGACGTGCTGATCAAGCCGGACGAGCTGGACGGCCTGCTGTGGACCATTCGCGGGGGTGGCGACGAGCCGCCGCCGGACGAGGACGCCGGCTGAAATTCGGTTGAGGTTTCCGGCCACGGCACGGCGGTCGGGCTTTTGGCCACCACCGCGGTGCTCGAACGCTTGCTCGCGGTGACTTGGTGGCCTTCGACGACGACGTCTTCCAGAACACACTGCACCGGATCCGGGAGCGCGCCCCGCACGCGGTCTCGGGATTGGTCGACGGCGTCCTGCGCCTGATCTCCGGGGTGATCGGCGTCGTCATGGTGACGGGCGTACTGGGTGTGCTGCACCCGATCCTGGTGCCGCTGCTGGTGATCGCGCTCGTCCCCACCTGGTGTGCGCCGTACGCGGGGCCCGGATGGGCTACGAGATGTATGCCGCGACCAGCGGCGCCGAACGCCGGATGGAGACCTTGACCGATCTGATGGCGGACCGTCTCCCCGCCGCCGAGATCCGGGCCTACACCATGCGGACGTTCCTGCTCGCGGAATTCGACCGCCTTGCTCATTTCGTGCAGGGCAAGGCCTTACGGCTCGAGCGCGAACAGGCGCGCGTTCGCGTGCTCGGGGTGGAGCGGCGACGGATCGGCTAGTGCGCGCGTTCGGCGGTCCGTACCCGCTCGCGCCAGGTGCGGTTCTTCGCGCGGTTGCCGCAGTTGGTCATATCGCACCAGCGGCGGGAACGATTGCGTGAGGTGTCGAAATACGCCCAGCGGCAGTCCCGGGCCGCGCAGGATTTGAGCCGGGTCCAATCGCCCGCGGCGCGCGCGGTGAGATAGGTCTGCGCGATTTCGGCGATGACATCGCGGGCCGGGGCCGGGTCGGTAGCGGACAGCTGCGGTCCCCGCTGATCGTCCCCGAGCGTGACGACGACCGGTACGGACGCCAATATCGTTGCCGCACCGCGTAATACCTCGGCATCGGGGTCCTGCGCGTTGTTCGCCGCCGCCAGCTCGCGCAGGCCTTCGCGCAACTCCCGCAAGGCCGGCAGCTCATCCGGTGTGACGGACAGCTCCGTACCGTCGCGGCCCAGCCAACCGGCGAGCCAGCCCGGTGCGCGCTCGTCGGTCAGCACGTCGTCTCCGTCGGGGCAGTGCCGCGTATTGATGAACGCCACCAGCCGTTCCGCCGTCACGGGCGGACCTTCCGTCGTCATGAGACCAGTGTACCCACTTGACTGGTCACGGTGAGCCGGGCCACAATGACCACTGTTCCGATTTAGCCGGTCACTTTCCGGATCGTGGAACGACCGTATTACCGAAAGCAGGGAGCATGACATGTCCACCATCACCCGGACCTCGACGTTCGATCGAGTAACCGCACTGCCGCAGCTGGGCGCGGCGATCAGCCGCTACGGCCTCGCACTGGTCATCCTCTGGATCGGTGCGATGAAATTCTTTTCCTTCGAGGCACAAGGCATTCAGCCGCTCATCGCGAGTTCGCCGCTGATGTCCTGGCTCTACGAGTTCCTGAGCGTCGACGCGCTCTCCGCGGTGATCGGCGTGGTCGAGGTGGTCGTCGGACTCCTGATCGTCACTTGGCGGTTCGCGCCACGCGCGGCCCTGTTCGGCAGCCTGGGCGCCGTGCTCCTGTTCCTGACCACCCTGAGCTTCATGCTCACCAGCCCCGGTGTCTGGCAGCCGGGTTACGGCTTCCCGTTCCTCGGCGCGGGCGGCGGTTTCCTGCTGAAGGACCTCGTGCTGCTCGGCGTCTCGGTGGTCACCGCGGGCGAAGCCCTGGCCCTGGTGCGGGCGCGGCGCGGCTGAGCGGTTCGGCAGGCGATTACGTCATGCGGGGCGTCAGGTGACGGATGCGGCGGTGCGGGTGGCCGACGGACAGTGGAACCCGCACCACCGCACCGTCTCTCGAAGGGATACCGATATGGCCGACCTCCGACGCCCCCACCGCGCCGCCCGGGCGATCGCGGCGCTCACGGCCGGGATCGCCGCCTGCGCCCTGGCCGTCGCGTGCACCGCGAGCACCACCCACGCCGGGCCCACCGAGGACGCGCCGAAGCCGACCGTCGTGCTGGTGCACGGCGCGTTCGCGGACGGCTCGAGCTGGAACGACGTCGTCGACCGGCTCCGCAAGGACCGCTATCCCGTTGTCGCGGCGGCGAATCCGCTGCGCGGGCCCGCCGCCGACGCCACGACGCTGCGCGGCTTGATCAGCCATATCGCCGGGCCCGTGGTCCTGGTCGGGCACTCCTACGGCGGCTCGGTGATCAGCACGGCCGCGGCGGGGAACGATCAGGTGCGGGCGCTGGTGTACGTGGCGGCGTTCCTGCCCGCACCGGGGGAGACCGCGCTCGGGCTCACCGGGAAGTTCCCCGGCTCCACCCTCGCCGGCACGCTGGACCCGGTCCCGTTCACCGACCTCGACGGTCGCGCGGCCACCGATCTCTACATTCGGCAGGACCGGTTCCGCGACCAGTTCGCCGCCGATGTGCCCGCCGACCGCGCGGCCTTGGCCGCCGCGACGCAACGGCCGATCGTCGAGTCCGCGCTCCAGGAACCAGCCACCGTCGCCGCCTGGACCGACAAGCCCAGCTGGGCTGTGGTCACCACACAGGACTTGAATATTCCCGTTGCGGCGCAACGGTTCATGGCCGAGCGGGCGCGTGCCCACGTCACCGAGGTGGCCGCGTCGCACTCGGTCGCCGTCTCGCACCCCGACGTGGTCGCCGAGGTGATCGAGCGGGCCGCAGGCAACGAAGACCACTGACATCGTTCCCTCGACGAGATTCGAACTCGCACCTTCCCGGAATCTAGGTCCGGTGCCTCTACCGATTGGGCTACGAGGGATGGTGTCGGACAACGAAAAAGGGGTCACTCCTTGGCGATTGCCGCGGAGTGACCCCTTCGACGGGTCCGGGTGGACACGGTCAGGGGCGACTCCGCGTGCTCGTGCACCGAGGGGTGCCGGCGACGGCCGATAGCGCGGCGAAGGCACTCGGCAGCCAGGTTGCGCTTAGCGACGGACGTCGCTGCGGCATCCTGGTCACGGTTGTTCGCCTTCCGGTCGGGTCACTGTGTCTTGTGTTGACGCTAACATCCGGATTTCGTGTTGGGAACCGGTTTTCGTGGTCAGAAGGTGCGGTTGGACTCGCGCGAAATCTGGAACCCGGTGCCGGCCGTATCGTTCGTGCAGGTCACTCCCGCTTCGGTGGAGTCACAGGTGAACGAGCCGACGGTAAGCATTGCACCATATGGAAGTACCCGGCCGCCGCCCCGGGTGCCGCCATCGAGGGGCTCGCCGACGAATACGCCCTGATTCAGGCACAGCGGCTCGGCTTTCGCCCCGACCGCAAGCGCGCCCGCGTACTTGTCCTTCGCCCAGCAGTCCCGGTATTGCGCCGGTGCCGGATTCGTCGGTCCTTGGCAGCCGGCCTGGGCGTTGTCCGAGATCGGCTGGTCCAGGATCGCGCAGAGGAACGATCCGCTCGGTGTCTGGAAGTAGTACCCCGACTGCTGCCGATACTGTGCCGGGTCGACCTGGCCCGGGGCGGGCGGCCGGGTCGCGGTCGGCGGGGCCTCGGTGGTCGGTGCGGCCGATGGGGCCGCGGTCGAACTCGGTGCGGCCGAACTGGTCGCCGCGGACTGCGGGGCGGACGTGCCGGCCGGCGCGCCCGAACTCTTGTCGTCGTCGCCACACCCGGCCAGCAGCGCCAGCGCGATAGTGCAGGGCACCACTGCGATACGAGCTCCTCGGATTTGCATGACGGCATTGTGGCCTGTGCCGCCGCGCATGCCGCCGGGACGCGCCGTCACCCGGCGCGTGCGATCACGCCTGGTCGTCGGCCCAGATCGGCTGCGCCCGATCAGTTCTTGCGCGCCTGCAACGTGTAGCTCAACGGCACCCGCTCCTGATGTTCGGTGAGCCGCCACTCGCCGCCGTCCCCGAGCGTCATCAGCCCGGGCAGCGCCTCCCAGGGCACACTGCGATGCTCGACCAATCCGGTGATCGTCAGATCGGCGGCCAGCAGCGCGGTGACGATGTCGCCGAGGCCGTGGTTCCACTCGTGCGTGGTGATCTGCTCGAATTCCGCCGCGGTGTCGACGTAGGTGCCGCCGTCGGAAAACACCATCGGCTCCGGTGTTTCGAAGTACGGGTAGCCGACAACCAGTCGGTCCGTGTGGTTTTCGTCCAACGACCACAGCACCGGATGTCCTTCGCGCAGGAACAGCCGTCCGCCGGGACGCAGCAGTCCCGCGACGGTTTCCGCCCAGCGAGCCACGCTCGGCAACCAGCACAGCGCACCGATGCCGGTGTAGACCAGGTCGAATTGCGCTGCGCCCAGGGCGGTTACCGCGTCGTACACGTTGGATTCGACGAAATCGACTCCGGCGCTGGTTTTTTCGCTGAGCAGCCGAGCTTCCGCGAGCGAGGCGGGGGAGAAGTCGAGTCCGGTCATCGTCGCGCCGAGCCGGGCCAGCGAGACCGTGTCGGTGCCGATATGGCACTGCAGATGCACGCCGCGGCAGCCGGCGATATCGCCGAGCAGCGGCAGATCGAACCGCACCACGTCGCTGAGGAAACCGGGCTCGGTGCGGAACCGGTCCAGCGCGTAGTCGCGCGAGGCGGCGTGCGCGGGCGCGCGTTCGTCCCAGTTCGCCTTGTTCAGCAGTAGGTAGTCGTCGGTCACGGAGGTCACTCTGGCACGGGCGCGCGGTTGCCCGCATGTGAAATTATGGTCAGCAACCAACCCGCTAGCCTTCAAGAACGGACAAATCGGGCATTATGGACGTCATGACTCTCGCTGCCGATCGGCACACCGCATGCAGGTAACCGCACTCGAGTGGGTGATCACCGTCGTGGTGATCCTCGCCCTGTTCGTCTTCGACTTCTATGCCCACGTGCGCACCCCGCACGAACCGACCTTCCGGGAATCCGGGTTCTGGTCCGCCGTCTACATCGGTCTGGCGCTCGCCTTCGGCGGCTATGTCGCCTGGCAGTGGGGCGGCACGTTCGCGGGGGAGTACTACGCGGGCTTCGTCACCGAGAAGGCGCTCTCGGTGGACAACCTGTTCGTCTTCCTGATCATCATGTCCACCTTCGCGGTGCCGCGGATCTACCAGCAGAAGGCGCTGCTGATCGGCATCGTCATCGCGCTGGTGATGCGCGGCGCGTTCATCGCCGTCGGCGCGGCCGCGATCAGCGCGTTCAGCTGGGTCTTCTATCTGTTCGGCCTGTTCCTCATCTACACCGCGGTCAAGCTGATCCGGGAGAGCGGCCACGAGGTGGAACACGAGGAGAAGCGCGACAGCCGGATCGTCGCGCTGGCCAAGCGGATACTGCCGACCACCGACAGCTACGACGGCGACAAGCTGATCACCCGCGTCGACGGACGGCGTGCGGTGACCCCACTGTTGCTGGCGCTGCTGGCGATCGGCTTCGCCGACCTGCTGTTCGCCCTGGACTCGATCCCGGCGATCTACGGCCTGACGAGCGAGCCGTACCTGGTATTCACCGCAAACGCGTTCGCGCTCATGGGTTTACGGCAGTTGTACTTCTTGATCGGTGGACTCCTCGATCGGCTGGTCTATCTGTCCTACGGTCTGTCGGCGATCCTCGCGTTCATCGGCGTGAAGCTGGTGCTGCACGCGCTGCACGAGAACACGCTCCCGTTCGTCAACGGCGGCGAGCACGTCAGCGTGCCGGAGATCTCCACGGGGATCTCGCTGAGCGTCATCCTCGGCATCCTGGTCGTCGCGACGGTCGCCAGCCTGCTGCGCACGCGCGGCGCCGCGCGCGAAGCGGACGCTCAGAACACCCGGTTGTAATCCGGCGCGATCTCGAACCCGTGCCCGTCCTCGTCGTTGCGGCAGGTGACGCTGTCCGCCTCGGCCTTACAGGTGAACCCGTGCGCGGTGAGGCTGGAACCGGCGGGCAGCACCGGCCCGGCGCCGGAGTCGTCCGGCGCGGTCTGCGGGCCGGTGTAGAACCCCTGGTTCACACACAGGTATCCGGCCTCGTCGCCCACCGCCACGGCAGCGGCGGCCGGGTCGGTGCTCCAGCAGTACCGCACCTGCGGCGGCGCGGGCGCGGTCGCGCCCTGGCAGCCCGCGGTGTGTCGCTGCCTGCCGACCGCCTGATCGAGGATGCCGCAGGTGATCAGCCGGTCGCCGGTCTGGAAGTAGTAGCCGTCCGCGTTCCGGTAGGCGACCGGGTCGGCGACACCGGGCCGGGTCAGCGGACGGGCCGACGAGGAGGTTGCTGGGTCCGATTTGTCCGGTGGACCCAGATACGCGTACAACAGCCCGGCGGTGGCAGCCGTCGACGCGAAAACCGCTACGTATGTGCGCATGGCGCGAGTCTGCCGTGTGGGAGCCGCCGGAGCTCTGTAGCACGCCCGGTGTGTCGCCGCAAGTTAGCTGATCACGGGTAAAATCGCGGCGCTCACCGGAACTCCCGCCCGTCGCGGCGCGGGCGGGAGCCGGGGTTCAGGAGGCGAACGCGCCGAGCACCGGCTGCCACTCGACCACGCGCACGTCGTCGATCAGCTGCTCGCGCGCGAACGGGTCCACTTCGAGCAGCGCGTGCAGCGCGTCCGCGTCGGCGGCCTGGAACAACAGCAGCGCGCCCGAGCCGTCGGGGTACGGTCCGCTGCTCAGCAGCGCGCCCGCCGCGAGCTGGTCGGCGAGCCAGCCCCGGTGTTCGGGACGGTGGGTGTCCCGGCCCGGGACCGTGGCCGCGGAGTAGGTGTAGTGCACGGCGAAGATCGGCACGGTCGCTTCCTAAGGGTCGAGAGTCAGAGAGTGAGCAGCATTCGAGTATTGCCGAGGGTGTTCGGCTTCACGTAGCTCAGGTCCAGGAACTCGGCCACACCGGTGTCGTAGGACCGGCACATCTCCGCGTACACCTCGGCCGTCACCGGCGTTCCGTCGATCTCGACGAAACCGTGCCGGGCGAAGAAGTCCACCTCGAAGGTCAGTACGAACACCCGCCGCAACTCCAGCTCGCGGGCCACCGCGATCAGCTGCTCCACCACGAGCCTGCCGACGCCGCTGCCCTTGACGTCCGGATGCACCGCGACCGTGCGCACCTCGCCCAGGTCGGCCCACAGCACGTGCAGCGCCCCGCAGCCCACGACCCGGCCGTCCAGCACGGCCACCCAGAATTCCTGCACCGCCTCGTAGAGCGTGACCAGGTTCTTTTCCAGCAGTATCCGGCCGGCGTAGACATCGACGAGGCGTTTGATCTCGGGTACATCGGAGGTTCGCGCGCGTCGGACAACCAGGTTGGAGCTCTGCGTGCTTACTGGCACGCCCGGATGTGCGTCGCTGGTCGAACCACCTAGTGGTCCCCGAGAGTTCATGGGGTGCACAGTAGTCGGGCCGGTTACCGATAGGCTGATCGTGTGCCACACATCCAGTCGTCCCGTCCACCGCATCGCGGCGGGCAGTGGGTTCGGCATGACGCGCGTCGCGCGCCGGTGAGCGGGGTGCGGACGTGAGTGCGCAACCGGAGGAAATCGACCGGCGCTGGGCGGCGCCGAGCCCGATCCGTTCCGGCTTCGTGCCCGCGCAGGCCGAGCCCGCGGTCCCGCTGATGAATATCGCGAACATCCTGACCATGCTGCGGATCGCGCTGGTCCCCCTGTTCGTGGTCGCGCTGTTCGTCGACGGCGGGCACCAGACCGGCTGGCGGATCACCGCCGCCGCGCTGTTCGGTATCGCGGCGATCACCGATCGCTTCGACGGGCAACTCGCGCGCAAATACGGTCTGGTCACCGATTTCGGCAAGCTCGCCGACCCGATCGCGGACAAGGCGCTGATCGGTTCGGCGGTGATCGGGTTGTCGGTGCTGGGCGATCTGGCCTGGTGGATCACCCTGGTCATCTGTGGCCGCGAGATCGGCGTGACCCTGCTCCGGCTGATCGTGGTGCGGCGCGGGGTGATCCCGGCGGGCCGCGGCGGCAAGCTGAAGACCCTGGTGCAGTCGATCGCGATCGCCTTCCTGTTGCTGCCGTTCACCGGTTGGCTCGCCGGCCTGGGCATGGCACTGATGTACGTGGCCGTCGCGCTGACGGTGCTCACCGGACTCGATTACGTCGGGCAGGCGGCACGCGTGTGGTTCGCGGGCGGGCCCGGTCGATCGCGCGGCGCATGAACGCCCCCGCGGCCGATCCGTTGATCGCCGGCGCGCCGGCCGCCGATCTCGTGCGCACGCTGACCGCGGCGGGCCAGACCGTGGCCACCGCCGAATCGCTGACCGCGGGCCTGGTGGCGGCGACCATCGCCGGCGTGCCCGGCGCCAGCGCGGTGCTGCGCGGGGGCCTGGTGGTGTACGCCACAGATCTCAAACACAGCCTGGGCGGCGTCAGCTCCGAAGTACTGGAGACGGAGGGACCGGTCGCCGCGAGTACCGCCGAGCAGTTGGCGGTCGGCGCCCGTACCCGCTGTGGCGCGGACTGGGGTGTCGCGCTGACCGGCGTGGCCGGACCCGACCCGCAGGACGGGCACGCGGTCGGCACGGTGTTCCTGGGCCTGGCCGGGCCGGGGCACACCGAGGTGATGCGGTGGAAGCTGCGCGGTGAGCGGTGGACGATCAGGCTCGAGGCGACCCACATCGCCTTACGCGAACTCTTGCGCTGCGTACAGCGCCCGGACCGCGGTCCGGGCGGGCAAGATGGGCAAGGTGAGTGATTTGCGCCGGGCGGGAACCAACCGGGACCGGTCCGACGTTGTGCGAGAAAGAACGGCGTGCGTGGCACTCGTGAGTACCGCGCAGGTCCCCTGACAGGGAGCGAAGGAGAACGAGATGACGCTGCTGCGAGAGGCCATCGGGGACAGTCTGCGGCGTGCTCGTCTCGCCCAGAACCGGACGCTGCGCGAGGTCTCGACCTCCGCGCGGGTGAGTCT